>JANSXH010000019.1 GCA_024743055.1 Pseudomonadota bacterium
ATCCCGTGTGGTCGGAGGGAGAAAGGGGGGCCCCCATACCACCACTCCATTGATGGTGGTGCAGAGGGATCAACAGAATGTACCCCATACGCCCTCTGTCCCCGTCTGTTTAAACATGCAGATGAGTCTAGCCACCCATTCCCACTAGTGATGTGGCTGGAGCAAACGAAAAGAGTCTAACCCCATCATCTTGTGGAAAAGGGGAGGGCGGAGATGGGTGGGGCTAAGCGCGCACTGTCTGACCAGAAGTGTATGGGGGGGTTTTTTGCCTTCGCAGCGCTCATCGATTGGCAATG
Source organism: Pseudomonadota bacterium (assembly GCA_024743055.1). GTDB lineage: Bacteria > Pseudomonadota > Alphaproteobacteria > Sneathiellales > Sneathiellaceae > Sneathiella. The sequence goes on from JANSXH010000019.1 coordinate 297, forward strand.
TAACGTAAGCTACATCATCCCCCTCTCGTCTTTCTGCGGTTTCATAGTTTCCTGCCTCGACAGTACCTAGAATGGGTACGTTTTCGAAGCTTACATCTACCTCTACGGCAACGGTATCGGATACTTTTTTGGCGGCTCTGATTTCTTCTGCTTCAAAAATCAGGTTGGCCATTTCCACCCCTAGGGCATCGGCCAGTTTTTTTCTGTACTTTTTTTTCACTTCTCGGCCATTTTCCCACCTGCCGATGGTGGTGTGAACAACACCAACTTTCTCAGCAAGGTCTTCTTGGGTCAGGCCGAGGCCTTCTCTAAGTTTTTTTATTGAGCTGGTCATGGCGTGCATTGTACCAAAACCGCACATTATGAACACGACCGTTTTGGCACATTTTTACTTGCTTTTCTTGTGCCATTATGGCACATTAATGCTATGAAGTTAGAAAACTGGCTGACAGACAACGATATCAGCGCCTCCAAATTTGCCCAATCAATCAACGTGGATCACTCCACAGTGTCTAGGTATTTATCGGGAACCCGGAGGCCAAAGCCCGAAATTCTACGAAGAATTTCAGCAGTGACCATGGAGAAAGTTACGCCAAATGATTTCTTGGCCTGACGTTTCGCCAGTATCCGCTCAAGCCTTCTGATGTCTCTTTTATAGTTCATAAGGCGAACATAAGGGCAAACGTAACAACCGTGAATTAGAATGTAAGGAGAATTTTCTAATGGGACGACCGCTAAAACCCCGCAAGGCAGGTTCTGTAGAAGAAGCAATTGACCGCACCCGTATCAATCTTGGTTCTGAATTCGCGGCTCTGGTTGTCGATAAATCCCCCAGCATGGTTAGACGGTGGGGTGACGGAGACGACGAGCCTCTGCCAAATGTTAAGCAAGCCCTAGCGCTAGACAAGGCTCATGTGAGCGAAGGGTTCGGAAGGCCCTTGATTACAGAGAGTATGCTTCGGGAAATCAAATCCGAAGGCCTGCCAGCGCCAGCCAACGAAGCTGAGGACGCCATTATCTTCGCCAACATTGCCTTGATAGGCCTTCTCGACACCCTCAAGAAAGCAAAATGTCCAAAAGGGCCGGGCGGCACAACAGTCACCTACCATGAACGTGAAGAGCTTAAGCGCTTATTCCACGAACTAGCCCCCCTGATTGAGGAAATCGGCCCCGCAATTGAAGAGATTGAGACGAATATGAGGAACGTATCATGACTGATTTCTCTATAGAAACGAAAGCAGCAATCCTAGTTGGCGTTCCTACTCTCGTACACCTGTTTCACAAAGCCTATCCCCAATATATCGAAATGGCCGCTAGGGCAGTGGGGTGGGGATGAGCATGTTATTCGAAGACCAACCCCTATCGGACATTAACAGTAAGGCTCGGCACGGCTGCTTTGCACATTTCCCCGGCACCTGTGACGACAAGAGAGCCACATGTAAGGGCTGCGCTCACTTCAAGCCTACTAAGGACCCCATGGGTCAATGCCAGAAATACAAGCAACTTAAAAGCGCTGCCGGTGAGTCTCTACCAAAAACAGGCCCAACCCCAATTACTGGTGGCTCGCCTGCCTGTAAATATTTCGAGAAGAGGGCAGATTGAGAAAATACCGCAACATACCCGTAGAGGAGGACGGTATCCGCTTTGACAGCAAGAAAGAGCGCAACCGTTACCTTGAGCTAAAAATCCTTAAGCAGCACGGCATAATCGCCAATCTTGAACTGCAGCCGTCCTTTCAACTTACGGCTCACGGCTTTCCTATCTGCAAATACAGAGCGGATTTCTCCTATCAGGAAAAAGGAAAGCTCGTCGTTGAGGACGTGAAAAGCAAGGCCACCATAACCCCCGTATATCGCCTGAAAAAGAAGCTCATGAAAGCAGAGCATGGGATTGAGATAAGGGAGGTGGGGGTTTGATCGCCGTCTTCCTCTTTGACGAAAGCGGTATCATGGCACAGCCTTGGGCCGAGGCCGGAATTGAATGTTACTGTGTAGATACTCAGCATTCCATCCGAAAGCCGCGCAAGGAAGGCAATATCAATTATGTCTGGGGTGATGCCAGATGGTGGACACCACCTGCGCCGGTCTGTTTCCTTGGTGCATTTCCAGAATGCACAAATGTTTCCGGGAGTGGGGCGAGGGACTGGCCAATAAAGGGCGGTATTCTTCTACGCGATGCCATCGAGCAATTCGAGGCCTGCAGGAGGGCCGGGGGTTGGTCGGGCGCTCCCTACTTCATAGAAAACCCAGTCTCCAAGTTTTCCAAGCTCTCGCATATCGGCAAGCCGGACCACTACTTTAACCCATGTGACTATGGCGGCTATCTCCCGCCAGACAGGCGGCGCGAAGCAGCTTACACGAAAAAGACGTGCATATGGGCCGGTAACGGTTTTGTCATGCCCGAGAAGAAGTCCATAGAGCCTGTAGATGGCTCGAAGATGTGGAAAATGGGAAGCGGCAACCCTGACAGGCAGAAAGAACGCGCCAAGACCCCTCCGGGATTCAACATAGCAGTGTTCGAAGCGAACTATCCAAAAATACTGGTGGAGAGTGAGATATGACCCCTGAAATCGAATATGCCTGCAAACTCTACGAAATAGAGGGCCTGCCTTTAAGAGAGATTGGCAAAAAAATCCGGCGCAACGATGGCACCGTTGCTCGGTGGCGCGATAAGTATGGTTGGAAACGGACAGCATTTCAAAAAACTCAAATCGCAGAACTCAAGCGACGTTATGAAACAACGGACGAGGCTCTACACAAAATAGCAAGAAGTTTAAGGATATCCACCCACGTGGCCACCAGGGCCCGTTCTCAAGGCGATTGGGAGCGCCCAGAAGGGTACGAGGATAGATTAAGCGAACGTCGCGCCCTTGCTGCTGAAAACAAGCCCCCACTCTGGCCAAAGGTAACGGCTACGTGGCCCGAATGGGCAAGATTTGACGGCATGGAGATAGGGCTCCCAGAGCTTCAACAGGAAGACAATGACGCCCGCCAAGCCTTTGCCAGATTTCAGCAGAACGTAAGGTGTGTGGGTTAATGGCGCGTATTCGTACGATCAAGCCGGAATTCTGGCAACACGAAGACTTAAGCGAACTTCCACCTGAGACCCACATGCTCGCAGCAGCCCTATTAAATCAGGCAGATGATGAGGGCTTCTTCAAGGCAAACCACAAACTAATCCAAGCAAGTTGTTTTCCGCTCCGTGAGGACTCCATGAGCGTTCATGACAGCCTCATTTCTCTAGAAAGAATTGGGTATGTGGCGTTGTTTGATGGCTCTGACGGAAAAAAATATGGAAAAGTCGTAAAGTTCACACAGCACCAAACTATAAGCAGACCAACTCCAAGTAAAATCAAAGGGTTATGTAAGGAGCCACAAGACTCATTGATTACTCATGGAGTGATCAATGAGGGCTCCGCTGAGGAAAGGAAGGGAAAGGAAGGGAAAGGAATAACCCCCCCAAGCCCCCCCTGCTGGGGGGATTTCGAAATACTTTATCCTGATAGAGGGGGGAAGCCAAAGCTTCTTGATAAGGCAAGGTGTGAGTTTGACAAACTGATTTCGGTTGGAGAGAAGCCAGAGGAAATAATTTTGGGCCTGAAAGGGTATGTCTTGGCCAACAAAGGAAAAAGATTGCCGATGCCAGCGGATAGGTTTCTGGGCAACCGAGTTTATCAAGAATATCAACCAATACCAGAAAATCTGAATGCACGAGTGGCGGACGGCGTGAACGGCGGGGTGTGGGACGATATCCTTAAAAACTGGGAGAATAGAGGGCAGGCAAGAGCCTGGCTGTATCCTATGAGGCTAGAGCGGGTGAGTGACGGCGTTGCGACACTTCGCACAGATTCCGAGTTCATCAAAGATACGTTTGAGAGGGATTTTGAGACAGCAGTGTTGAAAAAATGGAAGCTGCTGGACCCTGCAATCAAGAAGCTCAATGTTTTAGGAGAACTGAAAGAGAGGACAGGATGACACGCACCATAAAATATATGAAAACAGCTGTATTGCTAATCGTTTGCGCCGGACTTCTGGCTGCCTGTGAGCGCGATGCGGACATAGCGTCTCGCAATCTCTCGGTTGCAGCAGATCAGTTTGAGATTAATCGTCGCGTTGTATTCTACAACGGCATTACTGATAGCTACATGTTGACCATTGAGGGGCTATGTTCGCTGGGAAATAGGGACAAGGCTCGGCGGCTCACGGTGACATGTAAGACGGGGCCTACGGACTATAAAAAGCACTTCTTGGGCCTGTCAGATAACGTGACGTTTTTTGTTGAGCAGGTCGACGCAGTGAACGTTGATGTTTTTCACTACCGGGTGATTTTCAAGCCAGCTTCAATCATTCCCGATATAGATCTGGTGACTGAATGAACGGCATAGACAACATTAAATACTTCCTGTCTGACAGGCTCCCCCCAAGTTTCAGATGGTGGCCTGAAGTAATTCATGATTTGCGTAAAGATGAGACGCCAGACGAAAAAAAGGAATTAGACGCCCTGATAGAGCGCGAGAAGTCCCGGTTCATAGCAGAGCAATAGAGAGAGACGATGACAGACATTCAAAACGGCAAACAATGAACACCTACCTCTACACATACACCCTTGAAGGCATTGAATATTGCGGGCGTCTAAAAGCCTCCTCAGTGTCTCAGGCAATGTACATCATAGAGGTATTTCTAGGGGCGACATATGACGGAATCCTGATGGGGGAAGTACCTTATGACTAACGATGTGGAGATAGTGGATGCCTAAATTCAGAAAGAAGCCAGTAGTTATTGAGGCGTATCAACTGCCAACGGAGGAAATGAGAGGACCGACGAGCGAGGGGCTAATGAATTTCCTTGCCAAAATGCGCAGAGATTTTGAGTTTGGAAAAAACGACACGTTAATAATCCACACCCTTGAGGGCGACATGACAGCACAGCCCGGCGACTGGATTATTAAAGGCGTGAACGACGAACACTATCCCTGCAAGCCAGACATATTCGAGGCAACATATGAGCAGGTCAATGACTGAACAGAACAAGCTGGGATGGAAATTTTTACCGTCGCATATGGGCGGATTCTGGAACTTTGAATTTGCCCCGGAATTAAACTTGAGCGTAGAGGAACATCCTCCGTTCTGGGCGGGGAGTGTTGCGTCGGATGAGCAATACCTTGCGACAGAGGTATTTGGAACGGAGGAGCTTGCCAAATCCTGGTGCATCACCACTGCCAAGCAAATCCTAACAGAAGCACTAGAGAACCTTAATAGACTGGAGGAGGAGAAATGAGTGAATTAAGCGTACAAGACCAAGCACAGGAAATAGCGGGGGATATCTATTATGGCACCCGCTTTTTAATCGAGAAGGTTGACGAGCTTGAAAAGCTCACAGACCGGGCAGCGCAGGCTATGGCTACCTATGTCCCTGTGCCGGGGGAAGATCCTCCCAAATGGTATCGGCTCCTCGACGGCGTAGTGGAGAACCCCAACAAGACGACGGTCGGGGAACTTGTGGCGCTTATCAGGGGGGGAACCTTGTCAGAGGAGCAGCGCAAGCAGGCTATCTCCTCACTGTTCTATGCCCATTACAGCCACCTTTACCAAGAGGGTTTTGAGTTTCTACATAGCGGCGAAAAGTGGCAGTTTATCGGATACGATATGGAGGATACCCCGAAGCCTCAATTCAGGCTGTCCGCTTACCGCTGGCTGGGGGATAAGTGGAGCAGCCGCCCCACCAGACTGAAGACGCTGCCAAGGATAATTGAACCTGAGAAAGAAGTCTAAGCCAAAGAGATTGAGGGGAGATTATGGGTAAAAAAGTAGCGTATACAGGAGCCCGCGAAGAAACCGTACCCTACAAGGTGCGTATAACCGGTGATAAGTCTCTCACCACTACCCAGAGGTCCGCGTGGCTGGCCAAGCTATTTGATAGCCTGTCTGAGGATGAAAGAGAAGCTATGAAAGAAATAGACTTTGTTTTCCGATATCTAACGGGACGTGCTGGGGGCCATATTATGATGTATGAGCCAGACTATCAGCCGGGGACAAACAAGAACGACACCCGCAATTCCGACCTGGTGAAAGATTACTTTGATTGGGCAGGGAGGCCGGAGAAAAGGCCAAACTTCCACCATGCCGCTGTATTGGATATCGTTCACTTTGGGAAAACCATGCGAGAATGTGACAGAAGCAGGCACAAGTATCATGGCTGGGCAAGGCGTAACCTTGGTAAGGCCCTGCATGAATATTGTATAGTGAAGGGCTGGCGACGCCCCACATATTGACAGATTCACGGTTTGTTCGATTTTTTAATTGACAACTACTCCATTGAAGGGATATTCTTCTAAAATCGCAAGGCAGGTTTACGCACTAGCGACTTTTTTCAGATAAATTTATTACCTTTACACCCTTAGGATACGTCCTTTGGGATAGCCGCTTTTGCGGTTTCACAGTAGCGTAACTAGTAGAGTACCATGCGGATTAGAAGCGGACAGGGTCCGGGCCAACTTCTGAGTGACGAACAGAGGATAGTTGGCATTCCCTTCACGGGGATGTAGCTCGATACTACCAAATCTGCTCAGGGTTCAGTCTCCCTCTATCAGAAAAAGACACAATCAGGGCCATCCTTCGGGGTGGCCCTTTTTTATTGGGGACCACATGCACAAATGCCCTCTCTGTGACGGTCCGGTATCTGGTCGTCTGATGTTCTTCAAGAATGAGTGTGCATTTGTAGACGGGGACAAGGTCAACCTCGCTCCCAAGGAAAGCATGTTGCTCAAATACATGGCCTATCCTGTAGGAAGGCTGGTGACGGTAGCGGATGGCATGGAGGCAATAGAGTCTACGAAGACTGTCCTGACAAGCCACATATCCAGCCTAAGGGCAAAACTCAGAAAGACAAATCTAATTATCAAGTCCCGCTACAGGGGCGGCTATTACCTGGAATGGGTGAATGACCAAAACTGAAATTATCACGAAGTATGCAAACGTCCCGCTCAAGCGGGATGACCACCAGCTCTTTGATTTCGGCGACACGAAGAAACATGTCTTTAGCTTTCTCGGTTTTGCACAGGATGGCGCACGAATAGCGGTCAAGACAGCGCGGGACCTTAATAATCCTCCGACTGGCGGGCAGTTCTTCCTGACAGAGAATCCTGAGAGCGTATGGACGCGGGCGGTTATCCGTCTTAACGGCGAGGCTATCCTGGATGAAATCTGGGATGAAAACGTTCACCGGCGAACAATAAACAGGCAAGCCAGGTAATGGTTAATCTGGCCCCAGGTTCGCCCCTGGACCCCTGGTTGTCAGGTCTCTTTAAGATAGTACCAGACACAGGGGGAGGGAGTCCCGATGCGTCAGGGACTATTCTGGGGAGCGATGTTGATGGCTCCTCAAGTGACGTCTACTCATTTACCGGGAAAACTTTAGGGGCGGCGGACAGTACAAGATACATAGGCGTTGCTGTTGTTAAGCGGGACAGCACAGAGGTTGTTATAGGCGTAACGGTTGCCGGTGTGACAGCGACTGAAATCGTTGATACCGGTGGAACAAGCGCGGTATCGATATGGTGGGCAGCAGTACCAACGGGCACTACAGGCACGATAGAGGTTACGTTCGATGCTTCTACCACGCGGTGCGGCATAGGTTGGTGCAGGTCCTTAAATGTCGCTGCAACCGCTACCGCAACCGCCACTGGCGGAGTTTCAAGCACCTTAAACCTCGATCTCAACACGACGGCAGGCGGATTTGTTTTTGCAGCCTGCACGGCAACCAGCGGTCCAACAGTGTCTTGGGCGGGTGTGACAGAGGGTTATGAGGAGACGATTGAGGGGGACCTCATTCAATCGGGTGCGGCGCAAGAAACAGCAAGTGCATCAACGCCACTTACAGTTACAGCCACACTTACCGGCTCCGCTAACCAGGCTGGCTGCGCGGCATCGTTTGCAAAGGCATAGAGTATGAAGATTCTTAGCGGCACAACTGACCAGTATGTTTACTTCGTTGCAGTTGACGCCACAGATTTCACAACAAGAGAAACAGCTCTTTCAAGCTTCACTGTTTACCGGTCAAGAAACGGGGCAGCGGCGGCGGCAATGACGACGCCAACAATCAATGAGACTGACGCCACAAATATGCCAGGTGTTTATGAGCTTCTACTTGATGAGGATATGACAATAGGGGCTGGTAACCTTTCTGAACAAATGGTGTTCCACGTCACCCACGCGGGAATGGCTCCGGTCACCCTGGAAATAGAATTATACTCGCTTGACCCTGTAGCAGACGCGGTGCTTGACGAGGCGCTGTCTGGACATAGTACGGCAGGAAGCTTAGGGAAGGCCATTACCGACACAGAGACGGACGCAGCGGCTATCCTAGTAGATACAAGCACCACTCTTGACGGCAAGATTAACACCATTGACACCAATGTAGACGCAATTCTTGTCGACACCTCGACAACACTGGACGGAAAACTAAACGATATCCAGGGAGGCACGTTTAATACCTCCACAGACAGTCTGGAAGCTATCAGGGACAGAGGAGACGCGGCATGGACAACAGGGGCAGGGGGAACACCTCCACAGCTCCTGCAAAGTACAACAATCGCTTCTCTCTCAAGCCAGACAAGTTTCACCCTGACGGCAGGAAGCTCAGACAACGACGCCTATAACGGCGCGGTAGTTATTGTCACGGACCAGAGTACGTCCACCCAAAAGGCTGTTGGGAGTATTTCTGATTATGTGGGCTCGACGAAAACAGTAACCCTCTCTGCAGATCCCGGTATCTTCACAATGGCGGTCGGAGATACGATTGATATCCTGGCAGCAATTAGTAATGCACCTACAGCGGCCACAATAGCGGACGCGGTATTAGACGAAGCTCTTTCAGGCCATACGACAGCGGGGACTCTTGGTAAGGCCGTAGCGGACATAGAGGCGGACACAAACGAGCTGCAAACAGACAATATCCCAGGAACACTGACAACGATTGAAGGGAAGGTGGACACGGTAGACACCGTTGCTGACGGGATTAAGGCCGTAACAGACAACCTCCCCAACAGTGGAGCATTGTCATCCCTGGCGACAGCATCAGCTCTAGCAACCGTAGATACGAACGTAGACAGCATTCTAACAGATACGGGGACAACTCTCCCGGCCACTCTTGCGACAATCCTTGCTGATACGAATGAACTTCAGACGGACGACGTACCAGGATTGATAGCGGCCTTAAATAACATCAGCGCTGCAGACATACTCACAACTGCCCTGACAGAGAGTTACGCGGCAGACGGAGCAGCCCCAACCCTGAGCCAGTTACTCTTCCTTGTCCAGCAAATGCTTACAGAGAAATCCATCTCCGGCACGACAATGACAGTTAAGAGGTTGGACGGCTCAACTACAGCCGCAACCCTTACTCTGAATGACGCCACCACACCAACCTCTGTGACGAGGACGACATGAGCGCAATAATCACAGAGGGCTACGGGCATTCCGCCAGCAAAATCATTACGGACGGGTACAACATAGGTGAGGCGATTGTGCCGCCATCAGCTGGCAAGCGAACGCTGTTTATTAAAAGAGAAAGCCGCACACTAACCGCCCCCGCAGAAGATAGAAAACTGGTGATTTAATATGCGGCCATTTCATAAGGACAGGACCGGCAGCTACTACGCATATCAAGACAAAGACGAGACGCTTGATTACACCATAGACTGGAAGGCATGGCTAAACGGAGACACCATTTCCTCAGTCACCTACGTAACGGATAGCCTCACATTGACAAGCAGCTCTAATACAACAACCGCCGTCACTATCTGGATACAGGGAACAAGCGGGTCAATCACTATGACTGTCACCACAGCAGCCGGGCGGATACGGCAGGAGACGATTACGTTTAGGGAGAGGGTGTCGTGAGTCTTAATGACCAGCAGGCTTTGTTCGTTGACGAATATCTGATTGACCTGAACGCCACGCAAGCCGCTATACGGGCCGGGTACAGTGAAGAAACAGCATCTCAGCAGGCATCGCGCCTGTTAAGTAATGTTAAGGTTCAGGAAAAGGTAGCCGAGCGTATGGCAGAGCGCCAGAAGCGTACGGAAGTAACACAGGACATGGTGATTGAGGGGTTGGCAAGAGTCGCATTTGCCGATCTTCGCAAATTGTTTTCTGAGAACAACCTGACGAGTATCGAGGATCTGCCGGATGATATCGCTTTAGCATTGGCGGGGGCCGAAATAGTAACCACTCGCAAGGAAGCCGGAAACAGCGATGACGACGACTATGTTCACGAGCTTGAATATACCCACAAGATCAAGATGAATGACCGCATGAAGGGCCTAGAGCTGCTTGGGAGACACCTTGCAATGTTTACAGACAAATCAGAGGTTGAGCATAAGGGCAACCTAATGGATCTAATCCGTGCAAGAGCAAATAAGTGACGAAGACCTAGAGCTATTCACAGACCAGAAATGGCGGCTCAATAACCTTTACACAATCCAGGACGAGCAGGGAAACAGAATACCGTTCCGTATGAACGAGACACAGAATCACTTCTACGACAATCAACACGGTAAGGACATTATCTTAAAGGCCCGGCAGATGGGATTTACTACTCTGATCCAGCTTATTGAACTTGATGAATGCATTTTTCTAGATGATAGAAACGCCGGTGTTATAGCCCATAACAGGGAGGACGCCGAGGATTTTTTTACTAAGAAGATCAAGTTCGCTTACGAGAATATGGACGCCCCGCTTAAATCGGGTATCGCAGCAAAGCAGGACAGCGCCAAGCAACTCTCATTTGATAACGGTTCAAGTATACGAGTTGGCACGAGCCTACGGTCGGGGACATATCAATTATTACATATTTCTGAACTTGGTAAGATTTCAGCGAAATATCCAGAGAAGGCCAAAGAAATCAAATCGGGCGCGCTTAATACGGTCCATGAAGGGTCAAAAGTCTGGATAGAATCCACAGCAGAGGGAACCGAGGGAGAGTTCTTTGACATGTGCCAAAAGGCGCGCAAGCTGAATGATAGCGGGGCCGAGCTTACGAGAATGGATTTTAAGTTCCATTTTTATCCTTGGTACAAAGAGCCGCGATATGTGCTGGCGGGGGATATATCGATACCCTCAACCATGCAGGAGTATTTCACCGCGCTAGAGGACGAGCAAGGCATTCAACTGACCCAGGAGCAGAAGAACTGGTATTTCAAGAAATCTGAGGAACAGGGGGATGACATGAAGCGGGAATTCCCCTCTACCCCCGATGAGGCGTTCGAGGCGTCTATTGAAGGCGCATATTTTGCGAAGCAAATGCAAACGGTACGTAAGAACGGGCAAATATGCAGCGTTCCCTATGAGGCAAGTCTGCCGGTCAATACATTCTGGGATCTGGGTATGGGGGACAACATGACCATCTGGTTTCACCAGCGGGTGGGGCTGGAGAACAGATTCATAGATTATTACGAATTTTCAGGGGAAGGTTTTGGATATTACAAGAAGATGCTTGATGACAAAGGGTATGTTTACGGCACTCATTACGGCCCTCACGACCTTGAGGTTAGAAACCTCGGCAAAGAGGCGACAACCCGCAAGCAGATAGCCGCAGACCTTGGGATAAAGTTCGAAGTCGTCAAGCGGGTGTCAGTCAAGTTGGCGGCTATTGATGCGGCAAGGGGAAAACTCCCCTCCTGCTGGTTCGATGAAGTGAAATGTGCGCAAGGCGTTCGTCACCTCGATAACTACCGCAAAGAATTCGACGACAAGCACGGAATCTTCAGGGATAAACCGCGACACGATGAGGCTAGCCATGGAGCGGACTCATTTATGACGTTTGCAACAGGCTTTGAGATTGAAGAAGTATACACACCGCCCCAACAAGAGAATTACGCGGTCGGCGGATGGATGGGTAGTTGATGAGCGACAAACTAAAACTGGCAAGAGAGCGCTTTGAGCGTGCCTATTCATTCGATCTACAGAACCAGAAGGAGATGATTGAAGACCTTGAGTTCAAGGTGGGGGACCAGTGGCCACAGGAAGTCATAAACGAGCGCCAAGGCCGCCCTTGCTTGACGATTAACAGGATGCCTCAGTTTATCAACCAGGTTATCAATGATATCCGGTTGAACTCCCCGTCAATCAAGACAATTGCCACAGAAGACGCGGACGTAAAGATAGCGGAGGTCTATACAGGGCTTATTCGCAGTATTGAGGACCGCTCAGATGCCTCCATAGCGTACGAGACGGCAGCAGACGGCGCGGCTTCCTGCGGGATAGGGCATTTTTTTATTACGACAGAGGACGGAGCAATCAACCCGTTCGAGCTGGACATCAAGATCAAGCGGATTGCCGACCATACGTCAGTTATTTGGGACCCAGACGCACGGGATTTTACCAAGGAAGACGCCAAATACTGCTTTGTCAGCCAGTACGTGACGGAGGAGGAGTTTAAGGAACAATACCCTAAAGCCACGCTAAGCAGCTTTGAGACAGACAACACAGAATCCTATCTTAATCGCTGGTACGGTGAAGAGGAGAAAATCAGGGTCGCTGAGTACTGGTACAAGAAGCCCAAAAAGCAAACCATGGGCTTGTTGCCTGACAAGCGCGTTGTTCCTCTCACAAAGGAAATCCGTATTGCCCTTGAACAAAGCGGTATTGAGATTGTGCGGGAAAAGGTCGTGGAGACGAATACCGTAGAGTTCATGCTTATGAGCGGGAGCGAAATCCTTGAAGGCCCGGTAGAGTTCCCGTCTAAGTTTATTCCTATCGTATCGGTTATCGGAGACGAGACGCATATCGGTCAGAAGGTGGTCAGGAGCGGCCTGATCCGCCACGCCAAAGATCCGCAGCGAATGTATAACTACTGGCGGTCAGCATCCACAGAGGCAGTTGCGCTCGCACCTAAAGCGCCGTTTATAGTGACTAAGAAGCAAATTAAGGGCCTAGAGAACCACTGGCAGAACGCCAACAGGCAGAACAGCCCCTATTTAGTCTATGAACCCGATCCCGCCGCGCCGCCACCCTCTAGAGAGCCCATGGCCGGTATCTCGCCGGGTATGTTGCAGGAAACCGCGACAGCTTCAGATGACATGAAGGCTGTGACAGGTATCTATGACAGCTCTTTAGGCGCATCGAGCCAAGAGAAAAGCGGCAAGGCTATCATGGCACGCGAGCGCCAAGGAGATGTTGGCACATTCCAATATGCGGATAACTTACGCAGAGCATTAACTTATGCCGGTAAGATACTGATAGATATGATACCCCGCATCTATGACACCGAGCGCACAGTGCGTATTTTGGGCGCGGATGACAGCGAAGAATTTGTAACCCTTTATCAGGAAGACAAAGACGGCAATATCCTCAATCTTGCCCAAGGCCACTATGATGTTTCTGTTAAGACCGGCCCCTCCTTCTCCACACAGCGAGAGGAGGCAAGAGAGTCGCTTATGGGCTTTGTCAGCGCCTTCCCCGCAGCCGCACAAGTGGCTGGTGATCTTATTGCCAAGACAATGGACTGGCCAGGAGCCCAAGAGTTTGCCGAGCGGCTTAAGAAGATTATTCCAGCCGGAATCATAGAAGATGAAGACAGGGAGCTTGACGAGAACGGTCAACCTATTCCGACACCCGAAGAACAGCAGCAGGCGCAAATGCTGCAAATGCAGCAGGAGGCGGCAATAGCGGAAATCCAGCAGAAGGTTGCGGATGCTGAAAAGGCGCAGGCAGAAGCAAGACGAGCTGACGCTATGGCCAGAAAAGAAGAGGCAGAGCTGGTCATGATAGCCAAGACGGCTGCTGAAGAGGAGCAGTCCAGGACTCTGGATCTAGAGGAAAAGGCTCTGGATATCGAACTCAAAGAAAAAGAGCTTACCCGTCCACTCGACGGATAGTCCCTCTCGCCGGGGATAAACGGCGCATTCCCACGCTTTTAAAGGAGCGCAACATTGTTAGAAGATGAAGAACTTGAGGAAACTCAGGTAACGGACGAGGAGTCCGCAACGATCGAACCTGAAAAGGAAGAAGTCGAGGTTGAAGAAGAGGAATCAGCCCCCTCAGAAGAAGAGAAACCGCGAAAGGGCAAATCCGCCCGGAAGCGCATACAGCAACTCACTTGGCAGAAACGCGAATTAGAGCGGCGGTTGGCTGAAAAGTCGAAGAGCCCGCCCTTAGTCGAGCCCAAAGAGGAAGACTTCGAAGATCACATAGAGTTCGTCGCTGAAAAGGCTGCGTTCAACGCCCGTAAAGCGCTTGATGAAGAGCGTAAGCGGGATATGGAGGCAAAGCGAATTCACGAACGTAATGAGCAGGTACTCAGCTTTGAAGACAAGCTGGATGACACCCGTGAAAAATACGATGATTTCGACGACGTATGGAACGCAGACACACCGGTATCTGAACACATGGCGGAAGCCTTGATGGACAGCGATAACGCCGGTGAGATTGCCTACTATCTTGGAAGTAATCCCGATGAGGCCGCAAAGATTGCGAACATGCAATCACCTATCGCACAAGCCAAGGCAATGGGACGGCTGGAGCAAAAACTCTCCACGCCAAAACCCAAGAAACTACCCACGGCCCCCGATCCGATCCAATCCCGGAAAGGAAAGACAGAAGAGGAAGACGACGGTAACTTTGAAACCGACGATTTCCTAAAGGACCTGGGTTACAAAGTTTAACCAAGGAAAGGACCGCCGTGAGGCAGGACCGATCCCTTAGACGGAGATTATCATGGCCAATAGGCATTTAACCGCGGACATCATCGCTAAAGCGGCGGTGGCCATCCTTGACAACGAACTTGTCATGGGAAAGAAAGTCTTTCGTGGATACGAAGACGAATTTAACAAGAACATCAACGGCTACACCGTTGGTGATACGATAACCATTGAAAGGCCGACTGACTTTACAGTTCGTGACGGGGCGACAGCTTCCGCCCAGGACGTATCAGAAGGTAAGACATCGCTCACTATTGACAAGCAGAAAGGTGTTGACTTCGCGTTTACTTCTAAGCAGTTGACGTTAGATATCAAGGAACTTTCACGGCGTGTAATCAAACCCGCCATGATCCAGCTTGCCAACCAGATTGATGTTGACTTGCATGCACTCTACAAGGATGTCCCTAATTGGGTTGGAACCCCTGGGCAGACTATCAATTCTTTCGCTGATTATTCTCTCGCGGCGCAGCGAATGGATGAATATGCCGTTCCTCAAGATATGCGTTGCGGCGTTTTGTCGCCCGCGGATCATTGGGGTTTGGCTGGTGGAGCGCAGACGTTATATAACGATACTCTCAACAAACCGGCTTATCGCGAAGGTGAGATCGGTAAGATTGCGACATTCGACACTTATATGACGCAGAATACCGCAACTCACACAGTTGGCGCTCATGCAGGTACGCCACTCACCAATGGTGCGGCTCAAGGAACAACTTGGGATGCCTCAAGGGACACCAACACTCAGACACTGATTACTGATGGCTGGACGTCCGGTGCGGTTACATTGAACGCCGGTGATGTGTTTACAATTGCTGATGTATACGCAGTCAATCCTGTAACAAAGGAAACTCTGGATTTCTTGAAAGAGTTTACTGTTGTTAATACTATCAGTGACACTGCTGGCGCTATTACGCTTACAATGTCTCCGGCGGCCATTCCTTCTGGTGCGCAGCAGACAGTATCGGCAGATATTGGCGATAATAAAGCAATTGTCGTAAAAGGTACGGCTTCCACAGCATATCGTCAGAATATGGTGTTCCACAAAAACGCCTTTACTCTGGCAACAGTACCCATGGTTGCGCCTCCAGGCGCGGTCGAAGTGGGGCGTCAGTCCTACAAGGGTATGAATGTTCGTGTGATCCCTGGTTATAACGTCACTACAGACGTTTCTACCTATCGTCTTGATGTCCTCTATGGGGTGAAGACGATTGATCCACGCTTGGCAATGCGTGTAAGCGGCACAGCCTAACCTAAAGGGTGACATCCATTAAGTATTTGTATTTATTTACATTTACCTAAGGGTGCCACCCACATTTTTATAACCATGTCAAGGTTAGTAAAGCATGACAACAGCTCTCACTATGATTAATGACGCCGCTCGCTTGATTGGGATGACCGCAACGGGCCAAACCCTCTCTGCAGAGGAGGTGACTGACGCCCTGTCTGCATTGAATCAAATGCTTCATTCATGGGAGCTGGACAATATTATTCTTGGTCACAGTGACTTAGGCCAGAACGACACAATACAGCTCCCCTCCAGCTATATGGAGACCATTAAATATAATTTGGCGGTAAAGATAGCCGCCGACATCCCTATTATGCCCTCTAACTACGTTATCTACGAAGCGGAACGGCTTAAGGACCTGATAGAGCTGCACAACGTAGATATAGAGCCCATGACGCTTGATACAGGGCTTTTGAGAAATCGCGCAAACAGGCAGACATATGAATAACCTATTTCCATTTTCTCCTACGTTCTATTCTCCCAAAAACCTGTCTATGAATGCTCTTGCGCCAAAGAATTTAGGTTCGCCAAGTTCCCCGGCCAACGCTGTTTTCGGGCCGTCATATCAAACTAATCAGGGCGGAGCTGATGGAGACGAAGCAAGCCAGAGCGATACTGGTAATTTCAGCGATATGTCTTTATCTGATCAAGTAGACGCGATAGGCCAAATAAACGACGCGCAGAATGTCGCGACAGCAATGGGAGTGGCAGGGCTTCCGAGTGTGTTCAGCGGAATGCTGGGATTGACAGGAAAGGCTGCGCAAATGTCTGTTCAAGATGCAATGCAGGCTGCTGGGGTTAATTTTGGGGGAGACGTTGGCGGGGACACAGGAATCTCTGGAGCAGATGTACAAGCGGCGGCAGATAACGCCTCTATGGGAATGGCACCGGGCGAAGCAGCGGCTGCAAGTCTTGGGTTTGGTACACAAGGAATGGCGGGAGCAGGCATAGCCACAGGACCTTCTGCAAGGGGTCAGGGCCCGTCCGGCAGTATTGGGGCCACGAACCCCACGAACGTCTCTCAGTCTGAAGTAGACAACAATAATGGTGCGGGCGACGCTGGAGGCGATGGCACGGTAATTTGTACTGAGCTGCGAAGGCAGGGGCTTTTGCCTGACCATATCTGGGAGGCAGATGAGCGTTACGCAAAAACAGTCTCCGCAAACATCAGGGCGGGTTATCTCTTATGGGCGAGGCCATGGGTGAGAGTAATGCGGCGGTCTAAGCTTGCTACCAATGTTACATATTGGTTCGCTGAGCCGTGGAGTCGCCACATGGCGCATAAAATGGGAGTTCTAAAGAAGGATAGCTATTTTGGTACTGCCCTTATGATCTTGGGGATACCAATCTGCTATATCGCGTCAACCGTAGCCAAGCTGACGACAGTCTTGCTTTCTAATAGACGCAGGAGGCTGAATCTCACCAGTCTCGACGTTTCTGATTGATATGAAAAACTCATAACCTCTGGACACAAGGTCGTCATAATATTTGTTTTGGCAGACCTGTTTCCATAGCTCGCGTGTAGGAGGCTCAAGGTTTCCTATCATATCGACCTTTTCAGGAAGCGTCATGCCTTTGACGGGGAAGGATACGTTTGTGGTTAGAGATGAGCCGTTCTCTGTAATTGAGTCAATTGAGTAGGGCTTAATTTCAATAGGCAGCGCTGAGTTTGTTTCCTTAAGGTAGTCAGCAACTAATCCGGGAGCGTTTGGCTTTGCACATCCGGCCAAAACAACAACAAACGACAAAAGCAGCAGTCTAAACATATCAGCACCCGTAAATGTGGTCCTGAACTGAATATAACACCTTTTACGAATATTTCTTGTGGAAAATGGAGTGATTTTTCCACACAGGAGCCTTCATGCTCAATCGCGTCCCATTCGCCACCAAATCCACGAAGGGCAGAAGCCTGCCTTTATCTGTGGAGCGGCTCATAAACCTCTATCCTGAAAGAGCGCCGTCAGATGCGAAACATTCTGACATTCTGTATGGTACGCCTGGACAGACTGAGTTTTGCAATCTTCCTTCTATCCGCGGCCTTCATAAGATGCGCGGCGTTCTATATGCGGTATCGGATGAGACGCTGTATTCGGTGGATGAGGCGGGCGTATCGACAAGTCTCGGTTCAATTCCGGGCGCTGATATCGTTTTTATGGCGGACAATGGCACGCAGCTTTGCGTCGTTACCAACCCGAACGGTTATATATATACGGTTTCTGGCGGATTGGTTGAGATAACCGATCCTGATTGGCCTGGAGCGTCCTCAGTCACATATCAGGATGGATATTTCGCATTTACGAAGCCTGACACGGGTGAAATGTTCATTTCCGCCTTGTTGGACGGGACCTCTATCAACGCACTCGACTTTATCACGGCTGAGAGCGCCCCAGATGACGCTGTACGGGTTATTTCAGATCACAGGGAGCTTTGGATATTTGGAGAGGAAAGCACCGAAATTTGGTACAATTCCGGGGCGGCAGACTTCCCGTTTGAAAGAATTTCCAACGCTATTGTAGAAAAAGGCCTTACGGGCCCAAAAACACCGGCAAAAGTCGATAACACGCTCTTTTGGTTGGGGGAGGATTTAATAGTCTGGCGAGCGGAAGGATATGCGCCGCGAAGGATTTCCACGCATGCTGTAGAGCAAAGCATCAAGAAGGTTGTCAGCCCTGAAAACGGGGTTGGATACACCTATGCGGATGAAGGCCATACTTTCTACGTCCTGACATTTCCCGGTGAATTGACTTGGGTCTATGACGCCGCAACCGACAAATGGCATGAGCGCCAGAGTTATAATGAAACATATTGGAAGGCGACAACCTACATTTATTGCTACGGGAAGCACTTGGTAGGTGGAGACAAGATTTATTCCCTCTCACTAGACGTAGGGACGGATGATGGGCAGCCGATAGTCTCCAAAGCCGTATCAGTGCCCTACGGGGACAATACAGACCCCCTGATTATGCCTCAGTTTATGCTGGACGTGGAAACCGGTGTTGGAAATGCAGAAGATGCTGACCCTCAGGCAATGCTGAGGTTTTCTGATGATGGCGGGCGCACCTGGTCCAACGAGATATGGAAAGGCCTGGGAGCGGTCGGAGAATACAAGCACAGGGTTATCTGGCGTCGATTGGGGCTGTTTTATCAGAGAACTATAGAGATATCTGTTTCCTCTCCTGTGAGGAAAGCAATTACCGGTGCTTTTGCGGATGTAAAGAATGGCTGAAAATCCGTTACCACCACCGCCAAGAAGCGTACCGCAAGATTTGTATCAGTGGTTGGTTAAGGTCCTTACGCCTCGCGTATCAGAAAGAAACGCACTCAAATGGGACCAGGTAGATAAGACAGGAACCTCTGTGGAAGACCTGGGGGTTTCTGAGCCAGAGGTGTCTCAAGAGCATAGGGCCTCGTCAAGTGAGCATGGGGCTACAGGAAACATAGTAGGGACAGATGATAGGCCAACAGGCTCGGTGGGTGGTTCTGTCCTGCATGGCGGAACGGTAACCGATTTAAACGCTTCCGCCGCCGTAATAGGGGGAGCTTACAATCAGGCGCAAGTTCAGGCGATTGAAGACAAGGCACAAAACGCGAGCGCCAAGATTGACGCGTTGATGGCAGCGTTAAGGACGGCAGGGATTATTTCATGAGTTTTTTTGATTTTGTAACGTCAGACACCTTCTTGGATCTGGCAGGAACGGCTATTAGTGCCGGTTCCAGTATATATAACAACAATCAGGCAGTTAACGCGCAAACAGGTGCTGCCAATCAAGCCGCGCAGCTAACGGCGGATCAGTTCCAACAGCAGCGCGAAGACCTGGCCCCATGGATGGGAGTGGGGAGGAATGCCCTATATGCCACTTCTGCTCTTTCCGGTATCGCTGCGCCCGACCTGACGCCCCAACAAAACCAGCAGGTTTATCAAAATGCAATTACAAACTTCCAAGCCTATCCCGGCTACCAGTGGCGGGTAGATCAGGGAATACAGGCCCTAGACCGGTCGGCAGCTTCAAGAGGGCGTTTGCAGTCAGGGGCGCAACAGAAGGCTATTACGGATTTTGGCCAGAATGCCGCGTCAATCGAATATGGAAATTATGTCAATCAGCTTAATAACCTTGCTGGCATAGGGCAGTTGACAACTAGCCAAGTTAATCAGGCCGGAGCCAATGCAGCAGCAAACCAGGGTAACGCAATCCTGCAGGGTGGAAACGCGAGGGCCAGCGGCTATCAAAACCAGTCCGGCATTATCAACAACGCTCTGCAAAATCTACTGACGGTGAACTAATGGCAAATCAGTTTGGAATTGACGTTGGGGCTGTACAGGACCGCCGCCGCCAACGTGTGGTTGACGCACAGCGAAATAAACTCTTTGACCTACAGGTGAGGGGAGCAGAACGACAGGAGCAAACCGCGCAACAGAGGAATACCCTGTTTGGCAAGTTTGGGCAGGCGAGCACTATTGAAGAACGCCAAGATATTGCCAAGCAAACTTATAGTGTGGACCCGCAAGCAGCCCTGAAAATGGAAGAGAGTATAGCTCAAATGTCCGATCAACAAAGGGCGCAGACAGAGCAAGTCACAAATGCTGTAGCAAGGGGTGCCGCATCTATTCTATCACTCCCCCCAGAACAGTTCGACCAGGCATATGCCGAAGGATTAACGCAGTTTTCACAAAGGTTTGGAGAGAAAGCTAAAACATTCTTGCAAAGCGCACCACTAATGAACGCCCCTCCAGAGGAGAAGCGCGCATGGCTACAGCGGGCAGCAGATGAAGCGCTTACGACTAAGGAGATACTTGAACGCCAGAAGACGCCCAAACAGTCCTTTGGCCAGCCAATAGAGGTCTTGATAGATGGCAAGCCTACATTGGTTCAGTTCGACAAAAACGGCAATCAAAGGGTAGTGGAAGGCGTTTCGCCAAAGAAAGGCAAGAAATCAGAAAGCGGCCCGGACTTCGAAACAGAACAAAAGTTGCGTAAAGAATTCGACGCCAAGAATAAGGACTTTGTGAAAGTGAGGGACGCTTATGGGCGAATAATCGCCTCTGCATCCGATCCCTCCGCTGCGGGTGATCTGGCTCTCATCTTTAACTATATGAAAGTACTAGACCCTGGTTCTACGGTTCGAGAGGGGGAGTTTGCAACAGCTCAGAACTCTGCCAGTATCCCGGCCCGTGTTCGGGCTCAGTGGAATAGTGTTCGGCGGGGTGAGCGCCTTTCAGACGAAACAAGACAAGACTTCGTGGCACGCGCACAGAAACTCTATACCCAACAGGAATCCTTCTATAAGGAAAACGTAAATCAATACACCGCCCTTGCAGAAACTTATGGTTTTGACCCGCAAAATATCATTACGGACGCTACGGCTGGATTTATTCAAGACCAGCAGGAAACGCAACCTGCAGAGGCCGCTCCGGCAAGAGGGGAGGCACAGGCACAGCAGCCTCTTGACCCCACAACAATATCGGTTGGCGAGGTAATTCAGGATAAAAACGGTAAATGGATAAAAGTTAGTGCAAATCCTGATGTGTGGGAGCCTGTAAAATGACGGAGGTTCAGGCAAAAGGCCCGGATTTTGGGACCGCAAGAAAGGTGCCGGAAGGGCCGGATTTTGCGACAGCGCGAGCCATCAAACCTCAGCAGCCACAGGACTTCCTAGGGGCAGCTACCAATGTCCTTGCGGGGATTTCTCATGACTTCATTGCGGGCCTTCAAGGAACTTCACCGGATTTAAGTATCTATGAGCCCGCTGGGGAGGTTGTCGAGCTTGACACCGGGCCCACGATTATGAAGGACGGCAAGCAGATTATTCTCGATCCGAAGCATCATGTTGTTTTCAGGGACCCGGAGAGTGGTAAAATCATGGCGTATAACCGGAACCCGGACGCTGAAGAGCCTATAGCGTCTTTCGGAAGGGTGCTGGGGTTGGGTGCTATTGTCGGTCCTGTAGCGAGAAGCGCTAGTTCAGCGACTAAAGGAGCCGCTTCTGTAGCGGATGACTTTGCTCGCCACGGTATTGAGGCAGGATTGGCGCAACGAAGCACTAGCAGGACTTTGGGAGCCGCTCAGAACGCATTAAGAGAGGTGCCGGTGGCGTCTAATATAATTGAGAAGTCAGAAAAGGGCGTGCTTGAAGGAACAGCAAGGGCTGTGGATGAGGTGGCTGGTAAGTTTGGGCCCGGTAATTCACTTGAGGACGCAGGGCGAGCAGTGCGGGCTGGAGCTGAGAAGTTTTTGGAAGGAACAGGCGAAGTAGCCGAATCCGACCTTTTGAAAGTCCCAACAAGAAGGGGCGGGTTTGATGAGAAATCCAAGGCTCTTTACGGGCGATTAGACTCTTTCTTTAAGGAAGGCGACACCGTAGATGTTAGCCGCTCCTTAGACGCACTTACCCAGCCGCCAAGCAAGTTCGAAAACACGGCACTAGCGCAAGCTTTCGTTGATGATAAGCTCAAACCATTTGCTGACGCCATTAAGGGCGCAACTAACGGTCAGCTATCATTCAGTGACCTGAAAGCATTCAGGACAGAAGTAGGGCGGAAGCTCAGAAAACCGTCTATACTTTCTGACATCGACCAAGACCAGCTTATCAACCTATATGGGGCTCTTTCCGACGATATGAGAGCGGCGGCTGCAGCCAAGGGTGATGGGGCGCTTCGGGCGTTCGAACGGGCAAATACTTATTTCCGTGCTGGTATGAACCGCATCAAGACCACGCTGGCTACCGCTTTGAAGGAAATTGATAAAGCGCCGCCTGAAAAAGTGGCTGGCGAGATTCAAACGATCGCTTCTGCAGGGAAAAGAACAGCCAATATTGACAAACTTCGAAAGCTCCGCAAAAGCATCCCGGAGGATGAATGGAAAATCGTTTCTTCTTCTTTGTTAAGGGAAATGGGGAGGCCTGTCGCCAGTGCTTCTGATGCTGTTCAGAAAGTAGATTTTTCGCCTGCGTCATTCCTGACAAGATGGGAGGGGCTTTCTAAAAAAGCAAAGACCGAGCTTTTCTCAACAGCCGGAAACCACGAACTAAGACAGGAGCTGGATTCACTGGTGAGGGTTATCAGCGCAGAGAAGGGCCTTGGCAAGTTATCAAACCCCTCTGGTACTGCCAGGGTGCTGATTACAGGCGCTGCTGGCGGCGGCATGCTGCATGATCCAGTAACCACCATACTAACTGGTGTCAGCGCAGTTTCTGCAGCGTATCTACTAACCTCACCCAAGCCAGTCAAGGCCCTCGCGGCTTTGGCTTCGGCTGGTAATAAGGTGCCCATGAGATCAGCGACACTACATTTTGCCCGTCTTCGCCACGCCGTAAAAGGCGCACCTCAAGTGGAGGCTGAGGTCCAAAGGCTGTTATCACCAGTTCTATCAGACACTCAAGAGCGAAACGAAGGGCGAGCAACAGCGGCAGAGCAACAGTGAATGCTAAGCCGAATACAGCCCACAGGGTGATCAGGTACAGGACTGTATAGAGCGGTTGCTCTATGACAGCCGTCAGGGTTGCCAACGGAAATACCAGGAAAAGGTTATAAAGCCTCATATCTCTAATATAGGGATTTTTGAGCGCAATTGCATGTGGAAAAAGCGGGCAATTTTCCACCAATCATGAGGTAATTATGGAATTATACTATTCACCGCAACATGTCGTTGTGGATGCCACACGTACGCCTATGGCGGGTGCAAAGCTCAATTTCTATGCTGCGGGGACCACCACAAGAGAGGATACCTATTCAGATTCCGCTCTTTCTACGGCGCACACTAACCCCGTGGTAGCTGATAGCGAGGGACGTTTCCCGGCTATCTATTTTGGCACAGCGAACGATTACAAGGCCGTACTCACAACTTCAAGTGACGTTGTTGTTTACACGCAAGATAATATCTCGAACTCTCAAATTACCTCTGCCAAGCTAGCCTCAAGCTCTGTAACAACGGCAAAGGTTGCAAACGACGCCATCACCCTGGCCAAGATGGCCCACGGCACCCAAGGGGGTATTTTTTACTACGGAGCGTCCGGCGTACCCACTCAGCTTGCGGTGGGATCGGCAGGGCAGGTTTTGACATCCGGGGGCGCAGGCGCAGACGTTTTGTGGGACTCAACTCCTTATCCTGCAGCGTACAAATCAGGCTATACCCTTTCTCTTGCAGCCGATGTAGATCACGATATTACCGTAACCGCAGGATACGCCCGCGACAGTACTAACACCGCCAATATTGATGGCTCTGCGATGACAAAGCAGATCGACGCCACCTGGGACGCAGGGGATAACGCAGGCGGCATGTTCACCGGCACTGTGGCGGTGGATACAACCTACTATTTCTTTGCAATCCTAAAAGACAGTGACAGCTCCGTAGATTATGGATTTGATACGTCTTCTACAGCAGCGAATATCCCTAGCGGTTATACGAAATATGTCTTGCTGGATACCCTGTTGACGGACGGATCGTCAAATCTCATTAACTCGATGAATAGCGTCTTTAAAAGCCCGCTCTTCTTTACGGCAGCGAATGCTATTTCCAGTGACTACCCTCATGGCTTGGGAGTCGCACCCGATGATATCACCCTTGTTGGCATTAGAAAAACAGCAAGTGGCAAGTATGCTATTGGCCAGCGGGTAGTTCTTGGAAATGCAAACAGTGGAACGAACTTCGGCTTTCAGTTTGGGGCCGATGCAACAAACGTCTGGGTGTCAATCGGAACGGCGGGAGTTCTAGTTCAGAACGACCCTGCCGCCACACGAACCTGGACAACCACTAACAACACAGACTGGGATTATCAATTGATCGCCAAGCCATAGGAGAAAACCCATGAGACTTATCTGCGCCGTTTTGGCGCTTTTTTTATGCGCGAGCCCTGCTTTTGCCGGATTCGCCCAAACCTACATTCCTGTTGTTTGCACTGATAACCCGAAGGAAGCTTTAGATATCTTGGATCAGCGACAGCAATCTCCTGTATGGCGTAAAGACGACGCAGGCGGGGGCAGGCTAGTCCTGTTTCAAAATACGGAAACAGGAAAATGGACTCTGACCCGTATTGTTCCGAAGGGACTTTGCATTATAGCGACTAGCCCAGAGCAAGAAGGCACAGCCTCATGATGAAAACGGCAGATGTAGCAATCGGCACTGCCGCAACAGCCATCCCTTTATGGCTGCACTACTTCGAGAACTTCGGTGAAGCCTTCATTGTTGGGGGCGGCATCATCCTTATAATTATCAGGGTGGCCTTGGCCATCCGGGAATGGATGCGTGGACGAAAACCTTGAACAATATGCAACACCCCGACAATGGGAACTCATCACAGCAGCAATTAAACATGGATCGGACAGGAAGGCCGGAAAGGCTCTAGGCGTCAATAAGGGCGCGTTCAATAGAGCGAGAGCAGCCGTGGCCGTCAAGGCGGCGAGGTATGGCTATGCCCCGGATCATGATCTGCTCCACCCAACCGCACCAGGATTCAAGGTAAGGGGCTCATCAACCCTATATGACATGACAAGCGGTGAGGCCAAGCTGCAATGGCTGAAAACCGATATTGATAAAGAGGCCCAAGAAGAGGCTTTCAGAGCGGCTCTTGTAGGCTTTAAAGACGAAATTCCAGCCACAACGGCGATAACAGGGCCACTGCAGACGCTCTCCCACCTGCTTACACTCTACCCGGTAGGAGATCACCATTTCGGGATGCTTGCATGGGGAGAAGAGACAGGTGGAGAGGATTACGATCTAAAACGAGGTGAAGAACTTCTATGCGGGGCCATGGATCACCTTGTTCGCACGTCACCTGCCTCTCAGCAGGCCGCTATCGCTATCTTAGGTGATTTTATGCACTATGACGGCATGATGCCGGTAACGCCTACACACGGGCATTTGCTGGACGCTGACAGCCGTTTCCCGAAGATGGTTAGAGCCGCAATTAAGTGCCTCCGATATCTGATAGCAAGAGCCCTTGAAAAACACGAACATGTCAGGCTGATAATTGAGATAGGGAATCACGACCTATCAAGTGCCGTCTTCATGATGGAATGCTTTGAAGCTCTTTATGAAAATGAGCCGAGAGTAGAGGTGGATAACAGTCCCCGCAACATCCACTGTATGCAGTTCGGGAAGAATATGCTCGGCACTCACCACGGCCATAAAATCAAGGTTGATGCTCTCGCGCAATTCTTTGCAAACGATTTTAAGGAGATATGGGGCGGGACAACCTATCGGTATTTCCATACCTGTCACGATCACCACGACAGAGTTAAAGAGGTTGTCGGCGGGGTGGTGGAGGGGCACAGGATACTTGCTCCTGCAGACGCTCACTCTGCCCAAAACTATCGATCCTTACAATCCATGAAGGCCATTGTCTACCACGCTGAATATGGTGAGGTGGCAAGGCATACAGTCAACCCTGCAATGTTAGATGATCAATGACCGAGATTCCTGAACCGCAAATTTTTCCCTACCTTGTCCAATCGAGCAGAGGGAGGCCTATCAGGCTTGTACTTAGCAAAGGCATTTATCAGGAAATCTCTCTGAGGTGTCTGGGTATGCTCCTGAAAAAAGGAACGGAAATCTACATAGAGGAGACGAAGAACGAAGCCGTTAAGAGAGGGCTAAATGAACCACTCTAAGCACTTCACTGTTGAAGAACTGCAATGCCCAACCACAAAGAAGCTGAAACTAGAACCCGGCTTTATAGAGGATCTGGAGGAACTGAGAACCTTCTACGGCTTGCCAATGATGGTAACTTCGGGCTGCAGGACACAGACACATAATGAATGGCTGATAAGGCGCAAGTATAGCGCATCTCCCAACAGCTTTCACTTGATAGCAAACCCCCAATATGGTTGCGACACATGCGCGGTTGATATTCGCCGTCCCAGCCCAACCAGACTACACAAACTCGTTTCAACAGCCCTTCCGTTAGGATGGACGGTGGGCTTTGCAAAGACATTCATCCACCTGGATATGAGGGGGAAATACTCGAACCTCAGTCCGATTATCTACACATACAATTGAGGAAATCATGGAATACATCGCCCAACGGCGAAAAGTCGTCGTAATGATTGTCGGGCTGGCTGTGATTATGGCCAACCAGGCTCTAGGAATCGATTTCTCTGGCGTGGAAACAGAAGCCGTCAATCTCATAGTTGGCGTCCTGACCATCTTTGCCGCAGAGAGAATCCCCAACAAACCAATCGAAACTTCTGATCCTATGGAGACAATCCAATGAAAAAACTTATTGCCCTGGCGGGTGCGTTTGCTTTGACGGCATGTGCAACCTTCTTCGATCTGCCCTTGAGGGAACAGCTTGTCATCGCCTGCGATAAAGGCGCAGCCGCCCGTGAGGCCCTTGTTAAGCCACTTGTGGCAGGAGAGTTCAGCGCAGATACCCGCGTCCGCCTGAAAGCCGCCAGTGACACCCTATACGACATTTGCACGAATAAGGAACTAATTACCGACCCGACCCTTGGCAACGCTGTGGGGCTTGTAAAACCCGCCGCTGAAACTCTTGTCAAAGCGGTTGCAGAATTGGAGAAAAGTTAATGACTAAATATGAACTCATTGCAGACCTTGTGTCTATCGCAACAGTAGAGGTTGTCGATTTCGTCCTGACTATGGAAGAGTTGAAGAAAGAGGGCGAACTTTCCGAAGCAGAGGTCAACGCCAAGTTCGAGCAACGCCGCCAGAAAATGGTAAGTCGACAGGAGTCGAGCAGGGCTAAGTTTGACGCGGCTATTGAGGTTAATCAGGGTTGATTTTGCTTTCAAGCGCCTCTCGATAGAGACTGTTGATTGCTTTTTGCGCGTTTTTATAGGATGACTTTTTCACAGTGCCGTGCATCTCCTTAGAGAATTCTTGAGCCCTAGTGTGAATAATCTTATTAGCGATACTCTCATACACGTATGGTGGCGCGCCCGCATCTGTCCATCCTTTATATCGGGCGACAGCGAAAACGTCCTGACGTCCCGCAGCGTCTATGAGCGCTTCTAATCTCTCATGTTCTTTTCTATCCATACCCCCATTATACACATTTCTCCCTTGTTAACAAGGTATTAGGGTGGTATAATATGCGTGACATGGCCGGTCCCTCTGCATTCATGTACGGGTCGGTCCTCTTCGCCTCAGTTGCAGGAACATAGGGAAGGGCTGCGAGCCTTCCTCTTCGCAGAGAAACCGGTGATATATGCTTGTCACGGGGGTATATGTTCCTTCAAGTGCGGTGGTGATATCATCACTGTTTGTTCGTCATCCCGATACTTGCACATAAGCCGCTGCGCACGGCGATACTGGCACGTCAGAAAGCGGGACGCCGCACTACTTAATCCCCGTATTCCCCACAAAATGAATCGTCACCTGTGCCCCTCTATGCCCACATACCCGACATTTGGCACATTCTTTCAACCTGTCCATTGACAAGCCCTTATACAGC
Organism: Pseudomonadota bacterium; assembly: GCA_024743055.1. GTDB lineage: Bacteria > Pseudomonadota > Alphaproteobacteria > Sneathiellales > Sneathiellaceae > Sneathiella. Next base: position 28,684 of record JANSXH010000019.1, read on the forward strand.
TTATTCAAAGCCACAGGATTCACCCTCCTGGCTCTAGAGCAGCCATTACAATGCAGCCATACTTCGTGGTCAGGGTCTTCCTCAAGCATTCCTCGTGGTAGCACAAAACGTGAACATTAAGGATAATTTTTTTTCAATACGGGCTCCACGAAGGCTCGCTCCCATTCCTTTCGCGCGGCTATCGCGTCCTCTTTTTTCTTGAAAACGCCCAGGTACATCTTCTCTCCGTTTATCACGCCCTGAGCCTTCCATTTTCTCCTGCTCTTGATGTAGCTCACTCCCTTATGACCGGAAGTGTTGTTTTTGTTCATGCCACGATTTAGCAGTTGAATGGTACTTGTCACATATCTACAGTTCTCTGGACAGTAACCTGCATCATTGTCGACCCTATCCAGAGACAGACCTAGCTCCCACCTTGGCAGCGCCCATCGCAAAAAGGCTTCAAAATCCTTCCATTCCTCGCAGACTGATATACCTCTGCCGCCGTAGTATCTATAATTCTCAGCGTTTGGATTGCAGCATCTCCGCAGCATGGCCTTGTGAACCCACCGTAGCCGCTTGACTGCCTCCTTATGATTAAGGCCGTCGCTCATAATCTCTCTCCTTAAAAAGTTTTACACTCGTCTCGTAAGTCCTTGATTCTTCATACCGTGAACGTATGCAGAACCTTGTAAAACCGCATTGATTCTAAAGAGATATACTGTGCCTGTGACTCAGGAGGTCGGGGGTTCAAGACCCCTCGTTCGCCCCAAATTTTAAAACCCTGAGATCCAGCATCTCGGGGTTTTTTAATTTTCTTTTTAGATTTCAGTATTTGTTTTGGCGATGTCTTTTTTAACGCCCTTACGTTTGCGCCCCAACCAAACTTCGACCCGGCGACGGAGGCGGCGCATATAGGGGATGTCGGCGGAGAGGATAACCACACCAAGCGGGATCATCCAGAAGCCGAGGACGGGAAGAAATCCGAAAATACCGCCAATCACCAAGGCCCAGCCAAGGATGAAGCGTCCCAACTTGCTGTTCGGCGAGCGAAATATCTTCTTGGCCATCAATTTACTCTGCTTCGGGAAAGGCCTACGACATATGGCGATAAATCACGGGAACGTCAAGCAAGGGCTGTCAGCGGGCAATGGCTTCCAACTTTGCGGTCGCGCTTTCAAGCCGTGACATCATTTTTTCCAGGCTTTCGTCTTGGGGCTTTTGCTGGTTGATTTGTTGGAAGATGCCGCCTTTTAGGACCTCCATAAAATGAGTAATTGTCTGGTCAATGTCCGTGGTTGAGGCATGAATGCGCATGGTGCGGGCGCCATATTCCAGGCCGCCATAGAAAATATCTCGGACGACGCTCAAGGGGATATCGCTGCGAATTTCTCCGCGGTTGATCCCTTCGCGAATGACCGTGTCGAATACCTCCACATAGGTGCGGTTAAGCTGATAGCCTTCGGTTTTGCGGTATTCATTCGAGACCTTGTCGGGGAGCATGGCGAGGGCGAGCATCTGCCATTCCTTCGATACCCGTTCCAGATGGTGACGCGCCAGGAACTGTAATCGCTCATATGTGATTGAGATATCCTTGATACCCAGTGCTGCATCGCGCGTTAGCCGGTCATAAAATTCAACGGCGACGGCAAATAAAAGGGCGTTCTTATTTTCGAAATACGTATAGACGGTTCCCTCGGCGACACCGGAACTTTTGGCGATGTCAGCTATTTTGGCTTTCTCGAAGCCGTTTTTTTGAAAGATGACACGGGCGGCGGCGATGATCGCCTGCTCCTTCTTTTCGACTTTCTGGCGGCGGGTTTGGGGCCTGGTTTCCGGCATCTAATACTCCGTATTGAACTTGACTCAGTATATTTGAATATGTTTCATTTACAAGAAAATTGCACAATGCTAATAATTGGACCAGTCTCGTCTCAATCGAGGCCAAAACGATCCCGACAAATATGGCGGAGAACCATTGATGAGCGTTTTTACTTCCAAGCTGAACCCAAATTCAGACAGTTTTTCGACCAACCGGCAAGAGATGCTCGGCCTCATGGACGAGTATTATGGACTGAAGCAGCGAGCGGAGGATCTGTCCGAGAAACGCCGCCCAAGATTTGAAGAAAGAGGGCAACTGACACCACGTGAGCGGCTCTTGCGGCTACTTGATCCGGGTATGCCATTTCTCGAACTCTATGGTCTCGCCAATTATATGGTCGATATGGATGACCGGGAAAAATCCATTCCTGGTGCCAGTTCGTTGGCCGGGATTGGGTTTGTCAGCGGGATCAGGTGCCTTGTCTATGTGGATGACAGCGGTATCAACGCTGGGGCGTCCACTCAGAAATCCGGCCAGAAAATTCGGGCCTGCTTGGACGTCGCTCTCCGCCACAAGCTTCCCTTTGTCCATCTGGTAGAAAGCGCAGGTGCCAACCTGATGCAGTATCAGGTTGAATCCTGGGCTAACGGCGGCGGCATTTTTTACAGGCTCGCGCTGTTGAGCGCGGCCGGCATCCCAACCATTACTGTTCTGCATGGCCCGGCGACGGCAGGCGGCGCCTATATGCCGGGGATGAGTGATTATGTCATCAGCATCAAGGGAAGGGGCCGCGCCTCTCTCGGCGGAGCTGCGTTGGTGCGAGCGGCGACGGGAGAGATTTCAGATGAGGAAGAACTTGCCGGAACAGATATGCATGCGACAATTTCTGGCCTTGTGGAATATACTGCTGAGGATGATGCCCATGGCCTCCTTATCGCCCGCAGCCTGGTCCGTAAGCTGGACTGGAATAAAGCTTGCCCGACGCCGAAAAAGAAATCCTTCGAAAAGCCAAAATACAGTCCGGAGGAAATCGCCGGCTTGGTTCCTGTTGATTATCGCAAACCCTATGAAGTTCGGGAATTGATCTCACGCCTTGTTGACGGATCAGAATTTGAGGATTTCAAACCGAGATACGGGGTGTCCACCATCTGCATTCAAGCGAGTATTCTTGGCAACGCCTGTGGGATTATCGGTAATAATGGGCCCATAGATCCGGCTGGGGCGACCAAGGGTGGGCAATTCTTTCAGCTATGCGACCAAGCGAATATCCCGATCATCTTCTTGAACAACACAACCGGGTATATGGTTGGGAAGGAATATGAGCATGGAGGCATGATCAAGCATGGCTCCAAGATGATCCAGGCAGTCTCCAATGTACGGGTACCGAAAATTACGCTTTATATAGGCGCCAGCTTTGGCGCTGGTAATTATGGCATGGGAGGATTTGGCTATGATCCGGATTTCCTCTTTACCTGGCCCAATGCTCTAACGGGCGTGATGGGCGGTGAGCAGGCGGCCCTTACCATGGATCAGGTAGCTCGGGGCGCAGCGATCCGTCGCGGGCAGGAGATTGATGAGGAAGCACTTGCCGCGCAAAAAGAGCGTCTAATAAACCATTTTGATAAGCAGTCGGACGCTTTTTATACGTCTGGACGTATGCTTGATCAGGGCGTGATAGACCCGAGAGATACACGCAGGGTTCTTGGATTTGCCTTGGAAACCTGTTGGGAGGCGCGCAACAGAACCGTTCATCCAAACAGCTTTGGCGTGGCCCGGATGTAGGGAGTTATCACTACCACTTCCCACATCTATAGAAGAAATAAGAAACAGGAACAGCTGTCCATGAGAAAGTTTAAATCGATATTGATTGCAAACCGCGGGGAGATCGCGGTTAGGATTATGAGTACTGCCCAGTCGCTCGGGTATAAAACCATCGCTGTCTATTCAGAGGCGGATGCAGAGGCGCCGCATGTGGAAATGGCGGATGATGCGGTTCTTATTGGTCCTGCGCCGGTAGGTGAGTCCTATCTGGATATGGCAAAAATACTGGACGCCGCAAAAACTACAGATGCAGACGCTATTCATCCCGGATATGGTTTCCTTGCCGAAAATGCGGATTTTGCCAAGGCCTGTGAGAAGGCTGGACTGGTCTTTATCGGGCCAAATGCAGATGCAATTCATTTGATGGGAAACAAAGCGGAAGCGAAACGTCGGATGATCGCCAGCAGCGTTCCGTGTGTGCCTGGCTATGAAGGGGAAGATCAATCAGATTCGGCGATGAAAAAGGCTGCGGATGGTATCGGCTTTCCATTGATGGTCAAGGCAGCTGCCGGCGGCGGCGGGCGTGGTATGCGTCTTGTGGAAAAAGCGTCGGACTTGGACGGAGCCTTGGAATCGGCGCGATCAGAGGCCCTAAATGCCTTTGGTTCTGGCGAGCTTATTCTGGAAAAAGCTATCATTGAACCGCGCCATGTGGAGTTGCAGGTTTTCGCTGATAGCCAGGGCAACGTCATTCATTTGGGAGAGCGGGACTGTTCAGTCCAGCGGCGGCATCAGAAAGTCGTCGAGGAGGCCCCTTGTCCGGTTATGACGGAAGACTTGCGAGCCAAGATGGGGGCAGCAGCTGTCGAGGCCGCTCGTTCTATAGACTACCTCGGAGCAGGGACTGTCGAGTTTCTTCTGGACAAGGATGGAGAGTTTTACTTCCTAGAGATGAACACCCGGTTGCAGGTGGAGCATCCGGTCACGGAACTGATCACCGGACTGGACCTGGTCGCTCTTCAGATCAAGGTAGCGGAAGGTCGGCCGCTTGGCCTGGGCCAGGAGGATGTAAATCTAACTGGCCATGCCATTGAAGTCCGGCTTTATGCGGAAGATCCATCACAGGATTTTCTTCCGGTCACAGGAAAAATCGAGTACTGGAGTCCGGCCGACGGGCCCGGTGTGCGAATTGATTCCGGAGTGCGAACCGGAATTGAAATTTCGCCATTTTATGACCCAATGGTTGCCAAGGTCATAGCCTATGGAGATGATCGGGAAACGGCGCGTCATCGACTGGTTCAGGCTTTAAAGGAAACGGTTCTGTTCGGAACAAGAACAAACAAAAGCTTCCTCGTTGATATCCTTGGCAGAGAAGCCTTTGCTGAAGGACAGGCGACAACAGCCTTTATCGAGCGTGAGTTTAGCGACGCCGACCTTGCTCAGGAAGCTCCTGATAAACAAACAGCTGCTCTGGCTGCAGTTTTGCAATACCGCCGGGAATGCGAACAGTCCTTAGAGAGTAGCCTGAATGTCAGTGACGAGTTGTTAAACTGGTCGAGCGGAGGAAGGCTTACCACACGTTTTTTATATGAATTTGCCGGCGAAGAAATTGATCTCGTTGTCTCACCAGACCGCTCAGGCCAATATGTCGTGAAATCCTCTGGTGAAGAACAGGTAATTGACATCCTGTCTTACAGCCGGAATTCTGCTCGGCTAACAGTGAATGGTCGCCGTATTTCAGTATTGTATTCGATACCGACAGCGGGCATCATTGATTTGGAGATTGCCGGAAGAAATCACCATTTCCGAAATTCACTCGCGTTCGCTGCTTCTGCGGAAGAGGCAGCAGGGGGAGGCCGGGTTGTTGCACCTATGCATGGGTCCTTACTGGAAGTCTTTGTCAAGCCGGGGGATGAAGTGGAAGTCGGAAGCAGATTGGCAGTGCTGGAAGCCATGAAAATGCAGCATGATATTCTGGCGGAGATTGATGGCACCGTGAATGAGGTTGCAGCTAAAGCCGGAACACAGGTTGCTGCGGATGAGCTGCTGGTAGAAATAGAAGCTGCCTAGAAAAGGCGGCCAGATCGGGAGATAAATAAATGCTACAACAGGCGCTGGATTTTCAGGCGGAGAGCGATGCCCTTTATAAACTGCTGGAGCCATTGGAAGATGCAGATTTTGAGCGCAAGACATTGTTCAATGACTGGTCTGTAAATGACGTTCTGCAGCATCTTCACTATTTCAATTATGCCGCTGATCTTTCACTGCAAGACGAAGCTGGTATTTTAAAACTCCTCTCAGACCTGAGGGAGGCTTATGGCAGAGGGGAAACCAATGTTTCCTATACGAACAAGCAGTTGAACGGTATCAAGGGACAGGCGCTCCTCAAACTCTGGCACGATTATTACACGGAGATGATTGAGAATTTCCACAATGTGGATCCAAAGAAGCGCCTCAAATGGGCAGGCCCGGATATGAGTGTATTGTCCAGTATTACGGCGCGCCTGATGGAAACATGGTCCCATGCACAAGAGGTTTATGACCTCCTCGGTGTGGTGAGAGAAGACAAGGACCATATCAAGAATATTGTAGTCCTGGGGAATAATACCTTTGGCTGGACATTCAAAAACCGTGGGGAAGAGACTCCGGAACCGCGCCCTTTTCTCAAACTGACGGCTCCATCTGGTGCTATCTGGGAATTCAATGATCCGGGTACAGGAGAGTCTATTGAAGGACTGGCCAGTGAATTTTGCCAGGTAGTGACGCAAACACGGAACATTGAAGACACAAAGCTCATTGTAAGTGGTGAGAATGCAACCAAATGGATGTCTGTCGCCCAGTGTTTCGCCGGCCCTCCGAAAACTCCTCCTGCAAAAGGAACCCGGTTCACTCAAAGCTAGAGCAATTTTTCCATATTCTTGGAATGAGTATTGCTCGCACTGAACGGACCGCCTAATCTGAACTGCAAGTCTTTCCATGTCTTAAGGTGCTGCCGAAAATGAGTGATGACCTGATCTATGCTTCCGCCCTGGATTTGTTGAAATGGTATCGGGAGAAGTCAATCTCTCCGGTAGAAGTGACGGAAGCGGTACTGTCGCAAATCGAAAAACACAATAAATCGTTGAACGCCTTTGTTCTGGTGGATGAGGACTATGCATTAGGCAAAGCTCGGGAATCGGAAGCCCGATGGCAAAAGGGGGAGCCCATGGGCCTCATCGACGGCGTGCCGACTACCGTCAAGGATCTCCTCCTTACTAAAGGCTGGCCTACATTGCGAGGATCAAAAAGTACGGATGCTACAGGACCTTGGGAGGAGGATGCGCCTGCCGTTGCGCGCCTCAAGGAAAATGGCGCCGTTATTGTGGGCAAAACGACGACACCAGAATTTGGCTGGAAAGGCGTAACCGATAGTCCTCGTACAGGTATCACGCGTAACCCGTGGAATACTGACATGACACCGGGTGGATCGAGCGGTGGGGCTTCAGCCGCTTGTGCTGCAGGAATGGGCGCCTTGCATATCGGTACTGACGGTGGAGGGTCAATTCGCATCCCTTCTGCCTTTACTGGTATTTTTGGCCATAAACCGAGTTTTGGCCGAGTTCCTGCCTGGCCATTATCTCCTTTCGGTACTGTATCGCATATTGGACCCATGACCCGGTCAGTTGGGGACGCGGCGTTAATGCTGAGAGTGTTAGCTGGCTTCGATGCCCGTGACTGGGCTGCACTCCCTGCAGAAGATACGGACTATGTCGCGTCCCTGACAGAGGCAATCCGGGGCAAGAAGATCGCCTTTAGTCCGACACTGGGATATGCCACCGTGCATCCGGAAGTAGCGGCTGCTGTCAAAGCAGCTGTTGAACAATTTGCGCAAATGGGGGCGATTGTCGAAGAGGTTGATCCCGGCTTTGAGAAGCCTTTGGATATTTTCAACACTCTTTGGTTTTCTGGCGCCAGATTTGCGCTCAGAGATTTCACGGACAAGCAATTGGATGAATTGGATCCGGGTCTGCATCAAGTATTCCTGGAAGCAGAGAAGATTAGCCTTGCCGACTATATGGAGGCGGTTCAGGCGCGTGGAGAACTTGGCATACGTATGAAGCAGTTTCATGAGACCTATGATCTGCTCATGACCCCGGCCTTGTCCATTCCGGCCTTTGAAGTCGGCAAATTGTCCCCACAAGATTTGCACGAAACAGGTGCCTGGGTCGACTGGACACCCTTTTCCTATCCTTTTAATCTGACCCAGCAGCCTGCTTGTTCCATTCCTTGTGGTCTGACGGATGACGGACTGCCCATCGGACTGCAGATTGTTGGTCCCATGCATGAGGATGCATCGGTACTCATCGCAGCAAATGCCTATGAAGGCGTGTCCCCGATTGCTAGAGCGCGGCCCAACTTAACCGCCTGACCAACCCAGGAGAGGATCCGTTTTTCAAATGACAGCAGGGTCAGAGCTTCTTTCAGTTTCCGAGATGTATGAGGCGGATCGCCTGACCATTGAGGGTGGCACTACTGGCGTTACTCTTATGGAGGCGGCAGGGAAGGGGATCGCTGATTTTATTCTTGAAAACTGGAATACGGGAAGCGCTCTTATCCTTTGTGGTCCGGGGAATAACGGCGGCGATGGATATGTAGTTGCCCGATTGTTGCAAGCGCAGGGATGGAAAATAGATCTTGTCGCAATAGGGGACCCCGCTGCCCTTAAAGGGGATGCGGCGGTCATGAAAGATCAGTGGTCCGGAGATATCCATAGTCAGAGGGATATGTCCCCCTTGGGTCATGATTTGGTTGTTGATAGTGTCTTCGGTGCCGGATTTTCAAGAAGACTGCCGGATGACATAAGAAGCTATTTCAGAGAGATCGTTGATATTGGTATTCCTGTAGTTGCAGTTGATGTTCCGAGCGGTGTCAATGGCACAACGGGTGAAGTTGATGAGGGGGCTCTTCCTGCAACTCACACGGTCACTTTTTTCAGACCCAAGATTGGTCACTATCTTTATCCTGGCCGTTCGCTTTGCGGTGATATCCATGTCATCGATATCGGTATTAACTTGGATTGTCTTGAAGCTATTTCCCCACAAGCGCATTTGAACTCGAGGAACCTGTGGCAGTCTGATTTCTCACTCCTGAAACCTCAGTTTCACAAATATAGTCGAGGCCATGCAGCGGTTGTTGGGGGTGGGGTGTCCTCAACCGGTGCGGCCCGTCTTGCAGCCCGGGCCTGTTTGAGGGCAGGGGCAGGAGCGGTAACTGTTGTGACTCCCCCCTCCGCTCTCATGACATATGCTGCAGCCCTGGAGGCTGTCATGGTCACATCCATAGGCTCCGATGACGCGTTTTTAGATTGGCTAGAAAGTCGCCGTATCGGCACAGTGTTGATTGGACCCGGGAACGGGGTTACTGATCGAACCCGAAGTTTTGTTATCGCGGCTTTACAGAGTGACGCGAATGTTATCCTTGATGCGGACGCCCTGACCGTGTTTCAAGAGGAACCGAATATATTATTCCAAGCGATTGCCAGCAAAAGGGAAGGCAACTGTATTTTAACGCCCCATGAAGCTGAATTTGCCAGGCTGTTCAGTAAAGAGGGATCAAAGCTTGAAAGAGCGGTCGGCGCCGCCAATCAATCTGGCGCTGTGATCCTTTTAAAGGGTCCAGATACGGTAATTGCGATGCCTGAAGGGAAAGCGATTATTAACCATAACGCACCACCATTTTTGGCAACTGCAGGCTCAGGGGATGTCCTCGCTGGGATTATTTCTGGCCTTGTTTCAAGTAGAATGCCGGCATTTTTGGCTGCAGCTGCAGGAGCGTGGATTCATGGAAAGGCCGCACAAATGCTTGGGTCGGGCATGATCGCTGAGGATATTGAGGCAAAAATCCCTGATATTTTAGCGGGATTGGTAGAATAAGCATCAGTTACATAAAATGCCACGGATATTTCAATAGTTTTTTTACGAATTCGCTTTACCAATGGAGATAACCAATAGTCTCAATTTATTGCGAGAGTGAATGATGTTCTTTAAAAAAGAAAGTTTACGGGATACGATCGCGACAGGTGACGTGTTCTACCGTCATATGATGTTGAGCTTGCAGGAGCAGGCTAAAGTCCTCCGGGTCGAGAATGACGATCAGGGTATCCCACATGTACATTATGAGAAGACTGTGCTTCGGACAGGATATCAGGAGCATGCCGGGCCACATGTATTGGCGCTGGCTATCTTTGAGCGCGAATTTCAACACTCACTCTAAGATACTTCTGACTGATCTCAAAATGGCCGCTGAGAAGAGGCTATTTATTCTGACTTGAAACATGACTTTTTTCGAAACTAAATCGCTGCCGATTAAGTTTTAATTCTCCAAACGATCCCCATCGTATTTTTCTTCATTTTTATTGGTGATTCCCCTAGGCATTTGAAGAACTCATATGCTATAGACAGCCGCGCTGTATCAGTCGGACCTTGAAAAAGGTCGGTTTTCGGCATTGATATGGTGGATGCGGGTGTGGCGGAATTGGTAGACGCGCTGGTTTTAGGTACCAGTTTCTTATGAAGTGGGGGTTCGATTCCCTCCACCCGCACCAATTTTAATTATGGCCAATTGGCCGGACCTTTGCGATTGAACCTCGGTCGTGAAGTGGCAGCTGAATATAAAACTTACGGACGAACGTTCATGCAAATTACTCAAACGAACTCTGACGGACTGAAGCGGGATTTCACGGTACTAGTGGAAGCTGCTGAAATTGAAACAAGAGTGACGAACAAACTGACCGAGGTCGGTGCAGAAATCAAACTTCCCGGGTTCCGGCCTGGTAAAGTTCCCATGGCAATTCTGCGTCAACGCTTCGGCAAATCCGTAATGGGCGAAATCCTTGAGCAGACCGTCAACGAGACAAGCCAACAGGCTCTCGATGAAAATGATCTAAGGCCCGCACAGCAGCCAAAAATTGAAATCACGAAATTCGATGAGGGCACTGATCTGGAATTCACTCTCGAAGTAGAAGTGATGCCGGAATTTGAGCCGATGGATTTCAGCAAGCTGAAGCTTGAGAAAAAAGTCGCCGACGTGACGGATGACAAGGTAGATGAAGCGCTTGAGCAGATCGCCGGTCAGCAGAAGAATTTTGAAAAAGTCAGCAAAAACCGGAAGTCAAAATCGGGCGATGCTCTATTGATCGATTTCCTGGGCAAGGTTGATGATGTTGCCTTTGATGGCGGCGCAGCAGAAGGCCATCAGCTTGAGCTTGGTTCCAATAGCTTTATTCCTGGATTTGAGGATCAGCTGATCGGCACCAAAGGTGGTGATGAGCTGGACGTGAAAGTAACGTTCCCGGAGAACTACGGTTCCGCTGAACTTGCCGGAAAAGATGCTGTATTTGAAGTCAAGGTTCATGAGGTGCTGGAGGCAGCTCCCGTTGAAATCAATGATGACTTTGCAACAAAGCTCGGCCTTGAAAATCTGGACGCGCTGAAAGATGCTGTAAAGGAGAGGATTTCAGAAGAATATGGTCAGCTTTCACGGCAAACAATGAAGCGCAGCATGCTCGATGCCCTGGCGGAAGAGCATAGCTTTGAAGTACCTCCTGGCATGAAGCAGGGTGAATTTGAAGGGATCTGGGGACAGTTTGAAAAGGAACTGGAACAGAGCGGTCAGAAGCTTGAAGATCAGGACCAATCTGAAGAAGAGCTGAGAGAAGAGTATACGCAGATTGCAGAGCGCCGGGTTCGCTTGGGATTGCTTTTGGCGGAAGTCGGAAGGATCAACAATATCGAAGTGACTCAGGACGAAGTTAATCAGGCTATCCTTGCTCAGGCCCGGTCTTATCCGGGACAGGAACAGCAGATTTTCCAGATGTTCCAGGAACGTCCGGAAATGCAGGCACAATTGCGGGCACCAATTTTTGAAGACAAGGTTGTCGACTTCATCGCCGAACTTGCGACTGTCACGGAAAACAAAGTATCGGTTGACGAGTTGATGAAGGACCCGGACGAAGAGCCTGCTGAAAAGCCTAAGAAAAAAGCAGCGCCGAAAAAAGCGGCTGCAAAGAAGGCACCAGCCAAGAAGGCCGCTCCGAAAAAGGCGCCAGCCAAAAAAGCCGCTCCAAAGAAAAAATCTGATAGCTGATTTACATCTTTGAAGTTACCTTGATCGAACATATATGAAAAAAATAGCCGGGCGCTAAGTTTAAGGGAAACCAATAATGGTTGATGTGATCGACACTTATATGAACAATCTGGTCCCAATGGTCGTTGAACAAACGGCGAGGGGTGAGAGATCTTATGATATTTTCTCACGGCTTCTGAAAGAGCGCATTATCTTCGTGACCGGTCAGGTGCAGGATGGTATGGCCGGGCTGATTACAGCTCAGCTACTATTCCTGGAAGCCGACAATCCGAAAAAGCCAATTTCCATGTATATCAACTCACCTGGTGGCGTTGTTACATCTGGGCTCGCGATTTACGACACCATGCAGTATGTGAAGCCGGAAATTGCGACTGTTTGCATTGGCCAGGCAGCATCCATGGGATCCTTCCTTCTTGCTGCCGGCTCAAAAGGGCATCGCTATGCCTTGCCAAACTCCCGCATCATGATCCATCAGCCTTCCGGTGGCGCACAAGGACAGGCTACGGATATTGAAATCCAAGCGCGTGAAATCCTCAATGTGCGGGCAAGACTGAATAAGCTATATGTCCACCACACTGGACAGACTCTCAAAACCATTGAAACTTCAATGGAACGGGATAACTTCATGACAGCAGAGGAAGCCAAGGATTTTGGACTGGTGGACCATGTGGTTGAAAAACGACCTCATGAGCTGGATCCTGAGGAGCTGGATTCCGAATAATTGGTCTTTTTTGGTAATTTGACGAATTTTTCCTATATGGAGACTGTTGTTCGTCCTGTTAACGAAAAGTTGAGTCCATTATTGCTATTATACCTTCCTGGGGCGACTAAATCAGTCTTAGGTGCTTTTTAGCAGCACCAGACGCACATTCTTGTTGTCGCCTGCGAAAGCGGCGGCTAGAATGTGAAGCCGAACGGATTATTGGAGTATCTATGACCAAATTGAGTGGCGGAGATTCAAAAAATACCCTGTATTGCTCCTTCTGTGGCAAGAGCCAGCATGAAGTGAGAAAATTGATCGCAGGGCCTACCGTTTTCATCTGTGATGAATGCGTTGAACTCTGCATGGATATTATTCGCGAAGAACATAAAAGCACCCTTGTTAAAACTAACGATGGTGTTCCGACACCCGTTGAAATCTGCAATGTCCTGGATGACTACGTTATCGGCCAGTTCCATGCGAAACGTGTACTTTCCGTTGCGGTGCATAATCATTATAAGCGCCTCCATCACAGTGCAAAATCAGATGATGTTGAGCTCGCAAAATCCAATATTCTTCTGGTCGGACCAACAGGTTGCGGTAAAACCCTCCTGGCTCAGACCCTGGCCCGGATTTTGGATGTACCGTTCACGATGGCGGATGCGACAACCCTGACCGAAGCCGGATATGTCGGTGAAGACGTAGAGAATATTATTTTGAAACTGCTTCAGTCTGCCGATTACAATGTAGAGCGGGCGCAACGCGGTATCGTCTATATTGATGAAGTTGATAAAATCAGCCGCAAATCTGACAATCCTTCGATCACCCGTGACGTTTCCGGTGAGGGGGTTCAGCAGGCGCTTCTGAAAATCATGGAAGGCACCGTGGCCTCCGTTCCACCCCAAGGAGGGCGCAAGCATCCTCAGCAGGAATTCCTGCAGGTGGACACGACCAATATCCTGTTTATTTGCGGTGGGGCATTTGCAGGTCTCGATAAAATTATTGCATCGAGGGGCAAAGATACTTCCATCGGATTTGGTGCGGATGTTCGGGCAGAAGAAGATATGAAAATCGGCGAGCTTTTGAAGGATGTGGAGCCGGAAGATCTTCTGAAATTCGGTCTTATCCCGGAATTTGTCGGCCGGCTACCTGTCGTCGCAACTCTGGAAGACCTGGATGCAGACGCCCTTATTGAGATTTTGACATCGCCGAAGAACGCTCTGGTTAAGCAGTATCAGCGTTTGTTCGACATGGAAGATGTCAACCTGACCTTTACGGATGATGCCCTTGCGGCGATTGCTAAAAAAGCGATCGAACGTAAGACCGGTGCCCGTGGTTTGAGATCCATTATGGAAGGAATTCTCCTGGATTCCATGTATGATTTGCCGGCCCTCGAAGGGGTGGAGGAAATTGTAATTAATGGAGAGGTGGTTGACGGCGGTGCCCAGCCACTCCATATCTATGCAGATCGTCAGGACGTGACGAGCAGCGCGTAAACCAGATTACCTCGGGAAGACCTCATTTCCCGTCAGTTTTCCATGTTAGGGCCAGCGTTGCGATTTGCCAGAAATGGCGGCAGCCCCGGTCCGAAAAGGCACAAAAATGATTGATACACCTGAGACACAGATTTTCCCTGTTCTTCCCCTTCGCGACATCGTTGTTTTCCCGCATATGATTGTTCCGCTCTTTGTCGGGCGTGATAAATCAGTTCGGGCGCTCGAAGATGTCATGAAAGACGATAAGCAGATCCTTCTGGTCGCTCAGAAAAATGCCGGGCAAGATGACCCTACTGAAAAGGATATCCATACGGTTGGAACCATTGCTTCCGTCTTGCAGCTCCTGAAATTGCCTGATGGCACTGTTAAGGTTCTTGTCGAAGGCGGCGAGAGGGCGCGGATTGATCGGTTTATCGATAATCCAGACTTTTTCCAGGCTCATGCTGAAGTTTTGGAGGAAAAAGACGAAGATACGCCTGAGCTTGAAGCTCTTGCCAGGTCTGTAATTTCCCAGTTTGAACAATATGTCAAACTGAACCGGAAAGTGCCGCCGGAAGTCCTCGTTTCTCTCAACCAGATTGATGAGCCGTCAAAACTTGCTGATACAATGGCGTCACATATGGCCCTTAAAATTTCCGAGAAGCAGGAGCTTCTGGAAATTGAAACAGCGGCTGATCGGTTGGAGCGTGTTTATGCTCTGATGGAAGATGAGATTGGTGTTCTGCAGGTTGAGAAGAAAATCCGCAGTCGGGTCAAGCGCCAGATGGAAAAAACTCAGCGCGAGTATTATCTGAATGAACAGATGAAGGCCATTCAGAAAGAACTGGGCGAGGGCGAAGACGGTCGCGATGAGTTGAGTGAGCTTGAGGAAAAGATCACAGAAACCAAGCTGACCAAAGAAGCGCGCGAAAAATGTAATCAGGAAATGAAGAAACTTCGCAACATGAGCCCCATGTCTGCTGAGGCAACTGTTGTCCGCAACTATCTTGACTGGATCCTGAGCCTGCCCTGGGGCAAGCGCACCCGGATCAAGAAAGATCTGAAGAATGCGGAAAAAATCCTGAATGATGATCATTATGGCCTTGAAAAGGTGAAAGAGCGGATTCTCGAATATCTTGCCGTTCAGCAACGGATGAAGAAAATTCGCGGATCTATTCTCTGCCTCGTTGGCCCTCCAGGTGTTGGTAAGACATCCCTTGGGCAATCTGTTGCCCGCGCGACCAATCGTAATTTTGTCCGGGTCGCTCTCGGAGGTGTTCGAGACGAAGCCGAGATCCGTGGCCATCGGAGAACCTATATTGGTTCAATGCCAGGCAAGGTCGTCCAGTCGATGAAAAAGGCCAAGTCGATCAATCCACTGTTCTTGTTTGATGAAATTGACAAGCTCGGTAATGATTTCCGGGGTGATCCATCTTCTGCTTTGCTGGAAGTTCTGGATCCGGAGCAAAACACGACGTTTGCCGATCATTATCTTGAAGTGGAATATGATCTTTCTGAAGTCATGTTCATTTGCACAGCTAACTCCTTGAATATACAAGGTCCTTTACGGGATCGTATGGAGATCATTCATCTTTCCGGATATACGGAAGACGAAAAGGTTGAGATTGCGAAACGCCATCTTGTTAGCAAGCAGATGAAAGCTCATGGCCTGAAAGAGGACGAATGGTCCATCACTGATGATGCCATCCGAGATTTGATCCGGTATTACTGCCGTGAAGCCGGAGTTCGTAATCTCGAGCGCGAGATTGCCAAACTTGCCCGGAAGTCGGTGAAGGAAATTATCACTGAGGGCAAGACATCTATCGCTATCACACCGGATAATCTCAAAGACTATGCAGGTGTACGTCGCCATCGCTTTGGTGAGGTCGAGGAGAAAGATCAGGTTGGTCTCACAACCGGATTGGCCTGGACGGAAGTCGGCGGCGAGTTGCTGACAATTGAAGCTGTCAAACTCTATGGTAAAGGTCGGATGCAGATCACTGGTAAGCTCGGTGATGTTATGCAGGAATCTGTTCAGGCTGCGAAAAGTTTTGTGCAGTCGCGATGCCTGGATATGGGTGTGAAGCCAACTGATTTTGATAAGCATGATATTCATGTTCATGTTCCGGAAGGTGCCACTCCAAAAGACGGACCGTCTGCAGGGGTTGCCATGGTGACATCCATTATTTCGGTTCTCACAGATATTCCTGTTCGCAAAGATGTGGCAATGACCGGTGAGGTGACCTTGCGGGGCAGGGTGCTCCCAATCGGTGGCCTCAAAGAGAAATTGCTAGCCGCTTTAAGAGGCGGGATTAAGACAGTTCTCATTCCAAAGGATAATGAGAAGGATTTGGCGGAAATACCTGATAACGTTAAAGAAGGCTTGGAAATTATTCCGGTTTCCGAGGTGACTGAAGTGTTAAAAGTTGCTCTGACTAAGCCGCTTGTTCCGCTCGAATGGAGTGAAGAACAACTCGCAGAAGAGTTAGCTGGAGCTTCTTCTGCCCGAAAAATTGAAGATGGTGTGACAACCCATTAGAATTTATGGAAAAGTGTCTGTATCCCGCAGAAAAGTTGGGGATATCTTCACTTTTCCCTTTGACCAGCCGTCCCCGACAATCTAGTATTCCCCCGTCTTTAACGAATTCTCTGACAAGATATGTGCAAGTCTAAATTGAAGGGGGCTTATAGTGAATAAGAACGATCTCGTTGCCGCAGTGGCTGATATTTCGGGTCTAGGTAAAGCAGAAGCAGGTAAAAGTGTGGATGCTGTTCTGGAAGCTGTTTCCAATGCATTGAGTGGTGGCGATGAAGTGCGCCTTGTTGGATTTGGAACGTTCAGCGTTGCAGATCGCAAAGCGTCTGAGGGACGTAACCCGCGCACGGGTGAAACGATCCAGATTCCTGCTTCCAAACAGCCTAAGTTCAAGGCTGGTAAAGCATTGAAAGACTCTGTAAATAGTTAATATCTAACCTTTTTCGGGTTATTCGTGAGCCAGATTCAAAAAAATGAATCTGGCTTCGTTTTTTTGTCTTTCAATTCCCTAGTTAGATTGATATATACGGGCTCGATTTAAATACGGGTGATTAGCTCAGCTGGTTAGAGCATCTCGTTTACACCGAGAGGGTCGGGAGTTCGAATCTCTCATCACCCACCATTTAAAGCCAACACGCTTATTGGCTTCCTATTCAAAACTTTCCTGATAAACCTACTGGCTCTCTGCTTGTCCTTTTGCAAGTTCGGCAAAGTATATGCTGTACTCTGCGAATCCGTGCGGTTCAGGATTCCGAGAAATTGTGATCTCTATTTAAAAATATAGGGAATCGGTAATTTTGCAGGGTAAAGGTTTCAAACATATGACGGCCTGTCGGGTGTCATAGAACCCTTGCAAGATTCACATATACATAGCGTCAGAAAAGCGCGATTTGAATTCCTTGTAGCAACGGTATCGCCGAGCAAAATCATGCTGTTGCTGACTGCGCCGCGAAAAGGAGCAGTATATCTTGATTCTCTGATGAAATTTTTATTTCGATTTTGTATTTATGTTGCTTGACAGGGCCCGTTAGGTCCAATAGAAAACGGCCTCACAGCGGGGGTGTAGCTCAGTTGGTTAGAGCGCCGGCCTGTCACGCCGGAGGCCGCGGGTTCGAGTCCCGTCACTCCCGCCATTTCCCGCAAATACAAGACTAAATTGGTAAGCTTTCAATAGCCTGCATCCTTCGTTTTGATGTGAATCTACATCAAACTGAAATAAGGCGGAATTTTGTTGCTAATTCGGTTTTCTTCCTTATAACCCGTCCCTATAATGACCGCGATAGGATGAATGAGGGAGTACCGCGTAATGGGCCTCAGAGATGTGGGGCAAGAGCGGGGAATGTGAGTGCCATGGAAGCCTTGCTTATAGAATATTTACCCATCTTGATTTTTCTCGGGCTGGCAGTTGGTTTATCCGCTGTTATCGTAATCGCATCGATGATTGTTGCAGCCCAACATCCGGATGCCGAAAAACTCTCTCCCTATGAATGTGGCTTCGAGCCGTTTGACGATGCGCGCAATCAGTTTGATGTCCGTTTCTATCTCGTTGCCATCCTATTTATTATCTTCGATCTTGAAGTCGCCTTCCTCTTTCCCTGGTCTATTTCTTTAGGGGATGTGGGTATGTACGGTTTCTGGTCCATGATGGTCTTTCTCGGAATTCTAACCATCGGCTTTATCTATGAATGGAAAAAGGGAGCTCTTGAATGGGAGTAGACTCTGACCTGGCCGGTAAGGACATGATGCCTGCCGCACGCGATCAGGACGATTTTTTCCGCGACCTCAGCCAGGATCTTGATGACAAGGGCTATGTGGTTACCCAGGTGGACAAATTGGTCAACTGGGCCCGGACAGGCTCTCTGTGGCCAATGACATTTGGTTTGGCCTGCTGCGCTGTTGAGATGATGCATGCCTGGCAGCCTCGCTACGATATGGAGCGTATGGGGATTGTCCCGCGCGGTTCTCCCCGTCAGTCAGACGTGATGATCGTTGCCGGCACACTGACTAACAAAATGGCGCCGGCCCTTCGTAAAGTCTATGACCAGATGGCTGAGCCGAGATACGTAATCTCGATGGGATCCTGCGCCAATGGCGGCGGATACTATCACTATTCTTATTCGGTTGTTCGGGGGTGTGATCGGATTGTACCTGTTGATGTTTATGTTCCTGGATGTCCTCCGACGGCGGAAGCTCTGATCTACGGGATCTTCCAGCTGCAGAAGAAAATTCATCGAACTGGGACCTTTTTGCGCTAAGGAGAGGGAAGTCGTAAGTATGGATGAGGCGCTTAAAGAGCTTGGCGAACATATCGCGGCCGAACTTTCCACGGCAGTTATTTCAACTGATGTGGCTCGCGGTGAGTTAATCGTGGAGGTAAGGGCGGACGTCGTTGATGAAGTGATGGCGTTTTTGCGCAATGACTCCAATTGCAAATTCCAGGTGCTATGTGATGTTTGCGGTGTGGATTATCCCTCACGGGCGAAGCGATTTGATGTCGTCTATAATCTTCTCAGTCTAAAGCACAACCAACGGATCATTGTGAAAGCCCAGACGGACGCCCGGACACCAGTCCCGTCCGTTGTCAGTCTTTTCCCTGCCGCCAATTGGTTTGAGCGGGAAACCTGGGACATGTATGGAATCATGTTTGCCGGTCATCCCGATTTGCGGCGGATGCTGACGGATTATGGATTTGAAGGTCATCCGCTGCGTAAAGATTTTCCGCTTACCGGTTATGTTGAAGTTCGCTACAGCGAAGATGAAAAGCGGGTCTTGTATGAGCCTGTCAAATTGACACAGGAATTCCGGAAATTCGATTTTGAAAGCCCTTGGGAAGGGACTGATTATGTCCTGCCAGGTGATGAGAAAGCGGAGGGACAAGGCTGATGGCTGAAGTCCAGATCAAAAATTACACTCTGAATTTCGGCCCGCAGCATCCTGCCGCCCATGGTGTTTTGCGCATGGTGATGGAGCTGGACGGGGAAATCGTTGAGCGTATCGATCCGCATATTGGTCTGTTGCATCGGGGAACCGAAAAGTTGATCGAGCATAAAACCTATATGCAGGCCATGCCTTATTTCGATCGCCTGGATTATGTGGCAGCGATGAGCCAGGAACATGCATTTGTCCTGGCAGCCGAGAAGCTTCTAGATTGCGAAGTGCCGGAACGGGCCCAATATATACGTGTCCTTTTTTCTGAGATCTCCCGGGTGTTGAACCACATCATGAATGTTTGCGCGCAAGCGATGGATGTTGGTGCGACAACGCCTATGCTTTGGGCCTTCGTGGAACGTGAAACGCTCATGGAGTTCTACGAGCGTGCCAGCGGCGCCAGAATGCATGCAGCCTATTTTCGAGTAGGGGGCGTCCATCAGGACATTCCTGAAGCGCTTGAAAATGATATCCGCACCTTTATCGAGCATTTTCCGTCTGTCCTGGCAGATGTGGAAGCGCTTCTTACGGAAAACCGGATCTTCAAGCAGCGTAATGTTGATATCGGCATTGTCAGCCAGGAAGAGGCGATGGCCTGGGGTTTCTCCGGCGTCATGCTTCGTTCCACCGGGTTGCCATGGGATTTGCGCAAAGCTGAGCCCTATGACGTCTATGGGAAAATGGACTTTGATATCCCTGTTGGCCTCAATGGGGATTGTTTTGATCGTTACCTGATGCGGATGGAAGAGATGCGTCAATCTCTCAAGATCATGACCCAATGTCTTGATCAGATGCCGAAAGGTCCCGTTTTGTCGACGGATCCGAAGGTTGCGCCTCCAAGACGGGCAGCAATGAAGACATCCATGGAAGCGCTGATTAATCACTTTAAGCATTACACTGAAGGTGTGAGGGTGCCTGAGGGCGAGACATACACTGCAGTAGAAGCACCTAAAGGCGAGTTCGGGGTGTATCTGGTGTCAGATGGTTCCAGCAAGCCCTATCGTTGTAAGATCAGAGCACCAGGATTTGCCCATCTACAGGGTATGGATTTCTTGACCAAAGGTCACATGTTGGCTGACGCGTCGGCAATTCTCGGAAGTTTGGATATTGTGTTTGGTGAGGTGGATCGGTGAGTCAGGTCATTGAAACAGGCAAGGCGTTTGAATTTACGCCGGAAAATGTCGAGAAGGCCAAAGCCTTCATTGCCAGGTACCCGGAAGGCCGTCAGCAAAGCGCTGTGATGCCACTTCTCGATCTGGCGCAGCGGCAGAATGAAAACTGGTTACCCAAAGAAGCTCTTGAATATGTCGGGAATTACTTGAATGTTCCTTACATGCGCGTGCTGGAAGTCGCGACTTTCTACACGATGTATAATCTCAAGCCGGTAGGAAAACACTTCCTCCAGCTTTGCCGGACAACTCCTTGCTGGCTTCGCGGCAGTGATGATTTGGAAGCCGTTTGTCGTAATAAGCTTGGTATCGGCAATGGCGAGACGACAGAAGATGGCCAGTTTAGTTTGTTGGAGGTCGAATGCCTCGGGGCTTGCGTAAATGCTCCGGTGGTTCAGATCAATGATGATTTTTATGAGGATCTGAACGCCGAGAATTTTGAAGCTGTTCTTGATAAATTGGCAAAAGGCGAAACGCCGCCTAAAGGTCCGCAGATTGATCGGGTAAATTCAGCTCCGGAAGGTGGCGCGACAACACTGCTTGAAAAGACGGGGGGCGCCTGATGCTGAAAGATCAGGATAGAATTTTTACCAATCTTTACGGTGTGCATGACTGGCGCCTTGCGGGAGCAAAGAGCCGTGGTGTCTGGGACAATACCAAGGCTCTTATCGAAATGGGCCAGGATGGGATTGTCGATGCTGTTAAAGAAAGTGGCCTCAGAGGTCGTGGGGGTGCTGGTTTCCCGACAGGTCTGAAATGGTCTTTCATGCCCAAAGAATCTGATGGCCGGCCCAGTTACCTGGTCGTCAATGCCGATGAATCAGAGCCTGGGACCTGTAAAGACCGTGAAATCATGAGGTTTGACCCTCATCGCCTTCTTGAAGGATGTCTTGTCGCCGGATATGCCATGCGGGCCATCGCTGCCTATATTTATATTCGCGGGGAGTTTGTCCAGGAAGCCATCAATCTGGAAATCGCCATCAAGGAAGCCTATGAAGATGGCCTGATTGGCAAGAATGCCGCAGGCTCCGGTTATGATTTTGATATCTATTTGCATCGTGGGGCTGGCGCCTATATCTGCGGTGAAGAAACGGCCTTGATCGAAAGCCTGGAAGGTAACAAGGGACAGCCAAGGCTGAAGCCTCCTTTTCCGGCCAATGTCGGTGTCTGGGGATGCCCGTCTACAGTAAATAATGTTGAGAGTATTGCTGTCGCACCTGAAATTCTTCGGCGCGGGGAAGGCTGGTTTTCTGGACTTGGTCGTCCAAACAATACAGGTACGAAGCTGTTCTGCATCTCGGGCCATGTGAACAAGCCATGCAATGTCGAAGAGGAAATGGGTATTCCGTTGAAGGAACTCATTGAAAAGCATGCCGGTGGTGTTCGTGGGGGATGGGATAACCTTCTTGCAATTATTCCAGGTGGCTCTTCCGTTCCACTTCTGCCAAAGGATATCTGCGATACGGTTTTGATGGATTTTGACAGCCTCCGCGACGTACAAAGCGGTCTTGGGACGGCTGCGGTCATCGTCATGGATAAATCGACGGATGTAATCCGGGCGATCGAGCGGTTATCGCATTTCTACAAACATGAAAGTTGCGGACAATGCACGCCTTGCCGGGAAGGAACCGGTTGGATGTGGCGGGTCATGCAGCGCCTTGTCTCGGGTGAAGCTGAGATCGAGGAGATCGATATGCTGATTAACATCTCAAAACGGATCGAAGGTCATACCATCTGCGCCCTTGGCGACGCGGCAGCATGGCCAGTTCAGGGACTGGTTCGGCATTTCCGGCCGGTTATTGAGGAACGAATTAATTCACGGAAGGCCGATCGGGCGGCCTGAGGTCGTCTCGCACGGGGAGCGAAGAATGCCGACACTTACAGTAGATGGTGTAGAAGTTACGGTAGATCCGGGGACAACGGTTCTGCAGGCTTGTGAAGAGGCCGGCGCCGAAATTCCGCGCTTTTGCTACCATGAACGCCTATCGATTGCCGGTAACTGCCGCATGTGCCTGGTTGAGATGGAGAAGGCACCAAAACTGATCGCCTCCTGCGCCATGCCAGCGGGTGACGGAATGGTCATCCATACAAATTCCGAGATCGTTAAACAGGGCCGGGAAGGAGCCATGGAGTTCCTTCTGATCAATCATCCGCTTGATTGCCCTATCTGCGACCAGGGTGGTGAGTGCGATTTGCAGGATCAATCCATGGCCTATGGATCTGGTGATAGCCGTTATGATGAACTCAAGCGCGCTGTCGCTGAAAAGAATATGGGTCCTTTGATCAAGACAACCATGACCCGCTGTATTCATTGTACAAGATGTGTCCGTTTTGCGACTGAGGTTGCCGGTGTTGATGATCTTGGTGCCATCAATCGCGGTGAGAATATGGAGATCGCGACTTATCTTGAGCAAGCGCTTGATAGCGAACTTTCCGGAAATATCATAGACTTATGTCCCGTTGGTGCCCTTACGTCTAAACCTTATGCCTTTACCGCCCGTCCGTGGGAATTGAGCAAAACCGAAAGCATTGACGCTCTTGACGCTGTTGGTGCCAATATACGAGTTGATAGCCGTGGCGATGAAGTTATGCGCGTTCTGCCCCGGTTGCATGAAGATGTGAATGAGGAGTGGCTTTCTGACCGGTCTCGCTTTTCCTATGATGGATTGAAGGCACAACGGCTGGATACCCCTTATGTTCGCAAGGACGGAAAACTTCAGCCGGTTGGCTGGACCGAAGCCTTTGAGGCCATCAAAGACAAACTGAATGGCCTGGAAGGTGATCGTATCGGTGCTATCGCTGGAGACATGGTCTGTGCAGAGAGCATGATGGCTCTAAAAGACCTGATGGAGCAGTTGGGGTCACCCAATCTGGACTGTCGTCAGGATGGTGCGGCGCTTTCAGCCGAAACACGTTCTGCTTATCTATTTAATACGACCATTGCCGGTATTGAAGAAGCGGATGCATTGTTGATCGTTGGTAGCAATCCGAAAACTGAAGCATCATTGATCAACGCCCGTATCCGAAAACGCTGGAAGATGGGAAGTTTCCCCATTGCGTTGATCGGAGAAGAAGCAGATCTAGGTTATGCTCATGAGTATTTAGGGGCTGGTCCAAATACGTTACAGGACGTAGCTAATGGAAGTCACTCCTTTGCGGAAGTCCTGAAAAAGGCCGAGCGTCCAATGATTATTGTCGGGCAGGGTGCCCTGACTCGTGCAGATGGGGCAGCAGTGCTTTCTGTCGCTCGGACGATTGCCGAAAATTCCGGCATGATTTCAGAGGGTTGGAACGGTTTCAACATTCTGCATATGGCAGCAAGCCGGGTGGCTGGCCTCGATCTCGGGCTTGTTCCGGGAGAAGGCGGTAAGGGAACTCGGGAAATCCTCAGCGGTAATCTTGAAGTTGTTTTCTTATTGGGCGCAGACGAAGTAGATACATCAAGCCTTTCAAATAGTTTCGTGATTTACCAGGGAAGCCATGGTGATGCCGGAGCTCAGGCGGCGGATGTCATTCTTCCTGGCTCAGCTTATACAGAAAAGGATGCCATTTGGGTCAATACGGAAGGGCGGCCGCAGCTCGGACGACGGGCTATATTCCCTCCGGGCGATGCGCGGGAAGATTGGACAATCTTGCGGGCCCTTTCTGAAACTCTTGGAAAAACCCTTCCCTATGACACCATCCATCAATTGCGGGAACGGATGATTGCGGTTGCACCACATCTTGCTGATATTGACGTGGTAACGCCAGCCGCTTGGGGAGGCTTCGGCGAGAGCGGTACAGTCACAGCAGATCCTTTCTCCAATCCGATATCCGATTACTATCTGACCAATTCCATTTCCAGGGCAAGTAAGATCATGGCGGAATGCAGCAGTAGTTTTTCTAAGGTAAAGTTTGAGGAAACAGGCACAAATGGCTGAGTTTTGGGATATATACGCGCTCCCGACTATAATCATTGTCGGCCAGATCTTGCTTATCGTGGTGCCTCTTCTCGTCGCCGTTGCTTATCTTACTTTGTATGAGCGCAAGGTGATGGCCGTCATGCAGCTGCGGAAGGGTCCGAATGTTGTCGGACCTTTTGGTCTGCTGCAGCCACTTGCTGATGGCGCCAAACTGTTCTTCAAGGAAACTGTGGTACCAACGGGCGCGAACAAGATCCTGTTCCTGCTGGCACCTATGGTAACCTTTATCCTTAGTCTTATTGCCTGGGCTGTTATTCCCTTCGATGAGGGCATGGTGCTCGCGGACATTAATGTCGGCGGTTTATATCTATTCGCCATCTCCTCTCTTGGAGTGTACGGCATAATCATTGCCGGCTGGGCCTCTAACTCCCGCTACCCGTTTTTAGGCGCATTGCGGTCTGCAGCCCAAATGGTGTCCTATGAGGTCTCTATCGGATTCGTCATAGTAACCGTGCTGCTTTGCGCCGGTACACTGAACCTCTCCGGTGTGGTGCTGTCGCAAAAAGGCGATCTGGGGATGCTGAACTGGTGGTTTGTGCCACTCTTCCCGATGTTCATTATCTTTTTCATCTCCATTCTGGCAGAGACAAATCGGCATCCGTTCGACCTTCCGGAAGCGGAGGCGGAGCTTGTTGCAGGCTATCAGACGGAGTATTCGTCTATGGCCTTTGCGCTCTTCTTCCTGGGTGAATATGCGAACATGATCCTGATGAGCGGGATTTGCACGATTCTATTCCTGGGTGGCTGGCTGCCTCCGGCAGATATTGCGCCCTTTACCTGGATTCCCGGTGTTGTTTGGTTTGGTATCAAAGTCGCCATTCTTCTGTTCGTGTTTATCTGGGTACGGGCGACATTGCCGCGGTATCGCTATGACCAACTCATGCGGTTGGGCTGGAAAGTGTTCCTGCCATTCTCGCTGCTATGGGTCGTCTTGACCGCTGGCTTTTTGGTGTTTTTCGATATGGTTCCAGCATGACGGACAAGAGCATTGAAAAAAGGCTGATCAAATGAGCTTTATTGACAAACAGGCAAGAAGCCTACTATTGACGGAAATTGTCACCGGTCTGGCGACAACTTTTCGCTATATGTTCAAGACCAAGGCGACGATCAACTATCCCTATGAGAAAGGACCGCTAAGCCCTCGGTTCCGCGGGGAGCATGTCCTTCGGCGCTATCCCAATGGCGAAGAGCGCTGCATTGCCTGTAAGCTTTGTGAGGCAGCTTGCCCGGCTCTGGCCATAACCATTGAAGCAGAGCCGCGGGGTGACGACGGCAGCCGGCGGACGACGCGCTACGACATAGACATGACAAAATGTATCTATTGTGGATTTTGTCAGGAGGCCTGTCCTGTGGACGCCATTGTCCAGGGCCCGAATTTTGAATTCGCGACGGAAACACGTGAAGAACTTTTTTATGACAAGGAAAAGCTGCTCGATAATGGGGACAGATGGGAACAAGAAATTGCCCAGAACCTTGTCGCCGATGCGGCTTACAGATAGATGGGAACCAGCGTTTTGAAACCCGTTTGGAAAATCGATTTTACCGGGAAGGAGGGCAACTAGCATGATTGTCTCAACCCTGGCTTTTTACCTGTTTGCAGCAATCACGGTTGCTTCTGCTTTTATGGTGATCAGCGCAAAGAACCCGGTGCATTCTGTCCTGTATCTCATTCTTGCATTTTTCAATTCAGCTGCCTTGTTTGTCCTGTTGGGCGCTGAATTCTTGGCGATGATCCTGGTCGTTGTCTATGTCGGCGCCGTGGCAGTTCTATTCCTGTTCGTTGTGATGATGCTGGACATCAATTTCGCTGAACTGAGACAAGGATTTTTACAGTATCTGCCGATTGGTGGCCTGATCGGGATTATCCTGTTGATCGAGCTTATCCTGGTCGTCAGCGGATGGGCCTTATCGCCTGAGGCCATACAGGTGGCCGCGCAAACGACGCCCACTGTATCCGACAAAACCAATACGGAACAACTGGGGCAGATCATCTACACCCAATATGCATATCTGTTTCAGGCAGCCGGAATGATCCTGCTGGTTGCCATGATAGGCGCGATTGTTCTCACGCATCGTCAGCGCCCGGGGGTTAAGAAACAGGTGATTGCAGACCAGGTGTATCGCAAACCGGAAGAGGCCATGGCTGTCCGCAAGGTCGAGCCAGGACAAGGTGTGTAAGGGGAAGAAATGGAAATTGGTCTCGCACATTACCTAACGGTATCGGCAATTCTGCTGACACTCGGTATCTTTGGTATTTTTCTGAATAGGAAGAATGTCATCGTTATTTTGATGTCGGTTGAGCTGATGCTGCTTGCCGTCAACATTAATCTGGTTGCCTTTTCGTCATTCCTGGGGGACCTGGTTGGCCAAGTCTTTGCCCTGTTTATCCTCACGGTTGCAGCCGGCGAGGCGGCGATTGGGCTCGCCATCCTTGTCGTTTACTTCCGAAACCGCGGCACCATCGCGGTTGAGGACATTCATCACATGAAGGGTTGAAGCAGACATCATGATGTACGTCCTCATCGTCTTTTTACCGTTGCTGGCCTCCCTGATTGCTGGGTTGTTTGGTCGCTATATCGGGGATCGCGGAAGCCAGATCATTACCTGTGCTGCCGTTATTATCGGCGCCCTTCTTTCCTGGGTATCCTTGTATCAAGTGGCCTTCAACCAGTCTCCGGAACTGGTTGAGCTGTTTACCTGGATTGATTCCGGAGATTTTGACGTCAGTTGGTCATTGCGCATTGACAGTTTGACAGCCGTGATGCTGGTAGTTGTCAACACGGTCTCTGCTGTCGTCCATGTCTATTCAATTGGCTATATGTCCCATGATCCGCATAAATCACGGTTCATGTCTTATCTGTCCCTCTTCACCTTTGCCATGCTGATGCTGGTAACGTCAGATAACTTTGTTCAGCTGTATTTCGGTTGGGAAGGTGTTGGCCTGGCTAGTTACCTGTTGATTGGATTCTGGTACAAAAAGCCATCAGCCAACGCGGCAGCTATCAAAGCGTTTGTCGTCAACCGGGTAGGGGATTTTGGCTTTGCGCTCGGAATTATGGGTATTTACCTGGTGTTCGGATCCGTCAGCTTTGACGATGTTTTCGCGGCAGCCCCGGATCAAGTTGGCAAGACATTTGAATTCCTCGGCTATCAGGTTGATATCCTGACAACAATCTGTCTGCTCCTGTTTGTCGGTGCCATGGGTAAATCGGCGCAAATTGGGCTGCATACCTGGCTACCGGATGCCATGGAAGGCCCGACACCGGTCTCTGCCTTGATCCATGCGGCAACCATGGTGACGGCAGGTGTCTTCATGGTGGCTCGCTGTTCACCACTGTTCGAATATTCACCGGATGCATTGGTGGTTGTGACCATCGTCGGGGCGACGACCTGTTTCTTTGCCGCCACCATCGGTCTGGTTCAGAATGATATCAAGCGAGTGATTGCCTATTCGACCTGTTCACAGCTCGGATATATGTTCTTCGCCCTTGGGATCGGTGCTTATCCCGCCGCGATTTTCCATCTGTTCACACATGCCTTCTTTAAGGCTTTGTTGTTCCTTGGGGCTGGCTCTGTCATCCACGCCGTCTCAGATGAGCAGGACATGCGGAAGATGGGCGGTCTTTGGAAACATATTAAGATCACCTATGCGATGATGTGGATAGGCTCGTTGGCCTTGGCCGGTATTCCTTTCTTCGCGGGTTACTATTCCAAGGATCTGATCATCGAAAGCGCCTTCGCGGCCCATACGGGCGCCGGGGAATATGCCTTCTGGGCTGGTGTCGCGGCGGCGCTTCTCACAGCCTTCTATTCAGGTCGCCTGATCTTCATGACCTTCCATGGCAAACCAAGAGCCAGCAAGGAAGTCATGGATCATGTGCATGAGAGCCCAATGGTTATGCTCATTCCGCTCGGTGTTTTAGCTGTTGGTGCTATTTTTGCCGGTATGGCCTTTGTCGGACCAATGACAGGCGAGAATTACAAGGACTTCTGGGGCGATTCCATTTTGCTGCTGGAAAACAGCACCGCCATGTTTGATGCCCATCATGTGCCTGGCTGGGTGATTGCATTGCCATTGGTTGTCGGGGTGGTTGGTTTTGCGCTGACATATCAGATGTATATTCGCCGTACCGATATTCC
This sequence comes from Pseudomonadota bacterium, assembly GCA_024743055.1. Classification (GTDB taxonomy): domain Bacteria; phylum Pseudomonadota; class Alphaproteobacteria; order Sneathiellales; family Sneathiellaceae; genus Sneathiella. The sequence continues at coordinate 57,280 of JANSXH010000019.1, forward strand.
TGCGACTCTGGCAAAAACCCATTCCGCTCTGTATCAGTTCCTGCTGAACAAATGGTATTTCGATGAGCTTTATGACTTCCTGTTTGTTCGGCCGGCAAAACGGATCGGATCCTTCCTCTGGACATTCGGTGACGGGAAAATCATCGATGGACTTGGTCCGGATGGCGTATCCGGCCGGGTGCTGGCGCTTGCGCGGCGAGCGTCCCAGATTCAGAGTGGATATGTCTATCACTATGCCTTCGCCATGATGCTGGGTGTTGCAGCTTTCGTTTCTTATTTCTTCTTCGCGGGTGGGCAGTAAGTCATGCTTGATTGGCCGATTTTATCAACAGTGACCTTTCTGCCCCTGGTCGGGGTGCTTCTGATCTTGCTGACCAGCGGCAAGGAAGAATCAGCGGCTCGGAATGCCCGCTGGGTCGCCATGTGGACAACCTTGTTCACCTTCATTGTCTCGCTGTTTATCTGGCTCAACTTTGATACCAGCACCGCGGCTTTTCAGTTTGTAGAGAAAGAGCCGTGGCTCGGTGGTAATATCAATTACCATATGGGCGTTGACGGTATCTCCATGCTGTTCATCATCCTAACTACTTTCCTGATGCCGCTTTGTATTCTGGCGAGCTGGGAAGCTATTCAGACACGTGTACGCGAATATATGATCGCCTTCCTGATCATGGAAACGCTGATGATTGGCGTCTTCTGTGCTCTGGATATGGTGCTGTTCTATCTGTTCTTTGAAGCGGGCCTTATTCCGATGTTCCTGATTATCGGGGTCTGGGGCGGCGCTCAGCGGGTGTACGCGAGCTTTAAGTTCTTCCTCTATACCCTGGTTGGCTCGGTACTGATGCTGGCGGCGATGATCGTTATGTATTTTGTGGCCGGTACCACAGATATTCCGACCCTCATCTCCTTTAACTTTGATACCCATCTGCAATACTGGTTGTGGCTGGCATTCTTTGCCTCCTTTGCTGTGAAGGTACCTATGTGGCCGGTTCATACCTGGCTGCCGGATGCCCATGTGCAGGCGCCGACGGCAGGTTCGGTTATACTGGCCGGAGTACTACTGAAAATGGGGGGCTATGGGTTCTTGAGATTCTCCATCCCTATGTTCCCGGAAGGCTCAGACTTCTTTACACCGCTGGTTTTCGGCTTAAGCGTTGTTGCTATTATCTACACTTCGCTGGTCGCCTTGGTGCAAAAAGACATGAAAAAGCTGATCGCCTATTCATCCGTGGCGCATATGGGCTTCATCACCATCGGTATCTTCACATTCACATCGCAAGGTCTTGAGGGTGGCATTCTGCAGATGCTGAGCCATGGTATTGTTTCCGGTGCGCTGTTCCTGTGTGTAGGTGTTGTTTATGATCGCATCCATACGCGGGAGATTGCCCGCTACGGTGGCCTGGTTCATCGTATGCCCCGCTATGCGGTTATCTTCATGATATTCACCATGGCGACTATCGGGCTTCCCGGCACAAGTGGTTTTGTTGGAGAGTTTCTGATTCTGGTCGGCGCGTACCAGGTCAGCACCTTTGTTGCTTTCTTCGCGACTATTGGTGTTATTCTGGGGGCTGCTTACAGTCTCTGGCTCTATCGGCGGGTCGTTTTCGGCGAATTGGTAAAGGATGACCTTAAAAACATCATGGATGTGGGCAAACGGGAGATTGCGATTTTTGCACCTCTGATTGCCGTGGCCCTTTGGATGGGCATATATCCTGAACCGTTTCTCAATGTGATGCATGCATCTGTGGATAATCTGATGGCGCAGCATGAATTGGCTCTTAACGCCTCCAAATCAGTATTACACGCGGCTAAGTAGGTAGGTAACAGAAGATGGAATTGCCTGATTTTTCAATTGCCCTTCCGGAGATTTTCCTGGCCTGTGCTGCTATGGCGTTGCTTATGGTAGGGGCCTTTCGTGGGAACAACTCCACCAGCCTTGTTTCGTGGTTGTCGGTACTCTCCTTGATCATTGCTGCGTTCTTGACACAGTATGAATTTCGCGAAACTTTCGTGACATTTAGCGGACTCTATAAAGATGATGCCTTTGGGGTCTTTATGAAGATCCTGTGCCTGGGAGCGTCAGCTCTCGCCATTATCATGTCCCTCGATTTCAACAAGCGGGAAAATCTTGCACGCTTTGAATTCCCGATTCTCGTGGTGTTGGCAACCCTTGGCATGATGGTGATGATTTCAGCCAATGACCTGATGTCCTTGTATCTCGGCATTGAACTGATGAGCTTGTCCCTTTATGTCACTGCCGCGTTCCGTCGTGACAGTGTCAGGTCGACAGAAGCAGGTCTTAAGTATTTTGTGCTGGGTGCCTTGTCTTCTGGACTGCTGCTCTACGGTGTTTCCCTTATTTACGGCTTTACCGGCACTACCAATTTTGACGTATTGGCCCAGGTATTCACAACAGGAGAAGAAGAGGTTGGTCTGGGTTTGATCATCGGATTGGTCTTCCTGATTGCCGGCCTTGCCTTCAAAGTATCCGCGGTTCCTTTCCATATGTGGGCGCCCGATGTATATGAAGGGGTTCCAACCCCGGTCACAGCCTTCTTTGCGGCAGCACCAAAAGTCGCCGCCATCGCCCTTTTTGTTCGTACCTTTATGGAACCCTTCGGAACCTTGGTCGATCAGTGGCAACAGATCATCGTCTTTATCTCCATAGCCTCTATGATCCTGGGCGCCTTTGCGGCGATCAATCAGAAAAATATCAAGCGGCTGATGGCCTATTCTTCCATCGGACATATTGGTTATGCTCTTGTAGGATTGGCCGCTGGGACGGAAGAGGGCGTTCGCGGCGTTCTGATTTATATGGCAATCTATGTGGTGATGAATATCGGAACCTTCGCCTGTATCCTTGCCATGCGGCAGCGAGACGGTGCGGTAGAGGATATCTCAGAACTAGCGGGACTCAGTAAATCTCGTCCTTGGATGGCCTTCCTGCTACTTGTCTTTATGTTCAGCCTGGCAGGTATTCCACCTCTCGCCGGTTTCTTCGGGAAGTTTTATATCTTTGTCGCTGCCATCAATGCCGGCTTGATTCCGCTTGCCGTTATTGGTCTTGTGACATCGGTAGTCGGGGCGTTTTATTATCTTCGCATCGTCAAGATCATGTATTTTGATGATGAGGCTGAGGGCTTTGAGCCTGTCAATCGCACATTGTCGATTATCATGACGGTTTCAGGCATCTTCGTGGCCTTCTTTGTCGTGTTTCCGTCTCCCCTCCTTGATAGCGCACAAGCCGCAGCGGCCGCGCTGTTCTCGTGACCCCCGGGCCGGATGGCGGCCTGGATCTGCCGCCATTTTTTACTCTGCATGCCTATGACACGGTTGGCAGTACCAATATCATTGCAAAAGAGCTGGCAGACTCAGGAGCTTCAGAGGGCCAACTAGTTTGGGCACGTCGTCAGGAATCTGGAATTGGTCGGCGCGGTCGGTCCTGGTCTAGTCCCGAAGGAAACCTCTATTGCTCCCTTATGTTGCGGCCAGAATGCGATCCCCTGACAGGTGCGAGCTTGTCTTTCTTGATTGCCGTCTCCCTTCACAGAGCTATCGAATCTTTTTTGCCCGCAGGTACAGATATTCAG
>JANSXH010000016.1 GCA_024743055.1 Pseudomonadota bacterium
AAATGGATCTGTTTGGCCGCCAGCGAGAGCAGTCAAAGGATCAGGAAAAATTTATTCTTCATGACGGACCGCCCTATGCGAATGGTCATTTGCATATCGGTCATGCCATGAACAAAATCTTGAAAGATGTGATCAGCCGGTCCCAGCAGATGATGGGTAAAAATGCTCATTATGTTCCAGGCTGGGATTGCCACGGTCTTCCCATCGAGTGGAAGATCGAGGAGAAATATCGCAAAGAAGGCAAGGACAAGGACGAAGTGCCTATCAACGAATTCCGAAAGGAATGTCGTGATTTTGCTGCCCATTGGATTGAAGTCCAAAAGGACGAGTTTAAGCGACTGGGCGTGATCGGGGATTGGGAGCGGCCTTATACGACCATGAACTTTGATGCAGAGGCTCAAATCGTCCGGGAGCTGATCAAATTTCTCATGAACGGAGGGCTCTATCGAGGATCGAAACCGGTTATGTGGTCACCCGTTGAAAAAACGGCTCTGGCAGAAGCCGAGCTGGAATATCACGATCATACCTCGACTACCATCCATGTTCGATTTCCTGTCAAATCTGGTCCGGATGTGTTTCAGGGTGGTTCCATTGTGATTTGGACGACCACTCCCTGGACCATGCCGGGGAACCGGGCGATTTCCTATGGCAACGACATGGACTATGTCGGCATAGAAGTCTCAGAAACCGAAGAAGGCTCCCTCGCTAGGACAGGTGAGAAATTATTCGTTGCGGCGGAGTTGCTTGAGGAAGTCTGTCGGGAAGCCGGGATCACGTCTTCAAAGACAGTTTGGGAAGGCAAAGGAACGGCCCTCAAAGGTGTCATCTGTCGGCATCCCTTTGATGGCATGGGATATGACTTCGATGTTCCCTTGATTGACGGTGACCATGTGACCGTTGATGCAGGTACTGGATTTGTCCATACGGCTCCTGGCCACGGACAGGAAGATTATGAAGTCGGCATGATCCATGGCATTGAGGTTCCGCATACTGTGGGTGAAGATGGGACATTCTATGACCACGTTCCAATTTTTGCCGGCCAGCATGTCTATAAATGTAATGAGGCTGTTGCGGATGAGCTTGAAAAAGTAGGGGCTCTGTTGAAGCGCGGCAAGCTGGTGCATTCCTATCCGCATTCCTGGCGGTCAAAGGCGCCGCTCATTTTCCGTAATACCAGTCAGTGGTTCATCTCCATGGAGACCAATGATTTGCGGGATAAGGCGCTTAAAGCAATTGATGAGACCAAATGGTACCCGTCTTCAGGGCGGAACCGGATCCACGCTATGATTTCCGGTCGGCCTGACTGGGTACTGTCTCGTCAGCGTGCCTGGGGTGTTCCAATTACCGTGTTTACTCACAAGGAAAGTGGGGGGCTGCTACGGGACGAAAAAGTCAATGAGCGGATTTTGCAGATCATGGAAGAGGAAGGTTCGGACGCCTGGTTCGATTCCCCGGCCGCGCGGTTTCTTGGCAATGACTACGATCCTGCTGAGTATGAAATGGCTGGCGACATTCTGGACGTCTGGTTTGATTCCGGCTGTACCCATGCTTTTACTTTAGAAGCCCGTCCGGAGATGCAATGGCCGGCATCGCTCTATCTTGAGGGAACTGACCAGCATCGCGGCTGGTTCCATTCCTCTTTGTTGGAATCCTGTGGGACGCGTGGGAGGGCACCATATGATGCTGTGCTGACTCATGGCTTTGTCATGGATGGGCAAGGGCGTAAAATGTCCAAATCTCTTGGCAATATTGTTGCGCCTCAGAAGATCATTGATCAAAGTGGCGCAGATATCCTGCGCCTTTGGGTCGTGGCCTCGGATTATTCTGAGGACATGCGGATCGGCAATGAAATCGTGAAAGGTCAGGTCGACAGCTATCGGCGCCTTCGCAACACGTTGCGCTTCATCCTCGGCAATCTTCATGAATGGGATGAAGCCGAACGAGTAGAAGTTGAGGACATGCCTGAATTGGAGCAATGGGTTCTGCATCGTCTGTCAGAGCTTGACCAGATGATCCGGGAACATTGCAACAGCTACGAATTCAGCCGTTTATTCTCTGCCATTCACAATTTTTGTACCTTGGAGCTCTCGGCTTTCTATTTTGATATCCGTAAAGACGTTTTGTACTGCGATGGTCGCGATGACCTGCGCAGGCGGTCTGCACGCACGGTTCTTGACCATCTGTTCCATTGCCTGACCGCTTGGCTGGCGCCAATGCTGGTCTTTACAGCAGAGGAAACATGGCTGACCCGCTTCCCGGGCGAAGACAGCAGTGTTCATTTGAGGCTGTTCCCGGAGGTGCCCGCAAATTGGCGCAATGATAGTTTGCAGGATCGCTGGTCAAAGATCCGCAATTTCCGTCGGGTTGTTACAGGTGCGTTGGAAATCGAGCGGCGGGAAAAACGTATTGGATCCAGCTTGCAATCAGCGCCTACGGTCTATGTTTCAAGTGACTATGTCCCGGTTCTAAATGGGCTGGATCTGGCGGATATCTGTATCACTTCAGGCGTTTCTCTGGTGGAAGGGGAGGCCCCGTCGGGTGCTTTTATCCTGGAAGAAGTTCCTGGTGTCGCTGTGGTTCCGGTAATGGCAGAAGGTGACAAATGCCAGCGGTGCTGGAAAATTCTCGATGAAGTCGGGTCAAATGACACTCATGCCGACCTATGCAGTCGCTGTGCGGATGTCGTAGACAGCTTGCCTGTGGAACTTGAAGCCTGATGAGCTACTTCCGGACAGGACTGATTATCGCGATTGTCGTACTGATTGCCGATCAGGTCAGTAAGTATTTTCTGATCGAACTGATGGCCCGCAATCCTGATGGTATTGTTGTCACGTCGTTTTTTAATCTAGTGATGGTTTGGAACCGGGGCGTAAGTTTTGGCATGCTTGCCGGGGGAGAAACAACACGATGGATTTTGGTCGGTGTTTCCATCCTGATCTCACTTGTCGTATTTTTCTGGCTCCGAAAATCAACCAATATGATTCTGACAATCGGCCTGGGGCTCGTACTTGGAGGTGCAATAGGGAATATCACAGATCGAATTTTTAGGGGGGCCGTTGCCGACTTCTTTGACTTTGATTTGATCTTCATGCGCTGGCCGGCATTTAATATTGCCGATATGGCTATTGTGTGTGGCGTGGCTTGCATGCTTCTGGAAAGCTTGTTTCAGGGCAAAAAATCGGATAAAATTGCATCCTGACGGAGGGTGAGTAAAAATGCGTCATATAGGTCGGATTGCCGGTATCCTGTTTCTCGGCTCATTCGTGCTTGCTGGATGTGATGGCACGAAGCAGGCACTGGGTCTGGGTGGGAAAAAGCCACCAGATGAATTTACGGTTTTGACAAAGGCCCCTTTGATCATTCCACCGGATTTCTCATTACGACCACCCTCTCCGGGGCAAGCTGGTCTTGAAAACACACTGGCGGATAATCAGGCAAAAGCAGCGCTATTGGGACGTCAAGCGGTCACTCGCGAACCTGTAACGGTTTCCGAAGCCCAGGCTTTGGGTATGTCTGCGGGAGAATTGGCATTGCTACGTGAGGCAGGAGCCGAAAATGTGAACCCGGATATTCGTAAAGTAGTAGATACGGAAACGACAATTCTGGCAGAAAATGATGAAACCTTTGTGGAAAAAATCATGTTTTGGCAGGAACAGCCTCCCTTTGGAACAGTTGTGGATCCGGCAAAAGAGAAAAAGCGTTTGCAGGAAAATGCCGCGCTCGGTGAATCCCCGGCTGAGGGAGGAGAGACGCCAACAATTGAACGGAAAAAGCGTGCATTGCTGGAAGGCCTTTTTAACTAGAATCCCTTCATTTGCATGATTTGATCTGACAGCAAGCCATCCTAAAAATCGGCAAGCTGAATTTTCGTTCACAATCTTATGTGCAGTTTTGCCTTGCAATTTCCACATTCGCGCCCTTTATCTTAGGGTGTAATATTTTGTGAACGGAGATTAGCGATGGCCAGGTGGCGACCGTTTGTAGTCCTTTTAGTATTTTTAACGGCCACGATCGGCCCCTTGAGTTCTCAAGCCTCTTCAGAGGTTCCTCCAAAATTATTTGATCCAAAGGTGACGACCCTGGACAATGGTCTTGAGGTGGTTGTGATTGAAGACCATCGGGCGCCGGTTGTCACCCATATGGTTTGGTACAAAGTAGGTGCAGCTGATGAACCGCCCTTGAAATCAGGCATCGCTCATTTTCTTGAACATCTGATGTTTAAAGGGACCAATACAATGGAGCCGGGAGAGTTTTCTTCCATCATTGCCAAAAATGGCGGCCAGGAAAATGCTTTTACCTCTCAGGACTACACCGCCTATTTCCAGAACATGAGCGCTGACAAATTACCGCTATTCATGAAGCTGGAAGCGGATCGTATGCAAAATTTGGTCTTGACCGAGGAAATCGTGGCGCCTGAACTGAAGGTCGTGCTTGAGGAGCGTTCCCAGCGCACTGATAACAACCCCGCTGGCCTATTCGGTGAGCAATTCCAAGCTGCCCAGTTTCTGGCCCACCCCTATGGCATTCCGATTATCGGATGGCGGCATGAGATCGAAACACTGACGGCTCAGGATGCCATCGACTGGTATGACAAATACTATGCTCCAAACAACGCTATTTTGATTGTGGCCGGCGATGTCAATGCAGAGGAGGTATTTGAGCTTGCTCGTGAGTATTACGGTCCGATCCCGCCCTCGGATATTCCGGAACGTATTCGGATGCAGGAGCCGCCGCAGCTGGCCAAACGGGTCCTTGAAATGAAGGATAAGAGGGTTCGTCAGGCATCCTGGCGCCAAAGCTACCTTGCGCCGTCCTCCCGGGATGCGGATCAAACTCAGGTCCGGGCCCTGGAAGTCTTAAGTGAAATTCTTGGTGGTGGTACAACGAGCCGAATTTACAGAGATCTGGTTATCGATCAGAAGATTGCAGCTGGAGCAGGGGCCTTCTATCGCTCCGGCGCGTTTGATAAATCGACATTTGTTCTCTATGGCAGCCCCTCTAAAGGGCATACAGTTGATGAAGTTCAGGCAGCTATCCACGCCATAATTTCTGACGTAGTTGCCAATGGCGTCACCGAGACGGAATTGACTCGTGCAAAGAAACAGTTGATGGCCGATGCCATTTATGCCCGCGACAGTATTCGAGGGGCCGCCAATATCTTCGGGTCAGCTCTGGCGAGCGGAGAGACTGTTGAGCAGATCGTAAACTGGCCGCAGTATATCTCGGAAGTGACAGCGGAGGATATTCAGAAGGCGGCCAACAATCTATTTGATGAACGCCGATCCGTTGTCGGCAGGCTCTTGCCGGATACGGAGGAAAGCTAAATTATGTCCAGATATGTGTTTTCTCGATCTCTGTTGGTGGCTTTCGGCCTGCTCCTGATAGTCATTGCCCCTGTCAGAGCTGCGGATATTACTGAAGTTGTCAGCCCCGGTGGAATTAAGGCTTGGCTGGTGGAAGAAAGATCTATCCCTATCGTTAGTATGAAAGTTGCTTGGCAGGGTGGCGCAAGTCTTGATCCAAAGGAAAAGGCTGGCTTGGCGCATCTGGCGGCTTCGACAATGGACGAAGGATCGGGAGATCTAGATAGCATTGCCTTTCAGGAGCGATTATCGGATCTTGCGATCCAGCTTAAATTCAATGCTGGTAAAGATACTTTTTCAGGCACGCTCAAAACATTGAGTGCGAATACGAAAGAGGCTTTTCGTTTGTTTGGGATGGCCATCACCGACCCCAGATTTGATGAAGAACCGGTGGAGCGGATCAGAGCCCAAATTCTGACTTCGCTGAACCAGAAGCTTTCAAATCCAAACAGTTTAGCTGGACGAGCCTGGTTCAGGCTGGCATTTGGAGATCATCCTTATAGCCAACCCTCCGAAGGGACAATAGAGACCATGTCTGCGGTTACAATCCCAGACCTAGCTGATTTCGCAAAAGGCCGGCTTGCCAAAGACAATATGGTCATTGGTGTCGTGGGTGATATTGGGAAGGAGGAACTGGCATCCCTTCTTGACAAAACTTTTGGCGAATTGCCAGACAAAGCAACAGCCCCTGCTGTGCCGGATACGGAGCCGCTCCAGGAAGCTGCCGTCAAGATAATCGACCAGAATATCCCGCAAAGCGCGGTCATATTTGGCGGTCAAGGGATCAAGCGGGACGACCCTGATTACTACGCGGCTTATGTGCTCAACTATGTTCTTGGAGGCGGCAGTTTTGAATCCCGCCTGACTGATGAAATCAGGGAGAAGCGGGGCTTGGTCTATTCCGTCTATAGTTATTTACTCCCCCTCGATGCGGTTGGATTGCATATGGGTGGGTTCGGGACCAACAACGCTTCGGTTGGTGAGGCCCTTGATCTTGTGGCGGAAGAAGTGGCCCGGGTAAGAGATACCGGGATTACCGATGAGGAACTCTCGGCGGCAAAGACTTATCTCAATGGTTCCTTCCCGTTGAGCTTGTCCTCCAATGCCAGCATTGCCGGTATTATGGTGGCCATGCAGATGAATGATTTACCTATCGAATATCTGGATCAGCGGGCGAACCTGATCAATGCGGTTACACAGGAGGACATCGGGCGGGTGGCGCAACGGCTGTTGGATCCGGAAAAAATGATTGTTGTCGTCGTCGGCAAGCCTGAAAAGCTGGAAGCCAAAGGCGCGGGCGCCGAAAAACTATAGGTCCGCGCCCCGTTATTTGCTAAGTTCAGGGCAGTCAATTCCTGCCAGGTGAATCATGCAACTGCGTCGTCTTCCCGAGAATATCGTGAACCAGATCGCGGCCGGAGAGGTCGTCGAGAGGCCGGCCTCTGCCGTTAAGGAACTGGTGGAAAACGCTATTGATGCGGGCGCTACAAAAATCGATGTCGTTATGCGCGAAGGCGGTCGCTCCCTGATAACGGTCACGGATGACGGCAGGGGAATGAGCCCCGAGGAACTAGAACTCTGTTTTGAACGGCACGCCACCTCCAAGCTACCCGATGACGATCTTGTGCGTATCGACAGTCTAGGGTTCCGCGGTGAGGCTATTCCCTCCATTGCTTCGGTCAGTCGTATGACGATCACCAGCCGCCAACCAGACACCGAAAGTGCCTGGAGCCTGACTGTTGATGGGGGGCGCAAAGGGAAGCTCGAACCTGCGGGTGCCCCTGTCGGTACTCGGGTCGAGGTGCGGGACATTTTCTACGCCACACCGGCCCGGCTTAAATTCCTTAAAACTGTAAGATCTGAGTTCGGGGCGGCGCTGGATGTCGTTCGCCGCCTTGCCATGGCGTATCCAGGCATCGGCTTTACCCTGGCCGATGACAAGCGGGCCGCCCTTCGGGTCAATGCGGCGCAGGGAGACTTGTTCGAGGCCTGGCTTGACCGGCTTGGATCTATCATGGGGAAGGAATTCGCCGATAACGCCATAAAGATCGAGGCGGAGCGGGATGGTGTCCATCTGTCTGGATATGCCGGAGTTCCGACCTTCAATCGCGGCAATGCGACCATGCAATTCATGTTCGTCAATGGCCGTCCGGTAAAGGACAAATTGTTTGCGGGAGCGGTTCGCGGTGCCTACATGGATTTGCTGGCGCGAGACCGACATGCCTTGCTGGCATTGTTTCTGGAAGTGCCGCCCGATCAGGTGGATGTCAATGTTCATCCGGCAAAGACGGAAGTCCGGTTTCGAGATGCCGGTGGGGTAAGGGGACTGATCGTCGGCTCTTTACGGCAGGGACTGGCAGCACATGGCCATCGGGCGTCTTCTACCATTGCCGGGCAGGCCTTGGGGGCCTTTCAACCGCAGACAGCACCATTGCCCCTGCAATCGGCGGGACCTTCGAGGGGTGGCAGTTGGGGTCGATGGGATACTGGGTCCTCTGCGGCTCCGTCTGCGGATCTCGCGGAAAGCTCCTACGACTATCAGTCACCGCTCTCCGGTCCGGCCCAACCTCTGGCGCCTGGAGGTCAGGAAACGACTGTGCAACAGGCACAATCGCGGGAGTATCAGCAATTTCCTTTGGGCGCCGCCAGAAGTCAGCTGCATGAAACCTATATCGTATCGCAGACAACTACTGGACTGATCCTGGTTGATCAGCATGCCGCCCATGAGCGGTTGGTGATGGAACGGATGAAAAAGCAGTTGGCGGAGACCGGTGTCACGCGTCAGGTGCTGCTTTTGCCAGAAGTTGTCGAACTGGATGAGGTGGCCGCTAACCGCGTTGCAGAGCGAGCAGAGGAACTTGCCGAAATGGGGTTGGTGCTGGAGCCGTTTGGGATCGGAGCAATCGTCGTCCGGGAAACACCGGCGATGCTGGGAGAGTGCAATATCAAAGGCTTGATCCGGGATCTCGCCGACGATCTTGGGGAACTCGATACCGCACTATCCTTGAAGGACCGCATTGATCATGTTTGTGCCACCATGGCCTGCCATGGCTCAGTCCGGGCCGGCCGCCGGTTGTCGATCGAGGAAATGAACGCCCTCCTTCGGGAGATGGAAGTGACCCCTCATAGCGGTCAGTGTAATCACGGCCGCCCCACCTATGTGGAACTGCAGCTCGGCGATATTGAAAAGCTTTTTGGGCGCCGATAGGACATGAAACCCTCTCGCGCGAACCAACGGGACGTTTCCTATTGGAAAGCCCTTATTCCGGATCTCACTATCGGTGCAGAAAGGGCAGTAAAAGAAGTCTCCTTTTCTTCCAAAAAACTGTCTGAAATTGCGGATGATTTCTGGGAACGGGGATATTTTTCTTTACCGCCTGTGTTGACCCCTTCAAATGTAAAGCAGCTCGAAGAGGCCATGATCCGCTTGAATGCACAAGGTATCCCTCCTGTCTATATCTATTTGTATGACCAGCACTGGCAGCTATTTGCCGAATTAAACGGTTTGCTGCGGCATTTTCTGGGAGACAGTTTTGCTGTCCTTCCCAACCTTTGGGCCTGGCATCTGGACAAGCCCGGCCACTCGGGATGGCCACTGCATCGCGACTGTGATGCAGAGACAGTATTTAACGTTGAGAAAGATCGGCTTTTGATGAGCTTGTCTCTGTGGATTCCTCTCACAGAGACGGACGAGAATAACGGCTGTATGCGGGTCCTGCCGCGGACTGAGTCCGAGGCATTACAGCAACAGAGTGAGTACTCACCTGCTTTTTTGTCCGAGAAATCCGTATCCCTGCCGGCGAAGGCGGGTGCTGTACTTGGATGGGCTCAGGATATCTATCACTGGGGTGGAAATTATACAGATGCGGCGACAGGCCCGAGGATCAGCTTGTCCCTGGAATTTCAAAATATGTCCTTTGAGCCCCTCGCTGATCCCTTGATTAATCTGTCTGATTTGCCAGACTTTGACCAAAGGCTTTCATCAATCGAAAGCCAGTTTTCAAAATACCGCCATATGGAAACGGAACAATCGGCTTAGATGCGCTTCAGGAAGATGAGGCGGGCAGCGCCGTATTTTCGCTCTTTGATCACCTCAAAGCCTTCCGGGCAATCGAAGGCTTCTTTTGCGGCAAGCTCAATGACGAGGGTGGCGGTTTCTGTGAGCCAGGAACCATTCCGAAGCGCAGTCAGACTCAATGGTGCAAGACCGAGATTATAGGGCGGATCCATTAGAACAAGATCATAGGGTGTTGTTGTCTGACCTGGTGCAGTGCCATCACGGCTAAGAATATCGACTTTCCGCATAGCCCCGAAAGCCTGACTATTTTGACGCAGCAGGGACAGGCTGTCCGGATGATTGTCGAGAAAGGTAATATGGGAAGCGCCGCGGGAAAGTGCCTCAAATCCGAGTGCGCCAGTACCGGCAAATACATCCAGCACTCGAGCGCCCATTGGTAAGGCGCCCTCAGGGAGGCGGAAATGGGAATCATGACCGAGGATGTTAAACAAAGCTTCCCGTGTCCGGTCGGAAGTAGGGCGAATGCGCTTGTCCGTGGAGAGCGCCAGCTTTTTCCCCCGAAAACTGCCACCGACGATGCGCATTATCGGCTCCGTTTAGTGGCAGGCTTGGCCTGCAAAGTCTTTCTGCTTCCAGCAGACTGCCGTCCGGCGCCTGATTTAGTCGGCGTTTTCTTGCGGCTTCGTATGAATTTCTTGCCTTTAGGATCGGGCTCAGGTGGTTCCTCAAATTTCTCCACCCCCATCTGATCCCGCAAAATTTTTGATTTTACTTCCTCAAGAGCCCCGATCTTCAAGTCGCCCAATAGCAAAGGTCCGTAGGAAACCCGGATCAGCCGGGAGACGGAATATCCCAGATGCTCCATGACTTTGCGGATTTCCCGGTTCTTGCCTTCGCGAAGGGACAGAGTTAGCCAGGAGTTTGCACCTTTGGTGCTGTCAACAGTCCCGTCAATGGCGCCGTATTTTACCCCTTCAATAGTCAGGCCCGAGGCCAGTTTTTCCATATCCTTGTCGCGAGGGTGACCATGCACCCGGACCCGATATTTCCGCTTCCAGCCGGTGGCCGGAAGTTCCAGTTTGCGGGCCAGCTCACCGTCATTGGTTAGAAGCAGCAATCCCTCGGAATTGAGATCAAGCCGTCCGACAGAAATCACCCGCGGCATATCGTCGGGCAGTTTGTCGAACACAGTATCTCGGCCTTTTTCATCGCGATGGCTGGTGACCAGCCCAACCGGTTTGTAATAGCGCCAGAGACGGGGCCTCTCCTTCTTAGGGAGGGCTTTGCCATCTACCACGATCCGATCCCGATCGGATACTGTAAAGGCGGGGCTGTCTAGGGTCTTGCCGTTGACGACCACCCGTCCGGCTTCAATCCACCGCTCTGCTTCACGGCGAGAGCATAGGCCCGCCCGTGCCAGGCGTTTGGCAATGCGTTCTTTCTTTTCCGTATTCTCAGTCATTATCAGGACCGGCAGGCGTCGATAAAGGCGTCCATGATCAGCTTATCTCCATTGGAGATCATATATTCCGGATGCCATTGCACCCCAAGGCAAAATCTATATTTAGAATCTTCTATCCCCTCAATCACACCATCTGGAGCGAGGGCATTGACCGTAATATTATCACTGACATCTTTTGCAGCCTGATGATGGGCACTGTTGACGTCAAGGGTTTCTGTTCCAACAATCCGATGAAGCAATGTGTCTGGGACAATATTGACGATATGGCCGGCTTCGGTCCTCGGGTTCGGCTGTTCGTGTGGGAGATGATCGTCGACTTCGTCGGGGATGTGCTGGATCAGGGTTCCGCCGAGAATGACATGCAGTAACTGCTGGCCGCCACAAATACCCAGCACGGGTTTATCGGCTGCCAGCATGGCCTCACTCATGTTCTTTTCGAATTCCGTCCGACGGTCCTTTGTGACGACCGTATCATGCCGAGTGTCGGCACCGAACATGGCTGGATCCACATCGAATGCCCCGCCAGTCACGATCAATCCGTCCAGTTTTTCAAGATATTTGTCCACATGATCCGGCTCATGGGGTAGTCCAATGGGGAGGCCACCGCTTGCCGTCACCACGTCCGCATAGTTCTGGCGCAGGGCATACCAGGGCATGTTTGAGTAGCCGCCTGGATCTTCCGAGTCGAGTGTTATGCCGATAACTGGATAAGTCATGCCTCCTTTTAGTCCTCTCGCCTTAACAACTCAATAATTCAGATGGAATCACCTGCATTTTCTTTTCGCCCCCATCTTGACGGCAGAGATGCTTATTGACAGGTTACGTGCATGGATTTCGAGTTTGTAGATTACATGGATGTCGCCTTGAACGCGGCGGAGATGTCGGCCAGCCGCGGCGAGGTGCCCGTAGGTGCAGTCATTGTCCAGTCCTCTTCTGGCCGCATCATTGCCAATAGTGGAAATCAAATGATCGCCCGCCATGACCCTACAGCCCATGCGGAAATGCTGGCTATCCGGGCAGCAGGCAATATGGTCGGCAGTGAGAGACTTGTGGACTGCGATTTATATGTTACCTTGGAGCCCTGTCCCATGTGCGCGGCGGCGATTTCACTGGCGAGAGTGAGGCGACTATATTTCGGAGCCTATGACCCCAAAGGGGGCGGCGTCGAATATGGTGCTCGGATTTTTGATCAACCCAGCTGTCACCATAAACCGGAGATTTACGGTGGCATGCAGGAGGAAAGATCGGCTAAGTTATTGAAGAATTTCTTTGAAACACGCCGCTAAGAATTAAAAACAAACCTGAAACGAACAAAAACAAGAAGGAAATCAGAATGATCTTCGAATATTCAGACAAAGTAAAAGAGCTGCAGGAACGGGTTCAGTCGTTTATGGACGAACATGTCTATCCGAATGAACATGTGTTCTATGAGCAGGTCGACGAAGGGGATCGCTGGGAACCAACCCAGATCATTGAGGACCTCAAGGTCAAGGCCAAGGATGCAGGGCTTTGGAACCTGTTCCTGCCGGAGAGTGATCTTGGTGCTGGACTGACAAACCTTGAATATGCGCCGCTCTGTGAAATTATGGGCCGCGTAACATTTGCACCGGAAGTGTTCAATTGTTCCGCCCCGGATACCGGCAATATGGAAGTGTTCGAACGCTATGCCAATCAGGAGCTGAAAGACCGCTGGTTGCGGCCGCTTCTTGATGGAGAGATCCGTTCTGCCTTTGCCATGACGGAACCAGCCGTGGCTTCTTCTGATGCGACAAATATCGAATCAGAGATTGTTCGAGATGGTGACGAATATGTCATCAATGGAACGAAATGGTGGACGTCAGGCGCCTGCGATCCACGCTGTAAGGTCCTTATTTTTATGGGCAAGACTGACAAAACAGCCTCTCGCTATACCCAGCAATCCATGATCGTTGTGCCGATGGACACACCAGGAATCAATGTAAAGCGCTTCCTGCCTGTGTTCGGATATGATGACGCGCCTCACGGCCATGCGGAAGTGGATTTCGTTGATGTCCGGGTCCCGGCTGATCATATTCTGCTTGGCGAAGGCCGCGGGTTTGAAATTGCCCAAGGTCGCCTTGGCCCGGGCCGCATCCATCATTGCATGCGCCAGATCGGTGTTGCCGAGAGGGCGCTGGAGCGGATGTGCAAGCGGGTGAAATCCCGTGTTGCCTTCGGCAAGCCCGTTGCGGAGCAGACTGTAACGTTGGAGCGCATTGCCGAGTCCCGTGCGATGATCGAGCAGGCGAGGTTGCTAACCCTCAAGGCCGCTTACATGATGGATACGGTCGGCAATAAGGAAGCAAAAGCCGAGATCGCCATGATCAAGGTTGTTGCACCGAATATCACCGGCAAGATTATCGATTGGTCCATCCAGGCCCATGGCGGTGGTGGGGTCAGTGATGACTTTGGACTGGCCAATGCCTATGCCCATTCGCGGACCCTGCGTCTGGCCGACGGCCCTGACGAGGTCCATCGGAACCAGATTGGGCGTTTGGAATTGAAGAAATACAACTGATCAGATAGAAACTATATGATTTGAAAATCTCAGGAAAAGCTTCCGGTTCTGCCGGAAGCTTTTTTGGTTCTAATTGAGGACTGAATCACATTTGCGCGTTTTTTGTTAGGTCCTTTGCGCGAAATTCCTTTATACAAGCGTCTTTTCGTATATTTGCCGGGAATCGGGCAGGGTTGAATGATTAAATTTTTGGGTTGGACAATGCTGGGGATAATCGTGATTGTCGCCGGGTTTTTGTACAGGTATGAGAGCCTCGATCCCTGTGAATGGCTGACCCAGGATCTGACAGCTTATGCGGGCCTGAACCCCGTCTCAGGTCTCGGCGAGACCGCTGGGTTGGTCATGGAACCGATGGAATGCGTCCGGGAATGGGCGAATCTCCGGATTGAGACCGCAGAGAAGTAACTACCCGAGCAAGTTTTCTTCAAACGGAAATTTTGTCATATTCAAAAATCCGGTCTCGGTCACCAAAACCTGTTCCTCTAATTTAACTCCTTCCTTGCCGCCTTCCTTGCCGATATAGGCCTCCACACAAAGGACCATGCCGGGTTCAAAGGCATATTCGAAGGCACCTTCATGATAGTCCTCAGGATAGGCAACATGTGGCCATTCGTCACAAAGACCAACCCCGTGCATTTTGACGGAGTATCGAGAAGCAGCAAATTCTTCCGCTAATTGATGGCCCCCGAATGTCACTTCCTTAAACGGTACACCCGGACCTAGGAGCTTCATATTTTCCTGTATATGCGTATATGCGTAGGTATAGAGATGTTTCTGTTCATCCGTGGGCTGACCATCTCCTAGAAACCAGGTGCGGGAGATGTCTGAGCACATGCCGAAACAGCCGATCATATCTGTATCGAAGGCCAGAAGTTCGTTATTGCCGATAACTCGCGGGCCGCATTCCTGAAACCAGGGATTTGTGCGTGGGCCGGAGGCCAGGATGCGAGTTTCAATCCATTCACCGCCTCGTCTGATATTTTCAGCCTGCAAGACAGCCCAGATATCATTTTCTGTGAGTCCCGGGCGCGCCATTTTTTGCATTTCCTGCATAGACATCTCGCAAGCATGGACGGCGCAATGAAGGGCCTTTATCTCCTCGCTTTGCTTGATAGCCCGGGTCTTCTCTGTAACTTCCTCGCCTTCAAAAATCTCAAATCCCAGTTTTTCGAGGGCGCGAAGGCCATGGATCTGGATCTTGTCTATGGCCAGACGCCGGTTGCTTCCGGCATGGGCCCGCATCAGCTCATCGATTTCCGCTGCAAAGAGCTCGGCTTTCTCCGCGCCCTTATCCCCGGATGTAAAATAGAAATAGGAGGCACCGGCCCGGGTTTCGCGAACGAGCGGGTTATAGGCCGTGAGAAGATCCTCATCCTTGAAATCCCAAATGACCATATAACCGTCCGCGGCGACAAAGCAGGCCCGGAACGGGTTATGGGCAGCCCAAAGCTGCATATTGGTGGTGTCGGAGGCAAAGCGGATATTGAGGGGGTCATACATCAGGATACCGCCATAATCCCGATCCTGGAGAGCTTTGACGAGGCGGTCCAGCCGCTGTTGTCTCATCAAGGGAAGGTTTGGAATGTCAAGGCCTGCCGCCGCCCATTCATCAAAAGCCAACTGAGTGGGGCCAATTTCAACCCGATCATTATCGGCAGGGGTGCCATCCGGCTTTAGTCTGTCCCCTGCCTTAGGGCCAATCTTTCGATTGTCAGAAACATATTCCTGTGACATGGCAAGACCCTCCCAAAAAGAATTGCATAACTTACGGTAAGCGAAAATTTTGGGAAGAACTGGTCTCGGACGCGACTTACTTTTGCCCTTTTTCGACCTCCTGCCAGCCTAATGTTGCCAGCATATTGGCGAACACCGCGTATTCCTGGCCGACTTTCGAGCTGGAGTTACCGTCGAGGCCGCGCTTATAAACGCCCTGGACGATGCCAACGAGTCGGAAGAACGAGAAGGCGATATAGAATTCCCAATTGTCGATCCCGTCACGGCCCGTGCGTTTGCAATAAGCGTCAATATATTCCTGCTCCGTCGGGATTCCGGTAGCCGCGTAATCGACATTGATAAGGCCGCCGCTTTTGGGATGAACAAAGTGATAGGGCATACAGTTATAGGCAAGATCGGCGAGGGGATGGCCGAGAGTAGAGAGTTCCCAATCGAGAATGGCCAGAACTTCAGGCTTGGTCGGATGCAGGATCATATTCTCCAGCCGGTAGTCGCCATGGACAATCGAAGTTTCGTCACTTGCCGGGAGATTCTGCGGCAACCAGTTAATGAGGTTTTCCATGGTCTCAAGGTCATCCGTCTGGGCGGCACGGTACTGCTTGGTCCAGCGACTGATCTGGCGCTCGAAATAGCTGCCTTTCTTTCCAAAATCAGCCAGGCCAACCGCATCAACATCGACACTGTGCATTTTTGCCATGGCATCATTCATGGCATCATAGACGGCGGCCCGCTCTTCTTTTTCCATATCCGGAGCGGATGGCACCCTAATGACCCGGCCTTCCACTTTCTCCATGATGTAAAAGGCGGTGCCGATTATGTCCTCATCTTCACAAAGGCAATAGGTTTTCGGAACCGGAACGTCTGTCTTCTGCAGAGCGGAGATGACTTTATATTCCCGGTCTACCGCATGAGCGGACGGCAGCAGCACCCCCGGAGGCTTTTTACGCATGACATAGTCACGCTCCGGTGTTTTGAGAAGAAAAGTCGGGTTTGACTGACCTCCCTGAAACTGCTGAATGGTCAGTGGGCCACTGAAACCGTCAACATTTTCCGTTAAATAGTCAAAGAGGGCGCCTTCATTAAACTGATGGGCTTCCCGAACCGCAATAATTTCTTCACCGTCGCTCATGGTGTGTCCTGCCTTGTTTTTGTTACTGTTGTTATTAGGAACTAACCATTTTTCATGATTTTTAGAACCTGCTCCCAGCCGCGTTCGGCAAGCGGTCGCACCCGCACGGCAACATCCGCCGCATTTTTGTTGGATGCTGTCCCGTCTTTCACCCGTCCAACGATTCCTTGCAGAATAGCAGCCAGACGGAACATGTTATACGCGGCGTAAAAGTCCCAGTTCTCAATGCCGTCCCGCCCGGTCCGTTGGCAATAGGCTTCGACATATTGCTCCTCGGTCGGAATGCCAAGGGCTGGGAGGTCAAGTCCACTCAAACCTCGGAACAACTCTGGCTCCAGCCGCCAGGTCATGCAGTGATATGAAAAATCTGCGAGAGGATGGCCAAGGGTTGCCAACTCCCAATCAAGAATTGCTGTGACCCGGTGACTTTCCTTGTTGAGAACCGTGTTATCGAGACGATAGTCCCCATGAACAATGGAGGTTTCGTCTCCGTCAGGAATATTTTCCGGAAGCCATTCCATAAGTTTGTCCATGGCTTCAACCGTTTCCGTCTCCGACGCCTTATATTGTTTTGTCCATCGATTGATTTGGCGGGCAAGGTAATCGGTTGGTTTGCCGAAGGTTTCCAGACCGACGGCCTTGTAGTCCACCATATGCAGGGCCGCCATGGCTTCATTCATACTATCAAAAACGGCAACCCGGTTGGCCTTCGAATATCCTGGCAGGGCGGGATCCCATTCAATATCACCATCAACACATTCCATTACATAGAACATGGTGCCAATGACATCTTCATCTTCACAAAGGCAGTAAGCCTTGGGTACCGGAACGTCCGTATTTGACAATGCGGATATAACCCGAAACTCCCGATCCACGGCATGGGCGGAGGGAAGCAGTTTCCCTGGCGGCTTTCTGCGCAGGACATATTTCCGGTTTGGGGTAGTCAGCATATAGCTGGGATTGGATTGACCCCCTTTAAACTGGGCAACTTCCAGGGGACCCGTGAACCCGACGACATTTTCTTTTAGGTAGCTTTCCAGCCTTCCGACGTCAAATTTATGCCGCTCCCGCACCTCCATAGTGCCTGAAAATTGAGCTTGATCTTCGGACATTCATGCCTCTTCTGTTATCGTTTTTCATTTTTAGCGCTCAACAGCCCGCCAACCGATATCTGATCGGCAAAATCCCTCAGGCCATTTTAACGCTTTGACGCCACTATACGCTTTTTCCTGCGCTTGTTTAACGCTTTTTCCCAAACCGGTGACACCAAGCACTCTTCCGCCATTTGCAAGGATATCCTCCCCCTCTTTTTTAGTGCCAGCATGGAAGACAACGACATCCTCAATTTTGGAGGCTTCTTCCAGCCCGCCGATGACCGTGTTCTTCTCGTAAGGTCCAGGATAACCCGCCGCCGCCATGACAACAGTTAGTGCCGCTTCCGGCTTCCAGGTGAGATTGACGCCGTCAAGACTACCATCCGCTGTCGCCATTAAAGCTGGCAACAGGTCACCGTCCAGTCTGGCACAAAGAACCTGGCATTCCGGATCCCCGAAGCGAACATTATATTCAATCAGTTTCGGGCCAGCCTCCGTAATCATCAGCCCGGCATAGAGAATACCAGTGAAGGGCGCGCCGCGATTCTTCATAGCTTTCACTGTAGGAGAGATGATCTCGTCCAAGGTGCGAGTAATCATATCTTCTGTCATGATAGGAGCCGGAGAGTAGGCACCCATGCCGCCCGTATTCGGTCCGGTATCGCCGTCGCCTGCGGCTTTATGGTCTTGCGCTGTTGCCATTGGTAGGATAGACGTGCCATCGGTTAAGACAAAGAAACTCGCTTCTTCCCCGGTCAGGAACTCTTCGATGACAATCTCTGCGCCGGCATTGCCGAACATACCGCCAAAGATTTCATCTACTGTGGCAACGGCTTCCGAGAGGGACATCGCAATAATAACGCCTTTACCCGCCGCTAAACCGTCGGCCTTGATAACGATCGGCATTTTTTGACTTTGCAGATAGGATTTCGCAGCATCGGCATTATCGAAACGCTGATATTCAGCAGTCGGGATCCCATATTCCCGACACAGGTCTTTCATATACCCCTTAGAGCCTTCAAGAGCCGCAGCGTTTTCACGTGGACCGAAACTTTTGATGCCCGCATCCGCCAGGGCATCTACAAGGCCCAGAACCAACGGAGCCTCCGGCCCGACAACAACAAATCCGACATCATGGCTCTTGCAAAACGTGATGATGGCGGGAATATCCTCGACCCCCATCTCGACGCAGGTCGCAACTTCCGCGATCCCGCCGTTACCGGGTGCGCAGTAAAGAGTGTCAATCAAAGGGGATTTTTTGAGGGACCAGCAGAGAGCATGCTCACGACCACCGGATCCAATAACGAGTATATTCATTCTGTTCTGCACTAAAATTGTATTTTGTTGCACTAAAGGGACGGTGTAGAGTTTCTAGCATAGTGCGGCAACAGTCTAAATAACCTAAAAGGCGAATTGTGTCTGAAAAATCAGATTTCGGAACATCCAACATTCATGAATATACCGTTTCGGAGCTTAGCGGGTCCCTAAAACGAACCGTCGAAGACAGATACGGGCATGTGCGTGTCCGCGCTGAGATATCCGGATTGAAAAGAGCAGCGTCGGGTCACGTATATCTCGCTCTAAAGGATGACAAAGCCGTTTTGGATGGTGTCATGTGGCGAGGTACCGCACAAAAGCTGAGCTTTAGACCGGAAGACGGTCTGGAAGTTGTTTGTACTGGAAAATTGACAACTTACCCCGGCAGGTCGAAATATCAGATCGTGATCGAGCGGATGGAACCCGCCGGCGTGGGGGCGCTCATGGCCCTCCTGGAAGAGCGCAAGAAGAAACTGGCGGCGGAAGGGCTGTTTGATTCCGAACGGAAGAAAGACCTGCCCTATATTCCGAAAGTCATCGGAGTTGTTACCTCTCCAACCGGTGCCGTCATCCGCGATATCCTCCACCGCCTAAGAGATCGGTTTCCAACACATGTGCTTCTCTGGCCGGTTCTGGTTCAGGGAGATACAGCAGCAGGCCAAGTTTCTAAAGCCATTAAAGGTTTCAATGCTCTCGATCAAAATGGTGATATTCCGCGGCCAGACTTGTTGATCGTTGCCAGAGGAGGGGGGAGTCTGGAAGATCTTTGGGCCTTTAATGAGGAAGAGGTTGTCAGGGCCGCCGCTGAAAGTGATATTCCGCTGATTTCAGCAGTGGGTCATGAAACGGATACGACTCTGATAGATTACGTTTCTGACAGGAGAGCCCCGACGCCGACAGCAGCAGCGGAAATGGCGGTGCCCGTCCGCTCTGAATTGCTGGCCTATGTCGATGATATGGAGCGCCGGATAAAAAGAAGCCTGACCAGGTCTCTTTCGGACAAGGCAGAACGCCTGGCTGGCTTAGCCAGAGGCCTTCGCGATCCCAATATGCTGATCGCTGAAAAAACTCAACATCTCGATCATCTGGATAGCCGGCTCAGACAATCCATTGGTAACGGCATTTCCCTGAAAGCCCAGCATTACGAGAATTTAAAGGGCCGGTTGCGCCCGCAACTTCTCGAGCGCAATCTCTTTCAATATAAAGACCGCCTTGAAACACTCGAACAACGAATGACCTCGGCGATCACTATTAAACGTGATCGTTCAGCGGACAAGCTTGATGCGACCGCGAGGTTGCTTGAAAGCTTGTCTTTCAAACGGGTTTTAAAGAGGGGGTACAGTATTGTCTGGGACGAAGATGGAAAGCCGCTTTCTTCTGTGAAGAATGCGACGCCTGGGCGGACCGTTGAGGTCGAATTTGATGATGGCAAGGCGTCAGCGATATTTGGAACAGGCGAGGCGGCGAAAAAACCAGCGAAGAAAGCTAAGCCCGAAAAACCGTCCTCTGACAAACAGGGGCAGCTCTTATGATCCGTAGTTTGGTTTTTCTGATTATTTTTCTCTTACCCAATACTGCTTTTGCAAATGAGCTAATTCTCAACGGTAATTTCATTCAAGGTGGCCTTGTTTATGGCAATATCACGCCAGGTTCGAAAGTCGTCTTTGAAGACAGGAAAGTTCGAGTTTCTGATTCAGGTCGTTTCGTTTTTGGCTTCGGCCGAGATTTTAAGGACAAAGCGGTATTGAAGGTGACTTACCCTGACGGGCGAGAGGATGTCCGTGAGATTTCCATCGCAAAACGCAAATACAAGACCGAACGTCTCACGGGATTACCCCCTTCAAAAGTGACGCCAAGCAAGAAGTTTTTAGATCGCATTCGCAAGGAAAATGGGGAAATCGCCAGGATAAGAGCTATCGACTCAGAAGATGAATGGTATTTGTCTGGATGGATCTGGCCAGCAGATGGGAGAGTGAGTGGTGTTTATGGAAGTCAGAGGATCCTGAACGATATTCCAAAACGTCCCCATTTCGGTCTTGATGTTGCAGCTCCTGTTGGAACGGATGTGATTGCATCGACGGACGGCATGGTTCGGATGGTTGAGTCTGATCTCTTTTATACTGGGGGCACCATCATGATTGATCACGGGCATGGCTTGGTGTCCGTTTATTCCCATCTCAGCAAGCTGAACGTCAGACCGGGCCAGTTCGTCAAGCAGGGCACAAAGATTGGGGAGGTTGGGTCCACGGGCAGATCAACGGGACCACATCTTGACTGGCGTATCAACTGGTTTAAAGAACGCCTGGATCCGGAGCTGCTATTAGAACCTCGGGCAAGTCAAAAGAAAACCGGCGATCCGAAAAAGACCGCCGGTTAATAATGGTATCTAGAGCTGTGCGGATTTAGGCAGCAGCTTTGCGCCGCCTTCTCCAGCCCAAAAACCCTATCAAGGCGAGGCCTGTTCCATACAGAGGAAGTGCGGCTGGTAGTGGGATAGCTGTAACGTCAACTGCAATGCGTTTGATCGTAAAGTTATCATGGTTGCCGCTGGCACCAATGCCGAAAAGTTCGCCATTCCAGAAGCTGCCAAATTGATAGGTGTTGTTCCCTGGAATATCGATATAGCTGGCTTGCTCAGTCAGTCCTGAACCCGCATCGAAAAAGAAATCAAAATCATCATTGCTGTCGACCTTGCCGAATGTGATGCTGACAAGCTGAACAGCGGTGTTAAAGGCAAACTGGACCAACTCATCCGCATTTTTGCCATCAATCTCCTTGTTCTTCCCATTGCCGTAGGAATACATCCCAATCCCGTTATGATTTGACTGATAAAGCCAATCATAAGAATTCTGGGTGGCGGAGCTCCCGGACTGACGCCCGGTCGATACCGTCAGGCCTATCCCGTCCTGATCAAAGTTGTATGTCTTTGCCCAGCCACCATTACCCGATAGGTCAAATACTGTTGCCGACAGGGCAGGGGAGGTTGTCAGAAAAAACAACGCCAATACAGCTGAAAAAATTTTCATCTTCTTTTCCTCTGGAAATGTCTTTCCATGAAAAGTACGGCAATATTGGTAATATTTCGTTAAGGTCAAAGGGGCAAACAGGGGTCAACGCATAAAAAAACGGCGACCGTAAGGCCGCCGTTTCGTGGGTTAGCTATCAGCCCGCGAGGGGGATTAAGCCTGAGCTGCAGCTTTCCGACGTTTCCGCCATCCAACAAAACCCATTACTGCAAGACCTGCGCCGTAAAGCGGCAGAGCTGCAGGAAGTGGAACGGCTGAAACCGTGATTGACTTGATCAGGAACTCGTCGTTCTTGTCAGAGGCACCAATACCAAATTTGTCACCAATCCAGTCATAGATGAAGTTATATGGATTGCCGTCAAGGTTGTTAGCGATCTGCTGATACTCACCGTCTTTTTCAGCGAAGAAGGAGAATTCATCATCTGGAGCCGGGACCCAGATTCTGTCGTAATCAACGCACCAACCGTGATAGCGAGCAACGCAGACTTTGATCCGCTTCTTCTCATCGTCAAAATAGCTGAACATTACGCTTTCCAGCTTAACGGTCTGGTCAAAGTTGAAATTCACAACGTCGTTGTAATGATTGTTGCCATCAACCAATGGGTCGTCATGACTCCAGTTTTTGGCACCAACACCTGCACCAAAGCGTGTTACCTTCTCGCTAGAATGCGGATTGCCGCTACCGTGATAGTGTTGTGCTGTTACAGTAAGACCAATTCCATTTTCGTGATAATAGAGAGAGTCTGCTCCACTTACATAAGAGCCACCCAGATTAAATGTGGTTGACGCTTGAGCTCCTGCAGCAGCAAAGGCGATAACGCCCGCTGTGGCGATTGCTGTTAATAATGATTTCATGTTTTACCCCTTTTTGAAAAAGCTGAAATCAACCCCAAATTACGTATAAATACGCCGCTCAATTAGTTGTATTAAGCATTAGAGAAATAATACTAAATGCTGATGACTCCCGTCAATGTGGCGAAAATGTGGTCAAATGTGGACACAATCGAGTGTTTCTCTCCCCCAAAGCCGCAGAAATGCTGAAGTTTTTTCTAATACACTCGTTTTAATTGGTTTTTGAGAAGTGAAAGATAGTCGAATTTTATAACAAATTTGTAATAAATTGCGTCAAATTTTACCTAATTATGGTTAACAAACATGGTTAATTTTTCGTTAATATGATTAACAAGCAAGAGGGTATGGTTAATATTTTAAGATGTGGCGAATCAGTGGTGAAAAACTTCGCATAGAATGTGCGAATCTCGTTTAGAACCCTTGAATACAGCGAAGTGCCGTCTAAGGGGCAAATAAACTGCAGCATCAGAATTTGATAGCAAACAATAGCAAATAATAGGAAAAATGATCTATCTTGAGGTGTGAAGAGATAAAAAATGCACGCCCTGTCCGGATTTGTCTAAAATTTAGAATCTCGAACCAATGGCGTGCACTCTCGTATTGAGAATATTCTCAACGAGAAGAATTAGTCTGATTTAACTTTTTCACCGGCGTCTTGTACAGACTTGCCAGCTTTTTCAAGATTTCGACCGGTGTCCTCCTTTACCCCACGCCAGGTATCCCCACAACCGGTGGCGAAAGCAGCAACAGAGAGTAAAAGAACTGAAACAATTAAGCGTTGAGGTATTTTCATAATCGGCTTCTCTCAATAATCAGTGATCTCAGAGCAAATTATAATGCTTAAGCCAACATTGCAATATTTTCTGATTCCGCCTTACAAGCGGATTGAATTCAAAACATTCTAGCCATTATTGGTTGCAGTTCAGCTTTTCTTTTGACCAAAGCTCGTCAATAAATCCATGAGAGCGGGGTGGAGCGCAGCACCGCATGAAATAACGTTCCGGTGTTCAACAGACTTCCTGTTGTAGTGCAATGATTGTCCCGACGTTGTTGTCGAAATACCGCCAGCCTCTTTGAGAATGATATCTGCAGCAGCAATATCCCAGTCACTTTTGGCGGTGAAGGAGAGGGAAGCGTCTACCTGTTGCGACGCAACTTTTACCATTCGGTAGGCAATGGAGTTTACATGACTGAATGAGGCTCCAGGCGCATCATTGAGCCATCCGTGCCATTCGAAAGCTTTGCGGCTGGTCAAAAAGCGACCATTCTCAAGGCCCGATTTATCGCTACAGAAAATTCGCTCCCCGTTTAAATATGTACCATCATCAAGTGACGCTTCGTAGAATTCTTCAAGAATGGGGTTGTAGACAATTCCAAGAACAGGGCTTCCATCTTCAACTAAAGCAGCACAGACAGTGAATTCTGGTTTTCCCGCGATGAAAGATCGCGTGCCATCAATGGGATCAACGACCCAGACCCGGGATTTATCCAACCTGTCCGCGTCATCAACAGTTTCTTCGGATAACCAGCCGTAACCCGGCCGGGCCGCCATAAGGAGATCGCGAAGATGAGTGTCGATTGCGATGTCGGCTTCGCTTACTGGATCACCGGGCTTTTTCTCCCAGCTTTTCAGATCACCTTTGAAAAATCGGCGGGCAATTTCTCCCGCTTCTTGTACCGCCTGCTTTAGCAGGACGTGGTCCTTCTCGAATTGATTTGTCACGTGCCAGCAACCATCATTCCCTCAATCCGCAAACTGGGGGCATTTGTGCTGAACCTGAACTCTAAATCATCTGCAGGAGTAAGATTGAGGAACATATCCTTAAGATTTCCGGCGATTGTCAGCTCGGAAACCGGAAAAGCGATTTCACCATCCTCAATCCAGAAACCTGAAGCGCCGCGGCTATAATCCCCGGTTATTCCGTTCACGCCCATACCAATGAGGCTGGCCACGAAAAGTCCGGATTTGATATCCTTAATCAGTTCAGGCAAAGAAAGATGACCGGCTTCTAAATAGAGATTTGTCGTCGACGTACCGGGGGGGGAGGCCGTTCCCCTTGAGGCTCGACCGTTTGATGTCAGGTCCAGTTGTTTCGCGGACGAGCTGTTTAGGATCCAGCTTTGCAGGATACCGCCTTCAATCAGATTTAGAGGGGCATTAGCGGCACCTTCGCCGTCGAAAGGCTTAGATCCAGCCCCACGTTTTCGATGGGGGTCATCAACAATGTTAATCCCTTCCGCAAAAACCTGTTTGCCCATCTCGTCTTTCAGAAAACTGGTCCCCCGGGCAATGGATGCTCCAGAAATCGCTCCAACTAGATGGCCGAGTATGCTCGAAGATACGCGGTCGCTGAAGACCACAGGTGCCTGAACGCTTTGCATTTTGCGCGAGTTCAGGAGCTTTACAGCCCGTTCGCCGGCGCTTTTCCCAATCTCAAATGGCGCGCGCAAATCTGAGTAAAACCGCCGGCTGTCGTAGTCATAATCCCGCTCCATGCCGCCGCCTTCACCGGCGATGACTGACGCACTTACAGAATAACTCGAAGAGGAGTAGGCTCCGCGAAATCCATCTGATGTCGCCAATGCAATTGAGGAATGGCCGAACGATGCTCCGCCACCTTCTGAGTTTGTAACTCCTGGTACAGCCAGAGCTGCTTCCTCAGCTTCGTTGGCAATGGTCGTTAGTCTTTCAGAGTCCAGTTCAGTGTCGTCATAGATATCCAGATCCGGAATGTCAGTGGCCAGGAGAGCGGGATCAGCCAGACCGCAATACTCGTCTTCTGGCATATTACGGGCCATGGCAACGGCACGATCCACCAGTTCATCGAGAACTTCGGGTTTTGTATCATTTGAAGATACGAAGGCCTGTTGCTTGCCGATCAGAACTCTTAGGCCAAGATCATGAGCT
Organism: Pseudomonadota bacterium; assembly: GCA_024743055.1. Taxonomy (GTDB): domain Bacteria; phylum Pseudomonadota; class Alphaproteobacteria; order Sneathiellales; family Sneathiellaceae; genus Sneathiella. Next base: position 25,440 of record JANSXH010000016.1, read on the forward strand.
TCTGATCGCTCTATTTCCTCTGTTTCCCCAAGACGCACGGCAACATTGGTGGATATTCCCTGAATCCTGACGGCATCCGCAGCCTCCGCGCCTTTTTGGCGGGCGATTTTAAGAAGATCATCCAATATGTTGAGAGAGTTTTGTTCGTTTTTGCTGAAATTTGGCATGGATACCTTGAGGAAAAATAACGGTGATGTCCCATAAATAAGGGGGCAGGCCGGAAAAGGGAATTAGAAAAACAAATTTAGGCCCCGAATTCCATCCCAAAGGAGTTTCGTCCCTGTTACGAGAACCAGAAAATAGGCGAAGCGATAGAAAATAACCTCAGGTACGAGATTATGCGCCTTGATCCCTAACCAAATCCCGACCGGTGCCAGTGGTAAGAGAACAAGAGAGGTTCCCAGATTTTCCACGGAAAACTGGCCGAGCAGACCATAGGGAACGAGCTTGACATAATTGATAACAAAAAAGAACCAGACGGAGGTGCCGACAAAAAGGGTTTTATCAATCTTCTGCGGCAACATGTAAAACTGTAATGGTGGACCACCCGCATGGGCGACAAAGCTTGTGAAACCGGCGATGGATCCCCAGAAGGACCCCTTTGGCAAACTCGGACCTGTTTTATAATCTGGTGGGCGTTTGCGGAAATAATGGTTCAGGGTAAAGACAATACAAATGACGCCGAGCAAAATCTTGATGACATCCGTACTAAGGTAATTAAACAGAAGATATCCAACGAAAATGCCGAAGACTGCCCCCGGGATTAGATAGTAAAGATTAAGCCAATCTGCACGCCGCCGATAAGCCAGTAATCCGAAAATATCCATTACGCAGAGGATAGGTAGGATAATCGCCGCAGCCTGCACTGGGGGGATCGCCAGAGTGATAAGGGGGACACCTAATATTCCCAGGGAACCGGCAAACCCGCCTTTGGAAATTCCAATAATCAGCACGGCAGGAATGGCAATCATGTAAAAGAACGGGTCAATAATGAGGGACATCTATTACTTTCAGACTTTTTTGAGGCGTGCTGCTGTCACCTCAACGCGCTTTGACACAGCAGGCCAGTTTGGTGGTATAACCGACCCGAACACTATTCATGGCTTTACCTTATCCGAGGTTTTCTAGCGTGTACAAGTTTTTGAGAATTACGTTCTATTTGACTGTCAGCTTCTTATCGGTTGCTATCGCATCGGCAGAGGAAAAGGCGAAATGGTCATATCACGGGAATACAGGACCTGAATTCTGGTCGAAGCTCAGCAGCGGACCATCCTCATGTGGCGGACGGCAGCAATCTCCGATCGAAATCAGGTCGGGAGACGCGATCGCGGCGGATCTACCGCCTATGTTTATGGATTTACAGCAGTTTAAACCAGACATCATCAATGATGGACATAAGATTGAGGTGACACCGAGAGGCAATGGCGGGCTTAGCACCTATGATGGAGTGGACTACAATCTCGTGGAAATTCAGTTTCACATGACAAGCGAACATCAAATAGATGACATCAGCTATCCTATGGAAGCTCATTTCTTTCACCGTTCAAAAGCCGGCGATTGGCTTGCTCTCGCTGTGCTATTTATAGAAAGCGAAGAAAACCGGGTATTACAGACAATTCTGGATAGAGCCCCAGACAAAGTCGGACGCGCTTCATCAAACCAGGTGATTGACCCGATGTTGCTGATCCCGGTAGACACGCGGTTTTTCCGTTATAAGGGCTCTTTGACCTTGCCGCCCTGTACAGAGAATGTGACCTGGCATATCTATAAAGAGCCACTTGGAGCCTCAAAAAAACAACTTGAAGCGTTTGCCCGTCTCTATCCGGATAACCATCGGCCATTACAGGAATTGAACCGGCGATATGTGCTGCAGGGCCAATAACTGAGGTTATCTTTTTATTTCCAAATGGATTTACCGCTTCCCGGGAGGTCAAGTTTCTCCCAGATTTCATCGATCTTTTTAATGACAGCGTCATCCATTTGGATTTTCTGACCCCATTCCCGTTTTGTCTCCGGTTCGATTTTATTGGTGGCGTCCAGTCCGATTTTACCACCGAGACCTGATTCCGGCGACGCAAAGTCTAAGTAGTCAATGGGGGTGTTTTCAATGGTTGTTATATCGCGGACCGGGTCCATCCGGGTTGAGACGGCCCACATCACATCTTTCCAGTTGCGGGCATCAATGTCGTCATCAACGATGATCAGGAATTTGGTGTACATGAATTGCCGCAGATAGGACCAGGCCCCCATCATCACCCGCTTGGCGTGACCCGCGTACGCCTTTTTCATGGAGATTACGGCGATCCGGTAACTGCAGCCTTCCGGAGGTAACCAGAAATCGACGATTTCAGGAAACTGCTGTTGGATGAGAGGGATAAAGAGTTCATTAAGGGCTTCCCCCAGAACGCTTGGCTCATCTGGTGGTCGGCCTGTGAAGGTCGAAAGATAGATCGGATCTTTGCGCATGGTTATGGCGGTGACAGTAAAGACCGGAAAGCTCTCTACGGAATTGTAATACCCGGTATGATCTCCATAGGGTCCTTCATCGCCATAGTCGTCGAGGGAAACGAACCCTTCCAGAATAATCTCTGCACTGGCAGGGACTTTTAGCGGAACCGTTTTGCAGTCTACAAGCTCTACCTTTTCACCGCGCAAAAGACCGGCGAATTGATATTCAGACAGCGTATCGGGAATAGGGGTTACGGCGGCCAGGATTGTCCCGGGATCTGCTCCTATGACCACCGACGCCGGTAGCGGCTCTGTCTTTTCTTTTCCCCACCTCGCGTGATGCTGGGCACCCCCGCGATGTTTGAGCCAGCGCATCAGGGTCTGATTTTTCGAAAGCTTCTGCATCCGGTAAATGCCAAGATTGTAGTCGTCAATCTTGTCCTCACTCGGACCTTTGGTAACCACCAGCGGCCAGGTAATCAGTGGCGCCGGTTCCCCTGGCCAGCAAGTTTGAATAGGCAGTTTATCCAGGTCAATGTGATCATCAGTAAGGACGACTTCCTGACAGGGCGCTTTCTTAACAGTTTTCGGGCGCATGCTCATGACGGTTTTCAGAACTGGAAGCATGCCGACCGCCTCCCGCAGTCCATCCGGTGGTTCCGGCTGGCGCAAAAAGGCCAATGTGTCACCCACCTCACGAAGTTGATCGGGTTCTTTATTCATGCCCATAGCGACGCGATCAACCGTTCCGAACAGGTTGACCAGGACAGGCATGTCCGATTTCTCACCCTTTTCATTGATCGGATTCTCAAAAAGGACAGCCGGACCTTCTTCCGCCAGAAGACGGGTTTGTATTTCTGTCATTTCCAGGTCAGTCGAGATTGGCTCAGCGACTTTGACAAGTTTGCCGGCGCTCTCAAGTTGTGCCATGAAATCCCGCAGCGATCCGTAGGACATTCAGATTTTCCTTTAATTCACTATGGGTTGCGACTATGCCGCAGACACCGCATTTTCGCAAAACAAAATAAGTCAGGCTTAGAAGGGCAGGGGAAATTTGCCGAAAATGATCCCTAGCAATACGATCGCGCCAAAAATTTTATTGGAATGAAACAACATCAGGCAGAGGTCAGAGTTATTGATATCAAGCGTCTTAATCTGCCAAGCTAAATGTACAGCGGCACCTGCCATAAATGTATAAAATGGCGCGGATAGAGAAAGAAGATATCCTGAAGCAATAATTCCGATAATTGTGATCGAGTAAAAAGCGATAAGCCAGTAGATAGTATTGGCGCCAAATTTAAGAGCTGTAGATTTTACGCCAATCAGAATGTCATCTTCCTTGTCCTGATGCGCGTAGATGGTGTCATAGCCAAGGGTCCAGGAAATCCCCGCAACATACAGAATGAAGGGAGCCATCGTTAAATCCCCTCTTACCGCTGCCCATCCAAGCAAGGTTCCGTAATTGAAAGCCAGCCCCAGGAAGAACTGTGGCCAGTAGGTGAAGCGTTTTGCAAAGGGATAAATTGCCACCAAAATCAAGCTGGCGGCCCCTACAAGAATGGCAAACAGGTTAAACTGGAGAAGAACCAGCAATCCAATCAGGCATTGAACACCAAGCCAAATAAAAGCTTGTGTGACGGTAACCTGTCCGCTTGGCAGGGGACGTTTTTTCGTCCGTTCCACAGCGCCATCGAAGTTTCTGTCAGCAATGTCGTTCAGGGTACACCCGGCGCCTCGCATAACAAGCGCACCAATGCCGAACAGGATAAAGGCCCAAAAATCCGGCAGATTGTCGGCTGGTGCTGCGAGGGCTATTGACCATAGACAGGGAAAGAGGAGCAGCCAGGTTCCGATGGGCCGATCAAGCCGGGAAAGCTTCAAATAGGGCTGCACCATCTCCGGCGCATAAAGATCCACCCAGTTCTGTTTACTGGCATCAGCAATGATCTTGTCTGGGCGTCGCATCGCTCGCTCTTTCTCGTGACAAATCCTATGGAAGGAGATGACATTAAAACCTATCTATCGCAATATCTTTGTCCTGAAAACACAATGGAAATCTTTGAATGGCGCAAAAGCAGTATTCCGTCCGTTTATTTGTCGCAAGTGATTTGGCCAAGGATCTGGGGGTCGTCCTTGATAAAGCCCAATCCCATTATGTCGCAACCGTCATGCGGCGGCGTGAAGGGGATCGGATCGCCTTGTTTAACGGCAGGGACGGAGAATGGATTGGTACTCTTCAAGACGCGCATAAAAATCATTGCCTCATTCATATCACTGAGCAGCTAAGGCCACAGCAGGCAGAGCCTGATATATATATGCTGTTTGCCCCGGTTAAGAAGGCTCAGACGAACTTCATTGTCCAGAAAGCCACCGAACTGGGTGCGCAGGAGATCTGGCCCGTACAAACGATCCGTACGAACTCAGAGAGACTTCGGACCGACAAGCTCGGCTTACAAGCGTTGGAAGCGGCGGAACAGTGCCAAAGACTGAATGTGCCGGCCATACAGACAACCAGGAAACTTCAAAGCGCGCTAGAAGAGTTGGAACCAGATAGGACATTGATATTTTGCGATGAAAATCTTGAGGGGCGTGATGCTATCGGGGCGCTAACCGACTTGCGAGAAAGTACCAAATGGGCAGTTCTGACAGGTCCCGAAGGGGGATTTACCGACGAGGAGGGCGATTTGATCAGAAATCGTAACAATACCCATGCCATCTCGTTGGGGCCTAGATTGCTTAGGGCGGAAACCGCAGTAGTGGCAAGTTTAACCCTTCTGCAGGCCGTATGTGGCGACTGGTGAAGTCTTCCCACATAATCCGCCCTTTCGTGATTGTTCGACATTTTTCGAACTTTAAGCTTGAAGCGGGCTTCGCAAATTAGTAATTCAAAGGTCTGAGGCCGGACAAAGGGCGCGCTGCCCGGCCATCGACACTAAAGGGGAAGAGATGTCCGGACCGTCAAAAGGCGAACAAGTTGAAATCGCCAGCAAAGCCCAACTCGTTGAATTTGCGGAGAGTGGTAACAAGCCGTCAGAAAAATGGCGCATTGGAACCGAGCACGAAAAATTCGGCTTCACTTTGGATACTTTAGAACCGCTTCCTTATGGCGGGCCGAGCGGTATTGAGGCGATGCTCAAAGGCCTCCAACGGTTTGGCTGGCAGCCGGATTTTGAAGGCGACAATGTAATCGCCCTGTCCATGGAAGGCTGCTCCATCAGCCTTGAGCCGGGCGGGCAGCTTGAACTCTCGGGCGCTGCCGTCGAAAATCTTCATCAAACATGTAGTGAGGTGCATACGCATCTTGCGCAGGTAAAAGAAGTGGGGGATGAAATCGGGGTCGGATTTCTGGGTCTCGGATTTAGCCCGAAATGGACCCTTGCCGAAACCCCGATCATGCCGAAGGGCCGCTACAAGATTATGCGGGACTATATGCCGACAAGAGGGCAGCATGGTCGTGACATGATGTTCCGGTCTTGTACGGTCCAGGTTAATCTGGACTACTCATCTGAAGCCGACATGATCAAAAAATTCCGCACCAGTCTCGCGTTGCAGCCGTTGGCGACGGCATTGTTTGCTAACTCCCCTTTTACTGAAGCGCGCCCGAACGGGCATCTTAGCCATCGCAGTTTTATCTGGACAGATACGGATCCGGATCGGACCGGGATGCTGCCCTTCGTTTTTGAAGAGGGCTTTTCGTTCGAGCAATATGTGGACTACGCCCTCGACGTTCCGATGTATTTCGTCTATCGCGACGGGACCTATGTAAGTGCCGCCGGCCAGTCCTTTCGCGATTTTATGAAGGGTGAACTGCCGGCTCTGCCCGGAGAGTTGCCGAACCTCGTCGATTGGGACAATCATCTGACAACCCTGTTCCCGGAAGTGCGGATGAAGCGGTTCCTGGAAATGCGGGGTGCCGATGGCGGACCCTGGCGCCGCCTGTGTGCTTTGCCAGCTCTCTGGGTCGGATTGCTCTATGACAACACAGCATTGGACAGTGCCTGGGATCTGGTCAAGGGCTGGTCTGCTGAGGACCGTCAGAGGCTACGTGAAGATGTCATTACCAAAGCACTGAATACGGAAATGCCGGATGGCAGGTCTATGCAGGCGTTTGCCTCGGAAGTTCTCAATATTGCCTCTGCAGGTCTAAAGGCGCGTAAACGTATGGACAGTTTCGGAGACGATGAGACCCATTTCCTGAATGCCTTGAAAACAACTGTTGAGACAGGGCAAACACCAGCAGAAGAGATGCTAGAGAAATATCATGGCGACTGGAGTGAAAAGATTGATCCGGTCTTTTCTGAATACGCGTATTGAGGTTCATCCTCTGGGTTGGCGATAAATCGCCAGAGCTTGATCAAACCGGTTTTTGATTAGTGCCTGTTTGATCATTTTCAGGGATTGCACTTCTCGTTGGCTTTGTTCTTGGTTTTCCTCTGTCAGATGGCGCCCTAGGTCCGCCCGGATTAAATCGACTAGTTCCAGAGCACGTTCTTTGTCACCGTCCCGGATTGGACGTTCCAGGAGAGGAAAGTAAGACAGTTCTATATCCTTCTTTTTCTTTTCAGTGCCGTCCATCTCCAATGCGTTCATATAGGATACTAAAGCGTCCAGTTGATCCTGTTTTGGCTCTGGTCCGCCAAATTCTGTGACGGTGACATGACGTGTAAAGGCAGGTAGATCCTGGAATACAATAGCTGTGCCATAAGGAGCTGTTTCCGCGACATCTCGCAATGAAGGTATGTCAATCGGATTGTCTTTCCCGTCTTCAAAACCGGCCTGCCAGAACCGGTGACTGACATCAATCCGTCCGGGTTTATCGGAGAGGCCGTCAATGTAGAAGCTTGTGTTTACATGTCCATTGGTGTGGCAGCTATCGCAGGAGAGGCCGATACGTATGGCTTTTTCTCCCAAAATCTCCGGGCTCCGAAACAGGAGGCGGCCATACAGGAATTTTTCATCCTGGACAGTTCCAGTTCTAAGCAACTCGGAAGGGCGGTCTATTGTCAGATCCGTCGTGCTTCCTGGTGGAAGCCAGTCCTCAGCGGGGGCCACAGAACTGGCCAGAAAAAGGGCTCCCGCTGCACCCAGTGCCCAGAAAAGAGAAGACACTATGCCTTTTTTTAAAGATCTCTTAGCCAGCTGTCCCGCCAACGGTTAGTCCTTCTATCAGCATGGTCGGCTGGCCAACACCAACAGGGACACTCTGTCCGGCTTTACCGCAGGTTCCAATCCCTGTATCCAGCTCCATGTCATTGCCAATGGCCTTCACTTTTTTAAGAGCTTCACTGCCTGTTCCAATTAAGGTAGCTCCCTTGACCGGAGCCGTCAGTTTGCCATCCTCAATGAGATAGGCTTCCGTGCAGGAAAAGACAAATTTTCCGGAAGTGATATCTACCTGTCCGCCGCCAAAGTTAGACGTATACAACCCTTTCTTGACGGATTTCACGATGTCGGCCGGATCGTCTTTGCCGGCCAGCATATAGGTATTGGTCATCCTCGGCATGGGCATATGGGCAAAGCTTTCCCGCCGACCGTTACCAGTAGGCTCAACACCCATCAGTCGCGCATTTTGGCGGTCCTGCATATAGCCAACCAGGATACCATCTTCGATCAGGGTAGTAGAAGAAGTGGCGGTTCCCTCGTCATCAATGCTCAGCGATCCGCGTCTGTCAGGAATTGTCCCGTCATCTACAACCGTGACACCAGGGGCTGCTACGCGTTTGCCGATCAGATCAGAGAAGACAGAGGTTTTCTTGCGATTAAAGTCCCCTTCGAGACCATGTCCAATTGCCTCGTGAAGAATGATGCCAGGCCACCCCGGGCCAAGAACAACCTGCATTTCTCCCGCCGGCGCATCAACGGATTCCAAATTAACCAAGGCTTGCCGAAGGGCTTCGTCGGCAGCCGATTTCCAAGTTTCTTCTTCCAAATAGAAGTCATAGCCAGTTCGGCCACCCATGCCATGATTCCCTGATTCCCGGCGACCATCTTTCTCAACAACCACGGACACGTTTAGTCGAACCAGAGGGCGGATATCACCGGAGCGCTCTCCACCAGCTCTGATAATCTCTACGCCTTGCCAGGAACCCGCAAGAGACACGGATACCTGGACCACACGTTTATCTTTTTGCCGCGCATAGGCATCTATTTCCGAGAGAGCTTTGACCTTGGCATCAAAAGGAATTTCGGAAAGGGGATTGTCATCTCTATAAAGTGCGCTGTTAGCTCCAGCCGGAGGGAGGGCCCGTGCGCCGCTCTGACCAGTTTGAACCGCGCGAACTGTTTCAGTCGCATTTTTGATCGCCTGCTCGCTCAAATCAGAGGCGTGAGCAAAGCCTGTCGCTTCACCAACGACAGCCCGCAAGCCAAAGCCCTGTGTAGTGTCGAAGCTAGCGCTTTTTAACCGGCCATCATCAAAAGAGAATCCCTCGGACTGCCTATATTCTAAAAACAACTCTCCATCATCGGCGCCACCAAGTGCTTCAGATACAAGATTTTCAACTATCCCCCGGTCCATCCCGGTCGGGTCAAAGAACAATTCATTCGCGGTTTTTACGTCAGTCATACGGGCGGCTCCGGGATAAAATGCCAAGGGCTATTCCTGTATATATGTCGCTTTCCAACCAAATTGTCGAGGTCTGGCAGAAAGTGAGAAAAAGATTCTTTGAGGTTAAAAGATTTTGGGTGTGACAAAGTGTCACAATGGCTTGAAAAAAAATTCAAAATTCCATCAAAAAAGAATGACTGCCCTCTTCTGCTAGACTATCCTTAACTTCCTATAAAATATAGGTTTTCTCATGCCTTGTGCTTTGTAGCTCAGCGGTTTTCTGACTAAGATGTACTGAATTATGTCGTCTTAGGCTTGTTCTTCTGTCTATCCGTGGTGTAGTTTCCGGCGCAATGACATCGAAACCTTTTTGATTTGGGTTTCTAGAATTAGTATAAATCAAGAAACTGTCCGAATTTTGGCCGGACACACTGTTTAGTGATTACAGACGGGAATGAATGATGGGAATGGTTAGGAAACTTGGCGCAGTTCTGTTTGCAGGAGCGGCGATGATCTTGACAATGGGAACAGCTGTTGCCGAAGAAGGCCAGGGTCAGCCGGTACCTTGGCAAATTGACTTGCAAGCGGCATTCTCGCCAGTAGCAGCGGAAATGCATAGTTTTCACAATATGCTTTTGTGGATTATCAGTATTATTTCACTGTTCGTGTTGTTCTTGCTGATCTATGTGATGGTCAGATATAACCGCAGAGCCAACCCCAATCCGTCAAAAACTTCTCACAATACACTCATCGAAATCGTTTGGACCGTCGCTCCAATCGTGATCCTTGTAGTTATCGCGCTGCCATCGTTTAAACTGCTCTATTATGGGGACAGAATTGAGACTCCGGACATGACCATTAAGGCAATCGGTTACCAATGGTACTGGGGCTATGAATATATGGATGAGGACGACCTCGCTTTTGAAGCCATTATGCTTGAAGAAGACGAGTTGAAACCGGGCCAGCCACGCTTGTTGGCCACAGACAACGCTATTGTTGTTCCGGTCGAAACTAACATCCGCATTCTCGTAACAGCCGAAGACGTTTTGCATTCATGGGCAATGCCGGCTTTGGGCGTGAAAATGGATGCTGTGCCGGGCCGTTTGAATGAGACCTGGATGCGCATTGAAAAAGAGGGCGTTTATTACGGTCAGTGCTCAGAGCTTTGCGGTACCCGCCACGGCTTCATGCCGATTATGGTGAAAGCGGTGAGCAAGGAGGACTATGCAAACTGGCTTGTCGAAGCCAAAAAAGAATTCGCAAGTGGGGATACGCCGACGATTAAATTCGCGCAAGTCGAATCCTCCCGCGCACAGTAACAAGCTAAAGAGAGGCAACAGATTATGGCTTACGGTTCAGCAGCCGCCCACGACGAACATACCCCTTCCGGCTGGAAGCGCTGGGTTTATTCGACAAACCATAAAGACATCGGCACCATGTATCTGATTTTCGCGGTTATCTCCGGGATTATCGGCGGGACGATGTCCGTTATTATTCGCGCGGAACTGCAAATGCCGGGAGATGACCTCCTTCAAGGCGACTACCATTTCTTTAACGTTTTGGTGACCGGACATGGTCTGATCATGATCTTCTTCATGGTGATGCCGGCAATGATTGGTGGGTTCGGAAACTGGATTGTCCCGCTGATGATCGGGGCGCCGGATATGGCCTTCCCGAGAATGAATAACATTTCTTTCTGGCTGCTGCCGCCTGCGCTTGGTCTTCTCTTGATCTCAATTTTCGTAGAAGGTCCTGCGGGCGCCGACGGAGTTGGGGGAGGTTGGACAATCTATCCGCCGCTATCCGCCTCAATCGGGCATCCTGGCATGGCCGTAGACTTTGGTATTTTAAGCCTCCATCTGGCGGGTGCTTCTTCAATTCTGGGAGCAATCAACTTTATCACGACCATTTTCAATATGCGGGCGCCTGGCATGACCATGCATAAAATGCCGCTTTTTGTCTGGTCCGTGCTGGTAACAGCGTTTCTGCTATTGCTGTCTCTACCGGTTTTGGCAGGCGCCATCACCATGTTGCTGACAGACCGTAACTTTGGGTCCACCTTCTTTAATCCGGAAGGCGGCGGGGATCCAATCCTGTTCCAGCATCTATTCTGGTTCTTCGGTCATCCGGAAGTATATATTCTGATCCTGCCTGGCTTTGGTATCATCAGTCAGATTGTTTCGACCTTCAGTCGAAAACCTGTCTTTGGATATCTGGGAATGGCTTATGCCATGGTCGCTATTGGTGGTGTTGGTTTTGTCGTCTGGGCCCATCATATGTATACCGTTGGTATGAATGTCGACACACGGGCGTACTTCCTGGCGGCCACCTTGGTGATTGCTGTGCCGACCGGGGTGAAGATTTTCTCCTGGATTGCCACGATGTGGGGCGGATCTATTGAATTCAAGGCGCCCATGGTCTGGGCTCTTGGCTTCATCTTCCTATTTACAGTTGGCGGGGTGACCGGGGTTGTGCTGGCGAATGCCGGCCTCGATGTCGTCCTTCATGACACTTATTATGTTGTTGCCCATTTCCATTATGTTTTGAGCCTGGGGGCGGTGTTTGCGATTTTTGCTGGTTTCTATTACTGGTTCGGTAAAATGACGGGATATAACTATTCCGAAACTCTGGCGCATCTGCATTTCTGGGTGACTTTCATCGGTGTGAACATGATCTTCTTCCCGATGCATTTCTTAGGGCTGGCTGGAATGCCACGTCGTATTCCGGATTATCCGGACGCTTATGCAGGCTTTAACGCCATTGCCTCTTATGGCTCCTACATTTCTGCGGTCGGAGTTCTGATCTTCCTTTGGACGGTCCTGCATGCGTTCATGCGGAAGGAGCAGGCGGCGGACAATCCGTGGGGCGAAGGTGCAACGACTCTGGAATGGACTTTGTCCTCTCCACCTCCGTTCCATCAGTTCAATGAACTGCCTGTCATCAAGTAAGGTGCGATAGGAGTTACTTGTGTCCGACACAAGCCTTGTAAAAGAAGCAATCGAGACCCGCGCTCCGACTGAATTGGCGCGGGTCGGCGACTATTTTGCCCTTCTTAAACCCCGGGTAATGTCCCTCGTGGTGTTCACGGGGCTGGTGGGTCTTGTCGTCGCGCCGGGTACATTGCATCCGGTTCTCGCCTTCACCGCCTTGCTATGTATTGCTGTCGGCGCCGGTGCGTCTGGTGCGATTAATATGTGGTTTGACGCGGATATCGACGAGATTATGGAGCGCACAAAAGATCGGCCAATCCCGGCAGGGAGGGTCACAGCGAATGAGGCGTTGGCTTTTGGGGCGACCTTGTCTGTTGCCTCTGTTGTCCTGATGGGGCTCGCTGTTAATCTCGTGGCCGCCTTGTTACTTGCCGTGACGATTGCCTTTTATGTTTTCGTTTACACCATGTGGCTGAAACGGCGCACGCCTCAGAATATTGTTATTGGCGGCGCGGCCGGGGCCTTTCCCCCGATGATCGGCTGGGCGGCCGTGACCGGGGATGTGAGCCTGGAATCGATCGTTCTTTTCGCCATCATTTTCATGTGGACGCCACCTCATTTCTGGGCGCTCTCCCTATGGCGGGATATTGATTATGCCAAGGCAGGAGTTCCAATGTTGCCGGTTGTTGCCGGTCGGGAAGCCACCCGCAAACAGGTTGTGCTGTACAGTGTACTGCTGTTTCCGGTGACGGTGATGCCCTATTTCCTTGGATATGCAGGAATATTCTACGGGGCGGGAGCGGCAATCTTAAGTGGGCTGTTCCTTTTCTCGGCTTTGAAAATCTGGATTAAGAAGGATGAGAAAAGTGCGAAGCAGCTCTTTGCCTATTCCATTCTGTATCTATTTCTGTTGTTCGCCATGCTCCTAGGAGAGAGTCTTGTCAAGGTTGTTGCTTAACATGCCCCTGGATGATGAACACAAGAAGCGCCGGCTTCGTAATTTTGCTGTTGGCGGTATTCTGCTGGCTCTCGTGGTGCTGTTTTACTTCATTACCATTGTTAAAATGGCGGGAGCATAGATAGCCTCATGCAAAACCAGAAAAAATCCAAGCGGTTGGCTCTGATCCTTGTTTCCGTTGTCGCGGGAATGGTGGGTCTGTCCTATGCCTCTGTACCGCTCTATGATCTTTTCTGTCGGGTGACCGGCTATGGGGGAACAACACAGCAGGCCGACATTGCCCCGGACGTTATTCTCGATCGCGAGATGATCATTGAGTTTGACGCCAATACAAGCCGGGGCATGCCGTGGGATTTCAAACCGACGGCGCATCGGGTGACCATGAAAGTGGGAGAAACGGGACTCGCCTTTTATCAGGCCCATAATCCGACCAATAAGACAATCAAGGGCACCGCGACCTTTAATGTCACCCCGCAAAAGGTTGGCCAGTATTTCACCAAGATCGATTGTTTCTGTTTCACGGAGCAGGTGCTGAAGCCCGGTGAAAAGGTGGACATGCCCGTGACATTTTTTGTCGATCCGGAAATTGCCGATGACCCGAACGTCAGTGAAGTTAAGGTCATCACTTTGTCCTACACCTTTTTTATCAGTGAGGATGAGGAAGAGCTGGATGTTTCTTCGAACGAAGAAGAAAAGCCAGTTGACGTAAATTGATTGAGTAACGCGTAAAATGATAGAATACCGGAGGGGATCCGGAGGAATTGCAGGAGTTTAAGAATGGCAGATTCACACGCCAAACAACATGATTACCACCTGGTGGACCCAAGTCCGTGGCCGGCGCTCGCGTCAATCGCCGCGTTCGTGAGTGCCATTGGTGCCGTCATGTGGATGCATGAGGCAACTTATGGCATGGCGCTTTTCTTCATCGGCTTTGCCGTCCTTTGCTACACCGCCTTCACCTGGTGGCGGGATGTGGTCAAGGAAGGGGAGCATGAAGGGCATCACACCCCCGTTGTCCAACTAGGATTGCGTTACGGCATGATCATGTTCATTGCCTCCGAGGTGATGTTCTTCGTGGCCTGGTTCTGGGCCTATTTCAACGCCGGCCTATTTCCAAGTGAAGTCGGCGGTGGTATCTGGCCACCAGAGGGGATCCTTACCTTTAACCCCTGGCATATCCCACTGCTCAACACGATTATCCTGCTGCTGTCCGGCACGACCGTTACCTGGGCCCATCACGCCCTGCAGCATGGGGATCGCAAAGGCCTGGTTCAAGGTCTGACCTTGACAGTTATCCTCGGTGCCTCTTTTACAGCCGTTCAGATATACGAATATAGCCATGCGGCCTTTGGATTTACCGATGGTATCTATCCGTCCACCTTCTATATGGCGACAGGTTTCCACGGCGCTCACGTCTTCATCGGAACCGTCTTCCTGCTGGTTTGCCTGTTCCGGGCCATGAAGGGTCACTTCACATCGACCCATCATTTCGGATTTGAAGCAGCTGCCTGGTACTGGCATTTCGTTGATGTCGTCTGGCTGTTCCTGTTCTTCGCTGTTTACTGGTGGGGTGCTGGTCCTCCCTGGACCTGATCCAGGGATCTAATGGCCAGTTCAGTTGGCAATTCTGTTTCCCCTTTTCGCTCCGGACTCACCTGCAAATGTCCGGTTTGCGGAAAGGGGAAACTTTTTAAGGGCTTCCTGGAGGTTCGAGAAAACTGTCCCGAGTGCGGACAGGACTTCTCAGAAGTCAATAGCGGCGATGGCCCGGCAGTCTTTATCATCTTCATCGTCGGGTTTGTTGTGGTCGGATTGGCGTTCTGGACAGAATTTACCTTTAGCCCGCCGTACTGGCTGCAATTGACAATCTGGCTGCCGACCATATTTATTCTATCCATAGGCCTGCTGCGTCCGGCCAAATCTCTGTTGATCGCCCTGCAATTCAAACATAAGGCAGGCTCGGAAATTAAGCGTAATTGATCATGAAAAACTTCTCACCCGGACTTATCCCGACCCTGATTACGGTACCGGTCGTTGTTATCCTGCTGGCGCTCAGTATCTGGCAGGTCAATCGCTATAACTGGAAGATTGATCTGATGAACCAGATCAATACTCAGCTTGCCGAAGCGCCGGTGGCGCTGCCAGCAACCGGCGTTATCCCAGAAGACTGGCACTATCGCCGCGTCCAGCTGCAAGGGTCCTTCGATCATTCGAAGGAACTGCACATGTTCTCCCACGCCGACAAGGGACGCAAAGGGTTTCAGATCATCACCCCCTTTATGCGCAGCGTTGAGGGGGACGTGGTTCTGGTCAATCGCGGCTGGGTGCCGGAATCCCGCAAGGAGCCGGTAAACCGCGCCGAGGGTCAGATCGAAGGGGAGATCACCATCAACGGTATTGCCCGCAAACCCTGGAGCAAAAGCTATTCCTTCATGCCGGCCAGCAATGCCGAAACAAATGTCTGGCTATACGGGGAACTGCCGGAAATGGCGGCACATCTCGGCCTGGAAACAGCGCCGGTCTTTGTCGAGATCGAAGCGAATGACGTGCCGGGTGGATTTCCGATCGGCGGACAAACCCGGGTAAGCCTGCCGAACAATCATATCGAATATGCCTTTACCTGGCTTGGCCTGGCCATCGCCATGGTCGTCATCTATATCCTGTATGGCCGCAGCCGGGCCCTTAAAAAGGTCAGTTGAGAATGGCTTTATCTGCCTACGAGCAACTTGAGAAAAGATTTGCCAAACTATCTGCCCTGTCGGGGGCGCAAGCGATGCTGCATTGGGATAGCGCCGCTATGATGCCCGATGGCGGCAATGCGGCCCGGGCCGAGCAGTTGGCGACATTGGGTGTGATGTCCCACGAATTGATAACGGATGCGGCTGTCGGCGACTGGATTGCAGAGGCGGAAAATGCCACTGCTGACCTGAATGAATGGCAAAAAGCCAACTTAAAGGAAATGAGGACGAGCTGGCGTCATGCCACTGCTGTGGATGCGGATCTGGTGGAGGCCTTTTCACGGGCAACGTCAGATTCGGAGATGACCTGGCGGGAAGCACGGGCCAACAAGGACTTCCAGGCTCTCGTCCCAAAACTGGAAGAAGTTGTCAATCTGACCCGGCAAGTAGCGACGATCAAGGCAGGGATCTTTGATTGTTCTCCTTATGATGCACTTCTGGACGAGTATGAGCCCGGTTGTACATCGGCCCAGATTGATGAGCTATTTACTGATCTGGAGGCATTTCTGCCGGATCTTCTTAACGACATTCTTGATCACCAGAAAAGTCAGCCGGCTATTATCGAGCCAACGGGACCATTTCAAGAAGATGCCCAGAAGCAGCTTGGCCTGGAAATGATGACTGCGCTTGGCTTTGACTTCAACCATGGCCGTCTGGATACCAGCCATCATCCCTTTACCGGCGGTGTTCCCGACGATGTTCGTCTGACAACCCGCTATGAGGAAGGTGACTTTACCAAGAGCCTCATGGGAACTTTACATGAGACAGGTCATGCCCTGTATGAGCAAGGTCTGCCGGAGGCGTGGAGAACCCAGCCTGTTGGTTTGGCCCGCGGTATGGCGCTGCATGAGAGCCAATCGTTGTTGGTTGAGATGCAACTCTCCCGCAGTTCCGAGTTTCTGGCTTATATAAACCCGAAATTCACCGGTACTTTCGGAGATTTGGGGGAGGCAGGCTCATTTGCCAATATTGAACGCCTGTACCGTCGGGTGGAACAGGGTTTTATCCGGGTGGATGCGGATGAGGTGACCTATCCGCTGCATATAATATTGCGCTACAGGCTGGAAAAGGACCTCCTCTCCGGTGCTTTGACGGTGACGGATCTGCCGGAGGCCTGGAATGCGGGAATGCAAGACCTGTTGGGCTTGACGCCACCCGATGACGCTCTTGGCTGCCTGCAGGATATCCACTGGCCAAGCGGTGCAATTGGATATTTCCCGACCTACACCTTGGGAGCTCTTGCAGCGGCGCAACTATTTGAGGCGGCCAAGGCCCAGATTGCTGATTTCCCTGCGAGGATCAAGGACGGGGACTTTGCTGAATTGATTTCCTGGCTTCGGACAAATGTTCATGCGCTTGGCAGCCTGAAAACCACGGATGAGATTCTGGAGGATGCAACGGGGGCTCCCTTGGGGACAGCCGCTTTCGCATCGCATTTGAAAGCAAGATATCTTCCGGATTGAGACGCAAGTCGTAAATCTTGCAAATCGACGGAATTTGGCAACTCACGGCTTGCGTCAGGAACGTTCCTATGGTTACTCTCTCCCGCCTTTAATCCTATTCAAGGAGAAAAAGATTGCGCTATATCAGCACACGGGGACAAGCGCCCGTCCTTAACTTTGAAGACGTCGTCCTGACGGGTCTGGCCCGGGACGGTGGACTATACGTGCCTGAAACCTGGCCGCAATTTTCCAAGGACGATATCCGGGGCTTGGCCTCCATGAGTTATGCCGAGGCGGCAGCCTTTTTGTTGCAGCCTTTCCTTGGCGAAAGCATCAGTGAGGCTGATTTCCGCGCAATGACGGAAAAGGCATACGCCTCTTTTTCACACAAAGCCGTTGTGCCGGTCAGCCAGCTGGGAAGCAATGAGTTTCTGATGGAGCTCTACCACGGTCCGACCCTTGCTTTTAAGGATGTTGCCCTGCAGCTTTTGGGTCTTCTCTATGATCATCTTCTGGGTCGCCAGCAGCGCCGGGCGACCATCATAGGCGCCACTTCCGGCGATACCGGATCAGCGGCCATTGAGGCCTGCCGGGGCCGGGATGCCGTTGACATTTTCATCCTCCATCCGGCGGGGCGCGTCTCAGAGGTACAGCGCCGGCAGATGACGACAGTCCTTGATAGCAATGTCCATAACATTGCCGTTCAAGGCGATTTCGATGATTGTCAGGCTATGGTCAAGGCCATGTTCAATGATCTGGAGTTCCGGGATGATTTGTCCGTGTCGGCGGTCAATTCCATCAACTGGGCGCGGGTCATGGCGCAAATCGTCTACTACTTCACCGTCGGTGTCAGTCTTGGCTCCCCCGATCGGGCGATTTCCTTCTCGGTTCCTAGCGGCAATTTCGGTGATATCTATGCGGGCTATGCGGCCAGCAAAATGGGTCTGCCTATCGATCAACTGATCGTTGCCACTAACCGCAATGACATTCTGTCCCGTTTCTTCAATTCCGGGGAATACCGGAAATCCTCCGTTGATCCGACCATCAGCCCAAGCATGGATATCCAGGTTTCCAGTAATTTTGAGCGATTCCTGTTTGATCTGCATGGCCGTGATGGTGCAGCGGTGGCGAACCTGATGGAGAAGCTGGACAAAGAAGGCGGCTTTGCCGTCAATATGTCCCTGCTGAATGAAGGGATTTTCTCCGCCGGGAGATGCGATGAAGCCGATACCTTGGAGACCATCCGCACCACCCTGAAAGAGAGCGCCATTACCGTTGATCCGCATACGGCGATCGGCATCAAAGTCGGGGCCGATTGCCGGGACAGCTCGGCGGCGCCAATGGTCAATCTGGCGACGGCACACCCGGCGAAATTTCCCGATGCGGTTGTCGAGGCAACTGGCGAAACGCCGGCTCTGCCAAAGCATATGCAAGATTTGTTTGACCGCGACGAGAGACTGGTGGAACTCCCCAATGACTTGGCGACGGTCAAATCCTATATTAAAGAGCGGGCGCGCATTTTAAGCGCGGCATGAATTGGAATAGCTGAATGAACGTAAAAGTTTCGACCCTTAAAAACGGCCTTCGTATTGTTTCAGATCCGATGCCCAGCCTGGAAACTGCGGCTGTGGGTGTCTGGGTGGCGACAGGTGCGCGCCATGAAACAGAATCCGAAAACGGGATTTCCCATGTGTTGGAGCATATGGCCTTTAAAGGCACGGCATCCCGCTCCGCGCTCGATATTGCCGAATCCATTGAAGCGGTCGGCGGGCATCTGAATGCCTATACCAGCCGTGATCAGACCGCCTATTTTGCCCGGACCCTCAAGGCCGATGTGCCGCTGGCTGTCGATATCCTGGGCGATATTTTGCATAATTCGGTGTTCGACGAGAACGAGCTTGCCCGCGAAAAAGAAGTGATTGTTCAGGAAATCGGTCAGACTTTCGATACCCCGGATGACATTATTTTCGATCATCTGCAGGAAACGGCTTTTCCCAATCAGGCCCTCGGTCGATCCATTCTGGGAACCGCCTCCGGTGTGCGCGGCTTTCAAAGAGACGTCATCGACGGCTATATGAAATCCCATTATCAGGCACCGGGGATGGTCTTGAGCGCGTCCGGTGGGATCGATCATGAGGAACTGGTCGGTCTGGCAGAACATGTGTTCGAGACCTTTCCGGCCACCGGTGATGCCAGCATGGAAGCCGCCCATTATGAGGGTGGTGAGTATCGGGAAGAACGGGATCTGGAGCAGGTCCATTATGCGCTGTCTGTTCCTGGTATTTCCTATCATGACGATGATTTCTACAGCATGCAGATCCTCTCAGGCCTGCTTGGTGGCGGCATGTCCTCGCGTCTGTTTCAGGAATTGAGGGAGCAGCGGGGCCTGTGCTATTCGGTCTTCTCTTTCGCCTCCTCCTTTGATGACAGCGGTATTTTCACGGTCTATGCCGGTACGGGAGAGGAGCAGATTTCCGAGTTGAGCTCGGTGCTCGTCGATGAGTTGCTTCGGACCGCCAGTGATGTGACGGGATCGGAAGTGGAACGGGCCAAGGCTCAGCATAAGGCAGCTTTGCTCATGGGGCAGGAGAGCCCGGCAGCGCGTTCAGAGGTCCATGCCCGGCAGATGCAGATCTATGGGCGGGTGTTACCGGCCGCGGAAATCGTCGAGAGGATCGAAGCGGTCTCCGTTGCCCAGGTGAAGCAGCTGGCAGGGCGACTCTTTACCGGTGTCACCCCGACGATTGCCGCCATGGGGCCGATCGGGAAGTTGGATGATTTTGACAAGATCGCCGCTCGCTTCAGTTAAAGCGGTATGTTGCCAAGGGCTTAGGTTCATCAAGTCGTTGTAGTTTGCTGGGGAGATGCTACCCTGTCAGATCGGGTGCAGAGTTTTTCGCTTAGATGGATTTGAAGAATTGCTGGAACGACTGTCAAACATAGGGATCGGACCGCGCATCGAGACGGAGCGTCTGTATTTGCGCTCGCCAAAACTCTCGGACTGGGAAGAATGGGCCGTCTTGCGCGCCGATAGCCGCCAGTTTCTGGTCCCGTGGGAGCCGGTCTGGACCCATGATTCCCTATCCAAAGCCAATTTCAAGGCCCGTATCCGCCGCTATACCCGGGAAATCAAGGATGATACGGGTCAGGCGTTTTTTCTGTTCAAAAATGATACGCAGCAGCTCGTGGGCGGCATTACGCTGAGTAATATCCGCCGGGGTGTGGCCCAAACCGGCACTCTTGGCTATTGGACAGGCGCCAAATATGCGCGTCAGGGCTATATGCATGAAGCCCTTCGCGGGCTTCTACCGGTCCTGTTCAGTCAATTTGGGTTACGAAGGGTGGAAGCGGCCTGTTTGCCGGAAAATGTCCCGAGTTCCAATCTGCTTGAAAAAGTCGGATTTAAGCGGGAGGGGATTGCCCGGGAATATCTCTGTATAAATGGGGTCTGGCACGACCATCTTTTATACGCGTTATTGAAGAGTGATCCGCTGCCCTAAATCTATATAGGAATTTTCCTATATAGGAAAATTCCTATATAGATTCTCCTCAGGCATTTCCGATATCGCTGGAGAGCAAAGCCGGATCCACACCGAGCTTGTTAACAGCCGTTTGCCATTTCCCGTCGAGCTCTGAACCAAAGACGATCTCACTGTCCGGTTTGACCACCAGCCAGCCATTTTGCTGGATTTCCTGCTCCAGCTGACCCGGACCCCAGCCGGAATAGCCCAGCGCAAGGAAACTGTTATCCGGTCCCGACCCGGAAGCGATGGTCTTGAGCATGTCAATGGTTGCTGTCAGCGCCATATCCTCCCCGATCACGAGGGTTGTTTCATGGAGGAGATCGGTGGAATGGACGACGAAACCGCGCTCTGTATCCACAGGTCCGCCGAAATGAACCTTGATCTGGCCGGCATCCCCGGCATTCTGGATATCCAGCTGCTCCAAAAGTTCATCAAAGGTGAGGGCATCGAGGGTTTTGTTGAGAAGGATCCCCATGGCGCCAGCCTCGGAATGGGCGCAGAGCAGGATGACGGCCCGCTCAAAGCGGGGATCGGACATGCTGGGCATGGCGACCAGCAGCTTTCCGTCCAGATATCCTGTATCAATCGTACCTTCGGTCATACCATCAATATGTTTCTTCTTCGGCTTCATTGCCAGGGGTTGAACAAATCTTGAAGCAATTGTGACACGCAATATCTTAATATTGCTTTATATAATAAGTGAAAATTTGTTTGTAAGAATTTAGGAGCTGCTTTGCCGAAATTTATTCATTTTGCGCTGATTTGTGCTGTTTTTGCAGGATATGGTCTGCTGGACAGCCGTGGCGCCTTCGCCAGCGGGGCGTCGGAATGGGTTGTATCCGACCAGACGCGCATCCGCCTGATATCCGAATATGACGGTGTCAAAGGTCATGATTCCCTAAAAATCGGTCTCCAGGTGCAGTTGGCGCCGGGCTGGAAGATCTATTGGCGCAACCCTGGAGATGCCGGGATACCCCCGCAGTTTAACTGGGCCGGCTCAACAAATTTGCAAACGGCTGAAGTGCATTGGCCCCGGCCAGAGGAATTTGATGTCTTCGGGCTCACCACTTGGGGATATCATGATGAGGTCGTCTATCCGATTACGGTGTCACTAAAAGACAAGGGTGCACCGCTCGATCTGAAGCTCGATCTTTTTTTTGGCATTTGTGAACAGGTCTGTATCCCGTACCGCGAGGAATTGTCTCTTTCCCTGAATAGCGGGCAGGGTGCGGTTTCCGGCGAAGCGGGCCTGATCAAGGAATTTGTAGCGCTTGTCCCACCAACCATCGGTAGTGAAGGGTCACAGATCAGCTCAGCCGAGGCAACGGCCCTCGGCAATACAGACTTTACCGTCCAGGCCGTCTCAACATCATCCTTTCAAAAACCCGGCGTCATCGTCGAAGGAAAAGATGGAACCTATTTCTCCCCCGAATCCGCGACGGTTTCCGCTGATGGCCGGGAAGTAGAGTTCACCATTTCCGCCGAGCTATTAAAGAAAACGGACAGGATTGCCGGAGAAGAAATCCTTGTTACCATCTATGACGAGGGCTTCGCCGCGGAGGGGCACCTTCGCGTTAAACAATAAAATTACATTTGGACTTACGGAAAGCTTTTTATTTTCGCCTGCACCATTATGTTATGATTACTCAATTCCGTTAATCAGACAGATAATCATAGGAAAAGACAATGACGATAAAAGTAGGTGATTCACTCCCCGACGTAGACCTCATGGAAATGACTGAGGCCGGACCTTCAAAAGTTTCGGTTTCGGATCTGTTTGGCGGCAAGAAAGTCGCCCTGTTTGCCGTTCCGGGTGCTTATACTCCAACCTGTTCTGCGAAGCACCTACCGGGTTTTGTCGACAACGCTGATAACCTGGCCTCAAAAGGCGTCGACGCAATTGTTTGCCTGTCCGTTAATGATCCCTTCGTTATGGGTGCCTGGGGCAAAGATCATAATGCGGGCCCTGTACGCATGGTTGCAGATCCGGATGCCGCTTTTACCAAAGCCATGAATGTTGAGTTTGATGCCTCTGGCGCCGGCCTTGGCATTCGTTCCCGCCGCTATTCCATGGTTGTCGACGATGGCGTTGTCTCACAGCTTAACCTCGAAGAAACCGGTGGTTTTGAGGTGTCTGACGCCGACACGTTGCTTGGACAGCTTTAATCTGACCCAATAACCGGGGAAGGTGACAGCTTTCCCCGGATCACAAAGGAGAAGGACATGAAGGTTTCAGTAGGATTTGCCATCGCGGCTCTCACATTGGGATTTTCTTCCTTCGCCACGGCCGGTGATTTTCACGATGGAGTTCGGGTTCTTGATTCGGGCGACTCCGTTGGCGCCATCGCCCATTTCAAACGCTGTTCCGACAAAGGCGAAATCCGTTGCCAGGTCGCCTATGCCAGTTTCCTGCAAAGAGGAGAGGGCGTTCGCCAGGATCTTCAGGCTGCCTTTGATCTTTATTATAAGGCGGCCATGAGCGGTGATGCGACGGCTCAACTAAATCTCGGGGAATTTTATGAACAGGGGCAGGTCGTTTCGGCTGATCCAAAAGAGGCCGTGGTCTGGTATAGCCTTGCGGCTGATCAGGGCAGGGGCTGGGCGCAGGCTCGAAAAGATGACCTCGTTCGGAGCCTGTCACCGGAAGATATGAGTGTGATCGAGATCCGCATTAAAGAGCTGACCGAAAGCCAAAAAGGCTAACGACGGTATTTTGCCATACCTTTGTTGGCAAGTTCGTCGGCCTTCTCATTGCCGGCATGGCCCGCATGCCCCTTCACCCATTTCCAGGTCACCTGATGTTGCTGGATGGCATCATCGAGGCGGAGCCAGAGATCCTTATTTTTGACCGGTTTTTTCGCCGCGGTCTTCCAGCCGTTGCGCTTCCAGTTACTGATCCACTTGGTGATGCCATCTTTGACATAGGTGCTGTCGGTATGCAGCTCCACCGTTGACCCTTTTTTCAAGGCCCCCAATGCTTCAACTGCACCCGTAAGTTCCATGCGGTTATTGGTGGTTTCCGGATGCCCCCCGCAAATCTCCTTCGAGCTGCCATTATATTCCAGTAATGCACCCCAACCTCCGGGGCCAGGGTTGCCGGAACAGGCACCGTCCGTATGAATGACGACAACGTTATTTTTCACCATAAATCTCTCAAATATTACAGGTTAAGCAAACAGGAAGTGAGCGAGTATTTCCAATTACAGGGCTCTTAGCATGATTGGAGTCGGCCAGCAAATTCGCAATAGTCATATTAATTAACCGAAAATTAGCTCCTTTCATGAATTCTGTCCTCTTGAATGAATTGAAATTGCGTATCTTGTAACGATGAGTAAAGGCTTTAGTTAGGCAATGCAGAAAAAACTTTTCTCCGCGGAAATCAAACAGTTTTCACATCCGGGCCAGACGGTTACCACTCCGACAGGAGATGGTATGACAGAACAGCAGTATCTCAATCTGCTGGGCGCCATAAATTCCCTTCGCCAGGATCTGACGGCGGAAGGCGTAATTGAAGTGCCTGTTGAAAAGGATGAATCAGTCCATGAAATGGAAGTGGCTGAGTTTGTCAAACTGCGGGAGGAGTTGCAGGAGCTTTCTGAAGTCATTATGGAAACCCGACGGGAGATTGCCTCATTGCAATCCAATGCATCGGGTAAGAAACTCAATGCCATGTCAGACCAGCTGGATGCGGTTGTTCTTGATACGGAAGAGGCGACAAACGCTATCCTTGAGGCTGTCGAAACCATCGAAACCCAGAATGAAAGCCTGGAACTTAATGCCAGTACTGCGGCCGAAAATGAGATTTCAGAAACCATTGGCGGGGCGGTTATGCAGATTTACGAAGCCTGTAACTTCCAGGATATTTCAGGTCAGCGGATCTCCAAAGTGGTCAGCACCCTGAACTTTGTTGAAGAACGGGTGAAGAAGATGATCGATATTCTTGGCGGCGATGACGAGCTTGAAGAAATCGAAATCGTCGAGCAGGATGTACAGATGGACGATGAGGTGGAACTCAGCGGACCGCAGCCTGACGGCCATGAAATCTCTCAGGATGAAATTGATTCCCTATTTGACTAAACCTGCCCGGGTAGTCAATCCAGTCCATATGCGGCGGCACTGGTCACCGCCTGATGAAACTGAAGTTTCTTGTAATATTCGATGGGGTCCTTAGGTTTAACCAGGGCCCCTTCTATTTGATTGAGCCAATCATATAATCTGGTCAGCAGAAACCGAACTGACGCTCCCCTGCAGAGCAAGGGCAGGCAGTTCATTTCTGCGTCTGAAAAAGGCCGTACGCTGCGATATCCGTTCAGCAGCTTTCGCGCCTTTGTGATGTTGAAACTACCATCGCTTTCGAAACACCAGGCATTCAGGCAAATGGCGAGGTCGTAAGCAAAAAAATCATTGCAGGCGAAATAGTAATCGATAACACCGCTGACTTTATCGTTGAGGAAAAAGATATTGTCCGGGAACAAATCCGCATGAATGACACCGCTAGGCAATTCCGACGGCCAATGTTTCTCCAAATAATCAAGCTCTTCCTCGACGGCAGAAAACAGGTCCGGGAAAAGCTGGTCGGGATTATCCGTCCGACAGCTATCAAAAAGCGGCCGCCAGTTTTCGACAGACAAGGTGTTGGTTCGCGACAATTCAAAACTGCCGCTGATGGTATGTAATCTGGCGAGAGTATCGCCGAGCAAGGAGCAATGAAGCGCTTCTCCCCTTCGGACGGAGCGTCCATCCAGAAACTCAATAATGGCGGAGGGGCGACCGGCTACCTCTTTTAAGGTGGCGCCATCCTTTGCCGGAATAGGCCTGGGAGAAACGAAGCCATTGGCGGCCAGATGTTCCATGAGGCCCAGAAAAAAAGGCAAATCCTCCGTCCGGACGCGCTTTTCATACAAAGTCAGAAAGTAAAAGCCTTTATCCGTATGCAGAAAATAGTTTGAATTCTCCACACCCTCGGCAATCCCCTTATAGGAGAGCGCCTTGCCGATATCATATTGGGATAGCAGGCCATCCAATTCGTCGTCGGAAATTTCAGTATAAACGGCCATGGGGTATTCTTAACTTCTCTGGACGACGGGGTGAATTGAGACTTATCCTGAAACCTTAGGCCTCTTCAAGTACTTTGGGCATTTTGAAGACAACTTGTTCCTGATTGGTGACGATTTCCTTGACCTCTATCTCATAGCGGGTGGAGAAGGCGTCGACAACTTCTTCGACCAAAGTCTCGGGGGCTGAGGCACCGGCTGTGATGCCGATGGTGGTTGTATTCTCAAGGCGATCCCAGGGGATGTCAGTTGCCCGTTGGACGAGGGCCACCGTGCTACAGCCGGACTTCTGGGCGACTTCAACCAGCCGCATGGAATTTGAGGAATTTGGCGCGCCGATGACCAGCAAGCCGTCACACTGATCTGCAAGCACTTTGACAGCTGCTTGACGGTTTGTTGTGGCGTAGCAGATATCTTCCTTCTTGGGGCTGGCGATGTCGGGGAATCGCTTACGTAATGTGTCAACAATACCCTTCGTCTCATCCACGGAAAGGGTTGTCTGGGTCAAATAGGCAAGGCCTTTGCCAGGTTGCTTCGGTTCGAAGGCTTCAGCCTCTGCTTCGGTCTCCACCAGCGTAATTTTCCCTTCATCCAGTTGGCCCATGGTGCCGATGACCTCAGGATGCCCCTTGTGCCCGATGAGAATGACCTCCAGATCATCTTTTTCATGCCGCTCGGCTTCCCGATGCACTTTGCTGACCAGCGGGCAGGTGGCGTCAATATAGAACATGTTGCGGTTTTCTGCTTCTTGCGGGACGGATTTGGCCACCCCGTGGGCGGAGAAGATTACCGGAACATCTTTGGGAACATCGGAAAGCTCATCGACAAACACCGCGCCTTTGCGTTCCAGATTTTCGACCACGAAGCGGTTATGAACGATTTCATGGCGGACATAAACGGGTGCGCCGTATTTTTCCAGGGCGCGTTCTACGATCTGGATGGCGCGATCGACCCCGGCACAAAACCCTCTCGGCGCGGCAAGAAGCAAAGTACGCTTGGCTTTATCCATGTCGGTCCTCAATGGAAAAATCAAAATTTACGGAAAAGACGTTGATTTAAGGGCCAGCCATCATCCCGTAGCTTGCCATATAGCGCAGTCCATCCTAAGTTTGGCGGATTATTACATCAGATTCAGTGGAAACACCAGATTGGGTTAAGGGTAAAAATAATGTCAGAACCGAATATGCCGCAAAAAGCGCCTTACAAGGTGGAAGTGGAAGAAGGTAAGAAATATTTCTGGTGTTCCTGTGGGCTCAGTAGCAAACAACCCTTTTGTGACGGCTCCCATAGTACGACCGAATTTAAGCCGGTTCTGTTCAATGCGCCGGAAACAAAGGCTGTATTTTTCTGCGGCTGTAAAAAGACAGCGGCAAATCCTCTCTGCGATGGCTCGCATAATAAAATCGGTTAAACTGGTTTCTAATGACTTTTCCATTTTCAAGCCTGGTGTTTCGTAAAACCCGGATGGCGGCTCTGCTGGCGGCTCCCTTGTTTCTTGGTGCCTGTAGTGGCTCTGTTGATACAGGTATTTTCAATATTTTTGAGGAATCGGTACCTCTCCCATGCCCGCGTGTCGAAGTGTTGCCGGGGACCGATACCATCGCTATCTATCGCGAAGGAGCGGGGCGGGATCTGGTAGATGTGCGATTTGAAGGCGCGTTGGAGGCCGTAAGCGGCATTTGCCAATATGTGGATGATGATTCGGCCGTTGTCGTCGAGCTGGTCATACAGATCGGGGCGATTAAGGGGCCGGCCGCTGATAGTCAGATTGAGGAATTTCCTTTCTTTGTTGCCATCGCCGAGCGCTCTGGCGAAATTGTTGCCAAGAAAGTGTTTAATAGCCCCATTGAAATTCCCGGCGCCCGCCGTCGCGGTGCCGTGCAGGAGGAGATTGAACAGCGCATTCCGCTTAAAGGCGGCAAGTCCGGGGCGGACTATGTCATCATTTACGGCTTCCAATTGACGCAGGAGCAGCTTGATCGGCGGAAGTAAATGGGGGTTCTGTCTGAACAACTTGTTTGACTAATGAGATTCGATCACTATTATTTTGACCACATTCAGTAGATCCCAGCGGGAGAGATGGCATCAAGTCATCGCCGAAGGAGCAACCACCCCGGAAACTCTCAGGCAACCGGACCGCAGGGGGATGAAACTCTGGAAAGCAAATCGCAATTGCGGTTTCACCGAAGGGGTAAGCGAAGTCCAGCTCGATCGAGAGCTTGAGGTCTTCGTCAAATCTCTCAGGTTATAGGACAGAGGGGGCTGTGTTCAGCACGAAAATGCTGGGGCGACCTGACCTTTGACTTGAACTGAGAGCGATCTATGGGTGACAACAATCCGACTTTAAAAACGGTTCTCTATGACCTGCATGTTGAGCTTGGGGCCAAGATGGTTCCGTTCGCAGGTTATGATATGCCAGTCCAATATCCAGACGGCATTCTGACCGAGCATTTATGGACCCGCTCCGATGCCGGTCTCTTCGATGTCTCTCATATGGGGCAGTTGGTCATTTCCGGCAGCGATGTCGCGGCGGCGATTGAAACCTTGATACCAGGAGATATCCAGGCGCTTGCTCCCGGAGAGATGCGCTACAGCTTTCTCACAGACGAGAACGGCGGCATTTATGATGATCTGATCGTTACGCGCCGGGAAAATGATCTGTTTGTCGTCGTCAACGCCGGCTGCAAGGCTCAGGACATCGAACTCCTGACAAACGGTCTAGCCGGCAAAGCAACGGTTACCGAATTAGCGGATCGGGCGCTGATTGCCCTGCAGGGCCCCAAGGCAGCTGAGGTGCTGGCGAGGTTTAATGGCGATGTGGCATCCATGTCCTTCATGACCTATCGTGAGCTGGATATCGCTGGTGTTCCTTGCTTCGTGACCCGCTCCGGCTATACGGGCGAAGATGGCTATGAAATCTCCATTCCAAATGCCCATGCCGTTGAATTAACCCGGAAATTACTGGCCGAGGAAGAAGTGGCACCTGTAGGATTAGGTGCCCGTGATTCCCTGCGCCTTGAAGCAGGCCTGTGTTTATATGGCCATGATCTTACTCTCGAGACCAACCCGATTTCCGCTGGCCTGCTCTGGTCAATTAGTAAGCGGCGGCGGGAGGAGGGTGGATTCCCTGGTGCAGACGTCATACAGGCGGAGATTACTAACAAGCCAAAGATGCGGCGGGTCGGTATTCTGCCTGAGGGTCGAGCGCCAGCACGTGAGCATACGCAAATTGCAGATGAAAATGGTTCTGTTATTGGTGAGGTCACCTCAGGCGGGTTTTCGCCCAGCCTGCAGGCCCCGATTGCCATGGGATATGTTCCCCGCGACTTTGCAACCGTTGGAAAAGAAATCAATTTGCTTGTCAGAGGCAAAGCGCGCCCTGCGAAGGTCGTGAAAATGCCGTTTGTCGAGCAACGTTACTACAGAGGCTAACCAAAACCGGAGTAAAAAGATGGCACTTAAATTTACCGAAGATCACGAATGGGTTCTCCTGGAAGGAGATGTAGCCACCATCGGCGTCAGCAACTATGCGCAAGAGCAGTTGGGTGACGTTGTTTTTGTTGAAGTACCGGAAGTTGGTGCGGATTTAGCGAAGGGCGAGGAACTTGCCGTCGTCGAGAGTGTGAAGGCTGCCTCAGAAGTCTATGCCCCAATTGGCGGCGAAGTGATCGAGGTCAATACGGAACTCGAAGATTCCCCGACCTTGGTCAATGAAGAACCAACGGGCGGCGGCTGGTTCGCCAAGATAAAGGTCACCGATAGCTCAGATCTGGATGAACTCATGGATGAAGCTGCCTACAAAAGTTATGTCGAAGGACTCGACGAATGAGATATATGCCCCACACCGCCGATGAACGGGTGGAAATGCTTGCAAAGATCGGCGTCGGGTCAGTGGATGATCTTTTCGTCGATATTCCTGAGGAAGCCCGGCTGGATGCCTTGCTGGATCTCCCACGGCATGCCAGTGAAATGGATGTGGAGAAGAACTTTCGCACCCTCGCAGCAAAAAATGTATCGCCCTATTCGACGCCAAGTTTTCTGGGGGCAGGGGCTTATCAGCATCATGTGCCCTCCGTCGCAGATCATATCATTCAACGGTCCGAATTTTTGACGGCCTATACCCCCTATCAGCCGGAAATCAGCCAGGGAACCTTGCAGGCCTTGTTTGAATTTCAGACGCAGGTAGCGATGATCACGGGCATGGAAGTTGCCAATGCGTCCATGTATGACGGTGCAACCTCCTGTGCGGAGGCAGTTTTGATGGCCTGCCGGATTACGCGGCGGAAAAAAGCAGTTCTCTCTGGTAATCTCCATCCTCACTACCGGGAAGTAACACAGACGACCTTGCAGTTTACTGAGT
Source organism: Pseudomonadota bacterium (assembly GCA_024743055.1). GTDB lineage: Bacteria > Pseudomonadota > Alphaproteobacteria > Sneathiellales > Sneathiellaceae > Sneathiella. The sequence continues at coordinate 55,441 of JANSXH010000016.1, forward strand.
TCAAAGCAGATGAGCTGGATCCAACTCTGACCGGATCAGAGGATTTCACTTCTCAGATCAGTAAGGAAACGGCATGTGTTGTCGTTCAGAACCCGGATTTCTTCGGTCGGGTTGAAGATTTTAGCGCTCTGGCTGATAAGTGCCATGAAGCCGGTGCCCTGCTGATTGTCGTCGTCAATGAGATCGTATCCCTGGGCGCCTTGATGTCGCCCGGTGATATGGGGGCGGATATTGTTGCTGGGGAAGGCCAGTCCATTGGTGTTCCGTTGTCGTATGGCGGTCCCTATGTTGGATTGCTGGCAACGCGTCAGAAATTTGTGCGGCAGATGCCCGGCCGCCTTTGTGGTCAGACCGTTGATCAGGAGGGAAAGCGAGGGTTTGTTCTTACCCTCTCAACCCGGGAACAGCATATCCGCCGCGAAAAAGCGACCAGCAATATTTGCACTAACGCCGGACTTTGCTCCCTCGCCTTTACGGTTCATATGAGCCTGTTGGGAGAAACTGGCTTTACCAAACTGGCAGCAGTAAACCACGGGGAGGCCGCGACGGCTGCCGACGCTCTGTCTGCCATTGACGGTGTTGAGCTGATAAATGAAACCTTCTTCAACGAATTTACTTTGAAGCTTTCCAAAAATGCTGCTGAAGTTGTTGAAGAGTTGGCGGCACGGCATGTTCTTGGTGGCGTACCCGTCTCCCGCCTGATCCCGAACGATCCTGAGTTCGACAACATGCTTCTGGTTGCTGTGACGGAAACCTGCGCCGAGAGTGATCTCACCGCATTTGTTGCTGCCCTAAAGGAGATCCTCTAATGCTGAATAAACAAGGAAGACCGACACAGCCCGCAGAGAGCTCCACGGAAATCGGCCAGGGCAGTGAAACCTATTCAGGTAACAAGGGATTAAACCTAGAATCCCCTTTGATTTTCGAGCAAGGGTTGGATGGCCGGATTGGCGTTGATATGGCCGAGCCGAAGCAAGTCGAAAGCCGTTTGGGTTCGATTGCCCGCAAAAACCCCATTGGTCTGCCAGATCTATCTGAACCTCAGGTTTTGCGTCATTTTGTGCGACTCAGCCGCCAGAATTACGCCATCGATTCAGGTTTTTATCCGTTGGGTTCCTGCACCATGAAGCATAACCCCCGGATCAATGAAAAGGTGGCTCGTCTCGCTGGTCTTGGCGATCTGCATCCGATGCAGCCAACCAGTACCGTACAGGGAGCACTGGAACTGATCGATAGCCTGGCCCATTGGCTGAAGACGATTACGGGCATGCCAGCAGTGGCTATGTCCCCGGCAGCTGGCGCCCATGGGGAGCTGTGCGGTGTTATGGCTATTCGTGCCGCCCATGAAGCCAAGGGAGAAGCCCGCACTCGCATTCTGGTACCAGAATCGGCCCATGGAACTAATCCGGCGACAGCCGCCCTCTGTGGCTACAAGGTGGATGCTGTACCCGCTCGAGAGGATGGGCGTATGGATCTTGACGCTTTCGCTGAAAAACTTGGGCCCGATGTGGCCGGTGTCATGCTGACAAACCCGAATACTTGCGGTTTGTTTGAATCCGATGTTAAAAAAATCGCCGGTATGGTTCATGAAATTGGGGCCTATTTTTACTGCGATGGTGCCAACTTGAACGCCATTTTAGGACGGACAAGACCCGGTGATCTCGGCGTTGATGCTATGCATATCAACCTCCATAAAACCTTTTCCACTCCCCATGGCGGCGGTGGCCCTGGTTCTGGGCCAGTTGTCCTTTCGGATGCGTTGTCCGCTTTCGCGCCAGTGCCTTTTATTACTCACGGAGATAACGGATTCGATTTAGTGGAGCATCAGGAGGGACAGGCCGAAAAAAGTTTTGGCCGCATGAAAGGCTATCATGGCCAGATGGGGATGTTCATCCGAGCCTTAGCCTATATGCAAAGCCACGGTTCTGATGGGCTGAGGCAGATTGCGGAAGATGCTGTTCTCAATGCCAACTATATTAGGGTTGGACTGGACGATCTGATGCGCTCCCCTTTTGAAGGTATATGTATGCATGAGGCCCTGTTTGATGACAGCAGCTTGAAGGGGACAGGTGTGACAACTCTGGATCTGGCCAAAGCCTTGATCGATGAGGGTTACCATCCGATGACGATGTATTTCCCTCTGGTTGTTCATGGCGCCATGCTGATTGAGCCGACAGAAAGTGAATCACGGCAAACCCTCGATCAGTTCATTGGAACCATGCGTTATCTTTTGGAAAAGGCCAAGGCAGGAGAAACTGAGATGTTTGAGCAGGCACCGCGTTTTGCACCCCGCCGGCGGCTTGATGAAACGGGCGCCGCCCGCCATCCGGTCCTGCGTTGGGTTCCGGAAACTGATGAGGAAGAGGAAAAGCTGTCTCAGGCATCTTGAAGAAAGTTCGTCACTGGCAAGGAATGCCAGTAAAAAAAAGCCCCGTAGGATCTACGGGGCTTTTTTTAATCTATGAAATGTTAGTTCAGTTGAGAACTCAGATCCTTAATCGATTTCTCGACCAAAGCTTCCGACTGATCCTCTTTCAATCCATCCGTCATCAGCTTGCCTGCGGCAGCGATGGCTACATCAACTGCTATGTTCTGAACTTCGGCAACCGCCTTTTCCTCAGCCTGGCGAATCTTGGCTTCCGCCAACTCCTGCCGACGGGCCAATGAATTTTCAAGTTCCGCAATGCTTTCTTTACGCAGGATTTCAGCGTCTTCTTTCGCCCTGGCGACAATCTCATCAGCTGTCTTCAGCGCATCTCTTTGCTGGCGCTGATAATCGGCAAACAAGGCTTGTGCGTCTTCCCGGAGCTTTTGAGCCTCATCCAGCTCGGTCTTGATCCGATCTGCCCGATCATCCAATTGCTTGGCAATCAGCGCAGGGGCCTTGAAATATGTAATGAGAGCCAGAAAACCGAAAAAGGCGACAGCGACCCAAAAGGTGGGATCTTGAAACATCAGGCGCCTCCCTTCATGCTGGCTTCAACAGCCGAGCTGACATCAGCATCAGAGACATTCAAATCGACCAAACGACCAACTGTTGTCTTGGCGGCATCGGCGGCAATGTCCCGAACATGGCCAAGGGCTGTTTCTTTGGCGGCTTGAATACTGGCTTCAGCTTCCTTGGCCTGGACAGCAAGTTTGCTGTCCAGCTCTGCCTTACTGGCATCCTGTTCCTTGGCCATTTCGGCTTTCAGTTCAGAAACGATACCATGAGCTTTAGAGCGGGCTTCCGCCAATGAGGCTTCATAATCAGCCTTGGCCTTATCGGCATCTTCGCTCAGCCGTTTTGCTTCTTCGAGATCAGAAGAAATACGGTTCTGACGATTTTCCAGGACTTCTGAGATTTTCGGAATGGCAAGACGAGCCATCAGAAAATACAGAACCACAAAGGTTATCGCCAGCCAAACGAGCTGAGGCGGAAAATATGATACATCGAGTTGCGGCATGACCGATCCTAAATCCTAAAGTTCGACGATGAGCAGCGTTGGCTGCTGATTATCCGAACAGGATCAAGAATGCGATAACAAGCGCAAACAGAGCAACAGCTTCTGTCAGTGCGAAGCCAAGCAGAACGTTACCGAAAACTTTCGGAGCAGCTGCAGGGTTGCGCAGTGAGCCTGAGACGTAGGATCCAAAGATATTACCAATACCTACACCCACACCGGCAAGTGCAATCGTTGCAAGGCCAGCACCAATCATCTTTGCGGCTTCTAATTCCATGATCTTCTTCCTTCTAAAACAAGAACAACTCTAATGGTGAAAACTTAAACTCAGTGATGCAGATGAAGTGCATCATTCAGATAGAGACATGACAAAATGGCAAACACGTAAGCCTGCAAGAAGGCGACGAGGAATTCCAAACCTGTCAGGACAACAATAAATCCAAGAGGCAACCAGCCTAGGTAAAGGCCAAGACCCACAACAAATCCACCAAATACCTTCAGCAGAGTATGACCCGCGAGCATATTGGCGAAAAGCCGAACAGACAGGCTGATCGGCCGGACAAAATAGGAGATGACTTCGATCGGGACAAGAATGACTAGCAGAACCACGGGAACACCGCTTGGCACGAAGAATGTCAGGAATTTAAACCCGTGCTTGATGATGCCAATCAAGGTCACGCCGATGAAAACCAAAGCCGCCAGAGCAAAGGTGACGATGATCTGGCTGGTAACAGTAAAGGTATAGGGAATCATTCCCAGCAGGTTGCAGAACAAGACAAACATGAACAGGGTAAAGATGAAGGGGAAATACTTCCGGCCTTCAGATCCCACGTTATCTTTCACCATATTTGCAATAAACTCATAGCTGAGCTCGGCCACCGACTGCATGCGACCCGGAACAAGGGCTTTACCGCGCATACTCAATGTCAGAAACAAGGTGATGGCCGCAATAGCAATCACCATGAAAAGAGAGGCATTTGTGAAGGAAACGTCAAGACCGCCGACATCCATCGGAACAAGTCTCTTGATTTCAAACTGTGCGAGGGGGCTCTGATCTGCCGCCATTTTGTTGGTCCCGCCTTCTTTGTTTCAACAAACCCTAAATATCAGCCAATGTAGCGATATCTACTCGTCCAAATCACCGGTGTTCATCTGCTTGGCGACCTTAAAGACGTTATATAATCCAACGCCCGCGCCAATTATCAAAAACACCAACAACAACCAAGGCTTCGTGTCCAACCATCTGTCAAGCAACCAGCCGAACCAGCCACATAAAGCAAGCGCTGCAACAATCTCTACCGATAATCGCCAGGCTCGGCCATATGCGCCGGACCGCTCTACCTTCAAATCGCGGCTTTCCCAGGAAGCTTCTTCCTGTTTTTGCTGCGCCTTTGCAAGTCGAGCCTTAAACTCGTCTTTCGAAGGAGGATCTTTGTCGGTCATTTCCGTCTCCTTATGGAACGGGTCACACCGTCATTCTCCCCTATAGAAATCGCCGGAAACATACGGTCTGCCCCCCCTAGTGTCAAGACCCAACAACCCGCTTTTTCCACATTCCTGCAGGGACCGCAAATTATCGCTTAAAGTGAAGGAAAATGGCCTCAGGCAGCAGTTTCGGTGATCAGCTTTGCTTTTTCCAAATCGACCGAGACAAGCTGGGAAATGCCCCGTTCCGCCATGGTAACCCCAAACAGGCGATCCATGCGGGCCATGGTGATCGGATGATGGGTAACGACCAGGAAACGCGTGTCTGAATTTTCAGCAATTCCCTCCAGCAAATGACATAAACGCTCAACATTAACGTCATCAAGTGGGGCATCGACCTCATCCAGCACACAAATTGGCGCGGGATTCGTTAAAAATACGGCGAATAGTAACGCGACGGCCGTCAGGGCCTGCTCACCGCCAGACAAAAGAGACATGAGTTGCAGTTTCTTGCCCGGCGGGCTGGCCATGATTTCGAGACCGGCAGAAAGCGGGTCATCAGATTCGGTAAGGGTCAGATGGGCGCTCCCTCCGCCAAATACCCGCTTGAACAGGTCCTGGAAATGCTTGTCGACGTCTTTAAATGCGGCGAGAAGCCGTTGCCGGCCTTCTTTATTGAGGCTGGCGATGCCCTGACGTAGGCGAGCAATGGCTGATTCGAGATCTTCACGCTCTTTTTGCAAAGTTGAAAGCTGCTCTTCAACTTCCTTGGCTTCAATCTCAGCCCTTAGATTTACCGGCCCCATGCCATCGCGCTCTTTCTTCAAGCGCTCCAACCGTCGTTCACTTGCATCAACAGGTGGGATGTCCTCACCTTCAGAAATTCCGCCAGCTTCCAGTATTTGGTCCGGCTTACAGTCCAGTTTTTCAGAAATTTGTTCTGAAAGGCCTGAAAGGATCTGGCTTGAATGCTCCATATCCGACTGGTACTTAACGCGTTCCTCCCGGCAGGATGCCAATGCTTCCTGACATTTACGCAGCGCTGAATCACATTCCGCCAATATGGCCTCAGCCTCGGCCAGTTTGTCTTTGATGCTGCTGCGTGCACCTTCCGCCCGAGCGACTTCGTCCATCAAGCTGTTGCGTTTGGCGGCAATTTCCTCAGGTCTACCTTCCAGTTCCTGAAGTTCCTGCCTGGTATCGTTAAAGCGCATTTCAAGCTGGACGAAATGTTCCGCCATATTCTTATTGCGTTCAATCCAGTTTGCTGTTTCCTGATCGATGCTGGCCAGGCGGTCCTTGCGGCTCGCAGACTCTCTTTGCTTTTGATCTGATTCGCTGCGAACAATTGCTAGATTTTCTCGTGAATCAGCCAATTCAGCTTTCAGCTTTTGCAAACTTTCACGGCGAACGGATGTGTCGGGCAGGGCATCCATTGTGTCGTGCTTCTCACCCAAGCTGGCTTCAAGGCTTGAAATTTCAGAGCGGAGCTCATTCTCACTTTCATTTAGAGAGGTGAGGCGAGATTGCTTGGCAGCAGCGACCCGGGTTTCCTCCGCATGCAAGGCCCGGAGCTTGGAGACAGATTGTTCCAATTCCCGCTGTTCAGCCCGACACTTGGTCAGGGCTTCCTGGGAAATTTTTGATTTCTCTGACGCCTGATCAAGGTTCTTACGCGCCTTTTCAAGAGATTCTTGTTTTTCGACAAGGTCCGCTTGAATCTCTTGCAATCGATTGCGTTGCTCAAGCCGGACGGCTGCAGCAGTAGTGGCGCCTGCTTTTCGAACATATCCATCCCAACGCCAAAGGTCGCCATCACGCGAGACCAGTCGCTGGCCGGGCTTTAACGCGGGTTGCAGTTTGTCCCCAATTTCCTGAGATACGACAGCAATCTGCGAGAGCCGTGCTTTAAGGCTCTCCTGACCAGAAACAAATTTATTCAACGTTTCAAGTTCGTCAGGGAATCCCTGGCTTATTTTCTTCGCGGCATTGTCAGACCAAAAGACCGGCGCCTCTGGATCTGTTGGCGCTTCCAACTCGTCACCAAGTGCAGCGCCAAGCGCAACTTCATATCCGGCCTTTACTTTTAAGCCTTCAATGATGGCCGGCCACTCTCCCTCGCTTGCTGTCTCGAGAAGTCGTAATAGTGCCGTCTCTTCCGCCTTAAGATGAGTAACATCACTTTCCGCTGTTTTCAGGGATTGCTGGTTCTCTCGTTCCTGGCTGTCTGCCGCAAGCCGCGAAGCTTCTAGAGCATCATACTGGCTGGCAAGTTGATTTAGGGAGGCAATCCCATCTTCTAGAGATCGATTGGATTGCGGGCTGTCGCCAATGGCGCTTAAAGCAATCTCAAGTACTTGTTTTTCTTTTTCAAATTCGGCCAGGCGGGATTTCATCCGCTCCAGATGCTCAGTCTCGGAAGTAATCTGTTGGGTTAGGGTGTTGCTTTCCGCCACCGCTGCAGCCACTTTTTCCGTCTCTGTGTCAAAATCAGCCTGTAAGCTGTTCACCTCCGTTTGAAGTGAATTTACGTTTGCGAGTAGCTTTTCAATGGTAGGCGCATCTTGTTTGCTGGCTTCAATAAGCTCTAACTTTTCTGCTTCAAGGCGGGTTATGGCCTCTGCTGAATCTTTCTCGAGATTTTTCTCACGGGCCATGTCGCTGGAAATCTGATTCTTCCGACCTTCCAGTTTTTCTTTTGCCTGCCGGGCTCGTTCTTCTTCAGCGTCAAGGTTTTCACGGGCCAACGTGAGACGATGGACTGCCGCTGCAGCCTCCGCCTCTTTGTCACGCAGAGGCTTCAAAGCTTCATTTGCTTTCACGCTGGCAGTTTCTGCGCGTGCCGCCTGACGGGTCAGTTCGTTGACAGCTGAGACGGCTTCCTCATATTTTGAGCGAGCTTCCAGAGACTTTTCCGTTGCCAGAGAATATTTCTTATACAGAAGCATCGCCTCCGCCTTGCGGATATGGCCGGAGATATTGCGATAGCGATTTGCCTGTCTGGCCTGACGTTTGAGGTTGCCGAGCTGGGCTTCAAGCTGTTCGACCACGTCATCAACGCGCTCAAGATTTGTTTCAGCTGAATTCAGCCTGAGTTCTGCTTCATGGCGGCGGGAATGCAATCCAGAAATGCCCGCTGCTTCCTCAAGGAGGTGGCGTCTTTCTTTCGGCTTTGCATTGATCAGGGCGCCAACACGCCCTTGGCTAACGATGGCAGTAGAATGAGCGCCCGTCGCCAGGTCGGCAAATAGGAGCTGGACATCCCGGGCTCTCGTGACTTTCCCGTTAATACGGTAATCGGAGCCGGACTCGCGTCGAATGCGGCGCGTGATATCGAGCTCAGATGAGTCATTATAGCTGGCAGGTGCTTTACGCTCTTTATTATCCAGGCCCAAAGATACTTCAGCCGCATTGCGTGGCGGCCTGGATGCGGTGCCAGCAAATATGACATCATCCATGGCACCGCCCCGCATATTCTTGGCGGAAGTCTCCCCCATCACCCAGGTCAGAGCTTCGACAAGGTTGGATTTGCCGCATCCATTTGGACCAACAATTCCGGTGAGGCCGTCTTTAATCAGAAGTTCTGTCGGCTCCACAAAGGACTTAAATCCCGACAGACGTAATTGTGTAAACTTCACGGCCTCTCCATTTTATAAGCTACTAGGACTACAACAAAGATTTCAGATGAGAGTCCAGGGTTGGAAAATCCCTGTTCTGTTCGTACTTTTCACCCTCGATGAAAAGGGTCGGCGTTGAATTCACTTTATATTCCGTCGAGCCCACCAATCGCTGCGACAAAATGGCTTCCCCGAGTGCCTCGTCGGCCAGGCAAGCTTCAAACTTTGACTGGCTGATTCCAGCCTGTTTGCCAATTTTGATCAACGCCTGTGTCGGGTCGCTGGCACGTGCCCATTCCGCCTGACGCTTAAACAGGATATCGGTAACTGCAAAGAATTTGTCGGGCCCGGAGCATTCAGCGAGGACTGACGCTTGAAATGCGTAGCGATCAAACGGGAAATGCCTGAAGACCAGCTTTGCCTTGCCAGTATCGATATAATTTTCTTTGATATCGACGAAACTTCCCAAATGGAAGCTTGCACAATGGGGGCAGGTCATCGATGCATATTCGATAATCGTCAGAGGCGCATCACGATCGCCTAAAACCCGGTCCGTATCCTGCATTTCCGGCTCTGCAGCCTGTGCAGCAAAAGGCACCATTCCGCCAGCCAAAGCGGTGGCTGCCAACGGCAATGTTGCTCCTGAAACTACAAAATGTCGGCGAGAAACGGCCAATTTACGCTCTTCCCTACTAGATATGGTGGTAGTATAACTTTTCATAACTAATTCCTCAAACGATTCATTCACACAATGGCAAGATAATCTGTATTTCTTTATTTTCCATGGTAGAGGGAGGCTTTCCACTACAATCCTTCGAATGTTCAGTCACAGTTACGTGAGCGGACGAGGGATTCAGCAATTGCTGTTAGTCGCCTCTTGAGGTCTTCATCTCCAATATTTTCTGTCACTTCCTTAATCCATTGCCCTTGCTCTTCTGTAAGCGGGGTAGTTTGCTTTACTCTCTCTGGTTTGGACCGGGAAACTGGGGCCTGAATGAGTTGGAGTTTTGCAACGGCTCGATACCCGAAAAAACTGTTGATCCTGTCGATGATAAGGGGCTCGAAATGCTGGAATTCAGGCGCCCAACCTGGCGCAACCCGAACCCGCAATGTAGCTTCATTATTGCTCTTCCTGGAATAGTTCAGTTTTTCCGGGCTTGAGTTATCTGCGAGATTAGGTCCAACGATCGAAAGCCAGTTGGATAGGATGTCTGCTTGAGCAAAGCCCCGTCTTACCAGGGCCGCTCGCGCTGATTTTCCTACAAGGCTGCCTATCGCCCGCGGAAGGCGTGTTTTCTGGATTTTTCTCAAAAGGAAAACTTTCCCACCTGTATCCAACTAGCTGACTATTGCCAGCCTTGCTAAACTGCTCCATAAACCTGTCCTTAATATGACCGATCAACGCCTTCAGCAACAGACCTTTTCGTCGGATGTACTCGCCTGGTATGACGAGAATGCCAGAAGCTTACCGTGGCGTAGTCCACCAGGGGAGAAACCGGATCCGTATCATGTCTGGCTGAGCGAAATCATGCTGCAGCAAACCACCGTTGTGACCGTCGGTCCTTATTTCGAAAAATTTCTGAAGTCCTGGCCGTCAGTAAAGGACATGGCCGTGGCAGAATTAGATGAAATTCTGACTGCCTGGGCCGGCCTTGGCTATTACGCAAGGGCTAGAAATCTGCATAAATGTGCGCAGGCCGTCACGAACCAACATAACGGGATTTTTCCCAATACTCTAAAAGGCCTCTTGGATTTACCGGGGATCGGGCCTTACACGGCAGCAGCAATCGCAGCTATTGCTTATGCCCAGTCGGAAACCGTTGTCGATGGTAATATTGAGCGGATTATTTCGCGGGTTTGCCGTATCAGAGTCCCATTACCAGCCGCCAAAAAGCCCATTACCGAGGAAGCTGCCCTGCGTACTCCGGCTGCCCGAGCCGGCGATTACGCGCAAGCTCTCATGGATATTGGCGCGACCATCTGTACTCCTCGCAATCCAGGCTGTAGCCGTTGTCCGGTTTCCCGGTATTGTACTGCCTTTGACCATTCGGATATGGAGACTTATCCTGTAAAGGCGCCAAAGAAGAAAAAACCTACCCGCCGCGCGGTCATTTTCTGGCTGCAGGATGGGGAAGGGGCGGTGTTGTTGCACCGACGGGCGGAAAAGGGTCTTCTTGGAGGTATGATGGAGTTTCCTTCGACCGATTGGCAGGAGAAACCGGTCTCGCCGAAAGACGCTGTGGCTGCTCTTATTTCCAATTCCGGATTTCGAGTATACGAAAGTTGGGAAACGCGAGAGACCGTACGCCACACCTTTACGCATTTCCATTTGGAACTTCTACCCGTGAGATTGACTGTTTTAGACCGATTAGATCTGAATATTGCAGATACTTTCTGGTCGAAGCCAGAAAACTTCGATCAATATGCTTTGCCCACCTTGATGCGCAAGGTGGCGAAATCAGTGCAAGAGGGTCAGGGTAGTTTGCTTTAGGTTCTTAAAGACCAGGATTCACAAATTCTTCCTTCGAGACCAACTGATCGGCGTTTTTGTCTAAAGCCTTGAAGCGCTCAACCCCTGCAGCTTTTGCTTCTTCAAGAGTGACAACTGTATCGCCATCACTGTCCATTTGACGGTATTCATCGGGAACAGGGACTTCAGAATTTGCAGCGGCTGTGGCAGGCCGCAGGCTCTCAGCCTGGATATACTCCTCATACTCCACCTTGCCGTCCGAATTCAGATCATACTCCTTGAAAAGCCTAGTCCGATAGTCCGCAGCTTCTTCCATGGAGATCATATTGTCGGCATTGCGATCAATACCAAGAAAGCGGGATTCTTCATAGGCCTGAGCTAGACCCAGGAACCCTGTCAGGGTAAAGGTGGATACCATAGATATTGCTAGAATTTTTTTCATTATTTCTACCCCTTTAATCGTGGGGCAGAGGCCCCTAATTCATTTCGGCGCGCACCTGTTGACGCAAGACGTCAATTGATACTGATTTTCCTTCTGCATCAAAATGCCAGAAGGTCCATCCGTTGCAGGTGCTGGCGCCCTGCAGTTGGGCGCCGACTTTATGAATGGACCCGCTTACATCAGAGGCGACAAGGCTGCCATCAGGACGCACTTTTGCTTTATATCGTTTTCTGGCATCAAATAAAACCTGACCTGCGGATAAAAGTCCGCGTTCGACGACGGAACCGAATGGGATCCTGGGTTCCTGCCGTTTACCTTTCGTGGCCTCCAGATCATCTGGAGCCAGCGGCTGCACTTTGCGAATACGGTCCCGGGCAACCGATATATATTTCTGCTCCCTTTCCAGGCCGATATAGTTACGGCCGAGTTTTTTGGCGACCGCGCCGGTTGTGCCTGTGCCGAAAAACGGATCAAGCACCACATCATCTGGATTGGAGGCTGCCATCATAACCCGATAGAGCAGTGATTCCGGTTTCTGTGTGGTATGGGCCTTCTCTCCATCCACTTTCAGACGCTCACCGCCACTGCAAATGGGCAGATGCCAGTCGGAGCGCATCTGGACATCATCATTCATGACTTTGAGGGCATCATAGTTGAAGGTGAGATTGCGAGCATCCTGGCTTTTTGAGCACCAGATCAGCGTCTCATGGGCATTGGTGAAGCGGGTGCCGCGAAAGTTGGGCATCGGATTGGTCTTGCGCCAGATGACGTCATTGAGAACCCAATATCCCAAATCCTGAAGAGAAGCTCCGACCCTGAAAATATTGTGATAGGAGCCGATGACCCACAGGGTTCCGTTATCTTTCAGAACTCGTTTCGCTGCACTGAGCCAGGCATGGGTAAATTTGTCATAGGCGGCGAAGCTGTCAAACTGGTCCCAGTCATCATTGACCGCATCCACATGGCTATCATCCGGCCGACGAAGGTCGCCAGAGAGTTGCATGTTGTAGGGAGGGTCGGCGAAAATCATGTCTACGGATTTCTCCGGCAGACTGTTCATCAGATCAATGCAATCCCCTTTGAGGATCTTGTTCAAGGGCAGTTTTTTTGTGTCAGTCATGTGAACCGTTCAAATCGTTTCAATTGACGCAATACTGATTCGGTCGATTCGCTGCGTCAATATATTTGTTGAATCAGTATCTTAACCGACAGTTCTAAAGTTAAAATTAACAGCTTTTGAGAAGTTCGCGAATGGGGGCGAAGCTTCGCCTATGTAGTGGTGTGACGCCAAAATCACGCAATCCCTTGCGATGTTCCGCCGTGCCATAGCCAGAATTTCGCTCCCACCCATAGTGTGGATAGTCTTCAGCAAATCTGCACATTTTCCGATCCCGTGTCACTTTTGCCACAATTGAAGCCGCGGCAATCGACAAAGATTTTGCATCTCCCTTGATGACAGTTCGGGTATTTATCCCAAGCCCGGGGTCCTTGTTTCCATCCACCAAAGCCCAATTGGGGGTATGTGAAAGGGCTTCAACAGCCCGCCTCATAGCCAGCAATGTTGCTTGCAATATATTAAGGGTGTCTATCTCCTCTACACTGGCTTCCCCAATACCGACAGTTGCTGTCGCCATTATCAGTTCAAAAAGCTCCTCTCGCTTTGCCCTGGAGAGATTTTTGCTGTCTTGAATGCCGGGAGGGAGCCGATCGCGATCCAATATGACTGCGGATGCAACTACGGGTCCGGCAAAAGGGCCACGGCCCACTTCATCGACACCGGCGACAATGCCTGTTGCAGCCTCCTCAAGGGAAAGATCTGGAAAAATGTTATGTGACGGCATCGACCTGAGACAGTATTGAAAGCATCCTTCAATGCTACCCCTCTCTCATCAACAGGCCAATCCCGGAAATGATTTTCTGCATCAAAACAGACTCATTTGCCGTCTGTCTGGGTTGGGTTTCTGGAATAAATCAGTTGCAAGGTCATATTTACTGCGGGTGAAACCCAGATGCCGACAGGCCAGTTTGAATCTTTGATTAATAAGGGCGGCGTAAGGCCCTCTGCCAACCATACGAGTGCCGAAGGCTGCCTCATAATTCTTACCGCCCCTGGTAGAGCGCACAAGCTTCATGACCCGCGAAGCCCGATCAGGGAAAGTTTCTATGAGCCAATTTTCAAACAGCTCGGCAACTTCTCCCGGTAAACGCAGCAGCAGATAGATCGCACTGACTGCTCCAGCCTCTTTGGCGGCTTCCAGGATATCTTCCATCTCCGGATCATTGAGAGCCGGAATTACGGGAGCGACTTGCACAATAGTTGGAACCCCGGCCTCGCTCAGTTCTCGGATTGCCGCAATCCTTTTTTGCGGTGAGCAGGCCCGTGGTTCCATCGCGCGGGACAGTCGGTTGTCGAGACTGGTCACGGACATGCCAACAGAAACAAGGTTATCTTTTGCCAAAGGAGTCAGAATATCGAGATCCCGCAAAACCAGGCTGGACTTAGTCGTAATCGAGAAAGGATGTTTAGCCTCTGCCAGTACAGTTAGGATGTCCCGAGTAATCTTCAGATCCCGTTCAATCGGCTGATAGGGATCCGTATTGGTTCCGAGCGCAATCGGGCGACAAGAATAAGTCGGCCTGGAAAGCTCTTTCGTTAAAAGGTCTGCGGCATCCGGCTTGGCAAAAAGCCGGCTTTCGAAATCCAACCCGGGGGATAGATTGACAAAGGCATGGGTTGGCCTGGCGAAACAATAGATACAGCCATGCTCGCACCCGCGATAGGCATTGATGGATCTTTCAAAGGGCAGATCCGGTGAAATGTTTCGACTTATGACGGATTTGGCCTTCTCCATCGTCACAGTCGTTCGCAGTCTTTTCTCTCGTGGCTCTGGCTCCGTCCAACCATCAAAGGTACGATCTCTCTGCTCCGGCTCAAACCGTCCCATGGGGTTAATGGTCGCGCCCCGGCCCCTTCGAAGACTTTTGATATAGGGAATGATCTGATTGTCGCTCATTTATCTATTTTATCAGAAAAAAAGAACAAAACAAGAACAAAATAAATGTGACTTCTTTCGACGGATTTGTGAACGGGACAGCGTTAAATAAGGGTGTATGATGTATGGGAAAGGATCGAACAATGCCAAAGATACGATATATCATGTCCGCGATTGTTCTGATTGGCAGCTTTGCTGTTCAGCCGGTTGTCGCGTGGAGTAAAGACAATAATTCCAGAGGCAATTCGAAACAGGTAACTCAATGGGGAGGCAAAAGTCATACCTCTGCTGGCCACTCCGGAAAATATAACAAGAATTATAATTACAAGAGCAATAAAGCCTATCATTCAAACAAGAAATATGCTCATTCCGGATCAAAATATAAAAAGAACAATTCCTATTATAAATCGAAGAAGCACTACAATAGCCATGGCAAATACAAGCCTGCAAAACCGGTTTATTTTAAGAAAAGCAAAAATCGCTACTATGGCCATAAGCACAAGCATTACTACAAGCACCGTTATTACAAACCGAAATATGTCTATGTGAAGCCCTATTACGGACCTCGGTTTTATGGCTATTACCCATATCGGGGTCATTATTGGCCATTTGTGAATGTCAATTTTGTCGTCAACCTTTCCGATCGCCAAATCGAGCGGCACCACAACGCTGTTTATTCTGCCCTTGACGCGCCTGTTGGAGATACCGTGACCTGGAAAGACAACGGTCGCCGTGGAACGGTGGTTATTCTGGATGAAGGAATTGATTCCAGCGGTAACATCTGCAAGAGATATCGACAGACAATAAGCTATCGGGGACATGTCAATACCCAAACAGGTGTCTCCTGCCTGTCTCCCGACGGTTACTGGGTAACCCCTTGATGACAGGTTGGTAAGAATACAGCCAGTCCGGTTTGCACCGGGCTGGTTTGCATTTGTATCTATTTTGAAGACAGTTGTGAAAGACGCCGCATACTGGCGATTTCCAGTAATTCAAAGGCTTTTTCGTCCAACTCATTAAAGGCGAAAGCCACCTGGTTCTTGCCGATCAGGACCCGCGTAACTGTCGCGGTTGCCTTGACATCAAAAGCATTTTCTTCGGAGTAGGAGAGGTGATTGACTGTGACCTGATCACCAACCGGTGGACGGCCCTTGAAATCATCTATACGAAAGCCGCCAAGGCTCCAGTCATATGTTTCAAAATCGAGGCTTCCTATTTTTATTCTCAGCTTTGGAAGTTCGTAGCGGTGGTCTTTACGGGTATGCGGCCGGTACTTCGCCGTCGTAAAAAAGTTCGTCATAGTCCCCAATTGTTTCACCAAGAATGATTGAATACTTCTGAGTGTAACCTCAAATACATTAACAATCGGTTTTCATGGCAGAGGATTGGAGCAAAATTAGCTTTTTGTTCGTTTCTGATGTTCCTGCAGCCGGTCGAACAGTTCGACAAAATTACAGGGCATGAAGCGATAGTCCAATTGATGGACAAGAATATCATCCCACGCGTCCTTGACAGCTCCTGTAGATCCGGGCAGGGCAAAGAGGTAAGTTCCCCCTGCAACACCGGCCGTCGCTCTCGATTGAATG
Organism: Pseudomonadota bacterium; assembly: GCA_024743055.1. Taxonomy (GTDB): domain Bacteria; phylum Pseudomonadota; class Alphaproteobacteria; order Sneathiellales; family Sneathiellaceae; genus Sneathiella. The sequence goes on from JANSXH010000016.1 coordinate 71,417, forward strand.
GTCGACGTGCCGATCTTCTGATAGCTTAACATGCGAAAAAGCTCGCCAAATCCAGCGATTTCTTTTTCGTAGAGACCACTGAAAGCCTCTGGGGTCACGTCGCGGCCAGTTACACCAGTGCCACCGGTTGAAATCACCGCATCCACAGAATCATCCGCGATCCAGGTTTTTAAAACCGCCTGAATATCCGGGATATCATCGGTGATGATTTTGCGGTCAGCCAAAATATGCCCGGCACCTTCCAGGCGATCGACCAAAGTCTGGCCGGAGCGATCTTCTGCCAGTCCTCGGGTATCAGATACAGTCAGGACTGCAATTCTCACAGGGATGAATTCGCGGGAGGTATCAATTCCTGGCATTGTCAGCGACCTTTTCAGTTTTTTGGTCCAGATGTTGGTAGTGGGGCCATTCACCTACGGCAATCTGATCAAGTCCTGGAAGATCTTGGCCCATACGGTGACGATATATCCAGAAGTTTGTTAGAACCCTTTTAATGAAATTACGCGTTTCTTTGCTGGGCATGGCTTCAATAAAAAACAACGGATCATCCATATGCTCCGTGTTCGTTTTCCATTTTTTCAGATTGCCCGGGCCGCCATTGTAAGCAGCAGTCAGGTGGAAAAGGTTAGTGTTTATACTCTTTATATTCATCAGGTAATTGAGATACTTCTGGCCGAGTTCCAGATTATAAGCTGGATCGAATAGTTTGGTACTGTTGCGATTGCGCAAGGAACGATCTCCGGAGAGATACGTTGCGGTCCGCGGCATGATTTGCATCAGGCCCTTTGCCCCGACACCGCTTTTCGCACGAGAATAAAAACCAGATTCCTGCCGCATAAAGGCGAAGATAAGGGCCCGGTCGACAGAATAGCCGGATTTCGGCTGCCAGCGTGGCATGGGATAAATTGCGGCGTCCCAGGTGACATCTTCAGATTCCCAAAGATACAGTCCCATACGCATGGCAACAGAGGGCGCGCCAATCTGCTCCGACAAGGCGAGCAACAGAGGCGCTAATCTTGGATTGGCACTCGGAAAGGCAGCGCGCAATTCCTGGGCGGCCATATCATATTGACCGATTTCGCTGAGGGCGATTGCCCGTTTGGCGGATGGAATTTTCAATAACCAGGCGATGTCGTCTTTCTCTAGCTTTGGCAGGTTCCAGCCGAAAGGCTTTTCAACGCCCAACTGACGCAACGCTAGCAACCCATAGAAAGTGCGAGGTTGCTCTGCTGTCTTCTTTAAGTAATAGACTGCTGTTTTGGGATCGCCGAGTTTTAGGTATGCCCGTGACGCCCACCAGTTTGCCGCGGTATAGTTCCAGTCGGAAATCCGGCTTGCTTCGGATAGATCAGCAAAATGCCGGGCCGCTTTTTCAAGATCGCCAAGGCGCCAGGCCGCAAGCCCGGCCGTCCAATCGGCGAGAGGCACATGCTTTCGTGATTTTTTTAGCGCTGCCTCGCTATACTCGAGCGCCTTTTTGTCCTTGGCGTAAAGGAAATAGGATTTTGCGATTTTCTCCCGCAATCGATCATATTCGACCTGATCAAGAAGCCTGATGATTTTTTTCTGGCCAATATATTTTGCGGCATTGGTGGGCTGCCCCCGATACAAATAGCGACGGACGACGCGATGGGCATGCACAACATCGTTGCGGGTCTGAGCTGACCGTTTGCGCTTGCTTTTATAGGAGCGGGAAAGGAAAATTGGCTGACCTGGCCCGGTTCCCCCAAGATATCGGCTTTGCAGCGGTTTTGGGATAGGCTTCCATCCCTTTTGGCGTCGACTTTTCGCCAATTTATAGAGGCGATGAGCCCCGGGGTGGTCATAATATGCTTTCATCCAAAGATGCAGTTCCTCATACTTGGCACGATATTTGGTAGGATGCATATATCTTTGAAATTTCACATGACCCATGAGGATTGGATTGGAGACCTGTTTGATCAGCGCGCTAGCCTGCTTCCAGTGACCCTCCTCCTGCAGCTTAAAGATCTGCTGATAGAGTCCTATATCTTTCGAACTCAATTGGGCAGGTACTTCGTCGGCGGTCGCGTTCCCGATAGAGGCTAAGAGAGCGGCAATTAGGATCAAGCCTGCCAGACTTCTGCGCATGTAAAAGACAACGGGAAAATAGAAATTTGGCAGCGCCGGCATGGTCAATACTCTAATCTACTGTAATCGGGCGTTTTTTAAAAAGAAGTCTATATGGCGCATTTCAACCCGTATTCCTTAACTTTGCGTTTAAAGCTTGCAAGTCTGCCCACGCGTACTTTTTTGACGATGGATGGTCAAGCAAAAATCCGGGATGAAAAATGGGAAGGACTGCAAAGCTGTCCTCTCCAATTGGGACCTCGGACCATTTTCCCCGAAGTCTGTTTATACTTGTATTCTGACCTAATATGACACTCGCAGCTTCGCCGCAGGCAAGGATGATCTCCGGGCCCTGCAACGCGATATGCCGTCTGACAAATGGTAGGCAAAGAGCCAGCTCTTCTTTGGTAGCTTTGCGTCCGCCTGGCGGTCTCCAGGGAAGGACGCTTGTCAAATAGACATCGTCCTGGGTCAGCCCAATTGCGGCCAGCATCTTCGCCAGCAACGCGCCAGCATCCCCTGAAAAAGGTTGGCCGCTTCTATCCTCGTCAACGGAAGGCTGCCGATCCAGGATCATAAGTTTTGCGCTTGCATTCCCGCTGGCATAAACCGTTGTCGTCGCCATTTGTTTTAGGGCACAACCATCAAATTTCTCTATTGCCGCTCTCAGCTCTTCCAGATTTGTGGCACCTCCAGCTGCTTTCTCTGCAGCGGCGATGCCATCAGAAAGCGATGGAAATTGCTCAGTCTTGACCGTCTTGCGGGGAAGCTCTACTGGCTTTGAAGATGAGGTCGGCTTCGGTACTCGTTCAAAACGGTTCACTGGCTTGAGACCGATGGTTTCATCGACGCCAGCCTCCAAATAGAATTTCAATAACCCGTATGTTTCTGCTTCAGTACCCATGATGCCATCTTAACAGGTGATGCCAATAAATTAGAAGCCAGCAAGTTTCGTTTTTTACTGGTTGATTCCCACCTTTGCCCTAATTCTATTTTTGCTGATGCCTTCCCAACTGGTGACTGGCCTGAGAAAAACCTGTTCTCGGACGTCGGGGAACGCCCGATATCCGCCATTGTGGGTCGCAAACAGCATTGACGCACCGCAAAAAAAATATAGTGTCGTCGATAAAGTTGGCGAAATTTGGCCGTCGCGCGGGGTTATTTTGCTCCGATACAAAGCAATAAAGGCGATCGGTCCATTTGGGGAAGAAGAAGAGGCTTAGTATGGAACGCGAATCTATGGAGTTTGATGTTGTCATTGTTGGCGGAGGTCCAGCTGGGCTGTCTGCTGCCATTCGGTTACGACAACTGGGTATGGAGACAGGCACTGAAATTAATGTCTGTGTACTGGAAAAAGGCTCCGAGATTGGCGCTCATATACTGTCTGGCAATGTGTTCGAGACACGGGCCCTGGATGAACTGATCCCCGACTGGAAAGAGAAGGGCGCTCCTCTCAACACTCCGGTGAAGTCAGAAAAGTTCTTTTTCATGACCGAAGCCAGTGAAATGCAGTTTCCAAACTTCCTGTTGCCGGGGCAGCTTCGGAACCATGGTAATTATATCATTAGTCTTGGTAATCTCTGTCGCTGGCTGGCAGAACAGGCGGAAGAGCTTGGAGTTGAAGTCTATCCCGGCTTCGCGGCGGCTGAAATACTCTACAATGAGGATGGAAGTGTTAAAGGCGTTGCCACTGGCGATATGGGGATTGGCCGCGATGGCGAGAAAAAAGGCGCCTATGAGCCAGGCATGGAACTTCATGCCAAATACACGTTATTTGCCGAAGGCGTTCGTGGATCACTAACAAAGGTACTTTTTGACAAGTTCAACCTCCGTGAAAACTGTGACCCACAAACTTTCGGTATCGGTATCAAGGAATTGTGGGAACTGGATCCATCCCAGCATAAAGAAGGTCAAATATTCCATAGCTTTGGCTGGCCGCTGGATCACAATACTTATGGGGGATCCTTCGTCTATCATTTTGAAAATAACCAGGCCTATGTTGGTTATGTCGTCGCACTCGACTACGAAAACCCTTACCTCTCGCCCTATGACGAGTTTCAGAAATTCAAAACCCATCCGATGATGCAAGAGATGCTGAAGGGTGCCAAGCGAGTGGCCTACGGCGCCCGCGCCATTAATGAAGGCGGATTTCAGTCAGTGCCTGAACTCGTATTCCCGGGTGGTGCCATCATCGGCTGCTCAGCAGGTTTCCTCAATGTACCAAAGATCAAAGGAACCCATACTGCGATGAAATCCGGGATGATGGCAGCTGAGGCCATTGCCGCGGAAATGACACAGAATGCTGAGGCGCCGTCACCAATTCTTGATGCCTATCCCGAGCAATACAAGTCTTCCTGGGTGTATGATGAACTTTTCCGGGTTCGAAACAGCCGCCCGGCCTTCAAATGGGGCTTGCTTGCCGGAACTCTTTATACTGGGCTGGATTTGAAACTGTTACGAGGCAAGGCGCCTTGGACGTTCAAACATCACGATGACCACTCTGCCCTAAAGAAGGCAAAAGACTGCAAGAAAATCGAATATCCGAAATATGACGGTGTCTATACTTTTGACAAGCCATCATCCGTATTTCTCTCAAACACCAATCATGAGGAAGACCAGCCTGTCCATCTGACGTTGAAGGATGATGCTGTGCCTGTGTCTGTAAACTATACGGAATATGCCGGTCCGGAACAGAGATTTTGCCCAGCCGGTGTTTATGAGTTCCTGACGGACGACGATGGATCCAATCCAAGATTGCAGATAAATGCGCAGAACTGTGTGCATTGTAAAACCTGCGATATCAAGGATCCTACACAAAATATTAACTGGGTTGTGCCAGAAGGGGCAGGTGGCCCGAATTATCCGAATATGTAGCAATTGCGTGAAGTCTGTCAGAAATTTGTTTAACTCTCGGCTATCACGCCCTACATATTCGTTAGCCTGGGACCTGGTTGGTCTTTTGCATGGGATTGGCAAGAGAGGGATAGAGACAGAAATGGCAGGCACGCGTTTAAGAGTTATGAAAGCGGTATTGGGCGGCTTTATCGTCACTGCAGGGCTAAGTGCCTGTGCAGGGCCGAGCCAATCTAGCGAACAACGCAGTAATCTTCCAAAAGCATTTCTTGATGAAGGCGGAACAGCTTCCGCCTACGGATCCTCCTACACGGGCAGTTATCTGGCCGGACGTCATGCCCTCCGCGAAAAAGATGCTGGTGCGGCAGCTGAATATTTTGATGAAGCGCTGATTGGTCGCCAGGATGATGTATATTTGATCCGCGGGGCGTTTCAGGCGGTACTGGCAAAGGGCGATGTTGAGAAAGCCATTGAACTTGCCAATATCCTGGTTGAAAGCGATGGCGACAAGTCTGCGGCTCATCTGGTTCTCGCGATAGATAACATTCGCAAAGGGGATTTTGCTAAGGCCAAAGAGCATCTGACACAGACCAATGACAGTGGCTTCAATGTTCTGGTCAAGCCTCTATTGATGTCTTGGATTGTTATGGGTGAAGGCGATGTGGACGCTGCGCTGGCCGAGCTCAATGTTCTTGATAAATACGATGGTTTCGACGCCCTTAAAGACTATCACGCGGCATTGCTTGTAGATGTTTCCGGGCAGGTGCAGCGGGCTGAAGAACAATATGCGAAAGCAATGCAAGGTCCTGCCGCCCGTGCAGTTCGACTTGTTCAGTCCTATGGCACCTTCCTGATTGAACAAGGCAAGGATGACGAAGCGCGGGCATTGTTCGAAGAATATATCAAAACCTATCCTTTAAGCCCGACGATCAATCGGATGTTGGAGGACATGGCAGCCGGCAAGAAAATTGAACCGGTTCTGAATACTGCTGCTGATGGGGCAGCCGAAGCTTTGTATAGCGCGGCCTCAGTCATCGGTCAGGAACGTGCGGTAGGCCTCGCGGCGACCTATACATATTTTACTTTAATGCTCAGGCCAGACTTCCCGGTTGCCCAGGTATTGCTGGCGGAAACTGCTGAAGGTGGCGATCGTTGGCAGGAAGCCTATAATCTATATAACCAGATAGAAAGTGACTCCGCCTATTATAAGAATGCACGGATTCGTTCAGCCTGGACCAAGTATAAAATGGGACAGCAGGATGAAGCAGTAACTTGGCTTGAGGAAATCGCTGCCCAGTATCCCGAGGATATCGAGGCCATGGTTGTCCTAGCGGACATGTATCGGGATCAAAAGGATTGGTCCGAGGCGGCGCGTCAATATGGCCGCGCCGTGGATCGCTTGCAGAATTACGAAAACCGGCATTGGTCATTATTTTATGCTCGTGGCATCGCCTATGAGCAATCCAAGCAATGGAAGAATGCGGAAGCGGATTTGCTCAAGTCCCTTGAACTGCGCCCGGACTATCCTCCTGTGCTCAACTATCTTGCTTACTCCTGGGTTGATCGGGACGAAAATCTTGAGGAAGCGAAGGAGATGCTGATAAAGGCTGTCTCTTTGCGTCCGCGGGATGGATTTATTGTCGACAGTCTTGGCTGGCTATACTATCGCCTCGGAGAATTTGATGACGCTGTCATCCAGCTAGAGAAAGCCGTTTCCTTGGAAGCCGCGGATCCGACCATCAATGATCATCTTGGAGACGCCTATTGGCGTGCTGGAAGGCGCGATGAGGCAAAATATCAATGGCGCCGCGCTCTCTGGCTGGATCCGACACCGGATCAGATCCCCCTTATAGAAGAAAAGCTGAAATCCGGTTTGAAAGATGAGATAAAGGCGGAAAACTAATCGCCTGATTCTTTTCTTTGAGACGGTTCCAATGCTAACTGCTTTCGCGAAACCCAAAGTCAATTTGTTCTTGCACGTGACCGGCAGACGGGACGATGGCTATCATCTGCTCGAAAGTCTGGTTGTCTTCCCGGACGGTGGAGATAAATTGAGTCTGTCTCCTGGAGATGAACTGAGCCTGACAACGACGGGACCCTTTTCAGATGAGGTTGGAAGAGCAGAGGATAATCTGGTTTTGAAGGCAGCGAAGTTGCTGAGTTCAAGACAGCCTGATTTGCCCGGCGTCCATATTATTCTTTCGAAAAACCTGCCCGTTGCGTCTGGAATTGGCGGAGGTTCTGCCGATGCCGCCGCTGCTCTTACGTTGTTAAATCAGTTCTGGAGGCTGAACAAAACACCTGAGGATCTGGCAAAGGTTGGGCTTGAACTTGGGGCCGATGTCCCAGCCTGCCTGTTTGGTAAACCGGCGATCATGAGAGGGATTGGAGAAAAACTCACGCCTCTATCACACTTTCCTGACTTTCATCTGGTTCTCGCCAATCCGGGTCTGGCTATCTCAACACCTGACGTTTTTAAACGCCTTTCGCCACCCTTTACGGATGAAGATCCCTCATCGGAAAACCTACCCACTGAATTGTCAGAATTGGTGGACTGGATAGGACATCGGAGCAATGATCTACAATCCGTTGCGATCGAGTTAGTTCCAGAGATCGCAACAGTGCTAGAAGAAATTTCATCGCAATCGAATTGTCTGCTCAGCAGGATGAGTGGCAGCGGCGCAACCTGCTTCGGTATTTTTGCAATGAAAGAGGAAGCTAAAAGGGCCGCAAAAAATATAAAGTCCTGTTACCCTACTTGGAATGTGAGCACCCACTCGCATTTTGAGACTTCTCCCAACGAATAACTTTTCCATTTTTCGGGAAATTTGAAAATAGGCCTTGAGATTGGGTTTTGCTTTGGATAGAAAGAGGCTCCTCGATGGGGTGTAGCCAAGCGGTAAGGCAACGGGTTTTGATCCCGTCATGCGCAGGTTCGAATCCTGCCACCCCAGCCACCTCTCTCAAAACCAACCTTATATAAATTCGGACATTGCCCATATGGACGATGGTTGTTCATCCGTAATATAGTAGGATATTCAATCAACATAACCACATTGGGAGCAACCTTTGGGTCCGACGTCAAACAGCTATATTTCGCAACGTATCAAACTTCACTATGTCGATTGGGGAAATCCGGAAGCTCCGCCCTTGTTGCTGATCCATGGCGGTCGGGATCATTGTCGGAATTGGGACTGGATAGCTGAAGAATTGCGCCATGACTGGCATATCATCGCGCCGGATTTACGGGGTCACGGTGACAGCGGATGGTCGACCGACGGCAATTATAACCTTCAGGGATATGTCTATGATATTGCACAGCTGATTCACCAGAAAGAGCTGAACCCGGTCACGATCGTTTCACATTCTATGGGCGGAAATATAGCGCTTCGCTACACGGGGCTGTATCCGGATAATGTCAAAAAACTTGTGGCTATTGAAGGTCTCGGTTTTTCACCCAAAATGATCAAGGAAGCGCAGGCCGTACCGGTTGCCGAACGCTGGCGGGAGTGGATCGAGAAAAAGCGTTCGGCCAGTGCCCGGACCCATCGCCGTTATGAAACCTTTGACGATGCTCTCGCCCGCATGAAAGATGAGAATGCACATTTGTCTGATGCTCAGGCCCTTCATTTGACTACTCATGCTGTCAATCAAAATGAAGACGGGACCTTCAGCTGGAAATTTGACAATTATATGCGTGTCTGGTCCCCATTTGACATTAGCCAGGAGGAAACCCAAAAGCTGTGGAGCGCCATTTCCTGTCCAACTTTTCTTTGCTATGGCAAAGATAGCTGGGCGTCAAACCCAGCGGAAGATGGTCGCTTGGAGTATTTCAATACTGCAACATTGAAAGTCTATGAAAATGCCGGCCATTGGTTGCATCACGACCAATTTGATGAATTTGTAAAAGACTTAAGGGAGTTTTTGTGAAGTGTCCGAGAAAAATCGTCTAGAGATGAGACGGTCATTTTGGTAGACGATATTTTGTTAGCATTTAACGCCACTTTAAGAAGAAGTAATTAGTGTTCAATTGAGGCAAATTTGACTCATATGTAATTAAAGATAGTATTGTAGGTGGAATTTATCCTTCTAACTGGCAAGTTTTAGATGAAAAAGCTGATATCATTACTTGGGCTATTGCTCTGCGCGGCCTGCTCGACGCCTGAATATATCAGTCCGGGTATTACAGCCCAGGAGAAGGCTCTATCGCAATCGATGATTTCCCTCGAAGAGTATCCACAAAAGCAGGAAACCAGCTACGTGCATAATAAAGCACGGGCAACAGCGATTTTTGAGAAGCTGAAAATTGCCGGGGCGCCGGTCTGCCGTTTTACTTCGGATCAGAAGCATAACTCCTGTTCTTTCATGACATTGCAGTTCAAAAATGATGAAACTGTCAACGCCTATGCGCATGGCAGCAACAATATCGTGCTCTATTCGGGGTTAATGTCCTACGCAAGCAGTGATGATGAGTTGGCCCTGGTCATCGGTCATGAGATGGGTCATCACTTGGCGGACCATATAAACGAAGATCAGAAACATGCTGCGGTCGGCAGCGTCGTTGGGGCGATCCTGCTTGGGGCTTTGGGAGCTCTCTCAGGGGATGCGAACCTGGCAGGGGAAATGGCCAATCTCGGGGCAACTGCAGGAGGTCAGGCTGGGATCCTTTCCTATAGCAAAGAGCAGGAAAAAGAGGCTGACTACATTGGTTCCTATCTGGTCGCCCAGGCTGGTTATGATGTTGAAAAAGGCAGTAGATTTTTTGCCAAAATGTATAAGCTCAATCCCCGGACTGGCAGTAAGGACCTAAACAAATCTGCCCTGTTCGATACCCATCCTACAGATGACGAACGTCATGCGACCCTGCTGAAAATATCCAAGGAAGTGGAAAGTAAGAAGGCGTCCAGTCAAGCACTTCTACCTTTTAAAGGCGCCCGAAAGCAGTAAAACCATCCAATTAAGGCTGTTTCTTCGCGACGACCATCACCAATGGTTGGAATTTCTTGGACAAAGTGATCTTGCTGCCCCTAACTAACGTAAATTAAAGCGAAAACAGGGTAGGAAGTTTGTATGAATTGGATGGTAAATGTACTTCTCCTTCGAGTCAGAATTGTCGTTATCCTGGGATTAGGGTTTTTGGCTGCGGCTTGTGGAGTGCAAGCAGACAAAGTGATAGACGCATCCTCACCGCCGCACCACACGGCAGATGGCTTTCGCAATCTTCATGTAGAGCATTCCAATAAGAGTTTTTTTGACTTTATTGCCATGAGATATTTCAGCAATACAGTCTGGGCAGACCATGAAGCACGGGCCGACGAAATACCGATACAGAATATCGACTTGTCAATGGTTCAGAACCCACCTGAAAATGTTCAAATCAGTTGGTTGGGTCATTCCACTTTCCTGATCCAGAAAGACGGACTGAATATCCTGACGGATCCAATTTTTGGCGGCCGGGCTTCTCCGGTCTCGTTTGCTGGGCCGAAGCGATATGTGCCGCATGTGGTGGACTATAAGGATCTTCCTAAGATCGACTATGTCATCATCAGCCATAACCATTATGACCATCTGGATAATGTGGCGGTCCGCCATTTAGGCGATCAGCCGGTTTATCTGGTCCCCCTCGGTTTGAAGACATGGTTTATCTATCAGGGGATCAGTCCTGACCGGATCGTTGAGCGCGACTGGTGGGACCGGTCGCAATTTGAAGATGTCACGATTCAGGCGATGCCTTCGCAACATTGGTCTGCCCGGGGACTATTTGATCGTCATGAAACCCTGTGGGCTAGTTGGCTCATTGATTATGGGGATTACAGTATCTGGTTCGCCGGAGATACTGGATATAACGAAATACAGTTTAAGGAGATTGGCGCAGCGACGGGAGGTGTGGATCTTGGCCTTATTCCCATTGGAGGCTATGCCCCGAGATCTTTTATGAAAACCTATCATGTCAATCCCGAGGAGGCCATTCTGATCCATCAGGATATTAAAGCTAAGAAAAGCATCGGTATGCATTGGGGGACGTTTCCAATGACAGCGGAGGGTCCGATCGACCCTTATGTAGAGCTATTGAAGCAGCGGGAGTTGTATCAACTCAATGAAATAGAATTCATCACCATGCGAGTGGGTGAAACGCTAACCACCGGTAGTGTAATGGTCAGTGAAAAATAAGGGCGCCCCCAGGCGCCCTTATCCTTAGTTTTAAGTATAGCGATAAGGTCGGCCGGCTTTCAGCATCTCTTCGTTATATTTCTTGAAGATATTAACGACCTTGGCTTTGGTCTCAGATTCAGCCGCGATCTCATCCCAGAATTTCCAGGCTGCCTGTTCGACCGTTGCCCATTCCTCATCCGGAATAGTTGTCAGCTTCATCTTAGTGCCGTTAACCCGAAGGTTGGCTTCTCCGCCCCAGTACCACCATTGTCGGTAATAGTGGGAGCTGTCCATGGTCAGCTTCAGCAGTTCCTTCAGCTTTTCTGGGAGCTCGTTATACCGATCCATATTGGCGAAGAAGGATCCTGCCCAAGCGCCTGAGACATTATTAGTCAGGAAATAGTTGGTCACATCGGCCCAACCGACCGTATAGTCCTCTGTTATGCCCGACCAAGCGATGCCGTCAAGCTCCCCGGTTTGCACGGCGACTTCAATATCTTCCCAAGGCAGAGTGACCGGAACTACGCCGAACTGAGCGAGGAACCTACCGGCCGTCGGGAAGGTGAAGATCCGTTTGCCCTTCATGTCTTCCAGGCTGTTGATAGGATCTTTTGTTGCGAAATGGCAGGGATCCCAGGCGCCTGCGGACAGATGTTTCACACCGAGCTTTGAATATTCCGCATCCCAGATTTCATTCAGGCCATATTGGTTGAAGAGAACGGGGACATCGAGGGAGTAGCGGCTGGCAAACGGGAAATAGCCACCAAATACTGTAACTTCCGTGGGTGAGGCCATCGAGTCATCATCGGATTGCACCGCATCGATCGTGCCTTTCTGCATGGCGCGAAACAGCTCTCCGGTCGGGACTAGCTGATCTGCAAAGAACAGCTCGATCTCCATATCATCACCGGCGACCTTGTTGAAGGCGTCAATAGCAGGTTTGATCACATGTTCAGCCAGGGCTGGGCCTGCATAAGTTTGCATCCGCCAGCGGATTTTTGACTGGGCAATGGCCGGGGTGGCAAAGGCTGCTGCGGGGGCCGCAGCGGCGGCGCCTGTCAGAAACTTGCGTCTGGTAGTCGTCATAACATTCTCCTTCAGTTGAATTTCAGGGTGTCATTTGGTCGGTTTAAAATTTGCTCCTTCTCACTTGATCTTATTTTCCATACACATAATCGGGCAGCCATAAGGCAATCTCCGGAAACGCCATCACAATAATTAATGCCAGGATCATTACCGCAACGAAAGGCGCAATGGATCCATAAATATCCTTCAAGGTTATCTCCGGCGGGGCCATGGCTCTCATAAGAAACAGATTATAACCGAAGGGCGGTGTCATATAGGCGATTTGGGTAGTGATGGTATAGAGGATACCATACCAGATAAGGTCAAAGCCAAGAGCATGGACCAGTGGCACATAGAGGGGCGCGACAATCACCAACATTGCCGTATCATCCAGGAAGGTCCCCATCAGCAGGAAAGACAGCTGCATAACAATCAGGATGACCCAGGGATTGAGGCCGAGCTGTTCAGTGAACAAATTCTCGATGGCGCGGACGGCGCCAAGGCCATCAAATACAGCCCCGAAGCCAAGGGCGGCGAGAATGATCCACATGAACATACAGGAAATGGCGAGGGTCTGGCGAACGGAAGTCTCAAATACCTGTTTGGTCATCCGCCCTTTTAGAATAGCGGCGATAAACGCGGCCATGGCACCGATGGCGGAACTTTCCACCAGGCTGGTCCAGCCATTGACGAACGGCACCATCATTGAGGCGAATATCACGACAGGCAGGATTCCAGCCCTCAGCAGGCGCAACTTCTCGGCCATAGGTACTTTTCGTTCCTCCTCATCCAGCACAGGGCCGAGCTTTGGCTGCAGGCGGCAGCGAATGGCGATATAGAGAATGAACATTCCTGCCATCATCAGGCCGGGCAGAACTCCCGCGAGCCACAACTGCCCCACAGGCTGGCGGGCAATCATCGCGTAAAGTACCAGAACCACTGACGGCGGCACGAGAATCCCAAGGGATGATCCGGCCTGGATGACGCCAGTGACCATTCGCTTGTCATATCCACGCCGTAAAAGCTCTGGCAGAGCAATAGTGGCGCCAATAGCCATCCCGGCGACGGACAGGCCGTTCATGGCAGA
>JANSXH010000015.1 GCA_024743055.1 Pseudomonadota bacterium
CAGATGCTCCGCTAGTGGCCGCGAGTCCGCGTATCGGAACGGTACGAGGCAGGGCGATCCGTTAGGAGATCTGCTTTACAATTTGTTCGCAGCTAGGGTGCGCCGGGACGTTGAATCGGAGATCGAAGCGGCCGGAATCGTCCTTGTCTGCAGTGCTCTGACCGATGTTCCTGATCCTGCATCGCACCAGTGGCTCCGTGAGATCACCCATGACGAGCATGTGAATGCCTATCATGGGGATGGCAAAGACGGCAAGGCAGCCAGCCTCTCTGATTTGATCGGGGAACTGGCGGAGTTGGACGGACTGCAGCGGCTTCGATATACAACGTCCCACCCATTGGAAATGACCGAGGAACTATGTCGTGCCCATAGGGATATTGATATTCTCATGCCTTACTTACATCTTCCGGTGCAGGCAGGATCTGACCGCATCCTTTCTGCCATGAACAGGCGGCATACGGGAGTCGAGTATCGGCGTATCATTGATAAATTGCGGGGATATCGGCCCGACCTGGCCCTGTCCGGCGACTTCATCGTTGGGTTTCCAGGCGAGACAGATCAGGATTTTGAAGACACCCTGCAATTGGTTCGCGATGTTGAATATGCACAGGCCTATAGCTTCAAATATAGCCCGCGCCCGGGAACACCGGCCGCGGCCCTCGACGGTGAGATGATAGCTGAAGAGGTAAAATCAGAGCGGCTTGCGCGACTTCAGGAACTCCTCAATAAGCAACAGCTTGCCTATAACCAGACCTTTGTCGGCAAGGAAATTGAAGTTCTTTTGGAGCGAGAAGGAAAAAGGGATGGTCAGCTTGTCGGCCGCAGTCCCTATATGCAGTCAGTATTTGTCCCGTCTCCGAGCCATCGTATTGGACGCATAGCTAAAGTCATTGTTAGGGAGGGGAATGCCAATTCCCTTCGCGGCGAATTGAAACCTGGTAATGTCGCAGATGCGGCTTAGGATCACACGTGCCTAAAAATCAACCGAATAAGAATCCGTCAAAAACCAAACCCAAAGACCCTGAAACAACTATTCTGGAATTCGAGGATAATCATCTCCTAGCCCAACTGGTCGGAGAGCATGATCGTTACCTCGCCCGTATTGAACAAGGGCTGGAGGTTTCCGTAACTTCGCGGGGAAACAAAATGGCCGTGTCCGGCAGTAAGCATGCCCGGACGGCAGCCAAGAATGTCCTGATGGACCTTTATAAAAGGCTCGAAAAAGGTTTGGATGTGACCGAAGGAGAAGTGGACGGCGCCATTCGCATGGCCGGAGACGATCCAGCCTCAGACGGAAGTCGTGCCTCAGTCGCTGAGAGTGCCAGCATGATTGTCACCAAGCGTCGCCGCATTACCCCCCGATCGACCAATCAGGCTTATTATGTCAATTCGCTTCGCAAGCATGAATTGGTTTTCGGTCTGGGACCTGCCGGAACAGGTAAAACCTATCTCGCTGTGGCCAATGCCGTATCAATGCTGATTGAAAACAAGGTTGATCGTCTTATTCTTGCGCGCCCTGCTGTTGAAGCCGGTGAAAAGCTCGGCTTTCTGCCAGGTGACATGCGCGATAAAATCGATCCTTACCTACGGCCCCTTTATGATGCGCTATATGACATGTTACCCGCAGAAGAGGTTGTGAAACGACTAGAGAATGGCGAGATTGAGGTTGCCGCCCTCGCCTTCATGCGTGGCCGCACCCTATCAAATGCCGCAATTATTCTCGACGAAGCGCAAAATACGACGCCTGTGCAAATGAAGATGCTGCTGACCCGTATGGGTGAAAATTCCTCTATGGCAGTAACCGGAGATCTCAGTCAGATCGACCTCCCCTTGGGCGTCCGCTCGGGGCTCCACGAAGCAGTCAAGATACTTCAAGGTGTTAAAGGGGTTGATTTTATAAATTTCGGGGAATCAGATGTTGTTCGGCATCCACTGGTCACGCGTATCGTCAAGGCTTATGGCGAGCATGATCGCGAAAAGCAACTAGCCTTGAAGTCCAAAAACTCGAAACCGGACTGAAAGGCACTGACAACATCGTCATGCTGACAATTGGTAGACACCGCAAAAGATGACTTCGCTTCCTTTCGATATTGAGTTAGCAATTGCTGTTAAGGACAATAGCTGGCGTGATCTCCTGCCCAACCTGGAGACTTGTACAAAAGAAGTGATCGAAGCGACCCTTTCCGCATTGCAGGAAGAATTTGGTACATTACCTATCGCTGGTGAGATTCAGCCCGTTGTTGAAATTAGCTTGGTATTGACGGGAGATAAGGAAATTCGAGAGCTCAATCGGGATTATCGAGAAAAAAATAGACCAACGAATGTTTTGTCCTTCCCAGATACATTAATTGATGAAGATGCCTTAAAAGAAGCGGCTCTGACAGAAGAGCCTCTTATGTTCGGGGATATTATTATGGCTTCTGACACAATAAGGGAGGAGGCAGATGCCCAGCACAAGAGCATAGCTGACCACTTTCGCCATCTCCTTGTTCATGGGGTTTTACACCTTGCCGGGCACGATCATATAGACGAGAATGAAGCTCAGATCATGGAGCAACTTGAAATTGACATCCTGAGAGGTTTAGGGATTCCCAATCCCTACGAAATACCGGACAACCAATGTGAGGAGTCCCCTTTAACAAGATGAGTGACAACCAGCCCTCCAATGAAATTATGGAAAAGCCAGAAGGAGCGAAACAGGAACAGCCCGAAAACGGCGTCTTACATGTTCTGAAACGCGTCTTAGGTATCGGCCAGCAATCCGAAGGTAGTGTTCGCTCCACTCTTGAAGAGCTTATCGAAGAGCACGACGATCCTGAGCAGTCGATAAATGCTTCAGAAAAACTGATGCTGACAAATATTCTTAGCTTTAGCGAGCTTAGCATTAGCGATGTCATGGTGCCGCGTGCCGATATCGAGGCAGTGGAAGCCGGTCTGCCCTTAGACAAAGTCGTAGAGCGGTTTAAGGAAACCAGCCATTCCCGCCTTCCCGTCTTCAAAGAAAACTTAGACGATGTGGTTGGTATGTTCCATATCAAGGACTTGATCAATTTCTGGAACAAACCGGAGGCCGAAAACTGGCAAAATTTCCGTCGGGAAATTCTATTTGTTCCCCCGTCTATGTCAGTCCCGGATTTGCTTTTGAAAATGCGCGGCACTCATATTCATATGGCTGCAGTCGTTGATGAATATGGCGGCATTGACGGTCTGGTGACCATTGAAGACCTGGTGGAGGAAATTGTTGGCGATATTGAAGATGAACATGATGCTCAAGAAGGGCCGCTCATCACAGTAGACGACAATGGCATGCTGGAAGCTGACGCTCGCGCTTCAATTGAAGAACTTGAAGCCTTGCTGGAAGTCGATCTTTTGCCAGAAGAAGAAGATGAAGAAGTGGACAGCGTCGGCGGACTTGTCTTTCAGCTTGCCGGTCAGATCCCAACACGCGGCGAAATCATTTCCCATTCTGCAGGTCTGGATTTCGAAATTCTGGATGCTGATCCAAGGAAAGTCAAACGAGTGCGCATCCGCAGGCGTAAGCCGAAATCGAGCTAACCAGCATGATATCCTTGAATAAGTGGATTGCTGACCTTCGTTTCTGGAAGAAGGCTCTCCTTGCCTTTATTCTTGGTATTCTGGTGGCCGGTGCCCTGGCACCGCTTCATCTGATATTTCTGCTCCCGGTTTGTTTTACGGGTCTCATCTGGCTACTCAGCAGCGCAAATACTCGATGGCAGGCTTTCTTTACCGGTTGGTGGTTTGCCTGGGGGCAGTTCATTGCAGGGCTTTACTGGATCGGTGTTGCCTTCACCGTGGATGCTGCTACTCACGCTATTCTCATTCCGCTGCCTGTGCTGGCGCTGCCCGCATTTCTAGCCATTTTCTCCGGTTTGGCAACTCTCACAACTTATCTGTTAAAAGTAAGAGGGCTACCAAGGCTTCTGGCTTTCTCGGCGATCTGGATCCTTTTTGAATATGTCAGGGGAGTTATTTTTACTGGCTTTCCCTGGAACGTTGTGGGTTATGCCTGGTCAGCGTTTTTACCCATGCTGCAGACCACAGCATATATCGGTGTGTTTGGCCTCACCCTGTTAACAGTTTTTATCAGCACACTTCCATCCCTATTCGGAGAGGCAGATCGGCCTAAGCAATCCTCTGTTAAATGGTTGTCCTCAGCTGCTGTATTTCTCCTTATTCTCTATGGTTTGGGTCAGTGGCGCCTCTCGGACGAGCCGACGGATGCGTATGAAAATACCAATTTGAGAATTGTCCAACCGAATATTCCCCAGGTCGATAAATGGAAGGCGCATTTGCGTCTTGGCCACTTAAGGAAATTGGTGGCCTTAAGTGAAACAGAGACAGGCGATAACCCAACCCATCTAATCTGGCCAGAGACAGCTGTGCCTTACTATCTGACAACTTCACGGCAGTTGATGGAACAGCTCGCTGAGTTTGTCCCTCCAGGTGGTGCCATCGCCACGGGAGCACCGCGCCAGGATCCAGTCATCAGACAATATTGGAACAGCCTTCAGGTTCTTAACGAGAACGGTGAAATCACCGATATCTATGACAAACAGCATCTTGTTCCCTATGGCGAATATATGCCACTCCGGGATTTGACGATGGCGCTAGGGCTGAGAGACCTAATACCAGCCTTGGATCAGATGTCGGATTTTGCAGTACCTGATCCGTCTGCCAATCGTACGGTCAGGCTTCCAGGCTTGCCGCCGGCCCGGGCCATGATCTGCTATGAAATTGTCTTTCCCTGGGAGGTACGCGGTGATGAAGAATTTTCCTGGATACTGAATATCACCAATGACGGCTGGTTTGGCACCACCTCCGGTCCTTACCAGCATTTCGCCGCCACCCAAACACGGGCGATTGAACAAGGAGTACCTGTAATCCGAGCGGCCAACACGGGAATATCTGCAATCATAGATCCCTACGGGAGGGTTCTTGATCGTCTGGATTTGAACGACACTGGTATTTTAGATGGAGCTCTCCCAAAGCCTCTGAACACACCAACCTTCTATAGCAAATATGGCGAATATACCTCGCTTTTCCTTACTTTCATGGCACTCATCATCGGTGTTTTTTTAGGCCGCCGTCCTTGATCATTACTTTGTAGCGGTCATCTTGACTAGTGCCATTTTCCTCATAATACTAGTCATACGATGCGGGAGTCGTAGGGCGTAAAGCAGGTATTTCCTTGCTCTACGAGCCTTAAAAATTTTGGGGAAAATTTGTTATGCCAAACCATCCAATTGATGCACATGTGGGTAGCCGTGTCCGGCTTCGCCGTACTCTACTTGGACTCAGCCAACAAAAGCTCGGAAGTAGTCTGGGCCTAACTTTTCAGCAAATACAGAAATATGAAAGGGGAACAAACAGAATAGGCGCAAGCAGGCTATTTGAGTTGAGCAAAATACTGAACGTGCCTATGTCCTTCTTCTTTGAAGATATAAAATCGCGAGACAGCTCCGGTCACCACCATCTTGCAGATCCTGAAAGCAAATTTGAACATCAGTTTCTTTCGAGGCGGGAAACTCTCGAATTGGTGCGCGCCTATTATCGGATCACGGATTCTGAAGTTCGCAAAAGAGTGTTCGAAGTTGTGAAATCCATTGCTAACCGCGATGATGAAGTGAACCTTTCTTCCTGTAGATAGTCTTTTACAGCACACATATCCTTGACCCGTTTAACTTTTTGGGTAGAGTGCGCCTATAAATCTGGATTAGGCTAATCTGTGGTGCCAGCAACTTTGCTTCTGCTGGCATACAGACAAAAATGTAAGGGCGAGCGGTGCCAAGTCAAAACTATCTATTTACTAGCGAGTCAGTTTCCGAAGGGCATCCTGACAAGGTTTGCGATCGAATTTCTGACAGCATCGTTGATCTGTACTTGTCTCATGATCCGTTTGCGCGGGTCGCTTGTGAGACTCTCACGACTACCAATCGAATTGTTCTTGCTGGTGAGGTCCGCGGGCCGGACAGCATTTCCAAGGCATTGATTGAAGAAACCGCCCGGGAAGCTGTAAAGGCTATCGGATATGAACAGGACGGCTTTCATTGGCGCAATGCCGCTGTCGACGTGTATTTGCATGAACAATCATCAGATATCGCTCAAGGGGTTGATGCTTCTGGGAACAAAGATGAGGGTGCCGGTGACCAGGGCATCATGTTCGGCTATGCGGTAAACGAGACAGAAGTGCTGATGCCAGCGCCGATTTATTATTCCCATAGCATTCTCAAACGGTTGGCAGAAGTGCGCCACAGTGGCGAGGAAAAAGTGTTTGGGCCGGATTCAAAAAGCCAGGTAACCTTGGCCTATGAAAATGGCAAACCAGTTCGGGCGACCTCGGTTGTTGTTTCGACTCAGCATACAGAGGATGTAGAAACGGATGACGTGCGGGAAATTGTCCGCAAGTATGTCGAAGAATGCCTACCTGATGGCTGGATGTGCCCGGAAGACGAATTTTATGTCAATCCGACAGGTAAATTTGTTATTGGCGGACCGGATGGTGACGCAGGGTTGACCGGCCGCAAAATTATCGTCGATACCTATGGCGGTGCAGCTCCACATGGTGGGGGTGCTTTCTCTGGCAAGGACCCGACCAAGGTCGATCGCTCGGCTGCTTACGCGTCCCGCTATCTCGCCAAGAATGTGGTTGCCGCAGGACTTGCAGATCGCTGCTGCATTCAAGTTTCCTACGCCATTGGGGTCTCAAAGCCCTTATCCCTTTACGTCGATCTATATGGAACCGGTAATGTAGATGAGGACAAGCTAGCCAAGGCGTTAATGGATGCCATGGATTTGAGCCCACGGGGCATACGGGAGCATCTGGGCCTCAATAAACCGATATATGCCCGCACAGCAGCCTATGGTCATTTTGGCCCGTCACCTGATGCAGATGGTGGCTTTTCTTGGGAAAAAACGGATTTGGCAGATAGCTTGCGTACTGCCCTCGCCTGAGCGTATCAAACATGACGACTGACGTCTCGCCCCGAAAACGCATCCTGTTTGGACGCCGTCGCGGCAAACCTCTTCGCAAAGGGCAACAGGTCCTGATCGATGAGGCGCTGCCCAAGCTCACCGTGCCCATTTCCAACGGCGAAATCGACCTTTCTGCACTGTTTAAGAAAGAGATGGCCGATTATTGGCTGGAGATTGGTTTCGGAAGCGGTGAACATTTGTCCTGGCAGGCAGAGCACAACCCTGAAATAGGCTTCATCGGCTGCGAGCCTTTCCTCAATGGGGTGGCAACGCTACTTGGCAAGCTTACCAAGTCAGGGGTAGATAATGTGCGAATTCACAATGATGCCGCTGAGATTCTGTTGGACAAACTACCTGCTGGATCTATCAGCAGAGGTTTTTTGCTTTTTCCAGATCCATGGCCAAAGACTAGTCATCACAAGCGTCGATTCGTTTCTTCGCTAAATATTGAAAGGTTGGCCCATGTCCTGAAGGATGGCGCCGAACTTAGGATCGGGACGGACCATACAGGCTATGGGGAATGGATTCTCTGGCACTTTCTGAACTCTGAGCAGTTCGACTGGCAAGCGGAAACGGCAGAGGACTGGCGGGTTCGGCCCGCAGACTGGCCGCCAACTCGGTATGAGCAAAAAGCGCTCGCCAAAGGTTTGCGACCAGTCTACTACCGTTTCAGGCGCCGCCCTCGCTGATACAGGGCGTTATGGTAAAGAAAATGCTTGGCTTAAACGCTATCTGAGCTATAATATATAGCGTAAATACTGTTCGCTCACCGTCAGGATGAGCTCCGGGACAGTGGGCCTCTGGTCCGCTGTTTTTTTATGTTTTGTCAAGAAAGAGAATAGAGCGCTGAATCCGGTAGATCAAATTACTGCTCTGATAAGCCCGCCATTAATGGATATGGGCTACGAGTTGGTGCGCGTGACCCTGAAAGGCAATGATAAAAAATTGTTGCAAATCATGGCTGAAAAACCGGACGGCACCATGACCATCGAAGGATGTACTGAAGTCAGCCGTATGGTCTCTGCCCTTCTTGACGTTGAGGATCCGATCACCGGCGCGTATGAGCTGGAAGTCTCCTCACCTGGTATTGACAGACCTTTGACCCGCCTGAAGGACTTCGATCGCTGGGCCGGGTTCGAGGCCAAGGTTGAGCTGGATCAGGCTGTGGACGGACAGCGTCGGTACCGGGGTAAGCTTTTGGGCTTGAAAGACGAGAATATATTGGTTCAATCCGATGATGGAACCAGAGTTGAACTGCCTTTCTCAGATTTGAGAAAAGCAAAATTGATTTTGACCGACGAATTGATTGCCGCGAGTGCACCGGCATCTTAAGTCTTGAGAAAGTTTTTTGGACGGAAATTTAGTCATGGAAAACGCTGCTAGTTTAAACCGCCTGGAATTGTTGCAAGTTGCTGATGCGGTTGCCCGGGAAAAAGTCATTGATCGGGACATTGTCCTCGAGGCAATGGAAGAGGCTATTCAAAAGGCTGCTCGTGCCAAATATGGTCATGAGAATGATATTCGGGCGAATATTGACCGCGGAACCGGCGAGATCCGCCTGGCCCGTGTTATCGAGGTGGTAGAAGAAGTCGAGAATGACGCTACTCAGATAACGCCCGTCGATGCCCAGTTCCAAAAAGAAGGTGCTGTTGTAGGTGACCTGATCGTCGAGCCCTTGCCTCCCATTGACTTTGGTCGGATCGCCGCGCAAACCGCCAAGCAGGTGATCGTTCAAAAGGTTCGGGAAGCCGAACGTGAGCGTCAGTATGAGGAATATAAAGACCGGGTTGGTGAAGTCGTCAACGGCATCGTCAAACGGGTCGAATATGGCAATGTGACCGTTGATCTTGGCAAGGCCGATGCTGTTGTCCGCCGTGATGAAATGTTACCGCGAGAAAGTTTCCGTCAGGGTGATCGCATCCGCGCCTATATTTACGATGTTCGTCAGGAACAACGCGGTCCGCAGATCTTTCTGTCTCGCAGCCACCCGCAGTTCATGTCGAAGCTTTTCGGTCAGGAAGTACCGGAAATTTACGACGGCATTATTGAAGTTAAGGCCGTGGCCCGTGATCCTGGCAGCCGGGCAAAAATCGCTGTGATCTCTAGTGATTCCAGCATCGACCCTGTCGGTGCCTGTGTGGGCATGAGAGGCTCTCGGGTACAGGCAGTTGTTAATGAGCTGCAAGGCGAGAAAATTGACATTATCCAATGGTCTCCGGACCAGGCGAGCTTCATTGTAAATGCTCTGGCGCCTGCAGAGGTAGCCAAGGTTGTCCTGGATGAGGATGCCAACCGTATTGAAGTTGTGGTTCCCGACGATCAGCTGTCCCTGGCCATTGGCCGCCGCGGGCAGAATGTCCGGCTGGCTTCTCAGCTGTCCGGTTGGGACATTGACATCCTGACGGAGGAAGAAGAAAGCAACCGCCGTCAAGCCGAATTCTCTGAGCGTACTCAGGAGTTCATGAATGCTCTGGATGTTGACGAGACCATAGCCCAACTGCTGGCGGCTGAAGGTTTCACATCGATCGAAGATATCATGTATGTGGATGTCGCTGAAATCGCCGAAATCGAAGGGTTCGATGAGGAAATCGCGACTGAACTGAGCCGCCGTGCCCAGGAATATGTGGAAGCCTATAATTCAGAACTGGAAGCCAAACGCCAGGAACTGGGTGTCAGTGACGACATTATTAATCTTCAGGCATTTACGCCTGCAATGATTGTCGCCCTGGGTGAAGCAGGTGTGAAAGAATTGGATGATCTGGCTGACCTGTCAGGCGATGAGTTGGTCAACCCAGAAGACGGCATTCTTCGGGATTATGAAATCCGTTTGGAGGACGCCAATGAAATCGTCATGGCCGCCCGTTCCCATTGGTTTGAGGATGAAGAATCCGAAGAATCTGAGGGAGCTGAAGTATCGGAGGCTGCTGAAAACGCGGAGGTGAGTGAGGAAGAAATTCCGGCAAACTGACCCGTAATTGGAGAAGTAGACTTGAGTGATCCGCAGCGTCGGTGTATAGCCACTGGACAAATTCGGGAAAAAGAGGATCTTCTCAGATTTGCACTTTCGCCCGACGGTCAGTTGGTTCATGACATCCAACAAGAATTACCGGGGCGCGGGATTTGGATAAGTTGTGATCAGGACGCAGTCCTGCTGGCACAGAAGAAGGGGTTGTTCGGGAAGTCGGCCAAACAGGCTGTGACCGTCCCGGAGGGCCTTGTGAAAGACGTTGAAAAGGGTCTTGAACAAAGAAGTCTTTCTTTGTTGGGACTTGGAAGAAAAAGCGGCTTGGTGACGGTTGGCTTTGCGAAAGTAGAGAAAGCCCTGAAATCAGGCAAAGTTGCCGTACTCTTTGCGGCATCGGATGGTGCTGAAGATGGGCGAAAGAAGTTGAAACGGATAGCAGGCAACCTTCCCTTGGTTGAAATGTTCAGTAACGCTGAACTTAGTCAGGCACTGGGAAGGGAAAATGTTGTTCATGCGAGTATTGGTCCAGGTGGACTGACAAAAAAGCTGATGGTAGCGGTTTCCCGACTCTCAAAGTTTAGGACTGTTGACCATGTAAGCTAAAGAACCGAAATGTCGGAGTAAGAATGACTGAGACAAACGACAAGGATGGGCGTAAATCGCTTAGCCTAAACAAACCGTTAGAAGCGAAAAGGCCCGCTGGCGGAAGTGGTCAGGTCCGTCAAAGCTTTACCCATGGTCGTTCCAAGACCGTGCAGGTGGAAGTGCGCAAAAAGCGCGGTGCTGCGCTCGGCGCTCAAAAGCCTGCGGCACAAAGTCCGGCAGCTGCCAGCAATACCGCAAAAAAACCGCTGAGTATTTCCAAAAAAGCGGCGGAGACTCCTGCTCCGCAGAGCGAGAAAAAAGCCGGTGAAAGCAAGAAATCTCAGATTCTGACAACGGACGAGAAGGCAGCCAGAGCTGCGGCTCTCGCCGGAGCCCGCGAGCAGCTTGTCAAAGATAATGAACGCAAGGCCATAGAAGAAAAAGAGCGCGCCGAAGAAGAGAAACGGTTCGCGGCGGAAGCAGCCGAACGGGAAAAAGAGGAAAAAGCAAAAGCCGCTGAGGAAGCGAAGATTGCTAAAAGGCGTTCCCCGGAAGAGCGGCGCAAGGCGGAAGAGGAAGAAGCACGACGGCTCCAGGAAGAGGCGGATGCAGCGAAGAACGCACAAGTGGCTGTTCATCGTGAAAAAGTAAAATCCGCACCAAAACCTGAAGAAACTGCGCGTAGTGGTCGCGCTGGCGATGCCCCCGCAGGAGGCATTCCAGGGGAACCCGCACCTGCCGCTGCCGGACGGAAAAAACAGCAAAAATCTGGTCGCGCTGGTGGTGAGGAACGTCCCTCTCCCACTCGCAAGGCGGATGAGCCAAGACGCCGGTCCGGTCGCCTGACTATTGGGGAGGCTCTGGATGATAGAGGCCCGAAACAACGGTCTCTTGCTTCGATTCGTCGTGCTCGGAAAAAGCAGCAGATGCAGCCAGCCGAGCCGCCACAGAAGATTTTCCGGGAAGTGACCATTCCGGAAGTTATTTCTGTTCAAGAACTCGCAAACCGTATGACGGAACGCTCGGTCGATGTTATCAAATCCCTCATGAAGCTCGGGATCATGGCAACTGCCAACCAAACAATTGACGCGGACACAGCGGAGCTTGTCGTTGAGGAATTTGGTCATACAGCCAAGCGGATTGCGGAATCTGATGTGGAAATTGGCCTAGGCGGTGACACAGACGATGATCCCGGACTAATGGTTCCACGGGCACCGGTTGTTGCTGTTATGGGCCATGTCGATCATGGTAAAACATCTTTGCTTGATGCCCTTCGGAAATCAGATGTCGCTGCCGGCGAAGCTGGGGGTATTACCCAGCATATTGGTGCCTATCAGGTGACCCTTGAATCTGGCAATGTCATTACTTTCCTGGATACACCGGGCCATGAAGCCTTCACCGCTATGCGGATGCGCGGCGCTCAAGTGACAGACATAGTTATTCTGGTTGTTGCAGCCGACGACAGTGTCATGCCGCAAACCATTGAGGCGATCAAGCATGCGAAAGCCGCTGAAGTGCCCATTATTGTTGCAATCAACAAATGCGACAAGCCGGCTGCCGACCCTAACAAGGTTCGTCAGGAGCTTCTGCAGCACGAGATTTTTGTCGAAGAAATGGGCGGTGATGTTCTGGATGTAGAAGTCTCTGCAACCAAAGGAACTGGGCTTGAGAAACTGCAGGAAGCCATTTTACTGCAGGCAGAGGTTCTTGAACTCAAAGCCAATCCAAATAGATCGGCGCAAGGAACCGTTGTCGAAGCCAAAATCGAAACTGGTCGCGGCATGGTTGGAACCGTACTTGTTAATCGAGGTACCCTGCGGGTTGGCGATTTCTTCGTCATGGGTGCCGCTCTGGGTAAAGTTCGCGCTCTCCTTGACTATCGTGGCCAACAGGTCAACGAAGCCGGTCCGTCCGTTCCTGTCGAAGTTCTTGGTATTCAGGGAACACCAGTTGCGGGAGACGATTTTGCGGTCACAGACAACGAAAACAAGGCAAAGGAAATCGCCGAGTATCGTCAGCGTGTGGAAAAAACCAAAAAAGTCACTGCGACGGCCCGCGGATCTATTGAGCAGATGTTCAGTGCCATCAAGGAAGGAACGGTTGACGAGCTTCCTGTGGTGATTAAGGCCGACGTACAGGGTTCTGCTGAGGCAATCAGCAACTCCCTTGAAAAACTCGGAACTGATGAAGTGGCAGTGAAGATCCTGTATTCCGGTGTAGGCGGTATTACAGAGTCGGATATTTCGCTGGCAGCGGCGTCTCGTGCGATCATCATCGCATTTAATACCCGCGCCAACAAACAGGCCCGGGAAGAGGCGGAGCAGGAAGGCATCGACATTCAGTATTATTCGGTGATTTATAACGTCATCGACGATATGAAAGCTTTGCTTTCTGGAATGCTGGCTCCGACGCTCAACGAAAACTTCCTCGGTTACGCAGAAATTCGCGAAGTCTTCAATATTACCAAAGTCGGTAAGATTGCAGGCTGCATGGTAACGGAAGGGACCGTGAAGCGAGGCTCGAAAGTCCGCTTGCTGCGGGATAATGTCGTTATTCATGAAGGGACCCTGTCAACGCTCAAGCGGTTCAAGGATGAGGTCAAGGACGTCAAGTCCGGCATGGAATGTGGTATGGCCTTCGAGAATTACCACGATCTCCAAGTCGGTGATTTCATCGAATGTTTTGAAATTGAAGAGGTGGCGCGCGAACTTTAACCGCGCCCCTCTATTAGCGTTCTGGAACGCGAGGATATCATGACAAATGCTAAGCGCGGCCGTAAGATGGCCAGCAAACGTCAGCTTCGTGTTGGCGAAGAACTCCGGCATATTATTTCCGGTATTTTGACCAGGGATCTCATTCATGATCCGGATGTGGCTGGTGCCTCCATCACCATCACAGAAGTGCAGACTAGCCCGGATATGAGAAATGCCACCGTTTTCGTTACTCCGCTGGGTGGTGAAAATGAAGAAAATGTCATCGCTGGGCTGAATCGCACTTCCGGTGTGATCCAATCTGAAATGGGTCGGCAGCTGACAATGAAATTTACGCCGAAGCTGGTATTCAAGAAGGATGACTCCTTTGAATATGCCAGTCACATCGATGAACTGCTGCGTAAAAACAAGCAGTCTGATATTCTGGATTAATTCCTAATGGCACGGCGGCGTCGGGGCATTCCTATTCATGGGTGGCTGAATATAGACAAGCCAGCAGGCCTCTCTTCCTCGGCAGTTGTCGGCGCGGTTAAGCGCATTACCAATGCCCAGAAAGTCGGTCATGCCGGCACTTTGGACCCCTTCGCCACAGGTGTCCTGCCGATCGCCCTTGGAGAGGCGACAAAAACCGTTCATTATATGATGAGCGATGACAAGGAATATCGGTTCACTGTTCGCTGGGGTGAAGCACGCAATACGGACGATATCGAGGGAGAAGTCACCGAGACATCCAGTCATCGGCCGATGGAAAAAGAGATTTTGAACTCTATTCCAGCCTTCCTGGGCACGATCGAGCAGATCCCACCGGCTTTCTCCGCCCTCAAAATAGATGGCAAGCGGGCCTACAAGCTGGCACGCGAAGGGGTGGCCCTTGACATGCAGGCGCGGGATGTCCAGATACACGACATGTCATTGGTTGAATGTCGCGATAGTGATCACGCGGTACTCGACGTTTGTTGCGGTAAAGGGACTTATATAAGGGCCCTGGCCCGCGATTTGGCAGGCACTTTAGGAACATTTGGACATCTTGTGGACCTAAGACGAACCCGGGTCGGTTCTTTTTGCGAAAAGAATGCGATTTCACTGGATAAGTTGGAGAAGCTGTGGCAGTGTCCCGCAGAATTTGAAGGCTTGCTTCCTGTAACGACCCCGCTGGACGACATCCCGGCAGTGGCCCTGACGGAGGCGCAGGCATTACGCGTGCGGCACGGCAATGACGTGGCAGCCCCAAATCAAGCAGACGGTATCGTCTGTGCTATGGACGGAATTATTCCTATCGGCATCGCGAAAGTGGAAGACGAGAGGCTGTATCCCGTTCGTGTTTTTAATATTTGAATAAAGGAGTTACCGATGTCGATCACTGCAGATAGAAAAGCAGAACTGATCAAGGAATATGCGACCAAGGATGGGGACACTGGCTCCCCGGAAGTCCAGATCGCAATCTTAACGGAACGGATTACGAACCTGACCGAGCATTTCAAAGGCCATAAAGGCGACGTACATTCACGCCGCGGTCTGCTGAAAATGGTCAGTCGCCGTCGCCGCTTACTCGACTATCTTAAGAATGTTGAGGAATCACGCTACCAAACGACGATCGAACGTCTTGGTATTCGTAAGTAAAGCACTGATCACGAACCCCGTCAGGGGATCTCGTCCCATCGAAACGCCGGTGATTGCTTTGGGCTGTCTGTCCAATGGCAGGCCGGCGTTTGCTGTATCTGGAAACATGGGGTTTCCGGCTGCGAAAATGAAGAAATAGTAATATTAAGCGGGGCATAGGGTCCTGCGAACTGGCAGTGCGACATGGGGTCGTAACTGCGTTGGAAGGAAAAAAAATGTTTGAAGTACATCGCAAGGAAGTGATGTGGGGCGGTCGTCCGCTCGTATTGGAAACGGGTAAAGTTGCCCGTCAGGCAGATGGTGCCGTCATGATTACCTATGGTGGAACCCAGGTACTCTGTACCGCTGTCGCACAAAGAACACTGAAGCCGGGAATGGATTTCTTCCCACTCACCGTCAATTACCAGGAAAAAGCTTATGCTGCCGGAAAGATCCCGGGCGGCTTTTTCAAACGTGAAGCGCGGCCGTCAGAAAAAGAAACTCTGACCTCACGCCTCATTGACCGGCCGTTGCGTCCGTCATTTGTCAGCGGTTTCAAAAATGAAACCCAGGTCGTCTGCACGGTTCTCGCCCATGATCTAGAAAATGATCCTGATGTGGTGGCGCTTGTCGGTGCCTCTGCGGCCCTGACGATCTCCGGCATCCCTTTTCTTGGACCGGTTGGCGCAGCCCGGGTCGCCTATGTAGACGGCGACTATGTTCTCAACCCAACAGCCAGCCAGATGGAAAGTACTGAACTGGATCTGGTTATTGCCGGAACGTCCGAAGCGGTTCTAATGATTGAATCCGAGGCCGGTGAACTCAGTGAAGAGCAGATGCTCGGCGCTGTGATGTTCGGTCATAAGGAAATGCAAACGGTTATCGATGCCATCATTGATCTGGCTGAAGACTGTGCGAAGGATCCATGGGATTATACACCACCGGAAGTCGATGCGGATCTGGAAGCAAAAGTTAAGGCTGCTGCGGAGACTGCCCTTGCCGAAGCCTATAAAGAACAGGTTAAGCAGGACCGGGCTGAGAAGATCTCTGCTGCTAAAGCCGCAGCAATCGAATCCTTGGAAGAAGATGAACAGGAAGCTGCTGGTGGCATTCTCAAGAAAATTGAGAAATCCATCGTTCGCGGAAATATCATCTCCACGGGAACCCGGATCGACGGTCGCGATACAAAGACCGTCCGTCAGATTATCTCTGAAGTGGGCGCGTTGCCCCGCAGTCATGGATCCGCTCTGTTTACACGGGGTGAAACTCAAGCACTTGTTGTTGCAACTCTCGGAACTGGTCAGGATGAGCAGATCGTCGATGCCCTCGAAGGTGAATATCGCGAGAATTTCATGCTGCATTACAACTTCCCTCCCTACTCCGTAGGTGAAGTTGGACGGATGGGTTTCACAGGTCGTCGTGAAGTCGGTCACGGGAAGCTTGCATGGCGTGCCGTGCATCCGCTGCTGCCATCCAAGGATGAGTTTCCTTATACACTTCGGGTCGTTTCCGAAGTGACGGAATCAAATGGTTCTTCTTCAATGGCAACAGTTTGTGGTACGTCCCTCGCCCTGATGGATGCGGGTGTGCCCTTGAAGCGGCCAGTAGCTGGTATCGCCATGGGATTGATCCTGGAAGAAAGCGGCGAGTTTGCCGTTCTTTCCGATATCCTTGGCGATGAAGATCATCTTGGAGATATGGATTTCAAGGTTGCTGGAACCAGTGAAGGGATTACCTCCCTGCAGATGGATATCAAGATCTCCGGCATTACCGAGGAGATCATGCGGATTGCTTTGGCGCAAGCCACGGAAGGTCGTCTGCATATCCTGTCCGAAATGGGCAAAGCAATTGACTCTGCCCGCGACGGTGTTCGGGATGGTGCTCCGCGTATCACCCAGCTTCAAGTCAAGAAAGACAAGATCCGGGATATTATCGGAACTGGTGGTAAGGTTATTCGTGAAATCTGCGAAGTTACCGGCGCCAAGATTGATATTGATGATGACGGATCGGTCAAAGTTGCCGCAACCACGACTGAAAGTGCAGATGCTGCTATCAACTGGATCAAGTCGATTGTCGACGATCCAGAAGTTGGTGTCATCTATACTGGTAAAGTCGTGAAAGTCGTCGACTTTGGTGCCTTCGTAAATTTCTTCGGAAATCGCGACGGTCTTGTCCATATTTCAGAGCTGGCCCCGCAGCGCGTCGCCAAAGTGACTGATATTGTCAATGAAGGTGATGAAGTTCGGGTCAAAGTTCTTGAGATCGATGGGCGGGGCAAGGTTCGTCTCTCCATTAAGGCGGTTGAGGCTGAAGAAGCCAAAGCAGCCGAAGAATAAGTGTAAAAATGCATGTTTTGCCGGCGTAGAGTGAGAGATCACTTTACGCCGGCAAAATTACTTGTAACTTGATGCATTGGATTGAGTGCTCTAAGTGTTAACTGGGTAGGTATGTAGTTAGGAACTGATTCGTGAAACCGCTGAACTCAATTGTGCTATCCGGCAAAGAGGTTTACCCCCTGATTGAGGGAGGGAAAGGAATTGCCGTTTCATCTGGACAGAGTTCCGGCGCCTGGGCTGCGGCCGGCGGTGTTGCGACCTTTTCCGGGGTCAACGCTGACAGTTTTGACGAAAATGGAAATATAATTCCGCAAATTTATCATGGTCGGACCAGACGGGACCGCCATGAGGAGCTGGTCGCCTACGGAATTCAGGGCGGCATTGCCCAAGCCAAAATTGCCCACGACCTATCGGGCGGCGAAGGACGCATCCATATGAATGTCCTTTGGGAAATGGGCGGAGCAGAGCGCATTCTCCACGGTGTTCTTGAAGGAACCAAGGGTCTCATTCACGGGATCACTTGCGGTGCCGGAATGCCATACCGTATTGCGCAAATCGCATCTGACTACAATATTCATTATTACCCGATCATTTCTTCTGCCCGGGCGTTTCGGGCATTGTGGAAGCGGGCCTATCATAAATTTTCCGATTGGCTTGGCGGTGTCGTCTATGAAGACCCCTGGCTGGCCGGTGGCCATAACGGCCTCAGTAATTCTGAAGATCCGCTGGTGCCGGAAGACCCCTACCCGCGGGTTGCCAGTCTGCGCAAACTTATGAATGAAATTGGTCTGAATAAAGTCCCGATCATCATGGCCGGCGGTGTCTGGCATGTTGAGGATTGGGAACATTGGCTGGACAACCCGGAAATCGGTCCGGTAGCCTTTCAGTTTGGAACCCGGCCACTCCTGACTAAGGAAAGTCCGATCTCTGATGCTTGGAAGGAAAAACTTGGCTCCCTCAAAAAAGGAGACGTATTTCTCAACAAATTCAGTCCAACCGGATTCTGGTCCTCAGCAGTTCGCAATGATTTCCTTGATGAGTTAAAAGAGCGCTCGGAACGTCAGGTTGCGTTCTCCAATGAACCCGTCGGGGCTCATGATACGGCCTTTGGTATCGGCGCTAGAAAGCGTGAAGTTTACCTCACTGCGGACGATAAAAGCCGGGCGACAGCCTGGATTGCGCAAGGCTTCACGGAAAGCCTGAAAACCCCGGATTCAACACTTATTTTTGTCGAGCCAGACAAAATGAAGGAAATTCGTAAAGACCAGATCGACTGCATGGGATGCCTGTCTCAGTGCAAGTTTTCCAACTGGGCAGAGGGCGAAAAAGGTAATACGGGCAGAAAAGCCGATCCCCGCAGCTTCTGTATTCAGAAGACACTGCAGGACGTGATCCATTCTGACGCCAATATAGACAACAACTTAATGTTTGCCGGCCATGGTGCCTATCGCTTTGCGGATGATCCGTTCTACTCCAATGGTTTCGTACCCACCGTCAAGGAATTGATCGATCGAATTCTTACCGGCAAATAGTTGCGGATTTGAATTATTATAAAAAATACTATATAAGACTGATACGATTCTCATAATGAGAGTCCTTTGAACAGAGTTATTGGTATGATGCAACAGGATCCTCTAGAACTAGAGAAAATGATACGGGACGCAAATTTGCGCCCGACAAAGCAGCGCATCGCGTTGGCAGAACTGCTATTTGCTGATGGAAATCGTCATATAACGGCAGAGCGCTTGCATGGGGAAGCCATGGAAGCAGGCGTAACGGTTTCTCTTGCAACCATATACAACAACCTACACCAGTTCACATCAGCCGGACTATTGCGGGAAGTCGTTGTCGATTCCAGCCGGTCATATTTCGACACCAACGTATCTGCCCATCATCATTTCTTCCATGAAGAAACAGGCATGTTGGAAGATATTCCCGATAGTGCACTCAATGTCGACAGCATCCCGTCCCTTCCTGAAGGAACCGAGATCAGCAGCGTCGATGTCATAGTTCGGGTCAGCAATATCCGCTCCTGATTTCAGGCTGCCTATATTTTTCTTCTTTAGAAACATTCTAATCTATTGACAGTTTCCGCGTACAGACATATATTCTGGATGTCATCCTGCTCGATCATGTGCAGGCAATATTTACCCCTAATTCCAGGAGGACTTTATGTCTCTAGCGGGAAGCAAAACTGAACAAAATTTGAAGGATGCCTTCGCAGGTGAATCTCAAGCAAATCGCCGGTATCTCTATTTCGCGCAAAAAGCTGATGTTGAAGGATACAACGATGTGGCGGCAGTTTTCCGGTCCACGGCTGAAGGCGAGACAGGTCATGCCCATGGTCATCTGGAATATCTTGAAGAAGTTGGTGATCCGGCAACCGGCCTGCCGATTGGCGGGACTGAGGATAACCTGAAAGCCTCTGTAGCAGGTGAAACCCACGAATATACAGATATGTATCCAGGTATGGCCAAAACAGCTCGTGAAGAAGGCCACGACGAAATCGCTGACTGGTTTGAAACCCTTGCAAAAGCCGAGAAAAGCCACGCCGGCCGTTTTCAGAAAGCTCTGGATAATCTCGACGATTAAGTCGGAACTGGTTTAAGCAACTCAAATAAGGGTAGCGATTGATTGTCGCTACCCTTTCTCAAAACCCCTCTACATTCAGGAGATCGGCATGCGCGAAGGCAGCCTAGACGCCCCGACCCGTCATAAAATTGACTGGAAAAACCCGGACTTTTATGACGAGGAAAAGCTGGACGAAGAACTGCGTCGCGTCTTTGATGTTTGTCACGGATGTCGCCGCTGCTTCAATCTGTGCGATTCTTTCCCCAAGCTGTTCGATTTGATTGACGAATCCGAAACCGAGGAACTCGACTCGGTTTCTTCAGAGGATTTCAAACCTGTCGTGGATGCCTGCACCCTTTGTGACATGTGTTTCATGACGAAATGCCCCTATGTACCCCCTCATGAATTCGACCTGGACTTTCCGCATCTGATGTTACGCTATCGTGCCGTCGAGAAAAAACAGGGAAAAGACAAATTTGTCCCGCGGGAGCTCTCCAAGACAGACCGCAATGGAAAACTTGCAGCCCCCGTGGCACCATTGGCAAACTGGGCAACCAAAACTTCCAACGGCCTGACCAGAGGTATAATGGAATCTACCCTTGGTATTGATCGCCATGCAGCGCTGCCGGAGTATCAATCAAAAAGTCTGGAAAAAAGAGCGAAAGAGAATCCGTTACAGGTAAACAGCGAAGCACCCGCCTTTGGTCGAAAAGCTGTTATTTATGCGACTTGTTTCGGGAATTACAACAAGCCACATATTGGCGAAGCCACCCGCCAGGTCCTGGCAAAGAATGGTGTGGAAACCGAAGTTGTTTATCCGGGCTGTTGCGGCATGCCTCTGATGGAGCAAGGGGACCTCGCCGGAGTGACACAAAACGCCGAAACCGTCTCCAAAGAGCTGTGCAGCTGGATAGACAAAGGATATGACGTTATCGCCCTTGTCTCCTCCTGTGCGCTAATGCTGAAATTTGAGTGGCCCCTGCTCTCCCCTGACAGCGACACTGTCCAGAAGCTTTCCCAGGCTACCTATGACGTTTCGGAATATGTTGTCGATATTGCCAAGAAAGAAGGCATGGTTGAAGAGATGCAGCCCCTCGGTGACAATATCTCCATGCATCTCGCCTGCCATGCCCGGGCCCAGAATATGGGAGCCAAGGGAGCGGAAATGCTTCGTCTGATCCCCAAGACCCGGGTGGCGATTGTTGAGCGCTGCTCCGGCCATGGTGGTTCCTGGGGGATCATGAAGGGCAATTATGAAACGGCGTTGAAAGTGGGCAAGCCAGCGGCGAAGACCGCCCTGACATCAAAAGCTGGCTACATTGCGTCTGAATGTCCATTGGCAGCCGAACATCTCATGCAGGGAATCGAAATACTGGATGCGGAGGCTGCAAAAACGAAGACTGCATCTCATCCCATTGAACTCATCGCCAAGGCCTATGGCCTCGACTAGGAACAGAAATTATGAACGCTACAGCCCATCGCCAAATTACACTCGACGACCTTCTGTCGCTCGAGGAATACGAAAAAATCCGAAAAGACCACAAGCAGTCTCTGATTCCAGTTAAGCGCAACCGAAGAATTCAAATCGGCCCGTTCGCCACCCTTTACTTTGAAAACTACGATACGATGTGGGCTCAAATCCATGAGATGCTTTATATCGAAAAGGGCGGGGAGGAGCAGGCAAAGGACGAACTGGAAGCTTATAACCCGTTGATTCCGAACGGCTCTGAGCTTGTCGCCACTTTCATGATTGAAATCGACGATCCCATTCGCCGGGATTTCATGCTGCGCAAGCTCGGCTATATTGAAGACAAGATCTATTTATCTGTAGCTGGAGAGAAAATTTACGCCGTACCAGAACAGGAAGTTGAGCGGACAACAGAAGACGGCAAAACTTCTGCCATCCATTTTCTGCATTTTCCAATGACAGATGCGCAGAAGAGTAGTTTCAAAGACTCAGAAGTCGAAGTGCTGGTTGGCGTTGACCATAGCGAATACGGTCATATCGCAGTTATCTCTGGTGACACTCGGTCAGCCCTGGCGAAAGACCTGACATAACTGTCCGAGAGCTAGCGAACTTTCTCGTTTGCATAGACCCCGTAGAATTCGTCGGCTCGCAGCCACCCTGTCAGGCCGGCGATTTCCAACTCACACCAGCGTCCGTCACATTCCTGTAGCTTGCCGACAACACCAGGCTCAGCCAGCATGACAATTACGCTTTTCTCGTCAGGTTCCTCGTATACGGCCCTTGCTTCCTTGGTGATGATCAGGGTGCGCCTGCTGCTGACAAGGCTTTTATGTACCCAACCGGTCGCGCCGTCGATATCACGAATTTGGCGCCAAAGATCATACTCCTCAATAATCTCCACTGGCCAGCCACGGCGCTTGAAGACCCAATTGATGGGATAGCGCTTCCCTGGCCCAGTCCGAACGTTGACCTTATCAGAAGAAAGAGAGACAAATCTTGGTAAAGGTAGATTGGTTTCCGATCCAGTCTCAGCAGCCTCAGCGGAAAAGACGATACAAAACATACAAAAAAGACTTAGAAGCGAAGTGCGGAATTTCACAATTTTAAAACCTTTAAGTGAAATCTATTTATGCGGCCTTTATGCCGTGCCTGATGCCATTTGGTCAAGACCACAAAAAACACGTAAAGCAAGGCGAGGTCTCAATTGTATCCGGCTACGTGATCTGCTAGATACAGACATATACCTTTGAAAGGTGTGGATTAGGAATAAGAGAGTCACTTGATGTCACAGAAAAAACCGCTTGTCGTCGTTACCCGAAAACTTCCGGATGTGATCGAAACCCGGATGATGGAGCTTTTCGATACCCGGCTCAATCACGACGACACACCTATGACTCAGGGGCAGCTTATTGATGCCGTAAAAGAAGCCGATGTCCTCGTCCCCACTGTGACAGACAAAATCGATCTGGGCGTCTTAAGTCAAACCAATCCTGACCTGAAGCTAATTGCCAGTTTCGGCACTGGTGTTGACCATATTGATCTCGCTACGGCCCGTCAGCGCGGCATTACTGTTACCAATACACCAGGCGTATTGACTGAAGATACTGCCGACATGACCATGGCCTTGATCATGGCCGTCCCTCGCCGATTGACGGAAGGGGAGCGGCGCATGCGGGCCGGGGAATGGAAAGGATGGTCTCCTACCAGCATGTTGGGTCACCGCATCTGGGGGAAACGCCTCGGCATTATCGGCATGGGCCGCATTGGTCAGGCTGTTGCCCGTCGGGCACGGGCGTTTGGACTATCGATCCATTATCACAACCGAAACCGTGTTCCTGAAGAGATTGAGACTGAACTGGAAGCGACCTATTGGGAAAGCCTCGATCAGATGTTGGCACGGATGGATATTGTTTCCGTCAATTGTCCCCATACGCCAGCAACGTTCCATCTTTTGAATTCCCGCCGTCTCGCCTTGCTGCAACCGAGTTGCTATATCGTCAACACTTCCCGCGGGGAAGTCGTGGATGAAAACGCCCTGACCCGGATGCTGAGAAGCGGCAATATTGCCGGCGCCGGTCTTGATGTCTTTGAGCATGAGCCAGCCGTCAATCCCAAGCTCCTGGAGCTGGATAATGTCATCCTGCTGCCCCATATGGGCTCTGCAACCATTGAAGGCCGGATTGATATGGGTGAAAAAGTCCTGATCAACATCAAGACCTTCATTGATGGACATTCACCGCCTGACCGAGTACTGCAGGCAATGCTCTAGGCTAAGGACGTTTAGACTTAACTCTTGCCTTCATCCTTCCAACGTTCCTCGTAAATGAGATCTGCGAGGTCCAATCGTTTGCGCCAGCCTTTGACTTGTAGTTCGGGCTCCTGGTAAAGCTCGTCCACGTATCCGAGGCAAAGATAGGCGATGATGTCGATATGATCGGGAATAGCCAGTATCTCTCGAAGGTCCTGTTCATGATAGATACTCACCCAACCAATACCAATCCCTTCTGCCCGGCCGGCAAGCAGCAAGTTCTCGACGGCGCATACTGCGCTATATAAATCCATCTGGCGGTTATGCGTCCGACCCAGCACGATTTTACCTGAGCGGGTTCGATCACATGTAACGCAGATATTTAAGGGAGCTTTGCGAATACCTTCAAGCTTAAGTGTCTGATACAGATCCTTGCGTTCACCTTCAAACATATCAGCTGCCTCGTCGTTGGCCCTGCTGAAAGCTTCCCAAACTAATTGCCGGGTTGCCTGTTCCCGTACAAGAATAAAATTCCAGGGCTGCATGAACCCAACAGATGGGGCGTGATGAGCAGCCTCCAGGACCCTCATCAAACTATCCTCAGATATCTCATCTGACAAAAACTGATCGCGGACATCCCTGCGGCTGTAAAGCACCTTATAAAACGCTGCCTTTTCTTCATCGGTCAGATCCTCAGCCTTTGCCAGGCCACCCACTATTTTTTCTTGCATCCTACCCCCGCCCAGGTCTTACAGGCCTTCAATAAGTCCTATTGTAATTGTTGTGACATCTCCAGAAAAAATGCTGGATTACCTTGTCTGCCGAATGCTTCTTAGATCAAGGTATTTTTCACCGCCCAACCCATGTTTTTATCTATACTTCTACAGTGACCTACATTTTGATTGGATGGGCCTATGCTTTCTGACCTTCTGGTAATTATGGATCTGACAGGTGTTGCTGTCTTTGCAGCAACCGGCGGTCTTGTTGCAAGCCGCAAACAGATGGACCTTATTGGGTTCGGAATGATGGCAACCTTAACCGGCATCGGTGGTGGAACCTTGCGCGACGCCTTATTGGATAGACCCATTTTCTGGATAACCGACCAAAGATATCTCCTCGTCTGTCTCGGTATCGCCCTGATCATTTATTTTTTCGCCCCGCTTGTTCAACGACGCTACACCTTGCTGCTTTGGGGTGATGCCATAGGGCTGGCTGCATTTTCCGTACTCGGTGCATTTATCGCCCTGCAGACGGGCGCAACGCCTTTGCCCGCGATTGTTCTTGGTATGATGACGGCTACTTTTGGTGGGCTCATCCGAGATATCGTCGCAGGGGAAAAATCCCTCCTGCTTAAGCCGGAAGTCTATGCGACCGCCGCCTTGCTGAGTGCCGGCGTCTTTACAGTAATGGCCAGCTTCGGCGTACCTCTCATCCTGTCAACACTAACAGGTATCGTAGCTGGATTTGCTTTACGCGCAGGCGGTATTCATTTCGGCTGGTCTCTGCCGCGCTATCGGCAACGCGCCGGGAGGACTTATAAATAAAAAGAGCGGCCCCTCTGGGACCGCTCTAATCTCACATATTTGATTTCGTTGATTTAAGCGACGGCAGCAGCAGCTTTTTTGCGTTTGCGCCAACCGACAAATCCCATTACGGCCAGACCAGCACCATATAATGGTAAGGCGGCAGGAAGAGGTACGGCAGAAATCGAAACATTCGCCAGTTCAAACGAATTTCTTCCGGAAAGAATTTTGAATCGATTAAATGCAGTATCAGTTGTGATGATCGCGTTTATGAAGTCAATTCCGTAAGGCGCTCCGGCAAATACAGGATCATCCCCATCAAGCGAATCAACAAGGGTTTCCGTTGCACCATCAAAATAGTAAAACTCAATGTAGTTATAAGTATCAAGTGATCCCCACATCAGGTTAAGGATCCGATACTCGCCGCCATCAAAGTTCCACTGAGCAGTAGAGTCACCTTTGACGTTTGTATAGGTTCCGCCAGGCAAGGCTGTATTCTCCCACGGTGAACGGCGCTGCCCCGAGACAGAACCCGTTTCACCCTGGCTAACATCACCAGTGATACCACCGTTAATAACAGGCACACCGCTATCAACTAGAGGCTCAATAGTATTCCAAGATACGGAGATTGCATTCGCCGGAGCTACGAAAAGAATTGCTGCGCCAGCTGCGCCAACAAGGACGCTCAATAGTTTATTCATAATCATACCCTCGACTATTACTAAAATCCTGAAGCCAAAATCGGCGGAAATGCCCCAAAGCCTCAAGCTAAAAATTTGTTTTAACGACTCAAATACCAGCCAAAAAAGTGATTCAAATTAGAATTCATCCCATGGCTTAGCTAGAAAATGCCTATTTAACACCTCAATGTCAACAAAATTTCATACATATTTATCTAAAATTTTATTGAAAAAAGTCATAAATGGGGGATTAACAACGGTTTCAGGAAAATTATAAACTTACTGCTTATGTCGTTGATATGGTTAATTTTTTCTTAACTTTTCCTAATTTCCAAATTTTCGAATCACCACCAACGATTAATGAGCCTCCCCCCAGTTGTCGCCGATTCCGGCATCCACGGTCAGGGGAACGGAAATTTCTCTCGCTGGCAAGGCAGCGCTTTCCATAACTGTTTTAATGAGAGCGGCAGTTTCAGTGACTTGCTCTTCCGGGACTTCAAAAATAAGCTCGTCATGAACCTGTAGCAGCATTCGAGCCGATAGATTTGAATTTTTCAAGGCATCAGGTAACCGGATCATGGCGCGTTTAATAATATCTGCGGCCGACCCTTGAATAGGCGCGTTGATGGCCGCTCTTTCCGAGAAGCCTCGATGGGCACCATTCTTGTCATTAATCCCAGGCAGATGCACACGCCGACCAAAAACAGTTTCCACGTAGCCATGCTCTCGACAGAATTCCTTAGTGGTATCCATGTAATGACGGATCCCGGGATACTGGACAAAATAGGAATTGATATAACCTTGGGCTTCGGTGCGGGATACGTCTAACTGACGGGCGAGACCAAAAGCGCTTATCCCATAGATGATCCCAAAATTAATCGCCTTGGCCGACCGACGCATCATTGGGTCCATACCTTCAAGCGGGACATCGAAAACCTGAGAAGCCGTCTTGGCGTGAATATCAAGGCCTTGCTCAAAGGCCTCTTTCAGAGATCCGATATCGGCGATATGTGCCAGCAGCCGAAGTTCGATTTGGGAATAATCGGCGCTGATCAACTTATGTCCAGGTTCTGCAATAAAGGCCTGACGGAGTTTCCGCCCTTCTTCGGTGCGAATGGGGATATTCTGGATGTTCGGATCCGTCGATGCCAATCGGCCTGTTGATGCTGCAGCCAAAGAAAATGAGGTATGTATGCGCCCAGTCTTTGGATTGATCTGAGCCTGCAGGGCATCCGTATAGGTGCTTTTCAATTTTGCCAATTGCCGCCAGTCAAGAACTTTACGGGCCAGCTCTACACCGTCAGCTGCCAGCCCCTCGAGAACATTTACATCTGTCGTATAGGCGCCGGTCTTACCTTTCTTCCCGCCGCTCAACCCCATTTTGTCAAACAGGATCTCACCGAGCTGCTTAGGGGAACCGACGTTAAACTCCTCGCCGGCCAGTGTATGAATCTCGATCACGAGTTCTGCCATTCGGGCGCCAAAATCCTCGGATAGTTTGCTGAGGAAACTGGCCTCAACCTTTACACCTTCCTGCTCCATTCGGGCGATGACCGGTACAAGCGGTCGCTCAATGGTTTCGTAAAGACTCACGGATTTGGCTTTCGCCAGGCCAGGCCTCAAAACCTGATGCAATCTGAGGGTAATATCCGCGTCTTCAGCGGCATATTCCGTTGCCTTGTCGATTGGAACCTCGGCAAATGTAATTTGGGATTTCCCTGTCCCGGCCACTTCCTTAAACGGGATTGGGGAGATGCCAAAATGTAGTCTCGACAATTCATCCATGCCATGACCGTGAAGGCCTGCTTCCTGGCAATAAGACAACACCATGGTGTCGTCTATCGGCCCGATGTTAATGCCAACCTGATTAAGGATCACCTGATCATATTTTATGTTTTGGCCAATCTTTAAGATGCCAGGGTCTTCCAGCATCGGTTTAAGTAAAGCTAACGCCTCTTCCATGGGAAGCTGGTTCGGTCCCTCTTCTGCCGCCTCAGCTCCGTCGCCATCAAAATCAAATCCTTCCTGGGCTTTCGGTGTGACATGGCCGAGCGGGATATAACAGGCTTTTCCTGGATGAATACAGAGGGAGACACCAACCAATGACGCCTGCATGGCATTCAAACCCGTGGTTTCCGTATCAACCGCCACATACCCGTAATGGCCGGCTTCCTCAACCCAGGTCCTCAAGCTCTCCATATCCAGTATTGTCTGATAGTCAATCTCGACAGCGGGCGTATCGGTTTTTATTTCTTCCGGTTCATCCCGCGGCAAATTGGCGACGTCCTGTCTGAAGCCTTCACCGAAAAATTCCATGACCCGACCGGTCAATTGCTTGAACTCATTCTCTTTTAAAAATTTTGTCAGCGGTGCCGCCTCAGGCAATTCAACCCGAAGATCCATCACATCAATGTCCAGATCAACGTCGTTCTTGAGAGTGACTAGATCGCGGCTGACCCGAGCCATATCCGCGTGTTCGATCAGCTTTTCCCGGCGACCCTTCTGAGGGATCTCCTCTGCCCGTTGCAGCAAAGTATCAAGATCACCATATTCGTTGATCAGCAGGGCGGCCGTTTTTATACCGATCCCAGGGACACCCGGCACATTATCGACGCTATCTCCAGCCAGAGACTGAATATCGATCACTGCTTCTGGGCCGGCACCAAATTTCTCGCGAACTTCCTCAACCCCAATGATCTTGTTTTTCATGGGATCCAGCATCGTGACGTCGCCTCCAACCAACTGCATCAGGTCTTTGTCGGAGGAGACAATGACGCATTCCATGCCCTTTGCCCTGGCCTGGGCCGCATAAGTTGCAATGATATCGTCCGCTTCAAACCCTTGTTTTTCGATCGCTGGAACATTGAAAGCGCGCGTAGCCTCACGGACTAATGGGAACTGGGGAATCAAATCGTCGGGCGGTGCATCCCGGTTGGCTT
The DNA here is from genome assembly GCA_024743055.1 of Pseudomonadota bacterium. Taxonomy (GTDB): domain Bacteria; phylum Pseudomonadota; class Alphaproteobacteria; order Sneathiellales; family Sneathiellaceae; genus Sneathiella. Next base: position 28,619 of record JANSXH010000015.1, read on the forward strand.
TGTATTCAGGATATATTTCGGAGCGAAAAGTCTTTCGGCTGGTATCAAAAATTACGGCAAGATGACTGACCCGACCATCCCTCTGGGTGTCCTGAATCAGCTTGAACAACATATTGGAGAACCCGAGCACTGCCCCGGTCGGTGTGCCATCGGATCGGGTAATCGGCCCTCGTCCTCGGATCATGGCAAAATAGGCGCGAAAAATATAGCCTGAGCCGTCGACCAGATAAATTCTGTGTTTTTGATCAGGATCGCCAGTGACGTCCGCTTCAGTCATCTTATTTGTTCCGTTCTCAGGCTCTAATGATCCCCGCCCGGTTTTGCGCCTGGCTTCAACACATAGACGCGCCCACAATACGGGCATTCCACCTGGCCTTTGTCCCCCATATTCAGAAAGACCCTGGGATGTCCCAATGCACCTTTGCCCCCGTCACAAGCTATTTTTGATTTCTCGACTTCAATTGTCTCAATGGCTTGCATCAATCCGCCTCGTCTTACTGCAAAATATTGACCATGTCTCACTACCAGACTGATTTTTCCGATCAAGTGAACCCAAGGATGATATCGATTGCCGGTCAGGAAGCAACCGAGAAATGTCTGCTTTTTAAATTCGCGACACAGAAAATTCCGTTCCACCAAATTGCAGGTGCCAAACTATCATACGAGTCGTATAGTTTGTCCGTTAGGTCTAAATAATTGTCACTGGAAAAAGTGGAAAATCCGGGCAGGATGCGATCTATGGAAGCGCTTTTCTACCATGTAAGTAATGTTCTACTACCCGTCCTCATCTGCGTTCTGGCGGGATATGGTCTTGCGCGTTTCAATGTCTATTTTGATACAAAAATGGTGGGGAGCCTGGTTTCCAACATCGGATATCCAACGCTTATTCTCTCTCATTTGTCAGGGCAACATATCGAATTCGAAGCTTTCATACGAGTAATGGCAGCTTCGATTGCAATGATTGCCTGTTTCGGCCTGATCGCCTTCATATTTTTAAAGGTTATCAAGCTTCCCGTGCAGGCTTTTCTTTCTCCAATGATGCTGAACAATGTGGGGAATATTGGACTGCCCGTCAGCTTTCTGGCTTTCGGCAACAGTGGATTGTCGGTCTCTCTAGCTGTAGTGATTATCGTTCTGATCGGTGTTTTTAGTGTCGGTATTTGGGTACCGATTGGCAAAATCAGCTTTAAAGATCTTATTCGTCAGCCGGTCATCTACTCGGTTATCATTGCCCTGGTCCTGCTGGCAACCAATACAACACTTCCCGTCCCGCTAACAAAGTCGTTCACCATCTTGGGCGGCCTTGCCATTCCGTTAATGTTGCTAACCTTAGGCTTTACGCTGGCAACCTTAAATACTGGCGGACTGCTGAAAGGATTCCTACTAGCGTTGTTCCATCTCACCATGACCGTCACAGTTGCCTACGTCCTTTCACATTTATTCCAAATGCAAGGTGTGACGCGGGGCGTCTTCATCTTGATGTGTCTCATGCCGTCTTCCGTGGCCACTTATCTGTGGGTAGAGAAATACCAACCGGACAACGCGCCGACTGTCGCGTCCATGATCCTCTTCTCTTCCTTGCTGACCATTGCTGTCGTACCTCTAGCCCTCACCTACTGGATTTAAAACACTTTATCCGTTGTAGGGCTTGCATAGACCAAGTCTACAATCTATGTGTAAAAGCACATTCATCAAAAAAGCCAGAAAAATACAATGAATATTCCTGCTTCAGTTGCGGTGGACCTGCAGGTTCGGAACCTGCGAAAAACATATAAGATAAAAGGATCTGCACCAGACAAGGAAGCGTTAAAGGGAATTGATCTTGATGTCCCAAGTGGATCTTTTTTTGCCCTCCTCGGGCCAAACGGTGCGGGCAAGTCAACCTTGATCAATATTATCGCCGGATTGGTCAACAAGACCAGTGGTCATGTCTCCATTTGCGGCCATGATACGGAAACCGATATGCGGGCGGCCAGAAGTGCCATTGGTGTGGTGCCGCAAGAACTTAATTTGGATGCTTTCTTCACCCCTCGTGAAGTTATGGAATTTCAGGCCGGGCTATACGGCGTTCCGAAATCCGAGCGACGTACAGATGACATTTTGAAAGCCATGGGGCTGGATGATAAGGCCGATGTCTATGCCCGAACACTGTCGGGCGGTATGCGAAGACGGCTTCTGGTCGCCAAAGCTTTGGTTCACAGCCCGCAAGTTCTTATTCTGGATGAGCCGACTGCCGGCGTAGATATCGAGCTCAGGCAACAGCTTTGGCAATATGTAAAGGACCTGAACGAGAACGGGACGACTGTTATCCTGACTACCCATTACCTGGAAGAAGCAGAAGAACTCTGTGACACCATCGCCATCATAAATCATGGGGAAGTCGTTGCCTGCGAACCCACCAGCACGTTGCTCGGGAAGCTCGATATGAAAAATGTCTGCCTTATCCTGGCAGAGGATATTGTCGAAGTTCCACAGGGCTTGCAAAAATACCAGGCATCCTTAAGCCATGGCCGCCGCCTCAGCATTACCTATAAGCCAAGCGAAACAGCCGTTGCTGAAATCCTCAAGATCGTGACGGAGTCAGGCCTGGATATTGTTGACCTGACGACGGAAGAGCCTGATCTGGAAGATGCGTTTCTACAGATGACTTCATCCCAAAAAAAAGCGGAACCATCTGAAGCATAGCGATATGGCTTGGCAGCGTAACGACTGACCAACCACCAAAAGCAGAGGGCTTGGGAAAAATATTTTAATGGAATTGCGATAGTAGCTCGTGGCATATTGATTGCTTCCAAACAATTTATGCACCGAAATCATTAAACAAGAAGGCATGAAAAATGGCAGGCACATTATATACGGGCGGGGATGTATTCGACGGCACAGGAAACCTTCTGACGAACCACGCGGTTCTCGTCGAGGGAGATAGCATCACCGATGTCGGTCCGGCTGAAAAATTCACTGACCATGCAGGAGATACTGTCGACACCAAAGGTGGTACCCTTATGCCCGGTATCGCCGACTGCCATGTCCATCTCGTCTATAAGGGTGAAGCGGATCCCCGCGGCAGTATCCAGGATGTCAATCCGGGTGAGATTACGCTCCGGGTTTTGGAGAACGCCCAGACTTCACTGAAGGCTGGTATTACCGCCGTCAGGGACTGCGGCGGCCGGGAATATCTCGAATTTCCAGTGCGCGACGCCTGCAACAGCGGTCGCTTTTTTGGGCCCAATATCATGGCATCCGGAAAGATGATCTGCATGACGGGCGGTCATGGCAATAAGAACGGACGGATTGCCGATGGTTGCGATGAAGTGGTGAAAGCCGTGCGGGAACAGATTCATGCCGGTAGTGATCTGATCAAGATCATGGCAACCGGCGGTGTCATGACCCCCGGAGTTAATCCGGAAGACGCCCATTACAGCGCCGATGAAATGCGGGTCGGAGTACAGGAAGCCACGCGCTTTCACAAGACTTCCGCAAGCCATGCACAAGGGGCAGAAGGGATCATGAACGCCGTCAATGCCGGCATCACCTCCATTGAGCATGGTATTTTCATGGATCAAGAGTGTCTGGATGCCATGTTGGAAAAGGGCACCTATCTGGTACCGACCTTGGCGGCGGTGCAAAACATCATCAACAATGCGGATAAAGGTATTGCCGACTATGTGGTCGACAAGGCCCGCCGGGTGTTTGAGCGGCATCAGGAAAGCTTCACCATGTTCTACAAGGCCGGCGGTAAAATCGCCATGGGAACCGATGCAGGCACGCCGTTCAATCTGCATGGGGAAAATGCCATGGAAATGGCCTTTATGGTTGATTGTGGCATGTCCGCTACCGATGCTCTGTCAAGCGCCACGTCCGTCGCCCATTCTCTTATGACACTCGATGACCGAGGCCAGATCAAGCCCGGCTTCAAAGCCGATATGCTGATTGTCAATGGCAACCCAACAGAGGATATTCTGATGGCTGCCGCCAGTAAAAACCACCGGATGGTGGTCAAAAACGGCCGCAAAGTAGACCTGCCCTGAGCTTGGCTAATAGGTAAATTCAATTTGCTCAAAGGCCAGCTTGCGTTAAATTAGGGACATGGTACCGCAATTAACTAAGGAGCGGAACATGTCCCTAAGCACCGATATTGAACGGGTCCAGTCGAAATCCTTGAGGAAACGGCAGCGTATTATGCGGGAAACGGCACTCTTGCAAGGCTTATCGGATCCTCATAAGAGCGATCTCGCCCGGACCGTTGATGCCAATCAGAAAAAATCCGAGCAAAAAGCGAAACTGGACCGTCTCCGCCGCGCTTGACACCTCAAGACGGCCCAAAAGCACGAATTCGGACCTAAAACCGTTGCACTCCCAGAGCGGTTGGGCTATAGCAATGTCCTCTTCTCAGCACCCGTAGCTCAGCTGGATAGAGCGCTGCCCTCCGAAGGCAGAGGTCACACGTTCGAATCGTGTCGGGTGCGCCATTTTTCTACCAATCCCCCTCACCCCATCTTCGCCAGATGAGCGTCCAGGTTTTCGTGGAAATGGACGATGGCTTTTTCGTAGTGGCCGAAGGTGAAGTGGGTGTTGGCGTTAGTGGCCAGGCCCTCCTGGATGGAGCAGGCGGCTTCGCGGTCTTCTTCGATGCCAGAGGATTTCACGAACACCGCATCGCGCTCGGCCACTTCCATATCGACCAAGGAGCCGTCGCCTTTCAGGTTACGCACCCGGTATACATAGGTCCGTGTTAGCGTCGGTGAGATGGGTTCTAGAATGATCAACTGGGTATGGCTGGAGAGCATGGACATATGGGTGTTCGGGAACAGCTGATAGACATAGGTGGCCATGCCGTTGATGTGGCGCTCTTCCCGCGGAATATCCCGTAATTTGTTGATCCGCCGGAACGGAAAAATAATCCGTGAATTGGTCCCGAAATTCTCAACGACATTGATGTTATCCAAGCCGTAGGGATAGAAGGTGCGGTTATGGAGGCTCTTGATGTGATACCCCTCCATGGAGGTTTCGGCGATTAGCTTCCAATTGGCCTCATCCTCATGTTCCGTCTGGCTGAACATATCCTGCTCCGGCTTGAACACCTCGGGAAAAGCATCCAGCGCACCATTGGAAATAGGATCTTCCTGGGTCACGAACACCAGCCCGCCCCGCTCCTCCGCGGTCACCGGCACAAGTCCGTGTGTCGCCTGATCCACGCCCGGAAAGCCGTCAGCGCCCGGGATATATTTCAAGTTTCCATCGAGCCCATAAGTCCAGGAATGATAAGGACAAACAAAGGCCCTGACACAACCGCTATCCTTGGCAACAGCCATACCACGATGGCGGCAGCTGTTCCGAAACGCACGAACAACGCCATCATCGCCGCGAACGACCACGAGAGGCGTTCCCGCCGCTGTACGGGCAATGAAAGATCCGTTTTCGGGCAAAGCAGCAGACGGACAAAACGGTACCGGCAGCCGCCGCAATAGCCCGATTTCCGCATCGAAGCGGTCTTGCGATTGATAGTTTTCAACGGGTTCCCGCCAGACACTTTCACCGACATCCGTGGTCTTGTTATCGATATGCGAAAAAATGCGATCTATGACATCATGGTCATTCATTACAAGGGTCATGGCCGAGCTCTTTTTGTTTGTTATTTTCGGCAATTCTACTATGTCCCGATTTTTTTGTCCATGATCCTAAGCGGCAGGCCCGCCCTCAAAAGGAGGTTCTCTTCCTCTCAAACCTGTTACCTGTTCTGGCAAACCAACCCTTGACATGACATGGCAGGATCATCACTTTTAGGGTCTTACCAGATGTGCTTAGTTCCCTTGCCCGTATCCTATTCACAGGCTTTAAAGAGCCGAACCTAACCCTTGTAAACCACAGTCCAGATTTTAAGGAGACGCCATATGTCACTCAGAATTAACGATCAAGCCCCGAACTTCGACGCCGAAACCACGGAAGGCCGCATCAATTTTCATGACTGGCTGGGAGATAGCTGGGGCATCCTGTTTTCCCATCCAAAGGACTATACACCGGTCTGTACAACCGAACTTGGCTATGTGGCCAAGCTGAAACCGGAGTTTGAAAAACGCAACTGCAAGGTCATTGGCCTCAGCATTGATCCGGTCGATAACCATCAGGGTTGGGCCGACGATATTGAGGAAACTCAAGGTTCCAAAGTCAATTTCCCGATGATCGCTGATACGGATCTGAAGGTCGCGCTCGCCTATGACATGTTCCCCGCCGACGAAGACGCAGCCATGGAAAATCGCACGGCAATGACCAATGCAACGGTTCGCACCGTTTTCATTATCGGCCCCGACAAAAACATCAAGCTGATGATGGTCTATCCGATGACCACAGGCCGTAATTTCGATGAAATCCTGCGGGTTCTGGATTCCATGCAACTGACGGCAAAGCACAAAGTCGCGACACCTGTGAACTGGAAGGACGGTGAAGATGTCATTATCGTTCCAGCCGTAACAGACGAGATGGCCAAGGAGAAATATCCGGAAGGTTGGAAGACCCTGAAACCTTATCTGAGATATGTGAAACAGCCGAGCTAGTCTCTGCATTTCACCAAAAGCAAACCTGATTTGGGCGCCCCGCCCTATGAAAAGCGGGGCGCCCTTATCTTATTCAAGGGCGAGAGATAGGTCCTAAAGGTCATCCATATATTTGGTATAGAGGCGACGGAAAACGGAGACAGTTGGTTTCCAGTTACCATCCATGGCCTTTGCCGCCGCCTTGCCGTAGGAATCGCCAGGCCGGGGCCGGACAACGATAAACGGCGGTATGCCGTACCGCATCGCCAATGAATTGGCCCAGATGCGGGCCGTGCGACCATTGCCGTTGACAAACGGATGCAGGCGTACCCATTCGGCATGGGTCCAGGCACAAAGATCTATCACTTCAACCACATCCTGAACCGTTAACGCCTGTCCTGGAGCGATTCTGATATCCAGGGCGGCCACCATTTTCTGGAGCTTTTCCTCAAAATCAGCCAGTTCCGTCGCCAGACCGGCGGACATCACCCCAAGCTTACCGCCGACTTGCACTTCCAGCCCGTCAAGTCCCGGCTCACCTCGAAACAGACCAATATAATGTGGGTTCGGTGCCCTCAGATCCCGCATGAGCAGGCGATGCCAGTTACGGGCATCGGTCAGGGTAGGCGGTTTCCGCGACGCGGCATGCCAGGCTGCTTCTTCCAGCACTTCTTCGATATTCTTTTGCAGCTGCGGACTGTTTTTGTCCCAGTCACTCATGCAGGATCGAGCGAACGATGGTGCTGGAGGGGTCGGAATTGTCTATAAGCTGGCCTTCCGCCGGATCATACTCCATCTCGGCTTCCGCCGCGGCGGCTTTCTTGATCGCCTTGGCAAAGCCCGGATCCTCCTCCTGCAGCTTGTTCAGCTCCGTGACTGTCGCGGCGAGATCCGCCATCAGATCAGCGCTTCGCTCCGCCACAAACTCGCGTAAAGCATCATTGACCAGCTGGTTCTGCGGTGTGTTTAAAATCTTGGCTAGTTTGACCAATCCGCCTTTGACCGCTGGATCAATGCGATATGTGGTCGCTTTTGCTGCTTGTTCCTTCATAATATGCCACCATTTTGTCTATATGGTATCATATATAAGATTTTGGCGGCATTTGTCAAGTTTGCAACCACTTTTGATATCATATTTCCTAAATGATATCATATTTATGGGTATTCTGGTCGAAAAAGGGCGGATTCGGGCCTGATTTAGCTAAAAACTGGCGACTACCCTAACCGAAAGCTCAAATATCTCTTTGCCCAGATCGAAAAATGCTGCGGATAGTAGTTTGGTATCATATTAGAGAAATGATGCCAAATATGGTATCATTTTGGAGATATGGTATCATATAAACCGATCGGATTTAACCAAAAATTCGGCTTGAGCTTGCGCAAAATCCGATAATTTAACCCCGCGGGGTCAGATGGATCCCGGCGAGCAGGCAGCGGACGGAGCCGCCGGCGAGTTCGATGGTCGGGATATCGAGGGGAACCAGGGTGAGGCTTTCCTCGATGGCCTGAATCTGCACTTGATCAAGGGCAGCATAGGCACAGCTGGACAAAGCGAGGATACGTTTCTCTTTTCCCTGCAGCTCGATAGCATTACCGGCAAAACTGGCGATTTGCTGGTTGCTGAGGCGAATAACCTTGCGGCCAGAATTTTCAAATCGATCAACGACTTCCTGCCGTCGAGCGGGGTCCGTCATCATATCCAGGCCGATCAGGACAAAATCGGTGGCGATACACATCAGGACATTGGTGTGATAGATGGCGGTACCGGTGTCATCTTCCGCGTCAAATACCATGGGCTCATAGGCAAACTGAGTACAGAAACGCTCCATGGCCACCGGATCTGTGCGGTTGGAGCGAACGGCATAGGCAACCCGGTCGAGATGATCAAGAACCATGGCGCCGGTCCCTTCCAGAAACAATCCGTCTTGCTCCAGCCCCGAATAGTCAATTACCTCCTGCACCCGGTAGTCCTGTTTCAACATCTCTATCACATCGCTTCTGCGTTCCCGCCTCCGATTGGGGGCAAACATCGGATAGAGGGCAACATGGCCGCCGGGATGGGTTGAGAACCAGTTATTGGGAAAGACGGAATCCGGCGTTTCCCTCCCCTCATCCTCGAACTTGTGGACGGTTACGCCGTGGCTTCTAAGAACGTCGATGGCAGTGGTTATTTCGTCAAAAGAGGCGCGGGCAAGATCGGCCGATGCGGTTTTCTCTGCCGGCTTCTGAAAGGAGTTATCAGCAGCAGTCTCTGTATTCGGTGTAAAATTATGAGGCCGGATCATAACTACGGCGGCGGGGGCCTGGGCACTGCGTCTTTGCATTGAACACTCCTTCAAGGGCTGAGGGTGCCTGTTTCTCGGACCCTCTGAATTTCCATGTTTCACAGGATAGAAAAGGAGAAAGTTAAAAGAAATGTCAGAAATTTATAATTTTTCTTGCTATATTGTAAAAATTAACAGCATAAATTAACGATTTTAGTAAAGAGAGCCTCAATGACCCTCGCCCGACCACCCGCCAAGCATCTCTATGATTCTCTGGATCGGGAGTTGATCGCCCTGCTTCGAACAGATGGACGAGCGCCGCTTTCCAAGCTGGCCGATATTCTCAATGTCTCCCGCGGGACAGTCCAGAACCGGCTCGACCGTCTTTTGGAGAGCGGTGCCTTGTTAGGCTTCACTATTCGCGCCCGGGAGGATGTGGAAGAAGATGCCATTCAGGCGGTGATGATGATCGAGGTGGAAGGCCGGTCCACGTCAGAGGTGATCAAGAAACTGCGCGGCATGCCCGAATTGCAGACCCTGCACACCACCAATGGCACCTGGGATCTTGTCGCCAATGTCCGCACCAGCAGTCTCAGCGACTTTGACCGGGTCTTGCGGGAGGTGCGGATGGTGGAAGGCGTGCTCAATAGCGAAACCTGTCTGCTATTGAGTTCTGTCTGAAGAGCATCCGATTAGGGCTGCGGGAAAGGCTGGCTAGGACGAGGTTTTCAGAACTCGGGTGGCGGTGGCCTCGAAGGCGGCGCGGGATTGCATAGTGGAGGAGATGATCATCGCGCCTTCCAGGGCAGAGACAATCTCCAATGGGGTCATGTGGTCGGGATTTTTTGGGGCGTCCTTGAAGCGCTTTTTCAGCCAGGCCGTGTTCATATCAAAGAACGCCTGGACCTTCTCCCGAATGCGGGGTGCCAGGCCATTGGCTTCGGCTCCGAGGATGGCGCAAAGACAAACGGAATCCCCCAGTACCAGCGCCTGGCTATACAGACCGACAAAGGCTTTCAGGGCGGATTTCAAATCCAACGGGCTGGCATCGAGCATGTCGAGGGCGGTTTTGAACTGCTCCGTATAACGGATGACCAGCGCCTCGCCGAGGTCCTCTTTTTGTGGAAAGTGATAATGCACGCTGGAGCTTTTGATACCCACATCCGTGGCCAGGTCGCGAAAACTCACCGCATTATAGCCCACATGCCGAACCCGCTTCTCCGCCGCCGCCAAAATCTGCTCCTTAATCGAAACGTCCTTATTCATAACATCCATTCCCTAATAGGGACTTCCCGTTTCATATCTCCCTCCAACCCCTCATCTCGCTTTTTCTCTATCTATCGATAGATATTTCTTGACATCCCTCTCGTCAAGGAATAAATGGGGTATTGTGCTGTCTATCTAGTGATAGATAGTTTAAAAAATATGATGTGGAATGTGATGAAAATTGGAGGAGATGAGAGATGAAGGTATTTGATATTGAGGGATTTCCTAATCCGGCGCGGGTGCGGATTGCTCTGGCTGAAAAGGGGGCGATGGATCAGGTGGAGTTTGTGCCTGTGGATGTGATGGGCGGGGAACACCGCACAGAAGCGTATCGGGCCCGCAATCCCGATGCCACGGTTCCCTATGTTGAGCTTGAGGATGGATCCTGCCTGTCCCAATGCACGGCGATCACGGAATATATCGACGGGGCTTTCGAAGGACCGGAGCTGATTGGCAACTCGCCCACTGAGCGCGCCCGGGTCCATATGATGAATTTGAGAGCCGAGGCCGGACTGGTCGACGCGGTTGGGGCCTATTTCCACCATGCAACCCCGGGCCTGGGACCAGATCTGGAAATCGATCAGAATGCGGAATGGGGCCTCAAGCGAAAAGAGGTGGCCTTGAACACCATGCGTTATCTTGACGAGGTACTGGCCAGCAACACCTACCTGGCAGGAGACGCTTTTTCCATGGCCGATATCACCGCCTTTGCCGGATTGGCTTTTGCCGATTTCGCAGAAATCGAGATCCCGGCCGAGCTGACCCACCTGGCCGCCTGGCGGCAAAGGGTGGCGGCTCGACCAAGCTGTGCTAATTAAGATAGAAAAACCTGAAAGGAGAAGACAGCAATGGACCTGAATGCTGATTTTACCAAACGTGTTGTGATGCATGCAGACGAGATTGACTGGCTGTCTTCTCCCATGCCGGGAGTGGACCGCCGCATGCTCGACCGCATCGGCGACGAAGTGGCGCGGGCGACAACCATCGTTCGCTACGCACCCAACAGCAAATTCTCACCCCATGTCCATACGGGCGGTGAGGAATTTATTGTCCTCGAAGGGGTGTTCCAGGATGAGCATGGCGATTTCGCCGCCGGATCCTATATCCGCAACCCGCCGACCTCAAGCCACACGCCGGGATCCGATGAAGGCTGCGTGATCTTCGTCAAGCTCTGGCAGTTTGACCTTGGGGACCGCACCCCGGTGAAGATCGACATGAACAAGATGGGCAGCATCCGAGACGCCGACCGGCCCGGCATCTCCATCATGCCGCTGTTTCAGGATGAGCGGGAAACCGTTCAGATGGAAACCTGGGATGCGGGCGCTGATGTTAAACTCGATCTGCCCGAGGGCGGCGAATATCTGGTGCTGGAAGGAGATTTTACCGACAGCGGTGATCAACTTCGCCTGCAATCGTGGCTCCGTATTCCAAAAGGCGGCCAACTCGACGCAAAAGCCGGCCAGAATGGGGCCAAAGTCTGGAGCAAAACCCGACATCTACGCTTCGTTGATCCGCCTGTCGCCGGATGAGCGACATTGTCATCATCGGAGCGGGGCTTTCCGGCCTTGCGACAGCCTTGCTGCTGCAGGAGGCCGGAAAATCCGTCTCCATCCTGGAGGCCCGATCCCGCCCGGGGGGCCGTATCCATAGCCTGTACGACGGATCGACCGGATCCTATTTGGCCGATTTGGGGCCGACCTGGGTCTGGCCCGACTATCAGCCTGTAGTCCGGCAATGGCTCGACAAACTCAATATTGTCAAGGTCGCGCAGTTCGAAAGCGGGAACGCGATCCTGGATTACGGCCCGGATACCGCCCCGGAACGGCGATATCTACCGGGCCAAGCTGGGATCGCCCGCTTGAATGGCGGGCCACAAGCCCTGATCGATACCATCGTCAGTCGGCTGCCCGAAAGCACCATCCATTTTGACCATCCCGTCGCGTCACTAAGAGCGCTACCCGGGAAATTGGAGCTGAAATTCTCGGACGCGTCCCACAAAACGGTGGTCTGCGAGACGGTTGTCGTTGCCACCCCACCCCGAATTGCTCTGGAAAGTATTCACTTTGATCCGCCGCTCCCGACGCAACTCCAGGAGGCACTCTCTACCCAGCCCACCTGGATGGCCCCTCATGCCAAGGCCGTCATCCAATATGAAACCGCCTTCTGGCGAGATCGCGGATTATCAGGACGCATTGCCAGCCGGCATGGACCGCTTGTCGAAGCCCATGACCATAGCGGTCCCGACGGCACACCGGCAGCCCTATTCGGCTTTATCGGCTGGCCTTATGAGACGCGAACGGAATTCGGAAATCAATTGCAGAGCCATATCTTCACGCAACTGAAACGATGCTTTGGCGAAGACAGCTCGACCCCTCTTTCCATTCATGTAGAGGATTGGGCCCGGGACCCGTTCACCGCAACACCGACGGATTTGCAAGGAGCCGTGACCCATCCGGAGATCGGCGCAGAGATCCTGCGCCAGCCCCACTATGATGGAAACCTCTTGTTTGCCAGCGCCGAAACCGCCCGGCAAAGTCCCGGTCTGATTGAGGGCGCTCTTGTCGCGGCAGAGCAAGCTGCTGACAAAATTTTAAAACAAGGATAGTCGTGCTGTTAGCCTAGCCGGAACGAGGACTAACCCTCAAAAAGTGATGTCCGCCATGGCATACATTTTCCAACCGTCTTCGGTTTTGGTGAAGGCATAGAAGGCGTGCACATGCTCGATGACGGACCCATCTTTTCGGCATCGGGTCGCCGAGGCAGCCATATGGGCCGTTGTCTCATTGACCGCAGACACCTCGTAGGACCAGTCGATGGAGTGATCCCATTCCAGCTCCTCCTTCAATTGAGCCGGATCGACAGGATAGCTATCAAGCATCTCCACCTTCCCGTCTTTGATACTGGCGATCGGGTAGCGGACGATTTTATCGATCAGGCTGACATCATTGGTGCGGAAGCCTTCGACATAATAATCCTGATAGGTTTTGATGAGTTCTTCGCGCATGGGCGGTGCTTTCTTGATTCTCGTTGTCTCCCTAATAGCAGAACAGTTCCGTCCTGCCTATACGAGCCGAATATGCCAGCGCAGTTGAATCACGGCTAGCCGTTATAGAAAGCACGACCCTCTTCACGGAGCCAAAGGCGGATCAGCTGGCGCTTGCGTTCCGGCTCGGGCCAGTCGGTGAATTTTGTCCGCTTATGGGCGAGGCAGCGATTATCGACAATTTGGATCTGACCAGGCTCAAAAAAGAACTCCCGATACAAAGCAGGGTCATCGAGAATCTCATAGAAGGCGGCCAGGGCGTCCTCCCCTTCCGCATCCAGACTTTTGCCAACCAGTTCATATCCCTGGCGGATCAGCTGTGCTGATAAACGGGTTTTCAGCCGCCCGTTTTCAACGGAAAGGACAGGACGTTCGATGACCTGCACATCGTCAGGGGCATGTTCCCGCTGGCGGTCATAGAAAAACGGCTGATAGAGTCGCTGTAACAGCTTCGGATGCGCCTCCCGCATGCGATTATGGGCCGTATTGACGCTGGTCACCCGGCTGATACCACCCTCGCGGGCCGGATGCAGACAGAGCAGCACCACATGATCCGGCGGACAGAGATTATAGGAATTATCCGTGTGAAAATTCTGTTCCGCATTGGTGACATCCGCCCGAATGCCATCTCCCGGTGGTTTACCTGTTGTATCGGCAACCCCGTAGATCATCTTGCCATCCCATTTCTGGGCCACGCATCGCCCGACCATGGACATCAGGATCCAATAGACACCGATGGCAACCTCCCGGCTCATCTGATCCAGCGGCAGGCGGTCAATCAAAACAAATCCACGGCCTTTGTCCAGTTCCCGGCGCGCGGCGACCATGGCGGCCCGGCAATGGGGCAGTCCAAAATCTGCTGGGTCAAGGCAAGTTGGCGCCAGCGGGTTGTCCTCTAGAAGGATGGCAAGCTGTCGGATCTCCGCAAGCGCTTCTTCGGGCAGGAAAAACTGTCCGCCAGTTTCTCCAAGGCTCTCGTTATCCCAGGCAGAGGGATCTGTCAGGGGATGATCAAGTATCGGAACAGGCGCCATGTTTCAGAGTCTAGCGAAGGCAGAGAAGACGGTCAATTTTACTACCTTTATCACCTCACGCAGGTTGCGAGCGCACGACCGGGAACAAGGAGCAATCCAGCGGCCCACCCACTGCAATTTCCGGATCATGCAGCATAGGCTGTAAGTTTGGCCGCGGATTATAGGTCACATCCTCTCCAGCCCAGCGGGTAATATAGGCCCGGCGTTTGAGCTGTTTGGTGGAGTTTCCGGGTGCGCCATGGACGGTCAGACCATGATGCAAAGTGCAATCCCCCGGTTCCAGCTCAAACTGAACGATTTTATACTGATCGCGCAACGCGTCGATGTCGGGAACCGGCGGCAAGTCTTCCTTGTAGCGATCTTCATCCTCGAAAGACACGGCCTTGAAGCGCTGCCCCCAAAGATGCGATCCGCACACATATTCAACGGCGCCGCTGGCATTGGTGACGGGGTCCAGCGCCAGCCACAAGGTGCAGACCTGATGTCCGGCAACCGGCCAGTAAGTCTGATCGTGATGCCAGAGGGTCGGCGTGCTGGTCCCTGGTTCTTTGACCAGGAACTGATCAAAGATCAGATTAATTTTCGGAGAGCGAAACAGGGCCGAGGCCATGTCGGCCGCCGGGGAGTTGAACACAAAGTCATTAAGCTCGTCAAAATGCTTCCAGACGAAGGTATCGCCGAAAAACCGACCTGCGCCATCCCGGGTGGCATCGACGACCATGGGGCTTGGATCCACCATGTCCCGTTCGACAACATCGCGCAGCATCTCGACGGTTTCGCCATCAAAAAACTGGCGCAGACAGACAATGCCGTCTTCCTCATAGGTGCGGATCTCTTCTTCGGTGATCTGTCTTATGGGATTATATTCCATGGAATTTTCCTTTGCTATCTCTGCCAGACAACCGGCCACAAGTCACTATCGAGGGGGCCACCGGCGGCAATGTCCGGATCCCACATCATTTGTTGTTTTTTCGGATCCGGCGCATAGATCGCGTCATCCCCCGCCCAGCGCGTCACATAGGCCCGCCGCCGCAGATCGGCACGGGCATTGCCGGGGGCGCCATGAACAAGCTTGCCATGATGGACCGTACAATCGCCGGGTTCAAATTCGAACTGGGCGATATCAAGCTCGGGTCGCTGGGCATCAATATCGGGTACCGGTGGCAAGGCCAGTTTATACTTATCGTCGCCTGCAAAGGCCGGTGGTTTATAACCCTGACCCCAAAGGTGAGAGCCTTTGACATATTCAACGGCGCCGGTTTCAGCATCTACATGATCAAGGGCGAGCCAAAGGGTGCAGATCTGATCGCCATCGACCGGCCAATAGGGCAGGTCCTGATGCCACGGGGTTTTTTCTGATGTCCCCGGCTCCTTGACCAGAAGCTGATCGAAAAAGACGTTGATGCGGTTGGCTTTCATCATGGATCCGGCGATTTCTGCTGCCGGGGAATTCATGACGAACTCCTTGAAGCCATCATTGAATGTCCAGAGGAAGGTGTCGAAAAAGAAGCGTCCCTGGCCATCTCCTGGGGTCAGTTCCTGATGCAGCGGGCCCGGATCAGCCATATCAACTTCTGCCTGCTCCCTCAGCTTTTCAACCCAGTCCATATTGAAAAAGCCTTTAAGAAAGACAATGCCGTCTTTATGGAAGGTAGCAATTTCCTCTTCGGTTATGGCTCTGAATGGCCGTTCCATGGGTGTCGTCCCTTTCCCAGTTATTGGTCTTAATTATCTGGTGATCTTAGGATAAATAGCGGTATCATTGAAAATGATTAAATTTGATATATATGATCGGATTTTTTGATGAATCTACAGCAATTGGAAACCTTCAGATGGGTGGCGTCCCTGGGCTCCTTCACGAAAGCCGCAAAAAAACTGAACACGACCCAATCCACCATCTCCATGCGGATCTCGGAACTGGAGCAGGAACTGGGCGTGCAGGTCCTGGACCGTTCCGGGCGGCAGGCGACCCTGACCCGGAGCGGCAAGGATCTGTTGCGGCATGCGACGCAAATTCATAAGGAAGTAACCGAAATCAAGGCAGTCGTTGCCAATCCGGAAACCATCACCGGCTCCATCAAGATGAGTGTGGCTGAGCTGATCGCGTTGTCCTGGCTGCCCGAACTGGTGGCCGGGCTGGCCCGGCTTTACCCCAATATTGATATTGAGCTTGAGGTTGGACTGGCAGGCACCATTCTTGATCGGGTGGAAAATGGAGAGGCGGATATCGGCCTTGTCCCGCAAGTTGGGCCCTTCGGATCGGAGTTAGAGGCCAATTTACTGGGTACCGTGGATTTTGCCTTTATGGCTGCGCCCTCTCTGGACCTTCCGAAGGGGACACTCTCCGCTCAGGATCTGGCGGACTGGCCGTTGATTTCTCTTGGGCCGAATGCGGTTCTTTCCCAGGTTGAGGAACAGTGGTTTCAGGCTGGTGGGGCGACTGCCCGGAAACAGGATCGATCCAATTCCATGGAAATTAGTGCCGGATTAGTGCGCTCCGGCCTCGGCGTCTCATTCCTGCCGATCTTTTATTATGCGGAGGATATCAAGGCGGGCCGGATGCGGATCCTGGATGTCGATCCGCGTCCGGCGCCGATTTCCTTCTTCTGCGTCCACAGAAGCGCCAATGTGACGCCGATTATTCGCAAAGTGATTGATATCGCCACGGGCCTCGACGGCTTCAGCGGCGCAGCTCCATCATTAGCTCAGGATATTTAGCAACCAGACGCAGCAGGTTATTCATGGGCTGAGAAATGGTGACCTTACCGGCTTCGTATTTCTGAAAGGCGTTGGGGCCGCCCCCGAATATCAGCCCGGCCTTGCGTTGCGACAGTTTGAGATTAACCCGGATTTCCCGGATATGATCTGGTGCCATGACGCCAAGATAGTCGGCTTTAAGCTCTGCCTTGATCCTCGACACCTGGTCCCAAGCGCTCTCTTCAACCATGCCTTCACCGCAATCGGGATTGATGCAATAGATCCCCGGCAGCTCGACAATTTTTTCCAAATGCTCATAAGTGATTGCGTAGTCACGCATCTGCTTTTCGACTTCACCGCCGCAAAGTGGGCACGCCATACAAATTCCCCATTTCCTTAATGATTTCCAGCAGGTAGCCATCTGAGCAAACGGGCACGCCATCCCTCATAATGACCGGAGACGTCACTATGATTAACAACTATGGCACCATTGTGGCGTCATGGCGCTCATCAGCACTAAGTTATGTTGGCACGATTCTGAGTCCACCTTTTGTGACAATAAAATCGGCAACCTCCTTGACCCCATTTCCCGCCTTGATATTGGTAAACACAAACGGGCGGTCACCGCGCATTTTCTTTGAATCCCGATCCATCACAGAAAGATCCGCCCCCACATAGGGCGCCAGGTCTATTTTGTTGATGACCAGCAAATCAGATCGTGTGATACCGGGACCGCCTTTGCGCGGAATTTTATCGCCAGCAGAGACATCAATGACATATATGGTCAGATCGGCAAGCTCCGGACTGAATGTCGCAGCCAAATTATCACCACCGGATTCAATGAGAATGAGCTCAAGCCCTTCGAATTTTTCATCTATATCGGCAACGGCCGCCAAATTGATGGAGGCATCCTCGCGAATAGCCGTATGCGGGCAGCCTCCGGTTTCGACACCGACAATACGATCAGGGGAGAGGGCTCCGGAACGGGTGAGAAACTCCGCATCCTCTCGGGT
The DNA here is from genome assembly GCA_024743055.1 of Pseudomonadota bacterium. GTDB lineage: Bacteria > Pseudomonadota > Alphaproteobacteria > Sneathiellales > Sneathiellaceae > Sneathiella. The sequence continues at coordinate 46,466 of JANSXH010000015.1, forward strand.
ATAAATGTCATTGGTGATAACCGCGAGATTGTAGCTATCACGCATATGCTTGCAAAGGGCGTCGGTAAGAGCCGTCTTGCCTGATCCTACGGGGCCGCCAATACCCACACGCAAAGGTCCATTGAAGCTCTGTGTCATGATCTGAATAACCTCGTATATTGTGTTTCATGTTGTGCTGAGCACCAGTCGACCATAAGGGTCGCGGCGCCTAAATCTTCCAAACCCGATGCGAGGGCCTTGTCCACAGTTTGTGCAACCTTCGGAGCCAATGCCGCAATCGCCCTTTGCCCATCAGTTTGGCCAAGAGGAATGATGCGGACGGACGCTGATACCAGATTTGAGACGAAACCATGAAGATACGCCGTCAGCGTTGCCTCCAAGGGGATCTTTTTTTCTTCGGCCGCAAGGGCAACGGCGAGCGGATACACAACCTGACCCTGCCAATGCTGCTTAAGCAATTCCCGACCCGACAGAGGAGAAACATCTGTCATCACCTGAAGGAAGGCACGTCCCTGCTGCGTCGTTTCAGTCTCAAGCTCTTCTGTAGAGCAGAGGGCTAAACCCAGCTCTGCGACTTCCTTGAGAACCGGCCCATCCTTTGCGGCTGCGGCGGCATAACCCGCCTTCAACAAAATACAGTCTGACAACCCACTGCCAAAGGCCAGGATATCCTCAATCCACGGCACCAGATTATCAAGGCCTGAAATCAGATCTGCCTCCACCGCATACTCAATGCCATGGCTATACGTGTAGGCCCCGACCGGATAGGACGGAGACATCCAGGACATCAAATCAAACAGGTCCTGACTATCCATGAGAATGGCCGTAAGTTTCGCCGTGCCCATAAGCTCCACCTTCGGGATTAAAAGGCGCATTAATCCGTGCTGTCGTGGCACCAAGCTTTTGGACCATCTCTTCAATCACATGGTCCTGACGAATACGGAGGCGGTCTTCCAATAACTGTGTTGGTAGATGACGATTGCCCAGATGCCAGGCTATCCGGACCAGGTGGGCTGTATTTAGGCAGGTGATGTCAACAACGGGCTCATCTTTGGCTTCCACCAGAATACCGTCGCCGTCTTCGAGGACAAGGATATCCCGGTCCCGCAAGGTGGCAACCTTCGGCAGATCCAAAAGAAATTCCGAGCCTTGCTTGCCGGTCATTCGGATACGGCGGCGGCGGCGACTTTCAAAATCGAGGATCACCGTATCGACAAGTCGACCGACAAACGCCGTTTCACCAACATATACGTGTTTTGCGTGTCGCATGGCTTAATACATGAAATAGCGTTGTGCCATGGGAAGCTCTTCTGCTGGCTCACATGTCAGCAGTTCCCCATCCGCATGAACCACATAAGTTTCCGGATCAACATCGATTTTTGGCGTTTCGCTATTATGGATCATCGCCGATTTTCCAATTCCTCCGCGGGTATTTTTGACAGCGAGAAGATCTCGCTCTAATCCGAGTTCACCTTTTAAATCCTTCTCCAAAGAGGCTTCACTGACAAAGCTCACCGAGCTTTCTGTCAAGCTCTTGCCAAAGGCCCCGAACATCGGTCGATAATGAACTGGTTGCGGTGTTGGAATGGAAGCATTTGGATCCCCCATGGGTGCCGCCGCGATGGTTCCGGATTTCAGGATCAACTCGGGTTTGACTCCAAAAAAGGCTGGAGACCAAAGAACAAGATCGGCGAGCTTGCCAACTTCAACGGAACCAACATGACTATCGATGCCATGGGCAATGGCCGGGTTGATGGTGTATTTTGAGATATACCTCTTGACCCGAAAATTATCGTTCTCTCCAGATTCCTGAGCGAGCCTGCCCCGCTGTTTCTTCATTTTATCCGCGGTTTGCCAGGTTCGGATCAACACCTCACCCACCCGGCCCATGGCCTGACTGTCAGACGCTATAATCGAAAATGCCCCCATATCATGGAGAATATCTTCTGCGGCAATGGTTTCCTTCCGAATACGACTTTCAGCAAAGGCAACATCTTCCGGAATATTGGGATCCAAATGATGGCAGACCATCAGCATATCCAGATGTTCATCAATAGTATTGACAGTGTAAGGTCTCGTCGGATTGGTCGAAGACGGCAGGACATTCTCCTCACTAATGACCTTGATAATGTCAGGGGCATGGCCGCCGCCCGCACCTTCTGTATGAAAGGCATGGATGGTCCGGCCCTTGAAAGCCGCAACTGTGTTTTCGACAAATCCGGATTCATTCAGGGTATCCGTATGGATCAGAACCTGCACATCCGTCTTGTCGGCCACATCAAGACAACAATCGATGGAGGCCGGCGTCGTCCCCCAGTCTTCATGGAGTTTAAGGCCGCAAGCCCCAGCCCGCACCTGCTCATAGAGCGCATCCGGCAGGCTTGCATTGCCTTTGCCGAAGAAGCCGAGATTCATCGGAAAAGCCTCAGCTGCCTGCAACATGCGGGAGATATGAAAGGCACCCGGCGTGCAAGTCGTGGCGTTAGTGCCGGTGGCCGGTCCTGTACCACCGCCCATCATCGTGGTCACGCCGCTATAGAGAGCTTCCTCGATTTGTTGCGGGCAGATAAAATGGATATGAACATCGAGGGCTCCAGCAGTGAGAATTTTTCCCTCTCCAGCGATGACCTCCGTTGACGGGCCAATGATGATCGAAACATCGGGCTGGATATCCGGATTGCCGGCTTTACCGATGGCGGCAATCCGACCATCTCTTAGGCCTACATCCGCCTTAATAATCCCCCAATGATCTATAATCAGGGCATTGGTGATAACTGTATCGACAGCGCCGCCCTCTCGGGTAATCTGGGATTGACCCATGCCATCGCGAATGACCTTGCCGCCGCCAAACTTTACCTCTTCGCCATAGGTCGTCAGGTCATCTTCGACCTCAATGAACAGCTCTGTGTCCGCAAGGCGCAATCTGTCTCCCGTTGTCGGTCCGAACATGTCGGCATAGGCGCGGCGTGAAAATGTAACAGCCATGATTATCCTTCCTCATCCAGAGGGCCCATGACCGCCTGGTTAAACCCGTAAATTTTCCGACTTCCCGAGAGAGCTACTAAAGACACATCCCGCACCTGGCCTGGCTCAAACCGCACGGCAGTCCCGGCGGCGATATCAAGACGAAAACCCTTGGCGGCTTCCCGATCAAATTCCAAGCCGCTATTGGCCTCGGCAAAATGGTAGTGGCTGCCGACCTGAACCGGTCGATCCCCGGTATTGGCAACTTTCAATGTCATCACCTGGCGGCCCGCATTAAGTTCCAGATTTCCCTCTTTTGGGATAATTTCACCCGGTTTCATGGTCCCCTCCCTAACGAATTGGCTGATGGACGGTCACAAGCTTCGTGCCGTCGGGAAAGGTGGCTTCCACCTGAACATCATGGATCATATCAGCGACCCCTTCCATAACCTGATCCCGGCGGACGACTGTGCCGCCCTCACTCATCAAGGCGGCAACGGATTTTCCTTCCCGCGCCCCTTCGACCACGAAATCAGTAATCAGTGCTATGGATTCCGGGTAGTTGAGCTTGACCCCGCGCTCCAATCGCCCGCGCGCCACCATGGCAGCCAGCGAGACCAGCATTTTGTCTTTTTCCCTCGGTGTAAAAATCATCCCAACCCTCGATTATTAGTTTTCCCAAACCCGCGGCAATGGAACCTCGGTTCCCGCAATCTCAGCTCTCATAATTGTCAGTATTTCTACCAAGGCTCGGCGAAGCGCATAGCCGTCTTCCCCCAGCACCCTGAAAATCAGTAACCCGCCCCGACAGCTCACCGCCGCGCGGGCTTCACACTCCCGGGCGGCCTGACGGGCAACATCAAGATGACGTCTGACTTCTTCATCTGCCAGCAGGATTGTCGCCACTGCACCAGCTCCGGACATAAGAGCCTTTCTCTTCGACAATTCCGCAATGTCTCCATCTAGTACAAGGTTATCGAACCACAGTAGGCGACCATCCTTCCAGATTTTCCAGCCGTCCTTCACATGTGCCCGATGTAAGCTTTCTCCGTGAGCTTTCCGACCAAATACCGTCGCTTCCACTGCCAGAAAGCGACTGCCGGTAACGAGGTGAACGTCATTTCGTCTGTTGAGACGACTTCCTTCAAACAGAATAGTCTCCTGAGGGAGCCATTCCAGAAAAGCCCCGGCCTTAACAGATATTTCACTCCGGATCATGGCTTCTGTGGTACCGACCGACCGATATATTTTTTCAGCCGCCTGACCACTGACTGTAAGGCGAGCGTCTTCCTGCAGGTTGATATTGTAATTGATCTGATCGCCCCCGGTGAGGCCACCTGCCGTATTGATAAGCACCGCTTCCGGTACATCTATCTGATCAACCGTCGGAAAGCGAGCGCGGGCGCATCCGCGCTGATAGAGATGCAGAAGAGCTGATTTCTGACCCCGAGACGCAAAGCCGATTTCTAGGCGACCCTCCGTTCTTTCAAGCGATGGAGGGGCAGCCTTTGAAACCAGTTCAGTATCTCCAGCTTCAGGCTCAGACGGTGAGGTATTTTCGAACGTCACTTTCCAGCATATCCTTTTTAGCCCCCGTCAAAACCACTTCTCCTCGATCCATGACCGCAAACCGATCTGCGAGATCTCGGGCAAATTCAAAATATTGCTCGACCAGCAGAATCGCCATGTCACCCCTATCTCGAAGGAGCGATATCACATTGCCGATATCCTTAATGATCGACGGCTGAATGCCCTCCGTCGGTTCATCAAGAACCAGAAGCTTTGGCCGTGTCACCAGCGCCCGGCCGATAGCCAATTGCTGCTGTTGTCCACCAGACAGATCTCCACCCCTTCTTCCTAGCATGTCTTTCAGGATCGGGAACAGGTCAAAGATTTCAGCAGGAATAAATCTGTCCTTTCGCGGTATTGCAGCAAAGCCGGTTTTTAAATTTTCCTGAACAGTGAGCAGCGGAAAGATTTCCCGCCCTTGAGGAATCACCGCGATCCCGAGGCGAGCCCGATCGTAAGGGCTGAGCGATGTAATATCCCGGCCTTCCCATATGACTTTGCCCTGGGAAACCGGTTGCTGTCCGACAATGGCCCGCAAGGTACTCGTCTTGCCAACGCCGTTTCGACCCAGCAAAGACGTGACCTCCCCTTTTTTGACTTCAAGCGAAACCTTGCGCAATGCTTGGCTTGCGCCATAAAAGAGATCAACATTTTCAACAGTCAACATGATTAGCGCCCCAGATAAACATCGATGACCCGTTGGTTATTCTGCACGGTATCAAGGCTGCCCTCGGCCAACACTGATCCTTCATGCAGAACCGTTACCTTGGTATTGAGAGCCCGCACAAACTCCATATCATGCTCAACAACCACAACTGAATGGGTCGAGGAAATCTCCCGAAGGAGATCCGCGGTCTGCTCCGTTTCTGCATCGGTCATGCCGGCAACCGGCTCGTCGACCAATAACAGATCCGGATCCTGCATCAACAGCATGCCGATCTCGAGCCATTGCTTTTGTCCGTGCGACAACTCTCCGGCGAGCCAGGTCGCCTTTTCCTCCAACCGGATTATCTTGAGCACTTCCATGATCCTGGCCAGCTGTGCATCATTCAACGCCGCAAACAGCGTTTTCATGACTGATTTGTCTTCTTTCAAGGAGAGTTCCAGATTATGGAAAACGGATTGGCTCTCAAATACAGTCGGCTTCTGGAATTTGCGACCGATCCCGAGATTGGCGATAAATGCTTCATCATGCTTGGTCAGGTCGATTTCATTTTTGAAAAAAACCATGCCTTCATCCGGTCTGGTTTTTCCAGTTATGACATCCATCATGGTCGTCTTGCCAGCGCCGTTGGGCCCAATAATCGCTCTCATCTCTCCAGGCTCGATGAAAAAACTCAGGTTGTTAAGCGCTTTAAATCCGTCAAAGCTGACACTCACACCATCCAGATAAAGAATGGAGGGGAAGTCAGCGGGTGCGGATACAGGTTGCGAAGTCATTTAATCCTCCTTTACAACGGGAGACCGTGGGGCAAGCGGAGGGTCCGATTGACGCAGGTTCTTGAATTTCTCAATCCAGATCCCGGATGTACCGACAATACCTTTGGGCAAGAACAGGGTGGTGAATACAAACAATCCGCCCAGCAGATACAGCCAGGCATCAGGAAAGGCGCCTGTAAAATAGCTTTTTCCCCAGTTGACGAGTACCGCACCAAGAACCGCACCCCACAATGTGCCGCGTCCGCCAACAGCTACCCAGATTACAACCTCGATGGAATTGGCCGGAGAGAATTCGGACGGGTTGATGATCCCGACCTGTGGAACATAGAGGGCGCCAGCAATCCCGGCCAACACCGCTGATACAACAAAGACAAATAGTTTGTAATATTCCACCCGATAGCCGGAAAAACGGGTGCGGCTTTCCGCATCCCTTATCGCGATAAGCACCCGGCCCAGTTTGGATTGGGTAATGAAACTGCTGATCAGATAGCCAAGGGCCAAGGCCAGGATAGAGGCCACGAACAGGCCGAGACGCGTCCCGTCTGCTTGCAGATCAAATCCCAGAATGTCCTTGAAATCCGTCAGACCATTATTGCCGCCAAATCCCATGTCGTTGCGGAAAAAAGCCAAAAGCAGGGCATATGTCATGGCCTGGGTAATAATAGAGAGGTAGACACCGGTAACCCGGGCTCGAAAAGCAAACCATCCAAAAACAAAGGCGAGGATCCCCGGTACCAGAACGACCATCAACAATGCAAAGGGAAACATGTCAAAGCCGTACCAGTACCAGGGCAACTCCGTCCAGTTCAGGAACACCATGAAATCGGGAAGCTCGGGATTACCATACACACCGCGATCCCCGATCTGGCGCATCAAATACATCCCCATTGCGTAACCACCAAGGGCGAAGAACGCCCCGTGCCCCAGACTGAGAATACCGCAATAGCCCCAGATCAGGTCTACGCTCAGAGCGAGAAGGGCAAAGCACAGATATTTGCCAAACAGGCTGACCAGATAAGTCGGCACATGAAGGCTAGAACTTTCCGGTACAAAGATGTTAAGAACAGGAACAAGGAGGGCGGCAGCAAGAAGAATCCCCAAAAACGTCTTACCGCCGCCCGGAAGACCCGTCATGAGGGAAAGAAACGGGCCTTGTTGTGTATTTTTCATCAGATCCATGGCTTAGTTCTCCACGGCCCGGCCTTTGAGGGCGAAGAGCCCTCTTGGCCGTTTCTGAATGAACAGGATGATGACCACCAGAACCAGGATCTTGGCGAGAACCGCACCAGTGTAGGGTTCCAAAAACTTGTTGGTTATACCGAGGCTGAGCGCTCCCACCAGAGTCCCCCATAAATTGCCGACACCGCCAAAGACCACGACCATGAAACTGTCGATGATATAGGCCTGGCCGAGATTGGGGCTGACATTGTCGATCTGGCTCAAGGCCACACCGGCCATCCCAGCGACCCCGGAGCCGAGTCCGAATGTCATGGCGTCGACCCAACCGGTACGGATTCCCATGGAAGCTGCCATCTGCCGGTTTTGGGTGACAGCCCGCATTTGCAAGCCGAATGCTGTTTTGCGCAGGACAAGCATCAAAAGGATCAGAACCGCCGCCGCAAACAAGATGATGCCGATGCGGTTATAGGTCAGTGCCAGCCCTCCGGTGACTTCCCAGGTCCCACTAAGCCAGTCCGGAGAGGAAACCTCCTTGTTTGTTGGTCCAAAGATAGTGCGAACGAATTGCTGCAAGATCAGGCTAAGACCCCAGGTCGCCAGTAGCGTTTCCAGGGGACGGCCGTAGAGAAACCGGATAATGCTGCGCTCAATTCCGATGCCACAGGCACCGGACACCAGAAACGCCGCGGGAATCGCGACCAGCAGGGAAAAATTCATCATATCCGGCGCAAAGTTTAGGAAAAGCTGCTGCACCATATAGGTCGTATAAGCGCCGATCATGACCATCTCGCCATGGGCCATATTGATCACCCCCATTACCCCGAAGGTGATGGCGAGGCCAATGGCCGCCAGCAGCAGGACGGACCCGAGGGAGACGCCTTGAAAGATATTCTCGATAATGTTCAGAAAGGCTAGCTTCTCGTCGATTTTGGCTAGCGCGGCGTCAACGGCGAGAGCCAACTGCAACTCAGCGTCAGTCGGGTCCTTTATCGCCTGAAGCTTTCGACCTTCCGCACTTAGCAAGGATTTAACTTGCGGATCGGCCATTCCTTCCAGCATCTCCACAGCCGCCAGCTGCTCTTCGGAACTCTGTGCGTGGGTCAGCTTTAGGGCAGCCAGAGTACGCTCCAGCGCCTTGGTAACCGTAGGGTCCGTTTCTGTGGCCAGCGCCTGCTCAATCGGTGTTCTCATCTCTGCGGGCCGGCTTTTGAAAACAGCATCAGCTGCTTTCAGCCTCAGGTTCGGATCGTCATTCAGCAAGGTCAAACCGCCGAGCAATCCCTTAATAAGTCCACGCATCTTGTTATTGATGCGGATTTTCCTGACTTCGCGCTTTTTGACAGATCCAAGGGCTTCACCGGTCAACGCATTGACAATGTCATATCCGCCGGAAGCCTTATTCCCAATGACCAACAACTTATCGGATTTTCTGGTAAAGAGATCTCCGGCGAGCAAAGCCTCAAGCAGGGGCGCCGAACGGGCGTCTCCTGTGGCTGCAATAATCTCAACCGCCTGAATTTTATCTTTGTAGCTTTTTGCAAGTAATCCCTCGGCGGCAGAATCAAAGCTCTGCGCCTGGGCCGAAAACTGGATGGCAAAGACCAAAAGCAGGCCTGCCAGAAGGGTTTTAAACTCGATCCGCATGGGGGTCCGGATCCTTTTTATATTTGGTTTTGAAAAGGGGAATTTGGGGACCGGACCGAGATCCGATCCCCAAGCCGGGTAATCTCTTAGTACATAGCTTTTTCGCAGCCGCCGCAGACGAAAGGATATGTCCAGTCGGCTGTCAGCTTTGCGCTTTCCGGAATAAAGTCACTCCAGGCATCGCCCTTGACCACACCATCGGTGCTCCAGACTGTTTCAATCTGGCCGTCATCCTGAATTTCACCGATAAGAACCGGTTTGGACAGGTGATGGTTGGAATTCATGACGGCTGTGCCACCGGTCAGGTTCTTGACTTCCTGGCCATACATGGCTTGGCGAACGGCATCGATGTCGGTAGTGCCGGCCTGTTTAACAGCCTGCTCCCACATCTTGAAACCGATATAGGTGGCTTCCATTGGATCGTTGGTGACTCGATCTTCGTCACCAATAAAAGCATGCCATTTCTTGATGAAGGTGTCGTTGTTCTCGTCTTCAACGCTCATGAAATAGTTCCAGGCAGCGAGGTGACCGACGAGAGGACCAGTGTCCAACCCTGCCAGCTCTTCTTCACCCACGGAGAAGGCGACGACCGGAATGTCAGATGCTTCAATGCCCTGATTACCGAGTTCCTTGTAGAACGGGACGTTGGCATCACCGTTAATGGTAGAAACCACAGCGGTTTTCTTGCCTTCAGAACCGAACTTCTTGATGTCGGAAACAATGGTCTGCCAATCGGAATGTCCGAACGGTGTATAGCTGATCATGATGTCTTCATCGGCAACACCCTTGGACTTGAGGAAGGCCTCAAGGATCTTGTTGGTGGTGCGCGGATAGACATAGTCGGTTCCGGCAAGAACCCAGCGCTTGACGTTGCCGCCTTCTTCGCTCATCAGATATTCAACAGCCGGAATGGCTTGCTGGTTCGGCGCGGCGCCTGTGTAGAACACATTGCGAGAGCTTTCTTCGCCCTCATACTGAACCGGATAGAAGAGCATGCTGTTGAGCTCCTCGAAGACAGGAAGGACGGATTTGCGGGACACGGATGTCCAGCAACCGAACACGACGTCCACTTTCTCTACTTCAATCAACTCACGGGCTTTCTCAGCGAATAACGGCCAGTCGGAGGCCGGGTCGACCACTACAGCCTCGACCTTTTTGCCTAGCAACCCGCCGTTCTTGTTGAGATCATCGACCATCATCAGAACCGCATCCTTCAAGGTGGTTTCTGAAATCGCCATGGTTCCGGACAGGGAATGAAGCACCCCGACCTTGATCACATCATCCGCTGCCTGGGCCGCTCCCAGACCGAGAGCGCTTGTCGCCATCATGGCCGCCCCCGCTACTAATCCTGCTACTTTGCGTAGTCCTAACATTGCTTTCGCCTCCACTAGGTAATTGTTTTTGCAATGCAGCATCAATGGCAAAGACCGTGCCAAAATAGACTTGGAAGCAGAATTATTATCGTAAGTTATTGGAATCAAACAAAAAATCTAAACGATATTTTGGCAAGGAAGAATTCTGCCGCGAAAGGAGGATGTGATTTCGTGGCTTTTTGTCTAATATTTAAGCAATTATTGGTTTTTTAGGATTTAGCTTCAACTTTCTGTCTAATTTTTGTGCAAAACATACTCAATACGATTACTCACCTTCCGATTTATTTGTTGGTCTTCCCTAAACTGACATGCAATGATCCTATCGTCGAAACAGGCGCAAGAATTCATCGGGAGATAACAATATGAAGATAATAATGGGCATCCTCATGACAGGATTGGTAATGAGCAGCACGGCAATAGCGGACACAAACAGGGTTGATGGACAGCGACCGGATGCACCGGAACTGGCGGCGCCGGGTCCGAATGCGGTCGGCGTGCGCACTCTCAATCTGGTCAATAAAGACCAGATCGATATCGTCAATGTCAAAGATGGCAAGAAGCCCATGTATGATCGACCTCTGACTGTTGAGGTCTGGTATCCCTCTGATGGCGCTACACGCGGCGGCGAATATAAGAATGTCTTTTTACGCGATGGCAAGACCCAGGTCACCCTGCATGGACAGGCCGCCCGGGATGCTGCCCCAGCTGAGACCGGGAAGCCTTATCCGCTGATTATCATCTCCCACGGCTATCCGGGTAATCGCTTCCTGATGAGCCATTTCGGCGAGAACCTGGCCTCCAAAGGCTATGTGGTTGCCTCCATCGATCATACGGACAGTACCTATGAGAATAAGGTCGCTTTTGGCAGCACCCTGGTCAACCGTCCGCTTGATCAGCTTTTCGTTCTGAATGAGATGGAACGGCTGGGTAAGGACAAAGATAGCTTCCTGAACGGTATGGTTGATAGTTCTGAGACCGGCCTAATCGGATATTCCATGGGCGGCTATGGTGCGGTGATCACGGCAGGTGGCGGTGTAACTAAGGCCAGCACTGAATATACCTGGGGCGGCCCGGACGGCACTCTTGAAATCAACATGGCGGGAACCAAAGAACATGAAGCGCTGATTGACGAGCGTTTTAAATCCATTGTCTCGATTGCCCCCTGGGGCATGACAGCTGGCTTTTGGGATGCAGAAGGTCTTGCCGGTGTGCGTAAACCCATCTTTTTCATCGCGGGTAGTGACGATAGCACGTCCGGGTATGAAAAAGGCGTCCGGGCTATGTACGAAAACTCTATCAATGCCGATCGTTATCTACTGACCTATGAATATGCCAACCATAATGCCGCGGCACCGATCCCGGCGCCTGTTGAATCCTGGAAGCCCGTTGATAATCTCGACTTCGTACCGTTCGAACATTATGCGGATCCGGTCTGGGATACCTTGCGGATGAACAATATCGCCCAGCATTTCATCACCGCCTATTTCGATTTGACCCTGAAAGGCAATAAGGAGATGGAAGCCTATCTTGATCTGGTTCCAACCTCCGGTGAAGCGATTTATGCCATTGATAAGGATGGCAAGGCCAAGCCTGAGCACAACTACTGGAAAGGCTTTGCCAACAACAAGGCCAAGGGTCTCCGGCTTGAGCATATGAGCCCGAAATAGGGCCAGACGCATGGGACGCCTGGTAGAAGGTGACTGGGTTGCGACGGGAGCGGACCCCCGCAAAAAGGGAGGCCGCTTCCAGCGATCTGACACTCAGTTCCGCAACTGGATCACGGCGGATGGATCGACGGGCTTCAAAGCCGAAGCCGGACGCTATCATCTGTTTGTCTCCCATGCCTGCCCCTGGGCCCATCGGACGATGATTTTCCGCAAACTCAAAGGCCTCACCGATATGATCTCGGTCACCTATGTGGATCCGATGATGCTCGAGAACGGCTGGGAGATCAAAACCGACAGCCCGGTGCCGGATGCGCGCTATATGTATCATGTTTATCAGGCGGCCGATGCCCATTATACGGGTCAATGCAGTGTGCCCGTCCTCTGGGACAAGACAAAAAACACCATCGTCTCTAACGAGTCTTCCGAGATTATCCGCATGTTCAATGACGCCTTCGGCGATCTCGGTGCTGACCCTCACGATTTTTATCCAGAAGCCCTGCGGCCCGAGATTGATGAGGTCAATGAGCGCATCTATCACAGCCTCAATAACGGCGTCTATAAAAGCGGCTTTGCCCGCACCCAGGAGGCGTATGACGAAAATGTCGAGGTCCTGTTCGACACCGTCGACTGGTTGGAGAAGCGCCTCTCCGCCCAGAAATATCTTGCGGGCTCTGAGATAACCGAAGCTGACTGGCGGCTCTTCACGACCCTGATCCGCTTCGATGCGGTCTATTTCGGTCATTTTAAATGTAACAAGAAGCGTATTATCGACTATCCCAATCTCGATAACTATCTGAGAGAGCTTTATCAGATGCCCGGCATCGCTGAAACCGTCGTCATGGATGAAATCAAGACCCACTATTACGGCAGCCACGAGACGGTCAATCCCACTCGCATCGTCCCCAAAGGCCCCCTTCTCGATTTCACTGCCCCTCATAATCGGGATAGGTTTGACACCTAATCGAGCTTCCTCCCTCACCTAACCGTGACATCCCGTGTCCGGCTTGTGCATTGACCTATTTGTTGCCCGATGGAACACTTTTGCCGATTTTTTTGACGGCTGAGGAGGCAGGAAAATGCGGGAGACAACGGGGATGACGGCGGACTATAGCCGGCGGGATGCGCTGGCGATGCTTATCTTGCGGCTCGGGCTTTCCTGGTTCCTGTTTGTCTGGGCGGTCAACAAGATCCTCGTGCCCGAGCAATATGTCCGTATCTGGGGCTATTTCCATGGCATCGATATTGGCGCCACGATGCCATATTTCATGGGCAGCGCCCAAATTTTGATCTGCGTGCTGGCGGCCTTAGGACTTTGGCGTGTAGTGACCTACGCGCTTTTATTCCTCATGCATCTGGTCACCGTCATTGTCATCTTCCCAAGCCTGATTGCCCCTTTCGTGGTCGAAGACGGCTTCCCCACCAACCGCAACAGTTCCATCGCGCTAGCCGCCCTCGCCAGTTTCGCCGCCCTCTGGCTCCTCCGCGCCCATGACCACTGGTCGATGGACGCCTGGTTGAAGCGGCGGAAGGTGGCAGCGGGTTAGAGCTCGCGGAGGAGCAGGCTCATCTCTACCCTAATGGATGAAATGCAAATCAGCGAATTGCCGCCGCCAGTCGGAGACTTCAGCAAGGATCTGCTCCCCGGAGAGGGCTCGGGCGATGAAGGAGGCAAGTTCCTCGGCATCTTTGGCGGTCATGCCCCAGCGAACCAATTCGGGCGTGCCGATGCGAAGTCCATTCATATCGCCCGCGACAGGCGCGACAGGCAATCCGATACCGCAGGTGAGAAAGCCGCTTTGACGTAAGAGTTTGGAGGCTGATTGCCCGCCGCCAAAAGCCTCTGCGAGAACGGCAAACTGATGGGAGTTGGTAAAGCCGTTTGCACCTGAGAATACAGGTATCCCTTTCGCATCCAGGCTCGCCGCCAGGGCCTGCGACATCGAAATCATGGTTCTTGAATAGTCCGAACCGAAATCCCGCCAGTCGAGCATGGTTACGGCGAGGGCCGCGGACTTGGCCGCATCAAAGTTGGCCGTCATCCCGGGGAAGGCAATGGCATCCAGGGCTTTCGCAATCTCGGCATCATTGGAGACGATCAATCCTCCGGCCGGTCCGCCAAGGCTCTTATAGGTGCTCATGGTCATGAAATGTGCGCCGTTATCTAGCGGATTGGACCAGGCTTTGCCGGCAATCACCCCGCATTGGTGCGCGGCATCGAACATCACTTTGGCGTCTATTTCATCGGCAATGGTCCGCACGTCGGCGACGGGATGCTCAAACAGATTGAGGCTGCCGCCGACGGTGATCAGTTTGGGCCGTTCTTTCAAGGCAAGCTGACGCAACTGATCGAGATCGATTGTATAGCCGTCCGCGTGAGCGGGGGCGTCAATCGACTGCAGCCCATAAAGCCCGGCGCAGCCGGCGGCATGATGGGTGACATGGCCGCCAATAGACGCTGGCGGGGCGATGATCTTGTCGCCCGGCTTGCAGGTCGCCATAAAGCCATAGAGATTTGCGATAGCGCCGGAGGGGACGCGGATCTCCGCAAATTTGGCGTCGAAAATCTCGGCACAGAGCTCGGCGGCAATGATTTCGATTTCCTCAATGGCCTCCAATCCCATTTCGTATTTGTCACCGGGATAGCCGAGGGACGGGCGCGAACCAATCCCGGATGCCAAAAGCGCCTCCGCCTTCGGGTTCATCACATTCGTGGCCGGGTTGAGGTTGAAACACTCTTTCTCGTGAATGGCCCGATTGCGCTCCGCCAAGGCCTGAATTCGGTCAAGAAGGTCTTTTGAAGAGGCGACGGATGCCTGTGTCGCGATATCCTCTACGAAAGTTTCGACTGCCGTCGGCACCCAATCTCTTTGAGCTAAAGTCATTCTTCTTCCTCCAATATTTCTGTCAGCCTGATCGAACAGGGATGACAATGCAAATCAGATTTGATATTTCTTGGCGTAGAAAAACTAAGGCTATTCCTATGAGCGTTGCGCCGCCCCGCCCGAAAGGGCCCCCATTGAATGCCATGCGCGCCTTTGAGGCGGCAGCCCGTCATTGCAGCTTTGTCGCGGCTGGTGAGGAACTGAACGTGACGCCGGGTGCGGTATCGCAGCATGTCAAAACGCTCGAGACCTGGTCCGGTGTCTCTTTGTTCCAACGAAATGCCCAGGGCGTGGAGCTCACAGCCGCGGGCCGCAGCCTTCTCAAAGATTTTAGCGACGCTTTTGATGCAATTGCAGTTGCCACCCATTCTTTGAGGAATTTAAGTCCGGATGCGGATGTTCATATTGCAGCCCTGCCCTCAATTGCCCAGCTCTGGCTACCGACACGCCTTGGAAAAATACGCGGCCATTTTCCTGATTTGAACTTTTCGGTCACGGCCCTTGAAACACCCCCGAGCCTTACTCGGGACCTCTTTGATTTGTCAGTTTTCTTTGGCGTCCCTGATGACAGTCTCAATCAGATCGTTCTTGCCCCGGATGAGGTTTTCCCGGTCTGTTCCCCCAAGCTGGCAAAGCAGATAGCGAAGGGCCAAAAACTCGATTCCTTTGCGCTTCTGCATGATCAGACCTGGCATGATGACTGGGCGACATGGTCGAAAAATTCAGGAATTCCCCTTGAAGATCCGGAGAGTGGGCCACGCTATTCACTCTATAGCCTTGCCGTGGAGGAAGCGAAAGCCGGGGCTGGCATCCTGTTAGGCCACACCTGTTTGCTTGAGGAGGCGCTCGCAGCAGGAACTCTCGTCCCGGTTTTTGATAAGAGCTATTCGAGCGGCCGGTCTCTTATTCTGAGTCTTCCTCACGCGTCACGGCGCCGCGCAGAAATCAACGATATTGGAAAATTACTTCAACTCTAGATATGGAACCGGAAAAGATCGACCGGCTCCTAATTCTGCAAGAGGGATGGCAGAGAGTCCTTGATATCAGTTTTGTGGCTCACCAGGGCCCCGAGACCGGCGCGGACCCCTGCAGCGGCCGTCTCGGCGGACATGCTGGGGGTCCCGAGATTTTCGTCGCGCGCGGCAACTTCCGGCAATTGCGGCAGGTGGATCCAGCCGGCACGTACCTTCAGCTTTTGGGTCGCCACATGATGGAGGATGCCATACATCAGGTGATTGCAACAGAAAGTACCGGCCGCATCAGAAATATCGGCGGGGATTCCGGCCTCCCGCATGGCCTTGACCATGGCCCGGAGCGGCAGGCCGGTATAATAGGCCGCTGGTCCGTTCGGGGCTGTCAGATCATCCTGTAACTCAACCCCAGCATTATCATGAAGGCCGTAGCGGGTGCAGTCGTTGAGGTTCTGCGCAATCCGCTCTACCGTGATCATGGACCGTCCGACAAACTCTCCCATCATCACAACAGCTTCGGGCTGCAGCTCATCCATGGCTGCTTTGACAGCGTCAACGCTGGTGAAATAAGTGCTGGGGACAATGCGGGCCACGACCTTGCTTTCCCCGATTTTCTGCCCGTCCAGGCGGTGCGCAACCTGCTCGGCCGGATTGATCGGAGTATTCCCATAGGGCTCAAACCCGGTCAGTAATATGGTTCCCATCACTTTCTCTCCTTTCCGGTTTTTATGGCTTGGGCGGTGTAAATCGCAAGGACATGCAGGACAGGCCGCCATCGACACGGGCGGCCTGACTGGTCGCGAGTTCGGTGATCTGGTAACCGCGGTCCTGCAGGAGCTCAGCAGTTTTCGGATGGCCCTTGCTTAAAAACACCTGATCATTGACCCGGATCAGGTTGGCCGCTGCCTCTTCGCCTTCTGGACAGGCAATCGTCTCATAATCGCCAAAGCAGCCGGAGGCGAGGATGGCCTCAGTTGCAAAGATGGTTTTCTCATCCAGCAAGCCGCATTCGGTTTTGAAATGCAGAATTTCAGGCGGCGTATTGACCAGGCGAAGGGGTCGCCCATCCGCTTCCACAAGTGGTCTCAACGCCTCGGCTCCGGCTTCATTGGTGCGTGCCGACAGGCCGATCAGGACTTCGCGCTCGGTCGTTAGAATATCTCCGCCATCCACGAAGCCGCCCTCGGGGAGATCGAGGACCTTTGGGTAAAAGCGTCTGAGGCTGTCCCGCAATGTCTCCCGCTCCCCCAGTCGCGTCGGCGCGCCGGGGCGCAAAAGGATCGCCGCCCGCCTTAAACATAAAGCCGGATCCTCGATAAAAACCGAGTCGGGAAAGCCTTCGTCTGGCGGTAATTCCGCGACGGCGACACCTGCCTCCTTGAGGGCCGCCACATAGGCCGCATGCTCAATCTCGAAGATATTCGGATCCGGATCGGCCGTGCCGCCATCCCGAAGCCCCTTGGCGACACTGCGACCGGGTTTTCGGGTCAGGGCATGACTGAACTGATAGGAGGAAAATGTCATTTCGGGCAATCCTCAAGCCGGAGAAAATTGGATGCGTGGCGCCGTCTTTGTCCTCAGACTACCTGCCTCCCGTCGAAAGGGAAATCAAAAAACACCGGCGTACTGGCGTCAATTTTGTTGACTGAGTCCACTAGTTAGTTGACAGAGTCAACAAAATTACCCTCTTCTCGAGATTTGACGCCCGGTTCCTCCCGCCTAGACAGGACCCTTCCCGGATTGTAAGATAGAGTCAATTCGCTTGAGGATTTGGAATGCGTTGATTACCTGGTCGTTAGCTACGTCCCAAACCTCCCGGTCTCGTAACCCGTACGAATTTTGATTCATTTTTACCGGAAATTCACATTTACCTGTTTTAAATAGGGACGATTTTATTAAATATTGGAACAAGAGCCGATATGAGCGTTTTAAAACCAAAAGGTGTCGTCGTGAAAACGGGCAGCACCGTCTCGATGATAGATTTGCCGGTGATCTCCGATCCGCGCGGCGATCTGACTTTCATTGAAGGTGGCGAGCAGGTCCCATTTGATATTAAACGGGTGTATTTCCTGTATAATGTGCCTGCCGAGTCAGAACGTGGTGGCCATGCTCATCGAGAGTTGCAGCAGGTCCTCTTTGCTCTTTCCGGAAGCTTTCGCATCAAAATCGATAACGGCTTTGAAAAGTCGGAATATTGGCTGAACAATCCCCGCCGCGGCCTGCTGATCAACCGCCTCAACTGGCGCGAAATTGACAGCTTCAGTCAGGGCGCCGTCTGCATGGTGATAGCCTCCCAACATTACGATGAAGCAGACTATTTCCGGGAATATGACGATTTTATTGACGCGGTGAGGAACGGCAATCCATGACAGTTCCGTTTCTTGATCTCGGCGCCGCCTATCGAGAGCTGGACGGCGAGATTTCTGCCGCCGTTTCTCGCGTTCTTGAAAGCGGTTGGTATATTCTTGGGCCAGAGGTTGATGCTTTTGAAGCGGAATGGGCCGACTATTGCGGCGTCGATCATGCCGTCGGCCTGGCCAACGGGCTGGATGCCCTGATCCTGGCACTGCGCGCCCTCGATCTGAAACCCGGAGATGAGGTAATCGTCCCCTCCAATACTTATGTGGCGACCTGGATTGCCGTGTCGGCCGTCGGCGCTGTGCCTGTTCCGGTCGAGCCGGATCCCGCCACCCATAACATGGATCCGGAACGTATCGCTGCTGCCCTCACAGAAAAGACCAAGGTCCTGCTGCCGGTTCATCTTTACGGACAGCCGGCCGATCTCGACCCGATGCTGACCCTCGCCCGCGAAAAGGGTCTCAAGGTTGTTGAAGATGCTGCCCAGGCCCATGGCGCTCGCTATAAAGGCCAGCGCCTCGGCGGTCACGGGGACATTGTTTGCTGGAGTTTTTATCCCGGTAAGAATCTCGGCGCCCTCGGCGATGCCGGGGCCGTTACGACCAATAATGCGGATCTGGCGGATAAAGTCAGGGTCCTGCGCAATTACGGCAGCCGGGAGAAATATGTCAATGAAGTCCAGGGCGTGAACTCCCGCCTCGATCCCATTCAGGCCGCCGCCCTTCGGGTCAAGCTCAAATATCTGGATGACTGGACCGACCGCCGCCGTGAGATCGCCTCAAAATATGGCGAGCGCCTGGCTGAGGGCGGCCTCGTCCTACCTTTCGTTCCCAATTGGGCCGATCCGGTCTGGCATCTCTATGTAGTGCGAAGCAATAGCCGGAACGAGTTGCAGACAAATTTGACCGAGGACGGTATCGGCACGCTCATCCATTACCCGATCCCGCCCCATATGCAGGAAGCCTATAAATCAGCTGGATTTGCTCCGGAGGATCTCCCGATCGCCCGCCAGTATGCCAACGAAGTTCTTAGCCTGCCTATCGGCCCACAGCTTGCTCTCAGCGATGTCGACAAGGTCTGCGCCGCTCTGCAAAAACACGGCTGATCACCGTCCCGCACACTAACTTTTATTGTTCTCTCTACAAACGGCTTGTATCAATCCGATTGCGGAGCGCGGGCGAAAATCTGCGTCAGGGCTAAGGCCGCAAGCGAGCCGAGGATTGCCAGAGCTGAATCTTTCTGAGCGTCAAACGGATCACCCTGTGTTCCAAGATAAGCCATCGCCGCCTCCGAGCTGACGATAATGGCGACGATCCATTCAATGATCTCATAAATACCGCTCAATGTTGCGATAAGGGCAAAAGCGATGATCATGCAGATAGGGTAACTCACCTTTGCATATCGCAAAAACGCCTCCAAAATCGGGTAGGTGATGAAGAGCCCGAAGCAGAAATGGATAAGCCGGTCATAGTGGTTGCGATCCTGGGCCAGCAGATCCTGCACCCAAAACCCAAACGGGGTTTTGGAATAGGTGTAATGCGCGCCGATGATATGCAGGGTCAGGAACAGGAAAATCAGCAGATAGGAGAGGTTGGAGAGCGGCCATTTTCGGTAGAAATAAACCAGCAGACCAACGCATAGAAAAACCAGCAGATTTTCCAGAAACCAGTCGAACCGATCTTCCGGTTCAATTGCCGCGATCAACCAGAAGAGAGAAAACAGGAACATCAGGGCCTGCAGAAGCCTGTTGCGCCGAAACGGTGTGAGTTCGTGATCTGAAGCAGTGGTTAGCATTCAATATATCCAAGATTTGACGAACCTGCAGTAAAGGCCAAAAACCATAGCAGTACATTGAACTGAATCAATGATTGCCGGAAAATATACGCTATTGTGGCTTTCATATTGCTGATTATGACAAAGACCGTGAGGCGATGTTTGCAAATCATCAGAACAAAACTGTCTGAAATCCAGTCGCGAGGGTGGCTAAAACTCATCGGAATGCTGGTCACCGTCCTGGCGCTAACGGCCTGTGGGACCCTCCCTCACAAAGCCGTGCCGGAAAAACTCGCGGATGTGGCGGAGCTTCCGGGGCTCAGCGGCATTCGATATTGGGGAGATGAAGCACCATCGGATCTCAAAGACTTCTCGACGGTGGTGACGGCACAACTGCGGACGCGCTTTGCAGATGATCTGCAATCTGGCAAGACGATACAGCTTGAAAGTCTGGCCCTGTCCGGCGGCGGTGAAGATGGCGCGTTTGGAGTCGGCCTATTGCTTGGCTGGACCGAACGAGGTGACAGGCCCGAGTTTCAATTTGTCACAGGGATCAGTGTCGGCGCGTTAATCGCCCCTTTCGCCTTTTTGGGCCCTCACTATGACGGGAAGTTAAAGGAATTGTTGCTTGCCATACCCCAGGATGCTGAAATGGATCCAGAAGCCCTGTCTGTGCTCTTCGGCATCTCGCTCTTGGATGGCAACCCATTGGCACAGCCGATCCAACGCTTTATCACCCGGCAAATGCTGGAGGAAATAGCGATTGAGCATCGCAAAGGGCGGCGGTTGATGATCAGCACGACAAATCTCGATGCCGGTCGCCCGGTTGTTTGGGATATCGGCGCTCTTGCCAATAGTGGCCATCCAAAATCCCTTGAGATTCTGCAAAAGATCATTCTCGCGTCTGCCTCAATACCCGGCATCTTCAGACCGGTTCTCTTCGATGTTGAGGCCGGGGGGCGTCGTTATGACGAGCTTCACGTCGATGGTGGCGTCACGGCGCAAGTATTCTTGTATCCAGCACAAGTCCAGCTTGACGAGGTGTTTGCCGAACTGCCGATTGAGGGTCGGCTCTACGTCATCCGCAATCGCAAACAAAAGTCAAATTACCAGGATAAAATTGCCGGCCTGTTCTCCATCACGGCCCGGTCCCTCGATACCCTGATCCGCAATCAGGGCAATGGCGACCTCTACCAGATCTATCTGATCACCCAGCGCGATAAAATCGACTTCAACCTCGCCTTCATCCCCGAAAGCTTCGAGGCACAATCGAATGACCTCTTCGATGGCGCCTATATGGAAGCCCTGTTCGAGGTCGGATACGACCTCGGAAAAGCCGGCTACCCCTGGTCAAAAACCCCACCGGGGATCAATGGGCCGGACGGATGATTGAATAAACCCTGGAAAATTGGAGCGGGTGAATTTCTATTTCGGCCTATCTGTAGCGCGCGAAACGCGGGGCGCCAAACATTCGCCGGTGTTCTGCCGGTGTCAATCCAGTTCGGCGTTTGAACAACCGTCTGAAAGACACGGGATCAGCATAGCCAACTTCATCGCCGATTTCCGCGACCGGGATCTCGGTTGTCTCAAGAAGCTGTCGAGCCTCCTCTATACGTAAGGACTGGACGTAGTCCAAAGGTTTCCTGCCTGTCGCGTTGCGAAATCGTCGAGAGAAGGTTGTTGAGGCCATGCCCGCCTTTTCAGCCATTCCGGCAACGGGATTTTCGTCGGCATAATTATCGGCAATCCATAGTTGGACATCCTCGATGATTTTATCGTCATGGGGCGTTGATTTTAGCATGGAAGTGAAAGGTGCCTGCAGCTCGCCACGGTCAGCCATGAGCCAGACCTTCGCCGTTTTCGAGGCACAACGCAGCCCACCGTAATTGGTAATCAAAAACAGCGCTAATTCCTGCCAACCCGTCGTGCCGCCAGACGTTACAGGACCTCGTGTTGCTTCGGCGAAACAAAGCCCACGGTCAAGTCGCAGCCTGACGTCTGGGTAGAAACGATGAAATAGCCTCTCAAATGCCCAATGAGTCGTGATCTCCACTCCATCAAGAAGGCCTGTCTCCGCCAGATAGACTGCCCCTGTGCAGGCTGAGACAATACGCGTGCCCGACCTGCAGCGCGCCTTCAGCCAGCCAATCCCTGGATGGTCCTCAATATCCAGGCGCTCTATCGGGGAAATATTTATTCCAGGCACAACAATAAGATCGCAGTCTGGGGCATCTTCATAGGTGTAGTCTGCCGCAATAAGCATACCGCTACCGCAGGAGAAAGGCTGCCGGCTCGGTCCCACAAGATTGACCTCAAAAATCGGTGTGACGGCCTCGCCGCTAACAAGTGTTTCCCAATCCTGCCCGGCAGCGCTAAGGATATCAAACAGCCCAAACAGCACAGAGGCGCTAGCCTGCGGCGGTGCCATGATCAAGACTGAAATCGGTTTTGACATATTTAGATGCCCAAGTGGTGATTTTGCCCCCATTTTAGGTTTTCCGCCACTTACGATCAACGCGATTTATTTCCTATCGTCTGGCCCTACACCAATAGGAGAGAAAATCGCCATGTATGACTTGATGACCAAACTCTTGAAACCTTTGCAGCTTAGCACTCGCCCTAGCAAGAAATCGCGACCACCCAGAGCAGGGAGCGCCAACCGCACCGCAAGAACAGAAATCATCCATTTCAGCCCTGATGGACCGGTATTCAAGACAGACGGACCTTATCACCGACCAGGATGGTAATTTCTATGCCAGGAAACACAAAAGCCCCGCCAATTGGCAGGGCATTTTTTGAAAACTGAAGCGGGTGATGAGATTCGAACTCGCGACCCTGATCTTGTTCTTTATATCTCAACCTGAGCACTCTATTTGTGCAAGACAGCGTTTCGCCCGGCATTACTTTTCGATGCCCAATTGACCCCCAACCGGCGGGAAGTATTGCGGTGCTTGTGCTCTATTGAACATTCCATAATCTCTGGAAACCAGACAAAGTACCGCTGTTTGGGCATTTGGTGTGTTTTCAAAGGAAGCCAGTATCTCTCGCCCGGCTGCCTCCGTTTCTACATCGATGATATTGGCGTAAGCATCCTCAGAATTTACACTCACAAAGGATTCACCTTGGTCCGAATAAGGAGCTCCCTGGCTACTAACAATCACCAAAAATCTGGGAGAGCCCGATTTGGAATAGGCGCCTTCTGCAGACCAGCTTTTTGCTTCCTGCCCTTTTGATACATATTCAAGTACATGGGATATTCGAAGTCTGTAGTCTTCAAAATGCTTGTTTCGTCCCGCGGCCTGCGAATTGTGATGCTGCGGATGTGTTCGCCATCTCGCGATCGCGGCTTCATCTTGCCACAGCGAATGGGAAAGAATGACGCCTGACCTCGACACTGATTTGAAGCGATCTATGAAAATCAGCCCTTCTTCCTGATCGAGAAGGGGCCGTAATTTTGCGGCATGACTAAAGTAATTATCCTCATGCCCAGCGCGTGGCTTCATTTCAAAAAGTAGTGCTTGCATTCCCAACTCCGAGCAATATCTGCTGTTTCTCAGGCAGTTTTGCTCAAAATCCAGCTCAAGTCTGGAACAAAAGTGATGTAAGTCAGGAACGCCAAATTCGGGAGAATGCTGCCGGTGTCGTGCCGAAGTTTTTGCGGAAGACGCGTCCAAGATGGCTCTGGTCCGCAAATCCAGCTTCATATGCGGCCATGATTGGCGTCAGGTCTCCTCGCAGGGCGGCGCGGGCGCGGCTCGCCCGACAGGCAATTCGATATGCCAGGGGCGTCATGCCGAATTCCCGGGAAAACTTGCGAATAAAGCCCTCTCGCGTAAGCCCTGTTTCGATGGCAATCTTGGAAACCGGATCGGCGCTGTCGCGGACAGCCTGAACAATTTCATCTGGTAAAGTCTTGCCGGGCTGACACATCCGTCGTTGCAGATGACCAGAATTGCCAGAAGTGAGGGCAGAAACCAACTTATCGAAAACCGCATCCTGCTCCGCTAGTTCCGGTAACTTTCCAAGCACGATTTGAGAACATGCAACAGACGTCATGAAATCCTGACTGAGGAAGATGTCGCGGCTGCGCGTTCCTTCCTCAGCAACACCGACGGACATATGTGGCACACCGGCTGGAATGAGAACAAACGATCCGGCCGGGATAACAAGTTTTTCTGTCCCGACCCGAAAATACCTGCGGCCGGAAAACACCACGGTCACTTGCGCTTCATCATGCAGATGGGCCGAAAGAGACGGCGTCCGGTCTCCTGTCCAATCAGACACTTCGACACAGAATGCATGCGCCATACGCCTGTAAGTCAAACTGTGAGCAGTTAGTGAGTGTTCCATATTGTATAAGCTATAAATTTTGGACCATACTGTCTAGCGGCCGAAGCCCCTTCCAGGGTAATAAGGAGGGTCAATGCAAAGCCAAATATTGTTCACATAAACTTGGATTTTCTATACAAATAAATGGGTTATGTTCAAACGAAGAGAGTGCCAACTAGATCGGCCAACATCACTTTCGTTCCAGAAAAAAGCACTCGGACAAGCTAGGATAAACTTGATTGGCCTTTAAAACTACACGGCTGATCTGCGCGATAATTTAACAATCATAGGATTTTCCCCCTGACATCGATAAAGCAAAAAACAGAACATCAAGAAGTTAGCGAGGCCATCCGACTGCTTTGCAAGGCAAGACATTCAGGAAAAGTCGTGGATGTCACGGATGCGCTTAAAGATCTCTCCCTGGATCAGGCATATGCCGCACAGGCTGAACTCATACTCAGCATTAACAGGCAAATTTCTGGGTGGAAGATTGGGGCAACGAGCTTAGATTCACAAAAACGACTTGGCTTGAAAGATCCGTTTTTTGGGCCTGTGTTTGAAGAGGACATATTCAAAAGTGATGAACAAGTCCCGCTTTTTCAGACACAGAAGAACTCTGTAGAAACGGAGATCTGTCTGCGGATTAATAGCGATTTTCAAATTCCAGAATTGAATCACCCTCACCGGTCAATGCAAGCACTGGATTTGTCCGTTGGTCTTGCATTCGAAATTGTCTGTCCGAGATTTGAGGGCGGGATGCAAAATGCCGGTCGAATGGCCATCACGGATGGGGGAATAAACCATGCCGTAATCCTCGGAGAATTTATCGACTGGCAATTATTCGATCCCCAGAAATTTGAAGTCAAACTGGAGAAAAATGGCAGCAAAGCATCAAATGGTGATTTCAATTCGCAGATCTGGCAGCATCATCGCGATCCTTTGTCATGGCTTGCCCAAAGACCAGAACTCCAAGGTAAACAGCTAAAGGCTGGTTGCATTATAATGACGGGAACCATGACAGGTGTGATACCGATTGATATCGGCGATAAGGTTATTGCGCAATCACCTGATCTCGGTGTCGTAAGGGCAACATTCAAGAAAGCTTAATTCGCTCCCACAGTGGACTTGGAATTTCTCCTCTTCGCAATGATCGGGCCAAGAGGACCCGCGGCAATGCTGCAAGCTGATCATCTCTATTGCTTCGAAGAAAATTGGAGCGGGCGATGAGATTCGAACTCACGACCCTAACCTTGGCAAGGTTATGCTCTACCCCTGAGCTACGCCCGCTCGAGCGTCGACATTTGTCGCGAGGCGGGATAATACGTAAAACACCCCTGAATGCAAGCGCGATTTAAAAAAAAAGCGGCGAATTTGAATTCTTTATTTCCACGGCTTTGTTGTAAGGCTATTTTCTGTGCCGAATTAAATTACAGCGAGACTGCCGATGCCCGCGACACCTGAGGATTTGTTCCAAAAATTCGATGATTTGGGAATCACCCATTCAACCGAGCATCATGACCCGGTCTATACAGTTGAGCAGGCCCAGGCGCTCTGCGCCGATTTGCCCGGCGGCCATTGCAAGAACCTGTTTTTAAAAGATCGCAATGGCGATTTGTATCTGCTGGTTTGCCTGCAGGAAACCAAAGTCGATCTTAAGGCTTTTCGTCGGCTGATCGGTGCCAAGAATCTAAGTTTCGGTAAACCGGAGCTGCTCATGGAGGTTCTGGGGGTAGAACCCGGCTCGGTCACACCCTTTTCCCTGATCAATGATACGGAGCGGCGGGTCTCAGTGGTGCTGGAAAAACGCATGGCGGAGATGGACTTGCTTAACTATCACCCGCTGATCAACAGCATGACCACCCAGGTAACCCGCGACGGCCTCGCCGCTTTTCTGAAAGACTGCGGGCATGAGGTCCAGACATTGGACCTGGACATCACAGATGCGGCAGCTACTGACGGGTCTTGATTGCGGCGGCTTGCAACCCTAAATCCTCCTAAAGGATGCCTTAACAAACAGGTAATTAGATGCTATGCCCTTGGCAGGGGTTAAACGACAGCGATGCCGGACGGCTCAGCTGTCAACAAACAAGAGTTTTGGTATATTAGGCACATGGATACATTAATCGAAGAAGGGGCGTCCGCAGGCGGCTCCTGGGTCAAGGACGGATCTACGGAAACGTTCATGCAAGACGTTGTCGAAGCAAGTAAGGAAAAGCTTGTCCTAGTGGACTTATGGGCGCCTTGGTGCGGCCCCTGCAAGCAACTGGGACCGATGATCGAAAAAGTGGTCACAGATGCCAAGGGCGCGGTTGAGCTGGTCAAGATTGACATCGACCAGAACCCGCAAATCGCCCAGAGCCTGCAGGTTCAATCCATCCCCGCCGTGTTCGCCTTCAAGAACGGGCAGCCCGTTGATGCGTTCATGGGCGCTGTTCCGGAAAGCCAAATCAAAGCCTTTGTAGAAAAGCATGCCGGACCGATCGGTCCTTCACCCGTGGAAGAAGCCTTTGAGGCAGGCAGTATTGCTCTTGAAGAAGGTAATACGGAAGTTGCCTTGACGGCCTTCGCCAAGATTTTGGAGCTGGAGCCCGAGCATATGGACGCCAAGGCGCAGCTGGCCCGCGTCTATGTGATGCTGGGCGAGGTCGATGCAGCGAAGGAGCTTCTCGACACCATTCCTGAAGGTGACAGAAGCTCGAATGCTGTTTCTGCGGCGGAGGCGGCGATCTCGCTTGCAGAAAATGCTGCCAATGCCGGAGAGCTGGAGCCCTTGCAGAAGAAAGTGGCCTCGGATCCCGACAATATGGATGCTCGCCTCGAATATGCTCAGGCCCTTGTCGGTCGCGGTGATCATGAGCAGGGCGGCGAAGAACTTCTGGAGATTATCCGGCGAGACCGGGATTGGAATGAGGCCGCAGGCCGGATGGAGTTGCTGAAGCTTCTGGAAGTACTGGGGCCGACTAATCCGCTGACCAAGAATTTCAGGCGGCAATTGTCGTCGATCCTGTTTTCATGACCAATACCGGGGCGATAACGGGTCTGGAGGAACTTCCCTCCGTACTCCCGATCTTCCCGCTTACAGGCGCTTTGTTGCTCGGTTCCGGCCAGTTGCCTCTCAATATTTTTGAGCCGCGTTATCTGGCGATGGTCAAAGACGCCATGGATTCCCATCGGCTGATCGGCATGGTGCAGCCCCGGGATCCGGAAACCAACGATCCTGCGCCGGAAGTCTATTCTGTCGGCTGTGCTGGCAAGATCTGTGAATATGGAGAGCTGCCCAACGGTATGTTTCGGATTACACTGGAAGGCATCTGTCGCTTCCGCATAGTACAGGAGCTTGAGGTCGCCACCCAGTATCGGCAGATTGAGGCCGATTTTGCGTCCTTCCATAACGACCTGGCCCCCTCTCAATACGGCGAAATTGATCGCGGTGCCTTGCATGAGGCTCTGCATCATTTTCTGGAGTTCGAAGACGAGGCTAACGACTGGAAGGCTCTGGATCATCTGGAAGATGATAGCCTGATCAATTCTTTGTCGATGATCTGTCCTTTTTCTCCTGTGGAAAAGCAAGCCCTGCTGGAAGCCCCGAATGTTCATGACCGTTCGGAATTGCTGATCAGCCTCCTGCAGATGATGCTGCAACAAGGTCAGATGCACAGGACCGTTCAATAGACCCATCATTGAAAGAAACGACCCTATGTCCGAAAAGAAACAGCCTGCTGTCGATCCCAAACTCCTGGAAATTCTGGTCTGTCCACTAACCAAGGGTCCTCTTAGTTACAACAGAGACACAAATGAGCTGGTGAGTAAACAGGCCGGCCTTGCTTATCCCATCCGGAATGGTATTCCGATCATGCTGACGGAAGAAGCCCGTCAGGTTGAAGAAGATGCCAGCACATGAGCGGAGAAGTGTATGATCAGGCGGGACGTCCCAAGCCCCTTGAAGTGCGCCTGAAAAAAGCCGATAAAAAGCTGATCGTTTCCTACGAGGACGGTCACGAATTCCAGTTTCCCGCCGAGCTTCTCAGGGTCGAAAGTCCGTCCGCTGAAGTTCAGGGACATGGAGCTAGCCAAAAGCAGATTGTCGCCGGCCGCCGTCACGTGGGCATTATGGAGCTGGAGCCTGTCGGCCATTATGCCGTTCGTATCAGCTTTGACGATCTCCATGACACAGGGCTGTTTTCCTGGGCCTATCTCTACGAATTGGGTTTGCAGCAGGACATGGTCTGGGAAAGCTATTTGCAAAATCTCGCGGATCGAGGCTTGAGCCGGGATCCTTGAGGGGGACTTAAAGTGCTTTTCCCTGCAACAGGCGGGGCAGATTACCAACCGTGCCGCGGGCATGTTCAATAAAGAAGCCTTTGAGCTTGGGCATTTTATTGACAGCCGCCAGACCGAGATCGCGGGCCAGCCGCACTGGCGCCAAATCTGTTGTGAACAGGCGGTTTAGGCCGTCAGTAATGGCCAGCAAAGCGATGCTATCAAAACGCCGCCAGCGCTCATAATCTTCCAGCACTGTCGCCCCGCCGATATCTTGACCGAGGCGGGCTGCATCGATGACGACCTCGGCCAGCGCTGCGACATCACGGAGACCCAGGTTAAGTCCCTGTCCGGCAATGGGATGCATGCCATGAGCCGCATCGCCGATCAGGGCGAGCCGCTCGGCCACATAACTTTCCGACTGATGCAGGGCAAGCGGATAGCTCCAACGCGGGCCGACAACTTCTAGCTTGCCGAGATAGTCGCCGAATCTTTTCGCCATCTCCGCCTCGAACTCTTTTGGCGGCAGGGTCATAATCGCTGTGGCCATCTCTGTTCGCTCCGTCCAGACCAGAGACGAGCGGTTACCAGTCATCGGCAATATCGCAAACGGACCCGGTTTTAGGAATCTCTCCTGTGCGACCCCCTGATGCGGTACCTCATGAGCGACCGTACAGACAATTCCGCTCTGATCATAGGACCAACCGACGGTCTTGATCCCGGCGGCTTCGCGCAGCGGTGATCCTCGCCCATCGGCGGCGACAAGCAGCCGCGCAGAGATGTTTTCACCGGTTTTAAGGCGGACCTTAACCCCGTCCGTCCCTCTTTCCACTGCTTCATATTCTGCCGGGGCCACCACGGTCAGGCTGTCAACCTCACTGGCGCGCTTATATAATGCCTGTCTGAGATGGCGGTTTTCCACCATATGTCCGAACGGCTCATCCCCCAACTGGCGATGATCATAATGCAGAAAGAATTTGGATGGCCCGTCGGTGATGCGGATATCGAGCATCGGTTCCTTTGCCTCAACATGATCCCAGATGCCCGTCATCCGAAACAGGTTACGTGACGCATGAGCTATGGCAGAGACCCGGCCATCAAAACCGGCATCGACCAGATCGATCGGCGCTTCTTTCTCGAGGACAACTACAGTAAGTCCGGCGGCCGCCACCGCGATGGCGAGCGGCAAGCCATTGAGGCCGCCACCGACAACAATAAGATCCGCGTTTGGCGGGATATTTGTATTGGCCCGACTGTCCGACATTAATTTCCACCGTTCATATTGTCTCTCTTTCCATATAGGTCTAGTCTGCTGCCATGACAAAATCCTGGCATGAAATGACCGCTCTGGAACTAGGGCATCTTATAGAGAAACGCGAGCTCGATCCAATTGATCTTGCGCAATATTTTTTCGATCGCATCGAAGAAGCCGATCCCGAACAGCGCATTTATGTGCGTCTGACCAAAGACCGGGCCATGGACGAGGCGAAAGCCGCCTCGGAGCGGGCGAAGCTTGGGACCCGGCGCAGTCCTGTCGATGGAGTATCAATTTCCTGGAAGGATCTTTTCGATACGGCAGGCGTAGCCACAGAAGCGGGTGCCAAACTACTGGAAGGGCGAACACCGACAACCGATGCGGAATGTCTACAGCGGGCGACGCGGGCAGGTCTGGTCTGCCTCGGTAAAACCAATATGCCAGATATCGCCTTCTCCGGGATAGGCGTCAATGCCTGGACCGGAACCGGGCCCAATCCATACGATACTGAGGTTGACCGGGTCCCCGGTGGGTCTTCTGCCGGTGCGGCCTTGTCTGTCGCCCGGGGTCTCGCGGCAGCGGGAATTGGCTCGGACACAGCTGGCTCTGTTCGAATTCCGGCCGCTTGGTGCGGTATTACTGGCCTGAAGACCACACATGGTCTGATTTCCCTGGAAGGGGTTGTCCCGCTCTCTTATTCACAAGATACCATCGGCCCGCTCTGCAAAGATGTGGCGGATGCCAACATCCTCAACGCCATTCTTTCCGGACAGCCGGCAGCAGATCTTGAAGGAGCCTCATTGGAAGGCGTTCGCATTCTTCGGGCGACCTCACAATTTGATACTCTGACCGACCCGGTCATCATGGGTAAACTCAAAGAAGGGTTGGGCCTCCTCTCGGCAGCTGGTGCTGAAATTGTTGAAGGACCAGTCCAGGCTTTTGACGATGTGATCGAACTGTCGACCAAGAACGGCAGCCCGGCAGCGATTGAGGCCTGCATGATGTATGGGGATCGTATCAAGGCCAATCCGGGCGGCATGTATGCACCGATCGAGCAACGTATCCTTGCCGCTGAAAATTATAGCGCTGTTGGTATCACTGCGCTGTTTGATGGCATGAAACGAATGGAAAAAGAGTATCTGCAACAGGTTCGCGGTTTTGATCTGGTGGTGGGTCCAACTCAGCCGCAGCATCCGCCGGCCATAGCCCCTCTGCTGGAAAATGTTGAGGCTTATCTGGACGCAACCCTGATGTCCATCAGCCTGACCCGGCTTGGCAATCTGCTTCGACTTTGCGCGACGACCTTGCCGTGCGGCCTTTCAGAAGGTTTCCCGGTCGGCATGATGCTGATGTCCCCAGCCCATACGGAAGGAAAGCTTTTACGGCTTAGCCTGGCAGCAGAAAGAGCTCTCGCCCCTTTAAATGCCTAATTGTTAATCAAATTAGCCTATATGCTCAATAATTAGGCAAATTTAGCACAGATAATTGCCTTAAAAAACAGCATAAATTTATTAACCTATTGTTAATAAACACCTAATTGCGCCTCTCTCGCGGCTGGCATGGGTCTTGAAGAGACTCCTCCGAAATCAGGATCAATGGTCCTTGATAGGAAACAAGCCGAAGAGGTACGTATCATGAAGCTGGTAATGGCTGTAATTAAGCCTTTCAAACTGGATGAAGTGCGGGATGCGCTCACATCCATCGGTGTCGACGGATTAACCGCCACCGAGGTAAAGGGCTATGGCCGTCAAAAAGGACATACAGAGATCTACCGCGGTGCGGAATATGCGATCTCGTTCCTCCCGAAAATCAAGATAGAAGTCGCCGTCAAGGCCGACATGGCAGAGCAGGTGGTGGAAACTATTGCTGGTGCTGCCAAGACCGGTCAGATCGGGGACGGCAAAATCTTTGTATATGACTTGAACAATGTTGTCCGTATTCGCACCGGCGAATCTGACGCTGACGCGCTCTAGGAGATAATCTATGCGTAAACAGACTTATATCAAAACAGCCGCTGCCTCTCTGGCAGCCTTCGGGCTTCTGGGAGCCGCACCGGCTTTTGCGGCCGTGGACAGCGAAACAGCCTATGTGCTAAACACCTTTTCTTTCCTGGTGAATGGCGCGCTCGTCATGTGGATGGCGGCTGGCTTTGCCATGCTAGAAAGCGGGCTTGTCCGCTCCAAAAACACGGCAACGATCTGCCTTAAAAACATCGCCCTCTATTCCATTGCAGGTATCACTTTCTATCTTGTCGGCTACAACCTGATGTATCTTGATGTAACCGGATTTATTGGCAGCTTCAGCCCCTTCTGGAGTCCCGATGATGCAGAGGCCTTGGCAGGAACATTTGCCGATGGTGGTTATTCAGCTTCTTCTGACTGGTTCTTCCAGATGGTCTTTGTGGCAACGGCCGCGTCGATTGTCTCCGGGGCATTGGCCGAACGCATCAAGCTATGGTCTTTCCTCGGCTTCGTTGTTCTGCTGACCGCAATCATCTACCCAATCCAGGGTTCCTGGGTCTGGGGCGGTGGCTGGCTCGCAGAGATGGGCTTTTCTGATTATGCTGGATCCACCCTGGTGCATTCCGTTGGCGGTTGGGCAGCCCTTTCCGGCGCCATTATACTGGGAGCCCGTAAAGGCAAGTATGGTACTGACGGACGGGTTCACCCCATTCCTGGTGCAAACCTGCCGCTCGCAACTCTCGGGACTTTTGTTCTGTGGCTTGGTTGGTTTGGCTTTAACGGCGGATCGGTTCTAGCTCTCGGCTCAGCTGCCAGTGCGATTGAAATGGCCAACGTTTTTGCCAACACAAATCTGGCAGCAGCCGGTGGCGTTGTCGCCGCCATGATCCTGACCCAGATTATGTACAAGAAAGTCGACCTGACAATGGCGCTGAACGGTGCCATCGCAGGTCTTGTTTCGATCACTGCTGAACCTGCAGATCCAAGCATGGGAATGGCAATCTTAATCGGCGCCGTTGGCGGTATCATTGTCGTCCTCGCCGTACCGCTTCTGGACAAGCTTAAGATTGATGACGTGGTTGGTGCGATCCCGGCCCATCTGTTTGCCGGCATCTGGGGTACCATAGCCGTTGCCATTTCAGATGCTGAAGCAAGTTTTGTCACTCAGCTCATCGGCATCGTTGCCATCGGCGCCTTTGTTCTCGTCCTCAGCACGATCTTCTGGTTCCTCCTCAAAGTGACCATTGGTATCCGGGTTGATGAGGAAGAAGAAGTCACCGGACTGGATAAAGCCGAACTGGGACTGGAAGCCTATCCGGAATTCGGACGCGGCTCACAGACCTTGTAAGTCTATTTTAAACCTGGGTTGCGCGAGCACCGCTTGCGCAACTCTCAGGCATCTGCCCAAATTCTGATCAGTAAAATGATCAAAATTTGGGCAATTTTCCTTTCTCAATCCCTCTTCCATGCCAGAATCGCTGATTTATTAGGCGTTTTCCCGGTTGGCACGCTCCTTGATACGGATAGTACAAGCCGCGCCCCAACGCGGATCATAAAATGAGGGAGTTTACGTGAATGTCTGAGGGAATTACGGGCACAGACGTCCTGTTTGTGCTACTTGGCGCGATCATGGTCTTTGCCATGCATGCGGGTTTCGCTTTTTTGGAAGTCGGGACCGTTCAAAAGAAAAACCA
This sequence comes from Pseudomonadota bacterium, assembly GCA_024743055.1. Lineage (GTDB taxonomy): Bacteria > Pseudomonadota > Alphaproteobacteria > Sneathiellales > Sneathiellaceae > Sneathiella. Next base: position 79,785 of record JANSXH010000015.1, read on the forward strand.
GGTCAATGCCCTGGTGAAAATCCTTGTTGATTTTGGTATTTCGACCGTCAGCTATTTCCTGATCGGATATGCGGTTGCCTATGGTGTCGATTTCTTTGTCAGTGCGTCGGTGTTGGCTGGCGAAGCGGAGGCGGAAGGATATTCTTTTGCCAGCAACGGCTATGATCTGGTTAAGTTCTTTTTCTTGATGACTTTCGCTGCTGCCATCCCGGCAATTATCTCTGGTGGCATCGCAGAGCGCGCGAAATTCTGGCCCCAGTTATTCGCGACAGCAATCATTGTTGCCCTGGTATACCCCTTCTTTGAAGGTATGGTCTGGAATGGCAATTTCGGTTTCCAGGATCAGTTCGAAGCGCTTTTCGGCGCCGGCTTTCATGATTTTGCCGGTTCTATCGTGGTGCATGCAGTCGGCGGCTGGTTGGCTCTCGGGGCTGTTATCCTGCTCGGCGCCCGCCGCGGTCGCTATACCAAAGATGGCAGGGTCATTGGCATTCCCCCTTCCAACATCCCCTTCCTGGCCCTTGGCTCCTGGATCCTCTGTATCGGCTGGTTCGGCTTCAATGTTATGAGTGCCCAGACGATTGGCGGCATCTCCGGTTTGGTTGCCATGAACTCCGTGCTTGCCATGGTCGGCGGAATCATTGCCGCGCTGTTGGTCGGCAAGAACGATCCGGGATTTGTCCATAACGGCGCCCTAGCTGGACTTGTTGCCATTTGTGCCGGCTCCGACATTGTGCATCCTTTGGGTGCGTTAGCCACGGGTGCTGTTGCGGGTGGTCTATTCGTCTTCGCCTTCACTTATTGTCAGAATAAACTCAAGGTGGACGATGTGCTGGGTGTTTGGCCCTTGCATGGTCTTTGCGGACTATGGGGCGGGATCGCTGCCGGTATCTTCGGACAAGAGGCCTTGGGCGGCCTTGGCGGTGTTACCTTCATGGCCCAGCTTGCCGGTAGTGTTATCGGGTCCGTCTACGCTCTGATCGCTGGCCTGATCGTCTATGGCGTTCTGAAGGCTGCCATGGGCATTCGCCTCTCTGAAGAGGAAGAATTTATCGGGGCCGATCTCAGCATCCATAAAATCGGTGCCTACCCGGAGGACGACCTGCGCTAAAGGCGCTTTGGTGCCCTGACAATAGTGGTATAAAAACCAGCCTGAATCATTTATGTTCCCCGGCCTAGCCATGAGGCTTGTGCCGGGGCCTCAATTTATCTAAATTCGGGGCCGTTTTCTGTTTGTTCTTTTTCGGCCAGTATAATTTGATGATAAATTCGGAATTAAAGCGATTACGGGGATCTCCCTTCAACGCGTTACGCGCCCTTCTCGATCCTCTAGAACCTGCGGCAGGCTTGGAACCGCTCACACTGACGATTGGGGAACCGCAGCATAAACCGCCGCAAATCATGATCGACGCTCTGCATGCGAGCGAGCATCTATACGGCAAATACCCACCGGCAGACGGCACGCCTGAACAGCGCGAGGCCATCGCTGGCTGGCTCACCCGTCGCTATGGATTGTCAGACGGAATTGTAGATGCAAACAGCAATATTGCGCCGGTTAACGGGACTCGTGAAGCCCTTTTCATGATCGCCCAGGTCATCACAGAGCGAGCGACCCATAACGAGGCAAAACCTGCCATACTTCTACCGACGCCCTATTATCATACCTATCATGCTGCCGCTTTTATGGCAGGCGCCGATCCGGTGTTTATGCCGGCAACCGCAGAGCATGATTTTTTTCCGGATCTGACGACATTAGATCCGGAGTTGCTGGACAGAACGACCGCTTTTTATCTTTGCAGCCCGGCCAATCCGCAAGGGACTGCTGCGTCCGCAGAGTATCTCGAGGAAGTATTACGGCTGGCTATCAAGCATGATTTCATCCTCATCATGGATGAATGCTATGCCGAGATATATGACTGCAAGCCACCCGTTGGTATTCTTGAAATCTGTGACGAGTTGGGTGAAGGCCTCGACCATGTGCTGACATTTCATTCTTTGTCAAAGAGATCCAGTGCCGCTGGCCTGCGTTCCGGTTTTTGTACCGGGAACACTGAAATAATTAGAACTTTTATTGATTTGCGTAATTATGCCGGAGCGGTCTCGCCTCTGCCAGTTTGCGCCGCCGCCGCCGCTTTGTGGAACGACGATGTCCATGTGGAAGAAAACCGTGCCTTGTATCGGCAGAAATTTGACGCAGCCGAGCGGATCCTCGGTAACCGCTTTGGATTTTACCGCCCTCAAGGCGGATTTTTCCTTTGGCTAGACGTGGAAGATGGGGTTGAGGCTACCAAGAAGCTTTGGACCAAGGGTGCCCTTAGGGTTCTGCCTGGAAAGTTTTTGAGTGCGGAAGGCCCGGATGGCGTGAATCCGGGTGACAAATATATCCGAGTTGCCCTGGTTGGGGAGCTGGATAAGACGGAAGAAGCTTTAACTAGATTAGCCAATAGCTTATAGAATAGGCGGATGATGTCTAAGAGTAGAAGCTCAAAATCCATATCCCTTTTGCCGTCGGGCAGCGTTGATTTTCTGCACCGCCGCCTGATAGAGCTCGGTGGCTTGGCGTTACTGGCCCTCGCCCTGATTTGCATATTGGCCTTGGTGACTTATTCGCCCGATGATCCCAACTTCAATCATGCGACTGTTGGCACGCCTTCCAATCTCCTCGGCTCTGGCGGAGCCCATCTCGCGGATCTATTTCTACAGACCATCGGTCTTGGATCTGCCGCTCTCATTTTGGGATTGATAGCCTGGTCCTGGCGAGTGATGTCCCATCGCGGTCTGCCCTGGGGCTGGATCCATGTGGCGGTCCTGCCCTTTGGCGTAAGCTTTACCTCAGCAACCCTCGCGTCCTTTCCGGTTGCGGATGGTTGGCCCCTGAATTCTGGTTATGGCGGAATTGTCGGGGATGTCATCTACAATTCCATTGTTGTCGTCGGACAACAAATCGGATTCACAATTCATGCTGCCATCCTTGGACCATTGCTTTTCATCATTGCAGCTGGGTTACTTCTGGTTTCCTTTGGCATGTCGAAACAGGAATGGGCTGTTATCGGCAAGGGCTTTAAAACCGTTCTTCAAGTTTTGATGCTGGCTCCCGGCTACTTCCGCGGTTTCAAACGCAAGGCCCGTGACTATGAAGATGATGGCGACTATGACGATATCGAAGAAGCCATTCCTGAGCCCAAAAAGAAGCCAGCAAAGTCAAAGGCAAAGGCAAAAGCCAAGAAGCCTCTGTTCCGCAGCTCCGCCGAACCGCAAATCGAACAGCGTAAATCCTCAACAGCAGTCGGTAAGCGGGTCGCCGCAGAGAAACAGCCGGCGCTTGATCTCGGGCCAGCCGGAGAATACCAGCTCCCACCGCTTGATCTTCTTGAAGAACAAGATACGAAGCTGGTTTCCAAGCCTGTCAGTGAAGAAGCCCTTTCGAAAAATGCGCGACTCTTGGAATCCGTCCTTGATGATTACGGCATAAAGGGTGAAATCAGCCGGGTTCGCCCCGGACCTGTGGTTACTCTTTATGAGCTGGAACCGGCACCAGGTCTGAAAAGTTCCCGTGTCATTGGCCTCGCCGACGATATCGCGCGGTCCATGAGTGCAGTCTCCACCCGTATTGCCGTAATACCGGGTCGCAACGCTATCGGCATAGAGCTGCCCAACCAGCGCCGGGAGACCGTTTATTTACGTGAATTGCTGTCGGCCGCCGCCTATGAGAGCACAAGCTCCAAATTGACCCTCGCATTGGGTAAGGACATAGGCGGTGATCTGGTTGTTGCGGACCTTGCCCGCATGCCGCATTTGCTGATCGCCGGTACTACTGGCTCCGGTAAATCGGTGGCCGTCAATACCATGATCCTGTCCCTGCTTTATCGGTTGTCACCGGATGAATGTCGCTTCATCATGATCGATCCTAAGATGCTGGAACTCTCTGTCTATGATGGCATTCCACATCTGCTGGCCCCGGTGGTGACAGAGCCTGGTAAGGCGATTGTCGCCTTGAAATGGGCGGTCAAGGAAATGGAAGACCGCTATCGCAAGATGGCTGAACTGGGCGTGCGTAACGTCGATGGCTATAATCAGCGTATCCGCGAAGCCACCAAGAAAGGCGAAGTTCTTAAACGGACTGTGCAGACGGGCTTTGATGCTGCCACCGGTGAGCCCGTGTTCGAGGAGCGCGGACTTGATACGGAACCGCTGCCGATGATCGTCATCATCGTCGATGAGATGGCAGATCTGATGATGGTCGCCGGCAAGGAAATCGAAGTTGCGGTTCAACGTCTGGCCCAGATGGCTCGTGCGGCGGGTCTGCATGTAATCATGGCGACACAACGACCCTCGGTGGATGTCATTACCGGTACCATCAAAGCCAACTTCCCGACCCGGATCAGTTTCCAGGTAACTTCCAAAATCGACAGTCGCACGGTTCTGGGGGAACAGGGAGCCGAACAACTGCTTGGGCAGGGCGATATGTTGTATATGCCCGGCGCGGGACGTGTCCAACGTGTCCACGGCCCATTTGTTTCCGACGAGGAAGTGGAACAAGTTGTCAATTTCCTTAAAGCTCAGGGCTCACCTGACTACAAGCAGGAAGTCACCGAGGAAGCACAGGGCGAGTTTGATGGTATGGTGGGCGGCGGCGGCAATGGCGGCTCTAGCGGAGATGAGCTTTATGACCGTGCGGTCGAACTTGTCTGCCGGGAACGCAAAGCCTCTACCAGTTTTGTCCAGCGCCATTTGCAGATCGGCTATAACCGCGCTGCCCGGATTATTGACCAGATGGAAAAAGAAGGTGTCATTGGCGCCGCCAACCACGTAGGTAAGCGAGAAGTTCTTGCCCGCGACATTGATGATCGCGAGCATTGAGTTCCGTCTGACATAGTTTCGACGAATTAATTTGGCACAGAAGGCGACTGATCATATATCAGTAGAAGATCGCCTTCGGCTTCAATAATAGAAATGAGTTTTTCATGCGGAAAACCTTTAAATCCATGACATCAGCGGTTTTTCTGCTGGTAATTTGCGTTGTCAGTCCTAATGCATGGGCAGAACTGAATGCGGAAGATAAGGCTCAGGTTGCTCGGATTGAAGCCTATCTTAATTCTCTGAACTCTATGCAGGCTCGCTTTTTGCAGCTGGACGCTGGTGGTGGAGTTGCAATTGGCGATGTTTATATGCGCCGCCCGGGACGCATGCGTTTTGAATACGAACCGCCAGCTCAGATCTTGGTTGTCGCGGACGGAACCTGGCTGGTTTTTCGTGACAATGAAATAAAAGAAACGACCCGCCTTCCCCTCTTCTCGACTCCTGTCAGCGTCTTGCTACAAGAGGTGATCAGCCTCAGCGGCGATGTTACGGTCACCAAGGTCGAAAATGATAGCAAGGCACTTCGGGTAACGGTTGTTGATACGGAAAACCCCGATGAGGGTAGCATTACCCTGGTTTTTAGCGATGAACCATTGCAATTGCGTCAATGGCTGGTGACTGACGCGCAAGGGGCTGTGACCAGTATCAGCATCAGCAATCTGCAAAAAAATGTCGCCCTCCGAAATGATCTGTTTACTTTCTTTGATAGTGACTATGAATAGGTGTAAGATCGCGTCTTCTTAGCATGTGATTCCCCCAAACCTCACGCAGCATCCAAGACAGCGCATGAATGATGACATAGAGTTCGATGACGAATTACCGGATATAGACGATTATCCGACCCTGCGATCCGTCGTACGATTCAATAAACTTCTTTCTTCTGTTCCGTGGTTCGCTTCGGTTAGTGAACCGCTAGATACGGAAACGCTGACCGCAGCAAGAGGCTATATGGATGCTTTGGGATTTCCAGATGCATTCGTTGCTGAGGTAGAGGACTGGGAAGACGCCGCCTATGCCGCTGCAAATCCGGAATGGAACAGCAACTGGTGGGAGGCAGAAGAACAATTACGCATGGGTCTGACAGCCTCTGCCCTGGAGCTCATGGGAGAAGAGGATCTCAACCTGGCGCTCACCCATGTGTCCGCAACGGCATCCCCTCTTATTTCCAACGCCGTCGAGGCGATATCAGAGGAGATGGGTGTTGAAGATATGGAACTTGTCAGAGCGGCTGTCGGGTCAGCCTTGCAGGCCTGTCATCAGGCGGCCCTGGTCCTCGCTGCCGGAGAAGAAGACGACCATCCATTTGCACTGAAATACAAACTTTTCGAGCACGGACATTGGCCCATTGCCATTACCGGTAACTCTTTTAATATTTTCTAATCCTTATCGCGGAGCTTCTGAATGACAAAAATGCGCCTAGTAACTTGGAACGTTAACTCCGTTCGCGCGCGCTTGGCTCATGTTGAAAAATTTGTCGCCCAAAGCGCACCTGACGTCCTGTGCCTTCAGGAAACCAAAGTGAGGGACAATGACTTCCCCCTCAAAGCTTTTACAAAAATGGGGTTCGAGCATCACGTCATTGCCGGGCAGAAAAGCTATAACGGTGTTGCCATATTCTCCAAGCTGCCTTTCGTTCCGACAGAGCCCAAGCACTGGTGTGGCAAGGATGACAAGCGGCATCTCGCGATAACTTTGGAAAATGGGGTAGAGATCAACAATTTTTACGTTCCGGCTGGTGGCGATGTCCCTGATCCTGACGAAAATGATAAATTCGCCCATAAACTAGCCTTTATGAACGAAATGACAGACTGGTTCAAAAAACGGCAATCGAAAGATAACAAACTGATCCTTGTGGGCGATCTGAATGTGGCACCTCTGGAGACGGACGTCTGGAGCCATAAGCAACTCCTCAAAATTGTCAGCCACACACCCATTGAGGTGGAGCATATGTCTCGGACACAATCCTCCCATGATTGGGTGGATGCCATGCGGCATTTCGTTCCGGAACCAGAGCCTCTCTTTTCCTGGTGGAGCTATCGGGCGCGGGACTGGCGCGCCTCCAACAAGGGCCGCCGGCTTGACCATGTTTGGGTCACACCCAACCTCAAGCCTCATCTCAAATCAATGCAGGTGGATCTGGAACCACGGGGGTGGGAGAAGCCGTCAGATCACGCGCCAGTCATCGTCGATTTCGATCTCAAAGGAATTGGCTGATACATGCACGATTTTGACTTCCTCAACGATGATTGCTAGGACTGAGAACCACCAAACCACAAACAACGGGAGGCCCGCGCCATGAGCCGTTCAGAGCCACCCATTTCTCCCGCCCCTCAGCCCGAAAATCCCCGAGATCCCGAACTTCAGCGACGATTGCTGATCATGTCCACGCTAATGATGGCAGTCGCTTCCATCTTCTGGGGTGGTATCTACTTCATTTTCAATGAAACTCTTGCAGCCATTATCCCCTGGACTTACGCAGTCATTTCATTTCTTTGCCTACTCCTACTTCGGCGGCAGAACCTGAATTGGTTGTTGCGAGAGAGTCAGCTCTTTATGTCGCTGATTCTGCCTTTTCTTTTAATGTGGGAGCTGGGTGGCTTTGTAAATTCATCGGCTGTCGTTATATGGTCATTGACCTGCCCCTTGGGCGCGATTGTGTTTGTCGGAAGAAAAGCTGCGATCGCCTGGTTTATTGCCTTCGTCGGCCTAATACTGATCGGCGCAGCTATAGGATACCCTTCAACATCCTCAACAAGCGCACTACCTCCAGCGCTGATCGTCACTTTATTCGTTATGAACTTAAGCGGTGTATCAATCGTAGCCTTTGTCCTTCTCAGTCACTTTGTTCAGCAAAAAGATGTTGCTCTTGGGTTGCTCGCAGTGGAGAGAGAACGATCGGAAAGCTTGATTAGGAACATGCTGCCATCAAGCATCAGTGAGCGCTTGAAACAGGAACAAAAACCCATTGCTGACCGCATTGAGGGCGTGACAATTCTGTTTGCTGATATCGTCGGCTTCACAAGCTATGCAATGCAACGATCGCCAGAAGAAATCGTCACTCTTCTCGACAACATCTTTTCCAAAATGGATGAGATTTCGGATGCCTATGGTTTGGAAAAGATCAAGACCATCGGCGATGCATACATGGTGTGTGGTGGGCTTGATGGAAATCCAGGTCGCGCCGCCCTGGCAACTGCTGGCTTCGCAGTCGATTCCATGCAATATTTAAAGGAGCTTTCCAAAACGTCCGGCTTACCCTTAGATCTTCGCATTGGCTTGAATTCCGGGCCAGTTGTCGCAGGAGTCATCGGACAAAGCAAATACTCCTATGATATTTGGGGAGATGCGGTCAATGTGGCCGCCAGGCTACAGCAAAATGCCGACCCTGGAAGCATTCTAATTTCAGGCGAGACCTGTGACTTGGTTTCCTCAGACTATGACGTCCAGCCTCTGGGAGAAATGACCCTGAAAGGACATAGTCCGGTGGCAACCTTCGCGTTAGGGGTCCGGCGAAAAACATAAATTTCCGATGAACAGTTGCCTCTCCCGGCAAGCAAGTGCACACTCCTGAAAAAACAAGAATAAGAACGGGAGAAATTTCAATGAGTGGAAGAATAGATGGTAAGGTTGCTCTTATCAGCGGCGGCGCATCTGGGATCGGGCTGGCCACGGCAGAACGATTTGCCGATGAAGGGGCCAAAGTAGCGGTTACAGATATTAATATTGCCAAGGGTCAAGAGCTTGTCACAGAGTTGCGTGAAAAAGGTCATGATGCCCTTTTTCTTGAGCTTGATGTAGTTGATGCCAATTCCTGGAGAGCTGTCGTGGGAAAAATCCAGGAAGAATGGGGCCGACTTGACATTCTTCTAAATTCTGCAGGAATAGGACGGGCCCACCCCCTCCTTGAGATGACCCTGGAAGAGTGGCGTCAAACTACTTCGATCAATTTGGATGGTACCTTCCTCGGGACACAAGCAGCAATACGGGCCATGAAAGACAACAACGGTGGATCGATTATAAATATCTCCTCAGTCCTTGGATTAATTGGATTGCCGAATGTTTCTGCTTACGCCGCGAGCAAGGGTGGTGTGCGGCTGTTTACAAAAGCTGCTGCCATGGAATGCGCCGAACTTGAGCTGAATATTCGCGTAAACTCAGTCCATCCCGGATATATCGAAACACCAATGGTGATGCGTCGGTTCAATAAATCCGAAGAGCAAAACGCAATCGACATTAAAGAACTTGGGCAGCAGCACCCCCTCGGACGACTAGGGCAACGGGAGGAAGTCGCTGGTTTGGTGCTCTATCTTGCTTCCGATGAAGCAAGCTTCATCACTGGGTCAGAATTTGTGATTGACGGTGGCTACACGGCCAAATAAGAACCTAACAGCGTGGTCCGGTCAGGATTGCCGATACATGTGATAACGCCCTTCTGCAACCCCTTCGGGGAGCGCGAGCGGCTGCCAGTCCTCTACATGAAAGGATTGATCGCTGACAATTATGGCGCCGGTCGCCAAAAGATGAGGGAGGCTTTTACCTACCTCAGCTGCAAGTTGAGCGGTTAATTCCTTGTCCCCGGATCCGATGTCACAATGGGCGAAGACTGCGCGTGAGGGCAATTGGTCCTTAACGGTACTCAGGGTTTCGCGGAAATCACCTACAATCATATGATCCTCATCGGGAATGCAATCCGGATGTGCTTTGACATGTCTGTCAAACACGAAGATGTCCCGATCCGGCAGCAAGCTGCGCAAATGATCATAGGTCCGTCCGTTACCGAGCCCTAGTTCAAGCGCACAGCCAGACATCTCTTGAACCATATCGGCGGCCATATTCAAGCAATCCCGCTGGGCCGAGACACGGCGGATAAAACTATCTAGTCTACTCATGGATTTGTGCCCAACTTTCGTTCCATTCTTCGATGACATCCGGGTCTGTTTCATACCGTGACAAAGCCTGTCGATACGAGTCAAATATTTCAGATGTCGAAATCCGGGCCAAGGCCCAAATTGCCGCCACCCGGATGATTGGTGACGGATCCTCCAAGACGTTTTGGACGGCTGTTTGATATTGGCCATCAGCGCTGTTGCCAATGGCAATCAGAACGTTACGAATAAACCTATTTCGCCCAAGTCTTTTGATAGGCGAGCCGGCAAACAAGGACCTGAATTCCTGATCATCGAGGGCCACGAGATCAAGGAGCCGTGGCGCCTCAAGCTCAGGACGCGAAGCAAGCGCGGCTTCACGGGCAGTCTGTGCGTACTTGTTCCAGGGGCAGACCGCCAGACAGTCATCACATCCATAAATGCGATTGCCGATTAGAGGGCGAAGCTCCCGTTCTATGTGGGCAAGTGTCTCAATTGTCAGGTAGGATATGCATTTTCGAGCATCTAGCTGGTAGGGAGCGGGAAAGGCATCCGTCGGGCAAATATCCAAACAGGCGCGACAACTGCCACAACTGCCTTCAGTTTGGACATCTGCAGGGATGGACAAGGTGGTGAAGATGCTACCGAGAAACAACCAGGAACCGAACTCGCGGCTGAGGAGGTTTGTATGTTTACCTTGCCAGCCCAGGCCAGCCAGTTCCGCGAGTGGTTTTTCCATGACCGGGGCCGTATCTACAAACACCTTCACATCCCCACCATGTTCGGAAATAAGCCAGCGAGCGAGCCGCTTCAGCTTTTTCTTGACGACGTCGTGATAGTCTTTTCTCTGAGCATAGGTAGAAATAACCCCCTGATTTCTTTGGGTCAAACCTGCCATCGGATCAGTTTCGGGGCCATAGTTCAGCCCCAACATGATAATCGAACGAGCCTCTGGCCATAGAGAATTCGGATGTTGGCGCCATGACGTCTTATCAGCCAACCAGGTCATGTCCCCTTGCCGGCCCTTTGCCAAAAATTCATGAAGGCGCTCACCAGAATGAGGCGCTATATCTGCACCTATCACCCCAAAATCGTCAAATCCTTCGGCCAATGCTTGTTCTCGAAGCCTTGTTTTCTCGGAGCCAGAGAGGGCATGCTCAGAAATCGAGGTCGGCATAATGCTTGGGTGCTGGCATACCTGGGAGGTTATCCCCCAGAATTCCCCGAAAACTCGGTCGTGATTTCACCCGCGAATACCATACTTTGGCAGTCGGGTGCTGCTCCCACGGGACGTCTGACAGATAGTCGATACAGGATAGCTGGGCAGCGGCGGTGATATCCGCCAGGCTAAACTCCTCGCCTGCTAACCAAGATCGGCGTTCGATTAGATAGGTTATATAGTCGAGATGGTAGTGTATATTATGATGCCCAGCCCGAATAGCGGCTGTATTTGGGGTGCCGGACTTGTTCAGCCGCTTCATGATCTTTTCTTCGACCAGATTGTCGGTCACTTCCGCATAGAACTTCCGATCAAACCAAGTCATCAAGCGCCTGATTTCTGCCCGCTCGACTGGATTCGATGGCATTAAGGGAGTGTCAGAGTAGACTTCCTCAAGATACTCACAGATGGCCTGGTTTCCAGAAATGATCACATCATTTTCGTCCAGGAGAACCGGCACTTCCCCCGCGGGGTTCATACCGAGAAATCGGTCCCTTCGTTCCCAGGTTTTTTCAATCCGCAGATCAAAATCGAGGCCTTTTTCCTCAAGAGCTAAACGGACCTGGCGACAGGCAGGAGATATCCAGAAATGATAGAGTGTTCGCATGGGCCAGACCATACCCCATGCAGTGAAAATGTAGAATAGGCTGAATGATCAAATCAGCAAAAAAGTACGGTCAGTTGATTGTGAAATCCCGCAATTTCTCGCTCTGCTTTAAAAGTCGTGCACATTCATGTCGGACCTGAGCGAACATCTCAGCTGTCTGCAATTTTCCAAGGTTATCAAGTCGATTTTCCTGTTTGAGGGCCGCGTCCGGAGCGTCATCTCCATAGACAAGAATGAACCGCCGAGCCGCCCATTGTACATGTTCCTTGCTTATAAAAGGTTCCCCAATGCTACCAAAGTTCCGTTGTAGCCTGGACGGTTGTGTATTCCGCAGTTCCTGCATGTATAGCTCTCCTTCTTTTCTCAACCCATTCTCGAAAACTATTTCATCAAGCATGGCAATAGAGGTTATGCAAACTGCGGGCCAAACTGAAAGCGGCAGTTTCCTGCGTTGTAGGTAGAATCCTCTTTCCGGAATGGCTGAAATAGGCAGATTTTTCCCAAAAAAAGACCGGCAGGTTGTGCCTGCCGATCTGTTTGCGAAGTATTTCTGACTTAAGCTGTTTCCAACGCCTCTTCATCACTCAAAGGGTGAGCGAGCTTATTCAGCATTTCTTTCGGGCAAACCTGATAAAATTTACCCAACTCCCAATCCCAGTCCGCGACGAGTGACTGAGCAAGGGGAGACTGTGTCTGCTTCGCATGCTGAGCAACAGTATCTTTCAGAACACCCGCCCAATATTCAGAAGTAACCCTTTGATAGACAACGGAATCATCGTTGATATTGGTTGGCAGGGTATCTTCAGTATCATAGACGAAAGCCATCCCGCCGGTCATGCCTGCGGCAAAATTATCGCCGACAGGACCCAAAACCGTCACCAAACCACCGGTCATATATTCGCAGCCATTGGTTCCGCAGCCTTCCACTACTGATGTCGCGCCGGAATTACGAACCGCAAATCTCTCCCCGGCCTGCCCCGCTGCATAGAGGTAGCCTGAGGTAGCACCATAAAGGACCGTATTACCGACAATCGCGTTATCGTTCCATTTCAAAGGGCTGGAAGTGAGCGGACGTACCACGATGGTTCCACCTGAAAGACCCTTTCCGCAATAGTCATTGGCGTCTCCGAGAACCTCTAACTTAAGTCCCTGGACAGAAAACGCACCCAAGGACTGACCGGCTGACCCACGCAGGCGCACGGTGATATGGCCCGGCTCTAGCCCGGTCATGCCAAATTCACGAACGATATGGGACGACAGTTTCGTGCCAATAGCGCGATGGGTATTGCGAATACTATAAGCGAGTTGTTTCTTCTCACCGCCCTTGGTGAAAACACTGCTTGAATCCATAATCATCCGGGCATCGAGCGTTTCCGGAACCGGAACAGGCCCGTCGTTAATACAGTATCTTGGATTATCACCTGCATCGGCTTCTGCCAGAAGCGGGTTGAGATCCAGATCATCCAAATGTGCTGAACCACGACTCACCTGGGTCAGTAGACTGCTTCTGCCAATGATCTCTTGCAGAGAGCTGTATCCCAATTCTGCCAAAATCTCGCGAACCTCTTCTGCAAGGAAGCTAAACAGGTTCACTACCTTGTCGGCATTTCCCTCATATTTCTTACGGAGTTCTTCATCCTGAGTGCAGATGCCCACCGGGCAGGTATTAGAATGGCACTGCCGAACCAGAATACATCCGAGTGCCACCAAAGCACCGGTCCCCAAACCATATTCCTCACCGCCCATAAGCGCGCTGATGACAATGTCCCGACCGGTTTTCATACCGCCATCTACTCTGAGCAAAATGCCTGGGCGTAGTTTATTAAGGGTCAATACCTGGTTGACCTCAGGTAATCCCATTTCCCATGGAACACCGGCATATTTAAGCGATGTTTGCGGGCTTGCACCGGTACCACCGGAATTTCCGGAAATCATGATGACATCGGCTTTGGCTTTGGCTACACCCGCAGCCACGGTTCCAATCCCGGCTTCTGCAACAAGCTTTACGCAAACCCGAGCTTCGGGATTGATTTGCTTCAGGTCATAGATCAGCTGTGCCAGATCCTCGATGGAATAGATATCATGATGTGGCGGAGGGGATATCAAAGTTACCCCTGGTGTCGAATTTCTGAGTTTAGCGATCATTTCAGATACCTTGAAACCAGGAAGCTGACCGCCTTCACCAGGTTTCGCACCTTGAGCAATCTTAATTTCGATTTCTTCGCAGTTATTCAGATATTCTGCAGTTACCCCGAACCGTCCGGAAGCAATCTGCTTAATGGCGGAGTTGGCGTTATCCCCATTAGGGCGCGGTTTGAAGCGATTAACATCCTCTCCACCTTCTCCGCTGTCAGACTTGCCGCCGATCCTGTTCATGGCAATAGCCAAAGTTTCGTGGGCTTCCTTACTTAATGCACCAAGACTCATCGCGCCTGTGACAAAGCGCTTGCGGATCTCTGTAATGCTCTCAACCTCGTCGATTGAGATCGGCTCGCGATCCGATTTCAAGTCCAGCAAATCCCGCAAATTTACAGGCGCCATCCGGCTCATGCCTTCACTGTACTTCTTGTAGAGCGAATAGCTGTCTTTCTCGACGGCGGTTTGCAACATATGAACGAGTTCACCGTCAAAGGAATGAACTTCGCCGGACGCCCGATATCTATAAAGACCGCCAACGGGAAGGCTGATCACATCTTCCTGATAGGCTTTCTGATGTTGTTCCAGAACCTTGTGCTGGATGCCCGGAAGACCAATTCCGGATATCCGCGAAGGCATGCCGGGGAAAAACTCGGCAACCAATGCCCGGGACAAGCCGACTGCTTCAAAGTTATAGCCCCCGCGATAAGAGCTAATGACTGAAATACCCATTTTTGACATGACTTTCAGGAGGCCTTGATCCACTGCTTCCTTGGCCCTTGCCAAACAAGCATCAATGTCAAGACCAGGGAACAATCCTCGTTCATGTCGATCTGCAATGGTTTCCTGGAGCAAATAGGCGTTTATAGTCGTAGCACCCACACCGATCAGAACCGCAAAATACTGGACATCCAGACATTCGCCGGTTCGGATATTGATGGAGGTAAAGGTTCTTAGTCCTTCATTGACAAGATGCGTGTGCACCCCAGCTGCCGCCAGAATAGAAGGAATAGGCGCTCTTTGTGCGCTGGCCTCCATATCACTGAGTATCAAATGAGCGCAGCCGCCCCGAACGGCATTTTCTGCTTCCTCACGAATACGCTGCAGTGCGCTGGCCAAAGCATCTGGACCTTCAGAAACATCGAAAGTGCAATCAATTACCTGAGCGCCATCACCCATATATGATTGCATGGCATCAAATTCTCCATTTGTCAGAATCGGTGATTCCAATGACAAAATTTCTGCCTGGCTTTTATCCTCATCAAGAATGTTGTTGAGGTTACCAAGGCGCGTTTTCAGGGTCATGACCCGCCGTTCGCGCAAACTATCAATAGGAGGATTGGTGACCTGGCTGAAGCGTTGTCGGAAATAGTGATGCAAACCCCGATAATGCTTCGAAAGCACGGCAAGGGGCGTATCATCTCCCATAGATCCGACCGCTTCTTTCCCATCCTCAACCATGGGCTGCAGGATCAGCTCCAGATCTTCCATACTCCAACCTGCACAAAGCTGGCGTTGCCTAAGATCTTTTCTATCAAAACGGCGTTTCTCTTCCGCTCCGCTCAGCTTCTCACCCAAATTGACAATGTTCTCGATCCATTTGTCGAACGGCTGAGCTGCAGCCATTTTGTCCTTGAGCTCATTATCAAAATAGAAGACACCTTTTTTAAGATCGACGCCAATCATCTGCCCTGGACCAACCCTCCCTTTACGCACGATTTGGGCTTCATTGACTGGCACCATGCCGGTCTCGGAACCAACGATCAACATGCCATCGCCAGTAATGGTATAGCGAAGTGGACGCAAGCCATTACGATCCATGCCGGCAATAACCCAACGGCCATCCGTCGCACAAATCGCTGCAGGACCATCCCAAGGCTCCATCACCGAGTTGCAATAGGCGTACAGCGCCTGATGTTTTGGTGGCATCGCGGGACGGTTGGCCCAGCTTTCTGGAATGAGAAGTGTCTTGGACATCGGTGCACTGCGGCCGGCGCGAACCAGAACCTCAAACACAGCATCAAGAGCGGCACTATCGGAACTGCCGGCCTGAATAATTGGCTTTACGTCATCTGAACGGTCGCCAAATGTGGAGGAAACCATACGTATCTCATGGCTCTTCATCCAATTGACATTGCCGCGGATGGTGTTGATTTCCCCGTTATGGGCAAGCACCCGAAATGGCTGGGCCAGGTTCCAGGTCGGGAAGGTATTGGTCGAATAACGCTGATGATAAATGGCGAAGTTAGAGACAAACCGCTCATCCAACAAATCAGGGTAGAAACTGGACAGTTGCTCTGCCAGGAACATTCCTTTGTAAATAATGGACCGGCAGGATAGCGTACAAATATAAAAGCCGCTGATATGCGCTTCGAGAACTTTCTTCTCAATCCGGCGGCGGATAATATAAAGATCCCGCTCAAATTCGTTATCATCTCCACCACGGGTATTGGCAATCATGATCTGCTCAATTTCCGGGCGGGTGGCATTGGCTTTTTCACCAATGATGCTGGCGTCAACAGGGACCTGTCGCCAACCATAGATGTAATAGCCAAAGGCCAGGACTTCGCTTTCAACAATCGTTCGGCATGTTTCCTGACCTTCGAAATCAGTCTTAGGCAAAAACACCATACCGACAGCCAGACTGCCCTCAATGGGCTCATGACCAGTCCGGGCGATATGTTCCTTGAAGAAATCCTGTGGGATCTGAACATGAATGCCGCAGCCGTCTCCGGTCTTGCCGTCCGCGTCTACTGCACCGCGATGCCAAACAGCGCGCAGAGCATCAATGCCGGCCGCAACGACTTTGCGTGATGGCTTGCCATCAATTGATGCAACAAGGCCAACACCGCAATTGTCTTTTTCTTCAGCAGGATCATAAAGACCCTCGCGCTCAAGGAAAGCAGCGTTATCTGTCCAGGATTTAACGAAGTCCTCACCGGGAACGGAAGATGGGGATATTTCTTGGTTTCGCTTTTTCATTGTCATCCTCTTAAATCTTCAGGACGCGAGGGCCGCTTCGGCTAAACCGCGTCTATCTGACAGATATTTGTGAATTGCCGTTGCTGTGTCCCGACCATCGCGGATCGCCCACACGACTAATGAAGCCCCTCTGACGATGTCACCAATGGCGTACACACCTTCTAGATTCGTTTGCCCGGTTCCATAACTCGCCATGATCGTTCCCCAACGGGATACCTCCAAACCTGGCTCATCAAACAAAGCGGGGACATCTTCCGCATCAAAACCAAGTGCTTTGATGGCCAGGTCACAAGGAATGTCGTGCTCGGATCCTGAAATCTCTACAGGAACTTGCCGTCCGGAAGAATCAGCAATACCGAGATGCATATTTATGGCTTTCACTCCCGAAACTGTGTCATCGCCGAGAAAAGCTTTTGGAGCAGATAGCCAGACGAACTCAACACCTTCTTCTTCCGCATTGACAACTTCTCGTAAGGATCCCGGCATATTCTTGCGGTCGCGCCGATACAGGCATTTGACCGATTTAGCGCCTTGCCGAACAGCTGTGCGCACACAATCCATCGCCGTATCACCGCCACCAACGACAACGACATTTTTTCCCACAGCGTTGAGGGTTCCGTCATCAAAAGCCGGTACATCATCACCAAGGCCCTTACGATTGGATGCAGTCAAAAATTCCAACGCAGGAACAATTCCATCAAGCCCGCTTCCTGGAACCGTAATATCCCGAGCTTTGTAAACGCCAGTGGCAATGATCACGGAATCATGTTTGTCCCGAAGTTCGGAGAAGCTCAAATCCCGGCCAACTTCAAAATTTAGGTGGAAAGTGACACCACTATCGGCAAGCAGTTTTGCCCGCTTTTCAACCACGTCTTTTTCAAGTTTGAATCCAGGAATTCCATAGACAAGCAAGCCGCCAATTCGATCGTAACGGTCATAAACATGCACCTGGTACCCTTTTTTGCGCAGTTCATCAGCTGCGGCCAAGCCGCCAGGACCCGCGCCAATGATCCCGACAGACTGCTCGAGCTCTCGAGTAACCTTAGTCGGCTTGATCCAACCTTTTTCCCAGGCCGTATCAGTTATGTATTTCTCCACCGCCCCGATGGTGACAGATTCAAATCCCTTTTCAATAACACAGGACCCTTCACACAATCGGTCTTGCGGGCAAATCCGTCCGCAGATTTCCGGAAAGTTGTTGGTCGCCTGACTGATTTCATAGGCTTCTTCCAGACGCCCATTGGCCGTGAGGTTCAGCCAGTCCGGGATATTGTTTTGAACCGGGCAATGGACCTGGCAGTAGGGAATTCCACATTGGGAGCAACGACTCGCCTGATCAACCGCCTTTTGCGTCGCGAATTCATCATAGATTTCCTGAAAGTCTTCGCGCCGCTCTTCTGCCGAGCGCTTGGCCGGCATGTTCTTTTCGAGAGTCACGAACTTAAGCATGTTCTTTGTCATCAGGCGTCCTTATTTCGATCTCGGAAAACCGAGCTCCGTCATTTCTCAAACACGTGTTACCGATTCCCCTGCTGTAACCTTACGCAACGCCTCCGGACTAAAATTTCCAGTTTTTGTTGGCTTTTTTTCAACGCGTCATGGTTTTGTCGCACTTGCGGGTTACTGTTAGTATCCTAGAATAACGCAAAAATCCAGCGAAAAAGCACGTTTATGTCAGTAATATTGACATAAATTCGACGTGGACTGAAGGCGTGGCGGGGAAATGCGTACGCAATTTAGAAAATCATGCAAATTTTAGTTCCATTTCGGAACTAAAAAATTTCGATGACTTAGATAACTACAAGAGGCTGTGTGCCACCGCCCTTCCTAAAGCGACGAAGATATTCGGGTACAATACCATCAATGGTACCTGCCGTAATACCAAGATCAGAAAGTCCGGGGAAGGATCCGCTGGCTACATTATCGGTTTTCAAAAGCTTTACCTGATCCGGTGTGAGTTGTGGTCGTCCTGGCACTAGATTCATAAAAACAGCCATCACTGACATGACCGCAGAGGGCACAGGCACAAGCAAGCACTTTCGGTTAGTAAATTCCAAGGTCTTTTCCATCAGTTCCTTGAACGTGAAGACATCAGGTCCTGTAAGTTCCCAAGTTTTTCCTTGCTGGGCTGGATTTTCAATGATCCGCAAAATGGCCTCGGTCAGATCTTCAACCCATATGGGTTGCATCTTTGATGATCCACCATCAGCCAGAGGAAAAACCGGGGCGAGTGTCAAAATCTGCGCGAAGCGATTAAAGAAATCATCATTGATCCCGAAAACGACGGAAGGTCGCAAAATTGTGGCGCCCGGAAATTCTTTTGAAGCAAGCTCTTCACCTGCCGCTTTGCTACGAGCGTAGAGAGCCTCATGCTGTTTGTCTGCCCCGAGTGCCGACATATGAATCAATTGCGAAACTCCTGCAGCCTTTGAAGCAGCGGCAATCCGCTCTGCTGCATCTACGTGTATCGCGCCAAATTTCTGCGCCCCTCTCTCATAAAGAATACCGACCAGGTTGATAACAATGTCGGCATCAGCCACCGCGCGTTCTACTGATTGCTGATTACGGACATTTGTTTTTAGCCCGACTATCTGTCCAACATTTCCCTGTGTCATGAGTTGCGTTGCTGATTCTGGATCACGCGTTGCCAGCCTGATCCGGTACCCGCTTGTCGCAAGACGGCTGACAAGATGACGACCAATAAAACCCGTACCCCCGATAATGGTTATCAACTGATCTGACATCGTTTGTTCCTTCATTGATCTGCGCCGCTAAAGATTGGCGAATATCCCGGTATTATACGGGATTATCTACCTGCTAAAAGCCCCAAGGCCAAGTCCAAACAATAAAAAAATGTTCATTGGTGACGAAGTTAGTTGACATATAGCAAGCTGCTTTATATCAGAGGCGTCACTGCGATGCCCAGGTGGCGGAATTGGTAGACGCGCTAGCTTCAGGTGCTAGTGGCCGTATGGTCGTGGAAGTTCGAGTCTTCTCCTGGGCACCATTCTCTTCTTACTTCTATTAAGGGGTGAGATTGATTTCATTAGACTGTCTTACCTCTCCGGTCAGTTATCCATCACCTAACGGTTATAACAGATTGTGCTTTTATTGAGCGTCAACATAGGTCTATCCTCCTTGTCGGATAAGGCATTGGGGAGGACGGTGTGGAATTACCAGAAAAAATGTTCGGTGTCGTACTAAACGGCCATGGCGGACCAGACCAGCTTGAATTCCGAACGGACCTTCCCATGCCAAAGACTGGACCTAAAGATGTTCTTATCCGTGTCGAGGCGGCGGCCGTCAATAATACAGATATTAACACGCGCATTGGCTGGTATTCGAAAGGTGATCAGGATGCCGAAGATGCCGGATGGTCTGGCCAGGCGCTTAACTTCCCACGCATTCAAGGAGCGGATGTATGTGGGACGATCGTTGATGTTGGGGAAGGCGTGGACAAGGGTCGTATCGGCAAACGGGTGTTGATTGAACCCTGCTTACAAGAAGCGAACGGAACTCAACTGGAAACACCCTGGTACTTCGGATCGGAGTGTGATGGTGGATTTTCAGAATATACAGTGGTTGCTGACTGTCACGCCCATAGCATAAACAGCTCGCTTACAAGCATAGAGCTGGCGTCCTTTCCCTGCTCCTATTCGACCGCCGAAAATATGTTGACGCGAGCCAATGTTAGTAAAGGTGATCGGGTGTTGGTGACGGGTGCTTCTGGCGGTGTCGGATCTGCAGCCCTTCAGCTCGCCAAAGCGCGAGGGGCAAAGGTTCTTGCTGTGACAAGCCCTTCGAAAGCCGAGGACTTGATGGCACTTGGCGCTGATCAGGTCTTGGACAGAAGTAGCTCCTATCTGGATGGTCTTGGCGCAAACAGCATTGACGTTGTGATTGACCTAGTTGCCGGAGACAAATGGCCCTCTCTCCTGGATTTGCTGTGCCCGGGAGGACGATATGCCGTCGCCGGTGCCATTGGCGGTCCAATTGTCGCGCTTGATGTGCGTACTCTCTATCTTAAAGACTTAAGCTTCTTCGGCTGCACCGTGTTGGAGTCAAAGGTATTTGGTAATCTTGTGCGCTTGATAGAAGACGGCAAGATCCGCCCGCTCGTTGCTGAGACCTTTAGCCTCAAAGACATCAGCAAGGCTCAAAAGTCGTTTGAGGAAAAATCCCACATAGGCAAAATTGTATTGGATGTCGGCCAATGATGGCTGCAGGTTTTCCAGGTTGTAAGCCTCGAGATCAACGAGTTTTGCCACGCTGATTCCGAAAAATCCCTCCAAATGCATCCTTAGCAAAGCTGCAGATCCGCGCGATCAACAACGCTCCATATTAAATTTAAAAATACATTATGCTGTTGTATTTAAATAATTTTTTTGCTTCCTCGAGAGCTAATCTAGAATTTTTGTGGTACGCACCTCAAAAAATGATGGACATGAGGTACGCACCTCATTTACTGTATTTCAGACGGCTAATGTGAATCAGAGAAAACTCTGTTACCTCGCTTTTAGCCAAACATGGGAGAAAATTATGAGAATTTTGAAACTTGCAACTGCAGGGGCCCTGGCGCTCTCCGCCGCTTCCTTTGCGAATACGGCCCAGGCAGAAGATCTGACTTTGTGCTGGGCAGCCTGGGACCCAGCAAATGCTCTTGTAGAGTTGAGTAAAGAGTTTGAGGCTGAAAGCGGCCATAAAATGAGCTTTGAATTCGTACCTTGGCCGAATTTTGCGGATCGCATTCTGAATGAGCTGAACTCAGGCGGAAAACTCTGCGACCTGCTGATCGGTGATAGCCAATGGATCGGTGGCGGTGCAGAGAACGGCCATTATGTGAAATTGAACGACTTCTTCGATAAAGAAAATATCAGCATGGGCGATTTTGCAGACGCAACTGTCTATGCCTATTCCACCTGGCCAAAAGGGACTCCAAACTATTACGCCCTACCGGCCATGGGTGACGCCAACGGCTGGTTCTATCGCAAAGACTGGTTTGCGAGAGATGATATTCGCAAGGCCTTTAAGGAAGAGACCGGACGTGAGCTCGGCGAACCTAAAACGCAAAAAGAGCTTTTGGAAATTGCTCAATTCTTCCAGGAACGCGAAATTGACGGCCAAAAAGTATATGGCGCCGCCATTTTCACGGAACGGGGATCTGAGGGAATAACTATGGGTGTCACAGGTGCGCTCTACCCTTGGGGTTTCAAATATGAAAACACCCCTGGAAAATATGACATGGAAGGTGCGGTAAACTCACCGGAAGCCGTTGAAGCGCTTGAGTTCTACAAGGAACTCTATAAGACAGCGACACCTCCAGGATATACAAACTCCTATATGGGAGAAAGCCTGGACGCGTTTAAGTCCGGTCAGGTGGCCATGGCCATGAACTGGTTCGCCTTCTTCCCGGGTCTTTATGCGGATCCAAATACGGGTGGCGATAAAATCGACTTCTTCGTCAATCCTCCGCAAAACACTGAAGGTTCTACACTCGGCGGGCAAGGAATTTCCGTTGTTGCCTATTCTGACAAACAGGATGCGGCTCTTGAATATATCAAATGGTTCGCTCAGCCAGATGTTCAGGCAAAATGGTGGGGCCTCGGAGGATACTCTGCCCATAATTCAGTTTTGAATGACCCTGGCTTCAAAGACAGCGCACCGTTTGCCGGTGACTTCCTTCTTGCTATGCAAAATGTGAAGGATTTCTGGCAAGAGCCCGCCTATGCGGAGCTTCTATTGGCCATGCAGAAGCGCCTGCATGACTATATTGTTGCCGATAAAGGAACAGCGCAGGAAGCTCTCGACCTTCTTGTTGAAGACTGGACAGAAGTTTTCCAGGATGAAGGCAAACTTTAGGTAATATGGGGCCAGAGCATGCTCTGGCCCAACCTATGCCGTTACAGGATTGGCTAAGGCCGCTCCTGTAGGAAACACTCTTTCGTCAGGAATTTCGGGAAATGTCTGAAAAGACCGCAGAACGTGTCGCGAATGCTACACCGGTGCATATTGCGCGGAAAATTAAAGGTCTTTCCGACCGAACCATTGCCTGGATATTTGTCGGCCCGACAATATTCCTACTCCTGGCAATCAATATTTTCCCGCTGATCTGGACCGTAAATTTAAGCTTTACTAACTTTAAGGCGAACCGTATTAATCGCGCCATCGATTATGTAGGATTGCGTAATTATGAGCGGATTCTGACAGACACAGACGTCTGGCTGTCCATGCAAGCGACCGCCCATTTCCTGTTCTGGACGATCTTTTTTCAGGTGCTTATCGGATTTACCCTGGCCTGGCTGATAAACAAGAAATTTAAAGGGAACGATCTTTGGACAACCATCATCGTTCTGCCAATGATGCTCTCCCCGGCCGTTGTCGGGAACTTCTGGACATTTCTCTACCAGCCTCAGATTGGCCTTTTTAATTATGTGGTTGCCTTTCTAACCGGCCGGGATGCGTCTAGTTTTGAAATGTTGGGCTCCGTTGACCTGGCCCCCTGGTCGATTGTCATTGTTGATACCTGGATGTGGACCCCCTTTGTCATGCTGATCTGCCTGGCCGGCCTCAGGTCCATCCCGGATTACATCTACGAAGCGGCGGAGGTGGATCGGGCATCGAAACTCAGGCAGTTTTTCACCATTACCATCCCCATGGTTCTGCCCTTCCTGATGTTGGCGGTGCTGTTTCGGGGAATTGAAAATTTCAAGATGTTTGATCTAGTCGTG
This sequence comes from Pseudomonadota bacterium, assembly GCA_024743055.1. Taxonomy (GTDB): domain Bacteria; phylum Pseudomonadota; class Alphaproteobacteria; order Sneathiellales; family Sneathiellaceae; genus Sneathiella. The sequence continues at coordinate 103,182 of JANSXH010000015.1, forward strand.
CAATTGACTGGTGGTGGACCTGGCTCAACCACAGAACTCGCCTCCATTCATTTGAAACGAGAAGCCTTTGAGAAATGGCGAACGGGATATTCCAGTGCCTTGGCGATCATTCTTTTTGTGACCGTTTTTGGTCTCGCCTCCATCTATGTGAAGGCCCTGAATAAGGTGAAGGGGAAATGAGCTTTTCAGTAACAGAGGCAACGACCCGACAAAAATGGATGGCTGGAACCCTGGTTATTCTTTATGCCGTTATCAGTCTGATCCCACTTGTCTGGATCCTGATGACCGGGTTGAAAACACCACCGGACAGCATCAGCTATCCGCCAAAAGTGATGTTCGAGCCATCTTTGGAAGGCTACGTCAATCTGTTCACTACACGGACACGAGTTAGCAAGGAAACCCTGGAAAGTCTGCCCCCACCGGCCAATTTCGCTGAAGAAATTGTCCGCAACAGGGACATGGTGATTGCTGGGCCATCGAAGTTCGGTCAGCGCTTTATGAATTCGGTGATTATCGGATTTGGCTCAACTTTCCTGAGCGTATTTTTAGGCACCCTCGCCGCTTATGCCTTTTCCAGGTTCCGAATACCCTTGGCCGATGACCTGCTATTTTTCATCCTCTCGACCCGGATGATGCCGCCCATTGCGGTGGCGATCCCCATATTTCTGATGTACCGAAATATCGGTCTTTCGGACACACATCTTGGAATGATCCTGCTCTATACTGCTGTCAATATCTCGCTGGCCGTCTGGTTGCTGAAAGGATTTATCGATGAGATCCCACGAGAATATGAAGAGGCAGCCCTGATCGATGGCTATACCCGCTTCCAGGCTTTCTACAAGGTCGTTCTGCCGCAAGCGGCAACCGGCATTGCCTCGACCGCCATCTTCTGCTTGATTTTCGCTTGGAACGAATATGCTTTCGCCGTACTGCTAACTTCCGGTACAGCTCAGACCGCCCCTCCCTTCATCCCGACAATCATCGGGGTGGGTGGACTGGACTGGCCGGCGGTTGCAGCCGGGGCCACCCTCTTCCTGATCCCGGTCATGATCTTTACCATTATGCTTCGCAAGCATCTATTGCGCGGCATTACATTTGGGGCGGTCAGAAAATGAGTGATTTCTTCAAAGGATTGATGCAATTCCGCCGTGGTCCCTGGGAAATGGTTGCCACCATTCTCATTGCCCTTGGTGTATTCATGCTGATGCAGCCGTTTGTTCTCTGGGCCTTCACCTACTCCTTTATCACAACTTTGATTGGCACGGTGATGTTCATCATTGTCAGCCATTTTCCGGAATAACCCATGGCCCAGATCATCATCAAAAACCTGCGCAAGGATTTCGGTAATTTTACAGCCGTCAAGGAATCCTCCTTCACCATTGAGGATGGCGAGTTCTTTATGCTGCTGGGACCATCTGGATGCGGGAAGACAACGACGTTGCGAATGATTGCGGGGCTGGAACTTCCCACTTCCGGAGAAATTTATCTTGATGGAGAAGAAATCAGTCAGCGTCCACCATCGCAACGGGATATCGCCTTCGTCTTTCAGATGTTCGCCCTTTACCCGCATTTGAATGTCCGCAAGAACATTCAGTATCCATTGGTATCACAGGGCATGAAGAGATCTGAGATCAAAGCAAAGGTCGCCGAAGTTTCTCGTATTCTCGGAATTGAAGATATTCTCAACCGGCCGGTCGGTGGCTTGTCCGGGGGCGATCGCCAGCGCGTCGCTCTCGGACGGGCCATCGTTCGAGACCCGAAGGCTTTTATGATGGATGAACCGCTTGGCGCACTGGATGCCGAGTTTCGCGAACGCATGTCTGAAGAACTACGTGCCCTTCATGATCGCATGAACGCAACAACAGTCTATGTCACTCATGATCAGCTGGAAGCCATGCAGATGGGTGACAAGATCGTGGTGATGAACAATGCAGTCGTCGAGCAATTCGGAACCCCTCAGGATATTTACGATATGCCTGCGACCATGTTCGTTGCCGACTTTATCGGTTCCCCTTCTATGAATTTCCTGGAATTCAACGGGGCTGTTGCAGAAGGCACCTCATCTGTCTCCCTGAACGGGCAGGAGGTTTCTGTGCCGGTGCAACGGCAAGGAGTAACTGGAAACCTGGTCTTCGGTATCCGGCCGGAACATATCAGTTTCTCAGATGATGGCGATTATCGCGGAGAGATCCTTGCGACAGAGTATCTTGGGACGACTCAAATAGTGACCATCAATACGGCAAATGGTGACCTCAAGGCGCGCATTAATGCCGATCTGCCGGCAACCGTCGGAGACAAGGTGGGTCTTAGTTTCAATCCAAAAACTGTCACCCTGTTCGATGCGGATACCGGGCAGGCACTCCTGTCGGATCTGAATAAGGAGGTCCTCGCACATGGCTGAAGTCGTCCTTTCAAGTGTATCTAAATCATTTGGCTCAACGATAGCTCTTGAAGATGTTTCTTTGACTGTCCCGGATGGGGCATTTGTTGTCTTGCTCGGTCCAACTGGCGCCGGAAAGACCACGATGCTGCGCCTAATATCCGGTCTGGAAAGGCTGGATGCGGGAGACATTCATATCGGCGGGCGCAAGGTAAATACGGAAACTCCTGCTCAGCGGGATGTTGCCATGGTGTTTCAACAATATTCTCTCTACCCGCATCTCACGGTCCGTCAAAATCTGGAGTTTCCACTCCGCTCGCCTATCTTGAACACGGCTGAGGATGAAATAAAGCGTAAGGTGAATGAAGTCGCGGATATACTGCAAATCCCCCACAAGCTCGACAACAAGGCTACCGAACTGTCCGGCGGGGAAATGCAGCGTGTCTCCATTGGCAGAGCCCTAGTGCGCGATCCCTCCATCTATCTTATGGATGAGCCATTAAGTTCTTTGGACGCCAAGTTGCGAACGGACCTGAGGGTTGAATTGAAGCGCATTCAAGCTAATCTAGGGGCAACATTCCTGTATGTCACCCATGATCAGATTGAAGCCATGACTATGGCAACCCATGTCGGTGTCTTGAATGAGGGTAAACTAGTACAATTTGGCACTCCGCGCGAGATCTATGAAAATCCCAACAGTATTTATGTAGCCAGTCGACTCGGCTTGCCAAGAATAAACATCCTCCCCTCCGAAATATTTTCCTCTTCCGCTGCTGGCGCCGTGACGACAGGCATGCGGCCGGAGCATATTCGTCAGGGTTCTGGCGCTTCCGCGGAAGTGGTCCGGGTTGAACATCTGGGTGACCAGACCCGCCTTCACCTGACCTTGCAAGGTCACGAAATAACAACTTTGGCGGAGCCCGGACGCAGCTATGAAAGAGGTTCAGAGATTAAAATAGAGCCGAAAGATCCACTCTATTTTGATGAGAATGGCAACAGGATTTTTGGGAGATCGATATGAACCAATTCATCAATGAAAAAGAACATCTCGTGCCCAACGCCTTGGACGGATTGCTCAACACCTCCGGTGGTACACTTGCTCGGCTTGACGGTTATCCACATATCAAAGTGGTTTTGCGCGCTGATTGGGATAAGTCGAAAGTCGCCTTGATTTCTGGCGGTGGCTCCGGACATGAACCGGCCCATGCCGGCTTTGTCGGACGGGGCATGCTGACGGCAGCCGTGTGTGGCGAGGTTTTTGCCTCCCCTTCCGCAGATGCGGTTCTTGCGGCAATCCTTGCGGTCACCGGAGAATCTGGATGCTTATTGATCGTCAAAAACTATACCGGTGATCGGCTGAATTTTGGTCTGGCAGCAGAGCGGGCTCGAGCCTTCGGCTTGAAGGTCGAAATGGTGGTGGTGAATGACGACATTGCTCTGCCAGATCTGCCTCAGCCACGCGGGGTCGCTGGAACCTTATTCCTGCATAAGATCGCCGGTGCAGCGGCAGAAGAAAATGTGTCTCTTGGTGAAATAACCGAAATCGCTCATGAAGTAATCGGTGAAATTTCATCCATAGGCATGTCTCTCGATACTTGTACTGTCCCGGGATCCCAAAAAGAGGACCGCATTGCACCTGGAAAGGCCGAACTCGGCTTGGGCATTCATGGTGAGGCCGGGGTAGAGCAGGTTGTCTTTGACTCGGCGCAACTGGCCATGTCCCAAGTCCTGGAAAAGCTAGGTGACAGGCTGGGATCTGAAAAGCATGTCGCCTTGCTGAATAATCTCGGATCAACCACACCGTTGGAAATGTCAGTGCTCGCCAATGAACTGGTAACATCGGAATATGCAGGCAATATTACTCATATTATTGGTCCTGCCCCGCTCATGACTTCTTTGGACATGCACGGTTTCTCGGTGTCCGTTATGCCGCTTAAAGATAAATGGAAGGCGGCTCTCGAGGCATCGGTTGAACTCAGTGCCTGGCCAGCCATGACAGCTCTTCAACCCGCAAATGTAAAGCCGCTCCCGGATGGCTTGAGCCCCATCAAGCCCATTGCATCAGAAAATGCGAGGACACGAGCCGTCATCGAAGCCTGCTGCGATTTACTTGAGGCTGCAGAGCCAGATCTCAATCAGCTCGATCTGAAATCCGGGGATGGTGACACGGGCAGCACTCTGGCGACCGCCGCCCGAGCCTTGAAGGGCAGCCTGGATCGTATGCCGCTGGCTGATCTTACGCAGCTATTCCGAGCTATTGGCAATGAGCTTAGCCAAACTATGGGAGGTTCCTCCGGCGTTATTTTGGCCATCTTTTTTGGCGCTGCCGGCGATGCTTTTGCCAATGGCAAGCCAACGGCAGCCTCACTCGCAGCTGGATTAAAGAGAATAAGCGAAGTTGGCGGCGCCCAAAAAGGCGATCGGACGATGATCGATGCGTTGGAGCCAGCACTTGAGGCCTTGCCAAACGGTCTTAAAAATGCCGCCGTTGCCGCAAGAGAAGGGGCGGATGCCACAGCTAAAATCGGTCGGGCAAAAGCCGGTCGGGCCACCTACGTGCCGGAAAGCAATCTGATTGGCAATAATGACCCAGGCGCCGAGGCAGTTGCCTTGCTGTTTGAAGGTCTAGCGCAAGCGCTTGAGGGAAAATAGGACGACAGGCATGGTAAAAACCGGGCGTGATGCAGGACTGAAACCGACAGTGAACGACATTGCGCGCGTTGCTGGCGTCAGTCTTGCGACTGTCGACAGAGTCCTCAATGATCGTCCTGGTGTTCGCTCAATCACCATCGAAAGAGTGCATCGGGCCATTCAAGACCTTGGCTATGTCCGCGATACCGCTGCTGCCAACCTGGCTCGGGGCCGGGTATATAGGTTTCATTTTCTATTGCCAGAAAGTGAAAACGAATTTGTGGCATCCCTGGAAAATCAGATTACCGAGCTATCGAAAGTCCTTTCTTTTGAGCGCACTCAGCTGAGCTTTGAACTGGTCCCTGCTTTCGATCCCCAGGCAATGGCCCAAATCCTGACCCGGATGGATCCGGAAGAGGTGGACGGTGTTGCCATATTCGGTCCGGAAACACCATCGGTTCGAGATGCTATAGACCAAATCAAGAAACGGGGCGTTTCGGTAGTCGCTCTGGTCTCGGATTTGCCGAGTTCCGAGAGAGACTATTTTGTTGGCATCGATAACATTGCTGCTGGTCGAACAGCCGGGCAGCTGATGGGCCACTTTTTGCCAAGCGGACCAAATAAAGTGCTGGTGATTACCGGCTCCATGCTTGCCCGGGACCATCTGGAGCGCCGGCTCGGCTTCGACCAAGTAATAACAGAGAGCTTTGATCAGGTAGAGGTTTTGCCATCTATCGAAGGACGGGATGATCCAGACCTTCTGGAAAGCCTGCTTCCAGGCGCCTTTGAGATGACCCCAGACATTACCGGGATTTATTCGTCCGCAGCCGGAAATGCCGGACTGATCAATTTTCTCAGGCAAAACAATCTGGATCACAAGATCATTGTTGTCGGCCATGAGCTGACGCCGCTATCCCGAAACGCGCTTGAGCATGACACATTTAACGCAATTATTTCGCAGGATACGGGTCACCTTATCCGCAGCACCGTTCGGGTATTACGGGCCAAAAGCGATTCTTTGCCTATTAACCTGCCGCAAGAACGTATTCGCATAGACGTATATTTGAAGGAAAACATGCCGCCAATAGATGGCAGGTAAATATCAAGAGGGAGAAAACAATGAAAACGATTAAGGGACCGTCACTGTTTCTGGCTCAGTTTGCTGGCGACGAGGCGCCGTTCGATAGCTGGGAAAATATCACGAAATGGGCAGCTGATTGCGGCTATATCGGGGTTCAGGTACCAAGCTGGGATGGTCGTCTGTTTGACCTTGATAAAGCGGCGAGCTCAAAGGATTATTGTGACGAATTTAAAGGCAGTGCGGCTGAAAATGGTATTCAAGTAACGGAACTTTCCACTCACTTGCAGGGACAGCTAGTCGCCGTACATCCAGCTTATGATGCCGCCTTTGACGGATTTGCCGCCCCGGAAGTACATGGCAACCCCAAAGCCCGTCAAGAATGGGCTGTGGACCAAGTTCATAAGGCGCTGAGCGCGTCGAAAAATCTTGGCCTCACCGATCATGTGACATTCTCGGGGTCTCTTGCCTGGCCCTATATCTATCCCTGGCCGCAACGCCCTGCCGGACTTGTTGAAGCCGCTTTTGACGAATTGGCAAAAAGATGGCGCCCACTTCTTGATCATGCAGAAGATTGCGGGGTCAATGTTTGTTATGAGGTCCATCCTGGAGAGGATCTGCATGACGGCGTAACATTTGAGATGTTCCTGGATAGAGTGAATGACCACACCCGTTGCAACATGCTCTACGACCCATCACATTACGTATTGCAGTGCCTGG
>JANSXH010000021.1 GCA_024743055.1 Pseudomonadota bacterium
CAAGAAGTCTTTGCAACCACTTTTCATTCTTAGCTGTGCGATCTTCGCGAAGGTTAGAGTTTTGTAAGCGAGTCACAATTTCCTGACGTTCGGCTTCCGTACAATTGGCGAGGTAAACACGTCCGAGCGCCGAATAGAGCACATGAGGTTTGATCCCCATAACCTTTCGGTTAATTAAAAAAGGTGCTTGGCGACGAGACGTCTCCATGATCTGCATTGTCGTGCCGGTGAAAACAGCAATGTCCGATGGCCAGAATACCCGCTGACATAACTGATCAAGAATAGGCGCCGCCAGTTCCATCAACTCCGTATCGGGGAGGATTTTTGATCCCATACTGACAGCATCAAAGGATAGTCGATAACTCCGATCCCCTAACGTGCGCTTTGTCCAGCCCTGGTCTTCCAAAGTAGCAAGTACACGCAGCAGGGTTGCTTTTGGAAGCCCAGAGAAAAAATGTAAATCCTGCAAAGTCATGCGCCCATGCTCTTCCAATAGACGGACAACCTGCAATCCTCTTTCCAGGGCCCGGATGGTTTTGACTGATGTCATGATATTCTCCCTTTCGCAGTTTCACTTTAGATATTTCACCAGGTGAAACACAAGGCTTGTGTCCGGTAAAAAAACATTCACAATTAGCAATATAGAAAAAAGAAAGCGCCAATGAGCGCCAACAGGGAACTTCATATGCCGTCATCGGCCCTTAAATTTGCGACAAGATCACGGATGTCCTGTGCCTGGCTGATTGGTCTCTCACTCTCCCTTCTGGCGGTATATACGGCGGGTTTTGGCCCTTTTTCAGATATCTATCAACGAACAATGGCGGTCTGCCTGTCCGCACTTTTGCTTTTGCTGTCCAAACCCGTGGAATTGAAAAACGAGGACGGTTCTCCGAAGCTAGTCGGGTTTCTGATTGATGGGATCCTCTTTGTCATTATGGCCATAGCGACCTACTGGTTTTTCTACGTTCATGATGCTCTTGAAACCGGCCTTTACGACCTGAACCAGACGGATATCTGGATAGGTATCGGCGGAATGGTAGTATTGCTGGAGCTTGGTCGGCGAACCATGGGTTTACCATTGGTATTTATTGGCGCCTTCTCCATTATCTACTGTCTTTATGGGGACTATCTTCCCTGGATCTTTACACATGCGGGTTATGAGTTCGAAGAAACCTTGCGGACCATGTGGTACAGCTTTGACGGGGTCTTTGGCCTCCCTGTCTCCGTTGTCGCCAATATGATCGCTGTATTTATCGTCTTCGGAGTGGTGCTTGAAGGCACGGGAGCCGGTGCGCTCCTTCTGAAAATTGCGTTTAGCTTGACCGGTCATCTTCGAGGCGGACCGGCCCATGCAGCTGTTGTTTCCAGTGGCTTGTTTGGAACGATATCCGGGAGTGTGGTTGGTAACGTGGTGGGCACCGGTGTGTTCACCATGCCAATGATCAGCAAACGTGGCTTTCCCAAAGCCTTTGCAGGCGCTGTTGAGGCTGCGGCCTCTTCCGGCGGACAGTTTATGCCACCGGTGATGGGTGCCGTTGCCTTTATCATGGCTGAACTTACAGGTGTACCATATCTTACGATCTGTCTTGCCGCACTGCTGCCTGCCCTCTTCTATTACGGTAGCCTCTTTTGCGCTGTCAGTGTTGAAGCGTCACGCCTCGGTATCAAGGCAATCCCGAAAGAAGAAAGAGACACTCTCTCTTCCAAAGACTGGATACAGTCCCTCACCTTCTTCATTCCAATTGCCGTGATTATCGGCACCCTGCTGATGGGACGGTCACCGGCTGTCGCCGGTTTCTGGTCGATCATCGCCGCCCTGGTCTCTGCCTTTGTCCTAAACGAGGATTTCCGTAAAGACCCGCTCAGGATAGTTCATACGTTTGCCGCCGCCGGGAAAACTGTGGCTGTCATAATGGTCGCAGTCGGAGTTATTGGCATTGTCATCGGCATGATGAATGTCACCGGTCTTGGAATTCGCTTCTCAACCCTGATCCTGGCCCTATCCGGAGACAGCCTGTTTATTTCCCTACTGTTGATGATGGCCGGCAGCATAGTCCTTGGTATGGGATTACCGACAGTCCCCGCCTATCTGATCATCGTGTTGGTTATGGCTCCAGCCATTCAGGATCTGGGTGTCAGTGCCCTCCTGGTACATTTATTTGTGATGTATTTCGGCGTTCTATCCTCCATTACCCCTCCGGTTGCCATCGCGGCATATGCCGCTGCACCGATATGCGGGGCGCCCCCTCTAAAAGTCGCAAGCGTCTCTGTGAGGGTGGCCTTGATCGGGTTTATTATTCCCTTTGTAATGATCTACAATCCATCTCTGGTACTGGTCCTTGATTTCGATATGCTCTCGTTCATTTGGGTGGTGATTAGTCTATCCGCGGCGATCTGGTTGCTTGCGACCGGTATTGGTGGCGCCGACAAAGCGCTTCTGCCACTTTGGGACCGGACGATCCGTATTCTGGCTGCGATTGCAGCGCTTATTCCAACAGTTGAAATTTCGATTGCAGGTCTCGTAATCGGGGGGATCCTGATTGCCTATCATCGGTTTGTAAAAACTCAAGATCCAATTAAAAAACCTTCTTAACAACAGCGGAGAAAACGATGAAACATTGGAAGAAAATAATGGGAACGGCAGCTCTATCCGCTGCCATGACCCTGACAATCGGCACAGCAAGTGCCAAGGATTTTTACAAGATGTCCACTTTGGGCCCAGGGTCCTCTCCCTATGTGGTGATGTCGACCTTCGCCAAAATTGCCAATCAGTATGTTCCGGATACGGAAATACAGGTGAATGCCACGGGCGTCGCCACCCGCCATGCCCTGGATGCTGCCCGCGGCAAGATTGACTTCTTCATGTCCGCTGCCTCTGTTCATCATTTCATGAGCAAGGGCATTGCCATGTACAAGAAGGTGGAGGAAGCTCCGGAACTTTCCAAGAATGTCAGAGGAATTCTCAATTTCCCCATCGGGGTCTATCACATCATGACTTTTGCTGATTCCGGGATCAAATCCATGAAGGATATTAAGGGCCGCAAAGTCTTCGTTGGACCGCCCGCCGGAGCTGCGAAAGTCATCGCGACCGCCATGGCCGAAGGGATGTCAGGATTGAAAGCCGGCGAGGACTTTGAAACAGTTAATCTGGGTTGGGGAGCCGCGTCACAAGCCTTTCAGGATCGTCAATTCGATGTCTATATCAATCCAACAAATGCCCCAAGCCCGATCATCAGCCAGATTACCCTGACCAATGCCGTCACTTTTTTTGGTCTGGATGAAGCTGATTTCAAAGCGCCCCAGGTTGCCAAGCAAATGAAACTTCCGGGCCGCACCCTTGAGACGATTGATGTCTCTGTCTATGGAGACAATGTGACCAATAAGTCTCCTGTGCAATCCATCGGTTCTTGGGTCGGGATTGGAACGCAGAAAGATGTGTCTGAAGAAGCGGTCTATGAAATGACCAAAGCGTTCTGGGAGCATCTAGATGAAGTTCATGCCGTCGCTCCCTGGCTGAAAGTCATTCAGCTGGATACAGCACTTGAAGAAATGAATATGCCGCTTCATCCTGGCGCGCGGAAATATTATGAAGAAAAGGGAATGGCCATTCCCGGAAACCTCGTAGCAACCAACTGAGAAGAGTAATATGACAACGGTGCGCAATATTCTATTCATCATGTGCGATCAATTGCGCACCGATTACCTCGGGTGCAATGGACACCCATCCATAAAGACCCCCAATATCGATAAACTGACGGCAAAGGGCGTGAATTTTTCCCACGCCTTTTGTCAAGCACCGGTCTGCGGTCCGTCCCGCATGTCCTTTTATACCGGGCGCTATATGCTATCACATGGATCTACCTACAATGGAGTCCCTTTAAATGTCGGGGAAATGACCCTGGGCGATCATTTGAGGGAACTTAATGTCTCGACAGGGTTGGTCGGGAAAACTCATATGGCAGCGGATCGGGATGGACTGAAGCGTCTTGGTGTCGATCCGTCGAGTATTGAAGGCACCCTTAACAGCCAATGCGGATTTGAACCCTGGGAGCGAGATGACGGACTGCACCCCGACAACGGGACGGATCCAAATCTTGCTTATAATGTCTATTTGCGAGAGCAAGGTTACGACGGGCCGAATCCTTGGCACAGCTATGCAAATTCGGGGGTTGGAGAAAACGGAGCCATCGAGAGTGGCTGGTATTTACGCAATGCCCATCTCCCCGCCCGGGTAGATAAAGCCCATTCAGAAACCGCCTATATGACCAACCGGGCGATGGAAAAAATTACGGAACTGGAAAATACACCCTGGTGCCTGCATTTGAGCTATATCAAGCCACACTGGCCGTATATCGCGCCGGCGCCCTATCACAATATGTATTCCGCCAAAGACGTGATTGAACCCAATCGGAATGAGGCGGAAAAATCGGATGCCCATCCGGTTATTGCAGCGTTTCGGGAACATGAAGAATGCCAGAGCTTTTCAGATGAGGAGAAGCGTCGTCACGTAATCCCGGCCTATATGGGATTGATTACGGAAATTGATGATAATATCGGCCGTCTGATGACCTTTCTTGCGGATAGCGGTCGTGACAAGGATACCCTGATCGTTCTGACCAGTGATCATGGCGATTATCTCGGTGATCATTGGCTTGGAGAAAAAGAGATGTTTCATGAGGAAAGCGTCAGCATCCCCATGATCATTGTCGATCCAAGCCCGGAGGCTGATGGGACGCGCGGTACAACAGATGACTGTCTAGTAGAAGCCATTGATCTGATTCCAACATTTATCGATGCCCTTGGTGGTGAGGGGAAGCCTCACATTCTGGAAGGTCGTTCCCTTTTGCCGCTGCTGCGCAAGCACGAAGACATCGTCTGGCGGGACGCCGTCTTCAGTGAGGCAGATTACGCCTGGCGTGGCGCCCGCCTGACCTTAGGGCTCGCCCCAGATGAGACTCGTGCCTATATGGTTCGGACGACCGATTGGAAATACGTCTCTTTCGATCACTATCGACCGCAATTGTTCGATTTGAAAAATGACCCGAAGGAACTTAACGACCTTGGAGCCGATCCAGGATATGCAGGCATCTGTGAAGAGATGGAAAATCGCCTTGTCCAATGGCTGCGTAAACGGCGCAGCCGTAAAACCATTACCCATCAGGCGATTGAGGTCCGTACCGATACGGCCAAGGATCGAGGGATTTATTTTGGTGTTTGGTGAAGACTAGCTATAGGGGCTTTTAGTCGCTTTTTCTGTACTAGTGATAACCTCCCGGTTTTCTTCAACCTTGTAGTGGGCCGGTACCGGCCCGCCGGTTTCATGACGCTTGATTGCGTCTTCAGGTGTCTCCAACAAAGCCGCAGCTACCATAGCTGCCTTTCTGTCGACAGGCTCCGGCGCCTCCTTTTTGGGGGACGGCATCACATTTGCCGGATAATAAGCCATTTTTTGTTTCTCAGGATCAATCACCCGAGCAGGATCAATATCCCGCTGATTGGTCCCCTTAGGCGGATCAACTGTCACACCATCGACAACCTCATGATCAAACCACCATTTTTTAACAGGGTTACGACGGCCGTTGCCCAGTTTATCATCAAGCCATGTCGCAATCGGGACCATCAGGGGCTTCAACATCATGGCATTGACCCCCATCCAACTCGCCACTCGGGTCAAATAAGCGCCATCTGCATCTACAACCTTGTTGATTGGACAGGTTTTCATACAGCGGCCACAGGCGGAGCCCTTTGGGTTGGTGACCCGATAGCGCGTGCAACGCTCTACATCCGGCTTCCAGATTTCATAGCCATTGAACATGACTTTATCGCCAAATGGGATGGCATCACAGGGGCATTCCCGGGCGCATTTCAAGCAGTTATTGCAAAATTCCTGCAACCCGAAATCTATGGGTTTATCCGGTACAAGCGGTAAGTCCGTTGTCATAACAACGGATTTGAACCTAGGCCCCACAAAAGGATTTAGAACCAGTTCGCCAATTCGGCTTAACTCCCCAAGCCCGGACCAGAGAATAAGGGGAATCTGCAAAACTTCGCTATCGGCGTTGGTTTGAGCCCGTGAGGCGACCCCTTTTTCCCGCAGCAACTGACCCATCAGACCCGCAATTTCCGCACCTCGTAAATAGCCGCGCATGGACTGGGCACCGGACATCCAGTCATCCCCACTGGCACCCTCCATGGTCTCATATCCCTGATCAATCAGCATAACCACAGCATATTTGTGATTGGGGACGACCTCGGAGCCATCCGCCCTATGTGAATACCAGGCATAATTCGGTATTTCGCAGATGCCAGTGAGATCAGCACCCAGATAATAAGACAGAGACTTAATCGCCCTCGTATTGGCTGCGCGGTCGTCCAGTGAAGGATCGCGAACCTGATTGACAGGTCCAGATTGGTAGGGGACCAAAGCACGGATCAAGTTCAGCAAGCTTAAAGACAGCGGTGTTTTAAAAGCGAAACGACCCCTCTCCTTTTGCGCCTTTGGGCCCAAGTCTCCATGCAGGGCTCGTTGGAAAAACTCTGCCCGCTTCGGCACCCTCGGAACTTCATCGTCAAGGATTAAGGTGGTTGGTCTTTCAATCCGTTTGACTGTCTCCATGGGATAGCGGCTGAGATGGCTCGCACGTTTGGCCCGACGATTCCGCTCTCGACCCGATTGAGCGCCATTTTGACCCCACCAATAGTGCAGGTTCCGCGCCTTTAGCGCCGATGCATGCAAAGGGGCATCCACTGCAACTTCATACTGCATAGAAATGACAGCGAGGGAAAACTTGTTTGTGATAAAGGGTGCTGCCAGGGACGCTCCTACTCTTACCGTCAAACCAGCAAGAACGCTAAGCTTTTGGATATCCAATGTATTGTCGCCCGGCAAATGAACCGTTGCCTCAAACCCCATATTCCGGACGTGGCCTGCAATACAGGCCGCAATCTCTGAGATCCGCAAGCTAATGACGGCTTCGACAGAGCCAGAAAGCCAGCCGTTTGCCAAATTATTCTCTTCCGGTAATTGCGGATGCTCCAACAAGAGGACGACCGCATGGCTGTGAGCGAGCTTTTGTGACCCTTCAATCCAGGCATTAGCTGGTATTTCGCAAATCCCAGCCATACTGGCATCCAGAAAATACGCCGCTCCCTTAAGATCTGCAGCTCTCGGACCGAGTGCGTCTGGTACGGGCGCCTGCAACGGTGCCACCTCACCGGTCCTAAAACCAGAATATAGCTGCTGGTATCCTTCAGCGGCTTTGCCAAGTATGTCTGTCGAGGCAGCCAAAGCTTGTTGGGCTTCCGGCGCACGTTCCGCTTCCGCTTCATAAACAGAGCTGTCGCGTTTTAGGGTTTCCAGAGGAAAGGGACCAAAATGAAAAGGTCTGTTTTTTGATCTTGGAAAGAGGAGCATGGTTTTGACCTATAGCATCATTTAGCCAAGCCTGCCAATTTCACTTGGATCAGAGACCTCACACAGCTATTCAATCGGCTCATAAGGCAATCCCACATATTGTTCTGCTAGAATTTGGCGGCGATTGGCGTGACTCAGGAAGAATCCGAGTTCAGAGTTTCTGATTTTATCCTCAATTTCACTATGGTCGAAGGTATGTAGCATATTGGTCATCCACCAGGAGAAACGCACGCCGTTCCACACCCTTCTTAAGCAGATTTCGGAGTATTTTTCGATTAGGTCTGTTCGTCCCTCACTAAAAACTTTCGTCAATATGCGGTAAAGAGTGCTGACATCACTGGCAGCCAGATTCAGGCCCTTTGCACCGGTTGGCGGTACGATATGGGCGGCATCCCCCACAAGAAACAATCGCCCATATTGCATGGGCTCGGCGACGAAACTCCGAAGCGGTGCTATACTTTTTTCTAAGGAAGGTCCGGTAACTAATTGACTCACAACAGATTCCGGCAGGCGGTGCTTAAGTTCCTCCCAGAATCTGTCATCGGACCAATCCTCGACTTTTTCATCCAAAGGAACCTGCAGATAGTAGCGGCTGCGAGTTGAGGAACGTTTGCTGCAGAGAGCAAATCCCCGTTCATGTTTGATATAAATCAATTCGAAATTGACGGGTGGTGTGTCTGCTAGTAATCCCAGCCATCCAAACGGGTAGACTTTCTCATATTCGGTGATTTTGTCTTTCGGGATAGATTGCCGGGAGACGCCGTGAAAGCCGTCGCAGCCAGCGATATAATCACAATCGATACGCTCAGTCTTACCGTCTTTTTCGAAGGTTACATAGGGTTTTTCACCGTCGATATCATGGAGTTCAGTATTATCGATAGAATAGAAAGTCTGCTGCCCGGAGGCAATTCGGGCGTCCATCAGGTCATGGGTAATTTCGGTCTGGCCATAGACGGTGACAGTTTCCCCGCCCGTTAGCCCTTCCAAATCGATGGAGTGGACCTCGCCATTGACCGCAATCTCGACAGCGCTGTGGATTTCGCCTTCGGCTTCCATGCGGGCGCTGATCCCGGCTTCCTTCATCAGATCGGAGAAACCCTGTTCGATAACACCGGCACGAATACGACCAAGCACATAGTCGGCGCTCACCCTTTCAATGATGATATTCTCAATGCCCTGCTTGTGAAGGAGCTGGCCCAGAAGAAGACCGGAAGGACCGGCACCGATAATTGCGACCTGTGTTTTCATATTGTCATACCCGCGGATCTTTCTGATCGGATTTTTATGGGTCTAACCTACTTGCCTGTAGTGCCGTGATAAATTTCATTTCTTGGCAAAGGGAATAAGAAAAAGCATTAAACTGCCCCAGAGCCCTCACCTGTTCATTGTTTTTTCGTTAGTTTACTGTATCACAGGCACTGCACGCACGATAATCCCCTTGGGAATTGGACATGAAAGCCTTAACAAACTGCCAGATTTTGGATGGGTCCAGTTGGATTACTAATCACGCCGTCCTCATGGACGATGGGATTATCAGTGCGATCTGTCCAGAGCAGGAGATTCCAGATAACGTTGAGATTGAGGATCTGAATGGGCAGGTTCTCGCCCCCGGATTTATAGATTGTCAGGTCAATGGCGGCGGCGGTGTGCTTCTGAATGACCAGCAGAATCTAAAAGCCCTAAAAACCGTGGCGTCTGCTCACAGAAAATTCGGGACCACCGGACTTTTACCAACATTGATCTCGGACAGCTGGGACAAGATGGCAGCCATGGCGGATGCGATTGAAGCCGCGATTGAGCAAAAAGTCCCAGGCATTCTCGGGGTTCATTTTGAAGGCCCCTATCTAAATACGGATCGTAAAGGCGTCCATGATGCCGCCTGGATCAGAGAATTTGAAAACCGCTTTATCCCATTGACCCAGAACCGGAATCTGGGTGTGGTCCTGGTGACCCTGGCGCCCGAACTTGTGCCGACAGATGTCATCAAACAACTCAAAGATAGCGGTATCCGTGTCTCTGCGGGGCACACCAATGCAAGCTATGAGGAAACCCGGGAAGCTTTGTCTGCCGGCCTCACTGGCTTTACCCATCTGTTCAACGCCATGCCCCCTCTCCTCAGCCGCGAGCCCGGAGTAATCGGCGCGGCCCTTGAGGATCAGAACAGTTTCTGCGGTATCATTGTCGATGGTCATCATGTCCATCCGACCAGCCTGAATGCGGCCATCGCTGCGAAAGGCAGCGAAAAGATGATGCTGGTGACCGATGCCATGTCATGCGTCGGTACCGATGAGACCCATTTCAGACTTGGTGATACCCTTGTGACTGTCCGAGACGGGGCCTGCCGGACAGATGACGGTACTCTCGCCGGATCAAATCTCGATATGGCCATGGCAGTGAGAAATAGCACCAGCATGCTGGATCTCCCCCTGACCACATCCCTCAATATGGCCTCCCACAATCCGGCTCGTTTCTTAGGCCTGGATGACCAACGAGGGCAAATTGCCGTTGGCAAAGCCGCGGACCTGATCGCGTTGGATACGGAATTGACAGTGCAGAAAAGCTGGATTGCCGGGATCGAATAAGCATCTTTTCGGTGGAAAATTTAGGCTTAACAGTTCCTTAAATTCTTTCGCCTATTATCTGGATTATCGATCCTATAATCCAGAGACGTAACACCAATGACGCAGCGTTCAGATAATATTGTTGAGTTTCCAAAAGAAGTTCAGAGCGGCCTCTCCGCCATAGCTCATAACATCAAAAACGCGTCTGCAAATCTTGAGCACAGCGCTCAAATCCTGCAATTGCGCTCAGACAGTGACGTCGATTTCAGGAAACAGTCTCTTCAGACCAAAAACACCCTTAAAGCGGCAAAAAAGCTTGGAAATGAAGCCAAGACTTTGACCCGAAAGATAAACCTTTTGAGCTCCAACCTCTTAAAGTAAACCCTCCTTTCCTGCCCAAAATTGCAAGTTGGCCGTCTTCCAGCAACGCTGTTATTTGATTGACATAGCCCCGCTCATCCTCATACATATCCGATCAATGAATTGATAAGGGCGAATGTAATTCGCTCAGGCTTTTTGCGGGAGGATATCCAGATGCTTTCATTCACCAGGCGTTCATTCACCAAGGCTGCTATGGCGCTTACTGTCGCGGCAACAGCAATCACCGCCGTGCCGACATTGTCGGCGGCTGCGGACAAAATTACCGTTGGCGCATTGAGGTTTACCTCCCATTCCGCGAGTTTCGTTGCCTATGAACGCGGATATTTCAAGGATCAGGGACTGGAAGTTGAGTTCAAGTTCTTTCAGGCTGCTCAGCCCATGGCCGTAGCCATTGCGTCGGGCGATGTGGACTTCGGTGTAACAGCAATTTCCGGTGCGCTGATCAACCTCGCTGAAAAAGGCGCCATCAAAATCGTTGGCGGTGCCCTGCAGGAAGAGCCTGGTATCGATGGCCAGATCATCCTCGTCTCCAAAAAAGCCTTTGATGACGGTGTGAAAACACCGGCTGATTTGAAAGGCCGCAGCTTCGGCATTACCCAGGCTGGCTCCTCCTTCCATTACATGGCGCATAAAATCGCTCAGAAAGAAGGTTTTGAAGGGACCGAGATCAAAGTTGTCCCTCTTCAGAAAGTCGGAGCGATTATCGGCGCTTTGAAATCCGGGCAGGTAGATAGCTGGTCCATCGTCCCCCATATTGCCAAGGCCCTGTCCAAAGGACCTGCGGTCGAGAGCATCGGCATGGTCGCAGATTATATTCCCAACTATCAGGTAACAACGGTCTTTACCTCTACGGAAAACGCCGAGAACAAGCCGGACCTGACGAAACGCTTCCTGAAAGCCTTCTCCATGGGCGCTGCTGATTTCAATGCGGCCCTCGTCGACAAGACAGCCGGGGATCAAGCAGCCGATGACATGGTGACCCTGATCCACAAATATGTTTACACGGACCGCCCCATCGAAAAGGCCGGCCCGTCTATTCGTAATGGCGCCATGCGCATCAACAAGGATGCGGGTCTGAACCTGACAAGTGTCAAAGATCAGTTGGAATGGTTCCAGTCCGAAAACCTTGTTTCCAAGGACATTTCCATAGACGTTCTGGTGAACACTGACTACGTGGAAACCTTTTAAGTCACGATTATGGACCTCAGCCTCCGACAGATTTCTCATAATTATGATGAGGTTGAGGTCCTAAGCGACATAAATCTCGACGTCCAACAGGGAGAGATTGTCTGCATCATCGGCCCGTCCGGATGCGGCAAGTCCACCCTGCTTCGTTTTATTGGCGGTCTCGAACAACCAAGGAACGGTCAGGTCGTCCAGATCGGCAGTCCACCGAAAGACAGCCTCAATCCTCTCACCTATATTTTTCAGGATTTTGCCCTTCTCCCCTGGCGTACGGTCGAGGGAAATGTATCTCTCGCCCTTGAGGACCATGCCCTGTCGGCAGCTGAGCGGGAGAAAATCATCGTCGATGTTCTGGCCAGAACCAATCTCTCCGATTTTCGCAAAGCCTTGCCCAAGCAGCTCTCCGGTGGGATGAAGCAGAGGGTAGCCATCGCCCGCGCTTTAAGCGTGCGCCCTGCGGTCCTGTTAATGGATGAGCCACTTTCTGCTCTCGATAGCCAGACGCGGGAACTCCTTCTCGATGATCTTGTCGACCTCTGGTCCCGGGAAAAATACACCGCCTGCTATGTGACTCATAATCTGTCGGAGGCTGTCCGGTTTGGTCATAAAATTGTGGTTTTATCTCGCCGCCCCGGAAAAATTCGGGAAATTGTTGAAATCGACATGGCTCTGGAAGAGCGTAAAAACAATATGGCAGAGCTGGAGAAGACACAGACTCAGCTCTGGCAGGCGATGCGAGATGAGGCTCTAGCGGCGGATCGGGAGCTTCTGGATGTCTAAAACGGACCTTGAGACGACTGTAACCGATGAAAAGCCGGTTCCCTTTCGCGGGGCTGGTTTCCTGCCCACCCCGCGCCGCGTTGTTGCACCCCTCGTCTTTATCGGCATCATTGCGTTCTGGGAGTTCGGATCCCACAATGGATTTATTAGCCCATTAGTCCTTCCGGCCCCCTCGGAAGCCTTTGCCGCCTTTATGGATCTGGTGAATTCCGGCCTTCTCTGGAAGCATCTGTCCGCTTCCTTGCAGCGATTGATTGTCGGATGGACGGCGGGAACTGTTCTCGGGATCATGGTCGGTACCCTGATTGGGCTTTTTTCTGTGGCCCGTTCCGGCTTATCGCCTTTGGTCTCGGCGGTATTCCCCATTCCGAAAATCGCCCTGTTACCACTTTTCATCATCTGGTTTGGCATTGGTGAGGGGTCAAAGGTCGCAACCATTCTTTTCGGCACGTTTTTTCCAACGGTGATCGCCACCTATGGCGGCATCGATAATGTTGATCGGGGTTTGATCCGCATGGGTCAGTCATTCGGACTGTCACGGTTGTCCATTATCCGCAAAATTATCCTGCCTGGTGCCCTGCCCGCTATCCTGTCCGGCGCACGGATTTCGGTGGCAATCGCCATTGTCTTGCTGGTCGCCGCGGAAATGATCGCGGCGGAATACGGGATAGGTGCTTATGTCCTGCTGGCTGGCAGCCTGATGGCCACAGATCAATTAATTGCGGGTGTCGCCATGCTTTCCATCCTCGGACTTGTCATTGCCTGGCTCATCGGTAAGGCCGAAAAATTCTTTCTCAGATGGCGTTAGGACCATTTGGTTTATGCGTTGAAATATATTTAAATAAGATTTGTTACCCCTGCAATTCTCGGAAATCATTAAAAAATTAACCCTTTTGCAATTCTCTTTTGGTCATATTGGCGATTATGACAGCTGCAGTGAATTACAAACCAAGACCGTCCCTTCATGTGCGGAAGCAATCGCTCACCGATAAAGCCTATTCGGCGATCAAGGCGGAGATTATTTCCGGTCGCATCCAGTTCGATAAATTTATCGATCTCAAGGAAGTGGAAACCCAGTTGGGGATCAGCCGGACGCCGGTGCGTGAGGCCATGCTGCGGCTACAGAACGAGAATATCGTTGAGATCGTGCCAAAGCGCGGCATTCGGATACTTCCTCTCTCTGTCGTTGACCTCAAAGAGTACTACCAGGTCATCACCGCCCTTGAGGTTCAGGCCGTCTCCATGGTTGTCGATCGCAAACTGCCTCGTACCGACATTATGCCGGTGCTTTATGCGTTATCTTCTTTAGAAATTTCCATAAAAGGTCAGGATCAGGACGCTTGGGCCCTTGCCGATGAGAACTATCATCGTGGCCTGTTTATTTTAAGTGGTAGCAAGAAGCTGACGGATGCGGGTCTTTTTTATCGGGATATCGTTCAGCGCGCTCATTTCGTAGCGCTCAGTCATGTTTCCATGACCGAGAAGGCCCGGTGTCTCAGAAACAGAAACGAGCTGAAAGGCCTCTTGCTTTCCGGTAACGGGGCTCAAGCACGTAAAGATTTCCGGGAGCAGTGTGACTGGGAATACGACATGATCATCAACGCGCTTGAAAAACTGGAACTCACCAGCATCTAGGCCACACCAGGCCTCTCAAGCTTCCAATTCAGGCTCTGTTCAGCGGTATCTCGACAACAAAGTCCGTCCCGATTCCCACGTAGGATTTGCAGGTAATCTCGCCGCCCAGCTTACGGACAGATTCTCTGACTGAATATAGCCCGACACCATGTCCACGGCTCATTTCGGCGGCATTTTCCATTCTGACCCCAGGCTCAAAGATCTTCGGAATGTCATTGGCGGGAATGCCGATGCCGGTATCTTCCAGCTTCATGAACAGGCGGTTATCCTTGACCGACGTGCTGAGTTTTATGGCGCCGCCCTTGCTGGTGTATTTCACTGAATTGCTGACGAGATTGCTCAGGATCCGCTCAAGCTGTGCCGGGAAATCGATCTCCCGTCTCTCCGGCACATGGTTACGCCAGTTGAAAGTCAACTTCTTGTCGTCAATGACCCGGTCAAACATCCGTAAAGTATCCCGCACCGTCTTTTCAAACCGTTCGGCCGTCAGATCCTGCAGCTCAAGAATGGATTTACTATCAGCGAGTGGGCCGGAAAGCGGTAGATAGTCGTCCAGATGGTCCTTTAAAGCCTGGGCTGTTTTCAGGGCATTTTCCAGATATTCCTGATTCTTGGCAGGATCGTCATGATCCTGCGAGACAAACTCTGCAAAACCCTTGATCAGATCAACAAAGTTGCGCACATCGTTGCGGATGGCCTGTCCGCCATCAATGGTGACCTTGGCCAGCTTCTGCTCTGCTTCAAACAGTAAACGTTCCCGCTTCTTGATCTCGGATCTCTGATCAAACAAAGCGACGATGCGCATGGTACCGTCTTTATTGGTCGTCAGATCGGCCTGGACCGGCACTCGGCGGCCGTTATGCAATTCGATGGTTGTCTTGACGGTCTTAGCCTCCCGGCCCATCAGTGGGACATCTTCACCGTTTTCCGCGTCTTTCAGCTCCAGTATTTGTGACATTGTGGCATCGACAAGATTGCCAGGTTTCGTTTCCAGCAAGGCCGCCGCCGCCAGGTTGCAATGGCGGATTTTACCGTCCGGACCGGCGATCAGGAAGGGTACGGTCGAATAGTCGAGAAAACTCTCCAACAGGGATTTGGTCTGGGATTGCTTCTCCAGGGCCTGTCGCTTCAGATACTCGAATCTCAAGCCCATGACCACGGCGATCGTCAGAAGCAGCCCAATGGCGAACAGGGTCGTATAAAGCGACTGCAGATTGGCCTGATCCTTCTCAAGCGCCTGCAGGACAATATTGCGGATCTCCACCCTCTCCGCATCATGCATTTCAAGAAGGGTCTGGAGGGCGTCAAATGCCGCGACATCGTCAATCTCGATCTCGGCATCAATTTCGGCAACTGTTTTACCCTCTGATCTCAACTGATCGACGCGGTTGATGCTGACGAAATAATTGCGAAGGGTCGACTCGATGATCGCGACCTGCTCCTCCGCCGCCACGCCATAGCGGTCCTGAAGGAGTTTGAGCTGATCACGAGCTTCCTCAAAATAAGTGAAAAACTCTTCCTTATCCGCATCATCACCGCGGATAAGATAATCCTTAAAATTGTGGATCAACCCCTGAAAACCGATCAATGCGATCAGACGTTCCGTGTGGTTATCGGTCATTTTGAATTGCCGGTCCGCCTCGATCCATTGCGAGGGGGCGTTCAGGGAATAGACCTGATAGGTCCAGAAAAACAGCAGCGCGAAAAGGGCAGCGAGAAACGCTAGAATAACACCAAAATGCTTTTGAAAATTCTCCGCCACGTAATCAAGTCCCTACTGCAAAAATACACCATATCGCTTGGGATATAAGGGTCCCGGGAATAGTGTCTCCGCAAACTCTTAACATTTTCTTAATTTTGAAAACTGGAGGGAAATTTTGTTGGAAATGGATAAAATTCTGTGACCATTTAGGTCCATTTTATCGCTTTTTTTCCAATTGTTTCATTTCACCATAAAACCTTGGCGAAAGTTTGACGAGGCGAGAACAAATCGCAAATTTATACAATTAGACCTATATAGCAAAACATCTATATAGCAATTTCTCTATATAGATATTCCACCCCGTCAATGCCAGCATAGGATGATCAGCTTGGCAAATCTACCCCGCAAGGACAGTTTTTATCTCGACATGCGAATGCAGTGTCTGATGGACCGGACAGCGATCGGCAATTTCGAGCAATCGGGTTTTCTGTTCGTCTGATAACTCGCCCTTGAGTTCTATCTCTTTGTCTATGCGATCGATCTTGCCGGACGAGCTTTCGCACTCCTCGCAATCCTTGGCATGGATCTTTTGATGTCGCAATTTGACGGCGACACCCTCCAAAGGCCATTTCTTGCGATCGGCATACATGCGGATGGTCATGGAGGTACAAGCGCCGAGGCCAGAGACCAGCAGATCATAGGGGGTTGGCCCGCGATTGGTGCCGCCAACACTGAAGGGCTCATCGGCAATAAGTGTATGACCGCTGGTATTGATATCCTGCAGGAACTTGCCCTCGCCTTTCTCGATAACGATCGTGCTGTTCTCATCGGCCTTCAAACTGCTGCTGACCTTCGTATCCTGAAGCGCCTTCACATATTTCTTGGCCCAGCTGCCAATGATCTCGGCGACATAGATGGCATCTGAGCGGCGGCTCAAGAGATGATCAGCGCCATCGAGGGAGATAAAACTCTTCGGATGCTTTGCCGCGACAAAGATATTGGTTGCGTTATTAATACCCACCGTCTGATCAAGCGGTGCATGAAAAACGATCAAGGGTTTGCGTAAATGCTGAAGCCGTTCCACTTGTTCCTGGCTCTTGAGATCGTCCAGAAATTGCTTTTTCACCTTAAAGGGACGCCCACCAATGCTAACGGCAGCTTCGCCTTTCTCATCGATTTCCTGCTGATGGTCCAAAAAATGGTGGCCCACATGGGCTGGATCAAACGGCGCGCCAATGGTGGCGACCGCTTCGACCTCGTCTATTTCGGAGGCCGCGGCCAGAACCGCCGCTCCGCCAAGGCTATGGCCGATCAGAATACTCGGCGCTTCATGAGTGTCCCGCAAATACCCAGCTGCCAGCAGCAAATCTGCGATATTGGAAGAGAAATTGGTGTTTTCAAACTCCCCGTCACTTTGTCCAAGGCCCGTAAAATCAAAGCGCAACGTCGCCACCCCAAGCTCGGTCAGCGCCGCCGCAACACGGGACGCGGCAAAGATATCCTTGGAACAGGTAAAGCAATGGGCGAACAGCGCAAAGGTCTTCGGCTTGCCTACCGGTAAATCCAGCCGCGCCGCCAACATCCCGTCGGATCCCTGGAAAGTAATTTTTTCGGATCTCATTGCCTATCCCCGCTTGTTGCCACTTTCGATAACTGCAAGTTAGTCATTGCAGGGCTCACGAACAATGGCAATCACGCGAAGGTCACGCGCTGTTGATCAGGGTCAGCTTTGCCAGAACGGATCCCGCAGCTCTCGCTTCAACACTTTGCCCAAGGCATTCCTTGGGAAATCTTCTCGGAACTCCGCCCCGATCAGCCGTTGATGTTTTCCCAGCCGTTCATTGGCCCAGGAAAGCACGTCGTTGGCATCCTTAAACCCGTCCCGCCCAATAATCAGTGCAAAAGGGCTCTCCCCCCATTTCTCATGGGGGACCCCAATAACGGTGACATCAAGGATATCCGGATGTTCCCCCAGGATCGCCTCGATATCGGCCGGAAAGACGTTAAAGCCACCGGAGATGATCATATCCTTCTTGCGATCGAGAATATAAAGATGGCCGTCTTCATCCATCTTGCCGATATCGCCTGAGCGCAGAAAGCTCCGACCGAGACTGTCCCGGACGATCATGGCGTCGGTCAGATCGTCCCGCTTGTAATAGGCCTTCATCATGCCGGCCCCATAGCCGCAGATCTCACCCACCTCACCTCTTGGCAATTCATTGCCCTCATCATCGAAAATCTTGGCGTCAAAGCCAAGCACAGGCAAACCAACGGATTCCGGCTTATCTGCATGCATATGCGGCTTACTCATGGACGCAAAACCTTCTGAATAGCCATAAAGCGCATAAAGGTTCGGTGACAGACGCTTAAGAACATCGGCCTTGGTGTCCGGCCGTAGCGGCGATCCGGCGCAGAGAACGGCTTCAAGGCTCGATAAATCAAACTGGTCAAACGCCGGGTGATCCAGTGTCACAATGAACTGGGTTGGCACCATAAAGGTGTGGGTAACTTTTTCTTTTTCCACAGTTTCAAGGAATCCTGCGGGATTGAACTCCGGCAACACCACTAAGGTGCCACCAGCAAAGAGGATGGGCAGAACCATCAGCCAAGTGCCATTGGAATACAGTGCAGTCGTCGTCAGGGCGCGGGACTCGCTATTGAAGCCCATCTCGATGGCATTGCTGAAGGACCAGTGCTGGCGTACCCGGTGGGTCTGGACAATTCCCTTGGGAAGACCGGTTGTCCCGGAGCTATAGATGATATTGAAATCATCGCTGAGCTCCAGTTCCACCTTTGGGAAGTCCGTATTTGCGCCCTCCAGAAAATCCGTAAAAGCCGTCCAGCCCGGCGCAGCAAAATCAGCGGCAATGAACTGCCCTTCGGGAATTTTCTTGAGTTCATGATAAATCTTGCCGATCCGTTCCCGATAGGGATCAGCGGCAATCAACATGCAGGCGTCACAATCATTGATCAGGGTCGACATCTGCTCGGCGGTCAACAAACCGCTCAAGGGCACCACACAGGCCCCGGCCCGGACAACGCCAAAAATGATCTCGAGTGCTTCAACCTTATTAGCCATCAGGACCGCGACCTTGTCGCCGCGACCAATACCCCGATTAATCAAGGCATTGGCGATTTGGCTCATATTGGCATCGAAGTCACCCCAGCTGCGCCGGACATCCCCACAGATCACGGCTTCCTTGTTCGGGTTGAACTTGGCATGTGTCGCCCACAGCTCAGGCAGAAAAACCTGAGCGTTATCAATAGTATCCATTTATTTCTTCCAACTGAACTGAAATGCCTAGGACGCTTCCAGAATAATGACAGAGCAAGCTGCCTCGTCAAATCCCATCACCCCACCGCCATTTTCTGCGAGGGCAATACGAGGACTATCCGCCTGCCTTGCCCCGGCTTCACCGCGCAATTGCTGAGTAAGCTCATCAATCATGGAAAGACCGGTGGCGCCGACAGGATGCCCCTTGGACACCAGCCCCCCTGAGAGATTGATCGGGCGACTACCGCCGAGAGCGGTTGCACCGCTGGCAACATATTCACCGCCCTTGCCTTCCTCGCAAAAGCCGAGCATCTCGCATTGGTAAATCTCACAGAAAGACGTCGCGTCATGAACTTCGGCAATATCGATATCATCCGGGGTCAAACCGGATTGTGCATAGGCTTTTCTGGCGGCAACAGAGCTTAGGCCAGGCTCATCCAGATCCCGGTATTTTCCGCCGGTGAGGACACTTGCCCGGATCTTGATCGCTCTGTCCTGAACTTCCTTCGGCAGCTTGGCAAGATACGCCTCTGAACAGATCAGTGCTGCCGCAGCGCCGTCCCCTATGGGGGCACACATGGACCGGGTCAGCGGGAAGCTGATAGGCCTGTCCTCCATCACTTTTTCTACACTGACATCAAAGCGATACTGGGCTTTGGGATTAAGGCTGCCATGATGATGGTTCTTGGAGGAAC
Organism: Pseudomonadota bacterium; assembly: GCA_024743055.1. Classification (GTDB taxonomy): domain Bacteria; phylum Pseudomonadota; class Alphaproteobacteria; order Sneathiellales; family Sneathiellaceae; genus Sneathiella. Next base: position 19,628 of record JANSXH010000021.1, read on the forward strand.
CGTAAGCGATTTGCTCCTGCGTCGTGCCATATTTCTTCATGTGATAGGCCGCTTGCATGGCGTAAGTGTCCATAAACACTGTGCCATTGCCGTTGTCGGGATCGAACGGTTTATCGGCCTTCTCACCCGCCGCCGCGTAATAGTCTTTCCACTGATCCGCATCCAGTTGGTCAATTCCGGCATCAAAGATTTCCTGAATTTTCTCCGGATCATTGGGGACAAAGGTCTTTTCAACACCGATAGCCAGGGACAGTTCGGACTGGCCTGAGAGAACATCTTTCCAGGCTCCGTGGAACGCCATGGAAGCCGTCGCACATCCGCCCTCCACATTGATGATCGGCACCCGTTCCGGGAACCGGCCTTCCTTGACCAGTGGCGTAAAGCAGACCTGGCCACGAATACATCCCTGGCCGAAGGTTCCCATGCCGCAATTGCCGAACCAGGCTTGCTCTATATCATTTGCAACCTCGGCCCCGACATCATCGAGCACCCCAAGATAGGCATCCCGTGTCAGATCTTTGAAGGAGGCTTCGGGCATTTTTTCAAATGGCGTGCTGAACGCCCCGATTATATATGTGTCCTGCATTTTTTTCTCCCTTGCTCCCATTTTATCCTACTTAAGCACTGCCGGTAAATTATGAAGGCCGCGCATGCTCAAACTGTCGATCCATCTCAGTTCCTGATCATCCTTGCAACGATAATTCGGAAACCGGCGCAGGAACTCATTGATGGCGATTTTTCCTTCAAGTCGGGCCAATGCCGCCCCTAAACAGAAATGAGCCCCATATCCAAAGGTAAGATGGCGGTTCTTTTTGCGGCTGAGGTCCAGATCGTCCGGATTTTCAAACTGGCTTTCATCCCGGTTGGCTGAATTATTCATGGCGAAAAGCCGGTCGCCCTTTTTCAATAGCTTGCCTTCCAGCTCATGATCCATCGTGACGATACGGGCGATACCGTTGCTCGGCCCGTCAAATCGCAGGAATTCCTCAATGGCCGTGCCGATCATCTTAGGGTTTTCCAACAGGTTCTGCTTCTGCTCCGGAAAGTTATGCATCATCCAGCAGGCACCGCTGACCATATTGGTGGTGGTTTCGTGGCCCGCAAACAGGATCATCATGCACGAAGCAATAAGCTCATCATCACTCAACCCCTCCCCGTCTTCCTGGGCTGTGATCATGGTGCTCAGGATATCGTCACCGAGATTTTGGCGCCGCGCAGCAATCAGTTGGCGGAAATATCCGGCCATGGCATGGGACCCGGACCGGGCCCGCTCATATTTATCGGGGACACCCTGGGCGGTTCCAATAAACACCATCATATCATCTGACCAAGCCTTTATGTCTTTCAGGCGGTCGTGCGGGACGCCAAGGATATTCATGATCACAAGGGCCGGCAATGGGGTCGCGAAATCCGTCACCAGATCAACCTCACCGCTTGGATCAAGCGAGGATAGCAAGCGATCCACAATCTCTTCGATTCCCGGCGCCAGTCCCATAATGGCGCGCGGGGTAAAGGCCGAATTCATGATTTTACGGAGGTGGGTATGTCTTGGAGGGTCCCTGAACACCATCCACAAATTCAAATAGCGGATTACTTCCTGCAGAACCGATTTCTCCTTGGGCGGCAGGCTCTCATAGAAGGGTGTAATCCGGTCCGGAGACAGGGATTTGGTCATATGGGCCCGTTTGACATCGTCATAGCGGGTCAAAATCCAGCTTTTAAGCCTCGGGTGCCAATGTACCGGATCTTCTTCCCGAAGCCGCGCATAAACGGGAAACGGATCCGCCAATGTCTGCTTATCTCTTAGATCATAGACAGGTAAAACAAGGGTCATCCGATATCCTTTTGGGGATTCACATTTCGTGCAGGTCGTAATTTCGTTTTTATTATTGTAACGATCGTTCAATATATAGGGGTTTGCACAGAATTCAACTTAAATGGCAGCAAAAAACCGCCCTATAGGCGGTTCATGGAAAGGCTGCGAAGGGCTGAAATCTGATCAGCTTTCGTCGGCTACATATAGGGTTTCGAATATATTATCCAAAGCACGGGATGGATCGACGGCGACAACCGATTCAAAGAGCTCCGGTATTGAATCTGCTGACGGTTCTTGAGGGGTATTGTCCCAGAAGGTGTCTTCCAGGGAAACCTGATGGTCCGGCACCTCACCAAACGGCGTTTGCTGAGGCGTCGCCCCAACCGCATCAAAAAGCTGATCCAGATCCACCAATTGCCGTGTACCCTCAAAAGACAAATCCGGGAAACCAATGTCAGAAGATGCGGTTGGATGCAAATCAGGAATACTGTCCGAAGAGACATCAAACATTACGTCGAGATCATTCTCATGAGACAGCTCTTCCATAAAGCTGCCGACTTCCTCTGCAAAATCCGTTTCCTCCATTGGCATGGAACTGACATCCTCGGGTCGTGCAGAGAGTTCCTGGCCCTCGTCCCCTAGCATATATTCACCGCTCGCAGCAGAAGTGGCTGGACTGTCCAGGGGCGGCAGGACATAGATATTGTCAACATCCAGGTCACCGAAATGGATATCGGTGGCGTCCTGTTGACGCACGTCTGCATCCTGGCCCGTGGCCTGTTGCAGAGTGATCTCGTCTGATTTTTCTGTGTCGTCCGCCATAAAATATACGCGTCTTCCTGTGAAATACTTTTACTCTTCCAGCGAAAAATAATCGGCCGGTGCTTTTCAGGACTTAAATTAGAGCAAGGGAAATGGGAATGCATACCCCAAACAAGGGAATCATTGCTAATTTAAGGAAATATTTAAAGTGCTTTTAAAACAAACAATTATGGCGAAATTGAGGGTTTATACTTAAGCAAATATTAACAAAAGATTTAGATTTTCCCCCTCATTTGAATGACGGAATTTAAGTCAACCTTATTAACTATCTTTTCATAAAATTCGCCTAAATTTGCACTTAGAATAAATAGTACTTTTACCAGAGTAAGTATTACTTTGGTATTATTACATGTGTAAGTAGTGAGATAAATAGTAACATGTCTGGAGTAAGTAGATGTTTGGTATGAAGTTAAAGATCTCCCACAAGCTTCCCCTCTATATTGTAGGTAGCTCCCTGGTCACGGCCCTTGTACTGGCAATTGCCACATATATACAGAGTGCCAAGACCATTCAGCATGAGATCGAGCTGGAACTGGAAACCGTGGTTGAAGCCAGAACCGTTCAGCTGGATCTGTACCTGAAATCAATTCAGGAAGATCTGGATATTATTGCCGCCAGCCCTTTCGCCCATAATGCCCTCAAGGATTTTGAGCATGCATGGCTCGGAATGGGTCCAGATGCCCAGAGAACACTTCAGGATGCCTATGTCACCAACAACCCACACCCCAAAGATAAAAGGGAAGATTTGAATTACGCGGCTACCGGGACATTATATGATCAGGCACATGCCACTTACCACGAATGGTTCCGTGAAATCCTGCATCGCAAAGGTTATTACGATATTTTTCTGATCGATCCCGCAGGCAATGTTGTCTATTCCGTCCATAAGGCCGCGGATTACGCGACAAATGTAAGAGCCGGGAAATGGAAAGATACGGACCTTGGTAATGCTTTCAGGGCGGGTGCCAAAAATGCCGAAAGTGGACATGACTACTTTTCAGATTTCAAACCCTATGCTCCGAGCGATGGCAAGCCAGCAGGCTTTATTTCCAAGCCGGTTGTTGAGCCGGATGGGGAGTTTATCGGAACTCTCGTCTTTGAGATGCCTGCCAGCAAGATCAATGCTCTTATTGGCGATCTGACAGGCCTTGGCGAAACCGGTGAAGCAGTTCTTGTCGGGACGGATCACCTGCTACGCACAAATTCCCCGCGCAGTGAAGAGCCAACATTCCTGGTCAAGGAAGATTCATCAGAACCTGTACAACGTGCCCTAAATGGTGAGATCGGCTTTACCCATGCCTTGAATTATGACGGTCATGAAGTTGCAGTTGCCTATGGTCCTTTTGAATTCCTTGATACCAAATGGGCTGTCCTGGTTGAAATGCATGAAGAAGAATTTCAGGCTCCGACAGTTTCACTGCGCAACTCGATGATTATGATCACTCTGGTCATTCTCGCTATTGCCACTGCCGCCGGTATTTTCCTTGCCCGCCAGATTGCGGGCGCCCTTGTCAATGTAAACTCGACCATGATGAAACTGGCTGAGGGAGACAATACCGTTGACGTGCCGTACCTGGATCGGACCGATGAAATCGGTGAAATGGCGAATTCTGTTCAAACTTTTAAGGACAATGACATCGAGCGTCGTCGCCTTGAAGAAGAATCAGCCCTCGCCGCCAAGGAACAGGCGGAACGGGACAAAGCGCAAGCTGAAGCAGATGCCAAACAGGAAGCTGCTGAAAGAGAGCGTGAGCGTAATGAAATTGCTGCAAAAGAAGCCCGCGCTGCGAAAATCACCAGCATGATCGAAGCTTTTGAAGGCAAGGTAAACAGCCTGATCGGTACATTGAACATGTCCGCCTCGAACTTCAAAGGCAATGCGGATGAATTGAAATCAACCGCCGAGACAACGAATATGTTGGCCTCTGAAGTTTCAGTGGCATCTGGTCAAGCGTCCTCAAACGTTCAGACCGTAGCCTCTGCGGCAGAAGAACTCTCTTCTTCTATCACAGAAATCAGCCGTCAGGTCTCTCAGGCCTCGACTGTTTCGGAAGAAGCGGTTGCTGAAGCAGATACCAGCATCAATTCTGTCAACGATCTAGCTAATCGGGCACAAAAAATCAGTGATGTTGTCACAATGATCAGCGATATTGCCAGCCAGACTAACTTGCTTGCATTGAACGCGACCATTGAAGCGGCCCGCGCCGGAGATGCCGGTAAAGGATTCGCGGTTGTGGCGTCTGAAGTAAAGGCCCTTGCCACACAAACGGCACGGGCTACTGAGGAAATTGAGAAGCAGATCAGCGATATTCAAACCGCTTCCGGTGATACCGTGACGACGATCAACAGCATCAGCGGTGTCATCAATTCGATCCGTGAAGCAACGGTCTCCATTTCCTCTGCTGTTGAGGAGCAGAGCGCTGCAACTACAGAGATTTCCCGAAATGTTCAGGAAGCCTCGAGTGGTACGACAGCTGTTTCTTCAAAAATTGAAACTGTTTCTGCCAAGTCCAAAGAAACGGGAGAAGCAGCAGACAGTATGCTCTCTGCCTCAGAAGAACTCAGCAGTCTTGCGGAAAACCTGAAGGAAAATATTGAATCCTTCCTCACAGAAGTTAAGGCAGCCTAAGGTGAATGCATAAAATTTACCGTGTATTTACCTTTCTTAACAACCGTTCTTTAAGAACTTTTGTTGATCATCAGAGGCTGTCCATTTAGATTGTTTTCTGATGAGGTATGCTGTGAGCAATATTCCAAGCGTTTTCAACGCAAATCGAGTTTCCGATTGCGCCAAACTGCTTGTCCGCGGGAGCTTTGTCGCCGCTGGCCTGTGTTTTGGCGCAACCGCCTTTTCCACTGCCGCCCAGGCTCAGGCAGACGATCCTGAATATTTTCAGGTCAATATGAAGCCTGGCAGCACCCTTAATGTGCGCAAGGATCCTTCCTTAAAAAGCGAGAAAATTGGCACTCTGCCAGCGAACGCGGATGGGATCGCTAACCTTGGGTGCCATGTCGGCATGCCATATCTGGAATGGCGGGAATCTACAACAGCCGTCAGGAAAGTCGAAACGCGCCGCAAATGGTGCAATATCGAATATAACGGCATGGTTGGCTGGACAGCCGGTAAATATCTGGAAGAAGATCGTCCAGAATAACGGCGAATACTTAATTTCCAAACAGAATTAGCGCGGCCTGTAACACAAACAGGTATCGCGCTAATTTGCCAATTGTCACCAGCACGATGAAAGGCAGCAAAGGTGTTCTGAGAACGCCCGCCGCGATCGTCAACGGGTCCCCCACAATTGGTGCCCAGGACATCAGCAAGCTCCATTTCCCATACCGGCGAAACCAGTCCGTCGATTTCTCATACATACTTGCCTTGATCGGAAACCATTTCCTGTCCCGAAAATGCGACAGGTAACGCCCGAGGATCCAATTGACGATTGAACCCAACACGTTTCCCGTCAAAGCACTCAAAACCAATAGCCAGATCGCCCCATTTTCAGTCGCGACATAACCTGTCAGCAAGGCTTCAGAAGAACCAGGCAGTAAAGTAGCTGATAGAAAGGCACTTAAGAAAAGGCTTCCATAAACAGGTATCGCTGTCATATCTTCAATACCTGCACGGTAAAACTCCAGGAGTGACGCAAAGTGTCACAACTCGATCATCGGGCTTTCTTGAAAAGCCTCAGCGCTGAACAAAGACGACAATTGCTGCAAAAGTCTGATTGGCCCGGTCTTCTGCACCTTACCGTCCATTTTGGGGCAATTCTGATCTGCTCCGCCCTTCTCCTGTCCGATAGCCCGTTTTACCTGATGCTGTTACCAGTGCAAGGGTTTCTTATTATATTCCTGTTTACGGCCTTGCACGAGACCATCCATGGCACGGCGTTTCGAACAAACTGGCTTAATACGGTGGTTGCCCATATCTCTGGCTTTCTGATACTGATCCCGCCAACCTGGTTTCATGATTTTCACTTCGCCCATCATCGTTTCACCCATGATCCTGATAAGGATCCGGAACTGCAATCTCACAAACCAAGCTCCCTGCCCCAGTATCTCGTATATATATCCGGCATATCGACCTGGCGTGAAAAGCTAACCAAGCTGATCAGTAACGCTTTGGGACGCAACCTGGACAGCTTCGTTAGTTCCAAGAACCGGATGCGGGTTGTTATAGAAGCGCGGGTAATTCTGTGCCTGTATCTGTTCTTGTTCGGGGTCAGTTTGGCAACCAGTTCTCTCGCCCTGCTCTGGATTTGGGTTCTGCCAGCCTTGCTTGGACAGCCCATGCTACGGCTGTATCTTCTGGCTGAGCATACAGGTTGTTCTCCGTCGGAAGACATGTTCGTGAAAACAAGAACAACCTATACCAACCCTGTGCTCACTTTTTTCGCCTGGAACATGCCGTATCATGCGGAACATCATGCCTTTGCGGCAGTTCCCTTCCACAAGCTCCCGGATTTCCACCAGCTGACACAGCCGCATCTTAAGGTCACGGAGACGGGCTACCTCAATTTCAATCGAAAGCTTGTACAGAGTTTTCAGAAATAGCCGATCGAACTAACTCGCAGGACGTCTTTGCGCCATCAAGTTCTTACGGGTCTCTTCACTCCATTCTCCGGTTGGTTTACCAAGATCACGCCCGACCTCATAGCCGCGCCGCAACGCGGGTCGGCCTTTCATAAGATCATACCAACGCCGAATGTTGGGAAATTCCTCAAGATTTATCTCCTGACGCTTGTAAGTGATGATCCAAGGCCAGCAGGCCATATCGGCAATGGAATACTCCCCGCAAATATATTCCCGCCCTTCCAGGCGTGTATTCAGCACATCAAATAAGCGTAGTACTTCCGTCGAGTAGCGCTCCATGGCATAGGGAATTCTCTCCGGCGCATAGAACTTGAAGTGACCGTTCTGACCCAGCATGGGTCCGAGTCCCCCCATTTGCCACATCAGCCATTCAAAAACTTCGTTGCGGCCGCGCAGATCCTTCGGCAAAAACTTACCCGTCTTTTCGGCTAGGTAGATCAGGATTGCTCCTGTCTCAAACACAGAAACGGGCTCACCGCCATCCTCAGGATCCTGATCGATGATCGCCGGCATCCGGTTATTGGGGCTGATGGCAAGAAAGTCCTTTTCAAACTGTTCACCCTTACCGATATTGACGGGAATTACATTGTAATCGAGGCCCATTTCTTCCAAAGCAATGGAGATTTTCCAGCCATTGGGCGTCGGCCAATAATATAGATCAATCATAGTTACTTTCCCTTTAGGCTGCGCCGAGTTTGGCTTCGATTAGCTGGAAGCGATCATTTCCGAAATACATATCCCTATCGTCGAGGTAAATAGTCGGAGATCCAAAACCGCCACGATCAATCAGTTCCTGGGTCACGTCTTTAAGCTTGTCCTTATAGACTGGATCATTGATCTTTTCGAAAAAGCTTACCTTGTCCAAGCCAACCTCATCGACAATACCTTCGAGAATATCCACTTGGGAAATATCAGCAAGATCCGTCCAGTAACGTTCAAATACACGTCGGGCATAGGGGACCAGGCAATCTTCTTCCAGAGCAACGAAAGCCCCGCGCATGGCCTTGACGCTGTTGACAGGAAAAACCGGAGGTTGGCCGATTTTGATGCCCACATAGTTGGCCCAGTCCTGCAAATCCTTTTTGCCATAGCGTTGCTTCGGGATCACCGGATTATCCCGGTTGTTATAAACAGAGGGATTGACAGTATTAAACACACCGCCCACCAGAAACGGCTTATAGATGACTTCCAGATCCGATCTTTTCGCGATGAGTTTCTGTAAGGATTCAAATCCGAGAAATGTCCAGGGACTTGAGCAATCGAAAAAGAACTCGAGCTTATGCATTATCTGCCTCTTTGTTTTTTGTTTTTGCGCCGATGTCCAAGCATAGTAACATTACTCCAGCCGATAAAAGAAATTGTTCTTTCCCCATGCAAAAAGAAGAAAAAGGATCTGGTACAGATGAACAAACGCCCTCTTGGAAAAAATGGTCTCAACGTCAGTGCTCTCGGCCTCGGATGCTGGAGCTTTGCGGGCGCCTACGGCCCGACGGACGAAGCTGAGAGTCACCAGACCCTTGCCCGGGCCCTGGACCTTGGCATTGATTTCCTGGACACCGCCAATGTCTATGGCGGCGGCCTGTCAGAGCAGGTAATTGGCTCCTTCCTGAAAGCCAATGGCAACAGCTTCAAAATCGCGACCAAAGGCGGCATCAAGCGCGCACCGGGCTCAACAGAGCGTGTTTTTGACAACAAGCCGGACTATCTGGCGGAGGCTTTGGATCTTTCCCTCGACCGGCTGGGGGTGGAGTATGTCGATCTCTACTATATCCATCGACGCGATCCGGAAATCGAGATCGAAGATCTGATGGAGACTCTGGTCGGGTTCAAAAATGCCGGTAAAATCGGCGGAATCGGATTTTCAGAAATCTCTCCGAGCTCCCTTCGTCGCGCCCATGCTGTCCATCCTGTCACCGCCGTACAAAGCGAGTATTCTTTATGGTCAAGAATGCCAGATCTCGGCATGGTCCAGGCCTGCAAGGAACTTGGTGTCACTTTTGTGCCTTTCTCGCCTTTAGGGCGCGGGATCTTCGGAAAAGTCACCCCAGACCCTTCCACCTTTGGAAAGCTTGATTTCAGGAAAAACAATCCGCGTTTCCTTGAACCCGATTTCAGCAGAAATGTGAAGATAGTAGATCGCTATAAGCAATATGCGGCGGATAACGGTCATTCACCTGCTGCCCTGGCCATTGCCTGGTGTCTGCATCAGGGGGATCATCTCATTCCAATTCCAGGCACCCGCTCTCCTGAGCATCTGGAAGAGTTGGCTGCCGGGGCCGAGATCACCCTCTCAAGCACAGATCTTGAGGAAATAGAGAACATCCTTCCCGTTGGTTTTGCTCATGGAGACCGCTATTCCGAAGGACAACAGGTCGGAGCCGAGCGCTATTGCTGACAGTTAAATTCTGCCCATAAGGGATAGTGATCCGAAAGACGATGCTGCTTTGTCGCTTTGGTGAATCCAGTCTCCGTATAAATAAAGGGCACAAAGTCAAAACCGCCTGCGGTGACAAATTCCAGGTTCAGTTTGCGTTTGCCACCGGTTTCAAACCAGGCAATCTGGTCGTAGTATTTTTTCAGTTGTGGATCGTTATCTACGGCAAAAATTGATCGTTTAACGGAGTGCAGCTCCTCCGGAACCGTCAGACCGGTGCTGGTGAACGCTTTCCACAGATCATCCCCATGTCGGTCGATATTGAAATCGCCGAGCGCAATAAGGTTCTGACCAAAAGCATTCGCTTGTCCGGCCCATTCCTTCATCCATTCGGCGATGCCTTTGAGTTCAGGAATTCGTCCGGCCGAGTCAGACCCGTAATCCACATGCAGGCTGGTCAGGATAAAGGTGTCCTTGCCAGCCCGGAAGCTGACGGCGTAAGGGGTTCGGGCAAATTGCCGTTGCAACGCCCCCGTCCCGATAATGCCATCCTCTGTCTCAGGAATAACCAATTCTCCAGCGAGACCAGATAGTTGAACACGGCTGGTATCAAAGATATAGCCCATGCGTTCGTTATTTCCGGAATCTCCCCGTGTAACATCCGTTATCAGAAAGTTCCATTGTGGCCCCAGGGTTTTCATCATGGTGCGCAAGGCCCTGAGATCTCCTTTAATTTCCTGGATGGCAATGACATCAAAACGTGATGCAATTTCAGTTATGGCCCACAGCCCTCGATAGTCGCGTTTCGGGCTATCGGAGGAAGTTGCTGTCCATTTGCGGGTCAAGGAGGAAAAGGCTTTGATATTCCAAGTGGCAATCAGAATGTTGCGGGCTATCTCGCGTTTCGGCGGGATCAGGAGGTCCAGTTCAAGCCTCAAGGCCTCCATTTCGGCCCGGATTGGATTAGCGACCGTAACATCTCTCCAGGATGGCAATGGTTCTGACATCAGGTTCCCTTTCGCATATCTTGTATAAGCCTCAGGAAATACAGCTTACAACTTATAGGCTTTATCCCCCATGTGAAACCGTTATGATAATAGAAAAGTCAGCGTATTCTGGTTTCGGGTAGTGGGGGCACAAGTTTTGGAAAACGAAGATCGGGGGATATTTTTACTTTGCATCCTGGCCATTATGGTTGGGGTTATCGGAGGAATTGGTGCCTGGATATTCCGCTTGCTCATCGGTTTTTTCCATAACCTCCTGTTTCTTGGCAAATTCGATCTTTACTACGACGCCAATATTCATACGCCAACAGACGTCTGGGGGGCCTGGGTCATTGCTGTCCCCATGATCGGGGCCGTCGGTGTTGCCTGGCTGGTCAAGACATTTGCGCCTGAGGCCAAGGGTCATGGTGTTCCCGAAGTCATGGATGCCATTCACTACAACAATGGTCATATCCGACCCGTCGTCGTCATTGTTAAGTCTCTCGCCTCCGCCCTTTCCATTGGCAGTGGAGGTGCCATTGGCCGGGAAGGCCCGATTATTCAGATCGGCGCAACCTTTGGCTCCGTCCTGGGAAGCTGGGTTACCATGTCGACACGGCAACGGGTTGTTCTGATGGCGGCCGGTGCTGGAGCCGGAATTGCCGCCACATTTAACGCCCCATTGGGCGGCGTGTTGTTTGCCGTTGAGCTGCTGCTCGTCTCGATTTCAGCTCAAAGCATTTTGCTCGTTTCCATTTCAACCGTTGTTGCTACTTATATTGGACGGCTGCTACTTGGCGCAAATCCAAGCTTCGAGGTCCCTGCCCTTCAACATCCCGGCTTCGGGGTGGAGCCTGTCTGGGGCCTTATTCTGTTTATTCCTTTGGGACTACTCTGTGGCCTCGCGGGCACCCTGTTCATCAGAGCCATCTATTGGGCAGAAGACAAATTTGATGCCATGCCGGGAAATTATTACACCCGACATGTTACAGGCATGGCCTGTGTAGGCGTGATGATTTACCTGTTCCAACGTTATACGGGAGAGTTCTATGTTCAAGGTGTCGGCTACGCAACCATCCTGGATGTGCTGCTTGAAACCCTGTCTGATCCCTGGTTCCTACTCTTGCTTTTCGCTCTTAAAATGGTGGCAACCTGTCTGACTCTCGGGTCGGGAGCCTCTGGTGGTGTCTTCTCACCATCCCTTTTCATGGGCGCAACCTTGGGGGCATCCATGGGAAGCCTGGTGCATATGGTCTACCCTGAGATCGGTGTTGGTATTCCTGTTTTCGCGATTGCTGGAATGGCGGCAATGATTGGCTCGACCACAGGCGCAATTTTCACAAGTGTCATTATGCTCTGCGAGATGACCGGTGATTACCATATGATGCTTCCGACGATGCTCTGCACGGCCACCGCCTATGCGTTGAGGCGGCGCCTTTCGCCTGCAAGTATTTATACCCTCAAACTGAACCGCCGCGGCCATACGGTTCCTGAAGGCCTTGCCGCGGCATCTCTTGCCGCCAACAGGATCCAGGATATTATGACCCGAAACTTCACATTGCTGAAAGAAGGCGATGACCTTCCCAAGACACCGGGCATTGTCATTTGGACGCGAGAGGATGAAATTACCGGTATTGAACGACGGTTTATCAACAAAGATGCCCCAGAGACGAGCCTTACGACCGGAGAAGCCTCCAGCTATACCATCATTCCAGAAGATATGAGCCTTATCGATGGTTTGCGTGTCATGACAGACCACAACGCAGAAGTCGCGTTGGTATCCATTTCAGCGGAAGCTGCCAACAGCTCATCCATTGTCGGTGTTGTAACATCAACCGAACTTATTGGCGCTCTTAAGGCAACGGCAAAACTTCAATAGGCATAATTCAAAAAGACTCTGCGCTTGCCCGGCTCCAGGGAAGGGCGTATGTGGGGTGAACGTTATCTGAGAGCAGTTCGCCTTCTTCCAGGTAGTCATACACTTCGTCAAATGCCTGTTCTGTCTCATTGGCAACTCTTTGAAAGATATGATGCGGTGTCAGGTTATCGGGGTCTTCCAGTCCGCATGCACCAACAAGCTCACGGAAGCTCTCCATTGTCGCGGCATGAAAATTGGCAACACTGACTTGCCGATCTTCAATATCCACAGCCTGGGCCCGGATCTTATCCTGGGTCGCAATGCCTGTCGGACAGGTATTGGTATTGCATCGCAAAGACTGAATGCAACCCAGGGCGAACATCATCGGCCGGGCAACATTGCACATGTCCGCGCCGAGAGCGATTTTTTCCATGACGTCAAAGCCGGTGACGACTTTACCACTGGCGATTACCTTGATTTTGTCTCTGAGGCCAACACCGACCAAACAGTTATGGACAAAGGCGAGCCCTTCATTGATCGGGACGCCCAGCTTGTTGGAGAATTCAAGCGGGGCGGCACCGGTTCCGCCTTCGGCGCCATCTACCGTAATGAAATCCGGGGTAATGCCGGTTTTAATCATGGCTTTGCAAATCCCCATGAATTCACTGCGGCGACCAATACAAAGTTTAAAGCCAATAGGTTTTCCGCCGGTCATTTCCCGCAGGCTCACGACAAACTCCATTAATCCTTCCGGTGTTGAGAAAGACGAATGGGCGGGAGGCGATAGAACGTCCTGTCCCATAGGCACGCCACGAATTCCTGCGATTTCTTCATCCACCTTGGCAGCCGGCAGAACACCGCCATGGGCCGGCTTTGCCCCTTGAGACAGTTTAATCTCGATCATTTTGACGACATCGCGATTGGCGTTTTCTTTAAATTTTTCCGCATCAAACGTGCCGTCTTCAGCCCGACACCCGAAATATCCTGTACCGATTTGCCAGATTATGTCGCCGCCGCCAGCAAGATGATACGGACTTAATCCCCCTTCCCCAGTGTTATGAGCAAAGTCGCCGCGCTTCGCACCGGCATTGAGGGCATGAATGGCATTGGAGCTGAGAGCACCAAAACTCATGGCGGAAATATTCAATCTGGAGGCCGAATAGGGCTTCTTGCAGTCCGGTCCGCCAACCATAACTCGGGTCTCGTCTTCACTAACGACTTTGGGGGCCAGAGAATGGCTAGCTCTGCTATAGCCCACTTCATAAAGATCCCATTGTGTGCCGAATGGCTGGGTTTGCAATCCACCGCTGGCGCGAGCATAGATAAGGTTACGTTGTTGGCGATTATAGGGGCGGCCATTTTCATTTGTCTCGATAAAATACTGGCGGATCTCGGGGCTGATGAACTCCAGGGCGTAACGCATATGTCCAATAACCGGATAGTTGCGCAACACATTATGGAAGGAGAAATGCATGTCATAGAGACCGATGGCAATATAGGGGAGCACGAGAATGAGCAGCCAGATCATTGGTGCCCAGAGAAATTGCCCGAAAAAAGCCAGTACGATCCCAACCAGGGAAATGATGTAGAATATATTGCGGGCCATAGGCGTTATCTCGGTCCTTCCCTGTTGCAGCCGGTTTGATCAGTCAAAAATCTGTCCGTGCTTATATTGTTCGTCCTGCCCGGCCGCTTCCGTCAGCGCGGCCACATTGTCTTTTGTAAAGAAGCCGTCAAAACCGTGGCATCTCTCAACATATTCCGTGATCAAAATGGTATTTTTTGAATGCTTGGAGAAAATCTGTTTGAGATTAGGTTCGTCCTTGCACTCACCAACCACATGGGCCAAAAATGGCACCCCCTGGCCTTTCAGGGAGTCGACGACAAAATCGACATTTTTCTCTCCCGACGCATGATCCCCATCTTTCACTTCAATCGCCACATGATGCATCCGGCGGCCAAAGTTACGGACAAAATCCTCAGTTGGCATCGGTAAATTCTCAAAGGAATTGACGAAGGACGGTGTATTATTGGCAGTGAAGACCTTGGCGGGTGAATGCTTGTCGTCAGTGATAGAGCCACTACGATTGACATTGGTCGAGGAGTTCATGTCATAGATGTTGTAAGCCCCCCAGAAATAATACGGAACCTGTGTCAGGAATTCGAGAATGGCATCTTCGCGGTCCGGGGCTAGAATACGGGTCGCCATATGATCTATGCCGAGCAACAAGGGAGTTACACCGGTTTCTTCTGCTTTGGCGGCGGCAGCATCAAGCACAGATTGATCTGCTGCGGAAAGCTCCATCTTCTCCCCGAGCGCCAGACTATCAGGGTCATTCATATCCATATTTGAATAGCCGATCCGATTTCCGGTAAAGTCGGAGGGCATGGTGAACTGGACGGTCTTTGAGGCATAAAACGGATTTTCCACATCGCCCGGATATTCAAAGCGAATGCTTTGCTCTTCCAGAATGCCGCGGGCGGCGGCAATATCAGAACATTCGTAGATCTCCCCTACATACCGTGTGTGAGGGGTCGTCCGTGACAAAGGGTACATCTTGTTGATGCGGGTAATATATTCCTTAAAGCCTTCAGCATTTGGCTCCATCACGATCACCGCGGGCATCTCCGGGCGGTTCGACATGACGTGATACTGATGGGTCTCCCCTTGATAACTGGCGCGATAGCGGTAAGGCGTCATCAAGTAAAACTCTGCCATCGTCTGAACACTCGTACCGGGCTCGACCTGGGTTACGATCGCCCGCATATTGCCGACGAGATCCTCAATGCCGCTCGACTTGCGGCGTTCATATATCCGGGGACGATAATCTTCGAAAAATTCTGAATTCTTTTTATCGCCCTTGGGCTGATATCCCTGATAATCAAATGTCATCTCTCATCTTCCTGAAATTTGGGGGTTAGCTGAGATCGTCATAAACCGGTTCCCAATAATTTTTCTCAATCAACGCCTCCAACTCCGCTTCGCTGGATTTTGGGGCCACCCCATCGGCCTGCGCCTGAAGCCCGACTGCTTTAGCGATGGCCCGACTGACGGAACGGATATCGGCAATCGGCGGCAGTAAAGGACTCGACGAGTCTTTTAAGGCCGGAGACAACTCCGCGAGCGCTCTGACAGATGCCATAAACATGGCATCGGTCACCCGTGTTGCGGATGAGGCAATGACCCCAAGGCCAATGCCGGGGAAAATATAGGTGTTATTGCTTTGGGCGATAGGATGACTACTGCCATCTTCCAGCACAACCGGATCAAACGGGCTCCCCGTAGCGACAAGCGCCCGTCCGTCCGTCCAGTTCAGAAGATCTTCCGGCACAGCCTCGGCCCGTGAGGTTGGGTTGGACAGAGGAAACAAGATGGGCCGGGTAACGTGGGACGCCATTTCGCGAACGACTTCTTCCGTAAACAGACCCTTTTGCCCAGACACGCCAATCATGATGGCGGGCTTGGCGTTCTTGACCACATCCAACAGACTGATTGTGCCATCGTCAGCGCTTGCCCAGTCCGAAACCGTGCGCTGTTCTTGCGCCAGCCGCTTTTGGAAATCCATCAATCCCGTCATCTCGTCATGGAGCAAACCATAGCGATCCACCATGAATATCTGCTTGCGCGCCTCGGCGTCACTGAGGCCTTCGTCCGCCATGATCCGGATCAGCTGCTCCGCAATGCCAGCCCCGGCGGACCCGGCCCCGACAAACACCACATTGAGACTTTTAAGAGGGGTATCCAGGATCTTGCAAGCCGCCATCAACGTGCCGGCTGCGACGGCCGCAGTCCCTTGAATATCATCGTTATAGGTGCAGAGCTGATCGCGATAACGCTCCAACAATGGCTCCGCATGGTCTTGCGCGAAGTCTTCAAATTGAAGAAGAACATTCGGCCATTTTTTCTTCACCGCCTGAACAAACTTATCGACAAAGTCAAAATAGTCATCACCTGTAACACGCTCATGCCGCCAGCCGATATAGAGGGGGTCGTTCAGGCGTTCCTGATTATTCGTCCCTGCATCCAGTAAGATCGGTAAAGTTTTCGCAGGGTTGACCCCACCCGCCGCCGTATAGAGAGCCAGTTTACCGATCGGAATACCCATCCCGCCGGCCCCCTGGTCACCAAGGCCCAGGATCCGCTCCCCATCTGTGACAACAATCGCCTCAACTTCATCATTGATCGCATTGTCGAGGATCTTGTCAATCTCATCACGGTGAGGATAGGAGACAAACAAGCCACGCGGCCGCCTGTAAATCTCGCTGAACTGCTCACAGGCTGCCCCTACCACCGGGGTATAAATAAGGGGCATCATCTCTTGAATATGGCTAATGACAAGACTGTAGAACAACACCTCGTTATTGTCCTGTAAAGCCCTCAGATAGATATGGCGCTCAAGGTCAGTGTCCTTGGCCTTCAAAGCCTCATAAGCCCGGTCTGTCTGTTCTTCCAGGCTTTCTATATGGGGTGGTAAAAGGCCAAGCAGGCCATAAGTTTCACGCTCTTCAAGGGAAAAGGCCGTGCCTTTATTCAATACGGGTTCCAATAGTCGGTCAATGCCAGAAACATCATTCCCCATCGTGCGCACTGCCCCCGCTTTTCTGATTTTTAGCAAACGAAAACCGCCTGCAATTTCATTCTAATCTACTATAGGCATTACCATTTCACTTTATCAAGGTGACTTCGTATTTTTCCAAGCTCGTCAGGAATACCGAAATATGATTGACCTGTAATCATAGACACGCCAAGCTTATGAAAAAGGGAAATCATGTGTGAACTCTTAGCCGTATCCAGCAAGAAACCAGTATCGATAAAGTATTCGATGCATGAGTTCTCACAGCATGGCGGTCTCAGCCATTTAAATAGATCCGGCTGGGGAATGAGTTTTCTACAGAATTCCGATACCCTTCTGATTAAAGAAGCCAAACCGGCCTTTAACAGCCCGTGGGTCAGGTTTCTGGAAGAAAATCATACACAGACTACTTGTGTGTTGGGCCATGTGCGCTACGCCACAGAGGGTGAGCCAAGCTATGAAAACACCCATCCGTTTAAGCGTGAAGCCTATGGGCGGGCGCATGTCTTCGCCCATAATGGCAGCCTGAAAAATTATGCTACAGCCCTCGCGATGGAATCTCCAAGATATAGACCTATGGGAGCGACGGATTCCGAATTTGCTTTTTGCTACTTGCTCGACAAGCTTGACCCCCTCTGGCAATTTGAAAAACCTTCCATTGAGCGACGTCTAGAAATCATTGCCTATGTGGCCGAGGAATTCCGGGAACTTGGGGCGGCTAACTTCTGTTACAGTGACGGTGATGCCCTTTTCGTCCATGCTGATGTCCGCCGTTATGATGATAACTTAGAATTCGGTCCAAAAATCTCTCCGGCCATACATTGGATTGAACGGCGTCATCTTCACGTCGATGGCTTATCCCTGAAATCCGCTGATGAATCTGATAACCAGACTCTGTTATTTGCAAGTGTTCCCCTGACCGATGATCCCTGGGAAGACATGCCGCGAGGAACATTGCTCGCCGCCAAAGATGGAGCGATCGTTGGTCAGATTAGTTTGAGCTAGTAAGGAAGGCCCTTGTCAGAAATTAAGCTAAAGCGTTCAATCGGCCTGCTGGGATTGACCTTTGTCGCGATCAGCGGAATGCTCGGCTCCGGCTGGCTATTTGCGCCGGAACTAGTCGCCCAGAACGCTGGCCCTGCTGCCTTGATATCCTGGGTCATCGGTGCCGTTGTCGTTCTATTGCTGGCGCTCACTTTTGCTGAAGTCAGTGCCATGTTACCTGTGGCTGGCGGGCTCGCCCAGGTTCCGCATTTTAGCCATGGAAATGTTGTCAGCTCCGCCATGGGTTGGACAGCCTGGGTTGGCTACACCCTGACAGCGCCCATTGAAGTGGCCGCGATGTTAAACTACGCTTCTGAATGGATACCGTTCGTCCAGAATTCAAGCGGTAAAGGCCTTAGCCCTCTAGGCGCTGTTTTCGCCCTCGGTGTCATGGCAGTAATGGTTGTGATCAATGCCTGGGGAGTGGCTTTTTTCAGTCGTATCAACACCGGTCTGACCTGGATCAAGATCATCATTCCGACGACGATTGTCATCGCGTTCCTATTCGCCCGGTTCGAGCCGAGTAATTTCACGACGCCGACCTTTTCACCCTTCGGCTGGACAGGTATCCTTGCCGGAGTATCTACTGGCGGGGTCATATTTGCCTTTATCGGATTTCGCCATGCCATTGATCTAGCAGGGGAAACCATTAAGCCGCATCGGAATATCCCGCTAGCACTCTGCCTGGGAATTTTCTTTTGTTTTCTGATTTATGCAGGTGCCCAAATTGCCTATATAGGTGCCCTGCCCCCTGGCGCCCTGGAAGGCGGATGGAAAGCACTGGATGCGGGCCATGTTTATGGTCCCTTTGCTGCCCTGGGTTATTCCCTTGGAATTCTCTGGGTCATGAGCTTTATTTACGGCGGATCGATCATTGCCCCCTTTGGTGGTGGCCTGGTCGCCACCGGGTCCAACGCCCGCCTCGCACTTGCCCTGGCTAAAAACGGCCAGTTTCCGGCTTTTTTCTCCCGATTATCCCCGCGCGGTATCCCGCTCAACGCGCTTGTCATGAACTGGGTTATTGGATCGGCCATGTTGTTCGTTCTAAAGTTTGAGGACATGCTTACCCTTAACGCGTCCTCAATCGTGTTGTCACTGACAGCAGGTCCCCTCGCTGTCTATGCCCTGCGCTCACAACTGGCGGAACGGGAAAGGTATTTTCGTATCCCGGCGGTCGCCATCGTGGCTCAGATAGCTTTTATTGCAGCAACGATGACCCTCTATTGGAGTGGATGGAAAATTGTCGAAGTTCTCATTGGGCTTATTGCTGTCGGACTGGTGCTTTTCCTGACTCTCAGGCGCATTACCGACGATCCCCGGCCACTAGATCTGAAAGAAGCCTTTTGGATTCCGCCATATCTGTTGATGCTGGGCTGTCTTTCCTATTTCGGGCATTTCGGAGGGACAGGTCTTATTCCCTTTGGCTGGGATCTCCTTATTGCTGCCGGGATCAGCATCCTCTCTTTTTTCCATGCCTATCACTGCAAACTACCGGCTGAGAAAGTCAGAATATATGTATCCGAAGTGGAAATCGGCCGTGACGACACGACATTGGAGCCTTATGCCTACGAAAAAGAAGAGAAAGACGGCTCCTGAAATATCCAAAAAAAAGGACCGGAGCCTGCGGGCTCCGATCCTGATCAATTTCCTCAGCGAATTTGGCTTATTCTTCAGGCCAACCGCTGACGGATTTGACTTCCAGGAAATCTTCCAAGCCCCAGATACCGCCTTCACGGCCTGAACCGGACTGTTTGTAACCGCCAAAGGGTGCACCGGCACCACGTGGCTGACCGTTCATCTCAACCATGCCGGACCGCATTTCGCGGGCAACCCGACGGAGACGATCACCATCCTGGCTCTGGACATAGTTTGTCAGGCCGTAGGGTGTGTCATTAGCGATCTTGACCGCTTCCTCTTCAGATTCGAACGGAATGATGGACAAGACCGGACCAAAAATTTCTTCCTTGGCGATGGTCATCTCGTTATTCACATCGGCAAAGACAGTCGGCCGAACAAAATAGCCGCGGTTCAATCCTTCCGGACGACCAGTTCCACCAGCCACGAGGCGAGCCCCTTCGTCGATCCCTTTTTGGATCAAGTCTTGTATCTTGTTGAACTGGATCTCGCTAACGGCCGGACCGATATGACGGCCTTCCTCATTCGAGGGGGCGACCTTTGTTGCTTCCGCGACCTGCTTCGCTGTCTCGACAGCCTGGTCATATATGCCACTCTGGACAAGCATCCGGGTTGGAGCATTGCAGGACTGACCGGTGTTATTGAAGCACTGCAAAGCACCGCGCTTAACGGCTTTCTCATCGGCATCGGCGAAGATCAGGTTGGCACCCTTACCGCCCAGTTCCAAATGCACTCGCTTGACCGAGTCAGCTGCATTCTTGGAGATGGCAATCCCGGCCCGGGTTGATCCGGTGAAGGAAACCATGTCCACATCCGGATGACCGGACAGTTGCGTCCCGACACCAAGCCCATCACCATTGACCAGATTGAACACACCGGCAGGAACGCCCGCGGCATCGACAATCTCTGCAAACAAGTAAGAGGAGAGAGGTGCAACTTCGGACGGCTTCAGGACCATCGTATTCCCGGTTAGCAGCGCCGGAATAACTTTCAAGGTGACCTGGTTCATCGGCCAGTTCCAGGGCGTGATCAAAGCGCAAACGCCAACCGGCTCATAGAGGATCCGATCGTTCGGCGCCCGGTCACTCAGCATCCGGTCGAATTCAAACGAGCTGAAGGAGCGCATGAAGTTCTTGATATGATACGAGCCGGAGGTCACCTGCTGGGCTTTGGCCATATCGATGGGCGCGCCCATTTCAAGGCTGATGGCCTTGGCCATATCCTCGGCTCGTTCATTATAAATCTCGAAGATTTTCTCGACATAACCCAGGCGCTCTTCCTTTGGCAGGCCGGACCAGCCCGCGAAAGCTGCCTTGGCTGCCGCAACAGCTGCATCCGTATCTGACTGGCCTCCCAGAGAAATGACTGCGCATACCTCTTCATTGGACGGATCGATCACATCGAAATCATTGGCCGTGGCAGGCGCGACCCATGTGCCGTTAATGTAGAACTCACGTTTTTCTAACATGTTTGTTTCCCTTTTTTGAATAGACCGGACAAGCCGGTTTTCGACCTTGATGTTTGAAGATTGGATGAGACGTCTTGTGTTTACGATTACCGTTTTGTTTTTTTATACCTTAGGTGACGGATCTACCTCCTATTCTACCCTGCTTATTGGGGCTCTTGCAAAAGGAAGTTTTCCATCGGTGCGCCGTATCTTTTCAGCTAACTCTGATTGGTGGGGAAGTCAAGGTTCCGATCTCTTGAGAGGGGTCTATGCGCATAAAATTTTTGCAGACAGTTGAATTCCATTTCTGGTCTGGTCTGAGAAATTGGTGCTATTTAGTTGACTCCGTCAACAAGTTTGTTGACAGAGTCAACTTGTTTAGCCTCCCCAGCATCGCCGAAACATGAACAGTGGCCTTGACCCGTGACGATTACTCGCAAAGAATGTCATATAATATCTGATAAGAGGATGGGCCATGTTCCAACGATACTTACAGTTTTTATTACTGATCATTCCCCTGACCTGGCCTCTATCTGTCGCTGCTGAAGACGAGAAAACCGTCAGTCTGGAACTGGTTCTTCTGGCAGATGCGACAGGCTCTATCGACGACGCCGAGATCCTTTTTCAAAGGGAGGGATATGCAAAATCTCTTGTCACTCAAGAGGTTATCTCGGCCATAACCAATTCCATCTACGGTCAGATCGCCCTCACCTATGTGGAATGGGGCGATGCGGGATCCCAAGATGTGGTCGTGGATTGGCAGATTATTGACGGGCCAGAAAGTGCCCGCCAGTTTGCTGAGGATCTTCTCGCCGCGCCGCGAAGAGCACGCGGTTTCAATGCCATAGGCTCGGCCCTTTTATTTGGCAAAAGCCTTATTGAAAACAACAACATATGGGGATTTCGGAAAGTCATCGACATCTCCGCCGACAGCGCCAATAACTGGGATGGACTGCCCATAGAAACTGCGCGCGACATCGTGGTCGGCGCCGATATCACCATCAACGGCCTCGCCGTCCTGTGCCGATATTGCTCCGGCCGGCCCATCGATTATGACCTGGAGCTGGCCTTTCAAAACCAGATTATTGGCGGCAACGGCGCCTTCGTCATCACCGCCGACAGCGCCACCACCTTCACCGACGCCGTCCGCAGAAAGCTCATCCTGGAAATCGCCGACAATCCGGACGTCAAAAAACCACCCTTGCTATAGAGCAGTCATTGTCCAGCCAGTGCCACCTAGGTTCTTTGCTGCAATGCCCAACGTACGACACCGCCGACCCAGATAAATCCGAGGATCCCTCCCACATACACATTCATCGTGCCACCGGGAGCGAAAAATCCGGTTTGCCCGAAAACAGTCACGGTTTCAATGGCTTGCTCCAAGGCGAATAGGCAGCTAAGCCCGGTAAGCCAGCGGGGTATGACGGGCGATTTGCCAAATCCAAGCGCTGCCACCGCGCCTGCCATGGCTGTGGTTGACCCATTAACCAGAGGTCCCCAAAAAGCGGCGATATCAAAAACCAGGCGGGCAACGGCGGGATCCAGATCTTGCGGATGAAATGCTAATCCAGCCCAGATCCAGGCCTGCACTTGAGCGGTGATGGCAAATCCGAGAACACCGGCGAAAAAGATGAGGCGGTTGGGTTCCGGTAGTAACGTCGCCACCTGCCCCCCAAATATACACAGGCCAAGTGACACAAAAACGCCGGTCCAGGCGTAGGCCTGCGCCCGGATACCATTATTGGAGAACCATTGAAGGACCTCCTCTCCTGAAGACTCGATGGCAGGCACCCCATCCCCGAGGGCCACAAATCCTGCGACATAGAACGCTCCCGTGAGCAGAATGTTGATGAGGAGTATCCGGGAAAATGTCATGGTTTGTTCCGCCTAAGATAGTCGATCAATATCAATTATTTCAGTCCTTCCATCTCCATCAGAAAAGCTTAACGCCGCAAATCCTGCTTCTTCATCCGATGATTTGCGGAGCTCCCCTTCCCGATGAAGATGCTGTAATTCCAGCAATGGATAAGTCCGTGCCCATAGCCATTCCCGGTTTTCAACTGCCTCCAGATCAGGGTTTGGCAATGGCTCCTCACTCCAGGTGAAAAAATACAAAGTAAAGCCATAGTCCGGAACCGGCTGAACCGACATCAACCTAAGTCCCAGCTCTCCTTCCAGATAAGGCCGGCAGGCCTCAATATCCCGTAAGCGCAGGGTAATATGGGCGAGGGTTGCCTGACTGCCTATTGGATGGCCCTCTGGAACGTCCCCTTCCCGCCCTTCAAAACCCTGTTGCAATAGCTCTATGGAATTGCCCGCTGGATCTTGCAAATGGCAGAGATATCCGATCTCCTGAAATTGTCGAGGCTCCGATACCGAGCAACCTTCCGTCAAAAGGAACTGGACAGCTGCATCGAGGTTTTTGACTGTAATTCCAACCTTCCAGTAGAAATCATCTCCTTGCGGATCCCGATGTTGATAGTCTCCCGCTTCAAAGGAAATGCGGATCCTCGCGCCCCCATACCCATAGCAGATTCTCTGCTCATCTAAGGTCTCCGTCATGCCGAGAAGAGTGCAATAAAATGCAGTCAGCTCGTTTATATGGGCCGTGCGAAAATGAATTTCACTAAAAGTTTTCACCATGCCTCCAAGTGTAATAGGCACCTATTCTACTACATGAAAAAACCACTCACACGGAGTAATATTCCAGGAGGCATTTAAACTTCCGAGTTTTTAACTTTGAGAGGATTTTCTTGCCTGAGCGGGGTGAGCCACTCATGAGCTGGAACATCCGGATTTTACACTTAGGGTATCGATAGAGGGTAGCAACCTGCATGGGAGAGAAAGTGGGGTGAGCAGGTTGCTACCGGTTAGATTACGCCGCGACACTGTCCTCAGCGGACCAGACGTTTGCCTGGAAAGCCGGATCAACTGTCGTTTTAGCGATATGATTTGTGTAGTTGGACATGACCTTCAAGCTAGTGGCGAGAATGACTTCCAGAACCGTTTGTTTGGTGTAACCAGCTGCCAGAAAAGCCTCTATGTCAGATTCTTCCGGCCATCCCCGCTTCTCGTTGATAACCTCTGCGAATACACGCAAAGCTTCGAGTTTCGGATCCGCGATAGATGTCCCGCTCCGAAGCGCCTCGATCACATCGGCCGGCACGTTCGCCATTTGCGAGATCGTCGTATGCGCTGCCATGCAATAGGTGCAGCCGTTCAGACGATTATTTGTCATCAGGATGATCTGGCGCTCGGTTTCACTAAGGTCTGATTTATTTAAGATACCTGAGAGAGTAAGATAGCCTTCAAGCAGTGCCGGTGATTCAGCCATCGTGCCGAGTAAATTCGCCTCAAAACCAAATGCTTTTTTGGCGCCTTCCAGGAAGGGTTTGGAGGCTGCTGGGGCTGTATCGATTTTATAAGTGGTGAATGTTGTCATGGGTTGTCTCCGTCAGAAAGATTGTTTGTACTGGTTGGTACAGAAACGTATATAGTTATTTGTACCAATTGGTCAAGACTTTCCCAAAAAAATTTTGATCTTTTATTTTATGTTATTAAATCAACAGCTTGCGCCTTGATCACCTCAAGTTCATCACTGGAAGAGACCCCTCTGGAGAGGACGCGCAGACCGACAACAAGAGTCATAAGACCTTTTGAAGCCACTGCCGGGTCGACAGTCTTGGGGATGTCCCCGCTCTTCTGACCCCGAATGATTTGTTCTTTGAAAAAAGCCTCGATATCTGCCAGGGCCGAACTCACCGTCTCTGCTGTGTTGCTATCAAGATTAGGCAGGTCGAGTGCTGTATTGACGAACAAGCAGCCCTTCTTTTCCTCATCCTCCCGGCTTTGAGCGATAATGAGATCAAAAAGTGCGGTAATTGCCGAAACAGCGTCCTGCATTTGCGACAGGCGATAAAGGGTCGCCTTATGCTGCTCTCTTTTATATTTCTGTAAGCCGAGGGTGAAAAGTTTCTTTTTGCTGCCAAAGGCATTGTAGAAACTGCCCTTATTAATGCCGGTGGCCTTCAACAGGTCCGCCAAGGACGCGGCCTCATAGCCTTTCGCCCAAAAAACCTCTGTTGCGCGGTCTATGGCCTCATCGATATCAAACGATTTTTCCCATGGCATGGCAAACTCCTATACCTGAAAGGTACAATATCTCTTTACATAGGTGTTTTATACCAATTGGTCAAGACTGATCAGGTGGACGCCCTGCCCTTACCTGAAGCCCTTGAATTAATGCTTCGAATTCTTGGCAGCATGGGCTAATCATGAGAGAGCTTCAAGATGAAGGACCCGCTTTATGACAACTTTGCCTGATTTTCGACTGGAAACACATTTCTCCAAATGGGAATTCAAAGCGCGCTATCATTTGACTGCATCGGATGCGGAGAGCATGTCTATGCGCGATCTGCTGGCCATGGCCTCGGAGGAAGAACGGGAGGCGTTTGAAGGCATGTGGCTCGGCTATACAGAGACTTTCGGGGCATCTGATCTTCGTGATGTGATTGCGACGACCTATACGAACCAGACCAGCTCTAACATCTTGTGTTTTGCCGGCGCAAGCGAAGGTATTTTTGCCGCCAACACTGTCCTTTTGGATCGCGACAGCCATGCCATTGTGGTCACCCCGAACTATCAGTCCCACGAAACGCTGCCTGTTGCGATTTGCGAGGCAACCGGTGTTCCCCTTGATCCCGATGATAACTGGTCACTCGATATCGACCGGATTGCCGGTGCGATCCGTCCCAATACACGCCTGGTCACCATCAACTTCCCTCATAACCCTACAGGCACAATACTTCCTCTTGACAGATATCAGGCATTGGTCGAGCTATGTCGCAAATACGGGATCTATATTCTGCATGATGAGATTTTTAACGGGCTTGGCCCGAGCGGCACAGAGCATCTGCCGTTCATCGCGGATATCTATGAGCGCGGCCTCTCGTTGAATGTTTTGTCAAAGTCCTATGGCCTACCAGGCCTGCGGATAGGCTGGATTGCCTGTCAGGACACCGAAGTCTTATCGAAGATGGAACGCATGAAGCATTATCTGTCGATCTGCAACTCCGGTCCAAGCGAGCGGCTTGCCATGATTGCCCTTCGGAACCGCCAGAAGATTTACAGCCGCAACTGCGCCATCGTTGATGAGAATCTGCCGAAATGGGATGCCTTCTTCGCCCGCCATCCGGATCTGTTTGACTGGCGGCATCCCAATGGGTCCTGCATGGCCTTCCCGCGCTACAAAGGCGCTGACGGCGTTGAAGCTTTCACGAAAACCCTGGTCGAGGAAAGCGGCGTGCTGTTTTTACCGAGCACAATCTATTCCTCCGACCTCGGCCCCACCCCCACAGACCGCTTCCGTCTCGGTTGCGGCCGCTCCGGCCTGGATGAAGGGATCGCAGTTCTTGATGCCTATCTGATGAAGAACAAACAGGAATAGCCTTCCACCGCTCCAAATTTTCCTGATGGAGGCGGTACTATATCTTTTATCAGTGCTATTGGTTGCGGGGGTAGGATTTGAACCTACGACCTTCAGGTTATGAGCCTGACGAGCTACCGGGCTGCTCCACCCCGCGTTGGGTGTTTATGTATGGATCTGGGGTTTGAGTGTCCCTGATCCTGTGTGCGGTGTGGGCC
>JANSXH010000023.1 GCA_024743055.1 Pseudomonadota bacterium
CGCAAACGCGTCGCCGCCGCTCGCATCCGCAAGCACCTTCGTGATCGCCGCCGTCAACGTCGTCTTACCATGGTCAACATGACCAATCGTTCCTATGTTGCAATGCGGCTTACTACGATCAAATTTCTCTTTGGCCATTTTCGTCGTCCCGAAGCAATAATTTACTCAGCCCATATATCAGAAGACCACCTTCCGATACTTCTTAACTCTGTCCATCTACTTATATAGCGTCGATGGGCGCTTGGAGCGGGTGAAGGGAATCGAACCCTCGTATTCAGCTTGGAAGGCTGCTGCTCTACCATTGAGCTACACCCGCCTAAAACAACCTTCCAGACACCAGCTCCTTTGGTATCCAGAACGCCTGCATGAAGATGGTGGAGGGAGTTGGATTTGAACCAACGTAGGCATAGCCAACGGATTTACAGTCCGTCCCTTTTAACCACTCAGGCACCCCTCCATACATGCATGCAACTTCCGGCATTGCCGAAGGTGTCCGGCACTATCGAAAATTCACGAACAAAGTCAACCGAAAAAGAGCAATTCCTGACGGAATTCACTATTTTTTTTCGGAGCTCTGCTAAATGCTGTCTTGTTGCACGTTACGAAGCGCAATATAAGCATCCATATGTCAAGAAGCAAGTCACCAAAAAATCGGCAAAAAATTGCCTCCGGCACCCTGCGCAAAAAGCGGGCGCCAAGTCCTGCCTCCCCTTCTCGAAGGAAGCAAGCGTCGCCCGATGACAGTTGGATTTATGGGGATCATCCTACCCTTGCCGCCCTTGCCAATCGCAATAGAAAAATCAAACGACTTGTTCTCACCGAAGCAAAAATGTCGTCATTGAATTCAGAGATGAAAGGCCTGATCCAGGAAAAAGTCGCCCCAGAGCTTTTGGAGAGGGAAACAATCTCGGGACTCTTGCCTGAGAACGCCCTACATCAGAGCATTGCAATTCAGGCAGCACCATTAAAAGAATTATCTATTGAAGATTTGCCCTCCAGTGATAACGACCAAGCCTCCATCATCGCGGTACTTGACCAGGTCTCTGACCCTCACAATGTAGGAGCGATTCTAAGGTCAGCTGCGGCTTTCAATATCTCTGCAATTATTCTGCCGGACAGGCACTCCCCTCCAATCAGCGGGACCCTGGCAAAATCTGCCTCCGGAGCAGTGGAGCTGGTTCCCATGATCCGGGTCGCCAATCTTTCCCGAGCTCTCGAGACTTTGGCGCAAAAAGGATACTGGCGAATCGGATTGGATGGATTGGCTGACCAGTCCCTTGAAACCGCCGCAAAAGACATTCGTAAGATTGCTCTAGTTCTTGGATCTGAAGGCCGTGGCCTCAGGCAATTGACTGCAGAAAAATGCGATTTACTGGCAAAGCTACCCATCGATCCGAAAATGGAGAGTTTGAACGTTTCTAATGCGGCCGCTATCGCCTTTTACGAACTGGCTCGACAGGCCAAATAAAAGCCTCTGATACGAGTCCGAAGCCGCGTGCAGAAAAAAGTTCATTTTTTGCTTGTCGAATTCCAACAAGCTGACTATTTTGCGCCTCCACAATGCCGCTATAGCTCAGTTGGTAGAGCAGTTGATTTGTAATCATCAGGTCCCGAGTTCGACTCTTGGTGGCGGCACCACATAAGCCCTTGGTTGCATAAGCAATCGAGGGCTTATCTGTTTCATCCTCTCCCTAAACCTGTTCTTTGGTAGACTTTACCCTTCGAATGCTCACAAAATTGCGGGCGAAAGCACCGCACAATGCAATTTTGCAGAAAACCCAACAATTTCCTTCAGCTATCGGCGGCCTTTCTTTTCCGCCGTTTAGCGATATAGCCTAACGCCAACAGGCCGCTTGCGAATAGTGGTATGGCGGGGGGGATGGGGACCACACTGATATTGGGTTCATAATCATACGTTAGGCTAAAACTGCGGGAACCATAAAAAAGGGCATGGGAATCATTGAAAAAGGCCACATGGCCCTCGCTGACTGCCAACAAGTAGATCGACAGAATTGAAAATACTTCATCGCAGTCATCTATGCAGGCTTCATAAGCATTTTTACCAATCCCCGGGGTTGCTTGATGATCCAGATCAAGGTAAGTATTGCGGGAATTTCGGAAATAAAAATTTATCCACTCGTCTTTACCAGTAAAGGCATCAAAATTTTCGGGCACAATATTGCCGGTGAAGACTGTCTGGTCATTCCAGACCTTTTTGTCCTCACATGCATATACCAAGCAAATCGGATCATAACGTGAGGCATTCAGGGTATGTTTGAGATTCACATCGCGGTCAAAATCAATGCCAAGTTCATCAAATGTGAGGCCCAGTTCAACACCGTCAAAAAATCTGGCCGTTGAACTATATCCTGCGCATCCAATAAAACAATGCGACACCAGCTCTCCGCCTCCAGCCAGAACGATATTCATTTGTACAGCTGTGAGTGTCCCAAGGGCTGGGTCAAATTTCGGTAGTCGTTCAACCCGTTTTTGTGCGGGCTGTACTATATGGACCTCTGCCTTATCCTTTCGGCTCACCGCCACCGCATAATCCTGGGCCGCACTATAGGTAATACTTGCGGCTTCTGCAGAATTGATGCCTGCAATTGGGACAAGTAATGAGAAGAGGAAAGCCAAGGGGGACCATTTCGCTGATCGAATTAATATATCGATTTTTGGATTTTCCGGATAGGGCATGTTGCAGTCCTCCTTATATCTATCTCCCTATTTTGGTTACTATTTTTTTTGTTTATAGGTCCGAACGGCCCTTGACAGGCCTAGCAATTTATGCATTAGAATTTTCTTAATTAAAGAATGCGGCCAGCGCGCCCAATCGACTATCCGGATAAAAATCAAAAGGAAGATGGACACGATGCAGGTCAGCAAAGCACATCTCGATTTTATCCCTCGTATTTATAATACGGTGGTCAACTCTGACGCTTGGGTCGAAACACTAAATGAGTTCGCCTATCACTGTGGGGCCAGCGCTTCAACGGTTATATTTGCTGATCGAGTCAATCCAGAATTGGTTGGTCAGCATATTAGCACTCTCTTCAATGTGGATGAATTTGAAGATTATAAATCAAAGTTTTCCACCAATATTGCCGAAGCTGTCTCTCATCTGATGGAATTTTCGGTCCATACCTGGGTACCCGATGAAATCGGATTTCGGAGAAAAGCTGAAGAGATTCCAGCAAATATTTACATGGCGGAACATTTTGGCGTATTCCGACGCACAGCGGCACGCCTCAACAACACGCCTATTTGGACCGATTGTATCTGTGTGAACTATGACAAACAGCGCGATAACATGTCGTTGGAAGAAGATAATATATCGCAGTTCTTCCTGCCGCATTTTTCCAAATGTGTTGAGCTGAATCGGCCTTTTCAATTGTTGAAAAAACGGTTCAATGCCATTCTGTCTGTCTTGGACAAGCTGCGGATTGGGGTCTGCATTCTCAATACCGACGGCAATATTCTTATTTCAAACCAGCGGGCCGAGGCCATTCTTGATGCCGGGAACGGATTATCACAATCCAAATCAGGCAAGCTTCTGACTAATACCCCTACTGGTCAGGATCATCTGAACCAGATCATCACCACCGCCAGTGATCCAATGGCTATTTCCGACAGCACGGCCAAAATGACAGTTGCCAAGCGTAAGGGACATCTGCCCTGGCTTCTAGAAGCTTTTCCGGTTAGCGATCTGGAAGGGTCAATTGATTCAGCATTTTCCGGTGCTGTTATTTTTATAATTGATCCTGAGCAGCGGGATGTTGTTTCCGCTGAAGGCATGCAGCTCCTATTCGGGCTTACCGATGCTGAGAACGAGGTGTGCAAACTGCTTGCTCAGGGACAGAAGATTGAAGATATCGGAGAAGCTCGAAACGTCTCTCCTGTCACGGTTAAGCGGCAGGTCAGCAATCTATTTACCAAAACCGATACCAACAGTCAGACAGATCTGATCAGACTGGCGCTCAAAGTAAATTTGCCTGTGGATCGCAGTGATAAGCAAGAAGACTGAGCCCCAACTCAAAATTGCCCAATTAGCAAAGAGAAACCGGTTACTGCATAGTTCCGGGCGCCTTAACGAGCCGTTGATATTGCCCTTTTTCATGATTGTAGTTCAGCAGCTCACCTGTCTCGATATGAAAATACCAGGCATGGAGATCTAGCCTGCCTTCTTCCAAGGCCTCACGGACATAGGGATAGCCGGTTAGATTTTTGATGGACACCAAGGCCCCTTCCATCTCACAAATCTGGCATTGCTCGTCAAAATCACGATCTCCCATTTCAGATTTCACAGCGTCCCTCGCCTCTTTGATGACATTGACCCAGCCTTGTATGTAGTCGTCTTCCGGTCTCTCCTGCTCACCACTTTCGTCACTCGACATCAGTGCCTTTACACCACCGCAACCACTATGGGCCATGACAATGACATGCTCGACCTTCAAGTTTAAAACCGCGAACTGGACTGCAGCTCCGATGGAAAGATGGGAATGCCGTCCGGCTTCATAGGGCGGCACAATGTTAGCGACGTTATTTGCAGCAAATATATCGCCGAGACCTGCATGGGTTAGAATGGCGGGGTTGACCCGACTATCGCTGCACCCAATGACCATGACCTTTGGGCTTTGAGTTGTTGCCGCCCAGCTTCGATAGTCATCGAAATCCTGTTGAAGATATTTATGTCGGAATGCCTTATATCCCTCGATCAATTCCTGATAGCTGTCCATGTGTCGCCGCCTCCCATGCTACAGGCTGCCGGCGAGATCAAAGCCTGATATCCGAGCGGATTCCGCCAAGTTTAAGATATAGGAACGCACGCCCTCGCGAACACTGCGTGTCTGCAGATAGTCACGGATTTTATCCTCGACCATCTCGAAAGGTAAAACGGAACTGCTAGCATCAGAGACTGTAAACCTAGGCGTGTTGTGCTCATAATAGGTGCGGCAGAACTCTGTTGTGGCAGGGGGAACGGACACTTCATCTTCAATCAGCGCCATGAGCGCGGCATCCAATGCTTCATCTGCATCATCCGGATGACTAAGCCCACGGCGCACTGCTTCCTGCCGCAAAAGCTCCCTCACCACTAGGGCCTGTGCGGCCGCATCACGCGCTTGCTCCATTGAATCAGCGCTGTGATACTGCATTTCGGAAAAGACGGTATTGTCGTCAATTTCAATGTCGTTGATGAATATCGGCATCCCTATCCCCTCTTCCGAACAATTTGATATCCGGGACGTAAGATGTATTTAAACGGGGCACTAAACACATGAACCAAGCGTGTGAACGGGAATATCAGGAAGATGGTCAGCCCCAAAAAGATATGCGCCTTGAAGATAAAAGCTTCTTCCTGCACAAAATCTGCAGCTCCACCTTGGAAAGTCACGATGTACTGAGCCCAATTGGCAAGGGCGATCATGCTGCTTCCATCTGGATGCTGTGCGGAAAATGGAATCGTCGCCAGTCCAAGTATGAGTTGAACATAGAGCACAACAAGGATCATGATATCAGCGAATTTGCTGGTTGCACGAATGCGAGGATCCGTCAGTCTCCGATACAGGAGGATGGTAAGTCCAATAAAACAAAGGGTTCCAAAGATGCCACCTGCTACCATCGCCATAAGCTGTTTGGCCGCTGCCGTCATGAACAAATGATAGATAGGTTCTGGAGTCAGCAAGCCAACTAAATGTCCAAAGAACAGCAGAATGATCCCAATATGGAACAGGTTGCTGCCCCATTTCAGGCCGCGACTTCTTAAAAGCTGGGAACTGTCTGCCTTCCAGCTATAGGGGTCTTTATCATAGCGGAGTATGCAACCGAGGATCATGACAACGACGGCAATATACGGATAGATCCCGAACAGAAATTCGTTTAGATAGTCACTCATCTCTCTCTCCTACCTGACTTGCTTTTGCTCTACCGGATCGGATCCGAAATTATAGGTGCCGGCAGAAGGACAGCTGACGCAGGCCGCATCACCGATACCATCGAAGGCCGGTGTTTCCTCCCATTCCTTATCCAGGGCTTCCGGGCTATCGTCCCGTGCGTCATCTTCAATCAGCGCCGTTTCAACAAATCCCTTATCAATTTTGGCATCCGTCAGTTTTGAAAGTGCCAGGAATATGATGCGATAATCTGAGTCCCGTTTCTTCAGCTTGGCCCCGATGGCTGCAATGATATGCACCACGTCTCCCAGCGTTTCCTGTGCTTCCTCAGGTGGGCAGAGAGCCAGAAACTCCAGAAATAGCGGCAGATAATCGGGCAATTCTTTGGCAGTCAGGTTCAGACCCTTTTCCTTGTAATGATCTATCAGATCAACCATAGCCTGACCTCGGTCACGGGATTCTCCATGGATATGCTCGAACAGGTAAAGAGAACATCCTCTGCCGCGGTCGAACAGGGATACATAATCCTCTTGCGCCTTCAATAGGTTACGAGAGGCAAGTCGATCAATGAAATTGATCAGGGCTCTTTGCAGTTTGGAAGGCAAAAGGTTTTCCGCTGCAAGAACCGCCGACAAGCTTCTCATATTGTCTTGGAGTTCTTCTGTCGGATAGGAGAGAAGCAACCCTAGAATTTTAAACGTTTTCATTTCTCTCTCCTGATTTGACCGTTGAGAGTGTTTTGATGGGTAGGCGTCCCGAACAGATTCTTTTTCGGAGAACCACCGGCACAACCATCCCCAAAGCTGAACCCGCACTCAGATCGGGAGGCGAAAGCAATATCGTTATCAAAGGGGGTTTTGCCGGCATATTCACGGTGATTTGTCGGGATCACATAGCGATCTTCAAAATTGGCGATGGCCATGATCTGGTACATGTCCTCAACCGTCTTTGTATCCAGACCGACATGATCCAGAATACCCGTTTCCGGCTTCCCCTCCACATGCTTGGTGCGCATGTAGGCACGCATGGCCAGCATTCGTTCCAGAGCGTGGGTAATCGGCTGCTCCTTCCCACCTGTCAGAAGATTGGCTAAGTATCTGACGGGAATTCGCAGTTTGCTAACATCCGGAATAACCCCATCGTCCTCAAGCTGGCCGTTATCCCAACGGCTTTGGATAGGGGAAAGCGGGGGAATATACCAAACCATCGGCAGAGTGCGGTATTCCGGATGCAGGGGAAAGGCAACCTTCCATTCCATGGCCATTTTATAGACCGGAGAATTTCGGGCTGCGGTCAGCCAGCTGTCCGGAACGCCGTCGCGCTTGGCGGCGGCGATGACTTCCGGATCAGATGGATCTAGGAATATATCAGTCTGTGCTTCGTAAAGATCTTTTTCATCGGCGACGCTGGCAGCCTCCTCAATCCGATCTGCGTCATAAAGCATGACACCGAGATAACGGATCCGGCCAACACAGGTTTCACTGCAAACCGTGGGCTCGCCATTTTCAATTCTTGGATAGCAAAACGTGCATTTCTCGGATTTTCCAGACTGCCAATTGAAATAGATTTTCTTGTAAGGGCAGCCGGATACACACATCCGCCAGCCGCGGCATTTGTCCTGATCAATCAGAACAATGCCGTCTTCCTCACGTTTATAGATGGCACCGGAAGGACAGGACGCGACACAAGCCGGGTTGAGGCAATGCTCGCAAAGCCTCGGGAGATACATCATGAAGGTATTCTCAAACTCTCCATACATCTCCTTCTCGATACCTTCAAAATTGTAATCCTGACTGCGTTTCTCAAACTCACCACCCAGGATTTCTTCCCAGTTGGGACCCCAGTCCGGCTTCTCCATCTTGGCGCCCGTCAGCATGGAATGTGCTCTTGCCGTCGGCATATCCTTGGCTTCGCCGGAGTTTTGTAGATGAGCATAATCGAAGGTGAAGGGTTCGTAATAATCGTCGATCTCCGGCAGGTCCGGATTGGCGAAAATCTTCGACAGAAGGCGAAACTTGCCGCCCATTTTAGGCTTGATCTTGCCGTTGGACTTGCGGCTCCAGCCGCCATTCCACTCTTTCTGATCTTCCCAATTGCGGGGATAGCCCACGCCGGGTTTCGTCTCCACATTGTTGAACCAGGCATATTCAACCCCCGCCCGGCTCGTCCAGACATTTTTGCAGGTGACTGAACAAGTGTGGCAGCCGATGCATTTGTCCAGGTTCAGGACCATGCCGATTTGAGCACGTACTTTCATTTCACTCTCCTATTCGGCAGCTTCGGTGACAGGGTTCTCGTCACCGAAATCAACATTTTCAATTTTCCGCACCACAACAAACTCATCGCGATTTGATCCGACCGTGCCGTAGTAGTTGAACCCGTATGACAACTGCGCGTAGCCGCCGATCATATGGGTGGGTTTGACCACAGCCCGGGTCACCGAGTTATGGATACCGCCACGCACGCCGGTGGTCGGTGACTTCGGTGTATTGATGATCTTCTCCTGGGCGTGATACATCATGGTCATGCCTTCCGGCACCCGCTGAGACACAACAGCTCTTGCCACAATCGCCCCGTTGGCGTTGTAAAGCTCAAGCCAGTCATTATCCTCAACATCAATCTTGCGGGCATCCTTCTCACTGATCCAGACGACAGGACCGCCACGGTTAAGAGTCAGCATTAGAAGATTGTCAGAATAGGTTGAATGTATTCCCCATTTCTGATGTGGCGTGATCCAATTCAGCGCGACTTCCTTGCCCCCATTTTGACGATCCGCAACCGGCGCCAGGGTCTTGGTATTGACTGGGCCTTTGTAAAGGCAGAAGCCTTCCCCAAAGTCCCGCATCCACTCATGATCCTGATAGAACTGCTGTCGACCGGTCAGGGTTCGCCAGGGGATGAGCTCATGAACATTGGTGTAGCAGGCGTTGTAGCTGACATGCTCATCTTCCAGACCTGACCAGGTTGGGGATGAAATGATCTTGCGCGGCTGGGCCTGCAAGTCTCTGAACCGAAGCTTTTCATCCTGCTTCGGCCTTGCCAGATGGGTATGATCCCGGCCGGTTGTCTGACTGAGAGCTTCCCAGGATTTGACCGCAACCTGGCCATTTGTTTCCGGCGCCAGTGACAGGATCATCTCCGACGCGTCGATGTCCGTCTCAAGCTTAGGGCGTCCCGAATTTGAGCCTTCCTGATGCGTTCCATTGAGCAAACCCAGGAATTCGACCTCTTCGTCCGTATTCCAGGATATCCCTTTACCACCATTACCAAGCTTCTCAAGCAAGGGACCAATGGAGGTAAATCTTTCATAGGTATTGGGAAAATCCCGCTCTACCGTGATTAGGTTCGGCATGGTTTTTCCGGGAATAGGATCGACTTCACCCTTCTTCCAATCCTTGACATCAAAGGGCTGCCCCAACTCGCCGGGCGTGTCATGGAGAATGGGGAGAGAGACAATGTCTTTTTCCACGCCCAGATGTCCCGGGCAAAGATCAGAGTAAGCTTTTGCCAGTCCCTTGTAGATTTCCCAATCGTTTCGGCTTTCCCAGGCGGGGTCGACCGCTTCACTCAAAGGATGAATAAAGGGATGCATATCTGATGTATTTAAATCATTTTTCTCATACCAGGTTGCACTTGGCAGCACGATGTCGGAATACATACAGGTAGTCGACATCCTGAAATCGAGAGTGACCACAAGGTCGAGTTTCCCCTCTGGGGCTTCCTCATGCCAGACCACCTCGCTCGGTTTTTGAGCGTTGCTATCCCCGAGCTCCTTACCCAGTACACCATTTTTGGTGCCGAGCAGATGCTTGAGCATATACTCATGCCCCTTGCCGGAAGATCCCAACAGATTTGAGCGCCAGACAAACAGATTGCGTGGGAAATTCTGCGGGTTGTCCGGATCTTCGCAGGCAAATTGCAACTCACCGGACTTCAGTTTGTTGACCACATGGGTGGCGCCATCAATTCCTGCCGCGTCGGCTTCCTTGGCCAATGTCAACGGATTCTGTCCCAGTTGTGGGGCAGAGGGAAGCCATCCCATTCGCTCTGATCGGACGTTACAGTCCAGAAGGGAGTGATTATCCCATTTCGCCTTGTCTGCCGTTGGCGATAAAATTTCGTCAAGTGACAGCTTTTCATACCGCCATTGATCCGCGTGATTGTAGAAAAAGCTGGTGGAATTCATGTGCCGTGGTGGTCTGCTCCAATCAAGGCCGAAGGCCAAAGGAAGCCAGCCTGTTTGTGGCCGCAGTTTCTCCTGCCCCACATAATGGGCCCAGCCACCGCCGGATTGTCCGATGCAACCGCACATGATCAGCATGTTCATGATCCCGCGATAGATCATGTCCATGTGGTACCAATGGTTGACCCCTGCTCCGAGGATAACCATGGATCGGCCATGGGTTTTATCCGCATTGTCAGCAAATTCCCGCGCAACCTTGATCACCTTGTCACGGTCGACGCCGGTAAAGTGCTCCTGCCAGGCGGGTGTATAGGGAATGTCCTCATCAAATGACTTGGCGACATTTTCGCCGCCGAGACCGCGATCAATGCCATAGTTGGCGATCATCAGGTCGAAAACAGTCGCAACCAGAACGGGCCCTTCCTTGGTTTCCAACTTGCGCACTGGGACCGCACGATCCAGAATTCCCTGATGATCCGAGTGATTGAAGATATCCTGCTCGTTCTCCAGGTTACCGAAATACGGGAAGCCAACAGTTGCGACATCATCTTTGTTGTCGATGAAAGTCATCTGAGGTGAGATTTCACTCCCATCTTCAGCGCATTTCATTTCGAGATTCCATTTCGCGCTTTTATCCCAACGCGATCCGACTGTGCCATTTGGTATTACGACGCTGTTGCTTTTAGTATCAAAGACGACCGGTTTCCAGTCAGCATTATCGGCTTCACTTTGCGAGCCTGGGAGATCGCTGGCCCGAAGTGTTCGACCCGCTACATACCTGTCGCCCTGCTTGTCGAGCTGAACCAGGAACGGCATATCCGTATATTGCTGGCAGTAGTCGCGGAAATATTCCGATTTACCGGTGAGATGAAACTCTTTCAAAATCACATGGCCGATGGCCATGGCAAGGGCACTGTCTGTTCCCTGCCGTGGGTTAAGCCAGAGATCGGTCAGCTTGGCGACTTCTGAATAATCAGGCGTAACGGAGACGGTTTTCGTCCCTTTGTAGCGAACTTCTGAGAAGAAATGAGCATCCGGGGTTCTTGTCTGCGGCACATTTGATCCCCAGGCAATGATATAGCCCGAGTTATACCAGTCAGCACTTTCAGGCACGTCGGTTTGCTCCCCCCATGTCTGCGGGGAACTTGGCGGCAAATCGCAATACCAGTCATAGAAGCTCATGCAGACGCCACCGATCAGGGACAGGTAACGGCTCCCTGCCGCATAAGACACCATGGACATGGCCGGAATAGGTGAAAAGCCGATAACCCGGTCCGGGCCATATTCCTTGGCTGTATAGATATTAGAAGAGGCGATGATTTCGTTCACTTCATCCCACTCCGCGCGAACAAAGCCGCCGAGGCCCCGCACCTGTTTATATTCGCGTGCTTTCACCGGATCGCTGGCGATACTTGCCCAGGCATCGACAGGATCTGGGTGCTGCTTCTTTGCCTCCCGCCACAGCTTTATCAGCCGGCTACGGATGAGGGGATATTTCAACCGTGCAGCGCTGTAAAGATACCAGCTATAGCTGGCACCACGTGCACATCCGCGGGGCTCATGGTTTGGCAGATCCGGACGCGTTCTGGGATAATCGGTTTGCTGGGTTTCCCAGGTCACCAACCCATTCTTCACGTAGATCTTCCAGGAACAGGATCCTGTGCAATTCACGCCATGGGTGGAACGGACGATCTTGTCATGGGCCCAGCGGCCCCGATAGGCTTTTTCCCAATCCCGGCCTTCCTCGGTTGTAATACCATGACCACCTGAAAAGGTTTCAGGACTGGCGGTGAAATAGCTGAGCCGATCTAACAGGTTGCTCATAAAAGTACTCCCTCAGGCGTGGATTATGGATTTTTCACATAGGCGTTTTTACGCAGGTAAAACCACCAGTTAATCAGGATGCAAACCCCATAGAATACGGCGAAGCCGTAGAGTGCATATTCCGGGGTCGTCGCTTTAATCTCTTCCCCAAAAACTTTGGGAATGATGAAAGCGCCATAGGCGGCAACCGCCGATGTCCAGCCCAGAACAGGTCCCGCCTGCTCCTTGTCAAAGACAATGGCGATGGTTCTGAAGGTTGAACCATTACCGATCCCAGTAGCTGCAAAAAGAACAATAAACAGGGCCAGGAACGGGAAGAAATAGTCTTCCGGAGTGGGCGATGCGTACGCGGCCTTCATGAAATAGGCAACACCCAGAGCTGAACAGACCATAACGACACTGATAATCTGGGTGACCAGAGCACCGCCGAGTTTATCTGCCATTTTTCCGCCGATGGGTCGGATCAAAGCCCCGATAAACGGCCCCATCCAGGCATACATCAAGGCGCTTGGACCATTGGGGTTGATGACGTCATGGGTCATTACCCCATCGACCATGATATGCTGGAAACCGAATACCACCTTGATGGCCAGGGCCAGCGCCGCCGAGAAGCCGATAAAGCTGCCGAAGGTCATCGTGTAGATCACCGTCATCGCCCAGGTATGCTTGTTCCCGAAAATCTTGAACTGACGCTTCAGGTTGGCCTGGGTTTTCCCGGGGATGAGCTTGAGCAGGAGCAAAGTCAGGATAATGACGATCGGAAGGACCAGCCATTTTGACAGCATGAACCCGGATCCGCCTACATCTGTCGGCAGCATCAGCCATAGTCCGAAGACTGAAGTCGCAAGCCCGATCAGTAGCATGCCAGCAATTTTAACAAACCCACCCAACGCTGAGTTCGCATCCGGAGAGACATGCTCATCGCGGATGTTGTTCATTCCGAACCAGGCAGCGATGGCAAGCGGAACCAGGAACAGAAGCCAGACATATCCGGCATTCTGGATATAGGTCTCGGGTCCCGCCGGTATTTTACCGATCAAGGTTCCGGAGGCATTTTTCAACACCAGAGCGTCACCGCCGAACAGACCGAAGGTCATCACGAGGGGGACAAGAATTTGCATGGTAGTAACACCGAAGTTCCCAAGGCCCGCATTCATACCCAGCGCATAACCCTGGATCTTCTTCGGATAGAAGAAGCTGATATTGGACATTGAGGAAGCGAAGTTACCGCCCCCAAGACCACTCAGGAGAGCCATGATCTGGAATTGCCACAGCGTTGAGTTCGGATCCTGTAACAACATTCCCGTTCCTGCGGCCGGAATGATCAGAAGCGCCGTTGTGAAGAAAATGGTGTAGCGACCACCCGCAAGCCGGATAAAGAAGGAGCTTGGAATACGCAAAGTCGCGCCGGATAGACCCGCAATCGCAGTCAGGGTGAATAACTCGCTCTGTGCAAACGGAAATCCCAGATTGATCATCTGAACGGTAATAATGCCCCAATAGAGCCAGACGGCGAAACCGCACAGCAAGGCTGGAATGGATATCCAGAGATTCCGCGTGGCGATAGACTTGCCCTTGCTCGCCCATTGGGATTCATCGTCGGGGTTCCAGCCTCGTAAATCATGGGAACTTAAATCAGACATACTTTTCTCCTTGTGCAAACCGGCGGCACCCAACGGCACCGCCTTGGCTATTGCCGTTAATCATGCAAGCTTTCCAGCTCAGGCAGGTTGCGCGGTCCCCGCAGTTCCGGTATCCGCTGTTTTTCGAGATTGATGATGGCGAAATGCATCCATGTCAGCGCGATTCCGATGATCACTGTCAGCAACATGAAGCAGCTGGTCCAGACACCGATCACATCATTCATGAAGCCAAAGGCGATGGGCAGGCAGAACCCACCGAGCCCGCCGATCAGGCCGACTATCCCACCGACAGATCCCACATGATTTGGATAATAGGTTGGGATATGCTTGTAGACAGCCGCTTTACCCAGAGACATGAAGAAACCGAGAATGATCGTCAACGTCACAAACAGCCAAAGCGGGATCGTGATGTTGAAAATGATCGGTCCGTCAATCCCGGCAATCGTGTAATCCGTCGCCGGATAAGACAGGAAGAAGGTACAAATCACACAGGCGATGAAGGTCCAGTACATAACGGACCGGGCTCCCCATTTATCTGACATCCAACCCCCCAGTGCCCGGAAGATTGAACCCGGAAGCGCATAGGCGGCGGCAAGCATACCCGCTGTTTTCAGGTCCAGCCCATAGGCGCCGACATAGTATCTTGGCAGCCAAAGCGCCAACGCGACAAAAGCCCCAAAGACGAAGAAGTAATAGAGAGAGAAACGCCAGACCTGCTGGTTCCTGAGCGGCTCCAGTTGTTCAAGGAAGGTGGCATGCTTTTCCCCGCTTTGTTTGCGGGCAGCTACATCCGGGTCTTCTTTTGTAAAGATAAAGAAGATAACGGCGGCAACGGCCAGAACGATCGCATAGACCTGCGCAACCCCCTGCCATTGACCACCAAAAGCAAGCAGCAGGAAGGGAGCACCGAAGTTGGTCACTGCCGCCCCGACATTCCCCATCCCAAATATACCGAGAGCGGTTCCTTGCTTTTCTCTTGGATACCACTTGGCTACATAAGCCACCCCAACTGCAAAACTCCCGCCTGCAAGTCCGACACCCAATGCCGCAATCAGAAACATTTCATAGCTGGTAACGAGGGTCAGGAGGAACACGGCAAACGCTGTGAGCAACATCTGCAAGGTATATACAAGACGGCCACCATACTGGTCAGTCCATATCCCGAGGAACAGACGACTGACAGAACCAGTCAGGATAGGTGTGGCTACCAAGATACCAAACTGCGTGTCAGTCAGGCCCAAATCGGCTTTTATCTTCACGCCAATAATCGAAAATATAGTCCAGACGGCGAAGCAAACTGTAAAAGTCAAAGTGCTTGCTGTAAGCGCTCGTTTTTGATCGCCAACGCTTGCAATTGATTGATTCATATCTATCCCCCTACTCACAACGTGAAAGCACGAAAGGTCTTGTTTTGAGTAGTTAATGGATGAATGAGCAGCCTGACGTTTGATCGAAATCAAACCTCAATTTATTTAGGTCATAAACAAGGAAGGTGTCGGCAATTAACAATCTTGATACATGCAAAAATCAAGATTGAGCCTTGCCGTTTTGCAAAGACAAAGATAGATTGGCAAATCAATGCCTTGATATTTATCAAGTGGAAATAGCAATGCGATCTTCAGATCTGCCAGAAGTAAAATCAATTCATTTATTTGAAACGATGAATGACGACCGATTTGAATCACTCGTCAACGCGGCATATCTACAGACATTCCCGGCACAAGTGGATTTGATCCATGAGGGGGATCCAGCGGATTTCCTGTATGTAGTTCTCGACGGTTGCGTGGAACTCTATGCCCAGTCGAATGGGCGGGAAACGACAATGGCCATGGTACCGCCTGTTGGTACCTTTATCCTGGCAGCCGTCCTCAAAGACGCTGTCTATTTGATGTCAGCACGCACCAGTCAGCAGTCCCGCATTCTGATGATACCTTCACAAGACATTCGTTTGGCATTTGAAAGCGACCCTGACTTTGCCAAAGCCATAATTCGGGAACTCGCAAATTGCTATCGTGCGGTTATCAAAGAGCATAAAAGCATAAAACTAAGGTCCACGGTGGAAAGGCTTGCTAACCGATTAATCCGTTACCACACCGATCAAGGCAGCATCGGTTCAGTCCTTCTCCCGTATGACAAGAGGACGCTGGCATCTTTGTTGGGAATGGCCCCTGAGAACCTCTCTCGTGCGTTCAACACTTTGAAGCCGTATGGGGTCAAAGTTGAAGGTGCGACAGTCC
Organism: Pseudomonadota bacterium; assembly: GCA_024743055.1. Lineage (GTDB taxonomy): Bacteria > Pseudomonadota > Alphaproteobacteria > Sneathiellales > Sneathiellaceae > Sneathiella. The sequence continues at coordinate 15,779 of JANSXH010000023.1, forward strand.
ATCTGAATGACCTGTCCGCGCTCGAAACACTTGCGAAGCCGAATTCTCTTATTGACGATCGGACAATGTAAACGGGCATCGTATTCTTATAGCCGAATGATCCCAGATTTATTACGCCATCATGGATTTGCTGATCTGAGAGCGTGGCGGAACACCAAATTTTCTCGCAAATTCCCGACTGAACTGGCTGGCACTTTCATAGCCAACTTTAAAAGCGACGTTTGATACCGAAGGCGCGCCTCCTGTCAGAAGGTTCTTTGCGGCGATCAATCGCAGGTCTTTTTGATATTGCAGAGGTGTCGTTCCCGTTACCGACCTGAAGTGCTCGTGAAAGGAAGACTGGCTCATACCAGCTATTCTCGATAGATCCGCAACGGCGACTACTTCGTGATAGTTTTGCTGCATAAAAGCAATTGTCTTCGCAATGCGGCTGGCGTGGCTATCACGAGATAGAAGCTGCCTCAAAATCCGCCCATTTGGCGCCGTTAGCAACCGAAAATGAATTTCTTTAAGGATCATAGGGCCCAGGACCGAAGCCTCTTCCGGATTGTCGGAAAGTTTCACATACCGCCCCAATGCATCAATCAAGGCCGGGTCGGCCACACAGGTCTCTAAGGAGAGAGATGAAGATGGATCATCGTCAAAATCATCGATCTGCGAGGCAAGGCCATGAATGATATCAAGATCAATTGGAAGGACGATCGAGAGATAGGGCCGATCCTCAGTTACAGAAATAATACGAGAGGAAACAGGAAGGTCGTGACTGACAATAAGCATCTCGCCTTCTTTTACGCGAAGCGTCCGTGTTCCAACTGTCATTTCCTTTCCGCCTTGCAGAATTAGACAAATGACAGGTTCGTAAACCATCGCTTCAAACTCGGTCGTACAAGTCTCCTTGACGACGAAAAGGCCTGGAAGTTGTGGCACGCGATCCTCATGAAGTTCGTTACGGCCTCTGGCAATCATTGCAGCTGGTGTCACGAGGTCTTCGATCTGCATTGGCTCCTCCTTCTTGCTCCCTGTTCCCACTATATTGGTAAGACCACACGCAATTGCCAACCCGATTTGGAGGATTAGGCAAGTTTTTTGGAGGATGAGGCAGATAAAACCGACATAGATGCACTACCTCTAAGAAACGGGTTGATTACACCTATCTAGACCTCAAGCAAAGGAGCTTGCAATCAATGACAATCACACTGCAATTGAACGGCGACGCGCGAGAAGTGGACGCCGAACCTGGCACCCCTCTTTTGTGGGTGATCCGCGATGAGTTGAAATTGACCGGCACCAAGTTCGGATGCGGCGTGGCATCTTGTGGCGCCTGTACCGTACATCTGGATGGAGATCCGGTCCGCTCCTGCCAAACGATGATCGAAGATGTTGGTGAGGCTCAGGTTACAACCATTGAAGGCCTGGATTCCAAAGCCGCCGCGGCGCTCCAGCAGGCATGGGTCGAGCTTGATGTTCCCCAATGTGGCTATTGCCAGTCCGGGCAGATCATGTCTGCAGTTGGGCTCCTAACCGTAAACCAAAACCCGACTGCTGAGGAAATTGACGATCATATGTATGGCAACGCCTGCCGTTGTGCGACTTACCAGCGCATCCGCGCCGGCGTCCAGCGCGCTGCAGAAATCATGGAGGGCTGACATGAATACTCAGATCACACGAAGAGGGTTTCTTGCAGGTTCTGCCGCTGGCGCAACCGCATTCCTTCTGGTTGGCGTCGGCGCAAACGGCGCGACTGCTGCCGGCCCTGCTGAAGCAAAGGCGCTGAACCCGTTTGTCAAAATCGGTTCCGACGGCACTGTTACCGCAATCGTGAAACATTTTGAAAAGGGCCAAGGACCGGCAACCGGCCTGCCAACCCTGATTGCGGAAGAGCTTGGCGTTCGTATGGACCAGATCCGATATGAATTTGCCCCGTCCAACCCGGAACTCTACGCAAATCTGGCTTTTGGAAAGTTTCAGGGGACAGGCGGCTCAACCGCCATGGCCAATTCTTTCATGCAATATCGAACGGCAGGTGCCGCGGCTCGTGAAATGCTGTTGATGGCAGCCGCGAAGGACTGGTCTGTGGACGCCTCCAAGCTCAGCATCGAAGATGGTTTGATAAAAGGTCCCGGCAAGTCAGCCTCCATTGGCGAATTTGTTATTGCTGCCTCCGCACTGGAAGCCCCTACTGCACCAAAATTGAAAGATCCCGCCGACTTCAAGTTGATCGGCAATTCGAAAGTCCGTCGGTTGGACAGCGAGATCAAAAGTAACGGCACCGCCATGTATGCCATGGACCTGCATTTGCCAAATCAAATGATCGCTGTGATCAAGAGGCCACCTCGTAAAGACGGCCTTGCAATGAGCTTCGATGATAGCAGCTCAAATTCTGTAAAAGGCTTTATCAGAGCTGCCATCCTCCCTAACAAAGCAGGTGTCGCAGTCTATGCAGAGAATACCTGGGCAGCCTTCAGGGCACGTGAGGAGCTTGAAGTAGAATGGGATATGAGCAAGGCCGAAAACCGCAGCTCGGAACAGATAAAGTCTGAGATCATGTCGGCTCTGGAAGCCAAGCCCACATATAACGTTCTGAAAAATGAACCCGGCCCCATGGAGAAAGCTGAAAAGACGGTCGAGAAAACGTTCTATTTCCCCCTTCTCGCGCACGCTCCCATGGAACCTTTGAATTGCTCCATTGAGGCAACTGAAGACGGTGGTATCCTGCTTCACGACGGTTGTCAGTTCCCGACCGGGCCTCATTCAGCCCTTGCGCAGATTTTCAATCTGCCTTTTGAAAAGGTCCAGATTAAGACCATGCTCGCGGGCGGCAGCTTCGGGCGTCGGGCAACACCGACGGCAGATTATCAGGTTGAGGCCGCCCTCGCGTTTATCCTCACCGATCGTTCTCGTCCCGTGAAACTCGTCTGGTCCCGTGAAGATGACCTCACCGGGGGTTATTATCGCCCCGCATTTGGTCATAAAGTTAAAGTCGGACTGGATAGCAAGGGTGATATTATCGCCTGGGAGCATCGCATCGCCGGCCAATCCATCATGAAAGGCACCCCCTTTGAAAGCTTCTCTGTCCATGACGGTGTTGACCATAGTTCTGTAGAAGGTGTTTCCGACACTCCTTACCGTATTCCGGGCCAATCTGTTGGTCTGACCGATACTCCCAAGGCCACGAGCCTTCTCTGGTGGCGTTCAGTCGGTCATACCCATACAGCTTATGTCATGGAGGTGATGATGGATCTTGCCGCGAAGACTGCTGGAAAAGATCCGCTGGCATTCCGTCTGGCGTATCTCAAAGGTGACAAGAACCAGGATCGCATGGCAGGCGTGTTAAAACTGGCTGCTGAAAAAGGAAATTGGGGTAAGGCTGCTGAAGGTAGAAGCCAGGGTCTTGCCGTTCACAAATCCTTTGGAAGCTATGTTGCCGAAGTCGTAGAGGTTTCCGGTAACGCGGAAGATGGTGTTAAAATCGAGAAAGTTACCTGCGCTGTCGATTGCGGCATCGCTGTCAACCCGGATATTATCAAAGCGCAGATGGAAGGTGGCATCGGCTATGGAATCGGCCATGTCATGCGGGATCAGATTACGTTGGCAGACGGAGAGGTAGAGCAGTTCAACTTCCCTGACTACGAACCGCTTCGCATCAATGACATTGGTGCCATCGATGTCCATATCATTTCATCAGCTGAAGCCCCGACGGGTGTCGGTGAACCAGGCACACCTCCCGCCGCGCCGGCGCTCGCTAACGCGATTTCTGCAGCCAGCAATGATCTACACATTGCTAGTCTTCCAATGTCGGAAAATGGAGTGTCTTTTTCGTAAGCAAAGGTATTTGAAGGGAGAATGTGTGCGTCGTTCTCCCGCCTTTCCCTGCCCCTAACAACAGAGGCCTTTGGATATAAGAGTTCTGTCCAAAGCTAGACTGTAGTCTAGGCGCGTATCCAGATCCGAGACAAAGGCCGTACTAGGTGCCTCGATTTTTTTTACTTTGTCGGGATGATCTCTGACAAGTTTTTTGCAACCCGCATTCAGTCCACCCTCCGCTATGACAGAGATCAAGTCAGGCGGAACAATGATGGGATTTCCTCTTTCCTCACCAAAGAAAGGAACCAAAATACGAGAGCTCTCTTGCTCGAGAAAGCTCTCGTACAAAAAGAGATAGTCCTTTGATGTCAAAAACGGCATATCAGAAAGAGCCACCATCATGCCCTTGCTGTCAGCAGCAATTCCGCGACTACCGGCTCGTACGGATGACATCTGTCCAGCCTCAAAGTCCGGATTATGGCAGATCGTGAGAGGAAGATCAGAAATTTCTTGAGAAACATCTCTTGATTCATGGCCTGTCACGACAGTAAGGCGTCCGACACCCATTCCTAAAACTCGCTCTGCAACATGACGTATCAGTCTCTTTTTTCCAAATGGCATTAGCAATTTATTGTCCGAACCCATTCGGCGCGACATTCCAGCCGCTAAAAGTAAAATATCGAAATTTTGAGAAGGGTTGGGCATTCTATCCTGCGGCACCCTTTTTTTCGGTATTAGGGAGAAACGAATTTATTTTTCCCTGGCGGCGATGGGCAATAATCTCAGTGATTACCGACAGCCCGATTTCTTCCGGTTCTATAGCTCCAATATTTAATCCTGCGGGTGCATAAAGATCCTTAAATTGCGATTTGAGAGCTACATTTTCCGCCAAAAGTTCCGCCGTTAAGTTGGCGAGCTTACGTCGACTGCAAACCATGCCTTTGTATCCGGCTCCGGAACCTACGACAGACCGCAAGGCATCCCGATCTCGCTTGCCCTGAGTCGCCACGATTGCAGCATCCTGATCTCCCAGGTTAAGCTCTTCAATGTCGAAACCCTCAAGATACAGGGCGGCGCCAGGCATTTTCTCATGATCTTCCTTGGAGGCCGCAACAATCAGGTGAGCATCTAGGCACTGCGCAACAGAAAGGATCGCCTGGGCGATCGGCGAGGCGCCGCAAATCAGTAAAATTCGGGAAGCTTTCATGGGCTCCAGAAAAATATCCACCGTGCCGCCACTGGGGCAACTGGATTTATGCAAAGTCACGCCATCGACATCCGTGGTTGTCACTACCTCGTCTTTTGGTTTGACCCGGATCATCTGCGGCTCGCCCTCTTCCAGGCTTTCAAGAGCAGCCCGCCGGACGGCACCTGTGACACAGCCCCCTCCAACAAACCCATGAAGATCGCCATCCGGAGTAATGACTGCCTTTGCCCCTGCTCGTGCAGAGGTGCTATCCGCTGTTCTCAAGACTGTTGCGATACAGAAGCTCTGGCCACTGGTTCGAAGCTTTTCGATCAGATCGAGCGTCTTTTTCGATGTCACCATGCAAGCTCTCCCTTTCTCATAAAGCCGCGATCTCAGGCTCAATGGCCGCTAAGCTCTTCAATGTATTGGCGGCAGCGAAAAAATCTATGTAAGGCCGAGCTGCCGTCATCGCATCTGTGACAGGTTCATATGTTTTCCAGCCAAGCAAGGGATTAAGCCAGATTAACTTCGGTGCTCGCTTCTTCAATTGCTTCAACTGTGTAGCAAGCAAATCGGCGGAGCCTGTATCATAGCCATCGCTCAAAATCATAACGACGGACCGGCTGTTGAGGCTGCGCTTTGCGTATTGAGCATTAAATTGCGCCAGGCTCTCTCCAAGCTTTGTACCACCTCCAAACCCATCGGCCATCAGGGATAATCGGGTCATAGCCTTGGTCGAGTTCTTGTCCCTAACCACATCGGTGACCCGGATCAGTTTGGTATGGACAAGATAGGCATCCGCCTCCACCCATTGACATACCAAACCTTTTACGAACTGCAAAAAGAACCGGCTGTAATGCTTCATGGAACCGGACACATCAAGGAAGACGACAAGGCGCACAGGCCGATCCGGTCTGGCCCGATGGCTCAGTTTCAGGGGTTCGCCGCCTGAGGCCAGGCTTTGTCGAATGGTTCGCCGCAGATCAAGCCGACGGCCACGCCGGTCCAACCGATGACGGCGGGAAAGACGGTATCGCATGGCAGAGGCCAACTGATAAGCCAGCTTCTCTGCCGCCCGAATTTCGTCCACATCCACATATTGACGCAAATCCGTCCGAACACGGGACGTTCTTTCCGTCGCGATCAGGCGTCCTGAAGCATCTCCTTGCACATCTCCCTCTCCGGGGGCCTCAATTTGCGGCGCGTTTCCACCTTCTGGCGCCTGAGCAGAGAGATGCTCTTGCCAGGCATTTGGCAACGAAGCCTTGGTTCGATTCCGGACATTTTTTTCATGTTGCCAGCTCGGTCGTGCTTTCCCGGCTGCTTGCCAATAAGCTTCAAATAGATCATCGAACTGCCGCCATTCTTCTGGCCGGCCAGTGAGCAGAACCTTCAGTTTATGGCGTGCGTCATTTTCCACTGAAAAGGGATCACCAATCACATGCAAAGCCGTTTCAGTTTCGGCTGGACCCAACACGAATTCATTCATCCTTAAATGATCGATAAATCCTACCATCCGGGCAGCAAGCGGATGATGCTGAAGGATGTTCTTTTCATGGAGGTCGTGACCAATGGGTTCCATGTCAGGCTGCTTTGCCAATCAGTCGACTGGCAACGTCTGGTGTGATGGATTTTAGATCAGTTTCCGTCTTGAGCAGGCAAATGAGAGTGGATTGGATGGTCTCGAAATCCCCGTCCAGACTACTTATCTTGAGGCCCAAGAGGGCTGCCGCCCAATCAAGTGTCTCGGCAACGCCTGGATTTTTCTCCAGATCCTCTTTGCGCAAGTTCAAGACGAAATGGGAGATTTGCTCCGCCAGATCCCGCTCTATCGCTGGTACCCGAGAGAGAATGATCTCCAATTCCCTCTCCTGACTGGGAAAATCCACATAAGAATAAAGGCAGCGCCGACGAAGTGCATCTGACAGCTCGCGTGTTCCATTTGATGTGAGAATGACATGAGGCACACTCTTTGCCTCAATTGTCCCGAGCTCCGGTACCGTGATTTGAAAATCCGACAGGATCTCCAGCAGATAAGCTTCAAACTCTTCATCCGCACGATCAATCTCATCGATCAGAAGAACAGGTGACTCAGCTTGCCGTATTGCCTGCAGCAAAGGGCGTTCAAGCAGAAAATCATCAGTAAAGATATGCTGCTCCACCGCTTTCGCACTACTTTCCTCGCGCTCGGACGCTTTTATATACAGAAGTTGTTTCTGATAGTTCCATTCATAGATAGCCGTCGCGGCATCCAGCCCTTCATAGCATTGCAGTCGTATGAGATTGGTTCCGACAACAGTGGCGAGGGCCTTGGCGATTTCGGTTTTTCCAACCCCAGCCTCTCCTTCGAGCAACAACGGACGACCGAGATTGAGGGCCAACTGCAAAGCTGTCGCAAGCGCGTCATCTGCGACATAATCAGCTTCCCGGAGCCGCTCTCGAATATTATCTATATTCATCATTAGCTATATAGATAGCGCGGGCAGGAGATTTTTCACGCCTGCCCGCGCCAACTTCCTAACCTGTAAGGCCTAGCTTTTGGGCCGTCTGCCATACCCGCCAATGATCATGCGGCATCTGTGTATGAGTGAGGCCCTTATGAGCAAAGGCGTCATGGACAGCGTTTGAAAAGGCCGGAACCCCGCCCACGTTGGGGCTTTCACCTACGCCCTTGGCACCGATGGGATGGTGCGGGGACGGTGTCGTGGTGAAGTCAGTCTCCCACACCGGCGTCTCAACGGCCGTCGGCAGGAAGAAGTCCATCAGGCTTCCGCCCTGGACGTTGCCCATTTCGTCATAGGAGATGTCCTGACCCATGGCGATGGCCAAAGCCTCTGTCAGTCCGCCGTGAACCTGTCCTTCAATGATCATCGGATTGATGCGGGTTCCGCAGTCATCCAGCGCATAGAAGCGACGGACATCAACTACACCGGTATCTACATCCACATCCACGACACAGAAATAGGCACCGAACGGATAGGTCATGTTGGGTGGATCATAATAGGAAACCGCTTCCAATCCCGGCTCCAAACCCGGAATGGCTTGGTTGTAGGACGCAAACGCGATCTCCTTCATGGTTTTATGAGCTTCCGGGTTGCCTTTGATTTGGAAGCGGTCCACATCCCATTCCAGATCGCCTTCATGGACCTCCAGAAGATAAGCCGCAATCATCTGAGCCTTGGCCCGGATTTTTCTTCCCGCCATGGCTGTTGCCGCCCCGGCTACTGGCGTCGACCGAGACCCATATGTGCCAAGGCCATAGGGCGCCGTATCCGTATCCCCTTCTTCAAGAGTGATATCTTCCGCCGGTATCCCGATTTCTGTCGCCAGGATCTGTGCAAATGTGGTGGCATGTCCCTGCCCCTGACTGATGGTCCCGAGACGCGCGATGGCAGATCCCGTCGGATGAATGCGAATTTCGCAACTGTCAAACATCCCAAGACCTAAAATATCGCAGTTCTTGACGGGTCCGGCACCAACGATCTCTGTGAAAAAGGCGGTTCCCACACCCATCAGGGTCCGGGTTTCTCCTCTGTCAAAAGCAGCTCTGTTTTCGGCCTGTTCTTTGCGAAGCGCATCATATTCAACGGCAGCCATGCCTTTTTCCATGGCCGTATGATAATCACCGCTGTCATATTCCCAGCCGAGAGCAGACTGATACGGGAACTGTTCCTTTCGAATGAAATTCTTCATGCGAAGTTCGACCGGATCCATATCCAGCTTTTGAGCAAGGATCTCAATCATCCGCTCGATTAAGTAAGCAGCTTCCGTCACCCGGAAGGAGCAGCGATAGGCGACACCTCCTGGCGCCTTATTGGTATAAACGCCGTCCACACCGACATAGGCCACCGGGATATCATAGGATCCGGTAACAATATGAAAGAACCCGGCGGGAAACTTGGTAGGATCCGCACAGGCGTCGAACGCGCCGTGATCGGCTAACACATGACACCATAGCCCTGTTATTTTGCCATCTTTGGTGGCGGCAATCTTGCCGGTCATGTGATAGTCGCGGGCAAAGGCTGTGGAGGTGAGGTTCTCCATTCGATCCTCAACCCATTTTACCGGTACACCGGTAACGATGGAAGCAACTGCTGCGCAGATATAACCTGGATATACGCCAACCTTGTTGCCAAAGCCGCCACCGATATCTGGGGAAATGACCCGGATGTTATGCTCAGCTATATTTGTGATCAGAGAGGCAACCGTCCGCACCGCATGGGGCGCCTGAAACGTGCCCCAAAGGGTCAGCTTGCCATTGACCTTGTCCATTGAGGCGACAATACCGCAAGTCTCGAGCGGGCAAGGATGCACCCGTTGATAAGTGATCAGTTCTTCAGCGACGACCTCTGCCTCAGAGAGCGCTTTTTCTGTTTCTGCCTTATCCCCCTCTTCCCAGAGGAAAATATGATTGTGATGTTTACGCGGGCCATGGGCGCCTTCCATCTTGTCCTTGATATCCTCACGGAGTAATGGCGCATCCTCATCCAACGCTTTGAAAGCGTCGGTCAAGGCCGGCAGTTCTTCATAATCCACTTCCACCAGATCAACAGCATCGGCTGCGATATAGCGGTTTTCAGCGACAACAAAAGCGACTTCCTGATTCTGGAACAGGACTTTTTCGTCTGCCAAAACCGCCTGAACATCTCCGGCCAACGTCGGCATATAATGCAAACTGAGGGGTTTCAGGTCCTCAGCCGTCAAGACAGCGACAACACCCGGAACAGCAAGAGCTGCCTCCTTATCAATGCTTTTGATGCGGGCGTGGCCATAAGGGGAACGTACGAAATCACCAAACAGCATACCAGGCAGATTGATGTCATCCACGTAATTGCCTTTGCCTTGCGTGAATCTGGCATCCTCCACACGCTTGCGTTCGGAGCCAATGCCTTTGAGATTTTTGACCCGCTCTTCGCGGGAAAGGGGGGCTTGTTCATTCATTTTATTCTGCTGCCTCCTGTGCGTTGAGCATATCTGCTGCGACCATGATGGACTTGACGATGTTCTGATAACCGGTGCATCTGCAAAGATTTCCAGAAATTCCATAGCGGATTTCTTCTTCTGTCGGTGACGGATTCTCCTGCAGCAATCGATGGGCCCTGGTGATCATGCCGGGCGTACAGAAGCCACATTGCAATCCGTGATGCTCTCGAAAGGCTTCCTGCAACGCATGCAGCGTGCCATCGGGGTTGCCGATGCCTTCGATGGTCGTAACATCTTTGCCGTTAGCCTGGCCAACAAAGGTCATACAGGATTTAACGGACTTTCCATCCATATCCACTGTACAGGCACCACAATGGCCCGTATCGCAACCGATATGAGGACCTGTGAGGCTCTGATCCTCTCGCAGGAAATGGATAAGTAAGGTTCTCGGTTCAGCAAGAGCTTCAACTTCCTTGCCATTGATCGTCATTTTTACGTGCATTTTTGACATTTTTTTCTCCGACAAGAAAGGTTAAGACGCAGCAGCAGCCGCTTGGCGAATGGCTCGCTCCACCATGATCCCGGCTATATGTGTGCGGAATTCTTTGGGGCCTCGGCCATCGGCTGCTGGATTGGTAATCGCTTTCGCAGCATCAACTGCTGCGCGGATACTATTATCGTCCAGAGAGGATCCAACAATTGCCTCAGAGGCGGCGCTTGCATATAGCGGTGTATCCGCAACATTGGTAAGGCCAATGGCAGCTGTTTCGACTGAGCCGTTATTCATGGTCAGAATGACTGCTGCGGCGGCAGTGGCATAGTCGCCGATTTTTCGTTTTTGTTTCATATAGGAATGACCATGGCCCGCTGGCGGAGCCGTGAATTTGATGGCTGTCAGGATTTCACCTTCCTCACGCGCGGTAAAAAACGCGGCTTCGTAAAACTCCCGAGCCTTAACTTCACGACTACCCGATGGGCCCGTTAGAACGAACGTCGCATCAAGGGTTTGCATCAGAGCCGGCATATCATTTCCCGGATCGCCATTGGCAACATTGCCGCCTACAGTTCCGACATTCCTGATTTGCGGATCGGCGATTTGCAGCGCTGTTTCCCGCAAAATTGGGCATAGCGCGTAAACCTCTTCCGAGGCTATCAGGTCAGCTTGCGTGACCGTGGCGCCGATGGTCACATCATTTCCGGAGACCGATACACCCTTCATATCGGCAATGTCCTGAATGTCGATAAGATGCTCTGGCAGAGCCATGCGCAGTTTCATCATGGGGATCAGACTGTGCCCGCCCGCCACGATAATCGCATCGTCTCCTTTATCCGCCAGCAGCCCAACGGC
>JANSXH010000008.1 GCA_024743055.1 Pseudomonadota bacterium
AAGAGACAGGACAAAAAAAACCAACAAGACAAACCCTATATCCCTAACAAAACACTGCCAGAATACAAAACCCACCCCGTCGGCGTGACGCGGGTTATAAGCCCACCAATCATCAACGTCAAATACTATTTTGAAGTTTTTGTTACAAATTCAATATCTGGTATCGACGGGTAACAAGTCCTCAAAAACGGCGGACCCGAAGGGGGGCTTTTTTGCCTTCTGATGATATATGTAGGTCTCATTCAGAATCATTCAATAGGATCTTGGCAGGTCCAATTCATGTTCGGCCAAAAAAGATAAAACCAGATTAGTTGAGATTGGCGCGATCTGATAAAGCCGGGTCTCGCGGAATTTGCGCTCAACATCATATTCCTCGGCAAATCCAAATCCACCATGTGTCTGCAAACACATCTCCGCCGCCGCCCAGGACGCTTCCGAGGCCAGCATTTTTGACATATTGGCTTCTGCCCCGCAGGCCTCCCCCGCATCGTAAAGGCGACAAGCTTCCCGGACCATTAACTCGGCGGCGCGTGTGTCAGCATAGGCGCGAGCAATGGGAAACTGGATACCCTGATTGCGGCCGATGGGGCGCCCGAAAACTTCCCGCTCCCGCGCATAGGCGGAAGCCGCCCTGATAAACCAGTTGGCGTCGCCGATACATTCGGAGGCAATCAAGATGCGTTCTGCATTCATCCCGGTCAGAATGTAACGAAACCCCTTCCCCTCTTCGCCGATCAGGCTGTCAGCCGGAATGCGCATGTTATCGAAGAAGACTTCCGTCGTGGCATGATTGATCATGGTTCGGATCGGCCGGATGGTCATGCCATTACCGACCACTTTACGCATATCAACAATAAAGACCGACAGTCCCTCAGAGCGCTTGGCAACCTTATCCTTCGCCGTGGTTCTTGCCAGCAGGATCATCAGATCGGAATATTCCGCGCGAGAAGTCCAAACCTTCTGACCATTGACCACATACTCGTCTCCGTCCCGCACTGCAGTCGTTGCGATGCTGGTGGTATCGGTGCCGGCGGTCGGTTCAGTCACGCCAAAGGCCTGCAGCCGTAATTCGCCGCTGGCGATGCCGGGCAAATAGGCTTGCCGCTGCTCTTCCGATCCATGACGGAGTAAGGTCCCCATGGTGTACATCTGGGCATGGCAGGCAGCACCATTACAGCCATTCGCGTGGATTTCTTCCAAAATCGCTGAGGCTACGCTGAGGGGCAAGCCAGCTCCGCCATATTGTTCCGGAATAAGAGAAGACAGTAAGCTAGCCTCGGTTAAGGCTTCAACAAATTCCGTCGGATAGTCCCGATCCCGATCTTTCTGCTGCCAGTAGTTGCCAGGGAAATTTTCGCAGAGCTGCCGAACCGTCTGCCGGATCTGCAGGACAATATCTTCATCCATGGTTCTCTAACGTCCTAAAACCCGTGAAGGGTTACAAATTTTTCAAACTCTTCGCGCTCGGAGACCAGCCGGTTAATGACGGCGTCCTCGTCACGATATCCTATTGCCATACCGCAAAAGAGCATTTCCTCGTCCTTAAGAGACAAATGCTCTTTCAATGTCTGAGGCCATCGCGCCCAGGCTTCCTGCGGACAGGTATCAAGACCATGCTCCCGAGCCAGCAACATGATGTTCTCCATAAACATGCCGACATCGGCATATTGGCCGATTTCCATCTGCCGATGAAGAACGAAGAACAGACCGACAGGGGCATCAAAGAAGCGAAAATTCCGGGAAAGCTGTTTCAGTTTTCCAGGCAGGTCTTCTCGGGGCACGCCGATCAAATCATAGAGTGCCTGCCCAAGAACTCTACGCCGGCTACGATAGGGGTCAACCAGATCCGGAGGATAGACGTTATACTCAGGTTCCTCTATCACGCCGGCTTTGAGTTTAACATCTATATCATCTATTAACGCCTTCAGTGGATCTCCAGTCAGGACATGAACCGTCCAAGGCTGCAAATTGCCGCCTGAGGGCGCGCGCTTTGCAGCTTCAAGAATCTCGACGATCAAGTCTTTCGGGACCGGCCTGTCCAAAAACTGACGGACTGTCATCCGTGAAGAAATGGCTTCAGAGACTTTCATTCTGCCTCTCCTATCCAAATGACAGCCGTAAGGTCAACCTCAGGCAACCCTGGCATATCCATTATTGAGAACAACCAAATCCCGCTCCTTCACCTTGCATCGGAAAGAAGTATCTTCTCCATCATTCCAGATCTCGGTGACAATGGTCTCACCGGGATAGACTGGCGCTGAGAACCGAAGCTGCAAGGATTTGAGCTTACTCGGATCATAACCGCAGGCCTGTTTGACCAACGCATGTCCGGCGACACCTAAGGAGCATAGCCCATGCAGGATCGGAGCTTTGAATCCGGCAGCAGTGGCCACCCTCGGATCTGCATGCAATGGATTGAAGTCGCCGCTCAAGCGATAGATGAGGGCCGCTTGATCCAAGGTAGGAAGCTCGACGATGGTATCAGGTTCCCGTTCCGGCAAGACATGCGGCTTTGGTGCTTCAACCGCTGGTCCCCCAAAACCACCATCGCCGCGACAAAAGGTCGTTGATGTCAGAGTGGCCAAAAGGTCCCCAGTCGATTTTTCAAAGACCTCCCGAGTTGAATACATCAAGGCACCCTTGCCTTCACCTTTGTCAATAATCTCGGTGATCTTGGAAGTACCGATAACCGTACTTTCTGCTGGCAAGGGTTTGTGGATCTCTATCCCTTGCTCCCCATGGAGAACCTTGACCCAATCCACCCCGAATTCCGGCTGCTTTAAAAAGAAGCCGGGATAAGCCAGAACCACTGCCATGGTCGGCAGGGCCAGCAAATCTTCTTCATAGGTGAATCGCAACTGGTCCATATCCAGTGGATCCATAGATAACCCCAGACCAAGGGCATAGAGAATGGTATCCTTGGACGTATATGTCTGTTCGATATCATCGAACTTCCAATTTATCAGCTTGTCATAATCAATCGCCATGAGCCATTCCTCCTATACCGGATCCCAGCAAAAGACATCGCCGGATCTTTCAAGTGGAACAAGAGAGGATTTTACGGCCGGGCCGAATCTGGAAGCCACCGTTTCCGGGGTCCAACCTTCTGAAGCCTGCAGATTGCGGATTGGCCGCGGCTGGCTCATCAGACAAATCTCGTTGTTGCGGACAACAAAGATCTGGCCGGTGATATCTGCAGCCGCTTCTGAGAGAAGATAGACGGCAAGTGGCGCGATTTTCTCCGGTGTCATTTGTTGGATCTTTGCCACTCGTTCCCGTTCCGCATCGGTACCTTGAGGAATGGTGCCGATCAAGCGCGACCAGGCAAAGGGTGAAATACAGTTAGAACGCACACCGAAGCGAGACATATCCAGGGCAATAGATCGGGACAGACCGGCAATGCCAAGTTTTGCGGCGGCGTAATTGGCCTGACCAAAGTTACCGATCAGCCCAGACGTGGATGTCATATGCACAAAGGACCCGCTTTGCTGCTCCCGGAAATAGGGTGCGGCTGCCCGGCTGACATTGAAACTTCCTTTAAGGTGAACAGCGATGACAGCGTCAAATTCTGCCTCCGACATCTTGTGAAAGATCACGTCCCGCAAGATCCCGGCATTATTGACGATACAGTCAATGCGTCCAAAATTGGATCGGGCATCCTCAATCATCTGACCAGCGTCATCAGTATTGGCAACATTGCCGTAATTGGCGATGGCCTCCCCGCCTGCATCCGTAATCGCTTTAACAACTTCAAGAGCCGGAACCTGATCGGCGCCGTCCCCCTGTTCCGTGCCGCCTAAATCATTTACGACAACCTTGGCTCCCTGCTCCGCCGCCATAATGGCAATACCGCGACCGATACCTCGGCCAGCTCCGGTTACAACGACGACTTTATCTTGAAGCATTTTTTGATCTGACATTGCTGCCCCTTTTTCTTATTTTTGATCCGTTCAATCCAATGTTGAACCTGATCCCCGGATTATAAGCAAAGGCCTAGCGCCGTCGACAAAAAAATTCACGCGTGCATGTTTTTTTAGGCCTGGATGTCTGAGAGCTATTTCCGACCTGCTTTTGCTAGTGTCTGGATCGCAGAAGAAGCGACGACTTTTCTCTCATTTGCATAGGCTTCGTGATTTCGCTCAATATCCTTGAGGCTATAGTAATAATTTACCAACAAGCCTGCGGACTGAGCAAGACCATTGGGAGACCTATCACCAAGCCAGTTAATCCGCTCAAGACGGGCACCGTTTCCAAGGTGAAAGCGGGAGACCGGATCCAGCGGCCGGTCGCGGCTCTTCTCATTCAGTAGATAATGGGCACAGAGCCGCTCTAATGGCTCTTTGAGTTCCTCGACGATGGACGGATTGTCGACCCAGTCATCCTGAAGAAGCAAAGTTTTTATTGAATTAATCTGCTTGAGGGTGACGCCCCCTGCCCGCGTCTTGAGAGACTTTAGCCACTTCATGAAGCCTGGGACGGGAGACAGTGTCGAGAAATGCTTCAGGTTAGGAAGCTCTGTTGACAACTCAGCAACCACCTGTTTGATCAGAAAATTGCCAAAGGTGATACCTTTAAGACCATCCTGGCAGTTACTGATGGAATAGAAAATAGCCGTATCTGTTTTTCTGGGCTCTCCGCGTTCCGTCTCCCTTGAGAGCAAGGGTTGGACAGCATCTGCAAGCCCTTTAACTAAAGCTACCTCGACGAAGATAAGTGGTTCATCCGGCAAAGCAGGATGGAAGAAAGCGAAACAGCGCCGATCTTCATCTAATCGACGACGCAGGTCTTCCCAGCCATCAATCTCGTGAACTGCCTCATATTCGATCAGCTTTTCCAGGACTACCGCCGGCGTCCGCCAGTCAATCCTCTCCAGAGTTAGGAACCCGCGATTAAACCAGGAGCTTAGGAGGTGCTTAAGGTCATTATCAACAAACCTGAGATGTGGGTGCTCTCGAAGCTGACCGACTAGAAATTTGCGCATGGCGACAATGGCGGCCGTTCCGCCCGGCGCAAAATTGATGCGCCGCATGAGCTCCTGCCGCGGGGCTTCGATTGTTGAACTGAGTTTTTGATAGGTTTCCGGTGTGGGGCGGTCCAGATAGTTCGCCACGGCCGCGTCAATCTGATCTTTTGAGGGCGCCATTTCCTCATCAAGGAACACTAAAAATTCAAGTTTTTCTTCGTCACTTAACCCGTTCCAGGTTTCAACGGTTTCCCGCGCGAGGGCCATGCCCGACGCCTCCCCTTTTTGGGTCAGGAGATCATGGCAAAGTCCTTGAATGCTATGGTTACGGGATTTGCCTGAGCCTAGGTCGAGAAGTTCACGGCCTGTGTCTGCGATTGAATTAAAGAGCTGGGAAACGAATGTCGGTGCCATCGTAAAATTTTGTTCCTATCAATGAATCAAATTTGATCAATCGATCTTTCCTGGTTGCAAGGACGCCTATTGATTTTCCAAAAAGACTATCAAGCAATACCTAACTTATTATTGCCGAAGAAGACACTTTTTTGGATTGTTATCCTAATAAGTAATATTGGCAAGGTCGTGACAGTTCCAAGGAGCTTTTTGCACAACCTGAAAAACCTCCCGCAATCTTCCCTAGTCCGGAAAAGATCATTGTGCATGCGGTTAAGAATGCTCTTTATGCCTGATGTGATTTAAGTATATAAAAGGCAAAATAAAATAAATCCCTGCAAAGCCTTATTCATATGGGCGATTCTTAGTCCTATCCCCCTGATTCCAAAAGACCGCAATGCAAGTTAGATGACATCGAAATGACCAATCAAAACCTCTACACTCTGTTTGAAAACAGCTTTCCAGATGATCGGACACTGACAGTCTTTGAAGGACCAGAGATTGCCAGCTGGACTTTTGCTGACATCACATCGCTTTCGGCTCAGATGACGCACCTCATGGTCGAGCTCGGAGCAGCGCCAGGTGACAGAGTTGCTGTTCAGGTCGGAAAGAGTGTGGAAGCTGTCGTGCTTTATCTGGCTTGCCTTCGGGCCGGGCTCGTCTATTTACCGCTCAACACCGCCTATAAATCTGCCGAAATTGATTATTTCCTGGGGGACGCAAAACCGATCATCGTGGTTTGTGATCCTGCATCCAGGGAAGAGCTTTTAAACCTTGACGGTGCATCTGAAGTAACCGAATTCCTAACCCTCGATGGAGCGGGCAAAGGTAGCCTTTTGGATCGTTCCACTTCCTACCCGAAAGATTTTGAAACTGCGGCAAGGGCAGCGGGTGATTTGGCGGCCATTCTTTATACATCGGGGACAACTGGTCGCTCAAAAGGAGCAATGTTGACCCATGATAATCTGGCCTCCAACGCACAATCCCTACATAAGGCCTGGCATTTCGAGCCAGGAGATATCCTACTGCACGCCCTACCGATTTTCCATGTGCATGGATTGTTTGTTGCGCTGCATTGCGCGTTCTTGAACGGTAGCAAAATCATTTACCTCACTAAGTTCGATCCTCAGGTCGTTATTAGTCAGTTACCCAAATCTACTGTCTTTATGGGAGTGCCAACCTTTTATGTGAGGCTATTGGCGGAGACGTCTTTTACCGCTGAAGCCTGCAACAACATGCGACTGTTTACAGCTGGGTCCGCCCCCTTACTGGAAGAGACCTTTACCGCCTTTTCGGAACGAACCGGCCAAGTAATTCTGGAGCGCTATGGCATGACGGAAGCTGGTATGATCACTACCAACCCTTATGACGGTGAGCGAAAGGCTGGAACCGTCGGCTTCCCCTTAGATAACGACGTGCGAATTGCTGATGAAGATGGAAATCTTGTTCAGGAAGGCGAAATTGGTATTCTTGAAATCAAGGGCCCCAATGTCTTTAAGGGTTATTGGCAAATGCCGGAGAAAACTGCTTCTGAATTTCGGTCAGATGGCTATTTCATCACGGGTGACATGACCCGCAAAGGTGATGACGGATATTACCGTATTGTCGGGCGCTCCAAAGATTTGATAATTTCCGGCGGCTACAATGTTTATCCTAAGGAGATCGAAAGCTTTATTGACGACATGCCCGGGGTTAAAGAAAGCGCCGTTGTTGGCCGCCCTCACCCTGACTTTGGAGAAGCGGTGATTGCATTTATTGTTACGGACGGAACAGTTGCAGATCTCAAAGCGGAAGATGTAACCCAGTTCGTCAAAGAAAAGCTTGCCAATTTCAAAGTCCCGAAAGAAGTCTTCCTAATCAAAGAGCTTCCTCGAAATACCATGGGCAAAGTCCAGAAAAACGAACTTAGAGCCCAAGCCACTGCAGCGACTTAAAATCGGATTTCTTGCTATGAGGCCTTGACAGGCATACATTTAGTTGCATATACATCTATTAGACTGCAAAGGACAAACTGATGGGTAAAAGCAACGACCCGCTCACTGCGGAAATCGCCAAGGACTGCATGGCCGTGCGTGTTCGCAAGCTCAATCGCATGATCACTTCCATTTATGATGACTGTTTTCGGGAGTATGGGCTGACTGTCGCCCAATTCAATCTGCTGGTCTCTGTTGGATCCTTTGATGCGGTAATGCCTAAAACTATCGGGGAAATCCTGTCCCTCGAGAAATCATCCTTAAGCCGAAATATAGAGAAAATGCGATTGAAAGGATGGGTTTCCTCCATTCCAGGCGATGACCAACGTAGTCAACAACTCTCCCTTACTTCTGCCGGTCACGACTTACTCAAAAAAGCAAAACCGGCCTGGGAAAAAGCGCAAAGAAAATCTGAAGACTTGTTTGGTGGAGATCTGCCGGACTTTTTGAAAAACATTAACTGGGTGTGAGTTTTTTTTAGCCATTTAGTTGTATATACATCGAAAGGGATATTATGGACGAGATACTGGATGATCCGAAAGCAAGCGTTTCAGCACCACGAGCGCCAATCGATGCGAAATGGCTGAAAAAACTCTGCATGGACTGCGGGGCTGAAGATGTCGGCTTTGTCGAGCTGGAACGTCCTTCCCTGGCAGATCAGTTAGTGGATATAAAAAACGCGTTTGGATCTACTCGGTCCTTGATTTCTTTCGTTATTCGCATGAACCGGGACAACATTCGAAGCCCAAAGCGTTCCATAGCAAATGTTGATTTTCATCATACGGGGGATGACGTCCTTGATACCGCGCGACACATAGTGAAAAAGCTCAGAGATACGGGAATTGGGGCAGTTTATCCAGCCATGGGATTCCCGATGGAAATGGATCAGTTCCCAGGCAAGACCTGGGTCATTTCCCACAAACCTGTGGCTATAGAGGCAGGCCTTGGCCATATGGGTATTCATCGAAATCTGATCCATCCAAGATACGGTAATTTCGTCCTTCTCGGATCCATCCTCCTTGATAGTGAGATCTCGAGCTATAATCATCCCATCGACTATAACCCCTGTTTGGAGTGCAAGTTATGTGTGGCCGCCTGCCCTGTTGGCGCCATCGGACCAGATGGGCATTTCGATTTTGCCGCCTGCTATAATCACAATTACACTGAGTTTATGGGAGGCTTTACGGCCTTTACCGAAAAAATTGCTGATGCCAAGGACAGCAAAGCCTTACGCCAGACAGTAACTGATTCTGAGAGTGCTTCCTGGTGGCAAAGCCTTTCCTTTGGCGCCAATTACAAGGCCGCCTATTGCCTCGCGGTTTGCCCGGCCGGGGATGATGTGATTGGTCCCTACCTGGCAAATAAGGCGGAATTCAAACAAGACGTATTGAAGCCGCTGGTCGATAAAGAAGAAAATATATACGTCGTTCCCGGCAGTGACGCTCATGACTATGTGAAAAAGCGTTTCAAACATAAGACGCCCCGCCTGATGCGCTCCCACTTACGGCCAACCTCTATCGCTGGTTTTGTCAGAAGCCTGCCTCTTGTCTTTAATAGGCATAGATCGAAAGGAATATCTGCCCGCTACCATTTCATCTTTGAAGGTACGGAGAAAATGAAAACTACCGTTGAAATAAAGGACAAGCAAATAACGGTTTTGGATGGCCTGGTAGATACTGCCGACATTCAGGTAACCGCAGACAGTAAGGCATGGCTCTCTTTCTTACGGAAGGATAAGAACCTAGCACTCCTAATTCTGACGCGGAAAATTCGGCTTAAGGGTAGCCCAAAATTTATGAAACTCTTTGCCCGTTGCTTCCGGTAAAACTTCCTGAATTCAGGCTTCCTGGCGCTTTAGATAAGCATTGACCTTCGCCCTATTGCCGCAAGTGGACATAGAACACCAGCGGCGGCGCCCGTTACGGGAAAGATTGACGAAATAGAGACCACAGTCATCACCCGCGCAAGACTTCGTCTTTTCTACATGATCAGACGCCAAAAAATCCGCAATATCGCGGAGGATTGGAAAAGCCAGTTTCTCAGGCCCCTGCTCAGAGATGACGGTTTTTAACTCCATCCCGTCTTCCGCAGGCTCCACTTTCAGATGGCTTTTGAAACCTTCAAGGCGAGAATTGATTTCATGAAGAAAATCCGGGTCTACAGGCCAGCCATTAGCGACCTGATCCAGAACATTTCTGAATTTGCCCCTAAGCCCCACCAGTGCTTCAACAACTGAATGGCAACGCTCGGGGTTCTGGAAAAGGAACATATGAAGATCAGAGGCTTCGTCTTCATGAAGCTGTTTATGGGATTTAAGGAAGTTGAGAAGGTCTTCAAAACTGCCCAGACCGTCTTTTTCATGCCCATGGCGTTCATGACTATTGGCAAAGTCAATCGCCAGCCGTCCTCCAAGTGTGTAAAATCCTTCAGCATTCACCACACCTGCTTTGACAAGGGCGCCTAACTTAACCACGGGAATTCTCCATTTGTATCTTATCGTCGTAAACGGCCAGAAAGGGCGTTTACACCCCATATTTTCTGCTGTTCGCAGCATTGATTTCGAGAGATAAACCTCTTCGGAAGAAGACTAAACCAATATAATCACATTTACCAGTTTAAATATTAGTGCCTACAGAAAAGATCAGTTAATAAATTACATTATATAAAGATTTTAATCAATTGAAATATATATTAAATATATACTTAAATATTAAAGATCACAATGAAAAAATAGAGCTTCTCGAAATTTGAAATATGGTTAACGTTACCGGTTAAATTGGGCAGAAATAAGGAATCTGACTACCAATCCTGGGCAACAAGATACGGCAAGCAATTTGTTTTTAGCAGAATTTCCTCAAGCTCCCCCACCTTTCCGAGGGCTGAAAGCTTGTTCTTCAGTGCCTGTAGAGAACGGGCAGAATATTTTGCCGACTGCTGAGTGAATTCACGCTCATTTAGCTTAACGGTAAATTCCGGTTGTTCCCCAAAAACTGCTTTACCATTGGCTTCACTCCAAGGTAGATACAAATCTCCGATTTCTGATTTCAGGAGAGGCTCAAGGGTTGAGGACAGACGCGGCCAATCCTCCCAACCGCCAGTGGTCTCGGGATCCAGCATACGTTCAATCCAATCCAGTAAGTTTGGATAGGTTGTCCGGATGAGTTTCTCTGTCGTCGGCTGCAGCATACAGCTGTAAATCTGCCCCCAAAGCCCAAAATCGGCAAAAGAAGGTTGGCCGCCAAATATATAGGACCGGGTAGATAAATGTTTCTCCAGAAGAGTCAGAAGATTGTCCAGTGACTCCTCAATAGTGTCCTTGGTAATCTCATTGGATCCGACAAAGCTCAGGCGTGGAACCATGCGTTTACGAATTTGACCCGCCATTTCCTCGCGGGTTTGGGCATCTCCGTTGGGGAGCAGTGCACGTGCGAGGCCATCCCCTACCGCTTGCTGATCTTCATCTCGCCACCAACGATAATGAAACATCGGTTTGTTGACCCATTCGTCCCCATAGTCTTCCAGAAGCGTCGACAAGTATGCCAGTGTTTCACTCGGAGGCTGGATCGGTTTTTCTGGAAAACGCTCCTCCATCTTTTCCATGATGGGGGTTGAGTCCTGCAATACTTCATCTTTCGGGCCAAGCACCAAAGGGATCAGTGGGAGTTTCGCATATTTTTGAAATTCTGCGTAGTTTTCCTGTGTCCTCGGCCGCCATTCATGGGGAATGCCCTTATATCTGAAGTAAGATCTCAGCTTTACTGAGAACGGCGAATATTCCGATCCGAAGATGACATAGATATCGTCTGACATAGCTTACCCCAGGGACATTTTCAGAATTTCTTTTAGCAGAAAAACTTTTTCTGGGGAGTGTAGATGTTTTTTTTATTTTGTCCAAAATAGTTCAAAGATCGCAGTCAATTTACTATATGATGGAGATCAAACAATTAATTAGATAAACGGGGGAAATCCATGACAGTTCCAGCCTATTTTTCAGCCACCTATGCGAAAGCCCGATCCAAGTTCCTAAAAGCCTGTGAAGAGCGCGGCTTCAATGTTGAAAGCCATCACAATGACAGAGCTAAAGGCGCCGAGGGTGAAGATCTCTACATGGATGTTGTCCGAATTGGCCCAGATAACACCAGCAAGGTCCTGTTTATCTCTTCTGCAACACATGGCGGTGAGGGTTTTTGCGGCTCAGGGGTACAGGTTGGAATGCTTGAAGAGGGTTATTTCAATGACCTGCCAGAGGATACGGCCGTTATTCTAATCCATGCGATAAACCCTTACGGATTTTCTCATGTTCGACGGGTCAATGAGGACAATGTCGATCTCAATCGGAATTTTCTCGATTACTCGCAGGGCCTGCCGGACAACTCCGACTATGCAGAAGTGCATGACATGCTGGTCCCGGACGACTGGCACGGTCCGGCCTATAAAGCTGCTCAAAGTAAGATTGACGCCTACGTCGCTGAAAGAGGGCTTGGGACCTTCCAGGCCGCTGTGACGGGTGGACAACATATTCACTCGGATGGTTTGTTCTTTGGTGGATTTAAACCTACCTGGACCAACGATACGTTACGAGCGGTCTCAAAGCAGCATGCGGGCAACAGCAAGCATCTCGCCCTGCTGGATTTTCATACTGGCCTTGGCCCTTATGGGCATGGCGAGTTGATCTATGTGGGCGACCCGACGGGATTGCCGCGTGCCATGAGTTGGTATGGGGATGATGTCACCTCCCCAGAAGCCGGAACATCGAGCTCAGCAATTGTTCGGGGGACTATTGATGGCGGGGTCTGCGACATGGCACCAAATGCCAGCCATACCTGCGTTGCCATTGAATATGGCACTTTACCGGTTATGGAAGTCCTTGAATCCCTGCGTGCCGACAACTGGCTTTACTTGAAGGGCGATATCAGCAGCGAACAAGGTAAAGCCATAAAGAAACAAATCCGGGATGCCTTTTACGGAGACGCCGACGACTGGAAGAACATGATCTGGGAACGAGGGACATCGGTCGTCAAAATGGCATTGGAAGGACTCCGTGAGCAAAAATGACACAGGAAATATTAATCCTGCCTGATGATGTTTCATCGGTAGATATTATAGACCTCTTGAACATCCACCAGAAACTTATGAGTTCGCTATCGCCAATGGATAGCGACCACACGCTAGATCCTAGTGGGCTTAAAGGCGATGAAATAACTTTCTGGCGCGCAGAAATAGCTGGCCAATTGGCTGGTTTCGCGGCGTTGAAGGAGATAGATCCTACCTCTGGCGAGCTAAAATCCATGCATACAGCGGAAACTCATCGCGGAAAAGGCATCGCTAAAGCGCTTCTTGATCATACCGTATCCATTGCAAGCGAGCGCGGTTATAAAGGGATTTACCTGGAAACAGGATCACAGCCAGGGTATCAGGCGGCCCGAGCCCTATATTCCCAATACGGCTTTGTCCAATGCGAACCTTTTGCAAATTACACTGACGATCCCAACAGCTACTTCATGATGCTGAAACTCTAGCTGACATTGTAAATTACCGGTGATTACGCCTTTCAAGTAGGGTCAGGCGTCCTCTAGTTCCAGCCCTTCGTGGGAGAGCTTGTCGAGCCTTGGCATCAGGTCGAGGAGTTCTTTCGTATAGGCAGCTTTTGGATTTTCAAAAAGGTCCTCAGTTGCGGAAACCTCAACGAGTTTCCCCATTTTCATGACACCAACACGGTCACACATCTGACGGATCACCGGCAAATCATGACTAATGAACAGCATTGTGAGCCCGAGTTCTTCCTGCAAGTCTTTGAGCAAATTCAGGACCTGAGCCTGAATAGATACGTCAAGCGCAGACGTTGGCTCATCGCATATCAGGAATCTTGGACGGGTTGCCAAAGCGCGGGCAATAGAAATTCTTTGTCGCTGTCCACCAGAGAACTCATGAGGGAACCGAACAGCTGCCTGGGCGCCAAGACCCACATGATCCAATAGGTCCATAACGATTTGCTCAACCTCCTGGTTACTGGAAGCAAGCTTATGAAACCGGATTGGTTCAGCGACGATATCCAAAACTTTCATCCGCCCATTAAGGGACGAAAACGGATCCTGAAAAATCATCTGCATTTGACGTCGATAATAGTCGAGCTCGTTTTGCGATTTGATCTTGGTAAGGTCTGTCCCGGCGAAATTCACCTCGCCTGCCGCAGGCGTATAGAGACTACAGACCATCCGTGCGACTGTAGATTTACCGCTTCCACTCTCGCCAACAAGACCGAATACTTCTCCCTGATTGATATCAAAAGAAACATCATCAACAGCGTTAAACATTATACGGTTTCGTTTCAGGAAAGCCGGTTTTGTCACGAAGGTCATTACAAGGTTTTTCAGGCTTAAAAGTGGTCCTTCAACAGCGTCAAAATCTCTCGCTTGGCCCAGCCAATGTGTAGAAAGGTCGAGATCCTTTGTCCGCTCCCCTTCCTCTTCAATATAATTGACCATTGGGAAGCGTCTGAGGCGAACATCAGGCCTTGGTACCGCACTGATCAGACTTTGTGTATAGGGATGATCGGGGTTACCGAGAATCTTCTCAGTCGTCCCTTCTTCCACCAGCTTGCCGTGATACATCACCGCCACACGGTCCGTAATATCAGCAATCACACCCATATCATGGGTAATGATCAGCATGCCAACTTGTTTATCCTTACACAGGCGGCGCATCAGCTCCAAAATCTGCGCCTGAATAGAGACATCGAGAGCCGTGGTTGGCTCGTCTGCAATGATTACTTCCGGCTCTGCACAAAGGGCAAGAGCAATCACCACGCGTTGCCGCATTCCACCGGAAAATTGATGCGGGTAGTTCTTAATCCGAAGTTCCGGCTCAGGGATGCCAACCTGCCGGAGGAGATCCACCGCCCGTTCCTGAGATTTCGCCTCGCCGAGCTTTAGATGCAAATCAATGGTCTCAACCAACTGCTGCTCAACCGTTTGCAAAGGATCGAGAGAGGTCAGCGGGTCCTGGAAAATCATTCCTATGCGGCGTCCGCGTATTTTTCGCTTTTCTTCCAAAGACAGCGTGTCGATCTGTTCTGATTTAAGCAGAACATGTCCTTCAGTCATTTCTCCAGGGGGTTCCAAAAGACCAATAACGGCGTTGCCAATCGTTGATTTACCGGCGCCGGATTCACCGACGACCCCGAGAACTTCACCGGGTTGAACGTTCAAACTGACATCGTCAACAGCGACTACAGTCCCATGGCGACTGGGGAACTCAATCCGAAGATTATTGATATTTAATAGAGCCAACTTACCACTCCCCTATCGTAATTTCGGGTTAAGGGCATCACGAAGCCAATCGCCCAATAAGTTCACGGCCAGCACCAGAATGACCAGAGCAACACCTGGGAAAATGGTAATCCACCAATCCCCTGAGAACAGATACTCATTACCAATACGGATCAGGGTTCCAAGCGAAGGTGTCGTTGGCGGCACACCAACACCCAGGAAGGACAAGGTTGCTTCGGTTATGATGGCAAGTGCCAGATGGATCGTTGCAATCACCATCACCGGCCCCATCACATTCGGCAGAACATGCCGCCACAAAATAGTGAGAGGTCGAATACCAATGACCCGGGCAGCTTGGACATATTCCTTGTTTTTCTCAACAAGGGTGGACCCTCGTACTGTTCGCGCATATTGCACCCAGCCGGAAACGCCGATGGCAAAAATCAGAACATAGATGGAAAGATCCGTATGCATTTCCTTCGGCACCACCCCGCGGGCAACACCATCAATCAGCAAAGCGATCAGAATGGAGGGGAAGGAAAGCTGAATATCAGCAATCCGCATGATGAAAGCATCTGTGCGTCCTCCGACATAGCCGCTGATCAAGCCGAGGCTGATACCCACGACCATGGCGAAAATCACTGATGCAAAGCCTACGATGAGAGATATCCGAGCACCATAAAGAATGGTGGAAAAGATATCCCGGCCCTGATCATCAGTCCCCAAGACAAATCTAGGGTCTCCAAATTCCTGCCAGGCCGGCGGAACACTTGCATCCATGATATCAATGGCAGCAAGGTTGAAAGGATCATGCGGCGCGATAAGCGGAGCAAAGGCAGCCGCTGCTATCATGATAACGGTCACGATGAAAGAAATGATCGCGACAGGATTGCGT
Source organism: Pseudomonadota bacterium (assembly GCA_024743055.1). Taxonomy (GTDB): domain Bacteria; phylum Pseudomonadota; class Alphaproteobacteria; order Sneathiellales; family Sneathiellaceae; genus Sneathiella. Next base: position 15,493 of record JANSXH010000008.1, read on the forward strand.
TTAAAGCTATGCCAAAGATCACCATCAAGGAATCTCTGTAGGCGGGATTTTTCAATTGCTTGTTCCATAATCCCCCCTACACCGCAGCGTCAGCGCGCAAGCGCGGATCAACAGCATAATACAGAATGTCCACAACCATATTGATCACCACAAAGAAAAAGGCGATCAGGACGAGATAGGCCGCCATAATCGGTATATCCACGTCGGCAACAGCCTGAATAAATAACAATCCCATGCCCGGCCACTGGAATACACTTTCAGTAATAATGGCAAAGGCAATAAGGGCGCCGAGCTGCAAACCGGTAATTGTGATCACCGGAACCAGCGTGTTCTTAAGCGCATGTTTAAAATGCACGGCGCGATCCGGTAATCCCCTTGCCCGAGCGAATTTGACAAAGTCAGTTCGCAGCACTTCCAGCATTTCGGCCCTGACAAGGCGCATGATCAATGTCAGCTGGAAAATGGCCAGGGTAATGGACGGAAGAATGAGAGACTTCAAACCGGAAACTGTCAGGAAACCAGTCGTCCACCATCCATAGATATCAACCACATCCCCTCGGCCGAAGGTGGGCAGCCATCGAAGGACCACCCCGAATAAAAGAATTAACAAAATACCGATCAGGAATGTCGGCAGGGAAACCCCCATCAACGACAGAACCATGATACCTTTGGAAATAATACCTTTGCTTCTAAGGGCCGTATATACACCCAACGGAATTCCGACCACCAAGGCCAGAACTGCTGAAACAAACGAAAGTTCCAGAGTTGCCGAAAGCCGCTCAAGTATGAGCTCGCTGACCGGGCGTCGGTATTTATAGGAAATACCGAAATCCCCACGCATGGCGTTAAAGGCAAATCTTCCAAATTGAACGATAAAGGGGTCATTCAGACCCAGGCTTTCAGCAAGCTGCGCGCGCTCTGTATCGGTTGTATCCTGTCCAACCATGTTATTGACAGGATCTCCGACGAAGCGGAACATAGCAAAAGCAATAAGAGCAACTGTCAACATCACAACAACGGATTGCAGCAGTCGCTTAAAAATGAACGCGATCATGTTCAGACACCAACCAACGGATGGAAAAGAAACGGGGCCTGCAAATAGTTAGCAGGCCCCGTCATTCGTTTTCTTATTTTACGATAACATAACGGTAGTCGAGAATGTTATCGGCGCGTTGGTTTACTTTCACGCGATCACTCACACCCCAGGACAGAGGCTGCTGGTGAATTGGCATATATCCATACTCATTTTTGAGGATGTCAAATGCTTCAGAAATCATGGCATTCCGCTTATCCTGATCGGTTTCACTGCCAACAGCTGCTGCCAGTTCGTCGATTTTAGGATTACAGTAGTTACCAAGGTTAAAGAGACCACGCTTGGTTTCTTTGTTCTGGCAAGCGATCAGTGAAGACAGAACGTTTTCACTATCCATAGTGCCAGGTGTCCAGCCGAGGAGATAGAAGCTGGTGTCATAGCCACCGGTTTCCAAAACCTTACCGAAATACTTGGATTTAGGCTGAGCAAGAACTTCAACATTCACGCCAATCTTCGCCCACATGGAAGCGGCAGCCTGGCAGATTTTTTCGTCATTGACATAGCGATTGTTCGGGCAGTCAATTGTGACGTCAAACCCATCAGGGTAACCAGCTTCAGCAAGCAGTGACTTGGCTTTTTCAGGATTATACTCATACGGCAGATTCAAAGCTTCGTTGAAGCCATTGATCTGAGGCGCAACCATCAAACCAGCAGGTGTTGCAGCATTACGCATAACTTTCTGCTTGATGGCATCAAGGTTAAGCGCATGAGCCATGGCCTGTCGCACCCTGATATCCTTAAACGGGTTCTTTCCTTTAATGTTGGAATAGAGAAGCTCATCGCGGCTCTGATCCATACCAAAGAAAATAGTCCGAGCTTCTGGTCCAGCCAAGGCATTCACGCCTTTAGCTTCTTCCAGACGCTGCCAGTCCTGCACAGGTACTGGGTAAACGAGATCCAGCTCACCAGATACAAGGGCGGCAACACGGGTTGCTGCTTCTTTGATCGGCGTAAACTCAATGTCCGTTACGTTGGATGGAATATCCTTCCAGTAGTTATCATTGCGAACCAAAACTGTCTTAACGTCAGCCTGGTTGCTTTTTACTTTGAAAGGTCCTGTACCGTTGGAGTTCAGGTTAGCAAAGTTGCCTTTGTCATCACCGGTTGCGCTTGTGGCATTGGTTGTGCCGTTAGCTTCTGACCATTCCTTGTCCATTATGTACAGGAAGTTCAGATCCCGAACCAAAATTGGGTTTGGAGCCGGTGTGTCAACGAGGATAGTGTAATCATCGACTTTCGTGATGTTTGAAATCTTACCAGCACGTGTTTTTTGGTCAGATCCTTTAGAACCGGCGCGCTGCCAGCTGAAAATTACATCATCAGCGGTGAAATCTTGACCTTCATGGAATTTCACGCCCTTACGAAGGTTGAACTTCCAGGTTGTTGGTTTCACCAATTCCCAGGATTCAGCGAGTCCTGGAACAACATTCATGTCTTCATCATAAAGAACAAGACCCTCATAAACGTTGCCAAGTGTTCCTAGTAGGAAAGATTCATTCAAAGAATGCGGATCAAGAGAACTTAGGTCTCCTTGGAACGCAAATTTGAATGTTTCGGCCTTTGCAGGCGCAGCCACCGCGAGTGCGGCAACCGCTACCGCGGCCATAAGTCCATTACGTAGTTTCATAACAACTCCCTTTATTTACCTCTAAAACCTGTCATTTATTTGATCGCCCGTACATTTTGGGCGGGTTGACTGTGTCTTTTACATTTTACTTGATCACAGTCGTTGAAACCGAGACTAAACAATAGTTTTTTGCCTGTCCATTGCAATTAATCCAATTTATTCCGCTAATCTGTCGATCAGTTTGAGAATAAACTGCTCGGCGGCGTGAACCTGGCTAATCTCGATATACTCATTTGGCTGATGGGCCACACCAATTGACCCTGGGCCACAGATAACAGTTGAAAAACCGGCTTCCTGAAATTGGCCGGCTTCCGCTGCATAGGAGACGGCACTGCTGCTATTCTGGCCGGTAATGGCCTTACATAGCATTTCCGCTTCCCCGTCCTGTTCCGGATTTAACGCCGGAACGATAGAATTTATCTCTGTTACTATATTTGGCTCCGGGGCAATTTCCCGCATTTTCGGCAGCAATTCCGTCTCACAATAGCTATTAAAGCGATCCACAAAACTCATGGGATCATCATCTGGTATATGCCTGATATCCCAAAGAAATACGCATTCCCGCGAAATGATATTAGCAGCTGTGCCGCCGTTTATGACACCGCTGTGCAAGGTTGTATAAGGCGGCGAAAATTTACTGTTAGGATCTGCCTTTGCTTTATTTTCCGCCATCATATCCGCAATGAACGTCACCAGCCGGGCACCAGTCATGACGGCACTCACCCCATCTTCCACGAGACTGGAATGGGCTTCACGACCCGTGATCGTCGTTTTGAGGGTCATGATACCTTTATGGGCAGAGACGATATCCATCATCGTCGGTTCCCCAACGATGACAGCTCGCGCCGGTGGTAAGTTTTCGGCAATTCGGTCAATCATGGAAGGCGCGCCTAAGCAACCGACTTCCTCATCATAGGAAAGCGCAAAATGTATCGGCCGGGCAATCCCTTTTGCCTGCATTTCCGGAACCTTTGACAAAGCAATGGCAGAAAAGCTTTTCATGTCGCTGGTCCCGCGGCCATAAAGCTTGCCGTCTTTCTCAACAATTGAAAAAGGATCTGTTTCCCAAGGCTGGCCATCAACGGGAACAACATCCGTATGGCCAGAAAGGACAATGCCCCCTTCTACATTTGGGCCGACTGTGGCGTAGAGATTGGCCTTTGTCTGATCCTCATTGAAAACTTTGGTCGAAGCGACACCATGTCCATCAAGGTAATCGGCGACAAAATCAATAAGGGGAAGATTGGAGTTTCGGGAAACCGTATCAAAGCCGACCAGCTTCTCGATCATTTCGACGGGAGAATAATTTTGCGCCAAAGGTGTACATCCAATTGTTTGACATCAACTCATTTGCCAAACCATATACCAGCTTTTTTTAAAGGGAAAGGGATGAAAACGGTATTTTTTAGCCTTTGGAGAAAAATGTTTGTCAATCAAGCAACAGAACCAGGATACCAACAACGATAAGGCCAATTCCCGTTGCCTCTATCTTATTGGTCTTTTCCTTGAAAAAATAATAGGAAGCAATGAAGGTGAAAACCAGTTCAATCTGCCCTAAAGCCCGCACATATGCTGCATTTTGCAGTGTCATAGCCGTAAACCATCCCACTGAACCGAGCATGCCAGTCAAGCCAACAAAAAAGGCAACCCGCCAGGCTTTGAGCACCTTCACAAGCTGTCCAGGTTCTCTTATCGGCAGATAAACGGTCATCACGGCGGTTTGAAAAAACAGCACACAAACAAGTGTGAATGCCGCCTGCATTACGGCCCCCTCCCCGCCGAGAGCCAGGGCAGCAGCACGGTAAGACACCGCTGAAATACCAAAAAATGCACCGGATAACAGGCCATAAGCTGCCGCTTTAGTCGTCCAGCCTGATAGGAAATCGCGAAGGGTAAATGAACTGCTCGACATAGAGATCAACAGTATGCCGACAAAGCTGATGCCAATTGCCAAGGATCCACCAAATCCGACACTTTCGCCCAGAATGACAACCCCGAAAATCGCAGCCTGCACAGTTTCTGTTTTTGAATAAGTCGTCCCTACAGCGAAATTTTTAAGGCTGAACAGAGAAACAAGAAGGCCTGTAGCCAGGATTTGCGCAATTCCTCCCATAGCCATGAAGATCCCAAATTCCCCATTGGGTTCCGGGATGGAAAGGGACGTAAATTGGTCAAGCCCCAGGATGTAAATCAATGCAAACGGCGCCCCATAGAGAAACCGGACATAGGTCGCCCCACCGGTACTCAAGCGGTCCTTTATATATTTTTGCATTGCAGTGCGAACGTTCTGAAAAAACGCCGCAAAGATAGTGATGGGGATCCAGGCTTCCATGGGAGGGACTTACTCGACTTGTGATAATCCCTTTATTTGCCGCGCTTTTTGTCAAGCTGTCAACGCCGCAAATTCAGGTATATTCTTGATATGTATCTTCAGGCAACTATGAAATCCAGCCATCCTTAACGCAGAATTAATGTTAATTTTTTACATTACATATTTTATGCAATCTATTATTTAAAAGTCATTTTTAGTAGCTACACTCAACGTCTCCAAGTTCAACGTAAACACTTTTTACCTGGGTAAAATGTTCAAGGGCCATGGCCGCATTCTCCCGACCAATTCCTGATTGCTTGTATCCACCGAAGGGAACGCCTGCTGGTGTCAGGTTGTAATTGTTAATCCAGATGGAACCGGCTCGTAATTTGGCAACGACCCGATGGGCTCGTGTCAGATCCTGTGTAAACACACCTGCGGAAAGACCAAATTCTGTATCGTTTGCACGATTTACAACCTCATCCTCATCTTTAAATGTCATCACAGACATGACCGGCCCGAAAATCTCCTCCCGGCAAATCCTCATGTCATCCTGACAGGCCGTAAAAATAGCAGGAGACATGAAGTTTCCTTTTTCGAATCCTTTGACCGTGAGCTTTTCACCACCAGTCACTAAATGGGCTCCCTCCTCTATTCCAAGGCGCACATATTCCAATACCTTGTCGAGATGATCCGGGGTAATCAGCGATCCCATATCTGTTTTGGGATTCATCGGGTCCCCAACAACCATTGCCTCTGTCCGCTCCTTAAGCGCAGCGATGAAGTCGTCATGGATGTCTTCATGCACATAAACCCGGGTCCCGTTTGAACAGACTTCTCCCTGGGTGAAGAAGTTGGCGTTCATCGCGCCGGAAACAGCATTTTTGAGGTCGCTATCATCAAAGATAATCAGAGGAGATTTGCCGCCCAGTTCCATGGTGACATGTTTGATGGTCGCGGCAGCATCCTTTAAGACCTTTCGCCCGGTCGGAACGGAGCCCGTAAAGGTCACCTTATCAACATCAGGATGGCTCGCCAGAAGGTGGCCTGTCTCCCCCATACCATGGACGACATTATAGACACCGTTTGGAAGTCCCGCTTCCGTCAGGATCTCTGCCAGTTTGACAGCATTGGTCGGTGTCATTTCCGAGGGTTTGAAAATCATCGAGTTGCCGGCAGCGAGTGCCGGTGCGGCCTTCCAGCAGGCTATCTGAAAGGGATAGTTCCAGGCGCCGATAGCACCGCAAATTCCAAGAGGTTCCCGCCGCGTATAGGCAAAAGCCTCAGGGCCCAGATCAAGATGCTCGCCCTTTACATCCGCCGCGAGGCCGCCAAAATATTCGAGGGCATCGGCACCGCTGTCTATATCGGCCTCTGGCGCTTCGGCAATTGGTTTGCCTGAATCCCTGACTTCGTTTTTGGCAAGCTCCATGCGCCGCTCCCGAATGAGGGCGGCAGCCCGCTTGAGGACTTGTCCGCGCTCCATCCCTGTAAGCTGCGACCATGTCTGAAAGCCTTTTCGTGCAGCGACGACAGCCTTTTCGATATCCCGGCGTCCGGCCTGTTCCACATCCGTGAGCTTGCGACCGGTAGCAGGATTTTCATTCCGAAAGCTTTTGCCGGAAATGGCCAGACAGGCTTTGCCCCCGATATAAAGCGGCAGGGTGGTTTTGGTTATTTTTTTACTCATTCCAAGTCCTTAAATTCTGGTCAATTCCGTTATCTTTGTTGATGCTGCCAGTCTTGAGAGACATAAACGGCTGCATTACTTGCGGGTAAGGGTTCGCGACCACGTATCTGATCAGCAATCTTTTCCGCCATCATAATTGTCGGTGCATTGAGGTTTCCGCTGACGATCTGTGGCATGATAGAACTGTCTACGACCCGCAGTTGCTCAGCTCCATGAACTTTGCCAGCACCATCTACAACGGCCATTTCGTCAGTTCCCATTTTGCAGGTACAGCTGGGATGATAGGCCGTCTCTACCGTCTCCCGTACGAAAGCATCGATCTCGGCATCGGTTTTTGCATCAGCTCCTGGCGCCAGCTCGCCTGCGCGGAAAGGATCAAACGCTTTTTGAGCAAATATTTCTCGGGTAAGTTTTACGCCGCCCCTGAGTTCCCGTCGGTCCTGTTCCGTTGAGCAATAGTTGGGCTGTAAAATTGGCGCGTCTTCAATATTTCCGCTACGGAGTGACATATGACCGATACTGGTTGAACGCATCGGACCGACATGAGCCTGATAGCCGTGGCGATCTGTGGGGTTACCACCGTCATAGCGCACGGCCATCGGCAGGAAGTGATATTGAAGATTGGGATGCTCTATCCCCGCTTCGCTCCGAATGAAGCCACCGGCTTCAAAATGATTGGTGGCGCCCAGCCCTTTTTTCAACAGCAGCCATTCCAGTCCGATTTTCAGCTTGGCGAGTGGTGACATGGCGTTGTAGAGGGTGATTGGCTGCTTGCATTCCTGCTGGACGTAAAGCTCCAGATGATCCTGGAGGTTTTGACCGACACCAGGCAGATCGATCACAGCATCAATAGCATTTTGTTTTAAATGATCTGCTGGTCCGACGCCTGAGATCATCAGAAGATGTGGCGAGTTGATGGCGCCTGCGGCCAGAATAACCTCACGTGTTGCAACCGCATGTTTCTTTTGCCCAAGTACCATATAGTCCACACCGGTGGCCCTGGTTCCTTCAAACACAACCTTGCGTGTAGCCGCGCGTGTGATCACAGTCAGGTTTGGACGATTCTGGACTGGCTGGAGATAGGCTAATGCCGTGCTCCAGCGCTGACCGTTATGGACGGTCATATCCATTCGGGCGACGCCTTCTTGCTGATAGCCGTTCATATCATCTGAAAAGGGATAACCAGCCTGCTGCCCGGCTTCCATCCAGGCGTGATAAAGCGGGTTATCGCAAGGGCCGACAGAAACATGCAGCGGCCCCTCTCCGCCCCGATATTCGTCTGGTCCGCGATCATAGGTTTCCGCTTTCCTGAAATACGGCAGACAGTGGGCATAGGACCAGTCTTCCAGTCCAGCACGTGATGCCCAGCCGTCATAGTCCTTGGCGTGACCCCGAACGTAGCACATGCCATTGATGGCCGAAGATCCACCGAGGAGTTTGCCGCGCGGCCAGTAAATTTTCCGATTATTCAGATGTTCCTGAGGCTCGGTATAATACTGCCAGGCCAATGATGGAGAATGCATGGGATAGCTCAAGGCGGACGGCATATGCACCCGCCAGTCCCACCAAGGCCCGCGCCCGCCTGCCTCTAACAAAAGGACGGAGACATCTTCATCTTCCGTCAGGCGGTGGGCCAACACGCAACCCGCAGACCCGGCGCCGACAATGACGTAATCGTATGCTTCGCTCTTGCCCATGTTACTTTTCTGAAATCGATATTGGATACGGACCCATTATAGGGTGCGGGCAAGTGATATCCTGTTTAAAGGGCGACGTCGACTAGAACAGGCTCGCCATTCAGACATTCCAAGAAATAGAGGAGAAAAAGCCTCAGTCACCTCCGCCGAGGCAGGATTTCAGGGTTTGAGCGGCTTCTTCCAGTTCTGCCTCTGTATGGGCGGCCGAGACCTGAAACCGCAAGCGGGCTTCCCCTTCCGGGACGACCGGAAAGCCAAAGCCGGTAACGAAAATGCCCTTCTTCAGCATTTCTCCGGCAAGACGAATGGCCGTTGCTGTTTCTCCTACAATCACCGGCACGACAGCGCTGCCGCCGTCCAAGGGGTTAAGCCCTAACTCCTTCAGGCGTATCCTGAAGTTTTTTGCCTTTTCCTGTAAAGCCTGGACAGTTTCAGGATGACGTGAGAGCAACTCGAGAGATTTGCTACCTGCCGCCGCGACACTGGCAGGCAGTGCATTGGAAAAGAGATGCGGTCTGGATTTTTGGATTAAGGTTTCCGTTACCGCTTTTGGCCCGGCAACAAATCCGCCTGTTCCCGATGCCAAAGCTTTCCCGAGTGTCCCCGTAAAAATATCGATATCTGACATCACACCGAAATGTTCCGCCGTGCCGTGACCGGTTTCACCAAGGACACCTAACCCATGGGAATCATCCAGTACGACCAATGCATGATGTTTTTTCGCGAGGGCCACGATTTGATCGAGAGGGGCTATGTCCCCTTCCATGGAGAACACGCCATCCGTAACAATCATTCGCGACGGAGCATCTTTATATTCAATAAGCTTGGCTTCCAGATCTTCCATATCGGAATGCTTGTAGACTTTCCGGACGACATCTTTGGCCGTCATCCGGATACCATCAATCAGGCTGGCATGGTTGAGCTCATCTGACAAAATCACATCGCCCGTTGACGTAATCGCGGAAAACAAACCTGTATTGGCCGACCAGCATGAGGAGTAGGTCAGAGCGGCTTCGGTTCCATGAAATTCAGCAAGATCCTTTTCCAGTGTCTGATGGACGTCTTGGGTTCCACAAATGAACCGAACAGAGGCTGTACTTGCCCCATAAGACAAAAGAGCGTCCCTTGCCGTGGAAACGATTTCCGGATGATTAGCGAATCCCAGATAGTCGTTTGAGGACAGGAGAATGACTTCCCCATTATCCTTCAGCCAGACCTTGTCGCCAATCGGACCTTCAATGGTTTTTAGTTTCTTGTAAGTGCCGTCAGTCTCTGCAGTCTGAAGCTCTTCCGTCAATCTAGATATCAGGGCATTGGTCATGCTGATAACCTATGCTCAATCTGTTGGAAGTCCAGAACGATCTTTCCGCAGGCCCCTTCATCCATCAACTCAAATCCTCTTTCAAACTCAGTTGCCGGCAAGACATGAGTGATGACTTTGTCAATGAGGTCCGGGTTTTTCAGCATAAAGGCTTCCACCTGATACCAGGTTTCGTACATACGCCGTCCGGTAACACCGAGCAGACTAATGCCTTTCATCACGACCTTGGCCCCTAGATCGAGTTCTACGGGCCCGCCCGGAATACCAAGCAGGGCCACTGTCGCGCCAGGCGCTGCAATGGCCAGTGCCTCATTAAGCGCGCGACCATTGCCACTGACTTCCAGAACCACTTCCGGACCATGACCATCTGTCAGATCCAGTATCTTGGACGTGCTATCCGGCAATAGAGGATTAACAACCAAATCCAGATCCAAACTATGAGCGATGGCGGCCCGCGCCTGATTGGGCTCCTGTACTGTAACCGACCGTGCCCCATGGGCCTTGGCAATAGCAGCCGCAAACAACCCGATGGGGCCACCGCCAACAATCAGAACATGCTTCGCCGTTACCTTGGCGGTTGAGACCATATGCATAGCATTACCGACGGGATCAAAGACGGCGGCATGGGTATCGGGAATGGCATCGGGCACCTTCCAAAGGTTGCTGGCTGGAATTTCCACCTGCTCGGCAAAGGCGCCCGGCCGGTCTACACCGATAATGCTGGTATTCTCACAGATATGGGCGTTTCCCGTCCGGCAGAAATGACACTCGCCGCAAGCAATATGGCATTCCGCAGAGACCCGCTCGCCAACATGATAGCCTGTCACATCTTCACCAATAGCGCTGATGATCCCGACAAATTCATGACCGATGACCATCGGGGTCTTAATGCGGCCAGAGGACCAGGCGTCCCAATTATAGATATGATAGTCGGTGCCGCAGATCCCCGCGGCAATAACATCGACAGTCACCATGCCACGGCCAGGTGCATCCGGCATATTTCGGGTGGAAGACCAGATACCACGTGTCGCTTCGGTTTTGGCAATTGTAAACATGATGCACCTATTTTCTGGTAATTGGATAAAAATCCGATATACTGTATTTGTAAATTATATTGGATTTAATTCCTGTCAATAGGAAAAGATGTCAGATTTAAAAAATACACCCCCCGCCGTCGGTGAAAATATCAATCGCTTGCGGAAAGAGAAACAATTGACCCTGGACCAGCTGGCAGCGGTGTGCGGGGTTTCGAAGTCCATGTTGTCACAGATTGAACGCAACGAGACTAATCCGACCCTTGCGACTGTTTGGCGACTGGCAGAAGCGTTAGGCGAGTCAATCGATGACCTCATCCGCGGTCAGGAAGAGAATCACAGCCTGACTGTGATCAGTGAATCTTCCATCCCGGTCATGAATGATGAAGCAGGTCAGTATCGGCTGGCTGTTCTCGGCCCCGCAAGCCTGGTCAATGATATGGAATGGTATGAACTGACCATCAAACCGGGCGGAAAACTGACCTCCGCCCCACATACGGCAAGAACAACAGAGCATCTGACCGTTTTGCGAGGAGAGCTGCAAGTAACTGCAGGAGATGAAAAGGACAAAGTCGCTGCGGGAGAAACGGCCCGCTACGCTGCGGATCGTCCCCATGAAATCCGCAATGAGACAGACGCAGAAGCCCGTGCTTTGCTGGTGGTCCTGATGGGTAAGCAGATCTGATTAGAGAATGAGGATGGCCCGAAAGTCATTGACATTGGTTCGGGTCGGACCGGTTTTAACCAGATCCCCCAGCCGGTCAAAATAAGTGTAGGAATCGTGTCGGGCCAAAAAGTCCGTGGCACTGATCCCCATTTCGCCGGATCGCTCCAACGTATCGGGTCCAATTACTGCCCCGGCATTGTCTTCCGTCCCATCAATCCCATCGGTGTCACAAGCAAGCGCGTGTATATTTGCGGCACCGTTCAGGTTTAGGGCAAGACTGAGCAGATACTCACAATTACGACCCCCCCGCCCCGGCTTGGTTGCGCTATCTCTCACAGTCACCGTTGTCTCCCCGCCCGAAATCAAGACACAAGGCTTCGGGATCGGCTGGTCTTGGGCATTCACCTGCAAAGCCATCGCTGCCAAAACTTTAGCAACCTCACTTGCTTCCCCTTCTATCCGGTCACTCAAAATGAGCGACGAAATGCCTTTTTCATGACAATAGGCTGCGGCAGCTTCGAGAGAGGCCTGCGGCGTGGAAATCATATGCGCCTTAGAATTCTCAAAAGCTTCATGAGAGGCACCGGCGGTTTCTGATGCCTCACTCTCCAGATAAGTTGATACAGAAGATGGGATATCAATTTCGTACTTCTTCAAAACTGCTAACGCATCCGCGGATGTTGTGCTGTCCGGAACTGTAGGTCCTGAAGCAATTACAGCCATCTCATCTCCAGGCACGTCGGAAATAGCCAGGGTTACGACTTTCGCCGGATGGGCCGCTAACGCCAACCGTCCGCCTTTGATGGCAGAGAGATGTTTGCGTAATGTGTTCATCTCCGTAATATCTGCTCCCGACGCGAGCAAGGCTTTGGTAACCGCCTTTTTCTCAGCAAGGGTTATGTCTCCGCCGGGCTTGGCCAGCAAAGAAGATCCACCGCCGGATATCAGACAAAGCACCAGATCATCTGGTCCCACATCCTCCAGAAGTTGGAGTATTTCGTCGGCTGCCTGGGCTCCCTCCTGATCCGGCACCGGATGGCCCGCCTCCACCACGCGAATATGCTTGAGGGGCAATCCATGCTCATAACGTGTAATGACCAGACCTTCCAATGGCCCTTGCCAATGGTCCTCAACTGCCTTGGCCATGGAAGCGGCAGCTTTGCCTGCGCCGATAACCAGGGTTCGTCCCTTGGGAGGAGGTGGCAGATACTCAGCCAGGCATTTAAGAGGATCAGCAGCGGATACGGCCGCGCCGAACAATTCCAGTAAAAACTCTCTTGGTTCAAGATCCATAAATGCCCCCTTATTTGCGACCTCTTTTTAGCGGATGGGGCATCAGTCTGGCTAGGCCAAAGTCACTCGAGGATATCGTCAGGATGGCGATCCCGTTCTCTTTTCGGCAGATTGTCGGTCATCTCGTAATAGTCTCCGGCAAATTCCGTATAGATATGCATGGCCGTTTTCAGTTTTGTCGGCTCATCAAGCGAGCCTGCAGCAATACCCAGATTGCCACCCTTGGTTTCCGTCCAGAACAGGCTGGAGCCACATTTATTGCAAAATCCGCGCTTGGCTTGTTCTGAAGAATGATACCAGGTCAGGCCATCATCCTTCAGAAAATGGATGTTATCCGGATCGCAGACTGTGAAACCCGCAAGATAGCCTGACGTCTGTCGACATTGCTTGCAATGGCAAACCACCACAGGACGCAGGGGTTGATTGATTTCGAAGCGCACAGCCCCACAGAGGCAGCCGCCTTTTACAACAGTCCCAGATAGATCATCAGAGGTCATTCCATGCCTTTCCTAACTCAGGCGGCGACGACCTCCACCCGGCAATCATTGAAGCAGGCCCCTTCACAGAGGTCGGCTTTGGAGGTGTCTGCCAGAGCCGAAACTGTCTGATTATTGGGTGTCGTCTTGAACCAGGAACCTTTCGGAGAATATAACACACCCGGCCTAACGAGATCAGTAATTTTGAGGGGCAGAAAAACCTCGCCCAGATCATTATAGACCCGGACCAAAGATCCATCCGCGAGATCCCGTGCCGCTGCGTCGGTTGGGTGCATTTCTAGGGCGGGCACATCGTCGTTAGCCCGTACCCCACCAAAAGTTGAGGTGACCATTTTATTTGAGGACGGGGTTACGAGGGATAAGGGAAGTTTCGCCTCAACCGGATCAAAACTGGGGATATGCTGCTTAAAAGTATCGTTGAGATAGCTTGACTGCAGTTCAATCTTACCGCTCGGCGTCGATGGCATCGTATTGCCATAGAGAATGGTCTCTCCTTTCCCGTCCTCCATAGAGAGTGCTGTTCCCACTGGTATTTCGCTTGGCTTAAAGCCTTTCAGGCGCGGATCGGTGGCATCAAGCGCGTCATCCATCAGCTCCTTGTCGGTCGCCTTAAAGATTTCCTCGTTAAATCCAAATTTTGCAGCCAGCCGACGGAAGATCTCCGTATTGGGGAGAGAATCCCCGACCGGATCGATAACCTTATCAGCACGTTGCAGATACGGCTGTCCATAGGCACAGAAAATATCATCATGCTCAAAATGGGTCGCGGCTGGCAGGATGATGTCGGCATATTTCATACTGTCTGTCATCGCCACCTCACAGCCGACGATAAACACATCCTCGCGGGACAGGCCTTTCTTCAACAGATTCTGGTCCGGCGAAACAATGACCGGATTATGGTTGTAGATAAACAACCCTTTGAGTGGGACATCCAGATCATCTTCAACAAGATGCTGCCCGATATCGAGGATATTGAGGGTCCGTGTCCCTTCAGGAATCAAATCCGGCCGCTGTAACCGATCCATGGTTTTTGGAAACAGATTGCCGGACCCGCCAATCAAACCGCCGCCCCGGACACCGAATTTCCCGGTCAGCGCCGGCAGGGCGAAAATAGCGCGAATGCCGTTCCCGCCATTCCTGTTTCGCTCCAGCCCGTTCCCAACCGAAATCGCAGCCGGATTGCTCTCGGCATAAAGCTCGGCAAAGGCCTGGATTTCCTCCACCGACACCCCACAAAGTTCCGCCGATTGTTCGAGGGTGTATTCATGAGCTTTTGTCATGAATTCGTCCGCTCCCTGAACATTTTTTGCGATGAAGTCGGGATCGAAGGCGCCGAGGCGCTCAAGCTCTCTCGCGACAGCCCAGGCGAGGATGATGTCCATGCCGGGCCGGACGGCCAGGTACATGTCGGCCTGGTCGGCGATTTTTATATGCTTGGGATCAATGACCACGACTTTGGCGCCACGCGCCTTGGCTTTTTTGATCAACGGTGCGAGATGCAAGTTGGAATAGGTGACATTATTGCCCCAGACGACAATGAGATTGGCATGAACCGCTTGTTCCGGCTGCATAACCGCCGTAGTCCCGAAGGTTCCTTTATAAGCCTCTGACTTGATGCCACCACAGAGTGCCCGCCGATGCAACAAGGTTGCCCCAAGCCGGTGGAAAAACCGCATGTCCATGGAACCCGCCGCCAGCATGCCATGTGGGCCGGCATAGTTATAGGGCATGATGGCTTGCGGTCCGTGCTCCTCGATGATGGCACTAAATTTCTCATACACTTCATCAAGAGCCTCATCCCAGCTGATGGGTGAAAAGCTGTCGGAACCTTTAGGGCCCGTCCGTCTCAGGGGCGTCGTCAAACGGTTCGGTCCATGCACAAATTCCGGATAATAGCGGGCGACCTTATTGCAGACGACACCGCCGGTTACCGGGTTGGCTTCAGAGCCACGCACCTTGGCAACCTGTCCGTCCTCAACAGTAACGGTCAGACTGCAGGTATCAGGGCAATCCAAAGGGCAAACACTTGCAAATTCCTGGGACATCGACTTATCCTTTTATGGCAATATAGAGCAACATCCAGTATGCCCTTAAATTGGACCAGTAAAAGTACCAGTTTTTTGTGATTATTGGTACCACTCTTCAGACCGTTAGGTCAGGACCATGAAAACAACGATCGAGCCTGCCCATTACGAACCAGGTGATTTTCTTGAAAGGCCTATCATTCTGAGGGCCTTTGATATGGAGGCTGGGGTCCGAGTGGCCCCTCACCGGCATCGCTGGGGCCAACTTGCCTATGCGTCACAGGGGATCATTATCGTTTCCACCGAAGATGGCCGCTGGATGGTGCCGCCAGAGCGGGCTGTCTGGATCCCACCGGATGTGGCCCATGCTGTCAACACAACTGCCAAGGCCAAATTTCGAAGCGTCCATATTTCCGCAGAGCACAGCCGCAGCTTGCCCTCAGACTGTCAGGTCCTGGTTGTCAGTCCGTTGTTACGGGAGTTGATCTTTCGCGCTGAATCTATTTCTCGCGACTATGCGCCAAACAGCAGTGACAGCCGTTTGATGTCAGTGATTCTAGATCAAATACGTGAAGCAGATCAGGCCCCACTCTATTTACCCATGCCCATGGACAAACGCCTTTCCCGCATAACCGATATCCTGCTTGATGAACCAGCTAACAATCAAACCCTTAAAGATTTTTCTGAAAAAAGCGGCGCCAGTGAGCGCACTCTAGCCCGTCTGTTCAAAAAGGAAACTGGCCTGACCTTCGGCAAATGGCGACAGCAACGGCGGTTGCTTGCTGCTCTCGAGCTTCTTGCCCAGGGAAACTCCGTCACCACAGTTGCGCTAGATCTGGGGTATGAGAGCGTCAGCGCTTTTATTGCGATGTTCAAATTGGCACTCGGGACAACGCCCACACGCTATTTCGAGGCAACGAATACAAAATTGAAGGGAGAGGCTGTTGACTAAGGCACCAAGTATCGGGATCGCCGGTTGCGGCGCTATGGGATTACCAATGGCTCAAAACCTGTTGTCTGGAGGATTTGACGTTTGGGGATATGATATCCGGCCTATGGAAGAGTTCGAGGGATTTTCCTCCCGCATGCGCGCCTCTGCGGCTGATCTCGCGACGGACTGCCCAGCCGTGATATCAGTCGTCCGCGATTGGTCACAGACAATCGAATTGTGTTTTGAAGAACAGGGACTTTTTACTGGAAATATTGTCCCTGAAACTCTCGTGGTGAGTTCAACCTTGTCACCCGGCCTTATCCATGACTTGCGAACACGGATCCCTGAGACGACCAACCTTGTCGACGCCCCGATGTCCGGCGCCCCTTATCGAGCCATAGACGGCACGCTGACCTTTATGGTGGGCGGAGAAAGACCTGAAGTTGACAAGCTAATGCCGGCATTTTCAACCATGGGCTCAGAGATCACTCATTTAGGTGCCTTAGGGTCAGGCATGACCTGCAAAGTTTTGAACAATATGCTGGCGGCAACTTCCGTTATCGCGGTCCGCGAGATTATGGAAGCAGCCGAGAAACTTGATTTTCCCACTGAAACCTTGCTTCGAATCGCCAGAACCAGTTCTGGCAGTACTTGGTTTGGTGATAACATTGATAAAATCTCCTGGGCGGATGAAGGCTATTCCATCGCCAACACCATTGGTATCCTTGAAAAAGATGTCCATGCCCTTTTAGACGCTACGGAAAAGTTCCCGGAACTTCGTATCAATGGATTTGCCGAGTTTATCGTTGGAGAATTGAGAAACTTGACGCCAGTAGTAGAAGACTGATTTGCTGAAAAAAACCTACGAAAAAACTGGATTTATCAGCAGAACACCAAAGAAAAATAAAATGGGAGGAAAGCATGTTTGATTACATCGTTGTAGGAAGTGGATCCGGCGGCTCCGTCATTGCCAGCCGATTGTCAGAAGATCCTGCTGTCAAAGTATGCCTGCTCGAGGCTGGAGGACCCGATAAAAGCATCCTGATCCATGCGCCGATTGGTGTCGCAGCCATTCTACCCCGAAAATTCTTCAATTGGGGATTTGATACCGTACCGCAAAAACATCTGAAAGGCAGAAAGGGGTATCAACCCCGCGGAAAGACCTTGGGCGGATCGAGTTCTATTAATGCCATGCTCTATGTCCGGGGCCATAAGTCTGATTATGATGATTGGGCCGCACTCGGCAATCCCGGATGGTCCTATGATGATGTCCTTCCTTATTTCAAAAAGGCAGAGAATAACGAGCGCGGGGCCGACGATTATCACGGAACGGGCGGACCGCTGAACGTGGCTGATCTCAGATCCGGAACACCCGTCAGCGATGTCTTTACAGATGCCGCCATGCAGGTCCAGCTACCTACAAATATGGATTTTAACGGCGAAGAACAGGAAGGCGTTGGGCCCTACCAGACAACCCAGAAGAACGGCGAACGCTGGAGTGCGGCGAAAGGATACCTTACTCCCAATCTCAACCGGCCCAATCTTCATGTGATCACTAATGCATTGGCGACCAAGTTGCTGATGGAAGGTAAAAAGGTGGTGGGCCTGACCTATACTCAAAAAGGACAGACCCATGACGTTAAGGCGTCAAAAGAAGTCATTCTCTGTGGCGGCGCCTTTGCCTCACCACAACTGTTACTCCTTTCAGGTATCGGTCCGGGTGAAGAGCTTGCAAAGCACGGGATTGAAGTCGTACATGAGCTTCCCGGTGTCGGTGCAAATCTCCAGGACCATATCGATTATGTGACTGCCTATAAGTCCTCTTCCCGTGAAACCATGGGAATTTCCTTAGGTGGCGGCATTGATCTCATGAAAGGGATCATGGAATGGAGGAAACAACGGACAGGGATCATTACTTCCCCACTCGCGGAGCGCGGCGCCTTCTTGAAAACGGATCCCAGCCTCGACCGACCAGACATACAATTACATTTCGTAATCGGGCCATTGGATGACCATGCACGAAAAACCCATCTGGGGCACGGGTATTCCTGCCATGTCTGTGTATTGCGACCGAAAAGCCGAGGTACTGTAGGTCTGCAAAGTGCCGACCCCTCTGCAGCGCCAATGATTGACCCGAATTTCCTCGCCGAACAAGAGGATTTGGATACCCTTCTCAAGGGCTTCAAGGTTATGCAGAAGGTATTGGACGCACCCGCCTTCGATCACTATCGAGGGAAGCCCTTGTATGAGGTAGATACGAGTTCGGACGAGGCAATTATTGATGCCCTACGAAGCCGTTCCGACACCGTTTATCATCCGGTCGGCACCTGCAAGATGGGGACGGATCCCATGGCTGTTGTGGATCCTGAGCTTAAAGTTCACGGGATTGAGGGCCTGCGAATTGCTGATGCGTCCATCATGCCCACCCTAATCGGGGGCAATACAAATGCACCGACTGTTATGATTGGGGAAAAAGGGGCCGATATGATCAAAGCCTCGGCCGCGTAATACTAACATTTGCTCAAAGGAGATCGCTTCATGCTCATCCAGCTTGCCGTGGGAACGGCGCTCATTATTGTTTGCGTCGTCAATCATGCCATATGCCTGGAGCTTCTCTTGCGCAGGGTAAAAACTATTGGCCCGAAATGGGACAGGCGGCTGCCGACTTTCGGCCATATCATTATCATGATCGTTGTGGTGATCGGATTGTTTGCCGCCCATACCATTGAAGCCTGGATTTGGGCGGTCTTTTACTGGCTCAGCGGTGATGTGAAAAGCTTCACGGAGGCTATCTATTTCTCGACGGTGACATACACCACCCTTGGCTATGGCGACATCGTCCTCACCGACGAATGGTATGTCACCTCGTCCTTGCAAGCCGTCAGCGGCATCATCCTGTTTGGATGGAGCACGGCGTTTCTTGTTAATGTTCGAGGATTTTTCTGGAGGAAATGGGGTGTCGACGGCCACATCCACACGCCCTAGAAAGGTGGCCGGCTACTTGTTAAGGAAGCCGGCCATATTTTTATTAGCTGGCTTCCTCAACGCGATGAATAACCTGCTGCGGATACGGGATGCTAACACCTTCCTTATCGAAGGTTTGCTTGATGGCTTTTGTCAGCGCAAATTTTAGCGGAAAATAATTGCCGTTATCGCACCAGACACGTACCGTGAAATTCACGGAGCTATCGGCAAGTTCCGCGACTTCAATCAACGGCGCCGGATCCTTGTGAGACATCTCGTTTGCCGTGACAACCTTCTCGATGATTGCCCGGGCCCGGTCAATATCATCTTCGTAAGCAATTCCGATAACAAAATCCATACGCCGGGTGGCATGGAAGCTATAGTTACTGATAGCGCTCCCCCATACCGTTCCGTTCGGGATAATGATCTGAATGTTGTCCGGCGTTGCCAACTCGGTGGTAAAAAGATCAATAGATTTTATTGACCCGGCATATCCGCCAACTTCTACATAGTCACCGACCTTCATAGGCCGGAAAATCAGAAGCATCACGCCACCAGCTACGTTGCTGAGGGTTCCTTGTAACGCAAGACCGATGGCCAAACCGGCGGCACCAAAGACCGCAACCAGACTGGCTGTTTGCACGCCAAACTGTGAAAGGACGAAAATGACCGTAACGGCCAGGATCGTAAATTTGACCATACTGCCAAGGAAGCCACTGACGGTTGGATCAACGCCTTTCTTGTTCATAATATTGGTCATGGTCTTTGGGATGCGTTTGGAGAGTATGTAACCCACCACCAGAATTATGATCGCACCAATCACATCAAGGCCATAGAGGGTAACCGCCTCAACAACCTGATCAATAATATCCTGTATTTCCAACTTCTTTACCCCCGTTAAACAACTATCCTTACCCCTCTTTTACGCATGGGGCATCTCAATAGATTGCTCATATAAAAACTCAAGCTACTGGGCAGAATAGGATTATATTCCGGCGAAGAAAAGGCGGAAAATATTCGCCTATTTATTAACCATGCCGGGATAATTCCTTGACTTTCGGGGCGGAACACCGCATATGGCCTCTCACGGTTGGAATCAGCCGGAAATGAAGACTGGCTCTTAGGTAGGGCAGTTTTCATCTGTCAGGTTTTGAAACGTATTTCCGCAGTATTCAGATACTGTTGTCAGGCAAATATTCTTAACGAATTAGGGTGCCAGGCCAAGGAGAAACGGTTCCTCACCTTTCTTGGCCAAATCCGTCGCCTCATATCGAGGCGGCAAATGACATTTTATTGAGGACTAAGTAGTTTATGACCGAGTTTACAGAGCTCAACCTTGTTGGGCCGCTTTTGCGTGCAATCGAAAAACAGGGCTTTACAGCCCCCACAGAAATTCAGGCTGCCTCCATTCCTGATCTATTGGATGGCAAGGATTTTATGGGCATTGCTGAAACCGGCGGCGGTAAAACTGCAGCCTTTGTCCTGCCTTTGCTGCAGAGCCTTTCGCATGACCGCAAGCGGCCAAAATCCAATAAGCCGACCGCTGTCATTATTGCTCCAACACGGGAGCTCGCCAGCCAGATCGGCCTTTGCATTCGGGTCTTTACCCGCGGGATCAAACTGTTTCATGTGGTTGCCTATGGCGGTGCACCTTACGGTCCACAGCTGCAGCAGCTACAGCGTGGTGTTGACATTCTCGTCGCGACGCCTGGCCGTCTGATGGATCATATGAAGCGCGGAACCGTGCAGCTCGATAACGTGAAGACTTTTGTTCTCGACGAAGCCGATCGTATGCTGGATATGGGCTTTATTGATGATGTCAATTTCATTGCCGAGCATCTGCCGGAAGAGCATCAAACGGTAATGTTTTCAGCGACCATGAGCCCGGCGATCAAGAAACTCTCTGAAAAGCTGCTGAACGAGCCGATCTATGTGGAAGCAAAGCGCAAAGCCGCTGTTGCCTCGACCATTGATCATTCTGTCATGATGGTCCGCCAGCTTGATAAGAAAGATCTCCTGATGCATCTGGTGGCTCAGGAAGAGATGGAACGGGTTCTGGTTTTCGTCCGAACCAAAGCCACAGCGGATGCACTTGCCGAGGAAATCTCAAATAGTGTCGAGGGGCTGAAAACAGCGGCCATTCACGGCGATCTGCATCAGCGAGCCCGTGAGAGAACCCTTCGCTCCTTCAAGACCGGTAAATTCTCTGTACTGGTAGCAACCGACGTCGCGGCCCGCGGTATTGATGTCAACGGCATCACCCATGTGATCAATTTCGATCTGCCCATGGAACCTGAGAATTATGTGCATCGTGTCGGCAGAACAGGCCGCGCCGGTGCCGACGGGATCGCCATCTCCATTTGTGAGCCCCGCGAACGCAATCTTTTACGCAATATTGAACAAGTTATAAAACAGAAGGTACGTATCGATGACGACCACCCCTTCCCAGCCCCGGTTCCGCAGAAAAACAAGCATCGTCCGAAACGATCAGGACGGCCTGCAAGAAAACCGGCGGAACAAAGCCAGCCTGCTGAAATCAAGCCCTTTCGTAAGCGCCCGAAGAAAACCGTCAGCAAAAATAAAGGCAAGCCGGGATTTAAATCTAGTAAATCCGCAAACCCGGATGCAAATTCGAACAATAAACGTTCAAATTTTAAGCGGCGGAAATTTAAGCGTGCGAGTTAGAAACTAAAACGTTCGGGAATGCTCTTGAGAGACGCATTCCCGAAAGCCCTTTAGGCGTCCTTTGCCCCGTAATACATAGCAACAGTATGCTTGGCCTCGGCAAAAAACAGCCATCTTTCAACAAAGATACCAATGCCCGCCAAAACCACCGCCAGCACTGCCGCAATTCCCCCTATCACCCCTGCTTGAAACAGGGCAAACGCCAGCAAGATGAATGGCGCGCCAAAACCAGCCCAAAGAACAATCTTCCGCAGCTTTTCTGAGTGCTTGCGGGCAATACTAAAACCCATTTCTTGCATCAGGTAATTGGCTTCAGTATGAGGCGCCTCCAGCAGACTGACAGCACCAAATTCACCGAGACCTGTCGCTGACTCCGGCGAAGAGACACTTTTCGTCTGATCCAGGAAGCGCCAGTATGAGACTTTCCAATATAGCGAGCCCAGCAGTAGAAGAGGCGACAACCATCCAAAAATGCCGGTGTCATAACCCCAAACCATCATCATACCCGTGATCAGCACCATACCTGTTGTCAGAGACAACAGGAGGTATCCATAGGGGACAAATCTGTTAGACCAGGCGTGGATCGTCTTTAAAGAAGCATAGATCATAGCCGTGCAATAGACCGTGATCACACAACAAACGGCCCCAACAAGCCCAATCAATTCCATCAGAGCAGAAAAACTATCCTGAAAAAAGATAACATAGAGCGCGTATAATCCAGTTGGGATAAAGGTCACGATCGCCATCACCCCTTCCCGGCTGAGCCAGGAGGATCGCCATTGGGTCAAGGCTCGCCATGCGCGCTCCGGATGGCCCAAATGAAACGTCGACGACAACAGGCCCGCAGCAATCAGAATAAAGGCCAATCCGTAACAGACAAGTAGGAAGAAGATATAGGTCGGAAGAAGGTTAAAAACGTTCCCGAGCAATAGAATCAGGAGAAGTCCATACCCTCCCCCAGAAGCCGTTGTAAAAAAGATGACTGATTTTGCCGGATGCATAGAACTTCTTTTCCTAAGCTGAGAGAAACTTGTCGACCCAACGGGAGATCACACCCGCCGAACTGTCAGCCATCGGAGTCAATGCCATGGTGTCATTCTCCGGACTACCTTGTTTTTTAGGGCGTGGCGGAAGGTATTTGTTGGTCGGTTTACATTCCTGTTCCGGCATCAGATCATATCCACCGCGAGATTCCACCAATTTGCTCACATCGGAGTTTGGATCCCCCAGGTCTCCAAAAGACCGAGCACCAACCGGACAGGTTGAGACACAAGCAGGTACCCGAGACTCTTCAGGAAGGTTCGGGTTATAAATTTTATCGACGCACAAAGTGCATTTCTTCATGACACCCGCATCTTCATCATACTCCCGCGCGCCGTACGGACATGCCCAGGAGCAAAGCTTACAGCCAATACAATGATCTGCATTGACTAGAACAATACCATCCTCTTCGCGCTTGTAGGAGGCACCAGTCGGACATACGGTCACGCAGGGTGCATCTTCGCAATGCAGGCAGCTTTTTGGAAAATTGACAGTACGACCGCCGGTTTTCTCATTTTCCACTTCAAAGCTATGAATGCGATTAAACCAGACACCGGATGGATCCGCACCATAGGGATCCTGGTCAGTCAACGGGGCTGAATGACCACTGGTGTTCCATTCTTTACAATTTACTGCACAAGCGTGACACCCAACACAGATATCCAGGTCAATAACAAGACCCAGCTTTTTTGTCGGTGAGTTTGTTGGAAGCGATGTCATTTCGTCCCCTCTTCGCCCTGGGTTTCAGCGATTCTGTTACCATGCCCTGTACGGATTCCACTGCTGGAGCTCGCATTTTCCTCACGGTTTCCAATCCATTCTTCATGGGGAAGGCTATCCTTACCACTTGGAGCTCCTGAAAGGGCGGCCCCATACCTCGATATTTCAAGGCAATCTGATTTATTCGGAATAGCATCCTGAGCGTCAAGCATAGGGGATGTCTCCCCACATTCAGCTTCCTGGCATTTCTCGATAGACACCTTGAGATCATACCAAGCTGCCTGACCCGTCACCGGATCAGAGTTTGAGTAACGATAGCCATCTTCCTTTGACGGTAATAGCTCAGAGATTATGTGATTTAGCAAGAAGCCCTTGGTAGCTTCCGGCGCTACATCTTTGAGGCCCCATGCGCCTTTTCGTTTACCAATCGCGTTCCAGGTCCAGACGGTATATTTATTAACGCCCGTCATCAGCTTGGCCTGCCCTTTTACCCGGCCATGGGGAGACTTGACCCAGAGCCAGTCGTCGTCTTCAATGCCAAGCTCTTTTGCAGTATCCACATGCATGAACAAAGGATTGCGAGCTGTAATTTGGCGGAGCCAGGCATTCTGACTGCCCCAACTATGGTACATATGCATAGGCCGCTGGGTTACAGCATGGAGCGGGTATTTTTCCTCATCTAGTCCCTCCTCTTCAAATGGCACGTACCACAGCGGGAGGGGATCAAAGAATTCTCCGACCCGCTCACGCAAGTGCTCTGGAGGTTGCCTATCTCCATGCCCCTGGGCAGCGAGACGGAATTTCTGCATTGTCTCCGAATAGACCTGCATCACGACTGGATCCGGAGCGCCCATAAAGCCCATATAGACGGCTTCTTCCAAATAGGCTTTGTTGGCAAATTTGTAGTAGGATTGTTCCGGAGTGAAATGCTTCTCCCAGAAGCAACCATTCTCAATATAGGAATT
This sequence comes from Pseudomonadota bacterium, assembly GCA_024743055.1. Taxonomy (GTDB): domain Bacteria; phylum Pseudomonadota; class Alphaproteobacteria; order Sneathiellales; family Sneathiellaceae; genus Sneathiella. The sequence goes on from JANSXH010000008.1 coordinate 40,053, forward strand.
AAGCTGATCCGGGTTAGGGGCACCGCGTCCCTGCCCTGACTTATCTTCTCCGCGCCAACCGGCGAGCGGCCCAATTCCGGGTGACCTCTCGTGATTGACCATGTAATCAGAATAGCCGCCGGGGTATTTTGCTGCGCCAGTGTCATCTGTCATGCCGGGAAGTCCCAGCATTACACCAAGATCAAGCATAACATCCTGAAATGGTCGGACATCCCGATCGAGAGTAATGACCGGCTGGCGAATGGAATCGGCGGCTCCATGGGCGCTACAAATAGGTCGATCAAGTAAGGAAATACAATCCCACCGTTCAAGATAAGTGGTATCTGGAAGGATCAGATCCGCGTAGGCAACCGTTTCTGAATGATAAGCGTCTGAATAAATAAAATGTGGGATCTTGTAGGATCCATCAGCTTTTTTATCCGTCAGATAGCGAACGGTATCTGGCACGTTCATTGTGCTGTTCCAGCCCATATTGGACATATACATGAACAGGACATCAATCTCACACGGATCACTGGCCCAGGCGTTATGGATCACCATATGCATCAGGCCGTGGGCCGCCAGCGGATATTCCCAACTATAGGCTTTGTCGATACGCTTAGGATTTCCTTGTTCATCAACTAAAAGATCTTCCGGGCCTTGTGGAAAGCCCAATGGCATACCGCCAAGTGGCGTATTGGCTTTGGACTCATGCCCCGCGGGTTTTGGTCCAGGAGGGCAAGGTTTTGGAAAAGGAGGTTTATGCCGGAAGCCGCCAGGAACATCTATGGATCCGAGGAGCATCTGCAGCAAATGTATAGCCCGGCAGGTATGAAAGCCATTTGAATGGGCAGATATTCCCCGCATGGCATGCATGGAAACAGGTCGACCGATCATTTTCTCCTGTTTACGTCCCGCCCAATCTGTCCAGGGTATATCAAGCACAATTTCTTCTTCAAACGCGACTTTCGCGAGTTCTGCAGCAATCCGGCGTATAGTCTCAGCAGGAATACCAGTTTTTTCAGAAACGGCCTCTGCAGCATAATCCTCTGACAAGTATCTCTCGGCCATTAATTGGAAGGCCGGAACAGCTTTCTGCCCGCTCTCCAGCTGATACTCACCAACCAGAACCGGGTCCGCGTCTGTATCCTGGACGGATTTAAGACCATCTTTGGCTGTCGCCACGAAGGCATTTCCATCTTTGTCCCGGGCAAAAAGGCCGTCTTGTGCCGACCCAGGATCCTGGATCACCAGCCAAGCCGCATTTGTATAGCGGCCGAGATAGTCCCAATCCACATTGTCAGACTTTAATAGCTCCTGGATCAAAGCCATAACGAACAGACCGTCCGTTCCCGGTTTAATTCCAATCCATTCATCTGCAATAGAGGAATAACCCGTTCGGATGGGATTGACGGAGACGAATTTCGCCTCACCGCGGGTCTTCAATTTACCAAGGCCCATCTTGATGGGATTGGAATCATGGTCTTCAGCGACCCCGAACATCAGAAAATATTTTGTCAGGTCCCAGTCGGGCTCTCCAAATTCCCAAAAGGAGCCACCTATACTATATAGACCTGCCGCCGCCATATTGACGGAGCAAAATCCGCCATGGGCAGCGAAGTTACGGGTACCGAATTGTGAGGCCCACCAACCTGTAAAGCTTTGGGACTGATCCCTGCCGGTAAAGAAGGCCAACCGTGATGGATCTTTATCGCGAACGTCTTTTAGCCAACCAGTAGCAAGCTCCAGAGCTTCGGACCATTCGATTTCCTTGAACTTTCCTTCACCCCTCTCACCGACCCGCAACAAAGGTTTTTGCAGCTTCGCCGGAGAGTTCTGCTGCATGATCCCAGCAGATCCCTTAGCACAAAGCACTCCTTTATTAACAGGATGATCGGGGTTACCCTCGATATAGCGGACCTGATTGTCTTTTAGATGCACTTTAATACCGCATCGACAAGCACACATATAGCATGTGGTCAGTTTGACCTCGTCAGACACGAAAGGTGCCGTATCCACGCGCTGATCACGCGTGACAATCCCATCCTTCATTCGAAATAGCTCCCCAGCTACATAACACTGCTAAACCAGCGTTACTCTCTATAGTCGTTACCTGATTTCACTTACTATTGTCGATAGATAAAATCAGATTATCCGCATCGAAGATTCATTAATGAGACTAAAAGTATCATAAATAGATATCAATTCATAGACAAATGTTCTGGAAATTATTGTTTATGATGCGCCAAACTGGATCTTAGATGGGCACGCGCCTGCTGCACCCTCTTTCTGGCATTGTCGTTTGATATGTCAAGCTCCCTCGCAATATCATCATAGTCTTCTTCCTGTACGAGACGCATGATCAAAGGTCGCTTAAGTCTTTCCGGGAGTTCTTCTATTGATCTAAATATGTCGGTCTTCAATTCTTCATTAATGAGTTCGGCCTCCGGGGTTGCAATAGCACTCTCTTTTATAGGAAAAAATTGGGAATCTAACTCCATTATGTTTTCTCGAAGCTTCTTCTGGCGAGTGTTCGCTCGATGGCGATCAATGCAGATGTTATGAAGAAGTCGAGCGAACCAGGCGCGCTCGTTACTTATTTCGTTAGAAGAACTCCGATACTTTTCAAATGCTCGAATTGTTGCCTCGCTAAAGGCGTCTTCTGCATCCGAGGCGCTTACATTCATCCAAACTATACTCAGTTTCTTTAAATACTCCTTATGAGTGTTCCAAGAAAGCCAAAAATGATTCTCCAGCTTAGCCATGTGCCTTGCATCTACGTCACTGTGAGCATTTTCCGGAAAAGCTCCTTCCATCCTGTTTTCGAGAACCGCCCTACTACACGGACAAGGATCGATAAAACATCTTTCCTTGTCGCTGTTCAGACCAGATTGCAACTCGGGCGCCATTCGTTTAACTGTTGCTTCCAAGATTTTTCCCCATGTGATTATGCTGCCAGAAAAGATAAATCGACTCTGCCTAAGCAATGCCGACACCGATCCACATGTGGTTGGAATTATTCTCTTTTAAAGTGCTTTTACAATTTTAAATATAATTAATACGTGTGTAGTCAAACAAATAGCTATAACAAATTGAATACTTAAAATTTTTATTTAATCTTTTATTTCGCTTACTATATTCAAAAATATATCGATTACTTAAGGAATTTAGAAAATGACAACAGATATTAAAGAAAGTGAAATAAATCAGTCAATATTTGAAACAAAAAAAATTCTAACTAACCAAGAAATTGTTGGAGCCCTGTCTTCCACATACGCAAATATGGCACAAATTTCAGGCTTGAATTCGTTGAATGCTTCAGCCAATCAACAGCAATTGAACATCATTGGAACAGCAATTGTGGCTGCAGGTGCAAATCGACTTCTAGGCCTTGAGCAGACTGAAAATAGAGGAAAACTTTCGCTGAATGAACTTCTGGACTGCCTTCATAAGCTGGTTGCTTTGACATCACCAGTACCTGAAAAACAAAACACAAAAGGTTCTGAAATTACAAATGAAAGCTCGACTGAAGCCGTAACTACGGAGCCTGAAGACACTATAGATAAATAGCCTATACTCTTATAAATAGAAACCAATTACCTACTGATCGGATTTAGGAATGCCCAATACCCCTACGTCAACAAGCGATATTATCTCTCCGTCGACAAAAAATATTGAAGGATCCGCGGATTTTGCAATGGGACTTCTCTATCAATATGTTGCCCACTCTTCGGGTTTGTCCTTTGAGAACGCCACAGCCAATTCCAACCTGGTCAACAGCGTTACAAATTCTGGAGCGGCTGCGTTAGCCGCTCTTAAGAATGCGGAAGCCATTGCAATCAGCGCCCAGAAATCGACTATAGGTGAATCATATAATGCGCAAACTGCTGTCATTACCCAAGCTCTGAATGCCCAAACCCAGGCGGCTGTAACAGGGTTGAATGCCGTTACAAGCGCCAGCGGTACGGCACTTGCTGCGCAAACCAGTCAGGAAATTGCTGGTATCACTGCAGACGCCGTAGCTGCAACAGCTGCCGCTATGGACAAAATTGTTAAACAAATGGGAGGATAGATGGGTCGTTTCAGGTCAGGACAATCGGCCCCTGTGCGGTCACGATCAAGGTATGCTCATATTGAGCGCACAACGCGCCATCAATGGTTTTGAGTGTCCAGCCGTCATTTGCCTTTTTATAGTCCCCACGTCCTGAAGTCAGGAAAGGCTCGATAGTAATGACCTGCCCATCCGCCAACAGGTCGGTATGATTTGGCATGAAAAGGTTATGCACTTCGGGCGGCTCATGAATGTGCCGTCCGACCCCATGACCGACCAAGCCGTTAATAATTTCATATCCTTCCTCAATGGCCGTACGCTCAACTTCCTTGCCAATGACATTGATCGGCTGACCTGCCTTGACAGCCCGAATGCCGGCCCAAAGGGCATTTCTTGTCGCCCGGCACAAATCGCGGGCGTCGACCGTGACGTCCCCAACAGGAATGGATCGACCTGAATCCGCCCAGAACCCGTTTTTTTCTGCAGAGACATCTATATTGACCAAGTCACCGTTTTTTAATCGACGCGGACCGGGAATACCGTGGGCTGCTTCATCGTTCACGCTGATACAGGTAAAGCCAGGAAAGTCATAAGCCAACTTCGGTGCGGACCTGGCTTTTTCGCTTTCCAAAATTTGGCCAGCTAGCTCGTCAAGCTCCGCCGTCGAAATTCCGACGGCCACAGCATTTTCCAGCTCATCCAGGACCTTTCTGACAATTCGACCGATCGTCCTCAATCCCTTTATTTCTGTATTGTTTCTTGCGATCACGCGTGTCGTTTTCCTGATTTTACTTTGATCAAAGCCGATTGCGAATTCTATCTCTGCAAATTGCAATAGCTGACCCGACACTATGAGAGTTTTCGCAATGAGCACAAGAATTTCTTATGGCTATGTCACAAATTCTCATTGAGTTGCGTCTTGACCCTACAGCAGAGGGAAACAGCCCATTCTGCATTTTGCCAGGGAAAGAAGGGTAACAAAGATGGCCAGCGATACTCCTGTAAACAGTCAAATTACCGATGCGGTCACACAGTCAAACCTCACCGTGCTTGGAGGCGCGCCTGCCCAATCCTTGGCAACGGTATATCAGGTAATGGCGCAAACGGTTGGAGCCTCCATGCAAAATGCCGTTAGCAATCAGCAGAGTATGAACACCATCGACAACGCTATTGTCAGTCAGGGTATTGCCATGCTGTACAGCATCGATTCATCGGTAGATGCAAAGGTTTCAAATGAGATTCTTTCTGGAAATGTAAACGCGGAAATAGTCTCAACTCTACAAGCAATCGTTACAGATTTAAAAAATGCGCAAGCGAAGGCTTCCAAAGGCTCAAATCCACAGGAAGCTCAAACGACGAATTAAGTGCGAAGTCTAATAACCTATCACCTTAAGGAGAAAAAATATGCCAGGAGATACACCCGTCAATTCGCAAATCACGGACTCGATTACTCAGTCCAATGTCGGAGTCCTCGGAGATGCCCCATCGATCGCTATGGCCAATGCCTATCAGGTCCTTGCCCAGGCTGTCGGAGCAAGCATGCAGAATGCTGTCGCCAATCAGCAAGGGGCCAACAGTATAGATCTCGCGGTTACAACACAGGGAACCAATATCCTCTATGCCATGTCTACTGCCGCAGATGCGAAAGCTACCTCGGAAGTCCTCGCAGGAAATCCTGTCGCGGAAGCCTTGCTATCTCTTCAGGCAGCCGCCAAAGCAATCTGATCAACAAGAACTGACTTAACCCCTCATTAAAGGAGTGAATAATGGCCGAAAATACGTGGATGAACAGCCAAATTACCGACGCTGTCACCCAGACAAATGTCAAGGTCCTGGGCGATGCGCCCGCAGAATCCATGGGCATGCTATATCAGATGATGGCCCAATCGACGGGTATGTCGATGCAGAACATGGTTGCAAACCAACAGCATAAAAACTCAATCGATTCCGCAGTTGTCACAGGCGCCGTGAGCTTGCTCTATACCCTTGACACAGCCACTGAAGGCAAAGCCACACAAGAGGTTTTAAGTGGAAATCCTGTTGCAGAAACCATGGCGGCACTTAAAGGTACTTTGGCAGGCTTCCAGGGGGCAAACAATTCCCCCAAATTCGGTGGCGGCACCTAAACAATCTATAAATCGGAAACGGTAACTCATATACGGAATCTCGAAAATTGCGGGCAACATCCTTTATAAAACTCTCGCAATTTTCGAATCCGATCCTCGGCAGAATAGGAAAAATCAATGACTGGAACGCAAAAACCGGGACAAGTGAGGTCTGTGAATAGCCAGATTACAGATGCAATTTCACAGACCAATACGCTCGCTCTTGGATTGGCACCGGCCCAATCCATTGGAACCCTATATCAAACCACAGCCCAGGCCGTCGGTGCATCAATACAAAATGCTGTCGCCAATCAACAAAATCTTCAGAGCCTCAATATGGCTGCGCTTACTCAAAATCTACAAGCTATCCTACGAAACACGTTAGCGAACCAGCATTTGAGCCCTGCCCACATGAAACATCTGACATCGGGTCATATAAACCCTGCTTCGAAGAATACACACCTTCACCAAGCAGTCGCCGGGACAGGAAATTCCCTTTCAACTGCACATAAGTAGTGATCATTCAGGAGCAAGATATGGAACGCTCAAACGTCAATAAGGGAGACACTTGGTAATGTCTGATTCTTTCGTAAATAGCCAAATTACCGGATCTGTAGCTCAAACGAGTTTAAGTGTCATTGGAGAGGCTCCAAGCGAAGCGATGGCCATTCTTTATCAGCAAATGGCTCACAGTATTGGATTAGCCTTGCAGAATGTTATTGCTCAGCAACAACACAGCTATTCCATCCATAACGCTGTCACCATAGCTGCTTCTAAACATTTACTGACAAGTGATCCCGCTGCGGCAGCAAAGGCTTCTCAGGAACTGATTGCTGGCAGTGCTATTCCAGAAAATCTTGCGGCTCTTCAGGCCGTTGTGAACGATATTGGAAAAAAATAGCTTCCTGGTTCCTCACAAAGGTCAGATTTGGGCAACCTCGAAAATGCTGAAAGAGATGGGGCAAAATGATGGCTCTTTAACCCAATAACCAGAGGCGAATTGTCAATGGCACGGAATATATTTTCGCAAGATCATATTAAGGTGGTCCTTAAGGAAATGGCCGATGGCCTCTCACTGGAAGAAACAATGAAGAAATACAAGGTCTCCAAAGCGACTTTGTATAGATGGAAGAAACAAGCACAGAAACAGGACGACAATGAAATGAACCGGTTGAAAAAGGTCGATGAAGAAAATGCTAAACTTAAGCATTTACTGGCCGAGGCGGCGCTAGAGATCCAAGCGCTGAAAGAGCGATTGAAAGACTATCTCTGATATTCTGCAGAAAAACTCTCGCCGACGGATTTGAAGCATTGATTGTCAGCCGACTGCCTGTATAAAAGTGGTATGTCGCTTGATCCAGTAAATATTTTAACGCGTGTTTTTGGTTACCCCGCTTTTCGCGATCAGCAAGAAGATATTGTCGCTCATATCCTGTCGAAACAGGATGCTCTGGTACTTATGCCGACGGGCGGCGGAAAATCCTTATGTTATCAGGTACCAGCCCTTTGCTTGGACGGCGTGACAGTCGTAATTTCTCCCTTGATCGCTTTGATGCAAAATCAGGTGGAGGCCCTGCAACAGTTGGGAATTGCGGCGGTGGCTCTCAATTCGTCCATTCCCTGGGAAGAACAAACTCAAATCCGTCAGGACGTGCTGGACCAAAAGATCAAACTTCTCTATGTAGCGCCGGAGCGATTGTTTTCTGCTGGCTTTCTGGACCTACTCGAGCGTAGCAATCCGGCTTTGTTTGCCATTGATGAAGCCCATTGTGTCTCCCAATGGGGGCATGATTTCAGGCCTGAATATCTCAATCTAAGCACCCTCAAGGATCGCTTTCCTAACACACCCCGGCTCGCTCTTACCGCTACAGCGGATGCCCCAACAGAAAAAGACATTATTGAGCGACTTGGTCTGTCTTATGGTCGTATTTTCCGGTCGGGCTTCGATCGCCCGAATATTTGCTATCGGCTTGTTGATAAAACGGGTGGCGTCCAGCAACTGCTCGAATTTCTCTCATCAGAGCATGCAAGGGATGCAGGGATCGTCTATTGCATGTCGCGCAAAAAAGTTGAACAGGTGGCTGAGAAGATCGCAGCCACAGGGCGTATCGCGCTACCCTATCATGCCGGTCTGAATGCGGAACTTCGGCAGCAGACCCAGTCCCGCTTTCTAAAGGAAGATGGCGTTATCATTGTCGCCACTATTGCGTTTGGCATGGGGATCGACAAACCGGATGTGCGATTTGTCGCCCATCTCGATCTTCCGAAAAATATGGAATCCTATTATCAGGAAACCGGCCGTGCCGGTCGCGACGGTTTGCCGGCAACGGCCTGGCTGGCCTTCGGCATGCAGGATGTCGCCAAGCTGAAAATGCTGATGCATAACCCGGACAAGGATTTGCAAAAACGCAAAACCGACCATGGAAAATTGGAAGTTTTTTTGCAATTTTGCGAAAGTGCCCTTTGCCGCCGTCACCTGATCTTGAAATATTTCGGTGAAGATCCCCCTGAAACATGTGGCAACTGTGATAACTGCCTCACCCCAGCAACATTGTTTGATGCCAGCAAGGCGGCTCAAATGGCATTTTCCTGTATTTACCGCACTGGAGAAATGTTCGGCGCTGGACATGTCATCGACGTGCTGATGGGGGCCGAAACTGATAAAATTGAAAAGTTCGGCCATGACAATCTCAAAACCTATGGCATGGGGTCAGATTACTCACGCAAGGAATGGCAATCCCTCCTCCGTCAGCTTCTTGCTTTGGGTATGCTGGATGTGGATAGTGAAGGCTATGGCGGGTTATCCTTGACAGAAAAATGCCGCCCCGTATTGAAGGGTGAAGCGACCTTGGAGCTGAAGAAGCCCATCAAAATTCAGAAAGTTCGAAAGTCCAGACGTGCGTTACCAACCGTCTTTTCGAGCCCCGAGGAAGAAGCGTTATTTGATTTATTGAAGTCAGTTCGCCTGGACCTGGCTAAGGCGCAGAACGTGCCGCCTTACGTGATTTTCCACGATCGCACCCTTGTGGAGATGGCCCAGCTCAAACCCCAGACACTTACTGCTTTTTCTGAACTTTCAGGTGTCGGCGCCAGCAAAAAAGAAAAATACGGTCCTCAGTTTTTGTCGGCTCTTTCAGAGGCTCAGCCCTGACGACCTATTTTGATGTTTGTATCCATACAGCAGAGCTGTCAGAGACACACGAATACTCTCTTTGAAGTCCACGCGAAACGGCGCCATCTCTGGACGTTCCAGCACCTCTTTTAAGACAGGTGCCGGATTGGACATCTGACCCCATCCGACGACCAGACAATGGATATTGAGAAGCAAGGAGACACCATGGCCCGGCTGCAAAAACTGGAGGGCATTCTCTACCAGACTGCCCGTATATAAAGTACGACGTCCCAAATTCTGTTTGAAATTTAAGGCAGCCTCATAAGTGACATTATTCTCGAGCACCAGATGCAACAGGGTCAGTAGCCGAACGAGTGAGTCCCTTCCTTCCATACTGACCAGAAGTAGATTGATAAATTCATCGATATCACTGGGTCCGTTTTCCAGGAGCTGACGATCTACTAGATCAAGCCAGGTCTCAATCTCATCCGAGGTCAGGCTGAGGAATATCTCCTCCTTACTATTGAAATAGAGATATACTGTACCCTTCGCAAGGCCAGACCGTTTCGCGATCATAGCCATGCTTGTATCCCAAAAACCGGTTTCGGAAAAGACCGCCCGGGCGCCAATTAGTATGGCATCCCTTTTTGCCTCTTTCTGGGTTTCATTTGTCGCGCGCCGTGCGATTAAACCACTCATACTGACCTTTGTTCAATAAATTAAGGATCGAAGATATTTCTTACTATCCTTTGTACACCAACAAAAGTAAACGGTTTGTAGTCCGTATCACCTTTTTTGTCTGTCCTAATATTTGACATAAACCCCAAAAAATATCAATATAATGACCAACGGTCATTTAATGAATTCTATTATGGGACGATATAATGTTGGATCTTGAGATCAACGGCAAGCCCTATCAGGTTGACGTAGAAGAAGACACACCGTTGCTTTGGGTGTTGCGCGATACAGTCGGACTTAAGGGAACTAAATTCGGTTGCGGAGTTTCTGCTTGTGGTGCCTGCACAATCCATATGGATGGCGAACCCATCCGGTCCTGTACCTACCCCGTCGCCGATGCTGTCGGCACGAAGATCACGACCATCGAAGGTCTGGCAACAGATGCCCTCTCCAATGTCCAACAGGCATGGATTGATGAACAAGTCCCCCAATGCGGCTATTGCCAGTCAGGCATGATCATGGCTGTGTCTGCCATGCTTTCGGAAAATCCAGAACCGACGGATGAAGACATTGATGACACCATCACCAATATTTGTCGCTGCGGTACCTATCCGCGCATTCGCAAAGCCATCCACAAGGCCGCAAAGATGCAGGGAGGCTCCTAGTCATGGCAAAACTGAAACTCACAAGACGCAAGTTTCTGGTTGCCGGTGCAATCGTCGGCGGCGGCCTCGCTGTTGGATATGGTGTTCTTTCAGGTGAGCCCGACGAGGCCGCCTTCTCGGCCACGGCAGATGACGGTGAGATCGCCCTCAACGCGTGGATCAAGATCAACAAGGACGGTATCGTCACTGTTGCCATACCGCGGCAGGAAATGGGACAAGGTGTCCTGACGGCCCTCGCCATGCTTGTCGCGGAAGAACTGGATGCGGATTTTGATAGCATTCAGGTGGAGCAGGCACCAATTGCCGATGTCTATGCAAACGCGGTTTTGTTAAAGGATGCCCTTCCCTTTTCCGATAGCTATCATGAAGGTGAAGATTCTATAGGGTCCTGGGGTATGGGTAAGGCTGCGGCAATGCTTGGTGTCCAGGCGACCGGCGGCAGCACAAGTGTACGTGATGCCTGGGGACCCATGAGGCAAGCCGGTGCGACTGCTCGGAGTTTGCTGGTTAACGCGGCCGCCCGCACATGGAATGTGCCGGTGGAGGAATGTTCGGTCAAGAACGGTGTCGTTACCCATAGTGGAAGCAACAAAAATGGCAACTTCGGAGAGTTTGTCGTTAAAGCGGCGTCAGAAGCTGTGACTCTTGATCATAGTCTCAAGGACCCAAAAGACTATTCCTTGATCGGTAAGTCCCAGAAACGCCTCGACATTCCAGAAAAAGTCACAGGACAGGCTGTCTTTGGGGTAGATGTCGACGTCCCAGACATGGTTCATGCGGCTGTCAGCCTTTGCCCTGTATTTGGTGGAACTTTAGCTTCTTATGATGACGGTGAAGCTAAAGACATGCCTGGCGTCCTCAAAGTTATACCATTTGAGACGGGCGTTGCAGTTATTGCTGATAGTTTCTGGCGTGCAAAAACCGCAGTTGAGGCAATTTCCATGACTTTCAATGAAGGCGACGGCAGAAGCCTCTCCTCAGACGGTATCTTGCAAACCCTCGAAGAAAATCTGAGCAGTGAGGATGGACGAACTTATTCCGAAGAAGGTGATGCTGAAGCAGCCTTGACTCAGGCAACAGACAAGACCGAAGCCGTCTACAAAGTTCCCTATCTCGCCCATGCCTGTATGGAGCCCATGAATTGTACCGCTAAAGTCACGGAAGACGGCGTCGAGATCTGGATGCCCAATCAGGCCCCAACCCTCATAAAATGGTTCGCCGAAAAAATGGCCGATGTGCCAGCGGAGAATGTCAAGGTCCATACAACTCTTCTCGGCGGCGGATTTGGCCGTCGCGCGGAAATTGATTTGGTAGTCATGGCGGTGACCATCGCCAAGGAAATGAAGAACCGCCCGGTCAAACTGATCTGGACCCGTGAAAACGATATTCAGCATGACATGTATCGTCCAGCCGCTGTCTCGCGTTTTCAAGCTGCGCTCGGCTCAGATGGGACTATCGAAAGCTGGTCAAATCGCATTGTCGGTCAATCTGTATCCGGATCCTTCACCGCTCGATTGCTTCCCTGGGCTACCATGGATGCCCCTGACAACACGACATCAGAGGGAGCGGCAGACATTCCTTACAGTTTCCCCAACCGCCTAGTCGATCATGTACCCGTCAAATTTGCGGTCCCTGTTGGATTTTGGCGCAGTGTCGGTCATTCCTATAACGGCTTCTTCACCGAGTGTTTTATGGATGAAATGGCCCACAAGGCGGGTAAAGACCCTATTGATTTCCGGCTCTCCCATTTGTCTGAAAGAAAAGACTTTACCGACGTACTGAAAAAAGTGGCGGAGGTAAGTAACTGGTCTACGCCTCTGGAGGCCGGGCGTGGACGGGGAGTTGCCCTGCATGAATCTTTCGGCTCTATCGTCGCTCAAGTCGCTGAAGTTACAATTTCTAACGATAAAGACATATCCGTCGACAAGATCTATTGTGTGATCGATACCGGCACTGTGGTCAATCCAGACACAATTGTCGCCCAAATGGAAAGCGGGATCATCTTCGGGCTCACCGCTGCCCTCTATGGGGACATCACAATAGAAGACGGCCAAGTCGTCAATAGCAATTTCCCTGATTATGATATGATCAAGCTGGCAACTACTCCAGAGATCGAGACCCATCTTGTCCCGAGCGGCCGGCGGATCGGTGGCGTCGGAGAACCTGGCACGCCGCCGATTGCACCAGCCGTTGCCAATGCCGTTTTTGCCGCGACCGGGGAGCGCATCCGGGAACTGCCACTCGCTAAGCACGGCTATATTGGCTAAGGAGAAACGCGCCAAGGTAAATTTCGCCATTTTCACCGGTTGAAGTCATAGTGCTTGAGTTCACCAGAAAAGGCGGGCATAGATAGAGTCTCTCGAGACAATAACTAAGAAGAATATCCATGCCCGGCCCCCTTGACGGTTTACTCGCAATCTCCCTTGAACAGGCGGTTGCCGCTCCTTATCTTTCCTGCAAACTGGCAGATGCTGGCGCCCGGGTTATCAAGATTGAACGGCAGGAAGGCGATTTTGCCCGCAGCTATGATACGGTAGTTCACGGGGAAAGTGCCTATTTCGTCTGGCTGAACCGGGGCAAGGAATCCGTTCAGCTTGATATCAAAGATGCGGACGATCTTGCCCTTCTCAAACGCATGATCCAAAAAGCCGATATCTTCATTCAAAACCTTTCTCCAGGCGCTGCGGCGCGCTATGGGCTTTCTGACGAGGAGTTGCGCACCACCAATGCCGGGCTCATCACTGTTGATATTTCCGGGTATGGCGAAGAAGGTCCGTACGCACAAATGAAAGCCTATGACATGTTGGTGCAGTCGGAGACTGGCCTTGCTTCCATAACCGGTACACCGGACAGCCCTGGCCGGGTTGGCGTGTCCGTTTGTGATATCGCCGCCGGCATGCATGGGCTAGTCGGTGTGCTTGAGGCCTTATATGAGCGCGAACGAACCGGGCTCGGTCGATCTGTTAAATCAACACTCTTTGCCGGAATGGCTGATTGGATGAGCGTGCCGCTTCTACATTATGAATATGGCGGTAAAGCACCCAGTCGGGTGGGACTCAGCCATCCGTCCATCGCCCCGTATGAGGCCTATGAGACTAAAGATGGCAGCCCTATTGTTATCTCTATTCAAAACCAGAATGAATGGCGCTCCCTCTGCAAGCATGCTCTAAAGCAGGAAGAATTAGCAAACGATCCACGGTTTGAGACCAATGAGAAAAGAGTTACTAACCGCACGGAGTTGAACGACGAACTTAATGCCGTGTTCGGCGCTCACAACAGAGAAGAAATGACGGAGCGGTTGCGTGCCGGCCGCATTGCCTATGGATCCCTCAACTCCGTTGCGGATCTTTCCCAACACCCACAACTTGAAAGATGTGAGGTCGAAACTCCGAACGGTACAGCCAATATGATCGCCTCCCCCATCCATATTGAAGGAGAGAAGCCTGACTATCTACCGGTTCCGGCCCTTGGGCAGCATAATGAGAAAATCCGGGACGAATTCAAAGACTGAAGACTGCCTTTTGCCAGGAACCCAAACGAACAGGCCACTTTAAGATGGACCGATACCAATATCTCGAGCGGAAATATGGCGGCAGCTATAAATGGTTTGCCGTGCTCGGGGTCATTATCGGGTTGCTGGCGACTATCTTTTCCTCAACCATGATCAATGTCGCGCTGACAAACATCATGGCAGAGTTCGATATAACCCAAGCTTCCGCCCAGTGGATGTCCACCGGATTTTTGAGCGCCACGACGGTTTGCATGCTGGCCACAGCCTGGCTAATGCAGAATTACGGCTCCCGGACTGCTTTTATGCTGGCCATAACTGTTTTCTTCATTGGCAGTGTCCTCGGTCAATTCGCCCCTAATTTTGGTCTGCTGGTTATTGCACGACTTCTGCAAGGCGCAGGTGCCGGTATTTTGCAGCCGTTGTCTATGGCCCTCGTATTCATATTGTTTCCACCGGACAAACGTGGATCCGCAATTGGCTTTTTCAGCATGGTCGTCGTTCTCGGACCCGCCGTTGGTCCGACCATTGGCGGGATCATTACCGATACTCTGGATTGGCACTATACTTTTACGGCTGGACTCCCTCTCTGCGCCATCGCCGGTGTGCTCGGATGGATCTTCCTCCCCGACCGCATTGAAAACCAGGGAAGAAACCGTTTCAATTTCATGAGTTTTGCCCTCATTGCAGCGACGGTCGCTAGCTTACTGACCGGATTATCCAATAGCCAGTTCTACGGATTCACAGATATAAAGGTGGTGAGCTTTCTGGCAGTCTCCTTAATTGCTTTTGTCACCTTCATTCAGCGGGAAAGAACTAACAGCGCCCCCCTGCTTCGCATCGATATGTTCCGCAATAAAGTGTTTACTTCGACTATTTTGATCGGAGCCATTACCAGTGCCGGAATGTTCTCGAGTATCTATATGCTCCCCCTGTTTGCCCGGACCGTACAGGGCGCAACAGCCACAGATGCGGGATTGCTTTTACTTCCGGGTGGTTTGGCCCTCGCTGCCGTCTCTCCCATTGTTGGCCGCCTTGTCGATCGGATGCCTGCTTATCGTCTACTCCTGACTGGGATCATACTCTTCACAATATCGACCTATGCCCTCACCTATGCGGATCAGTACAGTGCCTTCTGGATGGTCGCGGGTTGGGTTGTTGTCAGCCGGGCAGCTCTAGGCTTTATCTTGCCGTCAAACAGTACTTTGTCCCTCTCCAGCATGGCGTTTGAGCAGGTTCCTCAAGCTTCCGGAGCCCTTAACTTCTGCCGAATGCTTGGTGGGACTGTCGGCGTCAACCTTATCGCCGTCCTGATTACGGCGCGCTCCTTTCACTATCAGCAGCAGTTGCTGCTGGACGCCAATGGAAGAGCGCTGACGAACGAAGATATCGTTCTTGCCCTCACCCATACATTTCATGACTGCTTCTTAATTGCCTGCGTGTTTTTCTCTTTAGCCCTTATTCCAGCCCTCTATATCGCCTATCGCACTCGCACCACATAAAAAGGCCCCGGATCTCTCCGAGGCCTTATGTTGTTCTGGTAAGAGATCAAAGATCTTTAAAACCCTTACCTTCTTTTGCGAGCTTTTCAAGCAGAGGGGCCGGTGTCCATTCATCACCATGCTCTTCTTTAAACTTGAGCAAATCATTATAGATATTCTCAAGACCAATATGATCCGCATAACGCAAGGGGCCGCCCCGATAGATTGGCCAGCCATAGCCGTAAACCCAGATCACATCGATATCACTGGCCCGCGCCGCGATACCTTCCTCAAGGATCTTGGCGGCCTCATTGATCATCGGATAGATGCATCGCTTGAGGATTTCTTCATCGGAGACTTCCCGGCGGTTAATCCCGGCATCCCGAGCCGCTTTAACAATGATATCCTCAACTATCGGATCCGGCTGCGGGGTACGACTACCCTTTTCATAGTGATAATAGCCATCGCCGGTTTTCTGACCAAATCGGCCAAGCTCGCAGATCGCATCGGCAACCGGGCTGGTGACACCCCTACCCTGACGAATGCGCCAGCCAACGTCGTTACCCGCAAGATCCGACATGGCAAATGGCCCCATGGGCATACCGAAATCAAAAAGAACACGATCCACGTCTTCGAGCTTCGCCCCTTCCAGGATCAGCTTGTTCGCCTGTTCTCCGCGTTGAGCCAGCATACGGTTACCGACGAAGCCGTCACAAACCCCCACCATGGCCGGAACCTTTCCGATCCGCTTGGCTAGAGCCATACAGGTGGCCATTACGGTTGCGCTTGTCTTCTTGGTGCGGACTTCTTCCAGCAATTTCATGACATTGGCCGGGCTGAAGAAATGCAGGCCGATAACATATTCCGGCCGTTTCGTTGCCTCACCAATCTCATCAATGTCGAGCGTAGACGTATTCGTCGCCAGAATAGCGCCGTCCTTACAGATAGCATCTAATTTGCCGAAGATCTCCTTCTTGACATCCATGTTCTCAAAGATGGCTTCGATCACAATATCCACATCTGCCAAGTCTTCCAGACTGGTTGTTCCTGTCAGCAGGGACATGCATTTATCCATTGCTTCCTGCTTCATTCGACCCTTGGACACCGTCGCAGCATAGTTTGCTTCGATAATGCCAATGCCTTTATCAAGAGCTTCCTGTGTGGTTTCCACAATTGTCACCGGAATGCCAGCCTGCAGAAAGTTCATGGCAATGCCACCACCCATGGTCCCGGCACCGACAATACCAGCTGTATTGATATCAATCAGCGGCGTGTCCTTCGGCACATCCGGTATTTTATTGGCGAGACGCTCAGAGAAGAAGAAATACTGTTGGGCTTTCGATTGTTCACCCTGCATAAGCTCCATAAAAAGTTCCCGTTCCCGCTTCAAGCCTTCTGCAAAAGGAAGGTTCACGGACCCTTCTACAGCTTTGATGCAGTTTTCAGGGGCTTCAAAATTCCGGGACTTTCTGGCGATAGATTTTCTGAAATCATCGAAGATCGCCGGATTGCTTTTGGCTTCTTCCAGTTTGTCATTCTGATCACTGATTTTGACCAGCGGACGTCCTTCCGCAACAACCTTTTTGGCGAAAGCAATCGCGCCTTCGGTCAGATCGCCTTCGATAATCTCACTGATGAGACCAACCTCGAGAGCTTTTTTCGCCCCGATAGGATTGCCACCAGCAATCATTGTCAGAGCCATTGGAATACCTACAACCCTTGGCAGGCGCTGCGTACCGCCAGCACCTGGTAGCAATCCAAGCTTAACTTCGGGAAGACCAACTTTGGCCGTACCATTTGCAACCCTGTAATGGCAGCCAAGGGCTGTTTCCAGACCACCGCCCAGTGCCGTGCCGTGTATAGCGGCAACGACCGGCTTGCTTGAGGATTCAATGACGCCGATCACTTCATGTAATCCTGGCTCCATGGGAGGCTTTCCAAATTCAGTGATATCGGCACCAGCGATGAAAGTTCGGCCTTCACAGGCAAGGACAACGGCACTGACGCTATCATCCGCAATGGCGGCTTCGACCCCGCCCTTGATACCGGCACGTACGCCGACACTCAACGCATTTACTGGTGGATTGTTGACGGTCACGACACCGACTGAGCCTTGCGCTTCATAGGATACGAAGTCTGTAATTGCAGTCATTTTTCTTATTCCTTTCGTAAGGTATTTTCTGACTGAGTCTTATCTGGTTGGGTCGTCGGAAACGCGGACGAGCAGCTTTCCGAAGTTCTTGCCTTTGAGCAGGCCGATAAAGGCCTCAGGCGCATTTTCAATCCCTTCGACGATATCTTCACGATATTTCAATTGACCACTGGCAATCCAGCCGCCCATATCCTTTAGGAAGGCTGGAAGATGATTAAAATGATCGGAAATAATAAAGCCCCGCAAGGTCATCCGTTTTGTCAGCATATCCCGCATCAAAGCTGGTAGGAAATTTGTACCTGTTGGTAAGGATGTTGCATTGTATTGTGAGATCAAACCGCAGAGAGGAATGCGAGCAAAATCATTGAGAAGCGGCATCACCGCATCGAACACTTTACCGCCAACATTCTCGAAATAAACGTCAATACCGTCCGGGCAGGCCTTCGCAAGCTGCTCGGCAAAATCCGCATCTTTGTAGTTCAAGCAAGCATCAAAGCCGAGCTCATCGACGACAAACGCACATTTATCCGGCGACCCGGCGATCCCAATCGCCTTTGCCCCTTTGATCCGGGCAACCTGGCCAACAACACTACCAACAGCACCAGAAGCAGCAGCAACGACAACTGTCTCACCCTCCTTAGGCTGTCCAATTTCCAGTAATCCAAAATAGGCTGTCAGACCTGGCATACCTAGGACTCCAACCGCCGTAGAAATCGGCGCCAGTCCCGGGTTGAGTTTCATCACGCCAACACCATCGGAAAGGGAATGGCTCTGCCAACCAGTTGCACACATGACATAGTCACCGACCTCAAACCCGCTGAGATTTGACTGTTCAACAACCCCAACGCCGCCTCCCAGCATCGGGTCTCCTATCTGAGCACTTGCAGAATAGCTCTTTGCCTCGCTCATTCTACCGCGCATATAGGGGTCGAGTGACATGTAAATAGTCTTAACCAGCATCTGGTTTTCACCTGGCGTTGGCACCGGCGTTTGAACGACGTCAAAATTTTCAGATGTCGGTTCTCCTTCCGGACGGGACTTGAGCAGCACTTGAGTGTTCATATCTGACATTAAAAAAGCCTTCCTTGCTTTTGTTTTAATTATAGCTAATGACTTCAGGGTCCAACGAATTGGAGAATAACCGGTCAACGATTGTGGAACGATTGGTAAGTACAGCGCCCTGATTTATATACTGTTTATCCGTAATCTCATTTTTATCGACAGACAGAGGACGGGCCAGTATGGCAGCCTTTCCAATCCGTCGGCTCGGAGCCTTATTCTCTTGATTATAGCTGTTAAGCTTTGTCTGAACAGCCGAGAAAACTTCCGTTTCAGAAATTAACTCGCCATCCTCGGATTTTGCGCCGTTCATTTGATCTAACTGCTTCAACACTTGCTCCGTTGGCACAATCATAATGCCAATCTCATCCCGATCATGGCCGGCTATCACAACATCCCGCGCAATTGGGTCCAGGGCGTCAATCAATTGTAAGCGCAACGCGCCCGTACTAACCCAGGTTCCATTCGCGAGCTTGAAATCTTCCGCAACCCGTCCGTTAAATACCAGTCCGGTTTCAAGGCTATCCGGATCCTCCCATTTCACGGCATCGCCGATACAATAGAAGCCGTCCTCATCAAAGTAATCTTTGGTCAGGTCCTCCCGCTTATAATACTCCTTGAGCACATTGGGACCCTTAATGCGAATTTCAAGCTTGTCCCCAATGGGAATGACCTTGATGGTAACACCCGGTGTCGGCACGCCAATAAGACCAACCTTCTCCGTGTTCCAATAGACAGCAGTTCCCGTCCCTGTGGTCTCGGTCGCACCCCAACCGGTTCCAAACGGCATCCGAAGACCTGTATGCTTGATTGACAGGACCTGCATCCGCTCAAACATTTCCTGAGAAAGCGCCGCCCCACCATATTGGCAGATAGTCATGTTCTTAAAGAAGGCCTCCGCCAATTCGTCATCCTTCTCAAGAGCATCCGCAAGGAAGCTGTACGCCGCAGGAACACTGCTAAACCGCGATGGCGAAACCCTTTTCAAATTCTGCAAAGTCCGTTGGAACAGACCAGGAGCCGGCTTGCCGTCGTCCATATACATCGTGCCGGATACCCGCATGATGCCAAAAAAATTGACGTTGCCTCCATAGGTATGGTGCCAGGGAAGCCAATCGAGGACCCTCAAATAATCTTCTGCGGGGTCACGTGCTTCCGAGACCAACTCCAAAGTTTTTTGGGCTGCACAGATCATCCCGTGGGTATTAGGGACCGCTTTTGGCATACCTGTGGAGCCGGAGGTGAATAGAATTTTCGCAAGAGTGTTCTCATCTACCTTCGAGAAAGCAGCTTCAACCGCTGGTTCATCAATGCCCCCCAAAAGTGCTTCGAAGCGCGTTCCACCATGGTCTGCTCCGGTCACTGTCACAATCGTCTTCCCCTCAAGAGGAATAGCTCCGAGTGCGGCGGCAAACATATCGCCGTCTTCCGCAAAGACCATGCCCGGCTGCACTAGATCGGCCGCGTAGTTTAGCTTAGTAAAGTCATTTCCCATGAGTGAATAGGACGGAGATACCGGGATGATTGGAACACCAACCTGAATCGCTCCCATGGACAGGACCGCATGAGCAAAACTATTGCTGGATAGAATCAGGATGGATTTGTCCGGTCCGTAACCTTCCTGCAATAACCAACTGCTAACTTTATCAGCTTGCTTACGGGCTTCAGCATATGTCAGCTCGGGCCAGGTATCTGTTGGGCCGCATTTTACCAAATAGGCCCGATCCGGGAATTCATCTGCAGATCGACGCCAGTAAAACCCGACGTTTTTCTGCACTTCTCCAAGGTCGACGTTACTCTTAATAACGTAAGAACCATCTTCGTTTTTACTGACATTAATATCCGGAGACGGCCGATTTAGCTCCAGAAACGGTATGCTCGACGACATGCTGACAGCAAACTCCCTTGTTTTTTTATTTCTATTTTTGTCGGCTGACTGTTATTGTGGGGATATTGACAAATTGTTACAACAATTGCCAGCGGCAGCCGCAAAAAAAGAAATAAAAAAGTAACAAGGGTAGTTTTCCGATGACCGAACCGGCAGACGTTGTTCTGGTAACCGACAGGGCGAGCAAACGAAAAGAAGAAAAGCGCCAACGCCTTCTGGACGCTGCGCGTAAATTATTCGTCAATAAAGGATATCACGAAACCCGGCCACAAGACATTGCGCGTGAGGCGGACGTGGCCCATGGGACTTTCTATTCCCATTATACTGATAAGCGGGAGATTTTCCTCGCCTTTGCAAGTGGCGCCCAGGAAGACCTGCATGCCTTTGTTCAGTCTCGTATTCCGAAGGTAGATAGTTTTGAGGAATATATCCGCTTCAGCCTGACAGCCATTCAGGAATTTGCGGAACAAAACCCAGGCCTGTTGAGATCGGCCTTGGTCGATACCAAAGTGTTTGATCCGACAGATTCCACTTCGAAAGAAGTTCGAAGCCGATTTGCAGCTGGATTTGTCAAGCGGCTAGAAGATGCCTGCGTCGCCGGCGAGCTTTATGAGGATGTTGATCCGGATCTGATAGGCCATGCCATGATGGGACTTATCCAGTTCTCGGCCCCTCTTGCCTATCGCAAGGGACAGAGCCGCCAGGAATTCGTCGATCATATGACCCGCTTCCTGACACGGGCGCTTGTGAAATCCCCAAAGAAGCTGACCTGACCCTTATCCCCAAGGACCCTTCTTCGACCCATCGCCATCTGTATAGGGAATTGATCCCTGTCGCGCCGTTGGTGCTTCGCGCGGTCTGTTATATCGATCCGAGGGGGCCCGGTATCCAGATCCGCGGAAAGATGCCGCAAATTCCTTCAGCCGACTAACCCGGTTCGATGTGGAGGGGTGCGTGGAGAACAGGTTATCTGCGCGCTTTCCATGCAAGGGATTGATGATAAACAAGCTCGCAGAGGCCGGATTTTTCTCAGCTTGAATATTCTCATGTCGGCGAGCGCCCTGATCAAGTTTAAGCAATGCACTGGCTAACCATTCAGGATTTCCGCAAATCTCACTGCCCGTATGATCCGCTGAATATTCCCGTGTCCGGCTAATCGCCATCTGCACCAACATTGCGGCAAGTGGTGCAAGAATCATGATCGCCAGCATCCCGACAATGCCGCCGGCATTGTTCCGGTTGCCACCAAAGAACAGGGCGAAGTTGGCCAGCATACTGATGGCACCGGCGATGGTCGCCGTGACAGTCATAGTCAAAGTATCGCGGTTTTTTACATGGGCCAGTTCATGCGCCATTACCCCTGCAAGCTCTTCATTCGTTAAAAGATCTAATAATCCGGTTGTTGCCGCAACGGCTGCATTCTCCGGATTTCGCCCAGTGGCAAAGGCATTGGGCTGCGGGTTGTCCATAATGTAGACTTTGGGCATGGGCAATTCGGCCCGGCTCGCCAGATCCCGCACGAGTTTAACCAGAACCGGAGCCTCTGCCTCGGTTACCTGCCGAGCCCCATACATCTTCAAGACCATCTTGTCAGAGTTCCAATATGCGAACCCGTTCATAGCTATGGCTACCGCGAATGCGATCAGCATTCCAGTCGTGCCACCGATCAGAAACCCTACGCCAAGAAACAGCGCAGTGATCGCGGCGATAAGAATTCCTGTCTTGAAAAAGTTCATAATCGGGTCTTTCTGGCCTCTCTATCCAACAATTCTGAGTACGCTTTATATGTATTCATCGAAAGCAGCTTATCAAGCAGGTTTTAAGCGATCTGGTGACCACAATATTGCCTCAATAAAAACAAGCTTTTGCCCCAACCAACCCCTAAATGGTATTTTACCGGTTAGTACAGAATAACTGGACAATCGGTAAGTCTCAGGGAGACGGTTGTGTCCTTGTAAGTTATCCGAATTTGCAAGGGCATGACATTTAAGTAAGTACAGTTGAGTATCCAGTAGCTTAAGGAAATCGGCAGGGGGCAGGCCTGCCGATTTTTTATTACCCGTTTAAATTCTTATACTTAAGCAGCGTCTTTAATCAAAGACTTGATAGCAGCAACCGCTTCGGATCCTTTATTGGCATCCGGTCCGCCTGCCTGAGCCATATCCGGGCGACCACCGCCGCCTTTTCCGCCCAACGCCGCTGATCCCGCCCGCACCAGATCCACTGCATCGAACTTTTCAGTCAGGTCATTAGTCACACTAACGACGATCGAGGCCTTGCCGTCATTGGCGGCGATCAGAACGATCACACCACTATCCAGCTGTTTTTTGATCTCGTCGGCCATGGGTTTCAGATCCCGGGGCGGAACATCACCAAGGACATGGGCCACGAAACCAATAGTGCCAATCCGCTCTACTTCGTTTGCCTTACCGCCGCCAGTCGCCATCTTCTTGCGGGTCTCGGACAATTCACGATCCAACCGCTTTCTTTCGTCAAGCAGACCTGCAATCCGATGCGGCAGCTCTGTCGGAGCAACCTTCAAGGTCACCGCCGCATCACTTAGGATTTGCTCGCGCGTGTTGATGTAGTCGAGAGCTGCTTCTCCCGCAACGGCCTCAATACGCCGAACACCGGAAGCCAGGCCACCTTCGCTAACGATTTTCAGGAAACCAAGATCCCCGGTACGTGTGACATGTGTACCGCCACAAAGTTCAGTCGAATAATCCCGACCTTGTCCTTTGCTTACATCTGGGCCACCCATGGATACGACACGGACTTCGTCCCCGTATTTCTCGCCAAACAACGCCATGGCGCCGGCTTTAATGGCTTCATCCGGTGTTGTTAAATGCACGGCAACATCGGCATTGGTACGAATACGATCATTCACGTTCTTTTCCACCACACGAATATCTTCTTCCGTCATTGCCGACTGATGGGAAAAGTCAAATCTCAAGCGATCCTCTGCGACGAGAGACCCCTTCTGGGTAACGTGCTCTCCCAGTCGCTGACGCAAAGCTTCATGCAGCAAATGAGTAGCGGAATGATGAACCCGTAATCCCGACCGTCGATGGCCGTCAACATGAGTTTCGGCCACATCGCCCAAATTTAACGAGCCTATTGTTATCTTGCCGATATGAATATGGATATCCTGCTTTTTCTGGGTATCCGTAACGTCCATTGAGAAACCCTCAGGATTGGACAGAATGCCATGATCTCCTTCCTGACCCCCAGATTCCCCATAGAAAGAGGTCTGGTTCAAGACAACCATTACTTCAGTTCCAGCTTCTGCGGTTTCAACTTCCTTGCCATCAACGACGATGGCTTGGACCTGACCTTCCGCCGTTTCGGTCTGATATCCCAAAAATTCAGTCGCGCCCATACGCTCATGTAAGTCAAACCACAACTGATCGGTCGTCGCCTCTCCTGATCCTGACCAGGCGGCGCGGGCGGCTTCTTTTTGTTTGGCCATTGCGGCATCAAATCCAGCTTCATCCAGATCCCGCTCCTGCCCTCGCAGAATGTCTTTTGTCAAATCCAGCGGAAAGCCGAATGTGTCATAGAGCTTAAAGGCCACCTCTCCTGGCAGAGGCTCGGTATCGCCAAGTTTGTCCGTGGCTCCTTCCAGCAGCTTAAGGCCGCGATCAAGGGTTTCCTTGAAGCGTGTTTCTTCAACCTTCAAGGTCTCGGAAATCAGGGTTTCAGCTCGATTGAGCTCCGGAAACGCATCTCCCATTTCTTCAACAAGGGTGCTGACCAGTTTCCAGACTAAAGGATCCTTGGCACCCAGAATATGAGCATGGCGCATGGCCCGGCGCATAATCCGGCGCAAGACATATCCCCGCCCCTCATTGGACGGCAGCACACCGTCGGCAATCAGAAAAGCGGAGGATCTTAGATGGTCGGCTATCACCCGGTGCGAAACCTTAAGATCGCCATCGGCGTCCACATTGAAGACATTCGCAGATGCCTCAATAATCGTACGCATCAGGTCAATGTCATAGTTGTCATGCTTACCTTGCAGAACCGCGGTTAAGCGCTCTAGCCCCATTCCTGTATCGATAGAAGGCCGAGGTAAGTTCTCTCGCTGACCTGGTCCAAACTGCTCGAATTGCATAAAGACAAGGTTCCAGATTTCCACAAAGCGGTCGCCGTCTTCATCCGGGCTTCCCGGAGGCCCACCAGGAATGCTTTCCCCATGATCAAAGAAAATCTCCGAACATGGCCCGCAAGGACCTGTGTCGCCCATTGACCAGAAGTTATCGGAGGTAGCAATGCGGATGATTTTTTCTTCCGGCAGTCCAGCAATCTTCTTCCAATGCTCAACGGCCTCATCATCGTCATGATAGACAGTGACTAGGAGCTTGTCTTTTGGGAGCCCAAATTCTTTTGTTAGCAAATTCCAAGCAAGATCTATTGCCTGTTCCTTAAAATAATCTCCAAAAGAAAAATTACCCAGCATTTCAAAGAAAGTGTGGTGACGCGCAGTATGTCCGACATTTTCAAGATCATTATGCTTACCACCTGCACGGACACATTTTTGGGTCGTCACGGCTCGACTATAAGGCCTCTTTTCCTGACCCGTAAAGACGTTCTTAAACTGTACCATACCGGCAGCAGTAAACATCAACGTCGGATCATTGCGAGGAATGAGTGGTGAACTATCTACCTTCTCATGCCCGTTCTCGCCAAAATACTCCAGGAACGATTTGCGAATTTCCTTCGTCGTGCTCATGTTGCTCTTTCCATTGCCATGGCAACAGACCTTCCGATCAATACGTCAATACAGCCAATTCCGACCAAACCCGACTTTTAACGTGCCGTGAAACCCCTGTCCAGCCGGTTAGCACTGGCATTGGCGGGTTAAGCCTGTTATGGAAGACAATCGGATTTGATATCTACAATAAATAATAACATGGAAAGTCAATTTCCACATCTGATAAGAAAACGGAAAACTCACGTGACAATTATTGACAAAGAACCAGCTTCGGCCATTGACCTCATTGTAGAAGGTTTTGACGCCGCCGGGTATATCTGCGACCGCCATATCGCGACCTCAATCTATCTCTCACAAAAGCTGGACAAGCCCATCCTTGTCGAAGGACCGCCGGGTGTTGGTAAGACAGAGCTGGCAAAGGCCGCGTCTGAATTGCTCAATGCCCCCCTCATTCGCTTGCAATGCTATGAGGGACTGGACGAATCCAAAGCTCTTTATGAATGGAAATATGGTAAGCAGCTTCTTTACACTCAAATTTTGAAGGAGAAACTGGGCGATCTGTTGGAAGACGCGGTTGGACTGGATCAGTCCATGACGAAACTCCATCAGTTTGGGGACAGTTTCTTCTCCGAAGAATTTCTGGAAGCCCGCCCACTCATGCAAGCACTGAAGTCAGAGGGGCAAACAGTCCTGTTGATTGATGAAATTGATAAGTCAGATCATGAGTTTGAGGCGTATCTTCTGGAGATTCTTTCGGACTATCAGATTTCCGTTCCTGAAATCGGCACCATTAAAGCCAGAACCAAGCCGCTTGTGTTCCTGACGAGTAACAACACCCGGGAGATGAGTGACGCACTTAAGCGCAGATGCCTGCATCTCTACATCCCATTCCCGGATGCGGATCTTGAACGGCGGATCATAAAGACGCGGGTTCCGGAGCTAGATGAGAATCTCAGAAACCAGTTGGTCTCCTTTGTTCAGCAGCTCAGAACCCAGGATCTGAAGAAACTCCCGGCCGTTAGTGAAACCATTGACTGGGCTCGGACCCTTCTCTTGTTGCATGCTGAGAACCTGGACACGGAACTTGTCCGCAACACCCTCAACATGCTTCTGAAATTTGAGGAAGATATCGACAATATGAACACCGAAGTTCCCAAATTTATCGCGGTGGCCCAAAAAGAAGCCAGATAATGGACAGACCTCTCGCCGAATTTGTCGAGATGCTGCGTTACGCAGATATCCCGGTTTCTATTAGTGAAAGCCTGGATGCCGCTGTGACCGTGCAACTCATCGGATACGAAGATCGGGCTCTCTTAAAAGATGCCCTGTCACAGGTCATGGCCAAGACGGTTGAGGATCATGAAAGCTTCAGCCGTTGCTTCGATGAGTTTTTCAGTTATGACGTCGAGTTAAATCTTGAGGAAGCCCTGCCCCCGGAGCTCTCCGAAGAGACTTCAAGCGAAGATTCAGAGAATTTTGACCAAGACAGCGGATCAGACGATCAGGAGATGCCCGCCAATCAGAACGCTGGTGAAGGCGGTGCAGGAAGTGGTGCTGGTGAAGCCCGCCAAACCTCGCCGGATGGCAACCTTGTTGACATGCTGGAACAGAATGACCGAACGGCCCTGACCATGGCCATGAATGACGCCGCGGGCGCCGTCAATCTCAGCGGAATTGTCCTGATGACCCAAAGGGGCTTGTTCACCCGCCGGATCATGGAGGAAATGGGCCTCGATCAGGTCAATCGTGAAATTACCGCCCGACAGGAAGGTGGTGATGAGGAAGGCAGTCAGGATCTTGCCGGCCGATTGGAAAGCCTGTTCGATACGGTGCGAGATCTTGTCGATCGGCAGCTCGCCCAGACCAGCAGTGGTAAAAGCAAGCAGTTCCGTCAGGATATCCTTAAAAATGTCCGCCTTTCCAATATCGAGCAGCGGGACTTCCGTATCATGCGAGAAATTGTCCGGCGTATGGCGAAACGGTTGACGGACATGAACTCCCGTGTGCGGAAAGTCAAGAACCGTGGACATTTGGATATCCGCAAGACCATGCGCCGTAACGTGGCCTATGACGGCATCCTGTTTGAAACTCACTGGAAGCAGAAGCATAAAGACCGGCCGAGGGTTCTTGCTGTTTGCGATGTTTCGGGATCGGTTGCCTCCGTTGCCCGTTTCCTGCTCCTGTTCCTTTATAGCCTCAATGAAGTCCTGCCCAAGGTACGTTCATTCGCCTTCTCTGGCACTCTTGGTGAGGTTACGGAATTATTTGATCAATATGGTCCCGAAGATGCCGTCCCGCTTGCCATTGATAAATTTGGTGGGCGATCAACGGATTACGGACGAGCTATGGAGGATTTCAAAGAGCTTATCTTTGATGAGCTTGATAACCGGACGACCGTTATTTTCCTCGGAGACGGGCGATCCAATGGATCCGATCCGCGTATCGATATCCTGAAAGAAATCAAGGCCCGCTCAAAACGAGTGATCTGGCTCAATCCAGAGCGTAAATCCATCTGGGGATCCGGCGATTCCGAAATGCTGCGCATTGCCCCATACTGCACGGTCGCGGATACCTGCAATTCTCTCAACAAGCTGGAACTGGTCATTCGAGATTTGTTAAAGACCTCCTAGACAGAAAGCTACAAAGCGTATTTTATCCTTCAGAAGCGCTTTGTGTTGAGTAGGGACAAGAAATGTTTGCGGAAATGGGAACGCCCCTTTTAGTCGGCCTAATCCTGGCCCTTGCCGCCACAGGCGTTCTGGGCGGACTTTTAGCTGGCCTCCTCGGCGTCGGTGGAGGCATTGTCATTGTCCCGGTGCTCTATAACATCCTCTCCTATTTTGATGTTGGCGACGATATTCGCATGCATGTCGCCGTCGGTACCTCTCTGGCGACGATCATCCCAACTTCGATCGCCTCGGCCTATTCCCACAACAAAAAGGGGGGCATTGATCGGGAGCTTTTAAAGAGTTGGGGCTTTTGGATCCTGCTCGGCGTTCTCGGCGGAACCGTTGTGGCCGGTCTGGTCGATGCTTTTGTATTGACCTTGGTTTTCGCTGTCCTGGCCTTGATTGTCGCCGCGAACATGGCCTTTCGACCCGATGATCTAAGCGTTTCTGGCGCTCTGCCAAATGCCCCTCTTAAACAACTTCTCGCCGTCTTTATAGGATGGTTTTCGGCGATGATGGGAATTGGCGGCGGAACATTTGCCGTGCCAATTCTCACTTTGTTCAAATATCCCATTCGAAAGGCCGTTGGCACCGCAGCGGCCATAGGGTTAATCATTGCTGTTCCCGGAACTATCGGTTTTTTGATTTCCGGCTATCATGTACCGAACCTCCCGGTCGGAAATATTGGCTATGTCAACGGCTTTGGACTTCTTGTAATCGCGCCGATGACAGTGCTCTGTGCACCGCTCGGCGCCAGATGGGCCCACCGAATAAATACCGGCCTCCTCAAGAAGCTCTTTGCCTTCTTCCTTTTTGCGACCTCCTTGCGCATGTTTTACAGCCTCCTGTCGTGATTAATCGATCCGAATATAAGGATGAGATACACCTTGCCGTTCGGGATTTGGAATGGATTGTCACCGCGCCATTTATGCTCGCCGAGGACCCGGAGCCCAATCTCGCGGATCTTCCGGAGACCAAAACGCTTCTTCTTGAATTGCAGCAAGATCCATCGCCCTTGCTCTCTCATCTTGAAAGCTTGAACCGTCATACCCTTGGCAGCTACTTTGAGCATCTTGTGATTTTTTGGCTTAGTAAGCTGCCTCCTGTGACTCTCCTCGCGACAAACCTGCAAGTGTTCGACGGTAAAACAACTATCGGCGAGTTTGACCTTTTATTCACCTATCAGAACATTTGCTATCACTGGGAACTTGCCATCAAATTCTATCTCAATATTGGTACTGGCACCCAGGAAGTAGATTTCGTTGGCCCAAAACGCCAGGATAATCTAGATCGCAAACTCGCCCGCCTTTTTGATCATCAACTTCAACTAGGCAAAAAGGCTGAGGCTCAATCCAAATTACAAAAATTGGGCGCCAAAGATATTCACGCTCATGCCTGGGTTAAAGGTGTCCTGTTTCAACCTGTATCAGGTGGCCAAGACTTCACGATATCGCTGCCGGACCGGGTATCAAAAAACTGTCCTCAAGGACAATGGATCCGCCTGAAGGAACTAAACCAGGCGAAATTACCGGAATTCGAACATTTCCTTCGGCCAAGCAAACCCAACTGGCTCGCGTCCCGATACTACCAGAACGAAGCCCTGAGCGGGGGCAAGAAGGCTCTGAGGTCGATAGCCAAAGAAACTCTAACGAAAAAAGAAGAACCTCTCCTGATATATCTCCTGAAAATGGAGGGGCCTTCGGAACTTAGGGTTATCGAGCGACTGTTTGTCGTGCCAGACTGCTGGTCCCTCTAGCTACCTGTCTTTACAATCGTTAAGAATCTGGCGATCTGCCAAATTACTTCTCGCAATTCCGTACTGGAAGTCACATTGAAATAGTATCCTGATGATGTGGCGCAGAGCGTAAGCGGGCTCGTCAAATTCGAGGAAGATTGATAGTCAATTACATAGATTTTCACCCCTTCGGACTTGAGCCTTGTGCAGACTGCCGACATGAGTTGAGTTTGATCTTCAGAACTACCGGACTGCGATCCGACGAAGAGCAAGACGATTTTTTCGACTTCTGGGTCGTTATAGGCAACAGGATGGCGCCCACCTTGCTGCCAACTCGAGAGCCAATTTGGGGAAAGAACCCTCTCCGCCCACACCATCCCCTGACCGACCATTACCTCTCCGGTACCTATGATCTTCGAGATGCCTCGTGACACGACAACGCTTGAATCTGTCAAAGGCAGAATGGGTTGCAGGGGACAGTCTTCCGCAGTGGTAACGGAGTAATGAGGCAGCCCGGTATTTACATCAACAACGGAGGAAATTCCGATCACCAGCGGGAACTTGCTTTGCTCAGGCGTTAAATCCGTCTCACCGGCAATACCACTGCGACGCCCCACACACCACCTCTCCTGTTCAAGTTCACCTGCCCAGCTTTTTGTTCCGGGGACATTTGGCGGCACATCATCTGGCCATGTCCCCTCGTCCACCCAATCCTTATGGGGTGCAACATTTACATATGACCCTCCGAAAGGAACTAGTGAAAACTGAATCCCATCGATAATTTTTGAGTGTTTAACAAATGCCTGAACAAGCTCTGAAGTCCAGGACTTTACGTCCTCAAGCCTGCCAGAAATCTCCATTTCTGCGGAGCTGTCCAGCGCGAGTACAATTTCTGCTTCAGGCATTACCTGGCGAACGCTTAACGTCGCTGACACGGTCACGTCATCGAAGAAATGAAATATTTTGAGAAAGTAGGTCGTAACTTTAGTTTGCGCTTCGATCGTTACTTCGCCTGAATTTTCATTCGTTTCGACCTTTATCGTCAGATCCTGCACTGTTCTATAACTGCCGCTAAAAGAGTTGCCGGACTTTAGATTTGCGGAAAGAATACCGAGCCCAAAATCGTTTAACTGTTGATCATTCAAAAAATGAAGGTTCTTTGCCATAGCCACTACAGCCAGCTCAGATGCTGAATTGAGTTTTGATTGCACGGCCAGCACTCGGGAAACATCAAGAAGGAAAGCTGAGGTTCCCAAAATCACCGTGAAAACAAGTAGAAATATTGGCGCAGCACTCCCCTTAATGTCTCTTGAAAATCGCCAGCAGCTTTCCAGAACTACTGTGAGGACCATGTTCATATAAAGATGGACCCCACTAATCAAATTGCCGAACCGCAGAAGTTCGAGCAAGTGCTATTGCCGTCCTTCGAATTCTGGGCACCAGATTAGTAAGACCAGAAAATATAAAGCTTGAATCGACTTCCACACAAAGATCCACCTGATAAAAAAACTGAATCACTGCAGGCATGTTAATTTCGGGTAGTGGAGCTGTAATTTCATAGATTTTTGTTTGGCAAGGCTCGGAACTAACTAGACTTTGCCGCGTCCACAGAAGTATCTGATCATTTTCACTATGAATTCTAATGGCAGTAATTGTGAGTGAAGCCTCTCCCCCATAGAAATGTTCACTGGAAATGTTTCTACTGGCACCCAAAGCGCCAGTGATCATTTGGTCTGAAAGGATTTCTTCCTGACTGAAATGATCGGCTATTAATTCCGCTGCCTGACCAATCCGCGAAGAAAGCTGATGTAATCGGTATAGATCAACTGTGACATATAGAAGGAACATAATGACTGGAACGATGAGCGCTATCTCAACGGCAATACTGCCCGAGGAGCATCTTAGCAAACTTCTACCGGCCATTTTTTGAGATCGAAAAGGCAGTGACTTGAGCAGTCCTCCCATCAAATACAAGCATTAGCACCGGCGACGTCAGAGGAAGAAAAAACTCCAACCGATACGCCACAATCTGACCCGAAGATCCAGCTGCAGAAACGCTAGTTTCTGGTAGACCAGATGCATATGCTGATAAATCAGCATATATCTCGGAGGACGCTGTGAGTGTCGAATGGGAAGTTAAATATAGAGACCGAGAAGATGCAAAATCCTTTGCCTTCGCTAGTACATCCGTCTGCTTTAAACTCGCTTTGTAGTCCGAACTCACTCCATGTTTGTAATGAAATGCGAGGTCTCTTGCCAATTTGTCCAGCTGCTCCTCCACGAGAAGTAATTTAATGACATCAAGGACACCAAATATCAGAATAAAAAACACTGGGATGATCAGCGCAAACTCCAAGGCCGCGGAGCCCGTTTGTTCTTTAATTGACTTCACCAGGATTTGCCGCATCTAACCTCCTATTGGAAGTAAGGAGCTGGACCTAGGCCCCAACAACAATTGTCGGACATTCGCAAAGTTGCCTGAGTGGCGAAGCACCTCATAATATCGAAGATTGTTGGCGACAGCCTCTGCGCTCAAATCCAGAAGACCAACCCTCTCTGCCTCATGCCTATTTCCAGAAAGCCCATGCGCAAGAGCTAAATTCTGGCGGACCTGAAGATTAGAAGCAGGTTCGAAAGCAAATTCCTGCAGTTGATTGACAGCCTCTTGATAGTCACCTTCCAGCAAATAAGAGATCGCAAGATTGTTCCTAATCTGGAGGTTCTCAGGATCCTCCAAGAGCAGCCTGTTGAACACAGATCTGGCTTCGGAATGACGCCCCAGAATATCCGATGAAACGGCGTTTCCAATTAGCGCAATCCGGTTGGCTGGCTCAATTTTCAATCCTCTCCCAAAAAATCTTCCCGCTATCGCCGGCCTGTAAAGACTTAGGTTTGCCCGTCCGAGCCCAACCAATACATCGAGGTTTTTAGGCTTATTTCTTTCAAGCTCGGTCAGTATTTTCAGTGCCTCTTTCGCCATACCTGCAGCAAGATAGGTTTGACCGAGCGCAAGTTTGATCTTGTCGTCTTGTGGGTATTTTTTCAGTAACGCACCATAGATATCTATTGCGGCGGCGGAGTTGTTTGTATCCCGAGCAATTTTTGCAATATTCACGGAACGCTGATAGTCCCGCTCCTCTGAACTGGTTTTGGTAGCAAACAGATCAAATTGGGCCATGCCGCAGCCGGACAGCACAAACATCAATATGATAATCGAAAAATTCTTCATAGCACTGGCTTAGCCCCCAAGCCCACGCAGCATCAGGATAAACCCAGGTCCGACTGATAGGCTGACGACTGGTGGTAATATAAAGAGGATAAGCGGAATGCTGAGCAACACGGGTAAACGGCTTGCCCTATCTTCCATATCCAGCATTGCACTTCGTCTGCTTTCTTCTGCCAAGGTCTTGAGGGTCGCGGATAAGGGTGTTCCATATTGAGTTGTCTGATTGACCGTGAGAACAAAATAGGTAACCAGATCGGATCCAGCCCGGTTCTGAAAATTGATAAAGGCCTGCGATCTGTTGGGGAGTATATTTATTTCATCCAGAGTTAGCTGTATTTCCTGACTTAATACCGGATTGATCTTCTGCAACTGACCGACAATGCGCGTCATTGCAGAATCCAAACTCAATCCCGCGTCAACACAAAGAACCAAAAGGTCAATCAGGTCTGGCATTCCTTCCTGAATTTGCCGCTGACGCTGCTTCTTTTTATAGGCTAGGTATTGGCTGGGTATTAGCCCCGCAAATATCATTGATAGGATAGCACCAGATATACCAGGCCAAATGCTAAGTGTTTCTGGTCCAAATGCTAAGCTGATCAAAACTACAAAAGTAATACAGCCGAATATTGAAGACATTATTTGAAGCGAAATAAGTCTTTTTGAGGGGTTAGCCTTGCTAAAAAAAGCCTGAGTGAATTTTTGCGTAGCCAAGGGGTGGAGTTTGGACCGCATAAGTTTCTGTTCCACGCCATAGCTCTGTTGCGAAGGATATCGTTTAGAATTCATAGCCACAATTTGCTTCTGCCGCCGCTTTCGAGCGCGCAATTGATAAAGTAC
Source organism: Pseudomonadota bacterium (assembly GCA_024743055.1). Lineage (GTDB taxonomy): Bacteria > Pseudomonadota > Alphaproteobacteria > Sneathiellales > Sneathiellaceae > Sneathiella. Next base: position 73,912 of record JANSXH010000008.1, read on the forward strand.
GCAGCCAATAATCCCGGCGCCCGAGATACTCCAAACCATTATGAGTGCTAAGCTAAGATTACCAAGTATCATATTGTCTCTTACTGCCTGACGAATTTAAGGAGGATGGAAATCAGAATGAAGCCGAGCAAAAGGCTTGTCGCGGAATATAGAAGTAAGGTTCGGCCTGTAACTTCATTGATCAGAAAATCAATTTGTTCTTCGTTTGTCAGAGCGACTAGGAGAACAACACCTACTGCTATCAGAGCGATAGCCTTTGCTGACAGTCTGGCTTCCGACGTGAGGGTTTGAAGCTTCTTTCGCTGGATCTGTCGATCCCTCAAAACATTTCCCAAATTTTGTAGTAATTTACTGTACTGGCCACCGCTTCGCTGCTGCAGGACGAGAGTTACAGCAAGAAAACGAAATTCTTTGACCCCAATTTTGTCAGACATTGATACGAGCACGGATTGGAGTTCCTGGCCTAGTTGATGTTTTTCCGCCATAGACCGGAAAGCATCCCCAACAGGCGCAGCCATTTCCTCCCCGACAATTTTGAAATTTTGCTCAATCGTAAGACCAACCCTCGCGCCCCGAACAATTATCTCTATGGCTTCCGGCAGTTGTTTTATGAATTGATCAATTTTCTGAGCTTGTCTCTTGTGCATTAAGATGGAACCCAGACACAGCGCTACTGCAATGCTCAACAGAACCACGGCTTGAGGAATCTCATTTTCAAGAAAAAGCCCACCACCAACTATTGCAATCCCTGCGGCAACGATTTGGCTGAACAAAATCCAATTCCTCAGTATGGCTGGCTTTAATTTTCTCAAGAACCCATGAGTTTTTGAGACTGGTTTCAATAGCCTAATGGTCCTGCCAGCCCCATTCTGGTCCATGAGTTTTTGAAGACGTTCATGCTGATGGACATTCAGATACCCGACAAGCATCAGGAAAAAACCAGAGCAAAGGAACAGGGTAATTGCGGCGACCTCAATCATTAGCTTTGATCCTTTGTATGAAATGGCGGATCGGAATCTGGATCTGAGATATCAACCTTGTCGAGGAAACGGGGCCGGAGGCCGGAATTTCGGAAACTGGAACCGTCTGATCTGGCACTTTCTGTGTTGTTCTTTGGGACATACTGAAAAATGTCCTGCAGGGTAATGGTGTCTCCTTCTGTACCGACTACTTCGGAGATGGCGCCGATTACCCGATTTCCCTGTGGCGTCCTTTGTAGATGAATGACCAGATCCACCGCGCTGGCAATTTGCTGGCGGGCATTTGAGGCCTGGAGATTTGGCTGACTTACCAGCACAAGATTCTCAAGTCGGATCAGCGCATCCCGGCAGGAATTTGCATGGATCGTCGACATAGACCCGTCATGGCCGGTATTCATGGCTTGCAACATGTCATAGGCTTCAGAGCCGCGCACTTCACCCACGATTATTCGATCAGGGCGCATACGCAGGCAGTTTCTTAGAAGATCCCGTTGAGTGACTTCTCCCGTTCCCTCAGAATTTTGTTGTCGTGTTTCAAGGCTGACCACATGCGGGCTTTGAAGTCTTATTTCCACCGCGTCCTCTATAGTAACAACCCTCTCTGTTTCTTCGATCAGGCCGGAAATCGCGTTAAGTAAGGTCGTCTTGCCGGACCCGGTTCCCCCGGAGACAAGGATGTTAAGCCGGCATTGCATGGCAATCTCAAGAAACCGGCAAATTTCCTCTGACAAAGTATGCCGGGCAAGCAGGTCAGAAAGAGCCATCACATCCGGAGAAAATTTTCGGATAGAAATGATCGTCCCGTTCACTGATAGAGGTGGTGCAATCACGTTGACGCGGCTGCCATCGGACAGCCGGGCATCAACCATCGGGCTGGCTTCATCAAGGCGACGACCAACGGAATTGGCGATACGGCGGGCCACTTCAAACAGATGCTGTTCATCCCGGAATTTCAGTGCTGTGCGCTCCAGCCGCCCCTTGCGCTCTACAAAAACAGTATTCGGTCCGTTGACTAAAATGTCTGTAATTTCTGCATCTGACAGCAGGTCTTCGATCGGGCCATTGCCGATGATATCGTCGAGGATTTCCTTGGCGATGGCCCCCTGCTCTCGCCAGTTCAACTGGAGATTCTCCTCGGCAACGATCGACGAGACAACCTGGATGACGGTGAAGGAGAGTTGATCGGGCGACATGGCCGCAGCAGAGGCCGGTTCAATCCGCTCAAAGAAGGATTGCCGCAAGCTCGCGACGAGCGAAGGATCGATAACGGGCGTTTTTTCTTTTGGCATCGGCAAATCATCGACCTGCGATGTCCAGCCCGCCTGCTCCTCCAACAGCTGCCCAAAGCCCTCCTGCGGTGGCTTCTTACCAAACATCGTCTCGCCTCCTCACGGACGGAAACCAGGAAAACCGGGATCGTTTTCGCCGAATACCCGCCAGATCTGCGGTGAGTGTACGAAGCGCCCGGGCGGCGGCACCCCGTTTAACGATCGTTGGTTTTTCTGATACACCGGCATGTTCGAGAAACTGACGCTCATAGGGAATGTCAGCTTTGATATCCGTGCCGATCACCTCGGCAATCTGCGCAGAGGTAAAATCAGAAAGACCAGCCGGGCGCGGGTTGTTGAGAACCACGAAGGTCCGGGAATCCGGACTTTCCGGTAATTGCTTAAGCAAACGGGACATATCCCGAAGACAGGCGAGACGCCGATCCATCACCAACACCCGAACATCGGAAATTTCAATGAGTGGAGAAATCCTTTCCATCGATTCGTGTGTCAGATCGAGAAGGGTGAAGCTGACCTGGTGCGATATCTGACGGATGATGTCAGCTGTTGCCTGAGCGTCTTTTGCTGACCTGTCGTTCAAGGGGGCGGTATCTGGCGCCAGAAACATAAGGCGCTCTGCCAACGGGGTTGCGGACCCAGCCAGTAGAATGTTGTCAGTGCCTTCCGATTCAGCAATCAGGTCCTTAAACCCAGGAGCGGGTTCCACACCAAGATCAAGTGCCATGGATCCGCCGCTCAAATCGACATCCACCAAGGCAGTTTGTCGCCGGAATATTTGCGACAGCCCCCAACCAATATTGATCGAGAGAGATGTCGCACCCACACCACCCCGTATTCCGACCACAGATACAATCTTGCCCTGTCGTTTCTGCGCGGAAGATGTAAGGTCACCCCCACTCCCGCCAGACAGCATATCCAGTATCTGATCAGGGGTAACGGGTTTGATGAGATATTCTGCCAGCCCAATGTCCTTCAGACGACGATATAGATCGATGCTGTCCAAGGTCCCAAGCGCAAATACCTGAATATTAGGCGGGCAAAGGGAGGCCAGTTCCCTCAACTCTGACACTGGGTCAATACTTTCGGAAATATCGACGATCAGAATTGGAGGAGGAGATAGGGCCCGGTATTTTTTTATGACTTTTGAAAGGCGCCCAACCGCTACTTCAGCACTTTCATACCCCTCCGTGACCAACACCATATCCAACATGCGTGCTGTTTCCGGATCTGCTGCAAAGGCAGCGATGGGAGGTGACTGATCCGGAGCCGGAGCCGGCTGTTGAATAACCTGACGAAACAGCGTCATTTTTGCGGCCGCCCGAAAGTAGATAGACCGGTATTAGACGATTTCCGGGAAGCCAATTTTCCCGGATCAACTATACTCAATAAGAGGTTTTTATGGACCGCGCATCCAAACCCTGGCGTAGTCAAACCAGACTGATCGAGTTTACGGCGCCCCAGATTTGCCCCGCATGGCCCAACCTCATAGAAGAAATAGGTTATTCCGACGCGAATATCCGGCACTGCCGCCATATTCCTGTCTGGGGGGTTGATGATAACTTGGGTCTTATGTTCCGTCGCGATAGCCCAGAGTTCTGCCTGCAGGCCGGACATATCGATCCCGCCATGCTTTGGGGTGAGATTTATTATGTGAGGCGGCGTACGTGACAGACTATCGATGAAATCTCCATAGGAATTTCCCGATGAAAGGAGAAATTCACCGGATTCTTGGTCGACATCAACATCAACCGTAATGGTTTCGCTGATGACATTGGTAGTGATCGGATCCGGATAGCTAATTTGCTCTAATCCGATGTCCAGGCACCCACTTAACAGGAAGAACAATCCTGCACCTAAAATTTTCCCTATCCTTGGCCGCGTCATTCCACCTTTTCCTAGTAAAAATATCCAGCCGGACCGATCAGCTTTAAGCCCCCAGGACCAACGATAATGGGAAATTCAGCTTCGACAGGAGGTTCGGCCAAGCGTCCCGTAGACAGTTTCTCGATCAAGCTGGCAGGCCGATAGCCATCTGCCGGTGAGCTGTAAGTATCCGCCTGAACCGGTTCGACGATATGAGCAGTTGCAATGATGACGAGCTCGGTTTCTGAGTTGCGATACCTGGTTGACCGAAATAATGGACCAAGGACTGCTAACTCACTCAGCCACGGGACCTCATTTATGAGATTGCGGGTCTGGTTTTGAAGCAATCCGGCAACGGCAAAGCTCTGACCGTCATTCAGCTCAATTGTCGCTTCCGTGCGCCGTACAGAAATACCCGGAATGCTGAAGTTATTGATCACAACTGCCCCGGCCTCTGAAATCTCGCTGACTTCCGGCCGGATATGCATATCTATCTTGCCATTGGCCAACACCGTCGGTGTTATTTCCAGAATTACCCCGAATTTCTTGAAGGATACGGTTACCTGCTCATCCCCGGACGATATGGGGATGGGAAACTCACCCCCGGCAAAAAACCGGGCTGTTTCACCAGATCGAGAGGTGAGATTGGGCTCTGCCAGTATGGTCAGCAAGTCCTCTTCCGCCAGGGCGTCTATAATCGCTGTTGCCGACCCATTGTCGCCTTGATACCCCAACATGGCAGCACTGCCGCGCCCTGAAAAAGAACGATCTGTGGACAGGATGCCATCAGCAAATCCCTGTAAACGACCTGTGACGATGCCAATCGCCAAAGAACCCGGATTAAGCAGGACATCCCAGTTGATACCAAGGTTCTTTGTGGCCTCCCGGTTTACTTCAACCATTCGCACCCTGATATTCACCTGCGAGGGAGACGCGATTTCCAGCCTGTTAACGATCTCCTCTCCCTCACCCAATACGCCCTTTGCAACAGACAGGATATGATTGGCATCAGCGATTGATGGCACCGTCCCAGATAAAAGGATGCGCCCGGGTGTCGGCACAATTTCAAGGTTGCTATCAGAGAATTGCGTCGCTAAAGCCATTGCAAGCGGCCGTACATTTCTCGAAACCGTCACCCGCCTATCAAAGACAACCTGCCGTCCCGCGGCAATCGCCATAACATGGGTTTGTCCCGGCTTTTTGGCGAAAACAAACAGATCGTTGGAAGAGGTTACATGAATATCGGCGATGTCCGGGTTCGCCACTAAAATATCAACCACCTGCTGAGACATCGGAAAATACTTTCCCTGATCTACTTCCAGAAGAAGGTCTCCCTCTGCCATCGCATATCGTATCGACAAAAAATGCAGTATTCCTGACAACAGAAGAAAAAGCAGCAATATTGGAAGGCGAGTTGAAACGATCATTTGCGGTTATTCCCTATTCTCGGCTGCTCTTCCCGGAACGGAAATTGTGGTCAAGTCACTTCCCCTCATGATCCGGATGTCCTCCGGCAAATTATGGATGTTCGTCTGGACTATTTTGGTCGTGCGCGAACTCAATTCAGCAAGTGTTGCCAAAGGGATGAGGCTTTCTTCCCACACCGGGTCTTCTTCTCGATTTCGAAGGAGAATGGAAAGCTTGCCGACGTCTTCCGCCAGGGACGCTTTCATCGCATCTTGCAGGCTCAAGGCAACCATCAATGTGTCTGTTCGCGAAACCGGGCCAACTATCCTGGCATTTCGGATTAAGGGCCGGACCGATGAGATTTTGCTCCCTACCTGTTGTGTGCTTTCAGGCGATTTAAACAGGATGTCAACCGTATCTCCCTGATGGATAAGGCCGTCATATTTCGAAAGATTTTCGATTGTCAGTACCTTTGCCCGAAGACCGCGTTTCAGCAGGCTCGGCACATATCCGGGATCGCCGGGCTCTCGTATGTCTGATTTTTTTATGGCTGATCCGGCTTTGAGATCCCGTGAAAAGACCGCAGACGGGTCAATTTTGTCCTGATCCGATTTCAAGATAAGGACATCTTCGGGAGGTGCATCACCATTCAAAGGCCGCCACGGGAGTTTATCCAACCGGACTGTTTCCCCCGCCCTGACGGCGGTCTTTGTCCAGGCAACCTTTTCAGACAGCTTCATCGCAGCATTTGGTGCCGCAATCTCCTGAGGACTTTCCCGTATCTGTATTGCCAACAAATAGAGTGAAGATGCGATAAAGAGACAGCAAAAAGTCGCAAAGATGAATTTTCTCATAGCTTGCCTCCGTTGTTACGAGTGGTCCATATGCAGGAACCCGTCATAGAGGCATACAGTTCCGGCGACGGAAATGGCCACTCCGTAAGGAACGGATACCGGACAGCCCCGTCTGTATGGCATGCAGGACAATCCTGTTTTGGCTCTAATCCACAGCCAGACCTGCTGTGATATCGGGACAATCAAAATAAGGGCAATCAGACCGCCAATAATGGCTGTAATGTACAGGAACCTTACCCCTTGTTCGGGTCCCGCCCACAACATCACAGCTGACATGAGCTTGACGTCGCCTCCGCCAATTTTTCCGAAGGCAAAGAATATAAACAACCCAATGAATGTGACCGAAGCCCAACCCAAATGATGAAGCAAAGAGATTTCACCGTAGCCTAATCCCCAGTAAACCAAAAACAGAATAACGATCCATAGGGAGATCCAGTTGGGAATGCGCCTGTCCGACAAGTCTGTGGCGGTCGCAACCCAGAGCAATGAAATGGCAGCAACAGGGACAATTGCCATGGCGTTCATAAGCACCATTTATTTCCCCAACTGCCGTAGCTGTGCATCCTCTCTATTTGGTCTCACGATCAATTGGTATTGCCCGATGAACCCGTGGAAGAACTTCCTGAAGAAGTGGCGGTCCCAGACAAGCTGACATTCTCGAAAGCGGTCTGCAAGCGTTCGTAAAATTCGGTGCCAGCCACGCCCACAACCGTCGCGGCAGCGGCTGCCAGTAAGGCATATTCAACGGACGTGACGCCGCTTTCATCTTCGATCAGATCCTTAATTCGCTTTAACATTTTCACCTACCCCGCTGTATTAATTGTTAGTTTGGCCTGCTTACCGGATGCTCATTTTGATTGAATATTGATTGAGAGTAGAAAAATCAGCCCTGACGCACCCAAATCTTCGTTTGATTTTGACGCCACATAGCCAATTGATCCGCTTCCAGCCTTGAGGATTTCCTCCCAATCCCGGCTGACAATCAAAGACCCTAAATCGCTGAAAATACGTTGCTAAATAGAGTTTCAAATAAGCATCCTATAAATGCAGCTAATAGTATGCCACCTGAAATTTAATCTATAAATGTATTATATTGTAATTTTCCTCGTTTTTCGTGTGTATGAAATGGAGCAGAAAGTAGAAATTACACACCATTTTATTGATTTACATCAATTTCATTTAGAAGCATTTCTGCGTAAACTCGGGTCAAGCTGGCTTTGAAAATGAAAATAAATTCATTGGAGATGCCGTTTAGGTTTTGCAAAATCGGCCCAGCAAAGATATACATCAGGATATTCAATTGATATCGGCACGTTGGCCGTTAAGTACTTAATATTGAGGCTAAAATATGGGTAAGGTCGAAAGCGCGCGTCGTATTTTGATTTACAGCCATGATTCCTTTGGTCTCGGGCATTTGCGCCGCTGCCGGGCCATGGCCAATTCCCTGGTCGAGAAAAACCAGAATTTATCTGTCCTCATTCTTTCCGGCTCTCCCATCATTGGAAGCTTTGATTTCAAGGCCCGGGTCGATTTTGTTCGCATCCCCGGCATCATCAAGCTGCGCAATGGTGAATATACCTCTCTCAGCCTGCATATTGATACGGAACAGACCCTGGCCATGCGGGCTTCGATCATTCAGCATACGGCGGAAACCTTCGATCCCGACATCTTTATCGTTGATAAGGAACCCTATGGTCTGCGCGGAGAGGTCGAGGAAACCCTGCAAATGCTGAAGGCCCGGGGGACGCATCTGGTACTGGGTTTACGCGATGTACTCGATGATCCGTCCCTTCTCGTGCCGGAGTGGGAGCGCAAGAATGTTCTGCCAGCCCTTGAAAACCTCTATGACGATATCTGGATTTTCGGGGTTAAACAGATTTACAACCCCCTCAGTGGCATAAAACTGCCGACCCGGGTCAAGCGCAAAATTACCTATACAGGATATCTGCCACGTCATGTCCCGGCGGCGATGGAACCGGCCATCCTGGGAGAGATGTCTGATCCGTATGTTCTTGTCACTGTCGGCGGTGGCGGTGACGGGGATGTTCTCATCGATTGGGTCCTTCGGGCCTATGAAAGCGGCAACGAGCCGCCTCTCAACGCACTTGTGGTTCTCGGGCCGTTTATGCCGCCAGAAACCCGCTCTGGCTTTCGTGATCGCATTGCCAAGCTCGACAAAGTGGTCGCCGTTACCTTTGACAGCCGCATGGAAAGCCTGATGCAGGAAGCCTCCGCTGTGGTTGCCATGGGCGGCTATAATACCTTCTGCGAGGTTCTGTCCATGGACAAGCGGGCCCTGATCATTCCGCGCACTGTTCCCCGGCTTGAGCAATATATCCGCGCCTCCTGCGCGTCGGAAGCCGGGCTGATCGGCATGCTGGTCGATGACGGGGAACGCACGACAGAGACCATGGCCATCGCCCTTCGGCAGCTGGCGCAACAGAAAAAACCCTCAGAAGTCATCATACCAGGTTTGCTGGATGGCCTTGAAAACCTCAACCGACTGGTGCGTCTCCGCTTCAAATCCGTGGATAAGAAGAAACAACAGATTGCCGAGGCATTGCCCTCTTCCTCCGCCCTGTCTTAGTCGTCCCCGGCATGCAGCCGCACGAACACCGTTTCTCCCGGCGCAAGGGACGCTTGATCCAGTCCCATGAGTTTGTTGTGGCGGATCAGGTTTTCGATATCCCGCACATAAGCCTCATGGCGCTCAGAATAATTGATCAGGGTCGCCACCAGTTTTAGCCCTGTCAGTTCCTCCTCTGCGGCGCGCAGTTTTTTACGCTCTTCCCGAAATCCGGCATAGGGCTTGCCTGAATTGAGGTTGAGCATATAGGCCTGCACCGACTGCAGAGGCGACTTGAACGCCTTGATGCGATAGTCACCTTTACCGTTGCGCTGATCCTTCGGCATCAACCCGCCATGATAGGTCCATTGCCCGAACAGGGCATTGCCCTCGGCGGCGAAGCGAGAGGTGCCCCAGCCGCTCTCATCCGCCATCTGCGCCACGACAAGAGATGGCGGCACGATATCCATATGATCCGCAAGAACATCCATCAACCGACCGTCAACAGGAGCCGGAGGCAAACTATATTCCGCGGACTTTTCCCGTATCCAATCCGCATCTGGCGGGGGCACAGGTCCGGGACCCGGATGCTTCTCCCGAAGCGCCAATAGCCGTGCGCGCTCCTCCGCAATCTGTTGATTGGCGAGGAAGACAAGGGGAATACCGACCCGGAAAAATGTCCGCTTCTTGTGCGACACCGTCATATGCGGCGCTACTCTTTTGCGCCAACCCTCCGGAATATCCAGTATGGCCAGCCGGGGAACCTTTTGGGTTCCGTCCTTCCACTTCTGAATCGCATAGTCTTTTTCCGTAAAGTAGCGATCCAAATCATCAAAGCTTTTGATCTCAATCGTTTCTGATCGGGCCGGAAGGGCAGCCAGGATCAGAAACACGCACATAATACTGACCCCAATACCTTTCGAGAAAACTGCTCCTCCAGGAGAAAGGGGATGATGCTTATTAAGTTTTGAAAACAATCGGAAACTGCCAATCATAATATACGACTTCCGTGCTGCTCAGCAATGAATACAATGTAATACCTCGTTCCATCATCCCTGTATGACCGCAAGACGCAATATTTTTTTGAAAGGTCTCGCTTCCGACTCTGTCCTGAAACCGAGCAAATCTGTTCTGAAGCAGTCGTAAATCCGTATCGCGCCTAAAATCATTTGATCCGGCTCCGACCCCGTTTTTCGCCTGAACGACATGAAGTCGATTTTTTTATGGCCGGGCCGCGTCGGGACCCAGTTTGTGCTTGCAACGGCATGAATGTGGGTAAAGTATTTCGAAAAACAGCAACAAAATTCACCTCAAGGGAAATGTCGATGAGCGAAAAATTTGACGCAATCATTATCGGCGCCGGCGTGATTGGAACCTGCCTCGCCTATGAACTTGCAAAGTCCGGTAAGTCTGTCCTGTCCCTGGACCGCCTGCCGACATCGGGATATGGATCCACAGCAGCCTCCTGCGCCATTATCAGAACCTATTATTCGTCCCTGGACACCTGTGCCCTCGCCTATGAAGGCTGGTTCTACTGGAAAAACTGGGCCGACTATATCGGAACTGAGGACGAAAGCGGCCTGATCAAATATCATGATACCGGCACCCTCATCGTCAAGACGCCCCATAACGACTATATGCGCAAGATCCTGACCCTTATGGATCAGATCAATTGCCCCTATGAGCATCTGACCCCTGCCGAGATGAAGGAAAAGCTCCCCATTATCGACACCCACCAGTTCGAGCCGGTCAAACGGCCTGAGGATGACGATTTCGGTGTTCCCACTGGCGAGGCCATCAATGGCGGCGTCTATTTCCCCCGCGGCGGCTATGTCAGTGACCCGCAACTGGCCGCCCATAACGGCCAGCGCGCGGCGGAAGCCCATGGCGCCCAGTTCCGGTTTAATTCCAACGTCACGGAAATCCGCCAGCAGGGCGGCCATGTCATCGGCGTTACTTTAGAAGACGGCACCGAGATCGATGCGCCGGTGGTTGTCAATGTCGCCGGGCCCCATTCCTCCAAGGTCAATGAGATGGCGGGCGTGCTGGAAGAGATGAAAATGACAACCCGGGCGCTCCGTCATGAAGTGGCCCATGTCCCCTCACCCGAAGGTTTCGATTTCGAGAAAGATGGTATGGTCATGTCCGACAGCGACGCCGGTGTTTACTGCCGGCCAGAGCTTGGCAATCATATCCTGATCGGATCAGAGGATCCGAAATGCGATACCCAGGAATGGGTCGATCCCGATAATTTCGATGACAGCTTTTCGGAGCAATGGAATGTCCAGGTCCTGCGTCAGGCCCAGCGCTTCCCGGAGATGGGTGTGCCGAGCCAGGCAAAAGGTGTGGTCTCTCTCTATGACGTGACAAAGGACTGGGTGCCGATTTATGACAAATCCAGCCTTGGCGGCTTCTACCTCGCCATTGGCACCAGCGGCAACCAGTTCAAGAACGCCCCGGTGGCTGCGAAAATGATGACAAAGCTGATCACCGAATGTGAGGCGGGCCGCGATCACGATACCGACCCGGTCCAGTTCCATCTTGAGAATGTCGCCCATGAGCTTTCGATGGGCGTGTTTTCCCGTAACCGGGAGGTCAGCACAGAAAGCAGTTTCACGGTTTTAGGATAAGAAAGATCAGCAGAATGCCGGGAGGGCACTGATATGAAATCCCATGTAAAAGTTGCAGTTATCGGCGGTGGCGTCGTTGGTTGCTCGGTTCTCTATCATCTGGCGAAAATGGGCTGGACGGACATTGCCTTGATTGAACGATCTGAACTGACGTCCGGATCGACCTGGCATGCGGCTGGTGGCTTTCATACCCTGAATGCCGACACCAATATGGCGGCGCTGCAAGGCTACACGATCAATCTTTATAAGGAACTGGAGGAGCTTTCCGGTCAGTCCTGCGGCCTGCACCATGTCGGCGGCGTCACTCTCGCGGGCTCCCCTGATCGCATGGATTACCTGAAAGCGGAGCGTGCCAAGCATCGCTATATGGGACTGGATACTCATCTGGTCGGGCCGGAGGAAATCAAGCAGCTTTCTGCCATCACCAATGTCGACGGCATCATCGGCGGCCTCTATGACCCGCTGGATGGCCATCTTGATCCGTCTGGCACCACGCATGCCTATGCGCAATGCGCACGAAAACTGGGCGCCGAGATCTATCTCCGCAACCCGGTGCTGGAGCTGAACCATCAGCCCGACGGCAGCTGGGAAGTGGTCACCAAGGACGGCACCATCCATGCCGAGCATGTGGTCAATGCTGGCGGCCTCTGGGCCCGGGAGCTGGGAGAGATGGTTGGCATCTTCCTCCCGCTCCATCCCATGGAACATCAATACATGATCACCGAGGAAATTCCAGAGATCGCCTCCAGTGAAAAAGAGCATCCCCATGTGGTTGATCCGGAAGGGGAAAGCTATCTCCGCCAGGAAGGCAAAGGCATCTGCATCGGCTTTTATGAGCAGGATTGCGATCCTTGGGCCGTTAAAGGCACACCCTTGGATTTCGGCCACGAACTGCTTCCGAACCAGCTCGATCGTATCAGCGACAGCATGGAATTCGCCTTCAAGCGCTTCCCGATCCTGGAGACCGCAGGCATCAAGAATGTCATCAATGGTCCCTTCACCTTTGCACCAGACGGTAACCCGCTGGTGGGTCCTGTCCCTGGTCTCAAGAATTACTGGTCAGCCTGTGCGGTGATGGCTGGCTTCAGTCAGGGCGGCGGTGTTGGCCTTATCCTCGCGGAATGGATGATTGAGGGCGAGCCGTCTCGTGATGTGTTTGCCATGGATGTGGCCCGCTATGGGGACTACAGCTCCCGCGCCTATGCCCGCAAGAAAGTTACAGAAAACTACCAGCGACGCTTCTCCATTTCCTATCCTAATGAGGAGCTGCCCGCGGCACGGCCGTTCAAGACCACACCGGCCTATAATATCTGGAAATCCCAACGGGCGGTATTCGGACAGGCCTATGGCATGGAAGCGGTCAACTACTTTGCGCCGGAGGGCGAGCCGCTTTTGGAAACCCCAAGTTTTCGGCGCTCAAATGCCTTTGAGCCGGTTGCGGCGGAATGCCGGGCCGTACGTGAGGCGGTAGGCATTACGGAAATCCACAATTTTGGTAAATACAAGATCACCGGACCCGATGCTGCGGACTGGCTCGACACCATCATGGCCGGACGCATTCCCAAGGTCGGGCGCCTCACCTTGAGCCCAATGTTGAGCCCGAAAGGCAAGCTGATCGGCGATTTCACCATTGCCCGGTTGGCAGAGGAAGAATTCCAGCTGACGGCGTCCTATGGCGCACAGGCTTACCATCTGCGATGGTTCTGGCAGAACCAGCCGGAAAGTGGGGTTGAGATCGAGAATGTCAGCCTTGAACGGATCGGTTTTCAGATTGCCGGACCAAATGCCCGCGATTTGCTGGCGAAAACGACCGGAGAAGATGTCTCCTCCGAGGCGTTTCCGTTCATGGCGGTCAAACAGATGGAAGTGGGACTCTCCGATGCTATTGTCCAGCGGGTGACCTATACGGGAGATCTTGGCTTTGAAATTTATGTCCCAGCCAATGACCAGACTTCCCTCTATGAGACCCTGAGTGCAGTAGGTGAAGAATTTGGCCTCAAGCCGTTTGGCATGCGGGCAATGATGAGCCTTCGGCTCGAAAAATCCTTCGGCTCCTGGATGCGGGAATACAAGCCCGATTATACACCGGAGGAAACCGGCCTCGACCGTTTCGTTGCCTATAACAAGCCCGCCGACTTTATTGGCAAGGCAGCTGTGGCCAAAGAGAAAGCAGAGGGTCCGAAGCGGCGCCTCTGTACTTTCATCGTTGATGCCACAGATGCCGATGTCTGGTCGGATGAGCCGATCTGGAAAGACGGCAAGGTCGTCGGTTTCGTCACCTCCGGTGGTTACGCCCATTATGTGGAAAAATCCGTGGCCCTTGGCCTGGTACCGCCCGAGATGATTGAAGAAGGCGGCCAGTTCGAGATCGAGATCCTGGGAGACATGCGCCCGGCGACCATGGTCCTCGAACCTCTTCTCGATCCGCAAGCGACGCGCATGAGAGGCTGAACGCCAACTTGAAAGGAAGGATGCAGCTATGCCTAGAGCAGAGAGAAAATCAACGGGACGGCGAAACCGCCGGGCACCGCGGACCAAGGCCTCTTTCACCCAGCTTCCAAGACGGCCTTTCATCAATACATTCAAGCCCGTAGAGATCATTTCCGAAGATCAGGTGGAAGCTATTCATCTGGCCTCCCTCGAGATTCTCGAAAATATCGGTATCATGGTCCGCCTGGATGAAGCCCGGGAAATCCTAAAAAAAGCCGGGCAGAAAGTGGATGAAGAGACACAGATCGTCTATTTCGACCGGCATTTCGTCCTTGATGCCCTCTCCCATGCCCCGTCGGAATTTACGCTGCACGCGCCCAACCCGGAGTGCGATGTCCCTATCGGCGGCGATCATATGGTCTTCGCCATGGGGGCCAGTATGCCTAATTCTTCGGATATGGATGATGGGAGACGGACAGGTAATCAGAAGGATTTCCGCAACTTCCTGAGACTGGCCCAAAGCATCAATGTTATTTCCACGGCGGGTGGATATCCGGTTGAGCCTGTAGATATTCATGCCTCTATCCGCCATTTGGAATGCGGCCGGGATTTTGCCCTCCTGACGGAGAAGCCACCCTATGTCTATTCTCTCGGGCGGCAAAAAAATCTGGATTGCATTGAAATGACCCGTATCGCGCGCGGAATAAGCATGGAGCAGATGCTGGACGAACCCAGCATCTTCACCATCATCAATTCCAACTCGCCCTTGATGCTGGACGTGCCCATGCTGCAGGGGATTATCGAGATGGCCAAACATGGCCAGGTGGTGATGCTGACGCCCTTTACTCTGGCCGGGGCCATGGCGCCGGTGACCATCGCTGGGGCCCTCGCCCAACAGAATGCGGAAGCACTGGCCGGTCTCAGTCTGGCCCAGACCGTGCGCCCGGGCGCGCCGATCGTCTACGGTGGTTTTACCTCCAATGTCGATATGAAATCTGGCGCACCCGCCTTCGGGACCCCGGAATATACCAAGGCGGCCATCGCTACCGGGCAGCTGATCCGTCGATATAACCTTCCTTATCGCAGTTCCAACGTCAATGCCTCCAACGCGCCGGATGCTCAGGCCGCTTATGAATCGCAGATGGCACTTTGGGGGGCGGTTCTCGGCCATGCCAATTTCATCAAGCATGCCACCGGTTGGTTGGAAGGCGGGCTGACCAACTCCTTCGAGAAAGTCATCATTGATGTAGAGATGATCCAGATGATGTCGGAAATGATGACCCCTATCGATACTTCCGATGCGGCTCTCGGCCTCGATGCCATGCGCGAAGCCGGTCATGGCGGCCATTTCTTCGGCACCCAACATACGCAGGAGCGATATGAGAGTGCCTTTTATTCTCCAATCCTCTCCGACTGGCGCAATTTTGAAAGCTGGGCGGAAGCGGGCTCTCCGGATGCCATGATGCGGGCCAACACCATCTTCAAATCCATTCTCGCCGACTATGAAGCCCCGGCTATTGATCCCGCCATTCGCGACGAGCTCAATGAGTTTGTTGATAAACGTATTGTTGAAGGCGGCGTAGCGACGGATTTTTGACGGTCATCACAAAAATGTTGGCAGTCCTTGCTTGCCGCACCGATGAAATGCTCTAACTCCCGATTATAGGTTGTTTGATCAGGAGTGTTGGATGTTTTCAATTAACAAGAACGGAATATTGGGAGCGGTTTTAGTGGCCGCCGTATCCCTCGGATCAATTTCACCGGCGTTTGCCATGGGCTATGGTAATAATTGCAAAGCTGTTATCGACAGCGAAATCGCCAAGCTCGATATTCCAAAAGAGCGGATCAAGGACGTCTTTACGGTCGATATCTTTGCCGGTGGCGGTGAAAGCGGCGGCGCTCGTCTAGAGCGGGTCGAGGGCTGGGTCAAGTTCAATGACTGCAAGGGCAATCTGGTTGTCGACCTCGATGCCTTCTGCCGACCACAAGGGAGTTACACCACCTATGAATGCCAGGTGCCCGGCGTCAAGCATTACTGATCAGGCGTCATAGTCGACGATGACATCGTCTGTTAGCGGGTGGGACTGACAGGTCAGGACATACCCCTCCGCGACCTCGTCCTCCTCAAGCGCATAATTGATATCCATGCGGACCTCTCCCTGCACGATCTTTGCCCGGCAGGTGGAACACACCCCTCCCTTGCAGGCAAAGGGCAGATCCAGCCCCTGCTCCAACGCCGCATCGAGGATCGGCTTGCCTTCTTCACTGGCTTCGACCTCCGTCTCCCGGCCATCCAAAATAATCGAGACTTTGCGCTTGGGGCTGTCCTCATTGTAAACCGGCTTTGGCGCCGCCCCGGCTTTCAAGGCTGCATCGGTGATAAACAGCTCAAAATGGATATGATCTCTGCTTATTCCATGATCCGCGAGGACATCCTGCACGTCCATGATCATCTGCTCCGGCCCGCAAAGAAACACCTCATCAATCATTTTCGGATCGAGCACCGCCCCGAGTAGCTCCTTGCATTTCTCACCATTGATCCGGCCGTTGAATATCTCCGCATCCTGCCGCTCGCGGCTCAGGATATTCATCAGGTTGAAGCGATGGGGATATCTGTTTTTCAAATCCTCAAGCTCTTCCAGGAACAAGATACTGGAGACAGATCTGTTCCCATAAACCAAAGTTACCCGGCTATCTTCTTCCTCCCTCAAGATGGTTTTGATGATGGAAAGAATTGGCGTAATCCCGCTGCCTGCCGCCATGGCCAGATACTGCTTGGCATTATTGGGATCAATCGGCGTGAAGAATCGTCCCTGCGGCTCCATGACGTCAATCACCTGACCCGCCTCAAAATTCTCATTGGCAAAATTGGAGAAACGGCCGCCATCAATCTGCTTGATCGCCACCCGAAGATCCGGCTCGCCCACTGCGCTGCAAATGGAATAGGACCGACGCAACTCTTCCCCATCAAAATCCTTTTTTAAGGTCAAATGCTGCCCTTGAGTAAATGTATAAGCATCTTTCAGATCTTCCGGGATCTCAAAACAAACGGAGACCGCGTCGCGGGTTTCCTTCACGACTTTCTTGATCTTCAAGGGGTGAAATACTGTCATCTCTTTATCCTACACACATTTGAAATAATCGAACGGTTCCAGGCAATCCGTACACCGATACTGGGCCTTACAGGCTGTCGAGCCAAACTCACTCACCACAGTCGTTTCCTTGGATCCACAGAGCGGACAGGTAACGACCGGATCATGACCCAGCAAAGCACTTTTTGAAGTCCCTTCAGGAGGTGCTATGCCGAACTCCCGTAATTTCCTCTTACCCTCAGCCGTCATCCAGTCCGTGGTCCAGGCCGGGGAAATTTCGGTCTTAAGCTCAAAATCTTCAATGCCGTGGAGCTTGAGCATGATGGTGATATCTTCTTCAATCACATCCATGGCAGGACATCCGGAATAAGTCGGCGTAATAGTAATGCTGGGTCTATCCCCTTTCATCTCGACATTGCGGATGATGCCCATGTCTGTAATGCTCAGGACCGGAATTTCCGGATCCTTGACCATCTCCAGAACAGACGTCACCTTCTCAATGTCAGCTGTCACTACCATTTGGCGTCAGGATAGGCGCGTTGCAGGAATTGCATCTCCGCCAGAATATACCCCAGATGTTCAGAATGCTTGCCCTCACGGCTACCACGAACAGACCAAGTAACATACGGACGGGACAATGTCGCTTCCGCCAGAACCTCTTCAATATACTGATCCCAAGCGGGGCGTAATGCGGCAACATCAACACCGATACCCTTGGCTAGCATGGCATTATCAACATCGTCCATATCAAACATCTCATGGACAAAGCCCCAAAGCTCGTTCAAGGCCGTCTGCATCTTGTCATGGGATTCCAGAGTGCCATCGCCAAGACGAATAACCCAGTTGCTGCTATGGCGCCGATGATAAGTGATTTCTTTTATGGACTTGGTAGCAATTCCGGCCAATTGAGGATCGCTGGATTTGCTGAGCGCTTCATATTGCAGATACTGGAAGGCGTCGAAATACATCTGTCGGGCCATGGTCTTGGCAAAATCCCCATTGGGCTGCTCAAGCAACAGAAAATTCCGCCACGCCATCGTATCGCGGTGAAAGGCGAGTTTATCTTCATCCCGCCCTTTACCTTCAACCTCACCTGCATAGGTCAAAAGCAAACGAGATTGTCCAAGCAGATCAAGGCCAATATTGGTGATCGCCAGGTCTTCTTCCAGGATCGGAGCATGCCCGCACCATTCGGCCAGACGCTGACCTAAAATCAGGCTGTTATCTCCGAGCCGCAGGAGATAATCGACCAGCATTTCCTTTTCAGTCATCAGGGACATTCCTTACATATGGCCGACTTCTTCGGGGATTTCGTAAAAGGTTGGATGCCGATACATCTTGTCGTCATTCGGCTCATAGAAGCTGCCCTTATCGTCCGGGCTGGAGGCAGTGATATCAGTCGTCTTCACCACCCAGATACTCACCCCTTCGCTGCGTCGGGTATAGACATCACGAGCATTTGTCAGAGCCATTTCCGCATCGGCGGCATGAAGACTACCGACATGTTTGTGGTCCAGCCCGTTTTTGCTGCGAATGAACACTTCATAGAGAGGAAGTTCGTTCTTGCTATCATTACTCATTGATCGTGATCCTTCTTAAGCTGCCGCTGCCGCAGAGCGTTGCTTCTGTTTTTCTGCATAAGCGAGCGCCGCGTCCCTCACCCATTTTCCGCCTTCATGGGCATCGACCCTATCCTTCAACCGCTCCCGGTTACAGAGGCCATTCCCGCTAACAACATTTTTGAACTCGACCCAGTCGATCTCGCCGAAATCATAGTGGCCGCGTTCCTCGTTCCATTTCAAATTATCATCAGGAATCCTGAGACCCAGATATTCCGCCTGCGGTACAGTCGCATCGACAAATTTCTGTCGCAGCTCATCATTGGACTGCCGCTTGATCTTCCATTTCATGGACTGGGCGGATTGCGGGGAATTGGAGTCATTCGGTCCAAACATCATCAAGGATGGCCACCACCAGCGATCCAACGCATCCTGGGCCATCGCTTTTTGCTCGGGCGTTCCTTGCGCCATTGTCAGCATGATTTCGTATCCCTGACGCTGGTGAAAGCTTTCTTCCTTGCAGATCTTAATCATGGCGCGAGCATAGGGGCCATATGAACAGCGACATAGCGCAATCTGATTTGTGATCGCTGCGCCGTCCACTAACCAGCCGATGGCGCCGATGTCGGCCCAAGAAAGAGTCGGATAATTGAAAATACTGGAATACTTGGCCTTGCCGGTATGCAGCTGATCAAACATCTCATCACGGGAAATACCAAGGGTCTCTGTAGCGCTATAAAGATATAGCCCGTGCCCACCCTCATCCTGGATTTTGGCCATCAAGACCGCTTTGCGCTTCAGGCTTGGTGCCCGGGTCAACCAATTTCCTTCTGGCAACATACCAACGACTTCTGAATGGGCGTGCTGGGACATCTGCCGGATCAGCGTATGCCGGTACTTTTCCGGCATCCAGTCCTTGGGCTCAATGCGCGTTTCAGCATCCACTTTTGTCTGGAAGGCTTTTTCCAGGGCGTCGTCATCGCGCGGCGCGTCAGTGTTGATTGCATCCATGTTTGTTTCCCGAATTTCAGAGTTCCCATCAGTGATCTCTTATATGATACATTATTTTGTATTTTGCAAGTATTTTTGTATCATAATAGAAATGCGTTTGGGATTTAAATTCTGGTTCAGCGCTGTATAGTTGTCCCCGACTTTTTCACACTCCATAATAACAAACTAAAAACAGGAGTCCGATCATGACTACATCCGTCTCGACAGCGGTGAAATACGAGGCTGTCGCGAAAATCTATCACGCATTTTTCACTGGCCTGATGCTGACAGTGACATTAAGAAAAGACAGATACGCCGCGGGTGATCTGTGTTTTCATGTGTTCCGGCGACAGCATCATGAGAAATTCCTTTCGAGCTTTGAAAAACTTGGTCTTTCAGATCTGCCCGATGCAGTAGCGTGCGCCCAATATCACTATCTCTCAAATAGTGTCGGCGGCGTGCCGGTCGAATATATGTATGAATCAGACCAGAAAGCCTGGGTGCATTTCTGTCATCCCCGTTGGATGTATGAAGGCGCTGCCTTGTGCGGTATGCCACTGGAAATCAGCCACGGATTTTTAAAAGGATGGTATGGGCAGAACGGTGTCTCCTTGAAAAACCCGCGTCTCGGCTTTGTCTGTACGTCCCAGGATATGGACGGGCAATATGGTATGGCAGGTTATTTCAAAGAGCATAGCCATGACCTCGCCCCTGAAGAGCGCCTGCAGTTTTCGCCAGGCGAAATTGCTCCCCCTTTCGACCCTTCTAAGGCACCGGTGCTTGATGCTGGCACTTGGCCCGAAGAACGTCTGCAAAAGGCCAATCGAAATTATGCGATGGAATATGCTAAAAATTCACTCATCGAACTGGCCAAGTTATTTGGACCGGCAGAAGCTGCCTATCTCGGTGGGATCACAGCGCAGTTGATCGGCAAACAGTTCTATCGCGATACAGCAGAACTGTTAAAAATCAACGGTGATAGTGCGTCAGATTTCGCAACCTACCTTTCACACTTGATTGACGGCCAGGATGATGAAGTCACAGTCGAGGAAAAGTCAGGGGACGTCCATATCAAACAAACAGGTTGGCGTTTAATGCGGGGAAGTGGGCCCCATCCTATTTCTGTATTTGAAGCCTGGAATGATCTGTGGAAAGGCGCCCTATCTGTGCATAACAGATATCTTGTGCTGGAGACGTTACAGCGTCAGGATTATGGCGATGACTGCTTTGAATGGTGGATAAGAGCGCGGCAGTAAATCCAGGAAAAAACGCGAAGACGCTTAGGCGACTTCGCGGCTTTGGTTTAATTGCTCATTATGAAGCTGGCGCATATCTGACATCAAAGCCTCTATCAACATGGACATCGCCTGCTCTGCTCCGTCAACATTCCGATTTCTCAGTTCAATCAGGATGGCGTGATAGGCACCCAAGATTCCGTCGGGGATAGAATTTTCAGCGGATCGAAGCTGAAGTTGATAGTCACACATCGATTGAATTACGCCACTTAGGCGAAGTATCAAATCATTATGACAGATTTCAAACAGCGTCATGTGGAAATCCACACAACCTGCATGGAGATCCATGAGAGAATTTGACTCAACAGCCTCCTTCATCGCCAAATAGGTATCCTCAAGGCGATCCAACTCCTCATCAGTAGCCCGCTGTGCCACCAGCCGAACAACGAGAGGCTCCATTAGCTCTCGAGTTTCCGCCATATTGCGAAAATCGTTGCGACCAGCGCTATCCAGGGACTGCCAGGCTAAAATGTCAGGATCGAGAAGGTTCCAATATTCACGATCCCTTACATAGGTTCCTGCCCGCTGCTTAGCTTCTATCAATCCTTTCGCCGTCAATACTCTGAAGGCTTCCCGGATAGCTGTTCTGCTACCATTGAATCGTTTTATGATTTCTGATTCATGTGGGATAGGATTGCCTGGCTTTAAAACACCTGTGACTATTTCTCGACCGATTTCATGGACAACCATTCCATGAATACCAGCCCTCGGATAACACCATTTATCCTTCTCTGACATAACTCATTCCCCTTTCGGAGAAGCTCCGGCATTTCCAAAAAATCTGACTACCCTGTCACATTGAATACCAGAACGTCCCAATACCCCTTTTTATAGAGTGCACTTAGGATAAGAATCAAGTTTTATGTCCTTTTTATGGCCGAATTAGTGAATTCACACCTCAATGAGATTGATACGGGCCATACTTTTTAATCAATCGAAATAAGTCTAGAAATGATCTCAACTGGTCTATTTCAATTACTCATGAGTTGTAATTATTTGAATTGTTTCGCGAGAATTCAATAGCTTTTAAATATCGAAAACTGATTAATGTTATTATTTCTGCGGGTTCTAGAAAAAGCTTGAAACGGCAAATTTCTAATTGCATTAACACACACAGATTCATCTGAAGACTTAATTTTACTAAAACTAGCGTCCATATTTGAGGAGGTTTGTATAAGAAAATTGGAATTCAACAAATTTTTGCTTTTAACTAAAAAAGATGATTTTTTCTAAAAAACTGGCGATACTGGGTCTCTCATCTGGAACTGATTCGCCTTAACAATTGCCGCAATGCTTGAGCCTGAAGGAAATTTAACGTGAAAATACTTATAACTGGTGGAGCTGGCTTCCTTGGAAAGCGCCTTACAAAAAGACTTTTGGATCGACGCTATCTGTTAGACTCACAGGGGCGTAAAAGCGAGCTGACAAAGATTACTCTATTTGACGTAGTAGAGACTGTGGGTTTCCACACAGATCTTATAGAATATGTCAAAGGAGATATCTCAGATTTTGACCAGGTCCAAGACCTTGTCGGTGAAGACACAGAGAGTATTTTTCACCTCGCAGCTATCGTCAGTGCAGATGCTGAAGAGAATTTTGATCTTGGCATGCGGATCAATCTCGATGGCACCCGAAACATTCTGGAAGCAGCGCGCCATCTTTCTCATATCCCTAAACTTATTTTTACAAGCTCCGTCGCAACTTATGGCGGGGATTTACCAGACATTGTTACCGATGCAACATTGCAGTCTCCTCAGACCTCATATGGTGCGGCGAAAGCGGCGGGTGAATTACTCGTCAATGATTATAGCCGTAAGGGGTATATTGACGGGCGGAGTTTGCGCTTACCTACCATTTCAGTGCGCACAGGGCTGCCCAACAAGGCGGCGTCGACCTGGGCCAGTTCCATCATTCGAGAGCCGCTTTCCGGTAAGGACGCCTCCTGCCCCGTTTCCAAGTCGACCAGAATGGCCTGCATGAGCCCAAGGAAAATCATCGAAGCATTTATCCATGCCCACGACCTTCCGGCAGAGAAATTTGGATCCAACCGGTCGTTGTTGCTGCCGGGTGCGTCTGTTTCCGCCGGCGATATGGCAGCGGCAGTTGAACGGTTTAAGGGTAACCGCCAAGTCGGTGCCATTCATTGGGAGCCCGATGACGCGATCCAGAAAATCGTCAACGGCTGGCCAAAGGAGACGCGGTCGGAACGTGCCGATGCGATGGGATTTGAAAAGGATCAGACGGTCGACGATCTGGTCTCCGCCTTTATCGAGGATGATCTCGACGACCAGATCGCCATATATGGTTAGGCAACATTTCTTTCAAACAAGCCCGCAAGGCCTACTTTTGATGCCGGGCAAATTCCCCGCTCGGTAATCAGGCCGGTCACGAGCCGAGCAGGAGTTACATCAAATGCATAATTCTTCGATGGACTGAATTCCGGTAGGATGCGCACCTCTGAGATAACGCCATTGCTGTCCAGTCCTTGCACATAATCGACTTCGTGACTATTCCGCACTTCTATAGGGACATCAGCAACACCGTCTTCTATTTCCCAGTCAATGGTGGGGCTTGGCAAGGCGACATAAAACGGAACATTGTTATCCTTCGCGGCCAACGCTTTCAGATAGGTACCAATCTTATTGCAAACGTCTCCTGCAGCTGTCGTTCTGTCCGTGCCAGTGATGCAAAGATCAACCATTCCATGCTGCATAAGATGTCCACCGACATTGTCGACGATCAGAGTGTGATCGACACCATGCTTGCCAAGCTCCCAAGCTGTCAAATGGGCGCCTTGGTTACGTGGGCGAGTTTCGTCCACCCAGACATGGACGGGAATACCGGCATTATGTGCTTTATAGATGGGTGATAAAGCTGTCCCCCAGTCAACCGTCGCCAACCAACCTGCGTTGCAATGAGTCAGGATATTGACGGCTTCACCCGGTTTCTTTTTAGAGATTTCCTCGATCAAGGTCATACCGTGATCTCCGAGGGCGCTACAAATGGATACATCCTCGTCACAGATTTCAGCCGCCATTGCGTAAGAGGCCTCGCGGCGTTTCTCAACCTCAATATCTTGCAAATATGCTTGCATACGATGAATAGCCCATCTGAGGTTCACCGCAGTCGGCCGAGTTGCAATCAACGTTCCGCCAATCCGACGAAGGTTTTCATCCGACGGATCTTCATTGATACCCAGGCAGACACCATAAGCGGCCGTCGCGCCAATCAGCGGTGCCCCCCTTACCAGCATTGCCGATATGGCGTGGGCTGCATCGGTCACGGATCGCAAATTCTCAATCACAAATTCGTGGGGAAGCTTTGTCTGGTCTATGATATCCACTGACCAGCCATCAGCAGACAACCAGATCGTTCGATAAGCAGTTCCATCTATTTTCATGACTATTCGCTTTCCCATTAGCACTGGTGAAAAATGGCGGATTAACCTTGCACTCAACCATATAATTCTGCAAAACTTTCGTAACCAAAAATATCGTAGCAAAGGGGAGAATTTATGGAAGTCAAAGCTGCTGTTGCTCATAAGGCCGGGGCCCCACTCACAATCGAAACCGTCACTTTGGACGGCCCAAGAGAAGGTGAAGTCCTTGTTGAGGTAAAGGCCAGCGGGCTTTGCCATACAGATGCGTTCACATTGTCAGGTGACGATCCTGAAGGAATTTTCCCCGCGATCCTTGGTCATGAAGGTGCTGGAGTTGTCGTTGATGTAGGCCCAGGGGTCAGTAGTCTTAAAAAAGGCGACCATGTTATCCCACTTTACACACCGGAATGTCGTCAATGCGATTACTGTACAAGCGGTAAAACAAATCTATGTCAGGCGATTCGGGTGACTCAAGGCCAGGGATTGATGCCTGACGGTAGCAGCCGGTTTAAAATAAATGGCGAGAAAGTCTTCCATTATATGGGCTGTTCAACATTCGCGAATTATACAGTCGTTCCAGAAATCGCTTTGGCCAAAATCCGCGAAGACGCACCTTTTGAAAAAGTCTGTTATATCGGCTGCGGCGTGACCACTGGCATCGGTGCGGTTATCAACACAGCAAAAGTTCAACCCGGCGACAATGTTGTTGTCTTCGGTCTCGGCGGAATCGGACTTAACGTCATTCAAGGCGCCCGAATGGCCGGAGCCAATATGATTGTTGGAGTGGATCTCAATAACGGTCGCAAGGAATTGGGCGAGAAATTCGGCATGACGCATTTCGTCAATCCCAATGAGGTGGGGGACGACATTGTCAATTACCTGGTTGATCTGACCAATGGTGGTGCAGATTATTCCTTTGAGTGTATCGGTAATGTCAATGTCATGCGCCAAGCGCTCGAATGCTGTCATAAGGGATGGGGTGAAAGTATCATTATTGGCGTTGCCGGAGCTGGTCAGGAAATCGCCACCCGTCCCTTCCAGCTTGTCACCGGTCGGGTCTGGAAAGGAACCGCCTTTGGCGGCGCCAAAGGACGGACGGATGTTCCCAAAATTGTCGACTGGTACATGGATGGCAAAATCAATATAGATGATCTCATCACCCATGTCATGCCTGTGGAGGATATCAATAAAGGATTTGACCTGATGCATGAAGGGGAATCCATCCGAAGCGTCGTAACCTTTTAGGAAGTTCCATGGAAACAATCTCAGAGCAGCGCTGTTTTGGTGGAATTCAGGGCTTCTACCAGCACGACTCCAGGGAAACCGCCACTCCCATGCGCTTTGCCGTCTATCAACCTCCAGCAGCCAAAGACAGTTCGGTTCCAGTCCTTTATTATCTCGCTGGTCTAACCTGTACGGAGGAAACAGCAACTATCAAGGCCGGGGCCCAGCAGCTAGCAGCCGAACATGGACTAATGCTGATCATGCCTGATACCAGTCCTCGCGGCGCTGGTATTGAAGGAGAAGATGACGATTGGGACTTTGGCACTGCCGCTGGGTTTTACCTGGACGCAACTGCATCCCCCTGGTCCAAAAACTATCGGATGTACAGTTATGTGACGGAAGAGTTGCGAGCTCTGATCAATGACAGATTCAATACCAATCCGGAGGCCACAGGAATATTCGGTCATTCCATGGGAGGGCATGGGGCATTGACGATCGCCCTGAAGAACCCGGAGATTTATTCCTCGGTTTCTGCTTTCGCTCCAATCTGCGCTCCGACGCAATGTCCTTGGGGAGAGAAAGCCTTTTCAGGTTACCTTGGAACTGACAGACAAAGCTGGTCCGCCTATGATGCGACCGAACTGGTGAAATCCACTCAATTAAACTCACCTATTCTCATAGATCAGGGCATGGAAGATGGCTTTCTTGAAGAGCAGTTGAAGCCTGAGCTATTCGAGGGCGCCTGCGATTCTGCTGGTCAGGAACTGACCCTTCGACGTCATGAAGGCTATGATCACAGTTATTATTTTATCCAAAGCTTTATGGCTGACCATATTGCCCATCATGCCGCTATACTAAGTCGCCTCTAACTGTTGGCGGCGAGATGCCGGCGCATATGTGTATTAAATTCTTCCGGCTTCTCCATGGCTAACTGGTGGGACGCGTTGTCAACAACTACCAGCTCCGATCCCTTGATATAGCTATGAATAAGCTCGGAGGAACTCACAGGTGTACCTTGATCATCCCGACCGACAATCACCAGGGTCGGTGCAGTGATGGCCTGATTACGACCTGCCATGTCAATACCGGCGATGGCGTGGCAGCAGCCCACATATCCATCCACTGAAGTCTCCCGGATCATCTTGCGCACTCTTGCCTCTAAGGTTGGATTTTTGGCAAGGGCTTCGGGCACAAACCATCGGGCCATGGAGGAGTCCTCTTGTTCCTGGATACCGTTTTCCTGAACACTGCGAATGCGTTCCGGCCAGAGAGCTGCCGCACCATCCGGAAGAGCACAGAGGGAACTGGAGATGACCAGGCTTTCAACCCGCTCCGGATAGGTCAAAGTAAATTCCTGACCGATCATGCCACCAATGGAGAGGCCAATGAAATGGCCTCTTGAGACGCCGTAATGATCTTGGATCCCCGCAACATCGGCAGCCAGCATTTTAAAATCATAGGGACCGGGTGTGGATCCGCTTTCACCGTGACCTCTCAGACTATAGCGTAGAACCCGATAATCGCTCTTTAGGTCTTCAGCTAATTCATCCCAAGCGGTCAGATCACAACATAGGGAATGGCTGAGGGTGACGACCGGCGCACCTTCCGGTCCTTCCAGTCTTGTATCGAATTCGTTGCCGTTTGCCGTGATTATCATTCCCGCTCCTTATAATTCTAATAGCGGGTCTATTATGCAGGAAGGGTGACCTCATTGACAAGCTGCGCGCCCCGCCCGGCCATAAAATACAATCCCATGTAATGAGTGACATCCTGTGGATGCGCAGCTCGCGCACCTAGTCCAGCTTCTTCAGCAACGGATCTTGGCAGATCGAAAGTGGAACAACCCTTGTCATATACATAAATCTCATCAAGGCCCGGCAGCATATCGTGATTGCGGGCACTCAAGGCGGTTAGAACAAAATCCATGACGCAAATATCCGTACAGATCCCAACCACCAAGAAATCCGTAATGCCATTGTCAGCGACCCAGTCAACTACGGCGTTTGACCCATCGGCGCGCGTTGCGCCGACAAAACCATTGATACAATCCTTTTTGATCAGGGTCGTATTGGCATCACTCTCCAGCCATTTTAGCTCCGGCACCAACTCCTCTTCACCTGTCCCTTCCTCACAGTGCGGCGGATAGGGTGCCTCCGGTTTACCAGGAGTGTGAGTATCGAGAAATGCCAGGATTGGCCAATTTTGCGAGGTAAAGGATTTTGCAATGCGAACTGTTTCGGAGACCATAGTTGAGACCTGCTCATTGGGAACGGGCGGTGCCAGGGCCCCCGCACCCACGGTAGCAAAGCCATTGACCTCATCAACGATGATGAGGCCAAATTTTTTGCCAGAAGCAGCGGGATCTACAGGAGTGAAAGCCAACGGCATCGCTTCCGACAATCCGTTTGTTAACTCGCCGTTTTCCATACCCGCTTCCCTTTACTGTTTCCTTGGTCCTTAGCTGCTACATTGCTCAGCCGGTTTAATGATACCAAGCTTTTCAACTATATTTAAGGTTCCATCTTCAGTTTTCGCAATATACATGTTCATCGCCGTGTGATGATCATTTGGTGTGATCATGGCCGGTCCGGTTGGGATTTCAAACGAAAGACCCGCCATCCCCTTGATGGCCGCTTCCCGACTAACCTCACCAGACTTCTCAAGACCGCCTTTTAGAGCGATCAGCGAGTTGTAATGGGTCATCACATAGAAGGAAACAACCGCATCAGTACCAGCAGATTTGCGGATCTTCGCAACGAACTCCTCAACTCCCGGCTCCGTGGAATTGGCGACCATGGGAACTCCAGCATACATGCCTTCACCCTTACCCGGACCAAACGCCCCAAGATAGGTTTCAGCAAAACCCAAGAAGGCAATTTTCATGTTTTTCATCAAGCCGAACTCCTCGGCCTGTTTGATGAAAGTAATGCCATCTGCACCAGGAAGCGCAAACAAAAGTATCTGTGCTCCTGAGTCAGCAATTTTGCGGATAATAGAAGAGAAATCCTTGACCCCGAACGGCGTATATTCCTCCCCGAGCACCTGACCACCAATACTGTTGATCATGGTTGTCGCGGTCTTGAACATGTTGCGGGGCCAGACATAGTCAGCTCCGAACATATAGTAGGTGTCTCCTACACCCGCGTCCTTCAAATATGGGATCAAAGGTGCCGTGTCCTGATTGGGAACCGTGTTGAAGGAAAACAGATAGTCATTACACATGCCGCCTTCATAGTTGGTAGCATAAAGAAGAGGTGTCTTTCCCCGCTCCATGGTCTGGACCATGGCATCCCGGGCAGCGGATGTGATCGGACCGGAAACGGCAATCACCTCGTCCCGCTGAATCAGCTTTTTAGCTCTTTCCACGGAGGTCTTAGGATCGGTCTTATTGTCCTCATAGACCATTTCCACTTTCTGTCCGAGGATCCCTCCTCCGGCGTTGATCTCAGAGACCGCGAGATCCAGTCCCATTTTCGCTTGATTGCCAAACAGTTCGAGCCCGCCAGAAAACGGCTGTACCGCACCGACCTTGATGGTCTTGTCGGCGGCGATCGCTGGCATACCGAAAGTTGATGCTGCTGCAACCGCTCCGGCGGTTGCGACAAAATTGCGTCTGGTAATGTTCTTCATTGCCCTGCCCTCCAATTTATATGTATACAAATGATATCTTATATTCGTATGATTACAATTAGTTTTTACCTCAAAAACATTGTCCTCAGACAATAGTCTAGGCATTGTTATCTTGATATTTTTAAAAGGATCAAGTCGTTATCTCGGAATATGGGGAAGTTTATATTAATATGACCAGTTTATTGACGAAAAACCTTTGTACACAAACTAAAAAACTACATGCATACTTATGACTTTATACGTAGACATATGGTTTAGTTGAAGATTGGAAAGTATTCAGGTGTCGTTTCTTTCTCTCAATTCACTGTCTAAAAGTTTTGGTGGCTTGAAAGCCGTCGACAATTTTTCGCTTGAGCTGGCAGAAGGCAGTCTCAATGCCCTTGTCGGCCCAAATGGATGCGGCAAGTCTACCTTGTTCAACCTAATCACCGGAAGTCTTACTCCCGATAATGGCTCTGTAGTTTTTAAGGGAGACAACATCACTGGCCTATCTCCGCACCAAATTGCTCGATTAGGTGTCGGCCGCAAATTTCAGGTCCCGGCGATTTTTGAAGAACTTTCAGTATTTGAAAACCTGATCATTGCCGCCCGTAAGAACAGGCAGAGCATCTCCCTTCCCGCCTTACTTAACCAAATCAAGCTCTGGCGGGAACAGAACCAGCTGGCTGGCGAACTTGCTCACGGTCAGAAACAATGGCTGGAGATCGGTATTCTTCTCGCTCAAGGTCCTTCACTCATCCTGCTTGATGAGCCGACGGCGGGTATGACGGCATCGGAAACTCGTGAAACTGCCAATCTGATCTCCATGATCAACAGAGATCAAAAAATCACGGTTCTTGTCATAGAACATGATATTGCTTTTATCGAATATCTGGACTGCCCGTTGCATGTCATGTCCAAGGGGCAGATCCTCAAGTCCGGGAGCTTCTCAGAAATCAGAAATGATGATGAAGTCAAGGAACTGTATTTTGGACGATCTCAAGAGACTCCTCTGATGGGGAGCGACATTCATGCTTGAGATTACCGGGCTGACTTCGGGATATGGCGGAGCCAGAGTTTTATCTGATGTAGAGTGCAAAATTCCCGACGGTAAAGTCACTGCACTTATGGGCCGAAATGGCATGGGTAAGACGACATTTATCAAAACAATAATGGGTCTTTTAAAAACTGAGGCGGGAAGCATCAGATTTGACGGCGCCGCTATAGAACGACTTTCGACCTTTGAGATCTCGCGCCTCGGTATTGGGTATGTCCCGCAAGGGCGGGAAGTGTTCGATCAGTTCACGGTGCTGGAGAATTTGCGGTTAAGTCTACTTGGCCATAGCATTAAATCCCAGGACGGCCTGGATCAAATCTATGAATGGTTTCCGATCCTTAAGGAAAGAGCGGATCAGCGTGCCGGAACATTTTCAGGCGGCCAGCAACAAATTCTAGCCATCGCCAGGGCGCTTATTGCCAATCCGCGAATGCTGTTATTAGATGAGCCCACAGAGGGTATTCAGCCGAGCATCGTCCATGAGATTGGAGAAAAACTGGCCGCAATCGCAAAGGAAACAGGCCTGACCATATTGGTCGTCGAGCAGAATGTAGATATGGTACGTACAATTGCCAGCGATGCACTCTTTATGGAAAACGGCCAGATAGTGGACAGCTGTTCCATTTCTGAATTAGAACGCGATGACAGTCTGTTGCGTCGCTATTTGTCAGTATAGGAGAGAAGGATTATGGACATTCTTCCTGTATTCCTTGACGCCTCCTCTTACATCCTGATTTTGATCCTTGTTGCCCTTGGATTGATGATCGTTTTCGGCATGATGGGAGTCATTAACATGGCCCATGGTGAACTGTTCATGATCGGCGCTTACGTCATGGTCATGGCTCAGTCCTACGGTCTGCCCTTTGTCGCAGGGCTGATCCTTGCGCCATTAGTCGTCGGTTTCCTGGGCCTGGTGATTGAAGCTGGACTGATACGTCACATCTATCTCCGTCCACTTGATACAATCCTGGCAACTTGGGGACTTTCCATCGCTCTCAAGCAACTGATCGTCCTTTTATTTGGCCCGGAATCGCAAAGCGTTGTCGGCCCCGTCGACGGATCTCTGGTGATCGGCGACTTTCAATATCCAATCTATCGCCTGATCCTGATGGGGGCCTCCATCGCTCTGATTGCCGGGACATTCTGGATATTTCTGAAAACAGATTTTGGGCTTATGGCACGGGCCGTGATTGCCCGTCCGGAAACAGCAGCTGCTCTGGGCATAGATACCCGGCGCATGTATCGCTTGAGCTTTGTGATCGGCACAGCCCTCGCCGGCCTTGCCGGCGCCCTCGTCGCCCCTCTGATTAGTGTCGATCCGCAGATGGGTCTCGGCTATCTCGTGCCAGGTTTCCTCTCCATTCTGGTGGGCGGCGCAGGGCCATTGGCAGGTGTGCTGGTCGGCGGTACGATTGTCGGTGGCGTCAATAACCTGCTCGCCGTCTGGATTTCACCCGTTACAGCGTTAATCGCTGTCTATATAATTGCCATTCTAATCATTCGTCTCCGTCCGGAAGGCCTGTTGGGGAACCGTCGTGCGAAATAGCATTATTGGCATCATTGTTTTCTCAGTACTGGCAGTCTGCCCTCTGTTCGTCGGCAGCTACTGGACAGGTCAGCTCACCAACTATCTTGTCTATGGTTTGCTCGCCATCTCCCTGTCCCTTGTGTGGGGATATGGCGGTATTCTCTGTTTTGGACAGGCAATGTTTTTTGGTATTGGCGGATATGTCATGGCGGTTTTCACCAAAGGCATGATTTATCCAGACCTGACCAGCAGCTATATCGGCCTGATCGCAGCAATGGCGGCTTCCAGCCTGTTCGCCGTCGCCCTTGGCTATTTTCTGTTTGCGGGTCGTGGGATCAGCGGCGCTTACCTAGCCATCATCACCTTAGCTATTGCCTTGGTGCTCGAACGGTTGATGAGTAACTGGTATGCTCTCGGCGGTTATAATGGTCTTCTTAATATTCCTCCTATCAAGCTGGTTCTATTTGGGCTCAGTTATGAACTGTGGGATATCGTGCCGACCTTCTACATTATCCTGGGCCTTGTCGCCGTTATCTATTTCGCTGTCACTTTTCTGGTCAGCACACCCTACGGCCTGCTTCTCACGGCCATTCGAACCCATCCCGATCGCCTGTCTTTCCTGGGTTACAGCGTGCTCAATATCCGACTATCGGTGTTCGCCTTAAGCGCGGCCATAGCCGGCCTTGCAGGCGCTCTGTTCGTGACGTTAGACGGTTTTGCTTCACCAACTCTGATTGGTTTCACACTCTCAACCGAAGCCCTTATCTGGGTTGCCATTGGTGGTAAAGAGATGTTGCTCGCAGCATTTTTGGGTGCAATTTTTACAAGGGTTGCGGAAAGCTGGCTCTCTGAGATCTTCGGCGATTACTGGATCTTGATCCTCGGGATCGCCTTTATGATCAGCGTAGTCCTCCTGCCCAAGGGTTTGCTGGCAACGCCGTTTGAAAAATTGATAGGAAAGAAGCGACGGGCTATTCCGCCGCCACCTGCCGAAGGCGATCCGTCGCCCGCTCGTCCACTGCCCCCGACACCGGATCAATAGCGACGAAAAACCGAAACTCCGCCTCAGCGATTGAGTAATACCCAAGGGCCACATCCCGGGCCACAGCCTCTGGTGGGCGCTGACGGGGGTCACCGAAGCCGCCACCGCCGGGTGTCGACACGGCGATAGAATCCCCAACTTCAATCTGGATATCCTGATCTTTGGACAAATGCGGCGGCACATAGGTGCCGCCATCGCTATGCACAGAGACTTTGTTGGTTCCCCCGTCTGCGCCCCCAAGCGCGCCGAGCGGGCCATAACGGCCATGATCCATGACCATAGACGCTCGGGCATTGCCCCGGCGCAAACGGATCTGATAGTTCACACCAAATCCACCCCGATACTCGCCGGCCCCGCCAGATCCTTCATGCAGGGAATACTCATCGAAAAGGACCGGATAATATTGCTCCATCACCTCTATAGGCGTGGTTTTGG
This sequence comes from Pseudomonadota bacterium, assembly GCA_024743055.1. Classification (GTDB taxonomy): domain Bacteria; phylum Pseudomonadota; class Alphaproteobacteria; order Sneathiellales; family Sneathiellaceae; genus Sneathiella. The sequence goes on from JANSXH010000008.1 coordinate 107,141, forward strand.
AAATTCCAATAGTAGAGCAGCCGTTGGACAGACCATCACTTCCCTGATAGCCACCGTAGCCCCCTCCCGAAATGACATACATGACATAAGCCCGATCCCGATCCGGATCATAGCCACCAATAGCCAGGTTCCCCGACGTTCCGGCAGGCGCTGCAAATAGCAGGTCTGGAATAACATCGACCAGGGCATTGAATACTGCTTCGGCAATCCGTTGGCTGACCTCCGCCGCACAGCCTGAGACCGGACGAGGATATTTGGCATAAAGAAAAGTTCCATCCGGCGGCGCCACATCAAGTGGCAGAAATGTTCCGGCATTAATCGGAATTTCCGGGAAAATATGTTTTATTGCCAAATAGATAGAAGATTTTGTTGTCGCCAAAACCGAATTCATTGGACCCATGCAAGGGGGGCTCGATTCGGACATATCAAAATGCAGACCCTCTCCCTTCTTGGTGACTTTCATATCGATTTTAAGGGGCTCATCCACGACCCCATCAGAATCCACATAGGACACGCCATGATAGGTGCCGTCGGGGATTTGCGAGATCTTTGCTTTCATCTGGCTTTCCGCCCGAACTTTAAGTTCAGCGATACAGCTTCGAACGAGCTCCTCCCCATATCGATCAAGGAGCTCAGTCAGCCGCGCCTCTCCAATAGCTAGGGCCGAGGCCTGGGCTTTGATATCGCCGATGCGCTGATCGGCAATGCGAATATTTGACAAGATGATGGAGAGTATCTCCTCATCCAGTTTATTCTTCTTGAACAGTTTGACGGGAGGCAGCCGCAACCCTTCCTGCTCTACTTCCGTGGCGTTGGCAGAAAATCCACCGGGCACACTACCGCCAAGATCCGGCCAATGCCCGGTGTTGGCCAACCAGGACCAAAGTTTTCCTTTATAGAAAAACGGCTTCACAAACTTTACGTCCATCAAGTGGGTGCCACCCAAATAGGGGTCATTGACGATAAAAATATCGCCTGGCTCCACCGACTTGGCTCTTTCGATGACGGCTTGGGTGGAAAACTGCATGGTTCCGACGAAAATCGGAAGGCCCAGCTCCCCTTGTGCAATCAACTCTCCAGTTTCCGCCGCATAAATCCCATCTGATCGATCAAGCGCCTCAGAAATCACGGGGCTGAAAGCCGAGCGAACAAAGGCCAGATCCATTTCATTACAGACCTGAATGAGACCATTTTGGATGACTGAAAGAGTAATGGGATCAAGTTTTTGCATCTTAAACCTCGATAATCAGGTTACCAATAATATCGCGGGTGACTTTATCTCCAGGCTCTATCACGATGGTGGTATCCAATTGTTCGATAATAGCCGGACCTGTCAGTTGCAGATCCATCGGCAATTTGTCGCGGAAATATATGGAAGTGTCTTGTTTCTCAGTTCCGAATTGAACCGATCTTGTGGCTCGTAGCGCATCTTCTAAAGACGCTGCCTGATCGGTTCCGGCAAGAGTCTCCAAGCTAAAGGATTTGCGCTTACCGATAACGGCCGTATGAAGGTTGACGAGAACTGCCCGAATTTCTGGTAGCTCGACCGCAAAACGCGCCCAATAGGCATCATCAAACCCTTTCTGGAGATCTTCCAAGCTTACATCGGGGCCAGATATCTCAACGCTGAGCATATGGCTCTGTCCTTGAAATTGCATATCAACTGAATACAGAAAGACAATTTCCTCAGTAGCCACATTGTCTCGAGCGATCAGATCTAGCCCGTCCTGAGCCTGTTGTTCCAGCGCTTCTTTCACAACTGAGATATCCAGATCCGCAAGCGGTGTATTGACCGTCTTGACGAAATCATGGCGAAGATCGGAGACAACACATCCAAGGGCATTGGTAATCCCTGGCTTCATCGGCACTACTACCTTCGGAATGGCAAGCTCCTTGGCTAATGCAGAAGCATGAAGGGGGCCTGCCCCACCAAAGGCAAACAAACTAAAATCCCTAGGATCATAGCCTTTTGCCAGACTGACCATGCGAATAGCGCCAGCCATTTTGTTATTGGCAACTGTTAGTATAGCGTCAGCCACCTGTTCTGCCGTCATGCCAAAATGATGCCCGATTTCCTTTACAAAAATCTGTTTAACATCGTCTATCGAAACCGGGTTATCAACAGATAGCAATTTCTCTGGATCAAGCCGCCCCAGAATCAAATTTGCATCGGTAATCGTAGGTTTTTCTCCGCCTCGGCCATAGCATATTGGACCTGGCGTCGCTCCGGCACTCATGGGTCCAACCTGCAGCATCCCCGCATCATTGACGAAGGCTATGGAACCGCCACCGGCGCCAATTGTGTGAACGTCAACCATGGGCACATGGATCGGCATGCCATATTCCAGATCAAGCTCCGCGGTAACTTGCGGCACTCCACCCTGGACGACACCAACATCGGTACTAGTACCGCCCATATCATAGGTAATGACCTTATCGATATTGGCAGCGCGGCTGGTTGCGGCCGCTGCCATGACCCCGGAGGCCGGTCCGGACATCACTGTATTCACGGCCGTTTCTGCGACAATTGCTGAGGAAACGCTGCCACCGTTTCCCTGCATAACCAGCAGATCATGTGCGAAGCCTTCTGATTTCAAGCCCGTTTGCAGACGAGCAATATAGCGATCAAGGACTGGGCGGATCGCACCATTGATTGCCGCTGTCGTTCCCCGCTCATATTCCCGATATTCTGACAGGATCATATGACCGGCACAGACAAAATCATTGGGCCAAAGGTCCTTGGCAATTTCCAAAGCCTTCAGCTCATGGCTTGGATTCTTGTAGGAATGCAGAAAATGAATGACCAGGCTTTCAACGCCTGCAGCCAGCAATTGCTTGATACGATCAACAAGGATGCTTTCATCGAGAGGCGTCACCACATTTCCATCCGCATCCATGCGCTCAGGCACTTCCAGCCGGCAGTCGCGAGAGATCAAGGGCTGAAACTCTCCCTTCAAGCCATAGGGTTGCGGCCGGGTTCGTCTCCCCAATTCCATAACATCGCGAAACCCGCTTGTTGTAATCAGTCCGACCTTCGATATTTTCCGTTCCAACAAGGCATTGGTGGTGGTTGTCGTACCATGATTGATCGCCGCAACATCCTGAAGATCCGCTCCTACGGTGGAGATAGCGGACAGAACACCGAACGCCTGGTTGTCGAGTGTGGTTGGGACCTTGGCAATAGCAATATCGCCCGTCCCGGGATCCGCCATGATCAGGTCCGTGAAAGTTCCGCCAACATCAACACCAATTACCTTCTGTCCCATAAACTATGCGCCTTATCTCAAACCGTCATTTTTAGAAATATCTTCCACTTCAAGACCGCCAAGCCTTGCATGTACGCGTCCTCCAGTTGTCATAACAAGTGCGAACAGGATCTCCGCACGACGGGGGGCGTCAGCTACCCCGACATCCATGGCGTCAAAATGGCTGCGCACATAGGAGGCATCTTTGTGAGTAATGGGAATTTCCATGCGACTGCCAATACCGCCAACCTTTTTTGAAGAAGGAACAATGGCAAGGGCCTTGCCAAGGGCCTCTCGCATGGCGTATCCGCCGGCAACATGCCAGGTTGCGCCATGTTCCAACTCCCCATCTTCTCCGACAATAGCTCCTTTACCGTAACTCGTGATTTCCGACGGATCCCCACCAAGCGCATCAATCAAACGTTTAGCGAGTTTCAAACCGAGAGGTTTCAGGGCATCCATAAAAGGGGTGAGATCTTCCACATAGCGCCCGGCATACGGATTTTCGAGGACAACGACGACAGAACCTCGCTTGATCGGATGGGCAACCGGCAATCCACCTTCGTGATACACTTCTTCTACTGTTGTGGAAACCTTGCGAATACGCACAAGATCGGTCATGCAGTTCTCCAATTCTGATGGTGTGTTAGCTGTTTAAGAACGCGAGTTGTTCCTTGCAGTGATAAATAGGCTGACTGTATCAGGCCGCGCTGCTGAAAAGATCGGGCAAGCGCGTATCCTGACGATAAAGCCAATTCTATTTCTTCTTCAGATAATGGCCCCACGCCAGTGGTTACGAGCATCTCGCCCAAATCGGTATCATCCCTAAGATTGCTAGCAGGCTCTTGCTCGATGGCTGGGCTATCTATCTTAACCGCACCGGCTATCAATGTCGCAGCGACATCAGCTCCAGCAGCAGTCGAGGCCAGAACCGTGACAGCATCAGCAATTCCTGGCGACAGGGAACGCCCTCGCCAGCCAGAGGTTGCCATACCACCAACCGCATCACTTGAGCCTACTTCTATTCCGGCATCCAATGCGGGTGCATCCTGATTATTGACTATGCCAGCACGCAAGCTTTCACCCGGCGCAAGGTAAAGGGCGATATCACCGCCATTGTTCACATAAAGCTTTCTAAGGCTTCTATCCTTTATCATCGCGTCCAAAACATGGTCTGCAACTGCCCCAGCAACAGCCGCCATTGGCGTCACAAAATGCTCCTTGGCAAAAGGGAGGCAGGCTTTTCCCATCTCTGCTGCGACACCGTTCAGTATAACAGAAGGTTTGGCTCCCAAGTTTTCCTGCAAATGAGGGAGTACGCTCACCAAATCAGCAAGTACATTGGAAAAGGCCGCCTCCCCTTGCGCATAGGCATTGCAGACCTCCTCATCCGAGCCAAAAGCTTCCGCGATAATATCGATGGGACCATGCTGCATATGCAGGCGTCGGCCATCCTTGAGATATCGTATTTGGGCTTCCCCGACCATGATCTAGCTCTCACGCGCCATATTGTGAATGCCTGGTTTCTGGAGCAGGGTTTCCAGAGTAACGATCCCTTCCTGATGACCGCCAAGAGCCAGATAGTCTTCGCGTTTAAGGGTAAATTCTATAGGCGCCACCAAAGCAGGTGTCGGCACATAGCCAAATGAGTTATCCGGCATTTCAGTGACATCGACAAGCAAAGTAATTCCGCCGCCGGGCCAGATATAAACCGGTGCCCCGCCGCAGCTGACCTTTGTCAGAGCCTCCTTTACCGAGCGAGTTAGTCTGACTGGATTCTCAGTAACACCTGCCCGCAGAGAACCGCCGGCCCCGGCCATGAACAGCACAGAACAAAGCGCGGGTTCACAATTTTCAGCAATACGATCAACGACTATCGAAATATCTTCCGGCATAGGGGCCGGTTGCGGCACCAGATCCTCATCAAGGACAAACCAGGCGCTGTCCTGACCAGTGGTCGAGACCATAAGAAGGGTCATGCCGGGCCAGGCTTTTTTGGGATCCACCCGATCAATGATATCAAGGGGATCAGTGATATCAGTTCCACCCCATCCAGCGCCAGGCTCAGCGACCTGGAAATAACGTCCTGGAGTTGACCGACGCCCTCTTACGCGGATACCAGAAACCGGCATTTCAAGAAACTGACCAGCCTGATGCTCTGTTAAAACTCCAGTAATGTGATCATCGACGACGATTACTTCATCCGCCTTGCCGAACCATTGCGGAGCAAAAATTCCAATAGTGGCGGATCCACAGCCGACCCGCATTCGCTCTTCGGTATCGCCATCAATGATTGGAGCTTTTCCGGCCTGTACAGTGATTTTTGCACCACCCTCGACTTCCAGCTCCACAGGTTTTTTGTTACAAAGCTCCAGCATGGTATCGCATGTCACTTTGCCTTCTTTTTTGGATCCGCCTGTGAGATGGCGCACACCGCCAATCGCCAACATCTGGCTGCCATATTCCGCCGTGGTCACATGCCCCACCTGCTCTCCATTCGCCAAGACGGCCGCCTGTTCTGGCCCCACATAACGATCTGTATCGATTTTTATCTTAACGCCGCAATAACTGAAAACGCCTTCGGAAACGACAGTGATGACATCGATATCGTCGACTTCCGCGCTGACGATAAAGGGAGCAGGTTTATAGTCAGGATAAGTCGTCCCAGAGCCAATTCCTGTCACGAATTTGTCGGCCGAAGGGATCAAGTCTCCCTGCCAGGAGTTTATACCATCGGCAAACGGCACATGCTTCTCAGCCGTCTCTAGAACGACAAGTGGATCAACACGGGTCAAGACCCCCTCAATATTTGCGTAGCGATCACAGGCCCCGGTTTTGCCTTCCCGAATTCGACAGAGCACCGGGCAGGCATCGCACCGGATCAGATCCTCAGTTTTCTTAGGCAGTTTATCCGCACTCATTGGCCGCCTCCTGTTTTTTGAGTTCCGCCCGCAAAAGATGAGGCAGGACAGGCGCTCTCGTTATTCTTACACCTGTTGCATCCCGGATGGCACTAAATATCGCCGGCGCGGTCGGAACCAACCCCGGCTCTCCCACGCCTTTGGCACCGAACGGTCCCAAAGGTTCTGCATCTTCGATGATCAGGATTTCCATGTCTGGCATGTCGCCCACAGTCGGGATCAGATAATCATGAAGATTTTCCGTCACCCCTGGAACATATTCCTCCATCAGGGCCAAGCCGAGCCCCTGAGCAATACCACCCTGGATCTGCCCTTCAACCTGTTGAGGATTAATCGCCCTGCCTACATCATGAGCGGCCTTTATGCGTAAGACTTTGGTAGTTCCCAGATCAAGATCCACTTCCACCTCGGCGATTTGAGCCGCAAAGCCATAGGTCGCATAAGGGACACCTTGCATATTTTTATCCAGAGTGGTGGTCGGCGGATCAAAATACCCACTACCCCGAAACACCATGCCATCAACATCGGCCTCCAGGGTCGATAGGTCAATTTCCCGGACTAGACCGCCTTCATCGATACGAAGCCTATCCCCACTCAACTCGAGACTGGCAGCCTCGCCTGCATTAGCATGCCGAAGAATCTGCTGACGAAGGTCAATTCCAGCGAGCTCAGAAGCCTTACCGGACACAAAGGTCTGACGGGAAGCTGAGCTTTTACCGGCATCCTTGGTCAAATCCGTATCACCCATGATGTAAGTGAAATCCCCGACAGGAAGGCCCAATGCATCTGCACAGATCTGCGGCAGAATGGTATTGGTCCCCTGGCCGATATCGACAGCGCCATTGAATAGGAGAATTTTTCCGTCCTGACCAATTCCTACTTCAATAGTTGAAGGGTTGGAGAGAGCTGTATTGCCGATCCCATACCACATGGCACCTATGCCGACACCCCGGCGTCTGGGACTGTCCTGATGAAGTTTATTGAAAGCCCTGGTTTCGGACTGCAGGTGCTGCCAATGAGGTTTGAGGGCTTCAAGGCATTGGCCAAGGCCCGCACTTGCCTTTAACACTTGCCCCGTAGCTGTTTCCTGCCCAGCTGCGATGGCATTTTTCAAACGTATTTCTAGGCGGTCCATGTCGAGATCAACAGCCAGATCATCCATCATGGTTTCATGGGCGATGGCCGCTTGCGGAACACCAAACCCCCGAAAGGCACCACTGGGTGGGGAGTTCGTGAAATAGCCACGACTTGTGATCTCAACATTAGGCACAAAATAGGGGCCACTGCCATGAACAGGGACGCGATCCGCAACCGTCAATCCCCAAGAGGTATAAGCGCCAGTATCAAAAGCGGCTGTCATTTCTGCAAAAGTAAGTTGGCCTTCTTTGTCAGCGCCAAAGCGGCAGGTGATCTCTGACGGATGACGCTTTGTACTGGCCATCATGCTTTCCGGGCGTTCATAAACGCAGGCTACCGGCGCGTCGAACTTCATAGCCGCAATAGCCAATACGGGCTGGACCGAGACATCGAGCTTGCCGCCAAAGCCGCCACCGCAGGCGGTTGGCGCAATTCTTACTTTATCTTCCTCTAGCTGCAGAATATTGGCGACCTCGATCTTGTCCATAGTCGCGGCTTGGGTCGTGACATGAATTTCTACCCGATCTCCAACCCTTTTCGCCCATCCCGCTTCCGGTTCAATATAGGCATGCTCGACAAAACAGGTTTCAAAGCTTCCCTGCGCAATAGCGTCTGTATCTTCACGCACGTTACCGACGTCGCCTTTACGCAGAGTGCCTTCAGTTAGCAGGTTCCCCGGATTATCGTCATGCAGTTGCAAAGCGCCTTTTTGCCTGGCTTCCGAAATACCGGAAACACCGCTCTCTTCAGTTAGGGTGATGGGAAGATCATTAAGATTGAGAGATCGAACCGTTTCTTTGTGGCCAACCAGCGCAACGATCGCATCGCCCCTATAACGGACACGGTCCACAGCAAGGACGGGCTGGTCTTTGCCTACCGGATAGATACCGAAGCCATTGAACGGCACATCTCGATAAGTCAGAACGCCATCAAGGCCATTTGTCTGTGCAATCAACTCGTCAAAGCTGCCAATCTCTACTTCGGACGCCGGCAAGGGCGATCGAACAATGCGAACCCAAAGCGCATCGGCGGGAATTGAATCAGCGCCGTAGCGCTCATCACCCGTCAGTTTTTCACGACCATCAAGCTTGGCTATACGCGCGCCTACTGCCTGACCTGGGTTTGCTATGACGTTGCCCACGCGATCAACATCAAGAACAGCCTCAACTATTTTCTGGTATCCCGTACAGCGGCATAAAACACCGCCAATGGCATCTTCCACCTCTTCGCGCGTTGGATGCCCCTTTCGAGACAACAGGCTGGTCGCTGCCATCAACATACCAGGAGAGCAAATTCCACACTGCGCCGCCCCATGGCGGAGAAAAGATTCCTGAAGGGAATTCATCATGTCGGACTCTGCCAGCCCCTCAACCGTTCGGATATCTCTCCCCTGGGCCTGGGCAACCGGTGTCATACAGGCACAAACCTGATCCCCGTCCAAAAGTACCGTACAGGCACCACAATCCCCAGCATTACAGCCGACTTTGGTCCCTGTTAAACCGATTTCATCCCGAAGCACGTCTGACAGGCGGTCAATAGGCGATACGTCAACATCATGGGAAATATCATTGATTGTCAGCTTAATGGATCCGGTCATCAGGCAGTCACCAGTCTTTCTATCGTCCGCCGGATCAGGGTCACGGCGGCATCAAGTCGATACTCCCGAGAGGCCCGAACATCATCAAGGGGAGACAGCAGCTTGACCTTGTCTTCCGTGACATTATCAAGAAGGGACAATGTTAGTTTATGCCCCGTCAGCTCCGCCTCAAGCGACGTCAATCTCATAGCTACTTCTGAACAGGCACCCACTGCAATACGGCAGGTCGAGATTTTTCCCGATGCATCCATCTCAACGACCATTGCCACCATAACCAGGGAAATCACCAGATACTTCCGCGCACCCAGTTTCAAAAACATGCTGCGAGCATCCTCTTCTGCCGGTTTGGGAATGAGAATGGCTGTCAGCACAGACCCTTCCTGTAACGCTGTTCGGCGGTTTCCAAGTATGAATTCCTCCAGCTTCAGCCTTTGAACATTCTCGCCGTTGCTGATTTCTACTTCTGCTTCAAGGCTGAGCAAGACTGGTACACCGTCTGCAGCTGGGGATGCATTACAAAGATTTCCCCCAATGGTACCCGCGTTCTGTACCTGACACCCTCCAACCTCTCTCGCAGCCAGCTTCAGACCGTCAAATATCGGTGGGAGAGATTCGCGAATTATGTCGGTCCAGGTTGTTGTCGCGCCAATTCGCCAGTGATCCGGATACTCGGTTACCCCGCGAAGTCCGGAAACCCGCGTAATATCGATGACATTCTGGGTTAAAGGTTGCCCCACACGTGCCGGATAGAAGTCCGTTCCGCCTGCAAGAATCTGCGCAGTGCCCGCTTTCAGCGCTGTCTGCAGCTCCTCTAGGGTATGTGGCTGGCGGTATTCTCCCATAAACCGGCATCTCCAATATTTGTTTGTATACGAATGATTTTACGGTGAACCATCGGAATGTCAAGAAGTTGCAAAATGGGGTCACCACGAAACAAATGGCTGAATCCGACATCGCAGGTCGCCTTTGATGAATTTTACGTTGCAATGCCGCCATTTCGCAATAAAACTTCCCTATTCCTTGTTTATGGAAATGTCGAATACCTGAGATATGCGGTTTAAGCCGTCCGCCGGAAAATAACGAGAGTGTCAGATATCAAGCTGGAAAAAAGCTGGCTCGCCCAGCTGGAGCCGGAATTCTCCAAACCCTATATGCAGGAGTTGAAGCAATTTCTGATGGTGGAAAAATCTGCGGGTAAAGTGATCTTTCCGCCAGGGGCGGAAATCTTTACGGCGTTCAACACAACGCCCTTTGAGTCGGTTCGGGTTGTTGTACTCGGGCAAGACCCCTATCACGGGCCCGGACAAGCCCACGGCCTCAGTTTTTCAGTTCGTGAAGGCGTTCCTATCCCCCCTTCTTTACGCAATATGTATCAGGAACTGGAACGGGATCTAAATATTCCTTATCCGCGCCACGGATATCTGGGACAATGGGCTGAACAGGGTGTTCTTCTTTTAAATTCTGTTCTGACTGTCGAGCGGGCTAATGCAGGGTCTCACCAAGGTCGCGGATGGGAGACCTTCACGGACGCCGCCGTTACAGCCCTCAATGAAAACCGGAACAATCTTGTATTTCTTCTCTGGGGCAGTTATGCACAGAAGAAAGGCAGGATAATTGATCGGAACAGGCATTTTGTTTTGGAAAGTCCCCACCCCTCGCCCTTATCGGCACATCGCGGATTCATCGGCAACGGGCATTTTTCAAAAGCCAACGAGTTTCTTGTGAAAACCAACCAACAGCCTGTTAATTGGGCGGTCGGAGGAGAGTAATGGCGCAATCTGTATTTGATCAGATGCCAAAGGTAATGGGACATCGCGGCGCTTGTGGATTAGCGCCGGAAAACACCCTGGCCTCAATTCAGAAAGCCGCGGACCTGGGCACCAAGTTCATTGAAATTGATGTCTGCCTGACCCAGGACAATGTGCCGATTATTCATCATGACATGAATGTTCGGCGCTGCACCGACGGCGAGGGCCCTGTTCTGCTCAAATCCCTTGATGAAATAAAAGCATTGGACGCGGGCAGTTGGTTTTCGGACGACTTTCGTGGAGAACGTATCCCAACATTGCAAGAAGCGCTTGCCCTGATTTCCAAGCTTGGACTTGGCCTCAATCTGGAGATCAAGCCAACCATGGGATGGCAGTTACCTACGGCAGAGCAGGTTGCTCACGAACTGATTGCTGATTTGCCTGAAAACATGCCCCTACTCTTTTCCTCATTCAGTGAGGAAACCCTGCGCTCAACGAGCGCTACTCTTCCGGACGTGCCTCGGGGATATCTGACGGAGGCTGTTCCGCTTGATTGGGAACGCCGTCTGCGAGACACCGGTTGCGCCTCCCTTCATTGTCAGAAAGAGTTTGTCACGGCGGAGAATGTCGCAGCCGTTAAAGCAGCAGGCTATAAATATCTAGTCTATACAGTGAACAACGTGGCCATGGCCCAGAAGTTCCTAGACTGGGGTGTCGATTCCATCATTACGGATTTTCCCGATCGCATGTTTGCAGGGTTAAAGCTAGACGAAAAAGCCGTCACTTCCGCCTAGACAGGCTGCCCTATTGCTCCTGACCCGCCACCAGATAAGCGCCGGACGATAGCAGCGAGTTGATGCGACGGAGGTCACCCAGCAGACTGAGATGCATGGCACTGGATTCCTGATCCAAGGTTCGGTCCTGACGCAATCGGTTCAAATGATCTCCCACCGCTTTACGCTCAAGCTCGCGAAAGACCTGCTTGCGATGGATCAGGTCCCGGGCAGAAGCCGGATCGGATGTCATCAGAACACTCAATGAAAGACGTAGATTTACCAGCACCTCGTTCATACAACGGACATAGTCCTGCAGGTCCTGCGAAGACAGTATAATTTGGTTTTTAGCGTTAGCCTCAATCTGCTCGGCCATGTTCAACACGACAATATTGCTAACATGATCAAGATTAGTCGTGAAATTCAGGATTTCCGTGCAACGCTTCTCATCCTCTTCACCAAGTGTTTCTCGTCCCAGCTTAGTCAGATAGGTTTTGATGGCCCGATCAAACCCGCTGACCACCACACCGGCCTCACGGACCTGACTGAGTGTCCCGGCCTCCTCTTCCGCCATTGTTGATTTCAGATCTTCACACATCCTCTCAAGCACTTCCCCCATACGCAGAGTATCACGGACTGCATTGGCCATGGCCAGCTGCGGGCTATCGAGGGCCGCCTTGTCTAGGTAGAGAGGGCTGGGAACATCCTGATCCTTGTGGTTATTGTCCGGTAGAAGGTTTTTAGTCAGTCGACCAAGAGGCCCGACAAATGGCAGGAAAACAATGGCACAAGCCAGGTTGAGGGCCGTATGGAAATTCACCAGTTGGCGAGCGGGTGCCGCCTCGAATGAGGCAAGCTCCGGACCGATGACGCCGATAAAAGGTAAGGCAACAACGACAATGATCAGCCGACAGAAAAGGTTGCCAAGCGGTGGCCGGCGAGCACTGTTATCTGCCTTCAATGTCGCCATCAAGGGCGGCACCGCACCACCGAGATTGGCGCCGAGGATCATGGCGAAGGCCACATCCATGGGAAAATCACCTGTAGCGACAAGGGAAAGTGCAAATAGGACGGTTGCCAGACTGGAATGAGCGGCAATGGTGATCAAAGCCGCCAGAATGACCACCAGCACCGGCTCGCCCGACAAAGAACTCAAAACAAACTGAGCAATGGAAGAGGTCTGTATCGGAACGGAGGCAAAGGCGAGTAGCTTCAAAGCTGTCAACATCATTCCAAGGCCGAGTAAAATCCGTCCAAGATTCTTGGCTCTGGTATTTGACGCCGTTGCATGCCTTAAAAATCCGGCAAACAATAGTATGGGCGCCAGGAAAGAGAGATCAAAACTGAGAATCTGAGCCACCAGGGTTGTTCCTACGTCCGCGCCCAGCATGATGGCAATGCCAGCGGCCGCGGGAACCAATCCCCGACCGGCGAAGGACGCGGTCAGCAAGGCTGTCGCCGTACTGCTCTGGAGAAGCATGGTAACGCTAAGCCCGCCCAAAAAGGACTGGAAGCGGTTTTTCAGGCTGAACTTGAGAAAACTGCCAAGCTCACGGCCATAGGCACGGGTTACGCCGGTATTGACCATGCGCAAGCCCCAGAGCAGAAGCGCAACGCCCCCCAGTAAGTTTATGAGAACAATAGTTCCGTCCAAATCCCGCCTACCCCAATCCTTCAATAAAGTTGTTTCGGTAAGTTTCGGCCTCGTCTTTGACACCGAAGGGTCCAATCAAACCTAGCTAGGACCCAAATATCTGTAAAATCGTTATAATATTTGAATTCATAAACTTAAATTATACCATTCAAATGGCGTCACTCAGATCGCCATTGACCGCTTTCTCAAACAACGCGCTATACTCCGCCGCCGTGAGCTGAATAGGATTGCCGCCGGCTGATGGATCCTCTGTCGCCATTTGACCAACAAGCTCACTACGTTCCGCGTCTATATTGATACCCCTGAGATCATTGGGAATTTCCAGCTCCTCCCGGATCGCCAACACCCATCTCAGGAAGCTGTCAAAAGAGGGATCATCAAGGCCCATATAGGCGGAGAGACGGGCGATGCGATCACTGATGACAGATCTGTTTCGGATCAGCACATACGGCATAAGGATCGCATTGAGCATGCCGTGATGGGCATCATAAAGAGCACCGAGCGGATGGGCGAGCGCATGCATGCCGCCAAGACCGCGCTGAAAGGCTGTTGCCCCCATCGTAGAGGCAATCATCATCTGACTGCGCGCGACAAGATCGCTGCCATCGGCGCAAGCCGCCGGCAAAAACTCCCGTACGAGCCGGATACCTTCAATGGCAATGCCTTCGCCCATGGGGTGGAAATGGGGTGAGCAGAACGCTTCCAGGTTATGGGAAAGCGCATCCAGGCCAGTGGCCGCTGTTATCATTTTTGGTAGTCCAACCGTCAGAGCCGGATCGGCGATAACAAGTGACGGCATCATCTTCGGATTGAAGACAATACGCTTGATGTAGTTCTTCTCATCCGTAATGATCGACGCGCGGCCGACTTCCGAACCTGTGCCTGATGTGGTTGGCACTGCCAGGATCGGCGGGATTTCCAATGCGGGGATATCCTCCCAGTCTCCGCCATCCTCAATATAACCGAATAACGTCTTGTCCTGATTTGCCATCAAGGCGACAGCTTTTGCCGCATCCAGCCCCGAACCCCCGCCAAAGGCGATGACGCCGTCATGACGCTCCCCTCGATAGAGGGCGACACCATCATCGACATTCTGCCCTACGGGATTGGCTTTGATATCACTGAAGACACTACAGCCAAGGCCTGCAGCCCGGCAGCAGTCCACGGCTTCTGAAATCATCGGCAGGGCGGCGAGGTCGGGATCTGTCACCAGTAACGGCCGCGTTATGCCAAGGCTTTGACATGCCTCTCCCAACTCGCTGATCCGACCAACGCCAAAGCGTATGGCTGTCGGATAATTCCAGTTCCCTGTAAGGGCCATCGCGTCCATGGACATAGGCGTCTCCTTAACTCGTTGTGGTACGTAAATGAAAGGATTTGGGACGTGTCAGGCTTTCATAGCCAACCGCCGACAAGGTGCATCCCCGGCCGGAGTTTTTCACACCGGTCCAGGCCAGGGCCGGATCCAGATAGTCGCATCTGTTCATGAACCAGGTCCCAGTCGCGACCTGATCGCCAATTCGGATTGCCGCTTCTTCATCCGTTGTCCAGACAGAGGCGGTCAGCCCGAATTCACTGTCATTCATAAGCTTGATGGCCTCTTCATCAGAGGCAACTTTCATGATGCCGACCACGGGTCCGAAGCTTTCTTCGGTCATCACCCGCATGGAATGATCCACGTCAACAAGAATCTGAGGCGCCAGATAGGGTGTTCCTACCTTGTCTTCCGGAAAGTTGGCAGGATCGATCAACGCACTTGCCCCCGCTTCCACCGCCTCGTCTATCTGGCCGCGAACGAAGCTGGCGGCCTCACCATTGACCACAGGTCCGAGAGTTGTTTCAGGATCCAGCGGTGAGCCAAGCTTGTAGCCCCCGACCACATCGACAACGGCAGAAACAAAGGCGTCATACACATCCTGATGGACATAAATCCGTTCAATTCCGCAGCAAGACTGACCGGAGTTAAACATGGCGCCATCGACTAAATTTTCCGCGGCAAAGGCAATATCTGCATCACTGCGAACATAGGCCGGATCCTTGCCGCCAAGCTCCAGCCCAACGCCAATGAACTGCCCCAGAGCAGCTGTTTCAATGGCTTTGCCAGCAGGAACCGAGCCCGTAAAACAGACATAATCGACCTTTTCCGACTGGATAATGTCTGCCGCAATCTGATGGCTGGCGATGACAAGCTGGAACAGTCCATCCGGCAAGCCAGCCTTATTAAAGGCTTCGACCATCCGCTCACCACACAGATGGGTTTGCGCCGCATGCTTTAGAATGACGGCATTGCCCGCCATCAATGCCGGAACAATGGAATTGACCGCCGTCATATAAGGAAAGTTCCAAGGAGCGATGGTAAAAACAACCCCAACAGGTTCCCGCTTGATATAGCGGGTGAAGCCTTCTTTCTTCTCAATCTCAATATCTGCAAGGGCGGTTTCGGCGATAGAGATCATGTAATTGGCGCGTTCCGTAAAACCGCCAACCTCTCCCGCCCCAAATTTGACCGGCCGTCCCATCTGCCAGGCCAGCTCCTCGACAATGCGGTCCGTGTCACCGACAAAGGCCTCCACACATTTGCTGAGAATCTCGGCCCGTTCCGCGATCGATCTCTGCTTCCACTCAGTTTGCGCGGTCTGCGCCAAGCCAAGAATCTGTGAGATTTCCTCCGCCGTCATATAGGGACGCTCAATATAAAGAGACCCATCAACGGGGCTGTATGTTTTTAAGCTAGCTGGCATCTCAATCCTTACTTCTGATATGGGTTGTATGTATCACTGTCAGCGTCAAAATCTAAGCCGAAAACCACATACACACGATTTTTTTACGGCATTACTTGTGGGTGTTGGCTGGTAATTTCTGTGGTAATCCACAAAATAGTTCATTTTTCCCTCAAATCATGTTAGGAAGGACCTCGTAATTTGTTGAGAAGCCTGTAAGTCGAGGACAAGATGAAACAAACAAAGCGACATATGGCGATTATGAGCATGCTGCAGGCGGAAAAATCCTGCGGCGTCATTGAACTAGCGTCAAAACTCGGGGTCTCTGACGAGACGATTCGCCGGGATATCAAGCAGATGGCCCAAACAGGGGCCGTTGAGAAAATCCATGGCGGGGTCATGCTGCCCCATGCCTCCCTTGAACCCCCGTTTCTCAGACGACTGGAAGAACAACGAGCCGAGAAACAGAAGATTGCCAAGCTTACCGCCTCCTTGATCCGCGACGGGGAAACCCTGCTGATCGATAACGGCTCCACCTCCTGCTACATCGCCAAGGAGCTAAGCGGCCATCGCAATCTCACCGTCGTCACCAACTCGACGGAAGTGGCTCGGGATCTCTGTGCTCGTAATAATAATACGGTTTTCATGGCCGGTGGTGAAATTCGCGCTGACGACAGCGCGGCCTACGGACCGACAGCTGTCAATTTCGCCAAGCAGTTCACAACTGAACGGGCGATCCTGTCCATTGGCGCCCTGCATGCAGAAACCGGCTGCCTGGACTATGACCTCAGTGAGGCAGAATTCAAAAGGGCCGTCATGCCACAAGCGGGTAGCATTGTCATGGTGGCGGATCATTCGAAATTTAATCGTCCCGGCGTTGTCAAAGTCTGCGATTTTGAGGCGGTGGATATGCTACTAACCGACCAGATGCCACCCCAAGAAATTGTTGATCAAATAGGACGAGAACGCATTCTAATCGCCTGAAATCCATAGATAACACTACTTTCCATAAGGCTTGAGAAGGGCTGCGAGGGTGGCAATACCACCTTCGATCCATTCCGTTGCGATTGAGGAAAAACCGAGGCGGAAATACTGTCGCCCCTGCTCGGGTTTCATGAAATAGATCGGCCCCGGTTCCAGGACGATCCCCTCTTGTAAGGCGCGCGCGGCCAAAGACGCGGAATCAAGCCCCTTCGGCCCCTTTATCCAAAAGCTTGTGCCGCCAAAAACCGGCGCTTTGGCCATGCCCGGCAGATGCTTATGGAGGGCGGCGTCCATGATATGCCAGCGATGCATATAGATAGAGTTGAGCTGACGGGCATAGGCAAGATGATAGCCTTGCGCAATAAATAGCGACGTGGTCCGTTGATTATTACTCGGCACATGGCGATACATGAGCCTGCGTAAGTCCCGTAACTGCCGGATCAACGGCCTCGGTGCCACGACATAGCCAAGCCTGAGCCCGGGAAACATGGACTTCGACAGGCTGCCCACATGAATGACCCGTCCCACCTCATCAAGGGACTTCAGCGCCCGGACCGGGTACGGCAAGTAGTTTGTCTCACTCTCGTAATCATCTTCGATAATCAGGAAATTTTTCTCTGATGCTTGCCTGAGCAAAGACTCCCGACGCTTTGCCGACAGCGTTACTGTTGTTGGATACTGATGACTTGGTGTGGTGTAGATCAAAGAGCACTCAGTCAAGGCCTTGCTCACAACGACCCCCTCCTCATCTACCCTCAAAGGCACGAGATGAGCCCCCTGCCAGTCAAAAATATTGCGCACATCCGGATAACCCGGATCCTCAAGCCCGACCCGCATGCCGGGCTTGGTCAAGGCCGCCGCGATGAGGAAGAGCGCGTTTTGTGCGCCGAGGGTCACGAGGATCTCTTCTTCCTCCACGAAAATACCCCTGTTGGGCAGTAGTTTCGTACGGATTTGCTCGATCAACTGGGGATCATCCTGGGTAAAGGCATCATTGGCCCAGTCCCGCATATCCATCTGGCTCATGGCCTGACGGGAGCATTCGCGCCAATGTCCCAGCGGAAACAAAGAGGTATCCGGCTGGCCATAGACGAAGGGATAGGCAAAATCGCGCCAGTCCTCCGGCTTGGCGACATTTCTCTGATCAATTAGGCGCCGGCTAAGACGCTGCTCCCACTCCACCCGGTCGTCCGGTTCTGCAGATGCTTCCGACAACAGTAACCTTCCGTAAGTCATTTCGCCCGGTGTGAGATCCTTGACCCGGTAGCCGGAGCGGTTAAACACATAGAGAAGATTATCCTCGACAAGCCGGTCATAGACGAGCACGACGATGGTCCGAGAGATATCGAGGTTTTGCGCCATCTTGCGGGTCGAGGGCATCTTTGCGCCGCCTTTCAGCTGCCCGCTCATGATGGCGGCAACGATCTGCTGGCGAAGCTGGTTCTGGAACGAGGTTTTGGAGTCCCGGTCAATCGTAAAAAACATGCCACCCTCCCCTGAATACCCGATTAAAAGTGATTTTATGGGCTGAATCTGGTATTACTCTATCTCGCCATCTGGACCTATGATTATTACAATTTTCCGATGATGATACCAGTTGCTAATTTTCAGGTTTCAGACGCATCCGTGATGCCGACATCAGGTGAGGACAAAGCGATGGATTTAAATCAGAACGTCAACGACTACAGCGAAATCGTCGAGAGTGATCGCGCCCATATCTGGCATCATCTCAGCCAGCATAAAAGATACGAAACCCAGGATCCCCTGATCATTATCGAGGGCAAGGGTCTTCGCGTCTGGAATCAAACGGGTCGGGAGCATCTGGATGCGGTCTCTGGCGGGGTCTGGACCGTCAATGTCGGCTATGGCCGCGAGACTATTGCCGATGCGGTTCGCGATCAGCTCGTGAAAATGAATTATTTCGCCGGATCTGCCGGCTCCATTCCCGGCGCAACTTTCGCCGAGAAGCTGATCACCAAGATGCCGGGCATGACACGTGTCTATTATTCAAACTCCGGCTCCGAAGCGAACGAAAAGGCCTACAAGATCGTCCGGCAGATCTCCCATAACAAATATGGCGGCAAGAAAAGCAAGATCCTGTATCGCGAACGTGACTATCACGGAACAACGATTACGGCCCTTTCTTCAGGTGGACAGGCCCAGCGGAAGGAGCAATACGGTCCCTTCACCCCGGGTTTTGTCGAGGTTCCCCACTGCATGGAATATCATTCACAATGGGGCGACGTGGAGGATTACGGTATCCGCGCTGCAAATGCCATTGAAGAGGTTATCCTGCGCGAAGGCGCCGATACAGTCGGCGGCCTGATCCTCGAGCCGATTACGGCTGGTGGCGGTGTTATCGAGCCCCCAAAAGGCTATTGGGAGCGGGTTCAGGAAATCTGCGACAAATATGAAATCCTGCTGATCATCGACGAAGTGGTGTGCGGCATGGGCCGGACCGGCACCTGGTTCGGGTATCAGCATTACGGGGTCAAGCCGGATATGGTGACCATGGCCAAAGGTGTAGCCTCAGGCTATGCCGCCATCTCCTGCACGGTCACCACCGAAGCCGTCTTCAATGAATTCAAGAGCGATCCGGACGATGTGATGAGCTTCTTCCGCGATATCTCGACTTTCGGCGGCTGCACGGCAGGTCCGGCGGCAGCGCTTGAGAATATGCGCATTCTTGAGGATGAAAACCTCCTTGAAAACACAACGGCCATGGGCGACTACCTCATGGGCAAGCTGGAGGATCTCAAATCCCGTCACCAACTGGTCGGCGATGTCCGAGGTAAAGGCCTGTTCTGTGGCGCTGAGCTGGTTTCCGATCGGGAAAAACGCACACCGCTGGATGAGACGATCGTTCAGAGCATTGTCGCCGACTGCGTCGCCAATAATGCGGTGATCATCGGAATGACAAACCGATCCCTGCACGGCATGAACAACACTCTCTGCCTGAGCCCGGCCCTGATCAGCACCAAGGATGACCTGGATGAAGTCATCAATGCCATTGATGAGGCTCTGACCCGCGCAGTCGCGTAAAGCAGGGTATCTCAAAGATACAAGCCGCCATGGATGCCATGGCGGCTTTTTTTAGGACTGCAGTAGATGGGTAAGTTCTGCCAGATCCGCCTCAGGAATATCATGGTCAGGCTCTGCCATCATTACCCGCCCGATATAGGCCCAGTAAATAAAGGACGCCCGAGCCCAGGCCTGCCCCTCTGGGACACCAGCAGAGATCAAAAGTTTGATGAGATAATCCAGCCGCGTCTTATCCACTCTTTCCACCGCCGCGGCCGCATCGCTGTTCCACGTCGCCCAGGAACGCACAGCGCGTTCCAGTCGACCTTTGAGTGACATGGCCCGCTGCAGGAGCAGAGCGAGACGCGTGCCCGGTTCCGCCTGTTCATCAAGCTCAGTGATCGTTTCATCGGTTGTCCGCAACTGATAACACGACAGCAAAACCTGATGAAACTGCTGCATATCTTTGAAATGCCAGTAAAAACTGCCACGAGAAACGCCTAGTGACTTTGCCAATGGCTCCGCCTTTAAGGCCTCTGCACCGTCGCAAGCCAATACTTTCAGCCCATGATCCAACCAGTCTTTTCGCGATAATCTCTTAGTCATAGCCGTACCATACACATCTGTATTGAGTATAGGCAATAATTTTGCTATAACCATACAGTACTGTATAGAGAAGACGAATGAGCAATATTCTTTTGATAAGCGCAGGAAGTTTAGGCCTCCTGATCGCTCTGGCACATGGGTATCTCGGAGAAACAAAGGTCGTTGGACTCGTCCAAGAGATTCCTGCCTGCGCTAAACGGATACTGCAGGCCATTATGTTCTTAAGCGCCGTCTACTGGTTTCTAGGGGCTGCCCTGCTAGTCGCCAGCCCATTTCTTTTAACGCAGGAGCAGCAAGTGATCGCCGCAATAGCGGTTGGCGCCCTTTTCCTGTCCGGTGCCATAGGTAACTTCTGGGCCACAAGAGGGAAACATTTTGGTTGGATGCTGCTGACACTGGCAACCTTACTTGCCTGGGCTAGCGCCTGGGCTGCCTTCTGAACATCGTTTCATTTCAGGGGTTTATTTGATATACTTGAACAAATGACCCCCGATACTCATGATATTGCACAGCGCGCACCCGCTTTAGATGCAGCCTATCGGTCCGGTAACCTGGCCAAGGTCCGGGAACTGCTGGATGACCCCTGTGATTTTCCCAATTGCCGCCAGCCCATGGCGCTAGGATGCGGGGATTATCCTATCGAGTATGCCATTTACTGGAGCCCGGCCCGCCTGATCCATGAATTTATTGCTCTCGGCGCTGAAGTCGACTATCCGGCAGAAGACGGATTTCCCTGCCTGATTGCCCTTCTCAGCACGGACAGGGAGGATAAATACATCCTCCTCGACCTGTTTCTCGATGCGGGAGCGGACATCCATCAAAGGGGATTTAATGACTGGACGCCTCTACATTATGCCGTGGCCCAGAAGGACCTGAAAGCCGTGATATATTTACTTAATCGAGGGGCTGACCCGCATCTCAAAACCCGCATAGATGACTTTAGCTCTCCATTGGAAGATGCTGAAAATATTGGATTTTATGAATCTATAGATGCTTTAAAAAGGGCTTCAACTTCAGATGTCTGATTTCGATTCCTTTAGCTGGCACGATAACCTCATTTATGGCCTTCATTTTCAATGCGCTGAGCCTGACAAGAACATATGGCTTAGCAATCTAATCTTCGATATTGACTATATTCTAGAATGGATTCAATCAGACTCAGGAAAATTCAAATTTCGCGTGGCACCCGCCAATCTGGTTTTTCATGACGTTCAAAACCTTGCCATTGAGATACCGGGAGGTCCTCCGGGGCACGGCCAAACTCTTTCGGAATTGTCCATTCATGAGATAGAACGCGGGCCCCAAAGAAATAAAACCGGTTCACCAATCACATTCTATGACTGGTCTATTGAGCTACATTTTCCAAATAGCGGTAAAATATCATTTGAAGCTACTGGTTTTACTCAAACTCTGAGAGAAGAACCTCAGTTGCTGGATCAACAAGGGATTTCAGCAAGCATCCGTCCCCCATTTACGATAGGTAGATAATAGTAAAAAGATTAGATAATTCTCTTAGAAATATGACTAGAAAAAAAATTCCCTTTAAAGTACGCAATGCAATAATTTCTGACTGCCCAAGCCTGACGGAGATTGCCCTGAACTCCAAGGCATTCTGGGGATATTCCGATGAATTTATCGAAGCCTGTAGGCCTGTCCTGACCATCATGCCTGATATGATCAATAGTTGGAAACATGGGGTCCTCGAAGACAAGGGCGAAATCGCCGGATTTCACTTTCTAAGCCTGGAGGGCACGCGCGCGGAGCTGGAACTCCTCTATATAGCGCCCCACAGCATCGGCAAGGGATATGGCGCGGTCCTGTTTCAGGATGCTGTCACCACGGCCCTCTCCCTCGGGTGCACGGACTTACGGATTGAAGCCGATCCCAATGCCGTCGGTTTTTATAAGCGGATGGGGGCAAAACATAAGGGCTGGGTTCGCTCGGAAGCGGACGAGGACCGGGAACTGCCCCTGCTGATGCTGTCATTGGATCGAAGCCGAGCTAGATAATCTCGAAATACCGTTCCATTTCCCAGTTGGTAATGGCTTTGCGGAATTCCCGCTCTTCCCATTCGCGGGTAACGACATAATGATCAACGAACTCATTTCCGAAAAGATCCCGGGCAGCATCTGACTTTTTCAAGGCCTGCGCCGCCGCCCACAAGGTCTGCGGCAAAGACAACGCTTCGGGAAGATCCTGTTCATAGGCATTGCCGACGATCCCTTCCGTTGGTTCGACCTTGTTCTCGATCCCCCACAAACCGGAGCCAAGAGCGGCGGCAATCGCGATATGCGGGTTCATGTCCGCCGCCGCGATGCGATATTCGACCCGCTGGGACTTTTCCGAGCCGGGAATGGCGCGTAAGGCGCAGGTGCGGTTCTCTATACCCCAGGTCGCCTCCGTCGGCGCCCAGAAACCCGGGATCAGTCGCGTATAGCTGTTAATGGTCGGCGCCACCATCGACAGTAGTTCTGGCATCAGTTTCTGCTGCCCGCCGATGAAATGACGCATGGCATCACTCATATTGTGATCCCTGCCAGCCTCGTGAAACAGGCTGGATCCATCTTCCTTTGCCAGAGACAAATGAATATGGCCGCTCTGTCCCGGATAATCCGGCGACCATTTCGCCATAAAGGTGGCCATCAGATCATTTTTCTGGGCGAGAACCTTGGTAAAGGTCTTGAACAGCGCCCCTTTATCCGCAGCCGCCAAGGCTTCATCATAGGCGATGGCCGCCTCCAGAACCCCAGGCCCGGTTTCCGTATGCAGCCCTTCCAGAGCCATATCCATCTCCGTGCAGAGGCTCAATAGCTGCTCATAAAATTCGCTTTCTACCGATGCCCTGAGCATGGAATATCCGAAAAACCCGGGTGTGAAATTATCGAGGTCGGAATATTTTTTCTCCCGGATGGATTGAGGCGTCTCATTGAACATGAAAAATTCAAATTCGCAGGCCGCACTGGCGGTGAGCCCCATGCCTTTTGCTCGCTCCAGCACCCGTTTCAGAGTCTGGCGTGGGCAGACATTTGCCGCGCGATCACCGAATTCCAGCAGAAAAAACAACATGTTGTCTTCCAAGGGCAATTCCCGGCAACTGTCGATGACAGGAACTACCTTGGCATCCGGATAGCCGCTGGCCCAGCCCGTATAGCTATCGGAATCATAGAGCTGATCATTGACATCCCAGCCAAGTACCACATCGCAAAAACCGAAACCGGTCTCAAGAATGCTGAAGAATTTTTCCTTACTGAGATATTTACCGCGCAGGACCCCATCGATGTCAAAGGCGCCGACCTTGACATAATCGAGCCCGCGATCTTCAACTATGCTTTTAGCGTCGGCTATCGTTTTGACATTGCGCGCGTCCATTTTCCCACCACTGTTCTGTCAGAATTTTTTGAGCCTAAGCCCTCACGATAAAAACTCAAGGGCTTGTTTGTGAAGTTCCGGCGTCGCCGCTGCGATAACCTTCCCATCGGAATTCAGATCAAGGGTTTTGCCATCCCAATCAGTGACGATGCCCCCCGCTTCCTCAATAACCGGGATGATCGCCATGAAGTCGTAGTTCTGCAAGCCTGCTTCCACGACGATATCAGCCCAGCCAGAGGCGACCATGGCATACATGTAACAATCTCCGCCATATCTGCGGACACGGGTTTTCTCACCAAGACGCGTGAACCGTTCGCTATGTTGACCACTGAACATATCCGGAGCGGTAGTAATCAGGATCGCTTCTTCAAGCTGCTTGCAATCACTGACAGAGCAAGGCTTGCCGTTCATAAAGCAGCCAGCTCCCTCGGCCGCGACCCAGAACTCATCCATGGCCGGCATGGAGATGGCGCCGATCCTGACTTGATTATTCTGTAAATAGGCGATCAGGGTGCCGTAAAGGGGATGCCCGGCGATAAAGCTCTTGGTACCGTCAATAGGATCTATGACCCAGACATCGTTGCTATCCAGCTTGTGGTTTTCATGTTCCTCTCCGAGGACGCCATGCTCCGGATAGGTCTCATGAATAATGTCCCTCAAGATTTTTTCGGTTTCACGGTCAGCCTGGGTGACTGGAGAACTGTCGGTTTTGGTGAAAATCTCAAGGGGCTTGCGGAAATAGGAAGATGTGCAGCCCGCCGCTGAATCCGCCAGTTTGCCTGTAAAGATAACAAGCTCCGACCAGGGGCCCGTCACCGGGGCATTCAGGTAGATAGGATTACTCATATGAAAATTTCACACATGTTTTCACGACCAGGGACCTCTTCCTACCAAGAATATGCCTGGAATTCCACTTTTTTCCAAACTTTGTCACATTTCTCAACATAAAGTGACATTCCTCCGCCAATACCCGCGGAGTCTCGCCCTTGCGCCTCCTGTGGTCAATCCTGAAATTCGAGGAGAGAATCTTTCAGCCAGCCCGCAACATAGCGGCTGAAGGAGCAGCGAACATAGATATGAAATACGCCTGTTTCCGTTTGTTCAATGATCGCCTGGGATTTTGCCAACAGGGTTTGCACGCAATCGCCGATCTTGAAGACGGTTGGGTGAAAATCCATTTCGCAACTTTTCATCAGCACCGTATGGGCATGGGGGCCGGAAAGCTCGAACACTGTCCGGTTCGCGCTGACGTCATTGATGGCAACATGCTGACCTTCCAGCGCTTTTTCCAATTTCCAGACGAGATCGTATTGCTTGCCATCCGGCCCGACAATCAGCCATTCGTCGGGGGACAGCCAAAGGGCTTTGACCTCTGTTCCCTGGTTGCAGCGATTAGGGCGTGTGGGCAGATCAGAGCCAATAACCGACATGACAGCAGACATAAAATCAAGATCCTCGCCATTTCCACGCAAATTTACCTGTGCGAGATGGGGTACTTCCTTGAGGCCGACGGTGTCTTGAAGGTCAATGGCCGCGGCGGGCGCTAATCGGATATCCTGATCAGCCATTTAACTTCTCTCCCTCTTTGTCATAGAAGACTGGATCGACGATTTCCGCAGTTAAAGTACGGTTCTTAAGAGGAGCATAGACTGTCCCACCCTGCTTCCCATGACCGCCCTTTACCAACGCGAGAGCAATGGATCGTCCCAGTGTGGCGCTGTAATAACTCGAGGTCACATGTCCAACCATTGGCATGGGAACGGCGGCCTCCTTGTCAAAAACCAGCTGCGCCCCTTCGGGCAATATCTCAGCCGGATTTTCTGTCAGCAAGCCGACCAGCTGCTTGCGATCCTCCCGCGCTGTATCCTCGCGGGTGTAGGATCTCTTGCCAATGAAGTCCGGCTTCTTTTTGGAGACAATCCAGTCCATGCCGAGATCTTGCGGTGTGGTCGTTCCATCGGTTTCCTGGCCAACAATGATAAAGCCCTTCTCCGCCCGGAGCACATGCATGCTCTCGGTCCCGTAAGGGGTAATATCAAACTCAGCTCCCGCCTCCATCACCGCTTCCCAAAGGGCTTTACCGGACGTCCAGGGTACATTGATCTCGTAAGAAAGCTCCCCGGTAAAACTGATACGGAACACCCTTGCTTGCAGACCGGCCACGTCCCCTTCCTGAAACGACATGAAAGGAAAGGCGTCATTGGAGAGATCCATATCCGGCGCAATTTTCTTGAGAAGCTCCCGGCTCTTGGGTCCGGCAATAGAAACCGTCGTCCATTGTTCGGTTACCGAAGTGCAATAGACCTCAAGCTCAGGCCACTCCGTCTGCAGATATTCCTCAAGCCAATCCAGAACAATCGCCGCATTGCCCGAAGTCGTCGTCATTAAAAAGCGGTCCTCCGCCAGCCGTGCCGTTGTTCCGTCATCAAAAACCATGCCGTCTTCATGGCACATCAGACCGTAGCGCACCCGCCCTACTCCCAACTTCGACCAGGCGTTGGTATAGATCCGATTGAGAAACTCCGCTGCGTCCTTGCCGCGAATATCGATCTTGCCGAGGGTCGAGGCGTCCAGAACGCCGACGGATTGACGCACCGCCCGGCATTCCCGGTTCAGAGAAGCCTGCATGTCTTCTCCTGCCTTGGGATAATACCAAGGCCGTTTCCATTGTCCGACATTCTCAAATTCGGCGCCTGCTTCCACATGCCAGTCATGAATACTGGTGAGACGGATTGGATCGGACCAGTCTTTCAGATTACGCCCTGCCAGCGCCCCGTAAGAGACCGGGGTGTAAGGTGGCCGGAAGGTGGTGGTGCCAACCTTTGGTATTGGCTTATCTAGAATGCCTGAGAGAATAGCCAAGGCATTGATATTGGAGGTTTTTCCCTGGTCCGTCCCGAATCCGGTTAGGGTGTAGCGTTTGATATGTTCAACGGATTCAAATCCTTCCCGAGTGGCCAGTTCAATATCAGCCGCAGTTGAATCATTTTGAAAATCAACGAAATGCTTGGCCGGGCCTTCGCCGATGGGTCGTCCGCCGGGGACAATCCAAAAGGGTTCAATCGACCCCTCAGCAGGTTCTTGAACCTTAAAAGAGGCAGAGCCCTCACCCTCAAAGCCAGCATCTTTCGCCGCCTCAGCACCAGCCTTCGCCCCTTCCTTCAGACAAGCTTGAAGTCCGAAGCTGGCATTGATTGATCCGGCAAAGATCTGCTTTTGCACCGGAGAACCCGGAACAAAACAGGCCTTCTCCTCAATATACTCCAGCTTGCCTTGAGACTGGCTGAACAGATGGACGACCGGACTCCAGCCGCCGGACATGGCGACAAGATCGCAGTCGATTTCCTGCGCCGCCGATGTAAAGACCTTGGCCCCTTTTTGGATCCGTCGCACTTCAACTGCCTTAGCCCGCTTCGTGCCCTTGACCCCAGTGATGGCATGTCCCTGCAATATTTTGATGCCAGCGTCCGTTGCAGTTTGCACCAGAGGGCCACTTGCGTCTTCTCGGCAATCGATAATGGCAGCGATTTGTGCTCCCGCAGCCTGCATATCCAACGCAGCCTCATAAGCTCCATCGTTGTTGGTGAAAAGGACCATCCGTTTGCCGGGCAGCACCCCATAGCGATTTACATAGGTCTGGACAGCCCCGGCGAGCATAACTCCAGGGCGATCGTTATCAGCAAACACCAAGGGACGTTCATGAGCCCCCGTCGCCAGGATGACGTTTTTCGCCCGGACATGCCAGACCCGCTGACGCACCCGCCCTTTGCGCTCCGCCAAGGGCAGATGATCCGTCTTCTGCTCCAAAACACAGAGATAGTTCTGATCATAGTAGCCAAAGGCCGTGGATCGAGTGAGTACAGTGACCTCGGGAATCCCTTGCAGTTCTTTTGCTGCCGCTTCAATCCAGTCACCGCTAGCCTTGCCGTCGATCTCGCGCTTCAAGCCCAGAAGACTGCCGCCAAGCTCTGCCTGCTCATCGACAAGGATCACCCGGGCTCCAGCGCGGCCCGCCTGTAAAGCTGCGCTTAGACCCGAGGGACCTGCACCGACGATCATCACATCGGCATGCACATGCATATGGTCATAGATGTCCGGGTCACTGGTAGTTGGCGCTTTCCCCCAGCCGGCGGCACGGCGGATAACCGGCTCATACAGTTTCATCCAAAAAGACTTCGGCCACATGAAGGTTTTGTTATAGAATCCGGCTGTGAAGATCTTGGCGAACAGTCCATTGACCGCACTGATGTCATACTCAACATTGGGCCAGACATTTACACTAGCAGCTTCCAAGCCCTCAAAAAGGGAAATCTGCGTCGCCCGAATATTCGGCTCGGTTTCAGCCCCGCGAGCCAATTGGACCATGGAATTAGGTTCTTCTGCCCCTGCCGCGACAATCCCGCGCGGCCTATGGTATTTAAAGCTCCGGCCCAGCAAATGAACGTCATTAGCCAACAAGGCGGAGGCAAGGGTATCCCCCTCATAACCACGATAGTTTTTACCGTTAAAAGTAAATCGGAGAGGCTTCTGGCGATTGATCCGCTCAGTGCTATCCGGCTGCAGGCGGCGGCTCATGACTTACCTCCCTTAACCAGGGACGGTGGCTTTTCGCCCATCTTATAAACAGCTACAATTTCATGGGTAACCGTATTGCGTGCGACATTGAACCAGCGCCGGCAACCATTGCTATGACACCAGCGCTCAAAAAACAAACCTTTGGAATTTTTGCGCATAAACAGAAAATCAGCCCATTCTTCGTCAGAAAGCGCCTCTGGCGACTCCGGACGGGCGATATGGGCTTCGCCGCCATAATGAAACTCGGTTTCGTGTCGCTCCCCGCACCAGGGGCATTCAATATTCAACATTTTCTATCCCCTAATGTGCGACTGCGGCAGCGCCGTGCTCATCTATCAGCGCCCCGGTGGTAAAGCGATCGAGACTAAATGGTGCGTTGAGCTTATGTGGTTCATCCCGAGCGATGGTATGGGCAAAGGCCCAGCCGGATCCCGGTGTCGCCTTGAAGCCGCCTGTTCCCCAGCCACAATTGACATAAAGACCGTCAACCGGCGTTTTTGAGATAATCGGCGAGGCATCCGGACAAACATCGACAATACCACCCCAGCTTCGCATCATCCGGACACGGCTGAAAATCGGGAATAGTTCCAGGCAGGCACCGAGCTGGTGTTCAATCACGTGAAAACTGCCGCGTTGACCGTAGGAATTGTAACTATCAACCCCTGCCCCCATTACCAGCTCTCCCTTGTCTGACTGGCTGACATAGACATGAACTGCCCCCGACATAACAACACAATCAATCACCGGCTTGATGGGCTCGGACACCAACGCCTGCAAGGGATGGCTTTCTACCGGCATACGGATATCCGCCATGGCCGCGACAACGGAGGAATGGCCCGCCGTGACGATGGCAACCTTCTTTGCCTTGATGGTGCCTCTACTGGTTTGGACACCTGTCACCTTGCCGCCATCCCGCAAAATCCCGGTAACTTCGCAATTCTGCAGGATATCGACTCCTCGGGCGTCAGCAGCCCGGGCGTAGCCCCAGGCGACGCTGTCATGGCGGGCGACACCGCCCCGTCGCTGCAAGGTTGCCCCGAGAACCGGATGGCGCGCTTCCTTTGAGATATTGATGATCGGGCAGAACTCCTTAACCCCATCAGCGTCCAGCCACTCTGCATCCACCCCATTGAGACGGTTGGCATTGACCCGGCGCACCCCTTCGCGCACATCCCCTAGATTATGCGCCAGATTGAGAACGCCCCGCTGACTCAGCATGACATTATAATTGATGTCCTGAGACAGGCCTTCCCAAAGCTGCAAGGATTTATCGTAAATCGCGGCGCTTTCGTCCCATAGGTAGTTGGACCGGACAATAGTCGTATTTCGAGCTGTATTACCGCCGCCAAGCCAGCCCTTTTCAAGAACAGCAACATTGGTTATCCCATGTTCTTTGGCAAGATAGTACGCTGTCGCCAGACCATGCCCACCGCCGCCGATGACGATAACGTCATATTCCGGCTTGGGCTCTGGGCTCCGCCATTGCTGGGGCCAGTTCTTATGGTGTGTCAGCGCATTACGCGCAATGGAGAAGATCGAATATTTCACGTTTCTCAAACCTTGTGTCAGCTAGCCCGGTATTCCCTGAATTTTGACCGACTGTGCCATCGAAAGATAGCCGAAATACGTCCGCATCAGTCATATTGTACGTCATATACGACATTGGTTTAAGAAGCCAAGAGGCGATGAAAAAACAACCACACGAGAATTTTACCGCGACCGCACGATCTTGCTCCGTTTGTTGAAGATTTAGTGTCGCATTATGAATAGCCTAAGGCCCATGAGAGAGCCAGTGTGACAATCAATAATGGTCCGGAAAGTCGGCCAATCTACTGCGGGGAAAAATCAAATCGGCTGAGGCCGTAATAAGAGGGATCAATTTTAATGACTGACCAACATACCAATCCCAAAAGCGATATTGAGATTGCTCAAGCCGCGACCATGAAACGGATCAGCGAGGTTGCAGAGACGAGTCTCGGTATCGATGCAGATAATCTGGAGCCCTACGGTCACCATAAGGCGAAACTTTCCCTCGACTATATCAATACCTTAAAAGACAAGCCGGACGGCAAGCTCATCTTGGTAACGGCTATGACCCCAACGCCAGCCGGTGAAGGCAAGACGACAACGACTGTCGGGCTTGGAGATGCGCTCAACCGCATCGGCAAAAAAACCATGATCTGCCTCAGGGAACCTTCCCTCGGTCCGTGTTTCGGGATGAAAGGTGGCGCGGCCGGCGGTGGCTATGCCCAGGTGGTCCCCATGACCGACATCAACCTGCATTTCACCGGAGATTTTCATGCCATTGGCGTGACCAATAACTTGCTTGCAGCAATGGTCGATAATCATATCTATTGGGGCAACAAACTTGGATTGGATGAGCGTCGTATTATCTGGCGCCGGGTTGTCGATATGAATGATCGCGCCCTTCGCAATATCGTCAACAGTCTGGGCGGTATTGCTGATGGATTTCCTCGAGAAGACCATTTTGACATCACGGTGGCGTCTGAGGTTATGGCAATCTTCTGCCTGGCAACAGATATTGACGATCTCAAGCGCCGGCTCGGCAATATCATTGTTGGATATACCCGCGACAAAGAACCGATCTACGCCAAAGACCTTGATGCTCACGGAGCCATGACGGTTTTGCTGAAAGATGCGTTCCAGCCTAATCTCGTTCAGACACTTGAGAACAATCCCGCTTTTATCCATGGTGGCCCGTTTGCCAACATCGCCCATGGCTGCAATTCTGTTCTGGCTACAAAGACGGCTCTTAAGCTCGCAGACTATGTGGTCACCGAAGCCGGATTTGGCGCTGATCTCGGTGCTGAGAAGTTTCTCGACATCAAATGCCGAAAGGCCGGACTAAAACCAGAAGCAGCTGTTGTCGTGGCGACCATTCGCGCGCTGAAAATGCATGGGGGCGTCGAAAAGGCCGATCTCGGTACAGAGAATGTCAAAGCCGTTATTGACGGTGGAGAGAATCTCTCCCGCCATGTTGAGAACCTCAAGAAATTCGGATTGCCTGTCGTCGTCGCAATCAACAAGTTCTCAGCCGATACTGAAGATGAGGTCAACCAGGTTCGCCAGATTTGCGCGGAACTAGGTGTCGATGCCATCGAATCTGATCATTGGGGTAACGGCGGTGCCGGGGCCGAAGATCTGGCCAATGCGGTTGTCAGCCTGGTTGAGAAGGATGGGAGCAACTATGCCCCACTCTATAATGATGCCCTGCCACTTTGGGACAAAGTACGGACAGTTGCGCAAACTCTTTATGGCGCACAGGGCATTATTGCCGATCAGAAAGTGCGTAATCAGTTCAAGGATTTGCAGGATGGTGGGTTTGGTCACTACCCAGTCTGTATAGCCAAAACCCAATATAGCTTTTCTACTGATCCCAACCTAAAAGGCGCCCCCAGCAATCATGTGGTGCCGATAAGGGAAATACGGGTAGCAGGAGGGGCAGAATTTGTTGTGGCGGTCTGTGGTGATATCATGACCATGCCTGGACTTCCAAGAGTGCCCGCTGCGAATTCCATCGATGTGAATGACGATGGCGAAATCATTGGCCTGTTCTAAGGTTTATGCTGAAATTGGGCTGTGAGGGCGGCAATGTTGTGTCGCCCTCAAGCCATCTCCTACAAAATTTTGATTGTATTTTTCTGTTTCTGAAGTAGCGTTCTATTTCGAGACATATGATTAACCGGAGTTTCGAATTTGAACGCTGCGATCGGTTCTTCCATTGCACAGCAAAAAATTGGCTTTTGTCTTGTGCCTGAATTTTCCTCCCTAGCTTTTATTTCGGCGGTAGAACCGTTGCGTCTTGCCAACCGCATTGCCAACAAAACCCTTTATGCCTGGGAATGTTATTCCATAGATGGCGAGCCGGCCATGAGCAGCGCAGATATAGAGTTTTCCGTGCAAGGCAAGATTTCGGAGATGCCTGCCCTACCTATCGTCTTTACCTGTGGTGGTATCAATATCCAAAAGCATACGAGTCCGGCAATCATCTCAACCTTACGCCGGATCGCTTCACACGGATCGGACTTGGGCGCCATCTGCACCGGTTCCCATATCCTGGCCAAGGCTGGTTTGCTGAATGACTGCCGCTGCACAATTCATTGGGAGAATCTGTCGGGCTTTCAGGAGGATTTCCCGGAACTGGATATCACATCGGAACTGTTTGAGATCGATCGCAATCGCTATACCTGCGCTGGAGGTACCGCAGCACTGGACATGATGCTCAGCCTAATATCGACGGAAAATGGACATGAACTAGCATTGGCCGTAGCAGATCAGCTAATTTATCACCGAATCCGTGAAGGATCCGAACGCCAACGTATGGAGCTTCGAGCACGTCTCGGTATCTCGCACCCGAAGCTTCTGGCGGCCATAGCCTGCATGGAAGACAATCTAGAAGAACCGCTCAGTTGTAGCGATCTTGCCATCCAGGTCGGCCTCTCAACACGACAATTGGAGAGATTATTCCAAAAATATCTCGAATATTCCCCGACCCGCTATTATCTGGGACTGCGGCTTGATCGGGCCCGCTATCTGCTCACCCAGACCAGCTTGCCGATTATCGAGGTGGCGCTTGCCTGTGGGTTTGTCTCGGCCTCACATTTTTCCAAATGTCATCGGGAGCATTTCGGCCGCACCCCCAGCGAAGAACGCAGGGTCCGTCATTAATTGCGCATTAGGTACGACGCCGACGCCGCCGCCGTCCGCCTTCAGGACCGTTCTCTGGCACCGTCTTAGCTTCAGGCAACGTAACTGCTTTCGATAGATTGGGATAAGGCGCGGTTTTATGGGGCAAAGCCATGGCGTCGACGAAATAGTCCTGGAACTTCGGTTCCACTGCTGTTTCCACCTTCTCGACCGTTTTCACAACCTCTTCGATCTCGTCCCGGGACATCTTGTTTAAAAGCGCTATCCTGGCACCGGTGCCTGCAGCATTGCCAACCCCATGTACATGCCCCAGATCACAATCTGGAATCATACCGAGTACCATGGCATATTTGGTATCAATATGGCTGCCGAACGCTCCGGTCAGGAGGATACGATCGACTGTTTCAACTCCCATCCTATCCATCAACAGCTTCGCCCCGGCGTAAAGGGCGGCCTTTGCCAATTGAATTGCCCGAACATCCGTCTGAAAAATTTTCAGTTCATTTTCGCCGCGACGCAGGACATAGGAAAATGTGCGTCCGTCGGCCACGACCCGATCGCTTTTTTCAGCAAGACTGCCGTCAATCACTCCATCAGTGCTAAGAATCCCGCATAAATACATTTCAGCGATAATTTCGATAATCCCGGATCCGCAAATCCCGGTAACACCAGACTGCAATACTTCCCGCTCAAAGCCGTCCTCATCAGACCACAAATCACAGCCAATGACCTTATAGCGAGGTTCTAGAGTTTCCGGATCAATTCGGACTCGCTCGATAGCGCCGGCAGCTGCTCTCTGCCCGCAGGAGATCTGAGCCCCCTCAAATGCCGGGCCTGTCGGCGACGAAGCTGCCAACAGCCGCTGATTATTGCCAAGGACGATCTCTGCATTCGTCCCGACATCAACGATCAGGGTCATTCGCTCCTGCAGATGCGGCGCTTCGGACAGGATGACAGCGGCTGTATCCGCCCCCACATGCCCCGCAATACATGGCAGAAAATACACCCGTCCATCCGGATTGGAAGTTAAGCCTATTTCACTTGCCCACACAGTCATCCCTGAATTTGTCGTGAGAGCGAACGGCGCTCCACCAAGCTCAGTAGGATCAATCCCAAGAAGCAGGTGATGCATGATCGGATTGCCCACAAATACCGCATTGAGGATATTGCCGGGATCTACGTCCGCGTCCTGGGTGACCGTCGCGATCAATTCATTGATGCCATCGCGCACTGCATCGGTCAGAAGTTTCTCACCGCCCGGGTTCATCATCACATAGGACACCCGGCTCATCAGATCTTCACCATAGCGGATTTGCGGGTTCATCATTCCGCTGGATGCGACAACGGCCCCGCTCGCTAGATCGCACAAATGCATGGCGATGGTAGTGGAGCCAACGTCTACAGCCAGGCCATAGGCGAGATTATGAAATCCGGGCCAAATCTTAGTAATCCGCGCTTCCCGATGAACGGCAACGGTGACATTCCAGTCGCCTTCGCGGAGCACTTTTTGCAAGGCTTGCAGGGTTCTGAGATCACATTCGAGGTCATCAAGGCCCCATTGCTGATGAAGAGCCGCCGCCAGGCGCTCAAAATCACCCGTTGGATTGTGCATGTCCGGCTCCTGAACCTGCACAAAATGCAAGCGGATCGCCGGATCCATTTCAATCTTGCGATCATCCGCTTTTTTGACGATGACTTGTTTATGCACCTGGCTGGACGACGGCACGTCGATGACGACATCACCCTGCAACTTCGTGTGGCAGCTTAGCCGCCTGCCATCCTTCAAGCCTCTTCGTTCTTTAAATTTTTCTTCCGCCGCAGCTAGTGGACTCAAGGAACTGAGTTCGCTCTTAACCCCATGTTTTGCAAAATCGCCCACGGTGATATCAACTTGGCATCGACCACAGATCCCACGCCCCCCACAAACACTATCGATATCCACACCGAGAGTTCGAGCGGCTTCTAGTACTGCAGTGCCTTCTGGAAACCTACCCCGTTTACCAGAGGGCATAAAAACGACGAGATGGGATTTATCCGTAAATACGGGCTGACTAGGCATTGCGCCTCCGCCGCCGATTGCCACGGCGGCCCATTTCTTCGCTTCCCTCAGCTGCAGGTTCTCGGAAGGTCTTGATCCAGCTAACACAATTCGGATCACGGCCCATTACCACATTGGCGCCTTTGACCGCCGCCATTTCCGGCTCATGCAGCGGATTGGTAATGGCGGATGTCATCCCGGCGCCAATCGCCATGGAGAGGAAGGCTGCATTCATGCCGTGACGGTTGGGAAGTCCGAAGCTGAAATTGGAGGCACCGCACGTGGTATTCACTTTCAACTCATTGCGCAGACGGCCAATCAGGGTCAGAACTTGACGACCAGCGTCATTGATAGCGCCCACTGGCATAACTAGCGGATCGACAACAACATCGGCAGGAGAAATGCCGTAATCTTGGGCCCGCTCTACAATCTTTTTGGCAACTTCGAAGCGCACATTGGGATCTTCGGATATCCCGGTCTCATCATTGGAAATAGCAACCACAGCCGCCCCATGTTTTTTTACAAGGGGAAGCACTGTTTCAAGGCGGTCCTCTTCGCCAGTAACCGAATTAACCAGGGCCTTGCCTTTATATACAGCCAACCCAGATTCCAAAGCTTCAACGATAGAGCTATCGATAGAGAGGGGTGCATCTGTCAAACTCTGAACCAACTGTACAGCTTCTGCCAAGATACGGGGTTCGTCGGCCAATGGGATACCCGCATTGACATCGAGCATTTGGGCCCCCGCTGCCACTTGAGCCAATGCATCGGCTTCCACCCGGCTGTAATCGCCAATTTTCATTTCAGCAGCCAGAAGTTTACGCCCGGTCGGGTTAATTCGTTCCCCGATAATGACGAAAGGCCGTTCGAAGCCAATGACAACTTCCTTTGTCGCCGAGGAAATAATGGTATCTGTCATTCAAATTAACCTTGAAAAAGAGGGCTTTCGCCGATTGCACTAAAGATATCCATTAAAAGCGACAGAGGCGTTCGGTCTTTTCCATTTCCGACTTACAGTTCCTCAGAAACGGCAGCGACAACTTCCTGGGGCTTAATTGGCTGATCGATTTGCTCTATAACAGTTTCAACTGCTTCCGTGACCGCCTCGAAGCCAGGATTAGCTTCTCTCTTCCACGGCTGGCGGCCTTTCAGAATACCTGATTCATAAACAATGTCTGCAACCAGCTCTTCCTGACGATAAGCCATGACATGAGCGCCGGAAACGCCAGGCATTTCCCGTATTTCCTGGAGCATTTCAATACAGATCTTCTTGCCTTCCATTTTCTGATTTTCCGCGCTTTCCAGCCGCTCAATAATCGTATCGGGAATATGAATACCCGGCACGTTTGAGCGGATCCATTTTGCCGCTTTGGCAGAGGCGAGCGGACCGACGCCGATCAGAATGAAGCATTTTTCATCCAATCCCATATCCCTCACCTGGTCCATGTAACGGGACAGCATAGGAAGATCAAAACAGTATTGGGACTGAACAAAATCCGCTCCGGCCTCGATTTTCTTTGCCAAGCGATGCGGTCTGAAATCATAGGGCGGTGCGAACGGATTGATCGCCGCCCCCAGAAACACCTGGGGTGGCGCCGTTATCTTACGGCCTGAGAGAAACATGCCGTCGTCCCTCATCTGCCGAACAGTCCGGAGCAAGGACATACAGTCGAGATCAAAAACCGGTTTCGCACCCGGCTGATCTCCCGCTTGAACGCCATCGCCCGTTAGGCACAGGATATTATTCACACCCATCGCAGCAGCCCCGAGCACATTACCCTGGATGGCGATACGGTTATGGTCCCGGCAGGAAATCTGCATGATGGGAGAATATCCTACCCGAGTCAGCAGGGCACAAATCCCAACTGAAGACATATGGCAGTTGGCGCCAGAACCGTCCGTCGCGTTTATCCCGTCGACCCAGCCATCGAAAATTGCCCCGCGTTCATAAACTTCCGTTGGATCCGCACTGTCGGGAGGATTGAGCTCCGCGGTGACCGCAAACTCGCCAGCTCGAAGAATGCGTTCCAACCGGCCATGAGACACATGGCCTTCCAAAGGAGGTAACGGATCGCCAGCGTTATGGGCATCGAAATGGCTAATCGGGTTCATGGCGCTACTCCGTTTTCACCAAGCGCAGCCTGTTTTTCCGCCTTCAACCGCGCCGCATCCTCGGCTGTGACCCGCAACCAGGATGATGATCCACGGTAGGAATGATTGACCGGCTCCTGGACTTTCAAGATGTTATCGCCGCTTTCCATATTGCGACTGCCCTTCCAAGCTTCCAACCACACGCAGGGCATATCAGGTTCAACCTCACAATTGCCATTTGCCCGAACACCACCACATGGTCCGTTACGCAGAGACTTTGGACAATTCATGGGACAGGACATTCCTGTGTCGCTCAGCGCGCATTGACCACACATGCGACAGTCAAACAAAAACCCCTTTACCGCTTTTTCCACAAAAACTACCGGCTTTTCGGCCCGTTTATAGCCAACAAAGTTCCAAAAGGGGTGGAGTTTCAAAAAGACATTGGCCAAAAGCTTGTAAATGCGCTCCAATCCCCGGGAATGCCGTACGGACCACAAGCGAATTGTGTAAAAGGCACGTGACCGAGCAACGGGGCTTGCCTTTGCTGGCTGATAAGCGCTTTTAGGCATTCAGTTTATCCTTCCAGCCTCCATTTGCCACAAGGAGTTTCAAGGCCTGGCGGTCAAATTCAGTTTCCAGCTCTTGAGCGCGGGCGTCAGCAACTGCCTGCAAGTCGCCCGTAACTGGCTCCGGATCCCCTTTACGCCAGCCTTCCAGGTAATCATCAGTTTCATGAGCTTTGTCCCGCATGGCTGCCATATCAATGGCTTCCTGAAATCGCTCAGGCAAAAGCAATTTTGCATTTTTTCGCTTTTCCTTAACAACCACCTGGGACGGAATATCCCGCCAATATAGAATAGTCAGCTGTGCCATTTTGCTCCCTAAGCCACCCTGTCCTGCAAAAATTCCTCAAGTCCGTTGAGACCCGTGAAGCGATACTCAAACCTCAGGGACAACCGCTCAGCCGCTAGTTTTGCTCTATTTTTTAGGCCTTTATCTTTTACTTGAGAAATATAAAGTAACTTTTTGTAATTACTGAAATAAAGCGGAAGTAGTTCCGGGTGCCTATCGATGCCAAGATCACGAATGATCAAGCGATCAAAATGCCGGGCGAGATAGTCTGTCAGGTAGAAAGTGCCCGGCTCGTCCTCGGCAAATGCCTTGAATTCGTTGAAGCCCATAAAAAATTCATAGCAATGGGCCCCGCCGATCCGCTCGACGCCTTCTTCTTGCAGCATCTTATCCAACAGGCCGCCGGTTCCGCAGTCGCCGTAAATGGCCAGTATTTGATCGTATTTATCCCGGTTCTCATGGATTTTCTTACGCATGGCATCGGGAATAAGCGCCGGTCGGTTATGAAGTTTAGCCGGAAGGCAGGTAATATCAGTCTCTTTCCATTCAGCAGATTTCTGAATAAGAACAAGCTCTTCCGCCAATGCACCGCAGGCGATGAGAAGGGTTCTCGGATGGATAGACGTCATCACATGCTCCCTTCGGAAATAGTCGTCAGGCGACTTTTCTTTCCGACATCATTTTCTGGGCAATTTCAACGGTCATAGCCGCATCACGTCCATAAGCATCCGCACCGACACTATCCGCAAATTCTTCATTAAGCGGAGCGCCGCCAACCATGACGATATAGTCATCACGGATACCTTTTTCCTTCATGGTATCGATCACAACCTTCATATAGGGCATGGTTGTCGTCAAAAGGGCCGACATCCCGATAATGTCTGGTTTATGCTCCTCTAGAGCGTCCAGGTAGGCTTCTACGGCGTTATTAATGCCGAGATCAACGACTTCGAATCCCGCCCCTTCCATCATCATGATGACAAGATTTTTGCCGATATCGTGAATATCACCTTTAACGGTGCCAATGACCATTTTCCCGGCCTTGGGCGCACCGGTTTCCGCCAGCAATGGCTTGAGAACAGCCATACCGGATTTCATGGAATTTGCCGCCAAAAGGACCTCAGGGACAAACAGTATGCCATCGCGGAAATCGATACCGACAATTCGCATACCCTCAACGAGCGCTTCGGTCAGGACCTTATAAGGCTGCCATCCGCGCTCCAGAAGAATGTTGACGCCTTCAACAATCTCGTCGGCCAAGCCGTCATAGAGATCATCATGCATCTGTTCGACGAGTTCTGAATCATCCAGGCTCGCGAGATCGATATCTTCTTCTTCCATATTGTTACTCCACCGACCATAGATTTTAGAAGCATTCTATTATGAAACTTTCGAGGAATAAGCCCGTGAAAACTATTCCGGCTCAGACATCGAATAATTTTCTTGCGACACATTTCATTGATTTGGGGCTATCACTGTCAGTTCAAGCCCGCAATTTCTCATTTTCCGGATCAAAAATCGATTCTTCGATAATTGTCGCCGGATAGCGCCCTCCAAGGATTTCGATCTCCAATTTGGTGCCAATCGCCTCCATTCCAGCATTGATATAGCCTTGAGCCAGGCTTTTCTCGACCCAATGGCCATAGGCACCGGCTGTCGCACGGCCAACCATCTCCCCATTCAGGTCGTATAATGGCTCATTCCCCAAAGGATCTGCATCTTTGATGCCGTCCACTTGCAGACAAACAAAGGACTGCGGGACTCCTGCCTCCTTTTGGGCAATCAAGGCGTCGCGGCCAATGAAATCGCCTTTATCGAGATGAACAAACCGGTCCAGCCCGGCCTCAAACACCGTATATTCCCGGGTTAGATCCTGTCCCCACATGCGGTAGTTTTTTTCCATCCGCAGGCTGTCCATGGCGCGCATTCCACACATGCCAAGACCAAACTCCGCTCCGGCTTCCACAAGTACGTCATAGATGTGGTTCTGATACTCAATCGGATGATGCAGCTCCCAACCCAGGTCACCCACAAAATTCACCCGCAAAGCCCGGCACGGTGCAAGACCAACGGTGATATGCTGCCCTGTGAGCCATTTAAAGCCGTCATTGCTGAGATCCGCATCCGTCACTTTTGAGAGGATATCTCGGGATTTCGGGCCAGCCAAAACCAATACACCATGGGCCGTTGTCACATTATCAAGCCGGACCGAGCCATCATCAGGCAGGTTTTTCAGCAGGTAATCAAAGTCAAAACGCTCTGCGGCGCCTGAACTGACCAGGTAGAAGTCCTCCGGACCATCGCGCATAATTGTAAATTCGGAGCGAACGCCGCCGCGTTTGTTGAGGGCGTGGCTGAGGTTAATCCGGCCGATACCTTTTGGCAGCTTCCGGCACACCAGACGATCCAGATAGGCTTCTGCTCCCGGACCACTCACCTGGAATTTGGAAAAGCTTGTGATGTCGATCAAACCGGCATTGGTCCGGGTATTCTTGACTTCATTGCCCACATGCTCGAAATAATTGGACCGTCGGAAACTCCAGACATCCTTGGGCTCCACGCCTTCCGGCGCAAACCAATTGGGGCGCTCCCATCCATAGCGTTGGCCGAAAACAGCACCGCGTGCCGCCATGCGATCATGGCAGGGGCTGGTTTTCAGAGGCCGACCGGCAGAACGTTCCTCATCAGGATAATGAATAACGAAGACATGTTCATAACATTCTTCGTTCTTGATTTTGGTATAGGGTTTTGTGGCATAGGCACCAAAACGGCGCGGATCCACATCCATCATATCGATGCCGGGCTCACCTTCCGTAATCCACTCCGCCAGCTGCCAGCCGGAACCACCCGCCGCTGTCACGCCAAAGCTATGACCTTCATTCACCCAGAAATTTTTGAGGCCCCAGGCCGGTCCGATCATCGGACTGCCATCCGGGGTATAGGCGATCGGGCCGTTGACAATGTCCTTGATGCCCGCTTCGGCAAATGTTGGAACACGGGCGATCGCCGCCTCCACATGCGGCATCAATCGCTCTAGATCGCCGGGAAAAAGGTCCTGCCCAAATGTCTCGGGAACGCCATCAACAAAACAGGCCGGCGCGCCTTTTTCGTACGGTCCGAGAATATAGCCCTGACGTTCTTCCCGAAGATAATAAGAGGCATCACTTTCGCGCAGGACTGCCATTTCCGGCAATCCCTGCTTCTTACGTTCGACCAGCTCCGGCACTTCGTCTGTGACAATATACTGATGCTCCACCGGAATGACCGGAATATCGAGGCCAACCATCGAGAGAGTCTGTCGAGCGTAGTTACCGGTGCAACTCACCACATGCTCGGCGGTAATATCACCTTTGTTCGTTCGGATCAGCCATTCACCATTGGGCTGCTGCTCAATGGAGAGAACTTCCGTCTGGCGGTTAATCTCCGCGCCTCCATTGCGAGCCCCGATGGCCATGGCGTTGGTCACATCGACCGGTGCAATATGACCGTCATCCGGATGGTACAAAGCCCCAACAAGTCCATCAACTTCAGACAATGGCCAAAGCTCTTTTACCTCAGCAGGTGTAATGATCTCATAAGGAACGCCGATGGTATTGGCTGTTCCGCAATATTTGAGATACTCGTCCATGCGCTCTTTGTTGGTGGCAAGACGCAGATTTCCCGTGACGTGAAAGCTCACATTCTGGCCGGTTTCAGCTTCCAGCTTTTTATATAGATCGACGCTGTATTTATGGATCTGCCCGACGGCATAACTCATGTTGAAAAGTGGCAACAGACCAGCGGCGTGCCAGGTTGACCCTGCCGTCAATTCAGTCCGTTCGAGCAGGACAACATCTGACCATCCCTTTTTCACCAAGTGATACAGAGTACTAACGCCAACGACCCCTCCGCCGATGACAACGACACGCGCATGTGATTTCATTTGTTGCTTCCCTTAAGCCGCGCTAGGCCCTATCGGCCCATCCCTATTTCTGATTTTACCGTGGCGATTGCCTGATCTTCTCGCTAACGACGCTGCGACGCTCCCTGTCCCTTTCCCGCCATGAAGAAATTCCGC
Source organism: Pseudomonadota bacterium (assembly GCA_024743055.1). Taxonomy (GTDB): domain Bacteria; phylum Pseudomonadota; class Alphaproteobacteria; order Sneathiellales; family Sneathiellaceae; genus Sneathiella. The sequence continues at coordinate 149,200 of JANSXH010000008.1, forward strand.
CTCCTACCGTCGTCATAATTGTTCTATTTTCGCCAGACAAACAGTCGAAAAAGACGCGACTGCGCTAGTCGTCTCGCTCAAATTGACTTTAATGAAGGTCAAGAAGTTTTCCTGAATGAGAAAAATGAGTAGGGAATTGAAATGAGTAAAACCAGAACACGGGGCGGCCGTAGAGGCCGTGAAGCGAGACGCGAAGCTCGCCAAAGCAATGCCGCCAAGCACATTCCCTATATCAAGCGGAACATTCCGGTTAGCAATCTGACAAGCGATGAAGCGCTTGAAATCATTGAGGCGAATGCCGAAATAATCCTGGAAGAGATCGGTATCGACTTTCGGGATGACCCGGAGTCACTGCAACTCTGGAAGGATGCCGGGGCTGACGTCCAGGGTGAACGGGTTCATTTTCCAAAAGGCCTGTGTCGCGATCTCCTAAAAACCGCCCCGCCGGAATTTACCCAGTACGCGCGTAACAGTGCCAACAACGTTCAGATTGGTGGGAACAATACGGTGTTCGCTCCGGTCTACGGCCCACCTTTTGTCCATGATCTCGATAAAGGCCGTCGTTACGGCACCCTTGAAGACTTCGAGAATTTTGTGAAGCTCGCCTATATGGCACCGGCCATGCATCATTCAGGCGGAACAGTCTGTGAGCCCGTCGACCTTCCTGTGAATAAACGGCATTACGATATGGTCTACAGCCATATCAAATATTCCGACAAGCCCTTCATGGGATCAGTAACGGCACCTGAGCGGGCTCAGGACAGTGTTGATATGGCGTCGCTTGTGTTCGGGGAAGAATTTGTTCAGAACAATTGCGTCATGCTCAATCTGATCAATGCCAACTCTCCCATGACCTTCGACGCGACCATGCTGGGTGCCCTGAAAATCTATGCCGCCAATAATCAGGCCTGCGTCGTTTCACCCTTTATTTTGTCGGGCGCCATGAGCCCCGTCTCCCCTGCGGGAACCTTGTCGCAGCTACTCGCCGAAGCATTAGCGGGAACGGCGCTCACCCAAATCGTCAAGCCTGGAACACCTGTGATTTTTGGCACCTTTGTCAGTTCCATATCCATGCAATCAGGCGCTCCTACTTTTGGAACGCCGGAGAGTGGATTGGTGCTGAATGGGGCGGCGCAACTGGCCCGTCGGTTGAACATTCCGTTCCGCTCTGGCGGATCCTTCACTTCCTCCAAGCTACCGGATGCTCAGGCTGCCTATGAAAGTGCACAAACCCTTCTTATGACATTGATGTCCGGGGTGAATTTCTCACTTCATGCGGCAGGCTGGCTTGAAGGAGGACTGGCTTCCTCTTACGAAAAATTTGTCATGGATGCGGATCAATGCGCCATGATGGAAGTCATGGCCCGCGGAATAGACGTCAGTGAAAATGGCCAAGCCATGGATGCTGTCCGGGAGGTTGGACCTGGCGGGCATTTCCTCGGATGCGCCCATACGCAGGCGAATTTTGAAGATGCCTTCTACCGCTCAAAAATTGCCGACAATAATTCTGTCGAGCAATGGCAAAGCGATGGCGGAAAAGATGCGGCGGTTCGGGCCAACGAGCAATGGAAACAAATGCTCAATGATTATCAGGCCCCTGCCCTTGACCCGGCCATTGATGAGGCCCTGCAGAACCTGATGGCAACGCGGAAAGAGTCCTTTCCTGATTCCAATGTTTGAAACTAGGTTTCAGTCTTGCGATCGGGGGTGAAGGCTCCGCCAAAGGCAATGCGGTTTCCCGGATGGTAAAGACGTACGGTAGTGATGACATCGTCCTCAGAGTAGGTATGCCGTTCCAGAATGAGAACGGGTTCATTTGGGCTCAGGCGAAGCAATTCACTTTGTTCGGGTGAGGCTGATTCTGCACTAATCCGATGATCCGCTCGACCATAAGGCACTGTTCTCAGCAAGAAAGCACTGGGAGTCTCAGACATAAAATCCTGTGACATGAATTCCGGCACCAGGTCCGGATTGACATACCTGTCTTCTAGCTGAACCGGCTCGCCATTTTCGAAATGCAACAGAAGGCAATGATAGAATTGGCTACCTTTACGGCCGCTCATGACCTTGGATATATCCTCAGGCGCGATGGCTTCTTCAAGCCGCAGAAGCTGGGAGCTGTGGATATTCCCTCGTGCTGAAATTTCATCAGCAATATTCCTGATTTCCAGCAGCCCAGTCTCAAGCTTGGCCGGCGCCACAAATGTTCCGGATCCCTGACGGCGGGCCAGAACGCCTTCCTGGGTCAATTCCCGCAAGGCTCTATTTACCGTCATGCGAGAGGCGTCCAATTCCTCCACAAGGGCATGTTCTGTCGGGATCCTGTCCCCCGCCTTCCAGACCCCAGACTGGATCTTTCCTGTAATGAGTTGCTTGATCTGCCGGTACAGGGGCTCTGATTTATCGATCGCAATTCCCGGTGCAATATTCATACTCTTACTCTACCCTATAATGACGCTGTCAGTTCTTTCATAACAACTGAGAATCGCTCGGTAATCGACGCCTCTTCTTCATGATATCGATCCATCACCACCAGTTTGCCATTCACGGCAACATCTTTAACTACAGCATGATCACCAGCAAAAATCCAGCTATCAAGAATTGCGTTAAGCGGCTTACCGGTCAGGGCTGGATGACGAGGATCAAGAACCACGAAATTCCCTTGTCCTCCCACCTGCAATCCTGGTTTCCCGGGACGCCCCAGTGCCTGGTGTCCCCCATCAACAACGGTTTCAAAAAGTCCCTGCCCCGTCGATTTGTGACCATTCCCCAATAGGTTTCTGGATTGGCGGGTCAGACGTTGGCCATATTCAAGCAACCTGCATTCCTCGTGTAAGGACACCAGAACATTGCTGTCAGAGCCGAGGGCAATATGACCATGTTTTTGCTGAAATTCTGTCGCCGGAAAAATACCGTCCCCCAAATTGGCTTCCGTAATCGGGCAGAGCCCAACAACTGCCCCCGCAGTAGCGATCTGATCCAACTCGTTGTCGGTGACGTGGGTAGCGTGGATCAAGCACCATCGCTCATCCAACTCGACATGGCTTGCCAGCCAATCGACCGGCCGTTGACCCGACCAATCCAGACAGCCTTCGACTTCCTTCACCTGTTCAGCGATATGGATATGACATGGTACATTCTTTGGAATATTATTTAGAATTTCTGCCAGTAAGTCGGGATCAACGGCACGTAGGGAGTGAGGAGCAACGCCAATAACATGATTCGGATTTTCTCCATAAGTTTCCGTCAAAGCCTCGACCATTTTCAAATACTGATCTGCAGAACAGGTAAATCTCTTTTGATGATCAAGTGCCGGAAGGGACCCAAATCCGCTATATCTGTATAGCACCGGCAGCAAAGTCATGCCGATACCTGCCTGGCCTGCGGCTGCCATTAACCGATGTCCCATCTCCGACAGATCGGCATAGGCCCTTCCCGCCGGATCGTGATGAAGGTAATGAAACTCACCAACGGATGTGAAGCCGGATTTCAGCATTTCCAGATACAGCTGTGCGGCAATAGATTCCAGCTGTTCCGGGCTGATTTCCGACACAAACCGATACATGACCTGCCGCCAGCTCCAGAAACTGTCGGCAGTGTTTCCCGAAGTCTCCGCCAGGCCGGCCATGGCCCGTTGAAAGGCGTGGGAATGGACATTTGCCATTCCTGGAACCGCATATCCTGTGTGGGAAACGGAAGCCTCTGACGCCTTACCATCTTGCATGGAGGTAATGGTGCCAGCCTCATCCATTTCCAGGGTGACATCCTGGCGCCAACCATCAGGTGTCAGCAGGTGCGAAAAAAAATGCTTGATCATCTTGTGTTTCCCATCATAATAATTTGTATATACAATTTTTCAGCAAAGGGCAAAATGAAAATGGCAGAGGTGAAATGGGACACAATTTTCATTAATGCCCAATTGGCGCCCATGACCGCAGGCGGGGAAGCCTATGGTCAGCTCGACGCGTCTGCCCTTGGCATAAAAGACAGCCTGATCACATGGATCGGGCATCCGGAAGATCTGCAACAAGAGTATTCGAAGGCCACAAATATCATTGACCTTGAAGGTCGCTGGATGACGCCGGGGCTGATCGATTGTCATACGCATCTTGTCTATGGCGGCAATCGAGCAGTGGAATTTGAGATGGCGCTTGAAGGTGCCACCTATGAAGAGATTGCCGCCAAGGGCGGCGGCATTTTATCCACCGTTACGCAGACACGAGAGGCAAATGAAGCCGAGCTCTCGGCACAAAGCCAGCCGCGTTTGCAAGCCTTGATGGATTGCGGGGTGACCACGGTTGAGATCAAGTCCGGATACGGCCTCGATCTGGAAAACGAAATCAAGATGCTTGAGACAGCGCGCCATCTTGGAGAGATCAATCCGATACGAGTCAAGACAAGCTTCTTGGGCGCCCATGCTCTTCCTCCGGAATTCAAGGAGGACAGCGATGCCTATATGGCCAAGGTCTGCAACGAAATGCTTCCGACTGCCCATGCCCTGGGCCTTGTCGATGCGGTCGATGCATTTTGCGAGAAAATCGCCTTCTCACCTGAGCAAGTGCGGGAACTGTTCAAGGTCGCGATGAAACTCGATATTCCCTTGAAACTGCATGCGGAGCAACTGAGCAATCTTCATGGTGCGGAGATGGCAGCGCGATTAGGGGCACTATCGGCAGATCATCTTGAATATCTCGACGAAGAAGGCGTTAGAGCCATGGCAGCAGCGGGTACGGTTGCCGTTCTGTTGCCGGGCGCCTTCTATTTCCTGCGGGAAACTCAAAAGCCACCAATTGACCTTTTGCGAAAACATGGTGTGGCCATGGCATTGGCAACGGATTGTAATCCCGGGTCTTCCCCCACAACCTCACCATTGTTGATGATGAATATGGCCGCGATCTTCTTTCGGCTGACCCCTGAGGAAGCCCTGGCCGGATTTACCCGCAATGCCGCCGCCGCCCTCGGCTTGTCTGACGAGATCGGAACCTTGGAGGTTGGCAAGCAGGCTGACCTCGCCATATGGGATATCGATCACCCTGCAGAACTCACTCAGGGCATCGGCACCAACCCACTTTATCTACGACTTTCATCTGGACTTATAAACGCTCCCCGGAAAGACCTCTAATGATACCAGATCTTCAAATTCAACCAGGCCAGATTCCCCTCTCCGATATTCGGAAGATATATGAGGGGGCGGTGCGGGTGTCGCTTGATCCTTCTTGCTGGGAGGGGGTGACAGCGAGTGCGGCAACGGTGCAGAACATTATCGATGAAAACCGTACCGTCTATGGCATCAATACAGGATTCGGGCGTCTCGCCCAGGAAGTCATTCCCGCAGATCAACTCCATAAACTGCAGGAGAATCTTGTTCTGTCTCATTCGACAGGCGTGGGTCCGTTGCTGGACGACAGGATTGTCCGCCTCATCCTTGTGCTGAAAGCTGCCTCTCTTGCCCGCGGGTTCTCCGGCGTTACACCTGCGGTGATTGAGGCGTTGCTGGGTTTGATTGAACATGAGATATATCCCTGCATTCCGGCGAAAGGGTCGGTCGGGGCGTCCGGCGACCTCGCTCCCCTCGCCCATATGAGCGCAGCTTTGCTGGGGGTTGGCAATGTCCGAATGAATGGAGAAGTTATTTCTGCCAAGGATGCCCTAAAGCATGCGGGCCTCCCGCGCCTCGAACTCGGACCAAAAGAGGGCCTTGCGCTTCTGAATGGCACCCAGGTCTCTACCGCTCTTGCCCTTGCCGGATTGTTTGAAGCCGAAAAGCTTCTGGCAGCAGCGACCCTCGCCGGCGGACTCTCTCTCGATGCGGCCAAAGGGACGGACGCCCCTTTTGACGAACGTATCCATATGGCGCGCGGTCAACTCGGTCAGATCGATATGGCAGGCAGCTATCGCGCCCTTATCATGGGCAGCGAAATTCGCAAATCTCACGAAGACTGCGAAAAAGTCCAGGATCCTTATTGCCTCAGATGCCAGCCGCAAGTGATGGGCGCCTGTCTCGACCAGATGCGCCATGCCGCCACCGTCCTGACCCGTGAAGCCAACGCAGTCTCCGATAATCCGCTTGTCTTTATAGAAGATGGAGAGGTCATATCCGGCGGCAACTTCCATGCTGAGCCTGTGGCTTTCGCGGCAGACAACCTGGCCCTTGCCATCGCCGAGATCGGCGCCATGTCGGAGCGGCGCATTGCCATGCTGATCGATACCAGCATCAGCGGCCTCCCGGCCTTTCTGGTCAAAAATCCTGGCGTCAATTCGGGCTTTATGATCGCCCATGTCACAGCAGCAGCCCTTGCAAGTGAAAACAAGCAACAGTCTCATCCCGCTTCTGTGGACAGCATTCCCACCTCCGCCAATCAGGAGGATCATGTCAGCATGGCGACCCATGGTGCCCGGCGACTGCTACGGATGTCCGAGAATACAGCCTCCATTGTCGGCATAGAGCTCCTCGCGGCGGCTCAGGGCCTTGAACTGCGGCGACCACTGACCTCCTCTCCGCACTTGGAAGCTTTATATTCCGAGATCAGAGCTCTGGTACCGGCTTATGATGAAGACCGCTTTTTTGCCCCGGATCTAGAAGCCATAAAGGAGCTTGTGGTCAGCGGACGGCTAAATGGTGAGTTTGCTGATATTCTGCCGGAACTCAATTGAGGGTAACGAGATGAACAGTTTTATCCTAACCCGAAATTCCTCCCCTTTACTGCTCAGTCAGCCTCATGTCGGATTGGATATTCCCGAGACTATCGAAAGGCGCCTGACACCTGAGGCCAAATTTCGCCCGGATACGGACTGGCATATCGACAGGCTTTATGCAGATATGGCGGAGAAGCTCAATGCGACTGTGCTGACAGCCCGTTATTCCCGCTATGTCGTTGATCTCAATCGGGATCCTACTGGCACCTCCCTCTATCCCGGTCAAAGTGTCACGGAGCTCTGTCCTACCAGCTTGTTTGATGACACGCCGATGTATCTTGAAAATCAGACGCCTGATGAGGCTGAAATTGAGGAAAGGCGTGAAACCTATTGGCAGCCTTATCATGATGCTCTCGCGGTTGAAATTGCCCGACTAAAAAAGTTGCACGGATATGTCCTCCTCTATGACTGCCATTCCATCCGGTCCTTAATTCCCCGCTTTTTCGAAGGACGCCTACCTACTCTCAATCTCGGAACTGGTAATGGCACTGCAGCTGATCCCGGCCTCGCCAACCAACTCGAAGAAGTCGCGTCGGCATCTCCCTATAGCCACGCCCTGAACGGTCGTTTCAAGGGCGGATATATCACCCGTCATTACGGCAATCCGGGCGAAAATATCCATGCGGTGCAAATGGAACTCGCCCAGGATGATTATATGGAGGAGACCCCTCCCTTCGCTTATCTGGAAGACAGGGCGGCAAAACTGCAACCTACACTCAAACTTATACTAAACACTCTGCTTGACTGGGGCCACACGACATACGGACCCGAAAAAGGATCACGCTCATGAACGAAAGACTGGACAACACCCGCGTTATCAAAGCCCCAACGGGGACCGAGCTTTCTTGCAAAAGCTGGCTGACGGAGGCGCCCCTTCGCATGTTGATGAACAATCTCGATCCCGATGTGGCTGAGCATCCGAGTGAACTGGTCGTGTATGGCGGGATCGGCCGGGCCGCGCGAAACTGGAAATGTTTTGATCAGATTCAGGCAAGCCTGCGGGACCTCAATGCCGACGAGACCCTGCTTGTCCAGTCCGGCAAACCTGTTGGCGTCTTTAAGACCCATGAAAATGCCCCACGTGTGCTGATCGCCAATTCCAATCTTGTCCCTCATTGGGCCAATTGGGACCATTTCAACGAGCTCGATAAAAAAGGCCTGATGATGTATGGCCAGATGACGGCTGGTAGCTGGATTTACATTGGCAGCCAGGGCATCGTACAGGGAACCTACGAGACTTTTGTCGAAGCCGGGCGACAGCATTTTGGCGGAGAAATGAAGGGAAAATGGATCCTCACCGGTGGCCTTGGTGGAATGGGCGGCGCGCAACCCTTGGCCGCGACCATGGCAGGCGCCTCCATGCTCGCCGTCGAATGCCGACCGAGCAGTATTGAATTCCGCCTACGTTCGGGCTATCTGGATCAAAAGGCTGATAGTCTTGAAGAAGCCCTGACCATCATTCACGAGGCGTGTGACAAGGGGGAGGCTGTCTCTGTCGGACTACTCGGGAATGCTGCTGATATCTACCCTGAGATTTTGAAGGGCGATATCCTTCCTGATCTCGTCACCGACCAGACATCCGCACATGACCCGGTGAACGGATATCTGCCTCAAGGTTGGACATTGGCTGAATGGGAAGAAAAGCGAGAGAGCGAACCCCACGCCGTCGAAGCCGCCGCTCGTAAATCCATGGCGGTGCAAGTCCGGGCCATGCTTGATTTTCAAGCAAAAGGGATCCCGACAGTGGACTATGGCAATAATATTCGGCAGGTCGCCTTGGAAGAAGGGGTCGATGATGCCTTCAGTTTTCCAGGATTCGTTCCGGCCTATATCCGTCCGCTGTTCTGTCGCGGCATTGGTCCGTTCCGCTGGGCCGCTCTCTCGGGTGATCCGGAAGATATCTATAAAACAGATGCCAAAGTTAAAGAGCTGATCCCGGACGATCCGCATCTTCACAACTGGCTTGATATGGCCGGAAAACGGATCAAGTTTCAGGGCTTGCCGTCGCGCATTTGTTGGGTGGGTCTCGGACAACGCCATCGCCTCGGCCTTGCCTTCAATGAAATGGTTCGGACCGGAGAGCTGAAAGCGCCGGTTGTTATCGGGCGAGATCATCTTGATTCAGGCTCTGTTGCCAGCCCCAACCGGGAAACAGAATCAATGCGCGATGGCTCTGATGCCGTTTCGGACTGGCCGCTCCTCAATGCCCTTCTCAACACCGCCAGTGGCGCGACTTGGGTCAGTCTGCATCATGGCGGCGGGGTTGGTATGGGTTTCTCCCAGCATGCAGGAATGGTCATCGTCTGTGACGGCACGAAAGAAGCTGATGAGCGGATTGGGCGCGTATTGTTTAATGATCCGGCCAGCGGTGTCATGCGGCATGCGGATGCGGGTTATGAGATGGCCATAGACTGTGCCAAGGAGAATGATCTCAATCTGCCGTTCTTGGATTGAGGTAAAATTTCACCCGGTTTTAAGAACCGGGTGAAGCTCCTGATTTTGTGGATTGTTTTCCCATCAACAGGGAAACAATCACGCAAGCGCCCAGGAAAAGGACAAACGGAGGTAAAAAGCCTTTAACAATCTGGTATAGATCTCCCGTTTGATCGAGTGGCAACATCTTTACACCGGCATTGACCGCATAAAAAAGGCCAAAGCCGATCACCACCCGTAAAATCCGCTGCCAGATCGCGCCGCCTTCTGCCTGAACACCCCAAAAAAGGATCAACAGGAAGGCGAGATTGATGGCCGTCAAAGCCGAAAGCCGACCAATAAATCCTTCCCCCATCAATATAACAACGATCGGGAAAGCAAAGCCAATGGCGTAAAGCCATATGGGACCTAAGTTTTCCCCTGAAATTTTATAGGTTTGTCGCTGGAACAAGCTCTCATAATTATATCGGCGCAGCAGATACCCGGCCACAAACAGCATAAACAGCCCTAGTGCTGCTCCTCCAAGAGCGTCGGCCAAAAAATGACGGGCAAGATACATCCTTGAAATCATCATCAGAACGACCAGCACAACGGCTAGGTAAACCAAGAGCCTTTTTCGAAAAACCAAGGCTAATCCGCCCCAAAGCGCGACTGCTGACGAGGTGTGGCCAGACGGCAATCCGAATTCATCTGTGCCAAGCCCGAGTTCCCGATAAGCTATGATCGACGATTCAGGGAGGGGTCCGAAAAAAGTTCTGGCCGCAGCATCCTGTAAAGGCTGTAGCCCCTGAAACAGAGCACCGAAGTCATTGAGGTTTGCATTCAGGTAAAATGGCTTCGGTAAGGCGAATAGGGTCTTAAGGATGTCTGTGGAAATAAGGGTCAAAAGAAACAGCTGCAGTAGGATAAACCCGCGCTTGAAATCAACACCAAGGGCGATCACACAAAGGAGGCCGACAACAAACGTCTCATCCCCCAACCAACTCACAGATATCATGAACTGATCGAGGAAAGGCGTTGAAAAAGATTGTAAAAACAGATTTATCTTTGTTTCGAACATTCGGTAGCCACGGCCTTTTCAACGATTTCCGGGTGTCAGCCTATCCCAAGTCGCGCCCATAAAAAAGGCCGGTCAATCAAGACCGGCCCAACTTATTGTAACACAGCAACGTATTATAGTTTTATACCAAGTCCTGAGGCCGCTTTTGTCAGCATATTCTGGGTCTGATCATTGCCGCTTGTATATTCTTCCTGGGTAGCCGGATCGGAAATCTCAGCCCAGTGTTCAGCAATTTTTTCCGGAGTCTGATCTTCTTCCGCCAACCACTTACCGCCTGTTTCATAGATGATTGTCCTGGCAAAGGTCCCCGCCCCAGCCGTGATGATGGTCCGGTTTGGTGCATCTTCAGAAACAATATACAAAAGCGCAGGTGTCACGGATTCCGGCGTCAATAGTCCCAGCAGGTTTTCAGGGATAATATCTTCGGTCATACGGGTGGCCGCACAAGGCGACAGGGCGTTGACCTTGATCCCGTACTTTCCACCTTCAAGAACCAGAGTGTTCATCAGACCGATGACCCCCATTTTCGCGGCGCCATAGTTCGTTTGCCCGAAATTGCCATACATGCCGCTTGATGATGTGGTCATAACAATGCGGCCATAGCCCTGCTCCCGCATAATCGGCCAGACGGCTTTTGAGCAATTGACCGATCCCATGAGATGTACATCGAGAACAAACGAAAAATCCTCTATCTCAACATTGGAGAAGGACTTATCCCGTAACACACCGGCATTGTTGACCAGAATATCGACCCGGCCCCATTTGTCTTGGGCCTCCTTCACCATCTGTATGACCTGATCCATGTCTGTTACATTGGCACCGTTGGCAAGGGCTTCCCCGCCCATGGCTTCAATCTCCGCGACCACAGCCTTGGCTGCATCCGAAGAGCCACCACTGCCATCACGCGACCCGCCCAGATCATTGACAACGACTTTTGCGCCTCTTTCAGCAAGGCCCAGCGCATGGCAACGTCCAAGGCCGTTTCCGGCGCCGGTGACAATGGCCACCTTGCCGTCAAACCGAATACTCATAATCTCTCCTCTAATTCTTGGGTTTTAGTCTTCACCGACGATTGTCATGCCCAGCCATTCGGCGATCAAAGCCGGTTTTTCCTCGCCCTCAATCTCCACGACAACTTCTGATTTTGTCAGGAACTGTCCGGGGCGTTTTTCATCAATACTCAAAATCTTGCTTTTCGCTCGTACCTTGCTGCCGACCTTGACCGGCTGCAGAAACCGCAATTTATCAATACCGTAATTGATACCCATAACGACATTTTCAGGCTTTGGCTGAAATTTAGGGACGAGAGCGGCCAACAGGGACAGGCTCAAGAAACCATGGGCGATAGTCGTGCCGAACGGAGTCTGTTTGGCAGCTTCCGGATCGATATGAATAAACTGATAATCATCCGTTGCCTTGGCAAACAGGTCGATGCGATCCTGATCCACCTCGAACCACTCCCCAGGTCCATATTCTGCACCGACGGAATTTACGAAATCTGCTTTGGATATTGTTGTTGTCATTTTTTTCTCCATGCATTTGTTGTTCGTGACAGTTTGTACTGAATTTTAAAGAGGGACAACAGGGATTTCTACATCTGGTCTTTCGGAGGCATGCCATAGCCCTTATTGAACTGCTCGACCACAGCCTGCATCTCCGCATCCGTCAATATAACGGGATCCCCTATTTGCAACGCCCGCCAATAGGTTTCGCACAATGTCTCGACCTCAACAGCAAGTGAGAGTGCCTCAGCGAGGATTTTACCAGCCGCCAGCAATCCATGATTCGCCAGCAGACAGGCCTTGCGGTCCGTCATCGCCTTCAATACACTATCTGAGAGTTCCTGAGTGCCAAAGGTCGCGTAATCGGCGCAGCGGATCGTCATACCACCTGCCACCGCGATCATATAGTGAAAGGGGGGAATATCGCGTCGGTGGCAGGCAATGCTCATTACGCCTTTTCCATGAGTGTGCACTATCGCCCCAAATTCAGGTCTAGCCGCCAGCAGATCCTGATGAAATCGCCATTCGCTTGAGGGTTTGCGATCTCCCGTTGCCTGCCCATCCATGGACATCTCGACAATATCACTGGGCTCAAGGGCTTCATAGGCCATGCCGGACGGGGTGATAAGATATCCGCCCTCAACCCGAATACTGGCATTTCCGGACGTTCCCTGGTTAATACCTAACCTGTTCATCTGCTGAACGGTCTCTATCAGCTCCAGCCGCTGCTCGATCCATCTCATTTTCAACGCCTCTTTTTTTCAAAGAGAACGCTATCAGAAACTCTGTGCCCAAAGAATGATTTTCGAGGGTTATGTGAACAAAAAAACTGTGAGATAAATCAAATACGTCAAATTTTGTCTTATGAGGTTGTATATGTCTGCAAAACCCCGTCTGTTTGTCACCCGAAATTTCCCTAGCGATGTCATGGTGCGGGCAAATAAGACCTATGAGACAACCCGTAATGATGAGGACAATCCCCTTTCCTCCGCGGATATTCTTGAAAGATCGGCGGGCTCGGACGCTATTTTGTGTGCAGCAACCGAAATATTTGATCGGGATTTGATCGCAGCCTTGCCTGACTCCGTCAGGATGATTGCCACATTCTCGGTCGGTTACGATCATATCGATGTTTCTGCCGCCAACGAAAAGGGCATTGTTGTTAGCAACACGCCGAATGTGCTTACCGATGCCACGGCTGATATCGCTTTCCTCTGCTTGTTGGGAGCTGCGCGCCTGGCTCATCAAGCCGCAGCAACTTTGCGCGCCGGACAATGGGAAAGATGGATGCCCAGCCAATTCGCAGGAGTGCATGTGACAGGCAAACGTCTTGGCATTCTTGGCATGGGCCGGATCGGACAGGCCGTCGCCAGACGAGCGAAAGGCTTTGACATGCAAATCCACTATCACAACCGCCGACCTGTGGAGGCGCGCGGCTTGGATGAGGCCATTTACCATCAGGATGCGGACAGCTTTCTGGCTGAATGTGATTTTCTCTCCATCAACTGCCCGCTTACACCAGAAACAAAGTACTTCATCAACGACGAGAGTATTGAAAAAATGCCCGAAATTACTGTCATCGTGAACACAGCCAGAGGAGGTGTTGTTGAGGATGCAGCGTTGATACGGGCATTGAAATCCGGCAGAGTTGCCGCTGCGGGGCTGGATGTGTTTGAGAACGAACCTAACCTCAATCCCGACTATCTTGGGCTCGACACCCTCTTCGTTCTGCCCCATATCGGGAGCGCGACTGTGGAAACCCGAAATGCCATGGGCTTCAAATGCCTCGATAATCTGGATGCTTTTTTTGCTGGCAGTGCGCTACCAAGCCAGGTCGAAATTTAGACACTCTATTTATGTCCAACGAGTCCCTCATCTGATGTGATTAGGCTGTCCAACTCTGAATATTCGTGTCGCATACGCCAGGAGAGCAACCTCTGCGCATAATCCAGGACGACTGCTTGATAGTCTGGCTCCTCGGCTAAATTTGTCGTCTCGCCAGGATCATTGCGCATATCAAAAAGAAGGGGTGGCAGACTGGCAAAATGAACATATTTAAAATCTGAATCCCTATGAACCAGAAGATTGCAATCTTCAGACTTTACACCAAAACGCCCTTCCGATCTCTGTTCGAGCGGATCCCTGAAATCATACAACCAATGCACCGCATCCCTCCAGTTTGTAGGTTTTTCGCTATGCAGGAAGGGAATTAACGACCTGCCGTTACATTGACGCGGCGTCTGCTGGCCAAGACCATCCAAAATCATTGGCATTAGATCTACGGATTCCGTGAATTCCGAAACCTGTCTACCCGTTTTACAGCCCCATTTCGTTGGCGGCTTGACGATCAACGGAATATGAAAGCTCTGGTCATAAAATCCGAGTTTGCCGAACAGATAATGATCCCCCAGTTGCTCCCCATGATCAGACGTCACAATGATCAGAGTATCATCATAAATGCCACTTTCTTTGAGGTGAGCGATTATGCGTCCAAGATTTTGATCCGCCTCTGTTATGAGAGCTGAATATGTCGCTCGGATCTGCTTTACCTCTTCGGCATCAAGGTCCGCACATATCCCCTCGCCCTGCATGAAGAAATCGCTCTGCCCAATCATGTCATAGGCAAAATCGAGAAATGGATGACAGGCTCTCATCTCTTCAAGAGATCGTTCCCGAATGGCTGGCTGCATGCCTTCCGGCTGATACAGATCATGAAATTCTGGTGGCGAAATAAACGGGGGATGAGGGCGAAGATAGGTCAAATGGTAGAAGTATGGATCGGATCCTGACTTACTCAGGTCTTTCAAAAGGCAATCCGTTAGCCATGCAGTTTCACTGTCTTTTGCCTTAAACCGGCTTGGCACATATGAGGAATGCCGGTTTGGCGGCAGGCTGAATTCCGGATCCGGAAAATAAATCTCATATCCCGGCCCCGGGACATTGTACCCTTGCTCCTCAAGATAGGCGAGCCAGGGTTCATTGTGAGAAGGCAAGCTCATACCAATCTCAAAACCAGGCATGATCCCTTCATAGGTATTAAATGCCGGATGTTCTTCTCCGAGTATGCGGGGATCTGGCGTCGTATCTGTATATCCGTAGAGTAAAGGATCATAACCAAGTTTTCTCGCCTCAAGTGCAACATTCGTTAGGCTATGATTTAGCGGCGTGCCATTGCGAACAGCCCGGTGATTACTCGGATACATCCCCGTGAGTAATGTCGTTCGGGAAGGGCCGCAAGGCGCAATACACGTGAAATGGTTAGTGAAGAGAACACCATCATGACACAGATTATCCAACACCGGTGTCTGAATACATTTGTTCCCACCAGCGCCAAAAAAATCTGCCCGCCATTGATCAAGGGTCACAAACAAGACATTCGGCAAGGTCATGTCAAAAATTCCTAGAATTTATAGTCTCAAGACAACCCAATAATCACAAATTTATTCAGGTATTATGACATCATTGGAATTGAACGGTCGCAAGATCACCTGCGAGGTCTTCGGCAAACTGCCCAAGTAAATCACTCAATGTATCTGCATAGCTGCTATAGTCACCGGCCAATGATTGCGCCGTGTAAGTCTTGGCGTTGCGTGATGCAACCTGATTGTCATACAGGCGTTTGATATGCCAGCGGACAGCCAACCGGGCTGTGCCTTCTTCATCTTGAAAAATATCGGTAATCTCTACAGCGATCTGGATAGATTGTTCATTGGGGCGGAAGTCTGCAGGATATGGGAAGACCTTGCTTTCGCCAATAATGGACGCCAGGTTTGCACTTAGGATGCGCTTAACGCCATCACCTACGGGTTCTGCCCAATGATCGAAATCGGCCACTGTAATCCGGGCGCCGGAATCGAAAGTGATGATCTGGGCTCGATCTGCATATCCCGGAATCTGGATGGGTCCAACACCCACATTTATGTTCGGATCAAGAGAAGTAAGCTCCGCGGACAAACCCTCTGTTGTTTTTAATACGTAAAAGCGCGTGGGATCCGACCCGGGCAATCCTGCACAGGCTGATAACGTCAACGCCACAACAAAAAGTAAGAATACTCGTCTCATACTTTGTCCCCTCTCAATACCCGCTCAGAAATTACCGCTTCCCGCTAATTAATGAGCTTGGATTACGCTCAAGGAATTCGGCAAGTCCCCTTACTGCCCGGCTCGCAGCTGCAAGCTCCTTCAGCATGACTGTTAAATCATATTTCAATGGGGAGCCATCCGCAATCAGGCTATTGGCATTTGCAAACAGACTTTGCGCTGAGGCCAAAGTGCCATCAACTTTTTTAAGCGCATCCCTGGTTTCATCCAGGGTCATGTTAATTTCTGGCAAAGTTTCCTTATTAACATTCTTGGCGATCACCTGAAGCGATACAGCGAGCTTTCGATACTCCGATATCATCGACTGCAATTCCCCGGAATTGATAAATTTGTCAATCCCTTCCACCGTGTCGGTTAGGCTATTACCGAGACGATCAATCGGGATTTTATCAAACTTCTCGACGATGCCAGCAACAGTATTTGTGATTTCATCGATATCCGTTGGAACTGTCGGAATTTCAGG
The DNA here is from genome assembly GCA_024743055.1 of Pseudomonadota bacterium. Taxonomy (GTDB): domain Bacteria; phylum Pseudomonadota; class Alphaproteobacteria; order Sneathiellales; family Sneathiellaceae; genus Sneathiella. The sequence goes on from JANSXH010000008.1 coordinate 165,455, forward strand.
ATACCGGCCATTTTTGGTGACATAGACAGCCGTCTTGTCAGGGAGAAGATCAAGATCGACAATTAGCTGACCGGTCAGGAAATTGGACGATTTCAATTTGGCCTTTAATCCCCGATCAATGAGACCTTTGACGATTTGTCGGCGTAACTTTCCGACTTCCGGTAATGACAGGATTTTGTTGCCATCATCCGTAATGCTGATGCGTTGCGGTTCAATATCGATCAGAACCGGGATATAATATTTCTGATTTTCCTCGTCGATTTCGAGGGTAATTTCACGAACGCTTCCGATCTTGATACCTTTAAATTCAACGGAAGCGCCGACAGCCAATCCACTTACGGATCCATCAAAATATAGAATATAGACGACCTTTTCCGTGTACTTGGCGTTATCTTTGGCCTGCCGGTTATCATAGAGCTTAAATTCATGCCCCTTTTCCGCCTTGAAGGTATTGAGATAGATTTCCGGTGTGTCAAACTCAACAGCTCCGGTAATTAAAGATTCCAGAGACTCGGCACCAACTTCCAGGCCAGACGTTGATACGCTTACATTAACACCACCAGCATTCCAGAAGTTAGTTCCTTCCAACACCAGATCATCATACGGCGCCTTAACAAAGGTATAAACCTCAACAAATTTACCACTCTTTGCCAACCGGTATCCGAGGACATTCCCAACCTGTAGCCCTTTATATATGACCGGTGTCCCTCGATCGATATTGCTCAGCTTTTCAGTCGACAGTAGATATTCTGTTCCCTTGTCATTGGATGTAATCACCGGAGGAGTTGCCAGCCCGACAAAGTCTTTTTGCGACTCTCCACCCTTGCCGGGATCAATTTCAATAAAGGAGCCGGACAGGATTGTTTGCAAACCCGTTATCCCTTGAAGTCCAATTTTAGGGGAAACGACCCAGAACCTGGCGGTATCTGTCAAATATTTATCGGCTACCCGGTTGACTTCGACCACCAGGCTTACCCCCTTATCCTCATCCAGAATATCGATACGTTTCAGTGTCCCTATATCAACATCCTTGTATTTCAAACGGGTTTTCCCAGGTTCCATCCCCTCAGCATTTTCAAAGATGATAGTAATTTCCGCGCCCTGCTCCGAAATCGATTTGCCAATCAGGAAGACAGCCACCGCCAAGGCAATAATCGGTATGAGCCAAATGCTCATAACACTTCCATAGCCCCGACGAACTTTCGCCTTTGGCGGCTCTGTTAAGTTACTGTCCGTCATCTTCTTCCCCCGAATTGTCCCAAATCAGCCTGGGATCAAAAGTCATTGCGGCAAACATGGTTATGATCACCACAGCTGCAAAAGCAATGGCGCCCGGGCCGGCAGTAACCGTCGCAATTGCCTGTAATTTTACCAGCGCAATCAAAATGGAAATCATGAAAATGTCAATCATCGACCACCGACCAACATATTCAGTAAACCTATATAGAAGTGCTCTTTGCCGGGTCTTCCAGCTCATTTTAAAATGAACCGAAAGAACAAGAAAAAACAGGGCGGCAATCTTGAAAATCGGCACAAATACACTTGCAATAAATACGATTGCGGCAATGGACCATTGACCTGCATTGGCCAACTCGATGACCCCTCCCATAATAGTATTTGTGGTAGATTTTCCGAAGGATATTAGAGTCAGAATTGGATAAAGATTAGCTGGAAAATAAAGAATGGAAGCAGCTATCAGGAGGGCCGTCGTACGCTTTAGGCTGTTTGCCTTTCGACTATGCAGATGTGCATCACATCTTGGACAATGTTGCGAATGGCTTTCGATAAAATTATTCGAGACGAGCATTCCGCAAAATTCGCAGGAGATAGCTCCCATGGATTGCGCTGTCAGGGCCTGACCGGTCATTTTTTTAGCTCTTTCAGGCGATTCCAGATGGCCTCATCATCAAGTGTAATATAGGCCATGACCGTCGCAAAAACCATGCAGACAAAGGCAACCAACGAAGGTCCTAAACCGACATCCGCAAAGTCACTCAATTTTACAAAGGCGACGATAATACCCAGAATGAATATCTCAGACATGGCCCACGGGCGTAGGTACGAGAGTAAGCGCATTTGTCCCTGAGCATTGATAGGAAACCTGTTCAGTCGCATTGGCAGCAACAAGGTTATTAGAATGACCAGAACCATGAGCGGAGCAACCACGCTGGAAACAAAGACCACCAGTCCCAATTCCCAATACCCTGCATCCATAAAGGCAATTGCTCCGTCAATCAATCGATTAGACTGAGACCTGCCATCAAGTTCGAAAGTGAGTAAAGGGTACATGTTAGCAAGGATGAAAAACAACAATCCTGTCATTGCAAAGGCAAGTGCACGATCAAGACTGTTCCGATGCTTCATAAACAGGATCGCGCCACATCGGATACACCGGCCCTGCTCTCCATCTTCCAATTCGGCGACCTCATGTATCAGGTCACACTCAGGACAGGCAAGCAACGCATCCGTGTAACTAAAATCTGTTTCGATCGCGACACCCTCCCGCGTAAAACACAACGCAGCACAGAAGCGGTCAAAGTTTTACGCCTTTTCCCCGATGTACTAGCTGTTACATTACTGTTCATAGGCCAAGCATTCAATTATTTTGTCGAATATCGAATATTGGGGCATTTCAACCCATTGAATATATGGACACTAACGCCTAAGTTAAAATTAACACGAATTATATAGTAATATATTGTATTTTACATTTTTTATAAGTGAAATAAGGTTGTTTGAGCTTGTTATGAGTGGGAATATTCGTTACTTCCTCTCTTCAGACCTCTAGAAAATCCTCTTTGAGAGTACAAAAAGTTGATGACGAATACCCGGTTGACCCACCTGCGCCAGTTAGAAGCGGAAAGCATTCATATCTTTCGTGAGGTCGTTTCTCAGTTTGAAAATCCTGTCATGATGTATTCCATCGGAAAGGATTCAGCTGTTCTCCTGCACCTAGCGCGCAAGGCGTTTTTCCCGTCCCTTGTCCCCTTTCCCCTCCTCCATGTGGATACCACCTGGAAATTCAAGGAAATGATAGCGTTTCGCGAAAAGATTGTCAGTGATTATAATCTGGAACTGATTGTTCATATCAATCAAGAAGGGGTCGCTAAGGGTGTTGGACCCTTTACTCATGGTTCCGCGCTGCATACAGATATTATGAAGACCGAAGCGTTAAAGCAGGCGCTCAATCAGCATAAATTCGACGCGGCATTCGGTGGGGCTCGACGGGATGAGGAAGCCTCTCGCGCTAAGGAAAGGGTTTTTTCTTTCCGAACGGAAAATCACAGATGGGATCCTAAAAATCAAAGGCCTGAGCTTTGGAACCTCTATAATGGTCGGGTACATGGCGGTGAAAGCGTTCGTGTATTCCCTCTCTCCAATTGGACAGAGCTCGATATCTGGGAATATATTTATGCGGAAGGCATTCCCATTGTTCCCCTTTATTTCGCGGCGGAAAGGCCCGTTGTCGAAAGGGACGGCATGCTTATTATGGTCGATGATGATCGCCTGCCTCTTCAAGCCGGCGAAGAACCAATGATGAAATCCGTAAGATTTAGGACACTGGGTTGCTATCCCCTCACCGGCGCTATTGAATCCACCGCAAATACCTTGCCGGAGATTATCAAGGAAATGCTGATTGCGAAAACCTCTGAACGCCAGGGACGCCTGATTGACAAGGATCAGTCCGGCTCGATGGAGAAGAAAAAGCAGGAGGGCTATTTCTAATGTCAAACCTGACGGAAACTTCTGTTCAAGACCTGGATAGCTACCTCAAGTCTCAGGAAAATAAGGAACTGCTTCGCTTCATCACCTGCGGGAGTGTGGATGATGGGAAAAGTACCTTTATCGGTCGTCTATTATGGGATTCCAAGCTCCTGTATGAAGATCAACTTGCAACACTTACGACCGAGAGCAAGCGCGTCGGGACACAGGGAGGCGACATCGATTTCGCGCTTTTGCTCGATGGGTTACAGGCTGAGCGGGAGCAAGGCATCACCATAGATGTTGCCTATCGCTTTTTTTCCACCGATCGCCGTAAATTTATCGTGGCCGATACACCTGGGCATGAACAATACACACGCAACATGGTGACTGGTGCCTCGACTGCAGATCTAGCGGTGATCCTTGTCGATGCCCGCAAAGGCGTTCTTACCCAGACCATGCGACACAGCTATCTGGTTTCACTACTTGGAATCCGCAAAATTGTTCTTGCCGTCAATAAGATGGACCTTGTTGATTATGATGAATCCAAGTTTAAGGACATCCAGTCTGATTATGAAGCTTTCGCCCGAAATTTGGACTTTGAAGCTGTTAAAAGCATTCCGGTCTCTGCGCTCAAAGGTGATAATATCACCGATGCCGGTGGAAATATGTCGTGGTATCAGGGTCCAACCTTACTTAACTATCTTGAAACCGTCGAGTTCGGCACGGACCTCAATAGCAGACCGTTTAGAATGCCTGTACAATGGGTAAATCGGCCCAATCTCGATTTTCGTGGATTTTCCGGCACCATTACGAGTGGGACAATTCGGCCAGGCGATACCGTCGTCGAACCGGCATCTGGAAAAACCAGCAAGGTTGACAAGATCATTACGTTTGATGGGGAGCTGCCGGAGGCTTCGGCGAACCAGGCTGTTACTTTGACCTTAAAGGACGAAATCGATATCAGCCGGGGCGACGTTATATGTGAGACGAAAAATCGACCGGCAACAGCCGATCAGTTTGAGGCAAAAGTTATCTGGATGGGCGATGATCCCCTCCTCCCAGGGCGAAATTATCAGATCAAACTGGGGTCTAATACGGCGACCGCAAAGATCAGTAATTTGAAATACAAGGTCAATGTCAACACCATGGAGAATTTGGCAACGAATACGCTGTCTCTTAATGAGGTGGGTGTTTGCAATCTAGCTCTGGACAAAGCTCTGACCTTCGATCCCTATTCCGAAAACCGTCAAACCGGTTCATTCATACTGATTGATCGGTTCACAAATGCGACTGTTGCTGCCGGAACCATTGATTTTGCCCTCCGGCGGGCGGACAATATCCATTGGCAATCCGTCGATATCCACAAAGGCGCACGCTCCGAACAAAAGGGACAAAAGGCTTCTGTATTGTGGTTTACAGGGCTGTCAGGATCTGGAAAGTCGACCATTGCCAATCTGGTCGAGAAAAAACTCCATGCGATGAACAAGCATACTTATCTCCTTGACGGTGACAATGTTCGTCACGGACTAAATAAGGATCTGGGATTCACCGACGCAGATCGAGTTGAGAATATCAGGCGGGTTGGTGAAACATCGCGACTTATGGTTGATGCGGGGCTGATTACGCTTGTCTCTTTTATTTCCCCCTTCCGAAGCGAGCGTCAAATGGCTCGAGGGCTTCTTGAAGACGGCGAGTTCTTAGAAGTCTTCGTTGATACACCTTTAGAGATCTGTGAGGAGCGAGACATCAAGGGCCTGTATAAGAAAGCGCGAGCTGGCGAGATCAAGAACTTTACCGGCATCGACTCCGCTTATGAACGGCCGGAGAATGCGGAAATCGTTATCGACGGGGCTAAGCAATCCGCAGAAGATTCAGCGGACCACATCATAGAAGTTTTGAAAAAGCAGGGAATGATCTAGGTAAAACAAAAGATCAGGTTAGAAGGGAAAGCAAATATTCCCCATAGCCGCTTTTTCTCAACGGTTCCGCTAGTTTTGCCAGTTCATCAGCAGTAATGTAGCCACGTTGGAAGGCAATTTCTTCTGGACAAGCAATTTTTAGCCCTTGTCGCTTCTCAATTGTTTGAACGAAGTGAGATGCTTCGAGCAAATTGTCATGGGTCCCTGTATCCAGCCAGGCACTTCCACGCCCGAGATGCTCCATATTCAACTCACCTCGCTCCAAATACAGGCGATTTAGGTCAGTAATCTCAAGTTCTCCCCGAGCACTTGGTTTAAGATGCCGGGCGAAATCTATGACCTGGTTATCGTAGAAATATAACCCTGTTATAGCAAAATTGGATTTCGGATTTTTAGGTTTCTCCTCAACTCCAATGACTTTGCCAGTCTCGTCAAATTCTGCGACACCATAAGCTTCCGGATCTGACACATGGTAGCCGAAAATTGTCGCCCCTGTCTCCCGAGATCTCGCATTTTCAAGCAGTTTGGAAAACCGATTGGCGTAAAAAATATTGTCCCCAAGGATAAGGGCCGAATGCCCCTCTCCTACGTGATCCGCCCCAATGATGAAGGCTTGCGCCAACCCATCAGGTGACGGTTGCACCGCATAGGAAAGGTTCAATCCCCATTGGGAGCCATCTTTAAGAACCTTTTGAAACACCGATTGCTCTTCCGGCGTGGTAATAAGAAGGATATCTCGAATACCAGCTAGCATCAGGGAAGTTAGCGGGTAATAAATCATCGGTTTATCATAAACCGGCATAAGCTGTTTGCTCACACCAAGTGTCAACGGATGGAGCCTGCTGCCAGTACCGCCTGCTAAAATAATGCCTTTATGCGCCATAAAACACCTAAATCCCTACGTCTTTTAGATAAACTGGACCAGACATTAACATGAACGGATTTAAAATCAGTTACTTTTATATAGCTTTTCTTCCGAAGATATCAGCATAAGTCTGCCGTCCAACCTCCGTCTTTTTTAGAAAAGAAATGTTTCGGTGAGCTATCTCCTGCGCAGGCTTCAATGCTCCCAATCGCAATAGAAATTTGAGTATTCTGACAGTTGGATCTCGCTGTTGTTCATACCGATAGTGCATTTTTTCTACTTGCAGGACAGCGTCTATAAGTGCTTCTTGTCGTGACGGATCAAGTTCATTCAAATGTCTTTCCAAGGCTCGTTCACATAACTCATATATCCTACTATCGTAGTTACTGAGCCTTAATAGTCCGAGGATGTTTTGTGGGGTCAAATGGTCTGCGGCTTTTTCGGTTATTTTCTTCATCATAAAAAATTCATCTGGACCTTGCGTTTGTATCTGGCGAGAAAACTCACGAAACAAAGGCTCTAAATTACGTCTGCCAGGCCGCATAATGAAGCCCATGGTTTCCAAAGAAGATTTTTCAGTATAACACTGCAAAACGGACATCCCCTTCATTTCTGCATATCTTTTCAAGGCATTGAAGTTGACGTGAATGCTGAAAGCGCCATTTACGGCAATTCGTCGAGGACCCAATTGTCGAAGACCAGTGTCCTGAGTGATGCCAAAATCACTGCTCAAGACAAACACAGGCTTTCTAGATATTTTTGAAAGCGTTTCCAACATCCTGATGCCTCCAGTTGGAATGGCAAAATTCAGGTCCTTAAAGTCTTCGACATATTGTCTCAGAACCCCATCCCAGACTGAGTTTTTATAGTAAGTTTCTGAACACGGCCGATCACTATAGGCAATTTCTGAATTCGATTGCTGGGTTGAGTTCTCTTCGCTGGGAATGGCCCTGGAATAACTGATAAGCCTCTCAAATAATTTGCCGTTCTCAATCGAAAAGAAATCATGCGGCAAGCTATCAATGACGTAATTTGCAATAACAGCAATCGGTGCTTCAAGGGTGTATACATCAAGTGTCTTTCCGGATTCCATCAGGTTGACCCCATCGTCTTTCAACACATCGAAATTCGCAAAATCAAGTCGACCATCCGCAACAAAGGATGCGAGCTGAGGTTGCCGCCGCCAAAAATCAATTGTCGTTGTACTAACGTCCGTCATCACATAGATCGTTTTACGACCATCTTGCGCACTGAATTCAGAATTAGAAAAATAGGATTGCAAAAAGTGATAAGCGAAACGACCTGAACCGGCCCCCAACTCCAAAATATAGAATGTATCATCGTTTTTATCCTTTCCTCTTTTAGGACGATGGACTTCAAAAAAACTGTTGATTACTCGGGCATAACTCTGTGCAATAAAAGGATTGGTGGTGATATAGTTAGGGACGGCATTTGAGTTCCAAGCCGAAACACCTTTTTCTTGATAGTAAGAGCGAGCGTCCTCCCAAATGGGGGACTTGGATAGAGGCAAAAATGCTTCTGTTGAATTTGACGTTGGATTACTCAAGGAAGTTATCCCCATTTGAGATTGTTAAGATCGCTTTACCGGCGTCCGTCGGAAGGTCCCGATGTTTTTGGAAAACGAATAAAGATCAGGCAATGTGAATGGATTATCTGCTTGGACAGTCTGAATATCTGGGATAATGCTATAGGAAAGTTACACTCCCGCTCTGAAGCTCCAGGAAATAAACAATGGCAACGAATGAACGCCCCGCAACTTCTGATGATTGGCAATTTTGGATAGACCGCGGTGGCACGTTTACGGATCTCGTCGCCCGCAAACCTGATGGAACCATCCTGACCCACAAGTTGCTGAGTGAAAATCCTGAGCAATATGAGGATGCCGCTCTGCAAGGGATCCGAGATTTATTGGGGATATCGAAAGGCGAGCAAATCCCTGCTGAAAAAATCGATGCCGTTAAGATGGGCACAACAGTTGCGACCAACGCGCTTTTGGAAAGAAAGGGTGAACGCCTTGTTCTTATTACAACAAAGGGATTTCGGGACGGACTTAGAATTGGATATCAGACTCGACCCAAACTGTTTGATCTGAATATTAAACTGCCGGAGATGCTGTACGAAACGGTCGTTGAGGTGGAGGAACGTATCGGCGCCAACGGTCAACTTCTCACACCCCTTGATCTTGAAACAGCACGACGGGATATACAGGCGGCTTATGACAGTGGCATCCGCGCCTGTGCCATCGTCTTTATGCATGGATATCGCTATCACGATCATGAACAAAAAATAGCCGAGTTGGCCAAAGACATCGGATTTACACAGATCTCGACAAGCCATGGATCCAGCCCTCTCATGAAGCTGGTGAGTCGTGGGGATACAACTGTAGTCGATGCCTATCTATCCCCTATCCTGCGGCGCTATGTTGACCGGGTGGCAGCTGAGCTCGGGGATACCCGACTAATGTTTATGCAATCCAATGGAGGCCTAACTGACGCCCATTTTTTCCAAGGCAAAGATGCTATTCTCTCCGGCCCTGCAGGTGGTGTCGTGGGCATGGTCCAGACGTCGGCGATGGCAGGTTTTGATAAGATTGTAGGATTTGATATGGGTGGAACCTCCACCGATGTTTCCCATTATGACGGTGAGTATGAACGGGCTTTCGAGACAGAAGTTGCCGGTGTGCGGATGCGAGCCCCCATGATGCTAATCAACACGGTTGCCGCGGGCGGCGGATCGGTTCTGGACTTTGATGGAGCTAGATACAAAGTCGGTCCGGACAGCGCCGGCGCTAATCCAGGACCTGCCTGCTATCGCAAAGGCGGCCCACTGACAGTTACAGATTGCAATGTCATGCTCGGCAAACTCTCACCTGCATTCTTTCCAAAAGTATTCGGCGCCAAGGCAGATGAAGCCCTGGATGCTGATACTGTTCGCCAAAAATTCGACTCGCTGAGCGAGCGCATCAAGTCGGAGACCGGAGATACTCGAAGTGCCGAAGAGGTTGCTGAAGGTTTCTTGTTCATTGCCGTTGAAAACATGGCCAACGCAATCAAGAAAATCTCGGTCCAGCGCGGTTACGATGTAACTGAATATGTCCTGACCTCCTTTGGCGGTGCCGGCGGACAACATGCCTGTATGGTTGCTGATAGCCTCGGGATCAAGAAAATCATGCTACACCCTTATGCAGGTGTTTTGTCGGCTTACGGGATGGGTCTTGCAGATCAGCGGATTATGAAGGAAAACGCCCTAGAAGAGCCATTGGTTGAGGATCAGATTCCTAATATTTCCGGCGCCCTTGATAAACTAGCTGAAGAAGGCCAAGCGGAGATGCTGGCACAAGGTGTGGAAGAAGCGCGGATCAAAGTCGACCGAAAACTCCATATCAAATATGAAGGATCGGATACCTCGATGGTAGTCGGTTTTGGATCCCTCCCCTCCACGATTTCAGCTTTTGAGGCAGCGCACCGCCAAAGATTTGGCTTCAACACACCTGAAAAGACCATGATTGTCGAAGCCGTCGCTGTTGAAGTCATAGGAGCAGGTGACAAGGTTGCAGATCCGACCCTGAATACTTCTGACAACTCTTCTTTCAACAGCCCCGTCTCGACAGACAGAATTTTTGCCAACGGCGCCTGGCATGACTGTCCCTTCTATGAAAGAGACACTTTGATCGTGGATGGGAAGGTTAAAGGTCCGGCTGTTATTGTGGAGAGTACGGGAACAACGGTCATCGAACCAGGCTGGCAGGCGGTGATGACAAATCGCGGCCATCTGATCCTGGAACGGGTTGAGGCCCTGACACGAACAAAAGCTATTGGAACTGATGTCGATCCCGTCATGCTTGAGATTTTCAATAATCTATTCATGAATGTAGCGGAACAGATGGGGACAGTGCTGGAAAAAACCGCCTATTCTGTCAATATCAAAGAACGGCTGGACTTTTCCTGTGCTGTTTTTGATCTAAACGGAGATCTGATTGCCAATGCGCCGCATATGCCGGTGCATCTGGGATCCATGTCCGAAAGCATTAAATCTGTCATTCGCAAACATAGAACCACGATGAAGGCCGGGGATGTCTTTGTCCTCAATGCCCCATACAATGGTGGAACCCATCTTCCGGATGTAACCGTGATTACCCCGGTTTTTGACCTTGCGGAGAAAGATGTCCTGTTCTATGTGGCCAGCCGTGGCCATCACGCAGATATCGGGGGCCTCACCCCTGGCTCAATGCCACCAGACAGCTCCACCGTAGAAGAAGAAGGCGTGATCTTTGACAATATCCTTCTTGTTGATGGCGGTCGTTTGTTAGAAGCAGAAACCATCGCAGTTCTAGAGTCGGGTAAATACCCATCGCGAAATCCGGCACAAAATATGGCGGACCTTAAGGCACAAATCGCTGCTTGCGAAAAAGGGATACAGGAACTTCGCAAAATGGTGGATCACTTCGGGTTGGATGTGGTTCATGCCTATATGGGGCATGTCCAGGACAATGCCGAAGAATCTGTCCGACGGGTCCTCGATGTCCTGAAAGATGGGTCCTTCACCTACCCCATGGATGACGGGTATGAAATCAAGGTCAAGATTTCAATCAACAAAGATGCCCGCACGGCGACGATCGACTTTACAGGAACGAGCGGCCTGCATCCTACTAACTATAATGCACCAAAGGCTGTAACAACGGCTGCGGTTCTCTATGTCTTCAGATGCCTGGTAGATTCGGATATTCCGCTAAATGCCGGCTGCCTGAAACCGTTGGAGATCATCATCCCTGACAATTCCATGCTGTCCCCCGTTTATCCGGCTGCCGTTGTCGCTGGTAATGTGGAGACATCCCAATGCATTACGGATTGCCTGTTCGGCGCTCTCAATGTGATGGCGGCAGCTCAAGGAACTATGAACAATTTCACCTTTGGTAACGATACCTATCAATATTACGAAACTATCTGTGGCGGGTCCGGTGCTGGTGCATCATTCAATGGAACCAGTGCCGTCCATACCCACATGACCAACGCTCGATTGACTGACCCAGAGGTTTTGGAGTGGCGGTTCCCGGTCACTCTTGAAAGTTTTGAAATCCGCAAAGGTTCCGGTGGTGAAGGTGCCTTTAGCGGAGGGGATGGCACCCTCAGAAAAATTCGATTCCACGAACCGATGACGGCGGCAATTTTATCGAGCCATCGTGTTGTACCACCCTTTGGACTGAGTGGTGGAGAAAATGGTCAGGTTGGCAGACAATGGGTCGAAAGAGCGGATGGCTCTGTGGATGCCCTGGAAGGCCGGGATAAAACCGACATGAACACGGATGATATCTTCGTGATACAGACTCCTACGGGTGGCGGGTTTGGCAAGGCATAGATTTTATTGTGTTATGAGGCTCTGTCAGGAACTGACAACCTCATAAATCACTCGCCCCGTCATCAGGTCGAGATGGGCGCCGCCGCCATTCTTGTATAGGGTTATTTCTTCTGGCGACGACCGACCAGTTTTACCAGCACAAAGGTCATAAAGATCGCCCTGAATCTGATCTCTTGATATGACATTCTTTTCAAGCGGAATGGCCAGTTCTCCGATATCATCAATTGCCGTATGGCGGGAATCGACAAAGATTTTTGCTTTTTTGATCAATTCATCATCTGCTTCACGCATGTCTGGGCGATACGCTCCTATTAGATCAATATGGGTCCCGGGCTTGATCCAGGTTCCCTTTAGAACCGGATCTTTAGACATAGTGGCTGTAGAGATGATATCGGCAGCACCGGCTTCAACCGAGAGATCCTTTACTACATGAACGGGATATCCCTGATCGGAAAGTTTGACGGCAAGATGTTCTGCTTTTTCACCCGTTCGATTCCATAGGCTGATCCGCGTCAAGCTTGGGAAAATCTCGGAATATGCTTCGACAAGGGATTGCGCAACAGTACCGGCACCGACTATCAACAGATTAGTTGGATTTGGATTAGCCAACAACCGAGCACCCAGCACAGAATCTCCTGCTGTTTTCCATTTTGTCACCAACGGACCATCTATCAAGGCGATCAGGGCGCCGCTTACCCCATCAAATAGCAACATGCCACCCTGCACAGATGGCAAAGGCGTCGATTTCTGCGGATTGTCAGGGAAAACAGTCACTGATTTCAGAGCCAGGCCAACACCGGGGATCCAAGACCCCCGGCTAAGAAAGCTCTGGTCTCCCTGACTGAGCAAGAGATCACCGATATCCGCCTCAGAGGCCCGATGCCCTGCCTCAAGGGCATCCGCTACCTGTGTCCAGCTCAGCGTTAGATCAGCGTCTGCAAACTCGATGATTTTCATGTGAACAACTTTCCTTTAAGCCTTGCAATGACATGTATTTCAGGCAGCATAGGCCATCGGATAATTAGGGCGCAAGGAAACAGGTAGAGTAATTTGTCTGACGAGAAAAAACGACCCGATAAAAGCACTCTTCACAATAGGATCTACGATATCGTTGGAGAGATACCCGCTGGTCAGGTGGCAACCTACGGGCAGATATCGAAAATTGCCGGGTGCGGGGCGCGGGTGGTTGGATATGCCCTGTCCTCCCTTCCCCATGACCGCCCTTTATGCTGGCATCGTGTGGTCAATGCGAAAGGTGAGATCAGCCTTCGAAGCAGTGGAGACAATCACTGGAAACAACGCCGCCTGCTTCAGGACGAAGGGGTGAAGTTTGACAAAAAGGGACGCCTGGATTTCTCAATATACCGATGGCCTGGGCCCGGCTGGCTTTGGCTTGAAGAACACGGATATGATCCCGGACTATTTGAATAGGCTGGAACCAAATCGCTCTATTTCTCTGCCAGATACTTCTTCCAGTTTTCGTCCGCGTCCTTGATACGGGCAGCGATACCGGTGCTTTCCCAACGCTCCTTACCAACATCATGTCCAAACAAATATAGCTTGTCGTCGAAAATCAACCAGACTCCAGGATCAACGTCACTGAGATTACCAAGGCTCATCTGGTTGGAGCAGTATCCCCCATATTGCGGAGCATAACTGTCAGGATTGGCTTTAAAGAGATCGCGGCTGCGGGCATCGGCAAAACGCCAGGTCGCGCCTTTCCATTCGAGCGTAAAATCAGACTGGCCTTCCTCGGCCTTTTTGTCAGTAAAATAAGCGACACTGTCATAACCGTCCACTGCAACCCCGCCGACAAAAGACTTGTTAATTTCGTCGAAGGCCACGGCAGGCCCGCTCGCCACAGTCAGGAATGACAGGAACACAGTTAAAACAACGGCTCGAAACATAGTTAGTCTCCGATTTGAAATTCGCAGACATCATCCGCGCGAACGGTCTGCAAGTTAAATCAAATTTCCGTCAGCAAATGATCACATCGTTTCTGGTCGCTTCCGCTCATAGGAAAGGTTGGACGCAAGCAGCCTCTCTGCTTGAGCCACAGATATATTCTTGCGTTTTGCATAATCTTCAACCTGATCCCGACCGATATTCCCTACTCCGAAATAACGCGCGTCGGGATGGGCGAAATAAATTCCGGAAACCGACGACGCAGGCAGCATTGCGAAACTCTCGGTCAGGTCAATACCAACCCGAGACGGTGCTTCCAGCAATTCAAATAAACCAACCTTCTCTGAATGCTCTGGGCAGGCCGGATATCCCGGCGCAGGACGAATACCGCGATAGGCTTCTTTGATCAGTTGCTCATTGCTTAGATTTTCATTGGATGTGTATCCCCAAAGCTCTTTTCGGGTCTTCTCATGCATATACTCCGCCATTGCCTCGGCCAATCTGTCCGCTAGTGCCTTAAGCAGAATATTACTGTAATCATCATGGGTTCTGTCAAATTCTTCGAGTTTTTTCTCAATGCCAAGTCCAGCGGTGACAGCGAAGGCACCAATATAATCTGACACCTCAATCTCCGCCGGCGCAATGAAATCAGCGAGGCAATAATTGGCCCGACCGTTTTTCCTATTCATTTGTTGGCGCAGGAAGCAAAAGCGATGAATTTCCGCTTTCCGACCTTCATCTTTGTACAGAACAACATCATCTCCAACTCGTGCAGCTGGGAAAAATCCGGCTACTGCTTTTGCCGTTAGCCATTTTTCTTCAATTATCTGGGAGAGCATGGCACGTGCGTCCTGATAAAGCTCGGTGGCCGTTTCCCCAACAACCTCATCCTCAAGTATTTTGGGAAAATGACCGGCAAGCTCCCAAGTTCTGAAAAAAGGTGACCAGTCTATGTAGTCAACCAGATCCGTCAAATCGATGTCATCAAACTGTTTAAGCCCCAGGAATGTCGGTTTCGGAGGATGATAATCCGACCAGTCTATCTTGACCGCGTTCTCGCGCGCCTCCTGAAAACTGAACTGATTGGTATTCTTTGATTTCTTCAGGTAATTTTCGCGGACGATTTCGTATTCTGCCTTGGTCGCAGTGACAAGTTCCTGATTATTTTCATCACTGGTGAGCTGTGTTGCGACACCGACGGCTCGGGACGCATCCGTGACGTAAATCGTCGACCCTTCATATTGCGGCGCAATTTTCAAGGCTGTGTGGACCTTCGATGTGGTCGCCCCGCCGATTAGCAAGGGAACCTCAAACTCCCCTCGCTGCATCTCTGCCGCAACAGTTGCCATTTCTTCCAAGGAGGGTGTAATCAGGCCGGAAAGGCCAATGATATCAACATTCTCAGCTTTAGCTGTTTCAAGGATTTTTGTATAGGGAACCATGACCCCGAGATCTACGACCTCGAAATTGTTACATTGTAAAACAACGCCCACAATATTCTTACCGATATCATGGACATCGCCTTTAACCGTTGCCAAAAGGATTTTACCTTTGGTTTTGGCGACACCAGCTTCATCTTTCTCCGCTTCAATAAATGGAAGCAAATGAGCAACGGCCTGTTTCATCACACGGGCACTCTTGACCACTTGAGGCAAGAACATTTTACCGGACCCAAAAAGATCCCCAACTACATTCATCCCGTCCATTAACGGGCCTTCAATGACCTGTATAGGACGGGGAAACTGCTGGCGGGCTTCCTCGGTATCTTCGATGATATAGTCTGAGATGCCTTTTACCAGAGCATGCGTAAGACGATCATTCACCGATCCTTCCCGCCAGGAAAGATCCTGAACATTGCTACGCTTCTGGCCGATGGCCTCTTCCGCCACTTCCAGCAGTCTTTCGGTTCCGTCTTCGCGCTTATTGAACACGACATCTTCAATACGGTCCCTGATATTTTGCGGAATATCAGAATAAACGGCAAGCTGGCCCGCATTCACGATCCCCATATCCATTCCGGCTTTCACGGCATGATACAGAAAGACGGAATGCATGGCCTCCCGCATGGGGTTATTACCACGCAAGGAAAAAGACATATTGCTGACCCCGCCACTAATCAGGACATGAGGCAGGCCGGCTTTGAGTTCTTGTGTTGCTTCAATGTAGTCTTTTGAGAAATTGCTATGCTCTTCAATGCCGGTGGCTATCGGGAAAATATTCGGATCAAAAATGATATCTTCAGGTGGAAAGCCGACCTCTTCCGTTAGAATGCGGTAGCACCGGGTACAAATGCTGATCATCCGCTCCTTGGTATCGGCCTGCCCCTCCTCATCAAACGCCATAACAACAATCGCAGCACCATAACGACGGATTTCCCGGGCGTGAGCGATAAACTCCTCTTCCCCTTCTTTTAGACTGATAGAATTGACGACACCTTTGCCTTGAACAGTTTTAAGGCCTGCCTGGATTACTTCCCATTTGGAGCTGTCGATCATCAACGGAACCCTGCTGATATCCGGCTCCGACGCGATCAGGTTCAGGAAAGTCGGCATCGCGGTAACCGCGTCCAACATTGCATCGTCCATATTGACATCGACAATTTGCGCCCCGTTCAGCACCTGTTCCCGGGCAATATCAAGGGCTGTGTCATAATCGCCTTCCATCACCAGTTTTTTGAATTTCGCCGAACCAGCAACGTTAGTCCGTTCCCCGACATTGATGAAGCCAGCGACGTCATCTACATACAGAGGCTCCAAACCACTCAAACGACATACGGACTCAATATCGGGGACCTTTCGCGGCGAGATATTGCTTACAGCTTCTGTAATGGCAGCGATATGCTCCGGACGCGTTCCGCAGCATCCGCCAACAATATTTACCAGCCCGCTTTTCGCGAACTCGCCCAGCTGCTCCGCCATATATTCAGGGGTATCATCATATTCCCCGAGTTCGTTTGGCAATCCGGCATTTGGATGAACACTTATTGAAGTTGAAGCAACACTGGAAACAGCTTGAACATGAGGGCGTAAGTCCTTGGCCCCTAGTGCACAATTAAACCCGATACTGATCGGATCCACATGAGCCATGGATGCCCAAAAGGCCTCCGCTGTTTGCCCAGATAATGTCCTTCCCGATGCATCGGTGATCGTGCCGGACACCATGACTGGATGCCTTAATCCGGTTTCATCAAAGTATCGGAGAATGGCATAGATGGCGGCTTTACAGTTGAGGCTGTCAAAGACGGTTTCAATCAGGATAATTTGGGCACCACCGTCCATTAGGCCGCGCAGGGATTCATCATAGGCTTCCACCAGCTCGTCGAACGTTACATTTCGAAAGCCCGGATCATTCACATCTGGGGAGATTGAGGCGGTGCGGTTCGTCGGCCCAAGTACCCCGGCAACATATCGAGGCTTTTCCGGAGTTTTTTCGGTCCAAGCATCTGCCACATTACGGGCCAAAGCCGCGGATTGACGATTGAGTTCATACACCTCTTTTTCAAGGCCATAGTCGCTCTGGGCAATGGATGTGGCGTTAAAAGTGTTAGTTTCGAGAATGTCGGTGCCTGCCGCCAGAAATTGCTCGTGGATCTTGGCGATAACCTCGGGCTTGGTGAGGCTCAGAAGGTCGTTATTCCCCTTCAAATCAATATTCGATTGAGTATAGGCTTCTCCCCGATAGTCGTCTTCCTCGAGCTTGAGGGCCTGAATCATGGTTCCCATGGCACCGTCCAGAACCATAATCCGATGCTTCAAAATATCTTCTAGCTCGACAAAGGGTTGCGACTTTTTCATTGACTGTCTCTTTTCAAATGGAACCGGTGTATCAGGAATCGGCACAGGCAGCCTGCCCCGGACGCAAGCCAAGGGTATGGCAGACGGAATAGACCAGATCTGCACGATTAAGCGTGTAAAAATGGAAATCAGTTACCCCCGCCCGCTGTAGCTGTTGGCATTGCTCAGATGCAACCATAGCCGCGACAAGATTTCGAGTGGCCGGATCCTCATCAAGTGTTTCAAAGAGATGAGTCAGCCAGGCTGGCACTTGGGTTCCGCATTGTTGGCTGAACTGACGGATCTTCGAATAGCTGGTAACGGGCAGAATTCCTGGAACGATGGGAATCGTAATACCATGCGCATAAGCCCTATCAACAAAACGAAGATAGACTTCCGGATCGAAAAAGAATTGGGTGATAGCTCGACTCGCTCCGGCATCCATTTTGCGCTTAAGGTAGTCAATATCGTCCAAGCTAGATTTCGCATCCGGGTGAATCTCTGGATAACAACCGACTGTAATCTCAAAGTCATGAGTCTTCTTGAGGTGTTCAATCAACTCGACAGATCCTGAAAACCCATCAGGATGGGCAGAGAAATTTTCATGCCCTTCAGGTGGATCACCCCGTAGCGCCACAATATGTTTGATCCCACTGTCCCAATAGGCTTCCGCTACGGCACCTACCTCTTCTTTCGTGGCTCCCACACATGTCAGATGGGCTGCTGGCTCAAGCTCTGTTTCTTTTCGAATGCGGCTCACCAGCGAATGAGTTCGTTCTCGGGTCGATCCGCCTGCTCCATAGGTTACGGAGACAAACTTGGGGCCCAAAGGCGCGAGTCTCTTCAATGCCTGCCAATGTTTCTCCGCCAACACTTCTGAAGTTGGCGGAAAAAACTCAAAGGAAACTTCTACCTTGTTTTCCGATCCGGATACTAACAATCCACCATTAGGCTTTTGCCTTGCGAACGCTTCAGGCGTGATCATGATGCTACTCCTACTGAAACGTAATTCTCTCTCGTCGCAGTCCATATATTTACTGTAAGTGGGTCTCCGGCAAGAATGCTTACTTCTCTTGGGTTTAAACCCGCACGCCGGCAATAGTCTGAGATATCATTCTTGGAAAAACCCATCTGGCGATGGGCATGCTCTGTCCTCAAATTCTCAATAGTGTGGGGTGCAAAATCGACAATCGCCAACAACCCATTTTTTCTAAGCAATCGAGCTGCTTCCTCAATCGCTTTCTCCGGTGTGTCAGCATAGTGAAGCACCTGATGAATGATGATGGCGTCCTGTGATTGATTGGCGAAGGGCAGATTGTACATATCGGCAAGACGCACCTGGCAATTCCTGAGCCCTGCGTCCTCTATTGCTGTACGTGCGAAAGAAAGCATCTCGCGACTGCTATCCACTCCGATCGCATGCTCAACCTCTGGACCGAACAATTCCAACATCCGCCCTGTGCCGGTACCAATATCAAGAAAGTCTACGATATCACGGCCCTTGAACAATTGCTTGAGCGAGTTCTCCACTTCCTTCTCTGGTACATGGAGGGACCTTATCTGCCGCCAATGGGCCGCGTTCTCACGGAAATACTGTTCAGCAGCTATGACCCGAGTCTTTTTGACAGCCTCTAACCTTTGCAAATCCCGTGAAACAACCGGATCTGATTCAGGAACGAGATCAACAAGTGTACGTCCAAGAAGTGCTGCATTGCTCTTTCCAGACAGGCGGTAAAAGACCCAGCTTCCTTCCTGATACCGATCAAGCAAACCGGCATCACAAAGCAGCTTCAAATGCCGCGATACCCTGGGCTGGCTCTGGCCCAAGATCTGGGTAAGCTCGCTAACCGTCAGTTCAGAATGCCCGCACAATACGAGCAATCGCAGTCGAGTTTCCTCTCCGGCTGCCCGCAGTCCTTGAAGTAAGTTTTCCACAATGACCTCTGATCATGAACAATTTTATTGATATAAACATATCCTTATATCTTTTTATAGTCAATGATTAACCTTAGCGACTTTTTCGCAACACAATTGTGGTAATCTAATTGTGTCATCTGACCGTGACTCGCCTTGTATATCTGCCTATGATACCTACTAGTCCTATGTAATTTTTATCGGCGGGTTCTCTTCGTCTCGAAAAAAGTTCATGACAAAGGTGGAAATAACAGTAAAGATTTCAGTAATAGTTACAGGGTATAGACACTACTTGAGACTTCTTCCCAATAATTAGAGCTGAAGCATACAAAAGAGTTCGCAGATGAAACTGTCTTTGATACTAAAATTTGTGGCTGCCATTGGCTTGCTTGCTCTCGTTGCTGGTTGTGCGAAGGCACCCGGTGAAGACGCCAAACCAAAGCAGGTTATGTATCAAGAGGTTTATGATCCACTAGAGCCAATGAACCGTTATTTCTTTGATGTGAACTACGCTCTTGATGCCCTGTTCCTAAAGCCGGTGTCAGAAATATACCGCGGGGTGTTACCTCTTGGCGTCCGTGACAGTGTTCGAAATTTTCTCACTAATCTTTCTCAGCCGATCTATTTAATCAACAACCTGCTCCAAGGTGAGGTTAACAAAGCTGGCGATAATATGGGCGCTTTCTTTATCAATACCTTTATGGGTGTTGGCGGTTTATTTGATGTGGCTCAGTTGAACACCTCTGAAGAAGACATGGGCCAGACATTTGCTGTCTGGGGTGTGCCGGAAGGCCCTTATCTTGTTATCCCACTCCTTGGGCCCAATACAACTCGTGAGGCTGTTGGAGGTGTCATTGATTATTTCGCCGATCCAGTGAACGAGATTGCCCGCAAGAATGATTTGGACAATCTCGGTATTTATAGATTTGTCCTCTCTGGCATCGACGCCCGCTCCCGGTCGATTGAAGCTCTTGACGAAATTGAAAAGAATTCTATTGATTTCTATGCGACGATCCGAAGCCTTTACAGGCAGAATCGCGCAAACCTTATCCTGAATGGAAAAGGAAATCCTGCACAATTACCAGATATGACCTTTGATGAAGATGAAGCACCTCAGACAAAGAAAAACTAGGTAATTTGGATTAGGGCCCTAGTTTCTTAAAAAGGCCTAATTTCCCATCTCTAATCATACGATCATCCCCTAGGAGTGATGTCATGTTGAGAAATAAAATTCTGCCCGTCTTATTTCTGATCGCTTGTTTTTCAGTGCCAGCGATGGCGCCCACCGATGCACGAGCCGAAAACACTAAGGAACAAGGCGCGATCAATCTTATCAAATCTATCGGAAATCAGGCTGTACAGACCTTATCCAACAAATCCCTTTCTGAGAAACAGAAAGAACAGGATTTTGATAAGTTTCTGGATACTGATTTTGATATGCCCTTGATCGCCAGGTTCGTGCTGGGCCGCTATTGGCGATCAGCAACAGATGCTGAACGGCAGGAATTTCAGAGTGTCTTTCGCAATTACATGGTTGCCAGTTATAGCCAAAGGATAGGATCTTATTCAGGAGAGAATATCAAGATTAACAACGCTACTTCCCTGAATGACAAAGAGTCACTTGTCTATACAGTAATCGAGCGCCCACAAGGACCTCCCATAAAACTTGACTGGAGAGTTCGGAAGAACGGGTCCGGTCAGCAAAAGGTGATTGATGTGATTGTCGAAGGCGTCAGTATGGCCCAGACTCAACGCTCAGAGTTTGCAACGGTTGCAGGCAAGCCAGGTGTTGGAGTACCCGGCCTGATCAAGGAACTGCAGGCAAAAACTAAAGCGGAAGGCGGCTCATAAATTAAGTAGCCGTAACTCCATACAAGGATCAAGGGCAGTCAGGCTTTCTCGAAACAATAGCCGACTGCCCGAACTGTCCTGATCAGGTCAACATCCCCATTCTCATTCAACACTTTCCGCAATCTACGGATATGGACGTCGACAGTGCGGTCCTCAACATAAACGTTCTGGCCCCACACACCGTCAAGAAGCTGTTCCCGGGTCAGCACTCTGCCAGGTCTTTCCATAAAGAACCGCAATAGTTTAAATTCGGTCGGCCCTAAATGTAGCTCCCGACTTCCCCGGCTCACTTTATAGGCAACGAGATCCATATTGACATCGGCAATCTGAAGGGATTCTCCACCCGCATTCGGATTACCACGGCGCAGAACTGCGCGAATTCGGGCCATCAGTTCAGCGGGTGAAAAAGGCTTTGCCACATAGTCATCCGCACCAACATCAAGACCTCTCACACGGTCCGACTCTTCGCCACGCGCTGTGATCATAATGACAGGTAAATTCCTGAACTTCTGATCCCGACGCAATCTACGGCAAATCTCAATACCGGAAACTTTGGGAATCATCCAATCAAGCAACACCATATCAGGCGACTGCTCTTCAATTGCCATTATGGCTTCCTCTCCATCTGGAGCTGAGGCTACATCGAAGCCTTCGCTCTCCAGATTATACCGGAGAAGCTCAACCATGGCCGGTTCATCTTCAACTACAAGTATTTTCATTTGTCTTACTTACCGCTCTGAATATCAGAATCGCTGATCATTGTAACGCTGGTTTTATCGCCTTTCGGGCGCTCTTCTGTTGGAGCGGTACCGGTCACTTGGTAAATGATGATCTCGGCGATGTTTGTCATATGATCTCCAATACGCTCAATATTCTTGGCCATGAAAATCAAATGTGTACAGCTGGAGATATTCCTATGGTCTTCCATCATATAGGTCAGAAGTTCCCGGAACATACTATTATAGAGTTGATCTACTTCTTTATCCCGTTTCCAGACATCGTAGGCAAGGTCGGCATCATCATGCGCGTAAGCCCTTAAGGTGTCCGAGATCATTCGGCCGACAATTTCACCCATCCTTGGGAAAGCTGACATTTGCCTTGTTTCCGGCGCCTTTTCAAGGGCGATGACCCGTTTCGCAATGTTCGCAGAATAGTCAGCTACTCTTTCCAAAGCAGCAGCAATTTTCAAAGCCGAGATTACCCGCCTGAGATCATCTGCTACCGGGCTGCGCAATGCCAGAACACGAATGGCCTTGTTGTCGATGGAATGCTCAAGTTCATCAACAGCAGCGTCCCCTTCAACGGTTGCTTTAGCGAGCTCTGTGTTCCTGTCGATGAAGGAACGAATAGCAGATTCAAGCTGAGATTCTGCGAGCCCGCCCATCTCGATAATGGCATTTGACATGGCCTCGAGATCTTCATCATAGGACGTTACTGTGTGTCCACTTCCGCTCATTTCCTTGGTCTCCTACTCATTGACCTGTAATTATCCGAAACGGCCCGTGATATAGCCTTGAGTCCGTTCATCGGAGGGGCTGGTAAATATTTTTTCTGTATCCCCTACTTCAACAACTTCACCTAAATGGAAGAATGCCGTTTTTTGAGAAATACGTGCTGCTTGTTGCATCGAATGAGTCACAATGATGATCGAATAATTCTCCTTGAGCTCTTCAATCAGTTCCTCAACCTTCGCCGTCGCAATCGGATCAAGAGCCGAACAAGGCTCATCCATAAGAATAATTTCCGGCTGCACTGCAAGAGCACGGGCGATGCAGAGTCGCTGCTGCTGCCCACCGGACAAGCTTGTTCCAGTTGAATGAAGCCTGTTTTGCACTTCATTAATGAGGCCGGCTTTTTCAAGGCTGGTTAGAACCATTTCGTCCAGTTCATCCTTATTGGCAGCGAGGCCATGGATTCTTGGACCATATGCAACATTGTCATAGATGGATTTTGGAAACGGATTTGGCTTCTGAAAGACCATGCCGACCCTGGCTCGTAGCAGGACTTCGTCAACACCAGGGCCGTAGATATCGACACCATCCAGTAAGATTTCACCCTCAACCCGACATCCATCTACCGTATCATTCATACGGTTAAGGCATCTGAGAAAGGTTGATTTTCCGCAACCTGAAGGTCCGATAAGAGAAGTGATCTGGTTCTCAGGAACCTCCAGATCAACATTAGTCAAAGCTTGCGTATCTCCATAAAAGACGTTTACGCGCTTTGCGGAAATGACCGAGTTAAACTCAGTTTGCTGCTCCGTAGCGGCCGATTCTTCAACAAGTGACTGCACGATTAAAATCCTTCTACCAACGGCGCTCGAACTTCTTTCGAAGCACGACCGCTATTGCGTTCATAAATATGAGGAATCCGAGGAGGACCATTATGGCTCCTGATGTTTTTTCAACAAAGGCGCGCTCGGGACTATCTGCCCAAAGGAAGATCTGCACCGGCATCACCGTAGCGGGATCAAAAACACCACCAGGTATATCGGCAATAAAGGCGACCATTCCAATCATCAGCAAAGGAGCTGTCTCACCCAAGGCTTGGGAAAGGCCAATAATCGTACCCGTCAGGATTCCTGGCATGGCCAATGGCAGGATATGATGAAACGCCGCCTGTTGAGGAGAAGCGCCAAGTCCTAAAGCTGCCTGACGTATACTATCCGGCACAGCGCGGATGGCAGCTCGAGACGCAATAATAATTGTTGGCAAGGTCATCAGGGCCAGTGTCATACCCCCAACCAGCGGTGCTGATCTGGGAAGATGGGCAACATTCAGAAAGATAGCGAGACCGAGCAATCCAAAGACGATCGAGGGAACCGCCGCGAGATTATTGATATTAACCTCAATGATATCTGTCAGCTTGTTCTTGGGCGCGAATTCTTCAAGATAAATGGCGGACATCACACCGATCGGGAAGGAGATCAGGAATGTGACAATAAGAGTATAAAAGGACCCAACCATGGCCCCCCAGATACCTGCCATCTCCGGCTCCCTACTGTCACCCCCTGTAAAGAAACGTGTATTGAAATGAGTGGAAATCGCACCATCTGCCTGCAGCGCATCAAGCCATTCCAGTTCATTATCCTTCACCCGACGATCATCCTGGACGACATCTCGAGAGATATATCCTTTTTCAAACATGTCGACATCATCACTTGCCAGCATTCTCACTGGTATCGTTTTGCCGATTAGTGATGGGTCCGCAGCGATCATTTTACGAAGCTGTTGAGTTGCGTCCTTACTGACCAGGCCAAACAAAGCGCGTAAATCACGCCGTTGCGTCACTTCGGGAAATTCCTTACGAAGGGCATCGCGCACCAGGTTGCCATAACTGGCTGATCGCATTTTCACCGGATCCCGGGTGCCGTCTTTATCAATCACACTTTCCGAGAAAGTGATATCAAGGGTGATATAGGTCTGGATAAAGGCGGTGTAGCCTTTACCGACAATGCTGAACAACAGGATGCCAAGAAGGCCAAGTGCAATAAGAATGGCACTCAGACCCAGACGCCTGAACAGACGCTCCGATTTATGCCTTTTTTTCAAATTGGCACTGTATTTCTCGCCATACCAACCAGAGGCTTTAGGGTCGTTAGGGGTATCAGTCATATTTTTCTCTATATTTGCGAACGACCAGCAGAGCGATCACGTTAAGGGTCAGAGTGACGACAAATAATACAAGAGCCAAAGCAAAGGCCGCCAATGTCTTGGCACTGTCAAACTCCTGGTCACCAACCAAAAGTCCGACAATTTGTACAGTCACAGTTGTCACAGCCTCTAGAGGGTTGGCTGTCAGGTTTGCAGCAAACCCTGCCGCCATCACCACAATCATGGTCTCTCCAATAGCCCGGCTTACCGCAAGCAGAACGGCGCCAACAATGCCCGGCAGAGCAGCTGGAAGAATAACCTTTCGAACTGTTTCCGATTTAGTCGCGCCCAATCCATAGGATCCATCCCTCAGGCTTTGAGGAACAGCCATGATGATGTCATCACTGAGGGAGGAGACAAATGGTATGATCATCATTCCCATGACCACCCCAGCTGCGAGGGCGCTCTCCGAGGAGACTGCAATTCCGACAGCGTCACCTGCATCCCGAAAAAAGACACCAACCGTAAGTGCCGCAAAAAATCCATAGACCACCGTAGGAATACCAGCCAGGATTTCTAAAAGCGGCTTAACTACGGCCCGAAACCTGTCTGAGGCATATTCCGTCATATAAATCGCGCTCATCAACCCTAAGGGGACTGCGACACACATAGCGATAAAAGTGATCAGCATCGTCCCGAGGAATAACGGGATTGAGCCAAAGGCGCCGGAAGAACCTACTTGATCCGCCCGAAGCGCTGTCTGTGGGCTCCAGGTCAATCCAAAGAAAAACTCTGATAAAGGAACTTTGCCGAAGAACTGAACGGTTTCGAACATCAGCGACAAAACAATACCAACGGTCGTCAGGATCGAAATTGTCGAGGCAATGATCAAAACTCCGTAAACAAGCGTCTCAATTGTCTTGCGAACCCTCAAATCCGGGCTAATGCGGCCGATCGAGAAATATAGACCCGCCCCTGCTCCCAGCATAATAGCGACAGGAAAAACCACATTCTCTATTTGCTGGACCAGGCCTTGATCCAGATTTCCCGCTGTCAATTTCATGACAACCCATATCAGACCAAGCAACACAGGTGGTATCATGCCCCATATAAAGACATAGATACCAAACTGGTGTGGGCGGGAGGTGATAAATTTGGACGTCGAGTTATTCCGAACGCCGCTGAGGGCCTTCTTTGAGCCGTACCAGTACCCCGCCGTACACATCAATAACAGGACTATGACGAGTGGAAAAAAGCTCATTTGTTCTAACGCCCCTCAGTCAGAAAAAATTTATAAATAACAATAGGATAATAAAATCTGGCGGGTAGCGTGACTACCCGCCAGTATCTGAAAATTACATCATTTTCAGTTTGGCCATGGACGTTGCGTCCGCACGGATCTTGGCGCGATCAGCTTCTGACAGCGGGATCAGCCCCTTGTCTGTCAGATAACCGAACTCACCGAAAGTATCTTCACTGGTAAATTCAGCAACAAATTCTTCAATGCCCGGGACTTTGCCGACATGAGCGCCCTTGACATAGAAGTAAAGTGACCGGGAAATGCCATAATCACCCTTAGAGATGTTCTCGAAAGTAGGCTCAACCCCACCAACAACGCCGCCTTGGATACGATCTGCATTCTGGTCAAGGAAACTGAAACCAAAGATGCCGAGGGCAGCCGGGTTTGCAACCAGCTTCTGAACAATCAGATTGTCATTTTCACCAGCTTCGATGAAAGCGCCATCTTCACGAATAGCATGAGCAACTGATTTAAAAGCCTTCTTGTCTGACTTACGCAGAGCTTTCAGAGTATCAAATTTCTTGGCGCCGCCTTCCATGGCAAGCTCAACGAAAGCATCACGCGTTCCACTGGTTGGCGGAGGACCAAGAACTTCAATCTTGGTGTCTGGAAGAGACGGATCAATGTCTGACCATTTCTGGTAAGGGTTATCGACGAGTTTACCATCCACCGGCACTTGTTTGGCCAGAGCCTGGAAGATTTGCTTTTTAGTCAGCTCAACCGGTTTCGCCGCTTTAGAGTTAGCGAGGACGATGCCGTCAAATCCGATTTTGACTTCTGTAATATCGGTAACGCCAGCTGCTGCACATTTCTCAACTTCAGAAACCTTAATGCGGCGAGAAGCATTGGTGATGTCCGGATGCTCGGTACCGACGCCTGCGCAGAAGAGTTTAAGACCACCGCCTGATCCGGTGCTTTCAACAACAGGTGTCTTGAAGGTACCCTTGGTACCGAATTCCTCTGCAACTGCAGTTGAAAATGGGAAAACTGTGGACGAACCGACGATCCTGATCTGATCGCGGGCCAATGCCTGTCCTGCAAAAGCAACAGACGCCACTATTGCCAGGCCGAGTGTTTTGTTTAGCACGTGTAATTCTCCGTTAAATGAATACGGTAGCGCTATCTACCGTGGCCCAGACA
Organism: Pseudomonadota bacterium; assembly: GCA_024743055.1. Classification (GTDB taxonomy): domain Bacteria; phylum Pseudomonadota; class Alphaproteobacteria; order Sneathiellales; family Sneathiellaceae; genus Sneathiella. The sequence goes on from JANSXH010000008.1 coordinate 192,796, forward strand.
TTGCTCTTGAGCGGTGTCAGAATTACTACAGTTTTATGACAGTAATGTTACAGCAGAAAATTGGCTAAAATCCTAGGATTTTTAACTATTGATTGGGAGTTTTACCGTGAACGTTGAGCCTTCGCCGACGACAGATTCTATCTCCAGCTGACCTCGATGGCGACTCACTATATGCTTAACTATTGCGAGTCCCAAGCCAGTCCCCCCTAATTCCCGGCTTCTATCACTATCCACTCTGTAAAATCGTTCGGTTAATCGTGGAAGATGAGATTCTTCGATGCCTTCACCTGAATCCTTAATGGCAACTCTCGCTTCCTTACCATCTGCCAAAATGGAAACCCGGACTTCCGAGTTTGGTTTGCTGTATTTTAATCCGTTATCGATCAGATTTGTAAAAACCTGAGACAATTGATCTGAATCTCCTGCGATCAGGGCTGGCTGCGCGGGTAAGTCAATGGAGATGGTTTTCCCTAAATCACATGCGCGGGTTCGTATTAGATCGGTAACCCCTTGAACTACATCAGCTAAATTCACGGTATCGGACGGGCGGCTATGCTCATTAATCTCAATTTGTGACAAGGACAGCAAATCATCAATTAACTGCGACATTCGGGAAGACTGAGCCTGCATCATGGCGAAAAACCTCTCATGGGCCTGCTTGTCGTCCCGAGCCGGGCCCATCAAGGTTTCCAATGCTCCGACCAAGATGGCAAGCGGCGTTCGCAACTCATGGCTCGCATTGGCAACAAAATCGACCCGCATTTGAGCCATTTTCTTGGATGCCGTCAAATCGTGTAGAGTTATAATCAGCCTCTTGTCTTCTTCCTCTTCACCGTCAAGACTGACTACATAGGCAGCCACATGCCGAGTTACGACATCGGACATGCGAAATTCCACGCGATCGCTGACTTCCTGGCCTTTATATGCTGCATCCACTGCCTTCAGCAGATTCGGGTGGCGGAGATAGGATGTCAGATCCCCTTCTATTGTTTCCGCACCAAAGAAGTTGTGAGCAGCTGCGTTTGCCTGGCTAACACGTCGTTTCTCATCCAACACCAGGATAGGGTCCGGCAGCATTTCAAAAAGCATTGTCGCATCGTCCTGGCGCGATTTGGCTTCTACCAGCATCCGTCGCAAGGCTCGTCGATACTGCTGCATCATTAAAAGAAGGTCATTTACCGGCAGGAATCCATCGCGAGCGTTCGTTACGTCGTCTGATTCCATGGTCGGCGACTGGACGGCTTTTTCCATTTTGCCCAAAACAACCAGTATTTCTTTAACCAACCGGTTATATAGAAAATAGGCAGGAAGCGCTGCCGCCAGCACGAGTAGCAATACCGTGTTGATTTCTATCTTGTCATCATTCAGTAACCAAACTGCAACAATTCCCACAGGGACAGTTGCAATGAGGATAAACATCAACATCTTCCAGAAATAGCCACTGCTGTCGGTCATATTACGTATTTCTCGGCTCGCCAGTCTGACGATATTTTAGGGATTTATGTGACAATATGTGAGATTTCTTTTACGTTTTTGTGACAAAATCCAAGGTATCCCCGATTTCTCGACGTAGGACAAGGTCAGCATATTCGTCCAAAGGAGTTGGCTCTCTATTTAATATAACCAGTCTCGCACCTCTTTGTTTAGCGAGCAGGGGAATTTCGGCTGCCGGATAGACAACCAAAGAGGATCCGATGGCAATGAACAAGTCGGAGTCATAAGCCGCTAGTTCCGCCTGACGCATTTCATTTACCGGCATGGCCTGTCCAAAAGAAATTGTCGCAGTTTTGACTATTCCGTTGCATTGCTTGCAAATCGGTAAAGTTTCATTATCGGCAAAAATCTCTCGAATATAATCCAATTCATACCGAGAATGACAATCCAGACATTTTGCATAGGTCGTATTCCCATGTACTTCGATGACGTCCTCATCTTCAATCCCCGAGCTCTGATGGAGACCGTCTATATTCTGGGTAATAACTGCTGTGACCCTACCTGATTTATAAAGAGAAGAAATTGCCATATGTCCTTTGTTTGGCTCGGCTTTCGATAAAACGGAATCCATCGCAAATTTACGGCGCCAACTTTCCCTTCGCGCTTCTTCCGAACTAATAAACTCGGAAAAATCGATAGGCCGGTTCTTTTCCCAAAGACCGCCAGGGCTTCTGAAATCGGGAATGCCAGATTCCGTGCTTATGCCGGCCCCCGTAAAAACGACAATTTTCTGACACTCTTCAATCAGTTTGGTGAAATCGGCCAGGTCCGCATCCATTGTTCTTTTTCCCAATTTGTCCTTCAGCTATCCGTTCTGATTCTAACATAGTCTTAAAGATGTCCTCGGACTTTCTGAGAAGTTAATCAAGACCATGTGCTGAATTCACAGAATGGAATCCCAAACGTTCTAAATATGTCTGATGTGACAGGAGGATATTTATGAAGAAAGTGGAGAAAATCAAATGGATGAGGCAAACATGAACACAATCGTTGCCAAAGAGCTTTCAGAGGCGTTGGCCAGATGCCAACAGCAAGGTGTCGATGTTTCCACGGTTCGTACTGGTCTCCTGACAATTACAATTGCCAATTTTGTCAACGGAATAGGAATGGAAGGGACCGTTTCCTTGTTCTCTGCCCTTCCCGAACAGATTAGATCCGGCCTCTTCAATAAATTCGTTAATCCTGTCCATGCCAGTCAGACCATGCCCAATGCCCCCTCCTATTCGGGCCAAATGGTATCCAATACTGAATATAAACGAAGAAGGCTTTAGTTTGGACTATCGCTTTTAGGATTACCAGACACCATTTATCTTAGCAAATCACCTTCTGAATATATGGTAACTTATTGTACTAATTGAATTTTTCTGAAAAATCATTTTGTGTAATTTAAATAAGTCAAATTTTACGATAATTGGCGTCTGTCATTAACCGTTTATAAGGAAGATACCTCTAATTTAAGACATAGATTCGTCTTATTTTAATAGAGAGGCCTAAAGCTGTGCCGTATCATATGACTTTTGCAACCCGTTTTCGGACAGTACTGCTTGCGACAACTGGTCTAGTACTAGCTGGATGTAATACAATATCTGATAACACGGCAACGGCTGATGCCGCAGAGTCCCAACAGGCTCCTGCCGTCAGCACTCCTGTCGATAAAAAATCCCCAGAAGCTGAGGGTTGGTCCCAGGTAATGAGGGTCGCAGACAGGGCTTGGGCTAAAAATGATGCCGCAACTGCAATGCGTTTGTATGCAACTGCTGCCAAGCAACAACCCAAAAATACAGAACCATTGATCAAGATTGCTCAGATCTTGAGGAAAACAGGTCGTGTTGACGATGCCATCTCTGTATACGAGAAGACTTTGGCAATTGATCCAAATAATGTCGAAGCCCACCACGGCATCGGATATAGCCACTTACAGCTTGAAAAACCTTATTTGGCAACACGGTCTTTTGCCAATGCCTTGAGAATCAACCCAAAAGACGCCTCCTCTCTCGGTGGCCTTGGTATAGCCTATGACAAGGCGGGGGATCACAAGAAGGCCCAGGAATATTATAAACAGGCTGTAAAATCTGACCCTTCGAACTTGAATTACAAAAGCAATCTGGCGCTTTCCCTGGCTCTTTCAGGACAAACCGAAAAGGCCATTGCTATCTTGAAAGTCGTAACAGACAGCCCTGAAGCCACCGCCAAACATCGCCAGACCCTGGCTTTGGCCTATGGTCTTGCCGGCAAATCAAAAGAAGCCATGGCCTATTCGCGAATGGATCTGACTGAAAAAGATGCCCGTAACAATGCACTGTATTTCGAGGCTCTTAACGGCCGTACCGACGTTCGCGCTCAAGCTATTTCGGAGCAGATCAACATCATGCACGCGTCAAATGACGATGTCATTTCCGAGCTTGCAGCCGCAGAAGAAGGTCCTACGCAACCTGATAACCCGGACGTTCTGATTGCACGTCAGGATAAGGATCGCCTGGACTATGGAACTGCAGACAAAGGCAAAAAGGCGGCTGTATCAAATGAAGCACCTAAGACCTTGGTGCCGGCCCCCACTGCTCCTGTCGTAATAGCGAAAGCAGAGACAGTTCCTGCCAAGAAAATGCAAACTGAGGTCAAGGTCCCAACAGTTACGGCCAGCGCACCTAAGGCTGAAAAGCCTATGGTAGTTGCCGACGCAGCTAAACCGGCACCGGTTAAAGCGAAGACTTCATCCCCTTCTCCCAAGCCAGCTAAGAAAAAAGCAGCTGCACCAGTAGCCCCAAAAATGGCTGCTAAAAAAGATAAAGAGGATATCAAACCTCGGACTTTCGTAAATAAGTCTTCCGATGAAGTTGAAACGGAAGTTGCAGCTGTCGATCCCGTATCACCAAATTCTTCTTTCAGAGAGTGGAAGATGGATGACAAGCCTGCTAAACCATCTGCTGTTGCAGAAGCCGCTCCGGCAGCTGTTGAACCATCAACAACGGTGACAAAAGAAAACGCAGCCTTCGTCCCTGGAAACCGCTCCGTAGACGGCGATGTCGGCAGCTACAAGCCAGATGGCGGTAAATATTACATTCAGCTTGGCTCCTATAAAGAGCGCGCCCACGCTGAAAAGGGCTGGCTGATATTACAGACCCAAAATTCAGATATTCTGGAAGGAATTGATCCGGTTATCACAGAAGCTGACCTTGGCCCGGACAATGGTGGTATTTTCTACCGACTGCAGGTCGGTGGCTTCTCAAAGAAGGCGGATCCAATGCTCCTTTGTGGAACATTGCGTGATCGATCCCATGATTGCTTCATGCCTATGGGTACCAAAGCTGGAACACCTAAGAAATCAGCACCAGCTCTTGCCCCAGATCAGAGGATTGCTGAAGGCACTCCGGCTGCAAAGGGTAATGATAGCAATGTGATTGCTGACACACAGAAGGCATCAGGCGCCCTCTGAACCTCCACAATTTAATTAAAGCCCGGCCTCCAGTCATGTGAGGCCGGGCTTTTTTATGTGCTGCTCAATGCACTGCACGGCAATCGTTATCTATGGTGTGGCAGACTTTTTGAGGAAGTACAACTGAGCTTCAGTCTTATGCAGAGAGCGTTAGGCTTATCCTGTACTGACAAGCGCTCAGGTCTTATGAATACAGTCTCTGACTACGAGAGCGGCGATACATCTACGTTATTGAGGACGCTATGAAGACCTCACTTAGGCTTCGGACCTCATCTCCTACATCAAACTAATTTTCTTCCTCGGTCTTTAACCTCCAGGCCGAAAGAGGACCAGAGGACAACAGTCTTCTTTTAGAGCCAATCATTGAAAGCTCCAAATAAGATAGGAAACTAGAAACCGGGATGTGGTTAGTCGTGTAATAAGCGTTCGTCAGCTGAGGCTATATCAGCCTCCGCCGCCGAAGGCATCCAATGCCTTCAGGACTGCCGGGCCGATCAGAACGATAAACAAGGCTGGCAGAATGAAGATAATCATTGGAACAGTCATGATAGCTGGAAGGCGAGCTGCCTTTTCTTCCGCTTTCATAAGGCGCTCTTCGCGCATTTCTGCAGAAAGCACACGCAATGCAACCGCGAGAGGGGTACCATATTTCTCGGTCTGCAGGAGCGTGTTGACTAGGGTTGTCATAGCTTGAAAGTCGACACGGCTTGCGAGATTGCCAAGAGCTTGCTTCCGATCCGGTAGAAAGCCCAGCTCAATGGAGGCCAAGCCGAACTCATCCGCCAACTCCGGCGCAGAATTTGCGACTTCCTTACAGACACGATCAAGTCCGCTGTCCAGGTTCAATCCAGCCTCGGTACAAATAACCAACAGATCCAGGGCATCAGGAAGAGACTTCCGGATAGCATGATATCGTTTTGTAATCTTGTTTTTGACCAGCGTGTCGGGGAGCATATAACCAATAAATGCAGCCCCCATTGAAGCCAAGATGCTTACAAGAGGAGACCATTCAAACGGGTTCGTTCCCAATAGATATGCAAGAGACAGACTTGCAAATAGTAGCGGCAAAGAAACTTTTGCAAACAGGTATGTGACTAAGGCATCTTTAGAACGCCAACCGCCCTGAGCTAGCTTCGCGGCCATTACTCTGGCGCGCTCACCCCGCATCAACTGCATTTTCTTCACAATGCGATGCATCATGTTTTCGCGGACAATCAGCTTGCTACGCTGCTTGGTTTCGTTCGTGATGTTCTCTTTTAAGGTGGTACGACGCTTTTCCAGATCCTTGATACGGCCCGGAAGAGCATCCTTCACGAGAAAGGCATTCCACATCATCAGCATTACAGCCAAAGATGCACCACCAGCGATTAGGGCAAGCACGTCTTCTGAGCGCAACCAATCCGGTACAAGAGTAACGAGATCAACCATTTTTGCCTCCTAAATCTCAAACCGGACCATTTTGGCCATAATACCCACACCGGTCGCGATCAATGTCAAACCGGCGCCGATCATGTAAGCACCCCTTGGATCTTCGACCAACTTCATCACATACGAATCGTTGGCGAGCCAAAGCAAGAAGAACATAATGAAAGGCAAGGAACCGATGATCCAGGCACTTGCCCTCGCCTCGGAAGACATTGCCTTGATTTTCAGTTTGATCTGGCGGCGTTTGCGTAATGTATTTGCAAGTCCCGCCAGGGTTTCGGCCAGGTTACCACCTGTTTCACGCTGAATGGAGATTGCAATAATCAGGAATTTAAAATCGGGAAGGTCAATACGTTTAGAAACATCCCAGAGCCCGCTTTCAAGAGTCTGACCGACAACCATTGCATCTGCAACACCTCTGAATTCCTTACCAACTGGATCGGGGGCATCATTTCCGACGGTAACGATCGCCTCACTGATGGGCAATCCGGCTCTTAGGCCACGGACAAGCAGTTCAATGGCTTCAGGAAAGGTCTTCATGAATTTGTTGATTCGCCTGCGTCCCAGGAACCCGATTACAAAATGCGGAATAAACAAGCCTGTCGCAATACCCATCGGTATGGCTAGAAGCAGGCCGATGTCATAGAGCAAATGTGAAAAGGTGATCACAATCGCCATAAGCATCACAGTCACCATTGCATACTGAAAGATGGTGATGTTAATCCCTGTTTTTTCCAGTCGATTTCTCAGCAAATCTGGATTCGGAATCAACTTTCTCAAAACAGTATCAAGTATCTTGAGCCCACTCGATTCCTCGGCACGTCTCGCTGATTCCCTATTTTTGGGCTTGCGCGTTATTGCCTGCCCTTCAGAAATTTCGGACAGGCGGCGTTTTGCACTGGACTCATGATTGGACCCACCCGCAAAGGCAAAAACAAGAAGCAGGGAAATTAGAAGGGTTGCCCCTGCTACGACCAGCATCATTGTTAATTGATCTCCAGCCATTAAATTGCTCCCAATAACATTTTTTCTAGCCCGAAATAGGCTGCTCGAGGTGCGAAATGTGGTCGTAAACCGGTGGACTTAAAGTCACCCAGAAGGCGTCCACCTTTATCTTCACCGTGGAATTCGTACCAGAACAGGTCCTGCATGGTGATCACGTCTTCTTCCATGCCGACAACTTCTGAAATATAGGTTACTCGTCGCACACCATCCCGCATCCGACTAATCTGAACGATAAGGTCAATAGCCGATGCAATCTGAGTTCTCACAGCTTTTGCTGGAAGATTGACACTGGACATCCCGACCATGTTCTCGAGCCTGGTCAAAGCCTCGCGAGGACGGTTGGCATGGATTGTAGAAAGTGAGCCATCATGACCCGTGTTCATCGCCTGCAACATGTCGATGGCTTCACTTCCGCGAATCTCACCAAGG
>JANSXH010000013.1 GCA_024743055.1 Pseudomonadota bacterium
ATGAGCCATGAGCTGCGCACACCTCTCAATGCGATCATTGGGTTTTCCGAACTTCTGATGATGGGAGACAGTGCTGATTTTCCTCAAGAAAAGAAAATGGAGTTCATTACGGGAATCAATGATTCCGGCGTGCATCTGTTACAAGTCATCAACGACATCCTCGATGTTGCTAAGATCGAAGCTAATCAGTTTGATCTGGTTGAAGAGCCCATGGAGATGTCGAGGATTATCGAGGCGAGCCTAGAAATGCTGAGGGGGGCAGCCAGTGAGCGACAAATTACGCCGGTCGTTGAGGTTGCGGAAGGTTTCCCTAGCTTTATGGGAGATCCCACGCGGATTAAGCAGATCATTATCAACTTGCTTTCCAATGCTCTCAAATTTACCGACAAGGGGGGATCGGTAACAGTTTCAGCTTCTCAGCTTGAGTCTGGAGCAATAAGATTGGCAGTCAGCGATACGGGGATTGGCATTTCGCAAAAAGATATTGAAATGGTCCAGCAGCCCTTTGGGCAGGCGCAGTCCTCCTACAGTCGCAATCATCAGGGCACAGGGCTGGGTCTCAGCCTTGTTCGACTCCTCGCGGAAGCGCATGGCGGTAAGATAGCTCTTGAAAGTGAACTCGGTAAGGGTACGACTGTAGAAGCTCTGTTTCCAGCAGAGCGGGCCTTATCCTAAAAGCCAATATTACTGGACGGTATCTGTTACTTCGAAAAAGCCATATTTGTCTTCATTATTAGGAATGGCAAAGCTCAGATCTGGCAACAATTGTAAGTTTGCACCGAAATATGTGTTAAGCAGCAAGCGAAATGAATTTACCGGCGTAAGGGTATCATAAAACATTTTATTGTCAGTGCCTGGGAAAAAATAGGCGTTCAAAATTCTCATTTTTTGCTTCATTTCCGCTTCGGAGGCTGAGATCCATTGAAACTCATCCTCATTCTGCCGAAAGCGGGCAGGGTAGGGTCCCTCGTCAGCCTGAATGATAATAATCGGCTTTGGCCCTGGCTGCGACAGAAGGCTCTCTAAAAGCTCGGAAAGCAGAGAGTTTGCATATTGGAGCTGCCCAAGATAATTCTGTTCCAGACTGCTTGCGGAGGTTACCTCTGCATTTTTGCAGTTTCCGTCCTTGTCAAAGACGAACGGATCATGCGGCACTAGAAAATGGGCAAACACGAATGTGGGTTGATCGGATGAACCCAGTTCTTTAAGGCGAGCTAGTTTCCTGGGGACACGATCGCACTGATTTGGATCGATTGAATGCTTTGCCGTATCATCATGGAACAAAAATAGTAGGGGTTCCAGTATGGATCGGCGAAAGAACCTGAGTTCTATTCTTCCCAAAAAGGTGGTCTGGAAATTTTCGTCGGCAAGAGGACTGGATTCTGTCGGCGCCCACCAGGACCCCATATGGACATATTTGTACCCTTGTGCCTTTAGAATTTTCGTAAGGTAGTTTTCTTCAATCAATCGGATATATGGAACGATGTCATCTCGATTTTCTACAATCTGGTCCACAGCGTTATTGTGATACACCATATTCATACTGGAACTCAGGGACTGATAGGTAAAAGGGTAATTGGCCACACTGCTGTCTGCTACAAAGAAACCGTGATCTCGAAGGGTCTTGATAAAATTCGAGTTGTCAAAGTTATACTCGGCGGTGAGGGTTCTCTGATCCGCATAGCGATCCATAACGATATAAAAGATATTTCGTTTTTCTGCGGGTGCATCCAAATTCACTAAAGATATTTCGCTGACCTTTGAAGCAATATCGACCTCATTGGGCCGGTTAAATTCGTACAAGGAAATCTTGGAAATTGACGCAACAGTGCCCACGCTGAAAATAATCGTTAATAACTGTAGGACGACTGTAAATTCTCCTTTTGCACGACGAAAAAAATAATAGGCCAGCCCGATAAGCAATGCCGCTATACAATTGAAAGCCAGAAACGGCAGTGCTGTGTTCGTTACAGCTCGAAAAACCACAAATAAATTGAAGCCGTAGACGCAGAAGGCGACACTAATTGTAGCCAATATCGATGATTTTGGGAGGCTTATGCCAGTAAGTCTAAAGGCCGCCAATAATATTAGCCCAAAGAGACACAAGGCGCCCATGATCGACAACATATCTGTGTATTCAAGTGAAGTTATGTTGGTTTCAAGAAAATTGAGAGCGGTATATGCGCCGACCAACGGGGGTAGTAGGCACGCCATAAAGCTAATGTATTTTTTACCAGCATTCTCCATAGGGAGACATTCAACCTCAACTAATCCAGCTTTTTCTCAAACCAATACAGGCGTCTACCGGACTCGGTTACAGTCTCCGCAGCATGGATTTGCGAGTGTCTCTCGAGAATGGATTTGAAATGCTCTTCTGAGTAATCCTCAAAGATATCCTCCCGCAAGAGCAGTAGTTCTTTCACCATAGGATCGGATTTCGGAATAAACTCAATGACCCCTTGCGGGGCGAGGCTGGTAAGCCAAAGAATAACTTCCTCAAGCGGAATGTTGCGGCCGATGACCATGTGATGGATGAAGGCCAATGCAATAACCGCGCTGGCGTTTTTCCGCCCTGACATGCCGCGGCGTTCCGTCTCCCCCCATCCTTGACTAGGAGAGGGATTGGCGCCATCAAAAAACAGTGGTTGAAACGAGAGCTCTTCCTTCAGCACCCGGTGATATCCTTTTTCAAGTGCACCATGGTCAAAGTCAAAACCGACGGAATAGTTTGTCCCATTCTGAAGTGCAATCCTAGAGTAGTCTCCGCTATTACAGCCGATATCCCACAGCATCTCTGGTTTCAGTTTTGAGGAAAAGCGCGCAATAAACATGGATTTTGCCCGTTGTTCGTCGTCGCTGTAGCTGTGCTCATCAGAATAATTCTGCCACTCTGATTGTTTGACACCGGCTGGGACGAGGGAGGAAATCCACGATCGCATTTGCTGCAAGGATTTTTTAAAAGATGAAACTGGATACTCAATCTGGGTCAGCGCATCCGCTGCATTCTTTGAACTCGTATTCTGCAACATGCTCTGGGCCACCACCTGAGTAAGCATGTTCCAGCCCATTTTTTTATACCAGGGGACTAACATGTTTAGTTCAGGAGTCGAAATTCCTTCCTGAGCACCTCGATACCAAGCATTTGGTTTAACACCGAGCTTTGAGGTAAGGAGAAGAGGGTTTAAAAACTGTTCGCAAAACTGACGATGCCCCTCCCAAGCTTCTCCTTTTTTCAGTTTTCGAAATGAAAGAACATCGATAAAGATGGGATTGCAGCCGCAAAACTGGACATTGTAAGCTGAGGCATCGGACAAGGTTACCCCGTGCTCCAAGGCAATTAGATGAATATCCAAATGGAGAAGGGCGGCGGCCTTCAGGAAGGAAAAGGACCATTCATAGGGATATGAGACGAAAGGAATTTTCTCATGCCTTAGCAGAATGCTGTCGTCCGGAGCATCCGGAAACCAATCGGCTTTCGAGACAATCTCAGATTTGATGAGATATCGCTTCTCATTGAGCTCTTCAAACAGCCCGGTATTTCTTACATATTCAAATTCCGTCCTACCAGCAGCTGATACTAACCGATAGACGTCATCATTCTCGTAATAAATTCGGCCCTTTGGATCTCGAAATGAGCCCGGCTCAACAACCAGTTTGTTCATTTTTCGGTGTCTTCACCTGGCATGTCCATGCTGCCATTTTCAGCAACGGCGTCCCGCCGGAATATTCCTGTAATTTTCTGAAAATACAGCTTACCAACGACAAGCAGTCCGGCAACACCGCCCAGCAGCAACTGCAGGAGCATGCTGCCCGTGCCTGGATCAAGATAGGCATAGGCAGGAGTGGAAATTGCCATTAGGCCAGCCAAAGTACCGAAAAAATATATAGGTCTTGCTAATTTCATAACCTGTTTCCGCCCTAAGAAATTGAATTTGTTGTCAAATAACGACCTGATTTTACTGCGAATTTGGTTAAGATTTCGTAACGTATTGGGGTTATGAGCTTGTCGGTCGGATTTCCTATCTGACGGTGAAAAGCACGGTTGAGACTATTGGCGGCAGTCTGTCGATTTATGAGCGGATGGTGGCCCTGGACAGCGGTGACACCCTGATCCCATTGCCGTCAGTTGTTAGCGGCACGGGTGATCAGACCCTCACCGGCACCAGCTGTCATGATAATCTGGTGGGCGCCACTGGCAATGACACTCTCACCGGCGGAGCTGGAGACGATACCCTTAGCGGTGGAGACGGGGCTGATAGGTATTAGTTTGCCAACGGCGATGGTCAGGACGTGATCAATGACAACGCCACGGACGGCGCATCGGATACGCTCAAACTTACTGCCGGAATAGATTATGATCAACTATGGTTCGAGCAGACCGGCGATGATCTCTTGATTTCAGTGATCGGCAGTAGTGACCAGATCACAGTTGAAAACTAGTACGCATCTGTGGATAACAAAATCGAAAGCATTGAGACGAGTGACGGTCAGGCGGCAGACATAGCCGGGGTGGAAGCACTGGTAACTGCCATGGCAAGCTTCTCCCCACCTGGTGGAGGCGCAACAGATCTCTCGGATCCGACCTATGACCCCTTGGATACGGTGCTGGCAACCAACTGACAGTCGTCCACGTAAATTCAGTAAAGTGTAGATTCGACCTTAGAACAAATTTCCTCATTGCAACGCCAATTGCGGGGTTGCAATGAGGAAGATACTATTGGAGATGGCCAAATGCGGGCTACCTTTTCTTTTATGCAAAAGCCTTAATTTTGCTTTGAACATGTTGTGGTTGGAAAGTCATCTCTTGAAAGGTAACGTCGCTCTCATCACTGGATGAAATCGGCAGAAATAGGCTGCGGTAAACCCATTCGTGACTAGAACACTTTTTCGATCCCCTTTTTTGATATCTCCTGTATCCCAGCTTTTATCCGCGGCGGTCGCTGTGTGGGGGGCGATATCTCGGTTTATCCAGGTAACGGTGTCGCCAGGCCTGACGGAAAGGATGTCTGGGACGAACTTGAACCTCTGGATTTCGATAAGGTGTTCGGTGGGAGAAGCCTCGGTGGCGAACGGGGAGGCGGATTTCAACGTCCCGAGGAGAACAGCAGCTGTGGCTGTTGCAACCCGGGTAACGATGAGGCGTCGTGAGAAACGCATACCTATTTAACCTTTTCAACCATCATGGCGGCATGCTCTTCATGCGCCTTGAAGATTTCGAGGCCGGCAACGAACAGATCTTTTACTTCGCCATTTTCAATATTCGGAATAAAGGCATTTTCGACGAGGTCATTGACGGCTTTGTGATAGGCCAGCTCATTTTCCGCATAGCGGCGATCAAATTCTGCCCCGCGAAGTTGACTCATCTCGTCAATAATAATCACGGAGTTTTTCTGAAGAGTCTGACTGAGAAAATTGTCTTGAGGCTGCGCGTTCAGCTTCGCGAGTAGGGCCAAAGCCATTTCATTGACAGCCGTATGATCGCGGATCATGGTTTTCGCGAACTCACGAATTTCCGGATTGTCAGATATTGCAAGAGCCAGATGCGCATAGCGAATATCGATATTATCAGCGACATACGCCACATGGGCTATTTGAAGATCATTGAGTTCGGCAGGATTATCTGCCTGAGCAGTAGCCTGGCTAAACAATAGGAAAACGCCTGCAAGGGCGAAGATCGTTCTAAGTTTCATTGTTATCTCCTGAATTCGATTTTTTTCGCCAGTGACATTTTTCATCGACCAGCTAATATATTGAACAACAATAATTTCGTCTCTTGAATGACTGGAAATTCATTTTTCTTGATCAATCGTTCATTATTATTTCGTTTATTTGCATTTGTGTTATACTGACAGGCGGAAAGGATTTAACGATGGATCTGCTCAGCGATATTCTTGGGCATCTGCGATTGAAGGGAACTCTGTATTTTCGCACCTCATTTACGTCACCCTGGGGCGTGATCGTACCACCTTATGAAAATGTCGCCAGGTTCCATTTTGTGCATAAAGGCCGCTGTTTCGTGCGGGTGGAGCATCACGATACGCCGGTATTTCTGGAACAAGGTGATCTCATCATCATTACCCGCGGCGCCTCTCATACTTTGTATTGCGATCCGGCAACCGAGGATCAGGCCCTGAAGCTGGATGAAGTTGTAGAGAAATCCGGATTTAGCGGGCAAGGAGCATTGGTCTATGGGGAACAAGGGACCAATCAGGAAACCCAACTGGTCTGTGGCCACTTCGCTTTTGACAAACGGGCCAGCCACCCGCTTATCCATGCGCTTCCGGCTTTCATCCATATTCGAAATTATGGAGAAGCTGCTGGGAGCTGGATGGAAAATACTCTGAAGATTATCGGTCAGGAAGCGGGGAGGGACAATCTGGGAAGCGATCTGATTGCCCTGAAATTGTCCGAGATCATTTTTGCCCAGGCTCTTCGTACCTATCTGTCAGAAGAGGGGATGAACCAGGCCGTGCTTGCCGGTTTCGCCGATCCCAGTATTGCAAAGGTTCTGCAGGCCATACATGCTCAACCGGAATTTGCCTGGACCCTGGAAGAGCTTGCTCTGATTTCGGGTAGCTCTCGGACCTCATTTGTGACGAAATTTTCTACTTCGCTAGCTATGACACCTTTTGAATATATTACCCAGTGGCGCATGCAGATCGCACGCCAGCAACTTGAGGAATCCACCCTGCCAATTATCGATGTGGCGGAAAGTGTCGGTTACCACTCTGAAGCGGCCTTCAGCCGGGTCTTCAAGAAACATTTTCAGACTGGACCCGCGACTTACAGACGGGCGCAGAGGACAATTCTGTGATGCTCCAGTATTATGTGATCTGCCTGAAAAATTTATAAAGCTCAGGGATTCGGTACAAGGTAGTAATGATTTTTTGACAAAGAACGGGTTTTCTTTCATACGCATTTTCAACAAATCTTAAACTCTGACATTTTTCCGCGTTCGCGCCATGCCAATGCTCCAACATCTTGGAATGAATAGCTTTGCACTGTCCCATTTTTGACTTTACAGATGAACCGTTCCTTTACCCTGCCCACAACCTATAAGAAAATCTTGCCGCAAAAAGTGTCTTACACCATTTTTTTTCCGGTGATACATTTGTTGTACTTACTTTTTGAGCTCGCAAGGTTCTTTTCGATGAATGAATGTGATAATTAGATGTTTCGGGACTCACTTCGGCTGAGCTTTAATCTCTATCCGTACATTCTTGTCGTCATTCTTGTCGATATTTCGATAGAAGTGATGAGAGAAGCGGGAATACCCGATCTCGAAAAGATTGCATTTTTCACGTTCATCCCCTGGATGATACTGGCCTATATAGCTTGCTGCAGACTTCTTAGTGTTCCTCCTGCAGGAGAAGCCTTCGACATATCTAGGTTCTTCAGGTTTTTTTGGCGATTGTATTTCCTGTTGGGCCCCGCCTGTTTATTTTATTACATTGCTTATTTTCGATTCTGGGAGTCAGCGAGGATAGACGTTTCGACATCAAAGAAATCAGCAGGGCATGCAATATTTGAGGCCGGTTATAAAGTCAGTCTGGTCGAAGATATTCTTCTTCTCCTTATGTTCTCTGTTTTCGTGATGTTCCTGATTTTCGCGGTAGCAGGGTATCTCGCGGGATCCGAAAGTCATGCAGACGGTGCATCGAGCAATTCCCAGCTGTATTTGTTCGTCTTTTAATTGGGCCCTTTCTAGTAAGCCAGATCGTCATGGCCTGCACTATGCTGATATACGCGGTGAAAGCGAAAGCCTTAGTCCTTTTTTTTGATGGATGGATACCGAACATTATCGGGATCAGTTTTTTTCTGCTTACCACAGCCATATGGTGTTGGGCTTGGGTATTGGTATTCTGGATTTTGTCGAATGCGTATTTGCGCTCTGAATATGGCGCAAAAGGGATGCAAACCAGTTATCATTTTTGAGGACGCGATGAAGAAATTCCTAGTTTTTGTCACTCTTGGTTTCCTGTTTTCAGGGACGGTTTACGCTGAGCCAGGTAAGTGGCAGCAAATCGAAAATAAACCAGACTGCAAAACGTGGAACCCTTACCCCAATCCAGTTGAAACGGTTATCTGGATTGGGACATGTAAAGAAGGGTATGCCGAGGGAGCCGGCACTCAAATCTGGAACGTGATCGATGATGGGGTCGTATATTCCACTACATTCGAAGGTACATTGCGAAAAGGAAAGGCAGAGGGACAGGGTGTTTTTACGGATTTCAACGGTATTCGGTATGAGGGGGAGTGGAAGAATGACAAACAGCATGGTCAGGGTGTTCTGATTAATGCCGCAGGTTTAAAATTTTTTGAAGGAAGCTGGCGACAAGGGAATAAATCCGGGCATGGCATACAGTCTACCCCCTGTAGTGAAACAGCAGAGAGTTTGTTGCAAAAACTGCTCATGGCATTTGTTTGTGATCTCAAATATGATGGTAATTGGGAAAATAACCTCCCTAATGGCGAAGGCACCATTTATCTTGCTTATGGGGTCAGCTTTTCGGGCAACTGGAAAAATGGCTGCCTCAAAAAATACCTCTTCATTAATCTAGCCTTCGGAGTCAGAAAAAGCTCCTGCCGGTAGCTGTTGTTAGCCTTATTTCTCTGAACGCAACTGCGACCAGGCTAAAGACTTTCACCTTAGACAGATTAGATAATTAAATGCTACTACCCCAACGGCTGATTCTACCGAATCAAATTAACCCTAAATTTTATGTTTTTTGATTTTGTGAGAACAAAGCAAAAACGAATAAATATAGCCTATATAAAACAAGGGGATAAAAAACTGTTGCCAAAGAGAACAAAACATGTACATTGGAGAAGTTGCATCCGAGAATGACCTATGGAATAAGGGGATAGTAATGGTACAAGCAGCTCTTAAACTCGTTGAAGCAGGTGGCATGGATAAGAAAAAAGCGTTGGAAGCGGCGATGAGCCAGATCGACCGGGCCTTTGGTAAGGGATCGGTGATGAAGCTGGGTCAGCAGGAAGCTCTGGATGTAGAAGCAATTCCAACCGGGTCGGTTGGTCTGGATATCGGACTTGGCATCGGCGGTCTTCCCAAAGGGCGGGTTATCGAGATTTATGGGCCCGAAAGCTCCGGTAAGACGACCCTGGCTTTGCATGTGATTGCTGAAGCGCAGAAGAAGGGCGGAACATGTGCCTTTGTCGATGCCGAGCATGCCCTGGATCCTGTTTACGCGAAAAAACTGGGCGTTGATGTGGATGAGTTACTGATTTCCCAGCCAGATACGGGAGAGCAGTCTCTTGAAATTACCGACACCTTGGTTCGCTCCGGCGCCATTGATGTGCTGGTTGTTGATAGTGTCGCAGCCTTGGTACCGCAGGCAGAGCTGGAAGGAGAGATGGGCGATACCCATGTCGGCTTGCAGGCTCGACTGATGAGCCAGGCCTTGCGGAAATTGACTGGTTCTATTTCCAGGTCCAACTGCATGGTGATTTTTATCAACCAGATCCGCATGAAAATCGGCGTGATGTTTGGCAGCCCTGAGACGACTTCGGGTGGGAACGCTCTGAAATTTTATGCCTCTGTCCGGTTGGATATTCGTCGGATCGGATCGATCAAGATCAAAGATGATATTGTCGGAAACCAAACCCGGGTGAAGGTTGTGAAAAACAAGGTAGCCCCGCCTTTCAAGGTGATCGAATTTGACATCATGTATGGGGAAGGCATTTCCAAGACCGGGGAAATTCTGGATCTTGGTGTCAAGGCCGAGATCGTTGAGAAATCCGGATCCTGGTATTCCTATGACAGTCAGAGAATTGGTCAGGGTCGGGAACAAGCGAAGATTTTCCTCAAAGAAAATCCGGAAATGGCGGCTGAGATTGAAACCAAGATTCTCGCCAATGCCGGTGTGATATCCGATGCGATCCAGGGAACACCTGGAGAAGAGCCCCATGAAGAAGCGGATGCGGTAGAGTAACTGATCAGACGCCAGTGAATATCGCGTTAGAGGGGAAATAAAAAGGCCGGCTATTGAAGCCGGCCTTTTCGCATTTTTACTTTATGGGAAACTGATTAGTTCATTTCCTTCTGCAGATTTGCATCCAGAGCGTCAAGGAACTGATTAGTCGTTAGCCAAGGCTGATTTGGTCCAACGAGAAGGGCCAGATCTTTTGTCATTTCGCCGCCTTCAACCGTGGCAACGCAGACTTTTTCAACCGAGTTTGCAAAGTCCCGAAGGGCATCATTATTGTCCAGTTTAGCACGATGCAGCAGACCGCGGGTCCAGGCAAAGATGGAAGCAATCGGGTTAGTGGATGTTTCCTCACCGCGCTGATGCATGCGGTAATGGCGTGTCACGGTTCCATGGGCGGCTTCCGCTTCAACGGTTTCCCCATCCGGTGTCATCAGCACGGAGGTCATCAGCCCGAGAGAACCAAAGCCCTGAGCAACCGTATCCGACTGAACGTCGCCGTCATAGTTCTTGCAGGCCCAGACATATTTACCAGACCATTTCATGGCGCATGCGACCATGTCATCAATCAGCCGATGCTCATAGGTCAGGCCCCGCTTGTCGAACTCTGCCTTGAATTCGTTCTGGAAAACTTCTTCAAACAGATCCTTAAAGCGGCCGTCATAGGCTTTCATGATTGTGTTCTTGGTAGAAAGATAAACAGGCCAGTTACGGTTTAGGCCATAATTCATGCAAGCCCGAGCAAAACCGCGAATGGATTCATCCAGGTTATACATGCTCATGGCGACACCACCACCGGGGAAATCAAAGACTTCAAATTCCTGAACTTCACCGCCATCCGCTGGCTCAAATTTCATGGTGAGCTTACCTGGGCCTGGCACCACAAGGTCGGTTGCACGGTACTGGTCGCCAAAGGCATGACGCCCGATCACAATCGGATCTGTCCAGCCTGGAACAAGGCGGGGGACATTAGAGCAGATGATGGGCTCACGAAACACGGTTCCACCAAGAATGTTGCGGATCGTCCCGTTAGGAGAGCGGTACATCTTTTTCAAACCAAATTCTTCAACCCGCTGTTCGTCCGGGGTGATCGTGGCACATTTCACGCCAACTCCGAATTCTCGAATTGCATTTGCCGCATCAATAGTGATCTGGTCATCGGTCTCATCCCTGGCTTCCATGCCGAGGTCGTAGTATTTAAGGTCGATATCCAAATAGGGGAGGATAAGTTTGTCTTTGATAAACGCCCAGATAATCCGGGTCATTTCGTCTCCATCCAGTTCAACGACTGGATTTTTGACTTGAATCTTTGGCATATCGAGATCCTTTTTGCCTATATTGTTTGATGTATTCGGCAGCAAAATAGCATCGACGTCCAGACACGCAAGTCGATCCCGCGAAAAACTTCATTTTGTTGCTAAAATTTTGTGATATCCGGCGAAATGGTCGTTTCCGGGGCCGAAAGCAAGGTCGGAATAATGTCATCCAGATGCTCGACCACCTGAAAATACTGCCATGTTTCTTCCTGAGCGAATCCGGCATCAATCATATGTGCAATCAAATCCAGCAGCGGTTGCCAGTAATTCTTGTAATTGACGAGAATAATCGGCTTGTCATGAAGCCGCAACTGTCTCCAGGTTACCATCTCGAAAGTCTCATCAAGGGTACCCAGACCGCCAGGCAGGACTGCAAAGGCATCTGCCATCTGGAACATCTTCTCCTTGCGCACATGCATACTGTCGACCACATGCAACTCTGTCAATTTCTCGTGACTGACTTCGATATCATGTAGATGACCTGGTATAATGCCGATAACCTGTCCATTGGCGGCAAGGGTTGCGTCGGCAATCAATCCCATCAAACCGACATGACCGCCGCCGTAAATAAGTTTGATCCCGTTTTCGCCCATTTGGGTACCAAGGGTGACAGCCGCGTCCTTATGATCAGGATCGGTAGGCATTCTTGAGCCACAGTAAACACACAGAGAAGAGATCTTCGTCATGAATTTGCCTATCGTTCGGAGAAATATCTGGTTCAGCTTTTCAGCTTTCCTTATGTGCTGCGTGCTGGCACTTACGTCAAGTCCTGTTTTCGCCGGTAAGGCAGATGTCATCGACGTCAAAGTGAGTAAGGTCGAGGCGGATGTGTATCGCTTTAGTGTGACTGTCAAACATGAGGATGAGGGTTGGGATCATTACGCAGATCGATGGGAAGTCTTTGATTTGCAGGGAAATAGCTTGGGGACACGGGTATTGATGCATCCTCATGTGGATGAACAGCCTTTCACCAGATCAATGACCCTTTCTATCCCGATGCATGTCAAAGAAGTTGTCATAAAAGCCCATGACAAGGTTCACGGCGATGGCGGCGCAGAAATTGTTGTCAGACTTCCGCAATGAACCTAAGGTAATAGTCGGAATTAGCGTTTATCAAGTGAGTGTTGGTTAAATAAAAAAGCAATCCAGGAGAGTTAGAATGAAAAAGCGTCTGATGAATACGATTGTAGGGGTGATTGTCGGAGCAGGTGTTCTGGTAACCATGGCATCGGCTCATTCGGAATCCACCGGAAATGCGGAAGCGGACTACCGCATTCAAAAGATGAAGGAAATTGGCATGAACATGGGGGCTATTGGCAAGGTTGCCAAAGGCGAGGCACCTTATAGTGAAGCTCTTAATGAAAATGCTAAAGCCATTGCCGAACTTGCCAGCAACATGGGCAAATGGTTCCCCGAAGGCTCCGGTGTGGAAGCGTCCCGGTCCAAACCTGATATTTGGGATCCTGCCAACAAGGACAAGTTTGCCCAGGATATTGTCAACCTTCAGGAAGCGAGCCTTGGCCTTGTGGTCGCAGTTCAGTCCGGCGATCAAGCCAAGATCGGCGCTGCCTTGAAAGCGACTGGTGGTACGTGTGGAGCCTGTCACAAGCAATTCCGTAAACCCAAACAATAGGGAATTTCATGCAGCCCCTTAGTTTTGGGCAAAAATTGAGAAATGCGTTTGATCCGATTCACTCGGTCGCGCATCTCTCAACCCTTGGTCTTGTCGTTATTTTACTACTATTGTTGACACCGGGGGTAGTCACTGCTTCAGAGGAGGCAGGGTCCTATGCAACAGCCGCAGGCGGCTGTTACGGGTGTCATACGAATACGACGCCCGGAAGTACACCCTTTGCAGGAGGGCGGGAACTCAAAACGCCGTTCGGCAGCTTTTACAGCCCAAATATCACCCCCGATATTGAAAATGGTATCGGGAGCTGGACCGATGAACAGTTCGTAAAAGCCCTGAAAGAGGGTGTTGGTCCGGAAGGCCACCTTTATTTCCCGGTCTTTCCTTACACGAGCTATACAAAAATGACAGATGAGGACGCCTTGGCCATCAAGTCCTATCTGTTTTCCTTGCCACCCTCACCGGAAAAGAACAAAGACCATGGTATTGGAGCACCGCTTTCCTGGCGTTGGTTGCAATGGGGGTGGCGCCTTTTGTTTTTTGATGACGGACCTTATGTGCCGCCACAAGGCGCGTCAGCAGAGGTGGCCCGTGGCGGATATCTAGTGGATGCCATGACCCATTGTGGGGAATGCCATACACCCAGAAACTTCGTTGGCGCAGTTGACAGTAGCCTATATCTAGCCGGAACTTCAAACGGTGGGGAGGGGGAACTTGTCCCAAATATCACACCGGATATGACAACAGGGATAGGGGATTGGTCTCGAGGCGACCTGATAAGCTTTATGAAAAACGGCCTCAAGCCAGATTTTGATGATGTACAAGGCAGCATGATGGAAGTCATCGATCACGGCACGTCCAAATTAACGGATGAAGATCTTGGCGCTATTGCAGACTATTTGAAGTCGATTCCGCCTATAATTAATAGAGTTACCAGAGCGAAACCTTAGAATACCCGACAAGACATTGCGTCATTTGTCCTTGCAGTTCATAATAGCCTCACAATCAGCATTTATAGTGAGGCTCTGGTGCGCGTATTTGGTATCCTGGCAATTCTTCTGCTTATCGTAGCAGGCCTGTTCCTTTTTCTTCGCGGTGACAATTTTTTTGGCTCTGAGGATCCGGATGAAACTGTCACATCCTCTACTGATGACCCTGCTTCAGACACAAAGAAAGAAGAGAGAGAGGCGGGGGCGGCATCTGACAGCTCGAAAAGCCCGTCCTCACCGAATGAAGACACGACTTCTTCCGCTTCCACAGATGCTAGTCAACCAAAAGTCATAGAAAAGAAACTGGATGATGTAACCAGTGAAGCCGGCAAGAAAACATTTGATGCTCGGCCCAGCTTTGACGTCGTTCGGGTAGATCGCAATTGCGAATTGCTGGTTGCCGGAAGAGCGGTGCCCTCTTCAATTATTAAGATTCTTGTTGATGGGGAAGGAACGGGCGAGGTTACGACCTCAGCGCGCGGAGAATGGTTGTTTACTTCCGATGTTCCTTTGGCAGCAGGATCAAAAGTCATCAATCTCAAGGCTACGAACCCGGATGGAGCGGAACTAGAATCTGACCGGCTTGTCGTAATGAATGTACCCGATTGTGCCAAGCCACTCGACCAGCGGGAGCCGGCAATCGCTATGCTGGCGCCAGCTGGGGAAGAAGAGAACAAGGATCGGTCAGAGCGGATCATTCAGCTGCTTCAGGTGCCGGATGCAAAGGGCGATGTCTCAGCTGCCAAAGATCTGAGTCTTGGCGCTGTGAATTATAACGACAATGGTCAACTTGAGTTTTCTGGTAAAGGTATTCCGGGGAAAAACATACGTGTATATGTCAATAATCGCCCGGTTGGATCGACAGTCGTAGGTGAGGACGGCACCTGGTCATTGCGGCCTGAAGCGACTGTTGCACCAGGTACCCATAACCTTCGCATCGATCAAACAGAAGCAGATGGCAAGGTGATTTCAAGGGTTGAACTGCCGTTTCAGCGGGAAGCAGCAAGCGATGTCCTGCTGGCTCGTGAAAATGGCAGTGTGAGCGCAATTGTTCAGCCTGGCAACAGTCTTTGGAGGATCGCCCGGCGGGTTTACGGGCAGGGTATCCAATATACAGTTATTTATCAGGCCAACCAGGATCAGATCCGCGATCCGGATATGATCTTCCCGGGGCAGATATTTAAATTGCCGGACCAGAACTAGGACCTCGCTCCTAGGCTGGATCAGACACCGGATCAGTATAATGTGGCGGTGGTTACATTTTGTGGAAACGCCCAATTTTTTGATACGTGATTAGCTGCATTTCCTATATCTTACTGTACCCTTTAGTCTTTAAGGAACCGTATGAGCGCGACCAAATTTGACAGTCACTCCCATGATAATCAGCGAAGTCATCTATCGACTATCCGCTCTCTGGGGAGTTATTTGTGGATCAGCGGCCGCAATGACCTGAAAATTCGGGTGATGATTGCCGTCGTCCTGCTGGTTCTGGCGGAAGTCGCTTCTGTCTACACGCCCTATCTACTGAAATTTATCGTTGACGATATGACTGGGGATGTGAACCCGGTAATCGTCATGCCTGCGGGCTTAATCATCGCCTTTGGTGTTGCTCGTGTCCTTACCCAAGCATTTGCTGAGTTGCGAGATGCGGTGTTTGCTAAGGTCGGTCAGAATGCTATCCGACAGGTAGCCTTGTCCACCTTTCAGCATCTCCATCAGTTGTCTTTGCGCTTTCACATGGATCGCCAAACCGGGGGGCTCAGCCGGGTCATTGAGCGAGGCACAAAGGGCATAGATTTTCTTCTGCGGTTTATGCTTTTCAATATTGTCCCCACATTTCTCAAAATTGTTTTTATCTGCGGAATAATGCTGGTTGAGTACGGCTGGGTGATCTCCTTGATAACTTTCTCAACCCTTGTCGGCTATATTTTCTTTACTTTGACTGTAACAGAATGGCGCTTGAAGTTTCGGCGAACAATGAACGAGAAGGACAGTGAGGCAAATACCAAGGCTATCGATAGTTTACTGAACTTCGAAACTGTCAAATATTTTGGAAACGAAAATCACGAGGCACAGCGTTTTGATCGTGCACTTGCCGGATATGAGAAGGCGGCAGTGAGAAGTAATACGACACTAGCTTATCTGAATATCGGTCAAGGGGTCATCATTAGCGTTGGAATGGTTGCCGTCTTACTTCTCTCGGCCAAAGGGGTCGTGGATGGAAAATATACGGTTGGGGATTTTGTCGCCATTCAAGCTTTTTTAATGCTGCTCATTCAGCCATTGAACTTTTTGGGATTTGTCTATCGGGAGATAAAGCAAAGCCTTGTCGACATGGAGAAGATGTTTGAGCTTCTATTCGTCTCTCGTGAAATCGATGATAAACTAGATGCTAAACCCCTCGCGGAAGGGGGCGGTGAGGTAGAGTTTCATAACGTCGATTTTGGCTATGAAGCCAATCGTCAGATACTACATGATGTGTCCTTCAAAGTAGAACCTGGAAAGAAGATAGCCATTGTCGGCCCCTCTGGTGCCGGTAAATCGACAATCTCTCGGATTCTCTTCAGGTTCTATGATGTCGACAAAGGCTATGTAACGATTGATGGCAACAGGGTGGATGAAACAACCCAGGTGTCTTTGCGTGCCGCTATTGGTATCGTTCCGCAGGACACCGTCCTCTTTAATGACACGATTCGGTATAATATCCGGTATGGACGGCCTGAAGCGACAACAGAAGAAGTAGAAGAGGCTGCGCGTCTTGCCAGCATCGACGGCTTCATTGAAAAACTGCCCGAAGGCTATGATACCATGGTTGGTGAGCGCGGTTTAAAGCTGTCAGGTGGAGAGAAACAGCGGGTTGCCATTGCCCGTACTATCCTGAAGCAGCCTCGGATCTTGTTGTTTGACGAAGCGACTTCAGCGCTTGATTCCCATACGGAAAAGGAAATTCAGGCGAGCCTTGCAGAGGTCTCCAAAGACAGAACCACACTTGTCATTGCCCACCGGCTATCAACAGTCGTCGATGCCGACGAAATCATCGTGCTGGATGCCGGGCGTATCCAGGAGAGGGGCCGTCATCATGAGCTTCTTGAGAAGGACGGTCAATATGCCGCCATGTGGGCTCGACAACAGGAAGCTGCCAGCTATCAAGAGAAGCTTGAGCAGGTACTGGATTAAACGCTACACTCCCGACAACATCTTTTTGTTCTTTTTCATCCCAACCTGGGCTATAGGGCTATTATTGATAAAGGCCGCGTGCCGGAAGGAAGACAAATATGGATACCTTGAAATCTGTTCTAGTGCCGATAAATCCGGAAGGACATCGGTTTATCGCCATTTTCGCGGCGATCACCCTTGCCTTGTTCCTGTTTACCTGGCCCTTTCTCGGATGGATCGGTGTTGTACTGACCCTCTGGTGCGTCTATTTTTTCCGTGATCCGGATCGTCATGTCCCGACACGGGACGGACTGATCGTTAGTCCAGCGGATGGCGTTGTACAGCTGATTGAACGGGCCGTGCCACCTGAGGAACTTGGCATGGGAACCGATGCCATGCTGCGGGTCAGTGTTTTCCTCAATGTTTTCAATGTTCATGTCAATCGGGTTCCACTTGGTGGTACTGTCGTACGTCAGGTGTATCGCCCCGGAAAATTCCTCAACGCGGCTCTAGATAAAGCATCCGAGGATAATGAGCGTCATGCCGTTCATCTACAGACAGAGGACGGTAAGGATATCGTCTTTGTTCAGATCGCCGGTCTAGTCGCCCGCCGAATTGTCTGTTACCTAACAGATGGCCAGCAGGTGCGTACCGGCGAGAGATTTGGCCTTATCCGCTTCGGGAGCCGTACGGATATCTATTTACCGGAAGGTGTTGAACCCCTGGTCGGCGTAGGCCAAAACATGGTGGGCGGTGAAACAGTGATTGCCGATTTAAAGGGTGATAATACAGATGCTGCTGCTGTGGAGGTCCGATAAATGCCATTTAACCGGCGCCGCAGGCTGAAAGTTCTTCCGCTCAACTCTTTGATTCCAAACATGTTGACGACATTGGCCCTTTGTGCCGGTTTGACTTCTGTAAGATTTGCGCTCAATGAAAAATGGGAAATGGCAGTTATTGCCATTTTGGCCGCGGGGGTATTGGATGGCCTTGACGGGCGCATGGCCCGGCTTCTTAAAGGCACATCTCGATTTGGCGCTGAGCTGGATAGCCTGTCGGATTTCGTGAGCTTTGGTGTCGCACCGGCTCTCGTCTTGTTTCTTTGGACCTTAGACGCGGGAATGGGCGGTATCGGCTGGATCATTGCCTTGATCTTTACCGTATCCTGCGGATTGAGGCTGGCGCGCTTCAATTCCATGCTGGATGAGGAACAGCCTGTCTGGGCATCAAAATATTTTACAGGTATTGCGGCCCCGGCAGGTGCGTCCATATCGTTGCTGTTCATGGTCATTCATTTTTATACAGATAGTGATTTCTTTCGCTCTCCTTATCTGAATGCGGCCTGGTTACTGATCATGGCTTTTCTGATGGCCAGTCGCATTCCAACGTTTTCCATCAAACGTCTTCGTGTGTCCCGGCGCTTTATCATGCCGATGCTGATCCTGGTGGGTGGTCTTGCTGCGGTTCTGGCGAGCTATCCCTGGGAGCTATTGTCCGTCATCGCAGTGGCCTATATGGCAACCATCCCGTTTGCAGTCATGAGCCATAGTAAACTTGTTGCTCAAGACGCCCAGAAAAAAGACATGGCGGAAAACGCGAGTAAGGCTTCCGAAGAAACGGAAGAAAAGCCAGATCAGAAATAATGAACGATTGAATAAATAAAAAACCCGGAATATTTAGTTCCGGGTTTTCTATTACTTAATCACTCCGCCGGTTCGGGATGAGCGGGCGGTTGAGTCTTCTTTGCGGCCTTACGTTCCTTACGTCTTGCGAGCGCGTTACTCACATTGGCGCCCAGCATTAACAGAGAAGGCGTCATGATTAGGGTTAGAAGTGTGGCAAATGTCAGTCCAAAAGCGACAGCCGTTGACAGCTGCACCCACCATTGGGAAGAGGGGGCCCCGGTAACGATCTCCCGTGTGACAAAATCAATATTGATCTGCAAAGTCATGGGAAGCAGGCCGAAAATCGTTGTTATCGTTGTAAGCAATACGGGGCGCAAGCGTTGTGCTCCAGTCCGCAACACAGCCTCCATGGCCTCCATACCCTGCTTTCTGAGATGGGCATAGGTATCAATCAAAACAATATTGTTATTCACGACAATACCTGCGAGCGCGATAACGCCAACACCGGTCATGACAATACCAAAAGGTTGGCCCGTAATGATAAGTCCAACAAAGACACCGATGGTTGACATAATTACGGCTGTGAGGATCAGGAAGGCGTGATAAAAGCTGTTAAACTGTGTAACAAGTATGATGGCCATGATAAACAAGGCAACCCCAAAGGCCTTTCCCAAGAAAGCTTCCGCCTTCTTTTGTTCCTCATCCTCACCCTTGAAAACATAGGACACATCAGAGTTCAGATCGGCGCCGTCTTCAAGCCACTCTCTAATTTCCTGAACCTTGTCATCGACAAGTACACCGCCGCTCACATTGGCTTTTACCGTCATAACCCTACGGGAATCTGTACGGTTGACCGTTCCAACCTTCTGCTTCGCTTCACGGGTAACGAAGTTAGAGATAGGAACCATACCATTTGAGGTCATCACCCGCAGGTTATCAAGCTGATCAATACTGCGCTGATCATCGGGATAGCGTACCCGTATCTCCAGCTCTTCATCCGCATCGTCGGGACGGTATTCGCCCACTTTAATACCATTGGTCACTAGCTGAATGGCCTTGCCAACGGAGAAAACATCCGCACCAAACCGGCCAGCCTGGGCACGATCAACTTTTACCTGCCACTCAATTCCCGGAATTGCACGACTATCTTCAATATCCACCAAGTCGGAAACATTTGCCTCGAGATGATTACGGATCTTGGCAATTTCAATTGGCAGTAAGTCCGGATTTCGGGACGACAATTGGATCTGAACGTCTTTTCCGGTAGGCGGCCCTGTGTCCGGTTCCCGTGTCTCAACAGTAATACCAGTTAAATAGGCTGTGCGTTCCCGAATATCTTCAAAGACCACACGGGCAGGGCGGCGTTCCTGCCAGTCCTTGAACTCCATCTGAATGCTGCCAATGACATCCTCAGCGACATCCTGGCCTTCGCCCGGACCGCCTGTGCGCGTGTAGAGTGAGGAGAAATCATCCAGCTTCAGGACTTCACGTTCTACTTCCCGAACAAGCGTGTCTTTTTCATCGGTCGACATATTGCCGCGAGCATGGACATAGACAAGGGCCATTTCAGGTTCAACTTGCGGGAAAAACTCAACGCCATTGCCATGGGTCGCATAATAAATCTGAACACCAGCAAGAGTAAGTATCGCTAATACTAGGATTTTAGCAGGATGCCGGATACAGACAGACAGAAACCTAACGTATCTTCCAGTAAAGCCTCCAATATCTGTGATCTCCCCAGATTCCGCCGCGGCAAGAGCGGCTAGAGTCTTAGAATTCGAGGAGCCTGCTTTACCGAATACAGATCCCAATGTAGGAACAAATATCAGCGCCATTAATAGCGACCCGGCAAGGGTCGTTATCAGGGTGATCGGCAGGAATTTCATAAATTCCCCAACCACGCCAGGCCAAAAAAGAAGCGGCATGAAGACGGCAAGAGTGGTTGCTGTAGAGGCGATGATCGGCCACGCCATTCGCTTGGCCGCGAGACCATAGGCCTCCTTCTTATCAATGCCTTCCGACATTTTCCGGTCGGCGAATTCAGTCACCACAATGGCGCCATCCACCAGCATACCAACGGCAAGGATTAGACCGAATAGCACAACAATATTGATGGTCAGCCCAAACAGATACATATACAGAATGCCGATCAGGAAGGAGCCGGGGATGGAGAGCCCGACAAGCCCTGCAGTACGCACACCAAGCGCGCTGATGACGACAATCATCACCAGAATAATGGCGCTGATGATATTGTTTTGCAGATCTTTCAGCATGGAGCGGATATCTTCGGATTTATCCTGGCTGAATGTTACAACAACGCTTTCTGGCCAATAGGCTTTTTCCCGTTCTACAACCCTCTGAACGTCCTCGATCGTTTCAATGATATTTTCGCCAAGGCGTTTCTTGATTTCAAGGGCGACTGCAGGCTGGCCATCCAGTCGTGCATAGCTTTCCGCATCCTTGAAGGTGCGGCGGGCTTCCGTCACGTCGCGTAACGTCACTACACCGTCATCGTTGACCTTGATGGGGATATCGAGAACATCGTTAGCGGTTTTGAAAAGGCCAGGAACCTTGATCGAGAACCGGCCTTTGCCCGTATCCATCGATCCGGCGGCCACCAGCTTGTTATTGAGGTCAATTGCATTGGCAAGTTCGGTATTGGAAATCTGGTAGCTCTCCAATTTCACCGGATCAACGATGACCTCGAGAACTTCCTCCCGGTCGCCTCCAATATCAGCTTCAAGCACACCCGGCAGGCCTTCAACTTCATCTTGAAGGTCTTTGGTCAGTTCGATCAACGTCCGCAGGGGTACATCGCCTGAAAGGGTCACAACAATCACCGGGAATAAAGCGAAATTGACCTCATTCACTACCGGTTCGTCGGTTTCATCAGGAAGCTCTGTTTTTGCAAGATCGACCTTCTCCCGCACATCCTCAAGCGCCTTATCAACATCAAATCCGGCATCGAATTCTAGGGTGACAGAGGCATGGCCTTCGGTTGCCATGGAGGTCATTTCTTTAATGCCCTCAATGGAGCGAAGCTCAAGCTCCATGGGTCGGATTAGCAGGCGCTCGCCATCCTCAGGGGAAATCCCTTCATGGGTCATCGAAACATAGATGATCGGGATATTGATATCCGGATCTGCTTCTTTGGCGATATCCACATAGGCATAACCACCAGCAACCAGGATCAGGAGAAGGGCGGAAATAATCGTTCTGGACCGCCCAATAGCGGCATCAATTATTGCGTTCATTGGGCTGCCTCAGCAGTATAGACATCAGATTTAACCTTGTCCCCATCACGAACAAAGTCCTGACCAACAACAATGAGTTTCACAGTTTCCGGCAGACCGTCCACCCAAATTCCTTCAGAAGAGTCCGCTAGAATTTTGACAGGATAGAATTTGACGACATCCTCTTCAGTGACTGCCCGCAAGCCCAAAATACCTTCATCATTCAATGTTAAGAAAGCAGGCGACATCAAATGTGCCATGACTGATTTTGTCTTGAAGGTAATTTCCGCCGTGACGCCGTTCCTGAGCTTGTATCCTTCATTTGGGACTTCCAGCTCTACCTTGAAGGTACGCGTCGCCGGGTCCGCCATATTTCCGATGAACTTGATCTTGCCTGAAACCTTTTCGCCGGTCACAAGCTCCGCAGTTCCTTCACCGCC
This sequence comes from Pseudomonadota bacterium, assembly GCA_024743055.1. Taxonomy (GTDB): domain Bacteria; phylum Pseudomonadota; class Alphaproteobacteria; order Sneathiellales; family Sneathiellaceae; genus Sneathiella. The sequence goes on from JANSXH010000013.1 coordinate 22,337, forward strand.
AACTTCAATGTTGTTGACCTGAATCTCGGAGATCTGGCCGGTAACCAGCAAGGGATCGCTTTCCACGATGGTAGCGATCGGGTTTCCGTCTTTCACGAAATCCCCGACTTCCGCGACCCGTTCTTCAATATATCCGTCAAATGGGGCAGTAATCTGCAAGTCATTGAGGCGGATTTTCATGGCGGTAACCTGAGCTGTCGCGCTGTCCAGAAGCGCCTTCGCACTGGCAAGTGTGGTATTTGAACTGAAACCTTTTTTATTAAGTTTCTTGGCCGCGTTATGCTCTATTTCCCGTTGACGTACCAATGCCTCGGCTTCCAACAGGCGAGCCTTGTTATCTTTCACGTCAAAATTGACGATAGGATCGCCTTTTTTCACCCGGTCGCCGTCATTTACAAAAACCTTTTGAACGCGACCAGAGATCTCTGCCTTAAGTTCCACCACCCGGTAAGCCTCGGTCCTGCCGCGAACGATAACTTCTTGCTGGCGTGGTTTGGCTGTCAGGGTTTGAATTCGAACACCCATGATATGAGGCTCTTTTGCAGGTTTGTCTTCCGAGGCGTCGGCACCTGATGCGTTAGGATCTGCCTGCGTCGCCGCAGCAGCATGATTACCAGAGGTATCAGAATCCCCTTCCATCTGTCCGGAAGCAATCCAAGCCGCAACACCAACGGCGATAATAATTGCGATAATTATTGAGCGGTTCACAGCGGTACCTCTTTACTATGGGTTATTGTCCAAGGGTCTTCTATTCAGCAGCCCGTTGACCGATTAACGCATCGGCTTCCAACAAGTGCCTGTTTTCATTTAAATAATCTATCTCAGCCTGGTAAACGGCTACGCCGTATCCGCACATAAACTGCTCGGAATTCGGCGATCGGTCCGGACAGTCCTCCAGCATACTCGCGATTTTTTCCGTTCGATCAGCAATGCGTTCGTCGATCAACTGAGAAATAGTACTGGCGGGAAGCAGATGGGAAAACATCATTGTCGCCAGATATTCTGAACGAAACCGATCACCCGCTGGCTTCTTCATGATCTCTTCAAGGAACCGGTATCGACCTGCTGCAGTAATAGAATACACTTTTTTGTCTGGGCGCTTTTCCTGGCTCATTTCTCGGCAAGACACAAGATTTTCATCTGTCAATTTATTGAGGGCTGGATAAATAGATCCGAAACTGGCGTGAAAAATCAGATCAAGCCTGTCCTCGAACGTTTTCTTGATTTCATAGCCCGTCGCATCCCCCATGGTGAGAACGCCAAGGCATAGTGTTCTGATGTCCATTCAGCAAACTCTACTTATCGATATAACTAAATCTGCGGCCCGTGGTGAAACATAGCAGTACGCCTGTATATTTCAATCCGTTATATATCAAATCGATATATGATAGTCAAAAAATAGTGCGGCATGGAGGGTGAGTTGTATGTGACGAGGGTCACGAAACGCTCACAAGAAGCTGAATACGGATGACAGATACGTGATTAGGTAAGCGTTTACTTTACCTGATTTGATAAAATTAGTGGAAAATTTTACGTGCTGACAGAAGAGATTCTATCCGTGAGAACTTTAAAATTCCGGAATTATCGATAGAAAATATGATTTCCGATAGTTGCTGTCCGTTGCAATTTTTTGGACCATTCCGGGCTAACATAATTCGCGTGATAATGGGTCGCTTCACCTGACAGATCTCTAAGATTACCGCCTTTTACCAGGCTAGCCACGCTGACAGCGCGTATCCAGGCATGCTTTTCATTTGCGGAATCTGATTTTCCGTCACAGGCAAAAGAAAACTGACAACCCGTGGTTCTTGTACTGCCCTCAAAGACAACGCCACAATAGGATTTAGAACGTTTTGCCGTCCTGTTATGGATCACCTGTGCAACAGCGACTTGGCCACTAAAGGGTTCCCCTCGAGCCTCAAAATACACAGCTTGGGCAATACATCTGATTTCAGGATCATCTTTGGCGGCCTGAGCCGTCATGGTTGTTGCAGCCGGCATAAACTGCACCATGATCAAAAACAGCAAGGACAAAAATGTCACTGTCACAACGCTCAATGTTTTCAAATACATTTGCTTTGCCCCACAATAGAAAATGCAAATCTATATCAGACGATGATCACATTAAGCGGGGGGAGTTGGGCAAAAATAAGGCGTTTTGGTTAAAGCTTCGCGTCGCGCCGTCGGACGCGAAGCTGTTTGACAACCTCAAGCTTCTGCTCGTTTGACAAGGTCGCCCAGCCACCAATTTCGAGCCGCGTTCTAAAACAGCCTTTGCAATATTGGTTTTGCATGTCCATCGTACAGATGCCAGTACAAGGAGACGGCAGATCCGGGACATTTTTAATTTGGGGGTTAGTTCTTCGCATATCAGGCATTTACCGTAGATTTACTCAATGCTTCGATCAAGGCGTCAAAAGGCAGGAGAACGCAAGTATGACGGCTTTTATGAGTTGCGACCGCTTGAAAAGACTTAAGTTTCTGCCATGCCTCCTCGAATTGCCCGTCGCCAGTTTGCAAGAGCTGCTCTACTTGGCCTCTCAAGGTGCTCAGATCGGCAAGGGAGGATCCTACAGCGTTTTCTCCTATGACCGAAGCCGCTGCCTGGCATAAGACACAGGATCGGCTCTCGTGGCCTAGTGCGGTGATTTTACCGTCAGCCATTTTCACCTGCATGGTAATTCTGTCGCCGCAGGTAGGATTATCAACTGTGGCCTCTCCGTCAGCGTCTGGCAAAGGACCCTCTGCAACCGCATCCGCCGCATATCGAAGCAGATCCTTCTGATATAAATCCTGTATCACTCTTCCGCATCCTTCGCTGCCTGAATTAGGGACAGGGCTTCAGGCGTATCTATGTCCTTAAATATACTGTCATTGTGCACGTCAATGGTAAAAACAACATGTTCATTGTCGGCGATCACAGATTTTGCGCCGATATCGCCTGTTACAGCCAGAATATCGGGCTTGAATTGACTGCCGATGAGAACCGGATTGCCGCGTTTACCGTTAAAAGCCGGAACAATGATCGCGCGTCCTTCTTCTGCGTCAAAAGCTTCAATCATCTCGTTGAACAAGGTGGCTGTGATAAAAGGCATATCGGCAAGGCAAATAACGAGACCTTCATAAGTATCAGCAAGCTCTCGAAATCCGGTTTTAAGACTGCTGCTTAGGCCGGTTTTATAATCTGGATTATGAAATGTCTTTATCCCGAATTTAGTCGCGACTTCCTCTACTTGCTCTTGTTCGTGGCCAGTGATCGCAAAGACATCTATTGCATTCGACTTTAACGCCTGTTCGGCAACAAGGCTGAACATGGGTTTACCCTCAATCTCAGCCAATAGCTTATTTTCAGGCCCCATGCGCCGGGATTGCCCGGCCGCGAGGATCAGGATAGCGATGGACTTACCATTTTGGTTCTTTTTGGTTTTAGAGGCTTTGGTTCTCGGTTGTGGTCGGCTGCTGATTTCTTTCAGCAATCCACCTGTCCCCATATCCATAATATCAGAAGGGGTCACTGTCAGCTTTGCCAGCAACCGTTGTAAAACCCAGTCAAAACCGTTGAGCTTAGGTGATCTTGTACAACCAGGCAGACCAACGATCGGAACACTGTCCTTGTGACCAAGCAACAACAAATTGCCGGGATCAACGGGCATTCCGAAATGATCAACTTCGCCACCGGCCATACGGATTGCCATGGGGACAACGTCACCGCGATCAGTGATTGCCGAGGCACCGAAAACCAGTATCAGTTCACAACCCTCTGCCAAGAGTTTAGTGAAACTGTCACTGAGCGGGACCTCATGGTGATCTGTCTCCATTCGGACATCAATGTCATTATGATATAGCTGCAAACGATTCTGGAGAATTTGCTCCGATTTTTTTACCACTTTTTCTTTCGTTCCAGCCAAAAGGGTGGAGACGACACCCACTTTCAGTTTTTGAAACTCTGAAACGGAAACTATTGGCTCCGAAGCCTCGGCAATAACCTCAAGAGTATTGGCAAGGTCTTTTTTATCAACAGCGAAAGGAATAATTTTTATTGTCGCGAGTAAAGTATCTTCCTCAACGACGTCATAATCATTGACTGTTGCGATCGTAATAGATTCATGTAAGTGATTGACCTTGTTTATTAAATCAGTATTGATCCGAGCGATCCCCATATTTTTCGAAACAATATTAGCGCGTCCGGTAAATGCAGGATTTACTTTGACATTTTGACCGGCAAGGGGCGCAGCTATATCTCCTGCAGCCTGGTTTTCATCAATATCATTTGTTTCCAGCTTAGCTGCCAAGACTGTTTCAACAGAATTTGCTTTAAGGCCGCTAATATCATCCGCGGTCAGAATATGTCCTTTGCGTAGCTTTTTACCTGGGTTGCTATCGACTGCATGGGCGAGGATAGCACCTTCCGCTTCGTCTATTGGGAGCCGTCCGAAAATCATCAGGAGAGTTTCTTCCGCAGGACAGCGGTTATTTCGGCTATGATTGAGATAGCAATTTCTGCCGGTGACTTGGCACCGATGTCTAATCCGATGGGTCCATGGATACGCTTGAAATCATCTTCTGTGAAGCCTTCGCGGGTCAGCCGTTGATGCCGTTTTTCCCGCGTCCGTGTGCTGCCAAGAGCCCCGATATAAAATGCTTCTGAGCGCAAGGCATGCTGCAGGGCAGGGTCGTCCAGTTTCGCATCATGGGTAAGGGTGACAATAGCTGTTCGCCGGTCGGCATCGGCGTCGGCTAAAAACTCATCTGGCCAGCGATTGTCAAGGGTTACGCCGGGAAACCGGAATTCAGACCCAAAGCTGCGCCTCGGATCAATAACGGTCACCTCATATCCTGCGGCAACGGCCATTGGGACGAGGTTTTGGGCAATATGGACAGCTCCAACGATAAACAGGCGCAGTTCCGGATTGAAAATATTGAAAAAAACAGGTTCACCTTCAATCTCTGTCTGGCTTGATTTATCACCGATGAGTGCCGTCCTCGCAGCCTCCAGCAGATCGGATTTCTCTTTTGTTTCAAAAGGGAAGAGCAATGACTGTTCACCCGAATTGAGGTAGGTGGCAACAACCACCTGGCGTTTGTTCCGTCTGGCGTCCTGCAGGTCTTTGAGTAGCTCCGTTTGCATGAGGCTTCCTAGTTCAGCTTCTCGACATAGACTTTGATTTTCCCGCCGCAAGCGAGGCCAACCTCCCAGGCTTCATCATTGCTGACACCGAATTCTAGCAGCTTGGACTCGCCGCTTTGCATAATGTCGAGGGCTTCTTGAATGACAGCGCTTTCTACGCAGCCGCCGCTGACTGAACCAGACATATTTCCGGTCTCATCTATGGCCAATTGGCTACCTGCCGGGCGCGGGGCGGAGCCCCAGGTGCTGACCACGGTGGCAAGAGCGACGTCTTTACCATCTTGTTTCCAATTTAATGCTTGTTGGAGGACGTCTTCCTCGGGAAGGGCAGTTGATGTTTCAGTCATGCGGCAAAACTCCTCGCCTCTGATTTTTGCATATGCGGCCTAGACAAGATATCAGCAAGATCCTTGAGACTTTCAAGGTTATGAACAGTACGGAACTCATCTACATGTGGCAGGATTGCCTTAACTCCGCGGGATCGCGGCTCAAATCCCTGGTAGCGCAGAAGAGGATTGAGCCAGATTAGCTGGCGGCAGGATTTATGCAAACGTTCCATTTCTACCCCTAGGCCTTCTCCCGCGTCGCGATCAAGGCCGTCGGAAATCAACAGGACGACCGCCCCTTGACCCAGAACCCGGCGGGACCAGAACTTATTGAACTCCTTCACCGTGGCGCCGATGCGGGTGCCGCCGGACCAATCCTCGACGGTTTCACTGACGGCATCTAGGGCGGCGTCCACATCCCGATACCTCATATATCGTGTAATATTGGTGAGGCGGGTGCCAAATACAAATGTATGGACCCTATCCCGGTCATTGGTCAGGGCATGCATGAAATGAAGCAGCATGCGGCTATATTGGGTCATCGACCCGGAAATATCGCAAAGAATAACCAACGGCGGATGGCGGGTAATCGGTGATTTAAAGCGTAACGGAATGGTCGCGCCACCGGAGCGCAGGCTGGCCCGTAGGGTACGGCGCATATCGACCTTATTGCCCTTTGTATCGACCTTTAGCCGTCGGGTTTTAACGTCCATGATCGGCAGGCGGAGATTGGCCATGGCCTTCTTGGCCTGCTCCATCTCCTCCGTGCTCATATTCTCAAAATCTTTTTGCTGCAGTAGTTCGGTGTCTGAGGCCGTAAGGGTCGCATTGATCTCAACCTCTTCGCCTTCTTCCTCTTTCTGATCGGATTCAGGTGCCGGGGAGGGGGCCAGGGCCTCGGAAAGCCGTCGATTGATCTCCTCCTGATCTTCTGATTTGACGCTGTCGAGGAAACTGGTCGGCAACATCATGTCCATCATCTTTTTGAGCAAGTCCGGATTGCGCCAGAAGATGTGAAAGGCCTGATCAAAAATATCCCACTGATCGCGCCGATTGACGAAAACCGCATGCAGGGTCCAGTAAAAATCGTCACGTCTTTTAATTCCGGCCGTTTCCACAGCTTTTATGGCATCAATCACCCGGCCCGGTCCAACAGGGATGCCGGCCCGCCGCAAGGTCCGGGCGAAATGGATAATATTTTCGAGGAAGGTGCCGCCGTGGATATTTGACGTATTGGTCATACGGGCACCCTCGCGCCGAGCAGGTACCGATCAACTGGCATACATTCCTCAAAATTACGAATGATATCGAGGGCCCCGGCAGAGCGGAGGCGATCCGGGTCCACCCAGGAGGCGACGCCGACAAACGGCAGGTTAAGCTCGCGCGCAGCAATGACATCCCACTCCCCATCACCAATTGAAACGATATGATCAAAGCCATCCTGCTGATGGGTGGATTTGGCGTCCTCAATGGCACTGGTGACCAGACTAAGGCGCGTCGTGTGAGCATCTCCATAGGCGCCGGGATGATCTTCCGCGGCAATGCCCATGGTACTCAATTTAAAGCTGGCGGAAATTTCCCAGCCGCCGGAGGCGAAACAGATCGCCCAGTCGGGATGAGAGGCCAGTAGCCTGACCGTTTCAATCGCCCCGAGAACCGGCGCAAATTTGGAGGGATCCTGCCGGTGTGTTTCCCGAACAAACTCAATAAAGGTGTTTTTTATGTTTGAGAGCTCGGTCTCCGAAGGCGCCCGGCCATGCAGCCGATCAAAAAACTCCGAGTTTATGGCATGATCGGTCATTTCGGCAAAATTGCCCCAATGGCTCTCAATCGCCTCTTCGCCGACGTGATGGGAATGTGCATCGCGGAACAGGCTGACATCATGTCCGGCCGAATGCATCAGGGTACCGTCAATGTCGAATATGGCCAAATTTCGTTTAGCTTTGCCCGCCATCACTGCCAAGTTCCTCATTGATCTGATGAATGATCTCTGCAGCCTCACTGCCCTGTATCTTGGTAATATCATCCTGATATTTGAGAAGGACCCCCAAGGTGTCATTGATGACATCCGGATCAAGGGAGATAACATCGAGTTCCGTCAAGGCGTTGGTCCAGTCCAGGCTTTCGGCAATGCCCGGTAGCTTGAACAGGTTCGGATCCTTGCGCAGGGCCTGAACAAAATGAACAATTTGCTCGGACAGCCTTTTGTCGGCTCCGGGCAGTTTGAGGGAGATAATTTCCTTCTCGCGTACTGCATCGGGATAATCCACCCAGTGATAGAGACAGCGGCGTTTCAGTGCGTCATGGATTTCGCGGGTGCGGTTGGAGGTAATGAGAACGATGGGCTTCTCTTTGGCTGTCACCGTACCCATTTCCGGAATGGTCACCTGAAAATCCGAAAGGATTTCCAGCAAATAGGCTTCAAAAGGCTCATCCGTCCGGTCCAGCTCGTCAATGAGCAGAATAGGGGCGCCCTGATCGCTGTCTTCCAGTGCCTTTAAAAGTGGACGCTTAATCAGAAATTTCTCCGAAAAGATATCATGGCCGAGATTTTCCCGATCCGCCGTGTCCGTCGCTTCCGCCAGACGGATTTCAATCATCTGCCGGGCGTAGTTCCATTCATAAACGGCGGAGCTGACATCGAGCCCTTCATAGCATTGCAGACGGATGAGCGGACGATCCAGTTGTACTGCCAGGACCTTGGCGATCTCTGTCTTGCCGACGCCGGCTTCGCCCTCCAGAAACAGGGGGCGGCCCATCTTCAGGGAAAGATATAATACGGTTGCCAGGCTTCGATCGGCCACATAATTGGCACCGCGCAACATATCCTGGACGTCATCGATGGTCTCTGGGAGGCTGGATGTCATAGTTTTTTTAGTTCCAAAGAAGAGCGGACCCTTTTGAGGTAGAATATCCCCATTCCGGATCATCAGCAAATATCACACGGAACATCCATTGTGGATGTTATGTTCATCACAAATATGTAAGGGGAAGCCAAAGCTTCCCCTTTTGTCTATTGCTATGCGACGCAGACTTACGACGCGGCGTCGACAGCCCGTCCGGCCATAACGGAAACCAGATTGGCACGATATTCCGCCGAGGCATGAATATCGCTATTAAGGCCAGAGGCATCTGTTGAGATACCAGAGATGGCAGAGGAGGAGAAGTCCGAGGACAACGCCGCTTCCATATCAGACTGGCGGAAGACACAAGGGCCTGCGCCTGTCACGGCAACTCTCACACCGCCCGACGTTTTTGCCACAAACACACCAACCAGCGCATAACGTGACGCTGGGTTAGGAAATTTGGCGTAGGCCGCACTTTCCGGAACCGGGAAGGAAATCTTGGTGATGATTTCATCTTCTTCAAGAGCGGTTTCAAACAGATCCACAAAGAAATCCTCTGCGGAGATGCTGCGCTTGTTGGTATGGACTGTCGCACCAAGAGCGACCAGAGCGGACGGGTAGTCAGCTGCCGGATCATTATTGGCCACCGAGCCGCCAATGGTTCCCCGGTTACGAACCTGCGCATCCCCGATATGAGAAGCCAGATCCGCCAGAGCCGGAATCGCGGATCTTACTTCAGCAGAATCCGCTACATCCACATGACGTGTCATGGCGCCGATGGAAAGCTCACTTCCATTGGAGGAAATACCTTTCAGCTCATCAATACCAGACAGGTCAACCAGCTTGCCGGCCTGGGCCAGACGAAGCTTCAAGGTTGGCAGCAGGGTCTGACCACCGGCCAGAACCTTATCATCTTCACCGAGACTTGCTGCGGCATCATTTACCCCCGAAGGGCGTTCATAATCGAATGAGTACATTTAAGTTTCCCTTCTTATGCGTTTGCTGCGCGCCAGACCTTCTCAGGCGTCGCAGGCATATCGATGTCTTTGCCGAGGGCGTTGGTAATTGCGTTCATGAGAGCCGCCGGTGCCGCAATGGCGCCAGCCTCCCCGCATCCTTTTACACCCAGTGGATTACTTGGACAGACAGTTCCGGTCGTATCGATCTTGAAGCTTGGAAGATCGTCCGCACGGGGCATGCAATAATCCATGTAGGATCCGGTCAGGAGCTGACCACTCTCGTCGTCATAGACAACGCCTTCCAGCATGGCTTGCCCAATACCCTGGGCGACACCGCCATGAACCTGACCTTCCACAATCATCGGATTGACAATATTGCCGAAATCATCCGAGGCGGCCCAGTCGACAATGTCGACCACACCCGTGTTCGGATCAATTTCTACCTCGGCAATATGTGTCCCGGCCGGGAAGGTGAAGTTGAGAGGATCATAAAAGGCATTCTCTGCCATACCCGGTTCCAGATCTTCAGGATAGTTATGGGGGACATACGCGGCGAACGCGATTTCTCCCATGGTCATCTGCTTATCTGTTCCGGCGACGGAAAAGACGCCATGCTCATGCTCGATATCCTCAACGGCCGCTTCCATCAGATGGGCGGCAATTTTTTTGGATTTCTCAACAATCTTGTCCACGGCCTTGACGATGGCAGAGCCACCAACGGCGAGGGAGCGAGAGCCATAGGTTCCCATACCGAACGGAACCTTATCCGTATCGCCATGGACGACCTCGACACTTTCAATCGGCACGCCAAGTTTATCAGCAATGATCTGGGCAAATGTGGTTTCATGGCCCTGACCATGGCTGTGGCTGCCGGTAAAGACTGTCACGCTGCCGGTCGGGTTAAAACGGACCTCCGCTGATTCCCAAAGGCCAACACCAGCTCCGAGGGATCCAACAGCCGCCGACGGCGCAATACCGCAGGCTTCGATATAGGCGGCGCAACCAATCCCGCGGATTTTGCCATTCGCCTCTGACTGAGCTTTACGAGCGGCAAACCCGGCATAGTCAATCAGGCCTTTGGCGGCATTCATGTTAGCCGGATAGTCACCGCTATCATACGTCATGATCACAGGTGTTTCATAAGGATAGGCATCCGGCTGGATAAAGTTCTTCATCCGGAATTCCGTCGGATCCATATTCAGATCCCGTGCCGCAGTTTCCATCATCCGTTCCACAACGTAAGTTGCTTCCGGACGCCCGGCACCACGATAGGCATCAACCGGCGTTGTATTCGTAAAGCCGGCAAGAACCTCTACATAAATGCTCGGGATCTTGTACTGACCGTTGAGCAAGGTACCGTAAAGATAGGTTGGAACGGCGGAAGCGAATGTAGAAAGGTACGCCCCCAGATTTGCCTTGGTTGAGACCCTGAAGCCAAGAATATGACCCTCATCATCCATGGCGAGTTCGGCATGGGTGACATGATCGCGACCATGGGCGTCTGTCATGAAGGCTTCGGAACGATCCGCTGTCCATTTGACCGGACGGTTGATTTTCCGAGCTGCCCAAACCGTGACAGTTTCTTCCGCATAGACGAAAATCTTGCTGCCAAATCCGCCGCCGACGTCAGGAGCAACTACCCTCAGCTTGTTTTCCGGGGCGATGGCAAGAAACGCTGACATAATCAGCCGGGCCACATGGGGGTTCTGGCTGGTCGTGTATAAAGTCAGCTCTTCCGAGCCAGGATCAAATTCACCCAATGCCGCTCGTGGTTCCATCGGATTGGGCGACAGGCGATTATTCACCAGATCAATCTTGGAGACTTTGGCAGCTGAGGCAAAAGCGGCATCAACCGCGTCCTTGTCACCCAGTTCCCAGTCGTAGCATACATTGCCAGGCGCTTCTTCATGGATCTGTGGTGCGCCACCACTCAATGCCCTTGATATGTCGGTCACAGGTGGTAGTTCTGCATAGTCGACATCGATAAGCTCAGCTGCATCTTTTGCTTGCTGGAGGCTGTCAGCGATAACGAAGGCCACCTGATCGCCCACATGGCGAACAGCGTCTATTGCCATTGAATTGTGAGGAGGTGCGTTGTGAGGGCTTCCGTCTTTGCTTGTTATGCCCCAGCCGCAAATAAGTCCGCCGATGCCATCCGCTGCCATGTCAGCGCCTGTGAAGATGTCGACGACACCCGGGGCGGCTTTAGCTGCGTCAAGATTAATGCCATTGATTTTTGCATGAGCATGCGGGGACCGCAAAAAATACCCATAGGCCTGGCCGACCTTGTTCATATCATCAAGATAGTTCCCGTTGCCGGTAATGAATCTTTGGTCTTCCTTACGCCGGACTGCGGCGCCAATTCCATTTTCTACAGGCATGTGTCACCCTCCCATTTTCTCCGACGCTGCTTTGACTGATTTGACAATATTATGGTAGCCGGTACAGCGGCAGATGTTGCCTTCCAGCTCGGACCGTATTGTCTCTTCGGAGGGGTTGGGATGACGTTTCACCAGATCCACCGCACTCATGATCATGCCCGGCGTACAAAAGCCGCATTGCAGGCCATGATTTTCCTTGAAGGAGGCTTGCATTGGATGTAGATCGCCATTTGCAGCGAGGCCTTCGATCGTGGTGACATCGGCACCTTCAGCCTGTACGGCGAGCATGGTGCAGGATTTGATGCTGTCGCCATCAACATGGACCGTACAGGCGCCACATTGGCTGGTATCACAGCCGACATGGGTGCCGGTCAGTCTCAGGTTGTTACGGATAAAATCAACGAGAAGCGTGTTCGGCGCAACATCCGCCGAAACATTTTTCCCGTTCACCGTCATGGTAACGGTTGTCATGGTGTTTCCTCCCTAAAAAAATCAAACCAACTGCGCCCGCAATTGATCTTCGTCTCATTTCCAGAATTTCGAGACATTTACTCCCAAATTAGTTTCCCTTTGATCCGGGTCCGCGTCAAGCTGATATAGTCTTATTTTCGCTCGATACTACCTGGCGGCAAGATAATAAAGAATAACAGCCGCGATCACTCCGGCTGGAATGAGAATTGAGGGACGCATCCAACCTTGCGCTTCCGGTTTTTCCTCTGCAGGTGGGGCGGGAGCTTCTGGCTCATCTGCGATGATAGGCTCAGAAACTTGATCTGACGGGGCTTCCGCGACTTCTGCCGGGGTCTCCGCTACATGAACGGAGCTGGAACTGACCAGCTCGTTAAAGTTGGCAAAAAATTCCCCCGCCAATTTCTTAGCGGTACCATCGATAAGGCGGGATCCGATCTGGGCCATTTTCCCGCCGACGGAAGCGTTGACCTTATAGGCGAGGATAGTGCCGTTGTCGGCGTCTTTAAGAGTAATATCCGCACCGCCCTTGCCGAAGCCGGCAGCGCCGCCTTTACCTTCGCCAGTGATGGTATAGCCATTCGGCGCATCGATATTACTGAGAGTAACATTGCCGTTAAAGGTTGCTTTGACTGGGCCGATCTTGACTTTCACCTTCGCTGCAAAAGCCGTGTCGCTTTCTTTCTCGACACTTTCGCACCCCGGTATTGACTTCTGCAATATGTCGGGATCATTGAGCGCGTCCCAAACTTCCTGCCGTGAGGCATTGATCAATTCTTCGCCGCTCATTTCCATATCGTCAGTCTCCCGCAAATTTAGTCGAGCGAGAAGCTTACTCCATACCTGTCGTCTTCGGCAAGTTGGTTAATGGTCATTTAACCATTGCCGAATACTGTGGATCCCAACAATCAAATCTGGGGAAATTCATGCGTCCTGCGGCACGATCAACATTCGACATTCTTTTCTGGTTTCAAGAACGGTCCCGACAATCCGGCCGTGCCGAGGATTTTGCGTTTTTGCAAAAGACGCTCTATTTTTCGCAGGCTGTTTTTGCATTTTTGCAAAACGAGCGGAAATTGATGCCGGCGACCTTTCTAGCGACCGATGTCGGACCGATCGAACCGGATGTGTTCACGGCCCTCGATCAAGGTCTGACAATTTCCTCAGCAGTTCCGCCCTCCCAAGAGGTGCAGGACGTGCTGACATTCGTCTGGAAAATCTGCGCGGAAAAAACCGCCTCAGAGCTCAACTTGATCCTGTCTCAGGATCCGGCCATGCGGGCGGCAAAGTCACGAGGGCGCAATTCGGAAATCGAATTGAAGGATATGGCGGGGGCCTATGGGAAAAGCTGGCCGGCCCTTGGCAATGTGGAGGCCTTTAACAGCTTTCCCGACGGCACTAAATTCGCCGCCAATAAATCCACTCTGGAAGCCGCACCACCTGCAAAACAGGAAGTGCGCTTTACGGCGGATGGTCGCTCGGTCACGAAATGGATGCCAACGAAACGGATTGCGGGCACGGGATCGCAAAGCTCAGCTGGTTAGCCCGATTTATCTGTAGAAGAATACCACTACAACACCCAGGATCGCGACAATCAGCGCGATGGATCGGCCGGAAGAGGCGGTACGGGCCATCAGCTTGCCGTCCCCATGGGTGCGCGCGGTGACATTGATGATAGCCCCCAACGCCCCATTAGCCACCCCGAGAATCCAACCCCAAACAACCAATATCAACCGGCCAATCGCGAGGGTCAGTGATTTCAGGCCTCTGCGGTATATCCAGTCGAAATCGAGGATGGTTGCCGGTTGCTCAAGCGGGTAGATCTTGTAGCGCATCAGCAAGACAAAACCGAGAACCGCAAACAGCAGGATCTGCACCGACGTCAGCATATGGCCCGCCGTATAGGCATCATAGGTTGGCTCAAACGGAACCAGCGAGAACAGAAACGCCGGATAGACACCGGTAAAGATACAAAGAAAGGCGGCAATGCCCATAGCCAGAAGCATGTTAAAGGGCGCTTCCTTGACCCGGATTCCCTTGTCCTGCCCGAAGAAGGTAAAATATGGCACCTTGATCCCGGCATGGTCCATCACCCCGGCCCGGGCAAACAACAGGACCAGCCAGATGACGACAATGCCGTAATCCTTGGCTGCCGACATGATCATGGCTTTGGAGACGAAGCCGCCGGTCAACGGCAGCCCGGCGATGGACATGGCGCCAATAAGACAAAAGACCATGGTCACGGGCATGGACCTGAACAAGCCGCCGAGTTCCGATGTCTTTACGGTTCCGGTCCGATACAGGACAGCCCCCATGCACATGAACAAGAGGCTCTTGTAAAGGATATGAATAAAGGCATGGGCGGCCGTGCCGTTCAAGGCGAGCTCAGTTCCGATCCCGACCCCGATCACCATGAAACCGAGCTGGCTGTTCAGGGAATAGGCGAGGACCCGACGGAGATCATTTACCAGAACGACATAAATCAGCGGGAAGATGGCCATAACGACGCCAATAGGGATCAGAATTTCCGTTCCCGGAAAAGCGCGCGCCAGGGCGTAAATCGCCAGCTTGGTGGTGAAAGCTGAAAGAATAACCGTGCCGGTAACCGTGGCTTCCGGATAGGCATCCTGCATCCAGTTATGCAAGAAGGGGAAACAGGCCTTGATCCCGAAAGCGGCCAGAACCAAACCGCCCGCAAGACTTCCGAGGCCAATATATTCAAAAGCGATGGAGCCGGTATCCTGATAATAGAGAATAACGCCGGCCAGTAAGGTCACACCCGAAGTAACCTGAATGATCAGATAGCGAATGCCAGCCTTAAAGGCACGCTCGGTGCGGCTGGCCCAGATCAGGAAGACGGACGTTACCGCCGTCAGCTCCCAGAACACGAACAGGGTAATCAGATCACCAGCAAACACCGCCCCAAGGGCGGAGCCCATATAGATCAGGGCTGCGAAATGCTGAACGGTGTCTTTCACATGCAGGGAATAGATAACGCCGATCAGGGAAGCGATACAAAAGATCGTCCCGAAAATCCGCGATAGCTTGTCAATCCGGGTGACCTCAATGGATAAACCGAGGAATTCATACTGTCCCCAAACGCCGAGACCGAGCGCGTAAAGCTGACCTAGCGCCAGGATAGGCAGGACCAGCAATAGGATCGAACGGATGACGCCACTTGTCAGGGGTACCAGTAGCGCCCCGAGGATCAGGATAGTACCAGGATTCAGACCTTCAATCATAATAGTCCTCTTTGCGCAGGAGGACCGGTCTCAACCATTTGGCAATAAAAATCAAAGCCACATAGCAAAGAGCACCATAGATCGAATAAAACTTGAGCAAGCTCTTCAGCTCAAAATTACCTTCCGTCTGGAACAGGACACCGAACAGTTTCACCACGTCCGGGATGGCGAGAAGACCACAGAGGACAAGGAGACAGTAAAAAACCTTGTTTTGGTTTTTTGGCTCCTCAAGCCAGTATTTTTTATCCCGTTCCGGTTCAGTCATCACATCAATCCCTAAGGCGTCAATATGGGTTCGATCATTTTAAAGATCGGATCGGCAAGAAAGAATAGAATAATGCAGGCCGTTGCTGTCAGCGCTGGTGGAATAACGCACAAGATCGGTGCTTCTTTAATATTTGACCAGGAAAAGTCTGACGTCTCCCGACCAACCGGCGCTCTTTCCTCCACCTGGCCTAGCGGTGGGTAGAAAAAGCCGCGCGCAACGATCGGCAGCAGGTAGGCAATATTGAGCAGCGAGCTGATCAACAGCACCGCCATAACATAAAGCTCTCCGGTCTCCGCGGCGGCAACCATGATGTAGAACTTGCTCCAGCTGCCACCAAGAGGCGGCAGGCCAATAATACTGAGAGCCCCGATAAAGAAAGCTATGAAGGTGATCGGCATCTGTCGACCCAACCCTCTCATGTCACTGATCTCCGTCTTATGAACGGCGGTATAGATAGCGCCGGCGCAGAAGAAGAGGGTGATTTTACCGAAAGCATGCATGACAATCTGCAGGGCACCCCCAGCCACCGCCATGGAGGTAGCCATGGAGGCCGCAAGGACTACATAAGCCAATTGGCTGACGGTTGAGTAGGCGAGTCGGGCTTTCAGATTGTCTTTTGTCAGAGCGACGACGGAGGCGGCAATCAACGTATAAGCCGCGACCCAAGTCAACCATTCGGCCGCGCCGGTCTCATATAGAAAATCAATGCCGAAGATATAGATGACGACTTTCAAGACGGAGAAGACGCCCGCCTTCACAACCGCAACTGCGTGCAGCAAGGCACTGACCGGTGTCGGAGCTACCATGGCCGCAGGAAGCCAGCGATGGATGGGCATCAGGGCGGCTTTGCCGATCCCGTACATAAACAGGAACAAAAGGACACCGGTGATCAGAGCGCTGGCATGACCATCAAGAATGCCGCCTTTGACGAAATCAACAGTGCCGGTCAGGGTCCAGACCCAGATGATGGCCGGAAGCAGCAAGCCAATCGACGTACTGATCAAAATACCGAGATAAATCCGACCGCCTTTTAACGCATCTGCATTGCCTTTGTGGGTGACCAAGGGATAGGTGGACAAGGTCAAGGCTTCATAAAACACAAACAGGGTCAGCAGATTGCCGGAAAATGCGACGCCCATGGTGGCCGCAATGGCAATCGCAAAGCAGACATAGAAGCTTGTCTGCTTGGCTTCCTTGTTACCGCGCATGTAACCGATGGAATAAACCGAATTAATGATCCAAAGAGACGAGGCAACGCAGGCAAAAGTCATCCCGAGCGGTTCAACCCGGAACATCAGAGCCACTTCCGGCATGATCTGGATCAGGGTGACCGTCGGCTCTATGCCGTTCAGAACTGCGGGCAGAATGTTGAAGACATTCAGGCAGAGTAGGACAGACGTTACGAGGGTCACCGTCTCGCGAATATTTGGCGCCGAATTTGCCAGTGCGATACCAATCGCTCCCGCAAGGGGAATCAGAAGGGCCAGGATCACATGGGTTTCAACGGAGAACATTAGGGCGCTCCTCCCATCAGGAAGGCGGCGGCCGTTTCGGCGAGGCCCACGTTCACCGTCGTATCAATGCCAAAATAAAAGCTTCCCAGGATAAACATCCAGCACGGGACAAGCAGGGACAGCGGGGCCTCTTTATGCTCTGCTCCCTCAGGCGGGCTTCTGAAATAGGCGACTTCGACGACGCGCCAGATATAAATGACGGCCATCAGGCTCGACATCATAATGGCGACAACTAGGGCATATCCTAGATTACTATTGGTCTCTAAGGCTGCAACGACCAGATACCATTTACTGATAAACCCGGGGGTAAGCGGGACACCGATCAGCGCTAGTCCGCCCAGGACAAATCCGAACGTCGTGATTGGCATGCGTTTGCCGATCCCGGCCAGGTCTTTCAAATAGACAGACCCCACCATAAAGAACATGCCACCGACGGACAGGAATAGCCCGGTTTTGACAACCGCGTGATTGAACATATGAACAATTGCGGCGGTCAGGCCAGCTTCACTCGCCAACGCAATTCCAAGAGCCATATATCCGAGCTGAGCGACACTGGAATAGGCCAGCAGCCGTTTGATGTTGGTCTGGAAGATAGCGACGGCGGACATCGAGAGGAAGCCGAGGACCGCCAGAGGCATCAGGATGTCTTTTAGCTGAATGATGCCGAAGGCAAACTCAGGATCAAACACCGTAAAGATAAAGCGGATTAGCAGATACACCGAGACTTTAGTCGCCGTGCCGGCAAAGAAGGCGGTGACAATTGTCGGCGCGTAAGAATAGGCATTGGGCAGCCAGACATGGAAGGGAAACAGTGCTAGCTTGATGCCGATGCCGATAACCAGAAAGGCAACAGCGGCCCGGGCCGGGCGGGTATCTTCGATCTCCGAGAAACGGGAGGCAATGTCGGCGATGTTCAAGGTTCCCGTCATCATGTAGAGCAAGCCCACACCGATCAGGAAGAAAGTAGCGCCAACTGAGCCGATGATCAGATACTGAAACGCCGCCGTGAGGGCTCTCCGATCATATTTCTCTCCCATGGCAATCAAAACATAGGAGGCGAGGGACATGACCTCCAGAAAGACGAAAATATTGAAGGCGTCGCCGGTGATACAGATCCCCAGCATGCCGGTCAGGCCCAAGAGATAAGCCGTAAAGAAGAGGCCGAGATGCTTGTCCGCCACTTCCTGGGCGATGCTGTCCCGCGCGTAAATCAGCACGCCAGTACTGATACCGCTGATGATCAGGAGCATATATGAGCTCAGCGGATCAACGAGATATTCAATCCCCCAGGGCGGCGCCCAGCCTCCCATATGGTAGGAAATCGGGCCGCCGGTATTGACGGCGATCACCAGCTCGATACTGACGTAAAAGGAGAGGGCACTAACGATTGTGGTGATGGCCCAGGGCAGGGTTCTACCGCGCAGCAACGCACAGATAGGTGCGAACATGAGGGGCAGCACGACAACCAGTGCCGCAAATTGCGAACTCAGACCCGTCATATTACGCTTCATCCTCCATTTCGAGGATTTCATCTTCGTTTATAGTTCCGAAGGATTCCTTGATCCGAACGACCAGAGAAAGTCCGAGCGCTGTTGTTGCGATGCCCACAACAATGGCTGTCAGGATAAGGACATGGGGCAATGGATTGGAGTAAATCGGAGCCGGATCTCCTGGCAATGTTTCGACAACAATGGGCGCCGTGCCGCCAGTGATCTTGCCAACCGTGATGTAAAACAGGAAGACGGAAATCTGGAACAGGGACAGCCCGATCATCTTCTTGACCAGATTGCCGCGGCTCATCATTGTATAGAGGCCGATCATCAGCAGAATGATAAAGATCCAGTAATTAAATTGATCAAAGAAAGCCATATCTGATCTCTAATCCGGCAACTTGTTGACGGGCTCGGCACGCCCCACAAAGGCATAATAAATCACCAGCATGGCGGCAGCCACCGTAATGCCCACTCCGAGTTCGATGATCAGGATACCGATATGCTGCCCGGCGACTGAATCCGGTAATAGCACATTGTAATCTAGGAAATTTCCACCCATCAGCATACTGACAATACCGACGCCGCCATAGATCAGGACACCGGCGACGATTAGGATAAGGGCCACCTGAGGACTAAGAACCCGCTGGGTGAATTGTAACCCGTAAATCAGGGCATGCAGGATAAAACCGGCCGCGAAAATTACACCTGCCTGAAAGCCACCACCAGGGCCGAAATCCCCATGGAATTGAACATAGAGGCCAAAGACAAAGATAAACGGGATCAAAAGCTTTGCCACAATATGGGGAACCAAGTCATGCTGGCTGCCGAGACCGGTTAGGCTGACCCTCAATTTCGATTGTGTTCCTTTTTTCTGGGCCTCTTCTTCCGCTTCATCATCCCGTTTGCGCCGTCGCTGGCTGAGGATCAGCAGCACGCCGATCCCGGCAGTGAAAATCACAGTAACCTCGCCGAAAGTATCGAAACCCCGGTAGCTCGCGAGGACGGACGTCACCATATTCGGAACGCCAATTTCAGTTGGGCTGACCTGGACATAGCGCGGGGCCACATGGGTTTGCGCTGGATTGTCCGGGCTCCCATAGGGTGGCATCTCATAGGTCGCATAAATCAGGACAGCACCGACCGCAAGACAAATGGCCAGGGGCCAAGCGGAGAATTTCACACCCGTCTTTTCCTGGGCGCCGACTAGGGCGAGAGTGCCGATATAGAGGACTGTGCTGATCCCGGCGCCGACCGCCGCTTCTGTAAAGGCCACATCGACGGCATCGAGACTGACAAAGGTCAGGGCCATAGTGAAACTGACAATCCCGAGCAACATGGTAGCGACAAACAGGTTGCGGACAGTCAGAACCGTTAAGGCACCTGCAACCAGCAGAACCATCAGGAAAAGATCTACAAAGAGGGCAAGAGTCTCTGTTTCCACGATTTAGTCTTTCCCCTCGTCAGGATCTGCGCTGTCCCTCTGATCCGATCCGGTAGTATCCAGCATGGGTTTCAAACCGGCGACGAAACTGGCATGGGCGAGGGCATAGGACGCTGTCGGGCTGGTGAAGAAGACAAAGACGATGACCATCAATAGCTTCGCCGTCACCAGGAAATCGTCACTCTGTAGGGCAAGACCAATAAATATCAGGAAAGTCGCAAGAGTATCGGCCATACCACCCGCATGGATCCGCGTATAAAGATCCGGCAGCCTCAGCAGGCCAAAGCCAGTGATAATCAGAAGGACACAGCCGGTCAGCATTAAGATCCAGGTTATGATATCAAGGACAAGATCCATCAGTCTTTACCCTGCGTACTTGTCAGGCCACCGCGCAGGGTTCCAAACTTAAAGTATTTCAGTACAGCGATGGTTCCGATAAAGTTAACCAGCGAATATACGAGGGCCAGATCTAGAAAATCCGGCCGACCGGTGAGAAATCCCACAACGCCAATCATCAGCACGGTTTTTGTCCCGATTGCATTGGCAGCCAAAATACGGTCATAGGAAGTTGGGCCAAGTATTGCGCGCCCGAGCGCCATGGCTATACTGACCAAAATGGCAATGGCCGTCACAGCATAAATAATCATGCTTCCCCCATCACGGCTGTGACCCGGCGATCCATCTCTCCGCTTTTGACACCTTCAGCAGAATTCTCGGTCATTGCATGAACCATGACCGTATCGTTATCGAGATCGACCGTCACGGTTCCAGGAGTCAAAGTAATCGAATTAGCATAGATGACTTTTCCAAGATCTGAAGTCTGGGTCACTTTGGCCGTAAACATATTGGGCCGAAGATAGGTTTTTGGAAAAAGAACACATTTGGCCACATCAATATTGGCCTTGAAGATCTCTTTCAGCAGCCAGGCCCAGTAAAAAACAATTCTCGGGCCGAGATGAAGGGGGTGGCCTTCATTATCCACAACTTCCATGCGTCGGGCGATGAGCGCCGACAAAAGGCAAGAGGCTATTCCAAAACTTATTATCAGGGGAGTGTAGTAGCCGGAGAGGAGAAGCCAAACAGCCATAAGCACAAGAAATAAACTGATTGTCCTTAGCAAATCCCTTGTACTCCTGTTCCAATATCGCGGATGAAGGCGTTCGTTTTTTCTTTTTATATGCCACGGGAAGTCCAGGGCTGCAAGCCAGATCGGTCGCCAGATACCCTTTAACGTAATTTTTCCCTCGACATCTCAGATATACAAATAGGGCGCCTTTGTTCTGCGGTCAAAAACGAAATGCAGCGATAGTGATGTCATAATGTTGAAATGTAGTTAGAGCATAAGTATTAGCTCCTTTAAAATCCAAAAAACTCAACAAAATAGATAGCTTGAAGGAACAACTTACACCCTCATGTTTGCAAAGTGACGGGAATATTGAACTTATGATTAATATTATGTTAAACTGATTCTCTGGCGGGACTGCATTACATAGCATCCCGTAGTAGTGGGAGTAACAAATGACGGCCAAAATTGAACAATTACGGAGTAAACAGGAAGTATCTACATCAACTGAGCAACGTGAAGAATCATTTGAACTGACAGGAAGGGTCAAGTGGTTCAACACAGCAAAAGGATTTGGGTTTTTAACACCGAATGATGAGCCAGGAGATATTTTCCTACATTTGTCCTGCTTGCGCGAAGCAGGGCATGAATATGTTGCAGAAGGTGTGAGTATCAGCTGCGAAGTTGTCCGCCGCTCAAAGGGGCTGCAGGCGATCAAAATTCTTGACATTGACACATCAACAGCGGTTCCGTTTGAGCCGCGTCCAGTTGAAAAAGACAATGTGACAAATCATCCGGCCATCCAGCCGCAGGGTGATTTTGTCGATGTCGAGGTCAAGTGGTTTGATCCTGTGAAAGGCTATGGCTTTCTGACTCAAGGTGAGGGTACCCAGGACATATTTGTCCATATGGAAACCCTGAGGCGGGAAGGCGCTTTACCTATACAGGCCGGCCAGATGCTGCGCGTTCGGATTGGCGATAGTGCCAAAGGACCGCAAGTCGCCGAAATTGAACGCCCGGCGCAATAGAGCCGGGCGCATTTCCTAAAAAGGACTAATCCAGGGCGACGGCATAGTCGTCCAAGGGAGGAGTCTGTTTTATCAACCCCTGTTCCAGCATGAAGGCAGCAAAGCGATCATATCTGCCACGATCGAGGGCGCCAGGACGCAGGGCAAAGCGGGGCAGGGTATCCTTCCAGGCCCGGCGGTTAAGTTCATTATCCAGCTCCGGATGATTTTTGAGGAACAATGTCCAACTATCGTCAGGATGGTTGACCAGATATTGCACCGCTTCTTCAAGCGCCAGGATAAAGGATTTCAACCGTGGATCCCCTAGCTTTTCTGAGTTTGCGACCAAGATAAGCTCGTCATAGGCTGGGACCCCGTGCTCTTCCGGATAAAAGGCCCTTCCCGGATATCCTTCAATATCCATCTGGTTCAGCTCAAAATTCCGATATGCGCCAATGACAGCATCGACCTGACCGGAAAGAAGACTGGGAGAGAGAGAAAAATTAACATTAATTAGTGTTAGATCTGAAATAGTAACGCCAACTGGTTCAAGCATTGCTTTAAGAAGCGCACTCTCAACGCCGCTAACCGAATAGCCTACTTTTTTGCCCTTTAAATCAGCTAGTTTCTTGATCGGCCCGTCTTTCAGCACGAGGAGGGTATTGAGTGGCGTCGCCACAAGGGTTCCAATGCGGGTCAGCGGAAGCTCTTGAGCTACTTGAAGATGGAGCTGAGGCTGATAGGAGACGGCAATCTCTGCTTTACCAGCAGCAACCAGTTTTGGGGGGTCACTTGGATCAGCCGGTGCGATCAGTTCAACGTCGAGGCCATGCTTCTTAAACAGTCCTCTCTCCTGAGCGACAATCAGGGTTGCGTGATCCGGATTGACAAACCAGTCGAGCAAAACTGTCAGTTTCTCCGCGGCATTGGCTGTCGATGATAGGCCAACACTCAGCAACAGAATTGCGATGAATTTCAACTTCATTAAAAATACTCCATTTCAGCTAAGAAGGTTTTTTTGATCGGGTTGCCAGGGCAGGGCGAGCCTTAATCCATAGTCAACGATGTAATAAAGAGAGACGGCCATAAAGGTCAGTACCAGAAGACTGGCAAAAAGCAGATCGGTCTGAACCCTGGCATTGGCATGCAGCATCAGGAAGCCGAGGCCCGAGGAGGACCCGACCCATTCGCCGACAATTGCTCCAATCGGCGCCACGGCAGCAGCAATTCTTATGCCTGAGGCCAGTGCTGGCAGGGCGAAAGGGATCTTGATATGTCGGTAGAGATAGTAGCTGTTGAGAATCCGGCCATGAGAACTGCGCTGCTGAAGGAGAGAGGCCAGGTTGATCCAGGCCGGTCCCGTTCGGTTTAGACCATCGAGAAAACCAATAGTAACAGGAAAATAGATGATCAGGGCACCGACAATCACTTTCGGACCGATGCCATAACCAAGCCAGAGCACGAGAAGCGGGGCTATGGCGAAAACGGGAATGGCCTGGCTGGCGATGACTAGCGGTAAAACCCACTGCCTTACTGGCCGATAGGCGGAGATCAATAGGGCCGATATCATGCCAAAAGCAACACCGAAGGCGAGGCCAAGAAGAATTTCCGTCAAGGTCGTCACCGCATGCCCGGCGATAAGCTCGGCCTTATCAAACAAGGTCACGAGAACGAGTTGCGGCGAAGGCAGAATAAATTTGGGAAGTCCGGCTATTGCAGCTATCAGTGCCCAGATCAGAAACAAACCGATAATAGTAATCCCGGGTCGGAAGAATCTCATGTGATATCTGCCTCCGTCTGAGACAGCTTCTCCATTATGTCCGAATAATGGGATTTGAGGCTATCACTCGCTGGATCCCGGGGGATAGCCTCGTCTGGACGGATGGCGTTTGAAATCCGAGTGGGGCTGCCAGAAAGTACATGGATGACATGCCCGAGCCGCAGGGCCTCTATGGGGTCATGGGTAATGAGCAAAACGGTTTTTCCATGAAGAAGCTTGGCAGCCATATCCTGAAGCCGAAGCTTGGTCAGTGCATCCAGTGCAGAGAAGGGCTCGTCCATGAGAACCACGGGACAATCATCCATCAAGGTTCGAGCCAAGGCCACCCGTTGCCGCATACCGCCGGAGAGAATGTCAGGTCGAGCCGACAACCAGTCTTTGAGGCCAACATCGCATAGTATTTCACGCGCCCTCATCAGGTCTGGGCGCTCTCCGCGCAGGCGGGCGCCGATGGCGACATTTTCAACCACAGATGCCCACGGCAGTAACAGATCGCTTTGGTCCATATAAGAGACACGGGAATGTAGGGGCAGGCTATCTGAACAGGTAATTCTACTGTTGCCCGTTAGAGGGATAAATCCGGCAAGAATTTTCAAGATGCTGGTCTTGCCAACCCCGCTTGGACCGAGAAGGCAGGTTATCTGCCCAGCCGGCAATATCAGCTCAAGATTCTCCAGGATAAGGGTTTCGCCGAAAGACAGTTTAACCAGCACCAATTCAACACCCAACGGGACCGTCGCTTGATCGCCGTAATTTTCCGGGCTAGGATTCGATCCTGGCAGATGTGATAGGTTGCTAGACGTCATAAACTCGTTCCTACGCAGGTATTAACCTGATCAGGTACAGGGGTCGTTCTGGACTAGAACCTCTCAGCAGACTGCTCCCCCCGAGGAGCGGGCATTATAGCTATTCAGGGCCGTTCGGCAATGGACTTTAATCGTATGATTTATAAAAAATTTCACGGACCTCTTCTGCTATTGCCCTTCCTGGTCCTCCTTTGTGGCCTTTCTGTTGCCAGTGCTTCGGAGCCTCAACCTTATCTCACCCTTACAACTGATGATAAGAAACTGAGGATCGCCATTGAAATTGCCGATACGTCAGAAGAAAGAGGCCGTGGCCTCATGTTCCGAACCGAGCTGCCTGAGATGCAGGGCATGCTGTTTGATTTTGAGCGAACTGCGCCGGTCCGGATGTGGATGAAAAATACCAAGATTGCCTTGGATATGCTATTTATCAATGAGTTAGGGGAAATCGTTTATATCAAGGAGAATGCCCAGCCCGGTTCCCTGGAAAATATCTCGCCCTCACAGCCGGTGCGGGCAGTGCTTGAATTGGTTGGCGGATTCTCGCAAAAACATGGTGTCGAGATAGGGAACGTGGTACGTCATCCCCTGTTTGAAAAATAGAAGAAACCTAATGTTGCCAAATAAATGAGTACAAAAATAATGGGCAAACCAATTCCAGAAGGGTTCACGGAAGTCACTACCTCGGCCCTGTTTTCCACCCGCAACGGACCAATCTATGAGAAGGTAGTTGACGAGCAGACCGTCATTCGTGCGCTTCGGGTAGAAGAAATTCATCTCAATAGCCTAAAGCTGATTCATGGCGGCATGTTGATGACATTTGCGGATTCAGCTCTTGCCCGGGCTGTAAAACACAAAACGGGGCAACCTTGTGTTACCATCAAGATGAATTCAGAATTCATGGCGCCGGCACGGCAAGGCGATTGGATTGAAGCCTATGTGGACATTGTCCGCAGCACAAAATCTGTTGTCTTTGTGCGGGGGGACCTAAAAGTTGGCACCAGAACCATCTTCAAAGCTGACGCGATCTTTCATTATATCCATAGACGAAGCAAGAATTAGGGTACTTAGGTAATAATTCTATTAGGTTCGTGATTTTTTTTACTGAGCCTATTGCAGCAGCCTTCGCAATAGTATAGATCATCTCCTCACCGTTCGGGGCGTAGCACAGCCTGGTAGTGCGCTCGCTTTGGGAGCGAGAGGTCGCAAGTTCGAATCTTGCCGCCCCGACCAATAAATAAAACGTTGCAAATCAAATATTTGCAGCGTTTTTTTTATGCCGATTTTACGGAAAAATAGCTCGATCGATGTTTGAATGAAAAATGTCATCCGCTTTCAATTGCCGAGTTTGAGAATTTCGCTAATATATCCGTAACAAGATTCTAACAGGGATATAACAGGAATGTCGGATAATTTATTGAAGTCTGGAATTTTAAAGGGGGTCACTGCGGTCGCGTTGAGCGTAGGTGTTTTAACCTTCTCCACCATTGCTTCCGCCGAGACAATCACCGGCTTGAAGGCTGCTTCTCCGCAACCGAATGCGGGAGAGTTGAAGCCTGGGTTGGCGGTCCAGTATTATAGCGCAGAAATGAATAACCTGCGGGAGCTGGATGATTGGATGGGATTCAAGGATGGCAAGCCAGGTAAACCACTACCAATGCTGAACTACCAGGTTGGAGACGGTAACGTGCTCACGTCCGAAAGCAGTGATTTTGTTGGTGCCAATATCCAGGGTTATATCAAAATGGATAAGCCGGGGCGCTATACGTTCCTTGTTCACTCAAATGATGGGGTTTATGTCTCGATCGGCGATAAACTGATTTATGAGGATCCAACAGTGCATGCGGATAGCTTTTCTGATGAATTAGTACTTGAGGTTTCCGATCCGGGCTGGTATCCGATCCACATTAAATATTTCGAGAAGAAGAACACCTCGACGTTGGAGCTCTATTGGGAACCACCGGGAGGACCTGAAATGGATTATGTTCCGGCGGAAGCCTTCGCGCATATGAAAGAGTAACAGTCGTTATGAGCCTGAAAGCGAGAATTTTTAAGCCTGCCAAGAATGCGATGCAATCGGGGCGCAAAGGGACCAAACACTGGCGCCTTGAATTTGCTCCTGCGGCTCACAAATTTGTTGAACCTCTTATGGGATGGACCGGCTCAAGCGATACCAGTGAACAGGTTGAAATTGATTTTGACGATAAGGAAAGTGCCATTGCTTTCTGCGAAGCCAATAATATCGATTTCACAGTGTTTGAACCTAAAAAGCGACGTCTTCATCTTAAAGCCTATGCGGATAATTTCTCTTACACACGGGTGAGAGGATAATTATCCACATAGTTCCCGAGTGGCCCCGTAGCTCAGCTGGATAGAGCAATTGACTTCTAATCAATAGGTCGCACGTTCGAGTCGTGCCGGGGTCGCCATTTTGCCGTCGAAACAATTTTTTCGGCGGTTTTTTTGTAAAATCTCGATTGCCGGCAATTATTTGTAATGTTATAACATTACAAATAATCTAATAATTTTCTGAAATGCTCATGAAAACGCCCGTAACTTTGCTCACAGGCTTCCTAGGTAGCGGCAAATCGACATTGTTATCGAAAATTCTGCAGGACCAGACCTTTTCCAATTCGGCGGTGATCGTCAATGAGTTCGGGGAAGTTGGACTGGATCATTTTCTGGTCACCCATTCAGAGGAGCAGATTCTGGAAATGACGACGGGCTGTTTGTGCTGCACCGTTCGCGGAGATATTTCCGAGACACTGATGAGGTTGGCAGACAAAAGAGATGCTGGTGAACTTCCGGCATTTGAACGGGTGATTGTCGAAACAACCGGACTGGCGGATCCGGCGCCGGTTACTCATACGATCACTTCAGATCCGCAAATTTGCGAGCGTTTTGAGCTTGGCGGCATTGTAACGACGATTGATGCGGTAACTGGTATGGAGACATTGGACCTCCAGGAAGAATGCGTGAAGCAGGCTGCTGTTGCTGATCGGATCGTTCTTACCAAGACGGATTTAGAAAAAGACGCAGCCGCTCTGGAGGAATTGCAAACTCGACTTGAAAGGCTTAACCCGACCGCAGAGATACTGGATCGGCAGTCTTCTGGGTTTAGGCTCGAAAAACTGTTCGACACAGCTCTTTTCGATGAAAAGAGTAAGAGTTTGGATGTTCGGAAATGGCTCAAGGCTGAAAAATTAACGGTGGCATATGATCATCATCATCATGAACATCAGGATGTGAATAAACATGGGGATGATATCGAATGCTTTTCCCTGATTGTTGAAGAGCCTGTTTTTTCGCAATCCTTTGTTCTCGCACTTCAGTTGCTGTTGTCAGATCACGGGGAGAATTTGCTGCGTATCAAAGGGATCATCTGTTTGCGAGACCATCCAGAGCGGCCCTACATAATTCATGGTGTGCAGCATGTCTTTCATGAACCGATTGAACTGCAAGAATGGCCGACCGAGGATCATCGAACCAAGATCGTTTTTATCACCCGGAAAATTTCAAAACAGTCAGTCGAGGCCTATTTCGCATCCTGGTTAAACGTCAGCGAGCAACATGACCTTATGATTTCATAGCCTTTTGAAGCAGGTAGACCCTGACGAGTTTTATAGTAGAAAAAAATGGAGATAGCCTGATGTTAGTTGCTCAGGAAAAGATAGAGAGTTTCTCGACAGGTGTTCAATGGGTGAATACGGTTGAGGAGTTATCGCAAATTCACGATCCGGCCTGTGCTGCAGCCATTTTTCAGCGCCCGATCGACACGCGGTTGCAATCCTGGATTGATCGACTGGATCCGGAATACCTACCCGATGCGCGGGTAATCATACGGCCTAAAGAAATCCGGGAAACCGTCAACAGGATTTGTGAAAGGTCTGGCACACCGGACTGCCCGGAAAGACAGATGCTTGTAGATGACGTCGTCAAGTTGGCGAGCGTGTTTGCAGAGCTGATGTCAGCGCCTTATCTCCGGCTGCGTTTTGACATCACGAAAACGGATGCCTGCCGGAAGTTTCATATGGATTATCTGACGTCACGCCTGATTTGTACCTATCGGGGCTCAGGAACCCAATATGGTAATGCGACCGACGGGCTTGATCCTCAAATTGTTCATTCCGTACCTACTGGGGCACCTTTGGTGATGAGAGGTCAGCATTGGCCAAACAATCCGGACACCCACTTGCGGCACCGTTCGCCTCCCATTGAGGGGACGGGCCAAACCCGCCTTGTCCTTGTGCTTGACTCAATCAACGACATGAATGAAGAAGTATATTGAGCTGTCTTGATCTATCCAATACTCTCAGCTGATTGTTGTATTCCCTGCTGCCTCTTAGTGGAATCTATATCAAAATTAGGTGCTCAGAGACTCATTCTCGGTAAAGAATTGGGAGAAACCTCAGTCTCGGAGGTAGAGAGGCCCCGTAGGTACTGACCAGATTAGTTTTCAACTTAGAACATGAAATGGATTGTGCACGTGCGCATATCAAATTCATAAAGCAGAATGACGATAGGCAAGTATTAAAGATCCTTCCTCTATATGCTTTGTGTATGAATGTCTAGAAGGTTGCTAATCTAAGAATTGCTGTTGACGTCGCAATAACAGCGCCCTTTTTGGTCATTTAGATCTTTTAGATGCGGTGGTTCATTGTCGCTCGCTGAGGCAATAGTTTTTCCTGACAAATAATGATCTGTATTGTATAAGGTAGAGCCATAATTTGGAGCATTCCATAAGTAATAGGTTTACGTATCGGCAAATGAAAAAGACCCGCATCTACTTCGCTGATCTTACACATAATGGTTTGGTTTTATCCTCAAATGTGTTTCCGCTCTCTATTGGATTGGTCGCCGCCTATTTGCTTGAAAAAAAGCCTGATGAAATAGATGTGGAGCTTTTCAAATATCCTGAGGACTTAAGTGCTGCTCTCGATACCAATGTCCCGGATATCGTCGGGTTTGCCAACTATTCCTGGAATTTTGATATTTCCCGGCAATACGCGAAAGCGATCAAAAAGCACTGGCCTAATACTGTCGTTGTATTTGGAGGCCCTAATTATGGCCTTTCTGATGAGGAAATCGATCAATTTTGGAATGTGAATACCGATTTGGATTTCTATGTCGCACGAGAAGGTGAGGAGGCGTTTGTCCGGCTTCTTGACAACCTTGTTGAAGTGGATTTTGATATTAATCTCATTAAATCTGAAAAACGCGATATTGGAAATGTTCACTACAAAGTAGGCAACGAAGTTGTGCAGGGTGCAATGCTGCCTCGCCTGAATCTCGAAGAAGTGCCGTCACCCTATCTCATGGGTTTGATGGACAAGTTTTTCGATGAAAATCTCGGCCCGATGATCCATACAACACGCGGCTGTCCTTTCAAATGCGCTTTTTGTACGGAGGGAAGCAAGTATTACAACGTCGTCAGTCAGCGCCAGGATCAACTCGAGAAAGAGCTTCACTATATATCAGAACGCGTGAAAGGCCCGCGCGATTTGTATATCTCTGATGCCAATTTTGGAATGTTTAAGCAGGATTATGATAAGGCGAGGATCATTGCCGACTGCCAGGAAAAGTATTCCTACCCAAAATATGTTCATGTCTCGACGGGCAAGAACCAAAAAGAACGAGTCGTTGATATTGTAAAAACCTTGAACGGAGCAGTCAGCATGGCAGCGTCCTTGCAATCGACGGATCCGACTGTTCTTGAGAATGTATCGAGGTCAAATATTTCGGTCGAAAAGCTTTCGGAAGCCGGTAAAATGGCTAATACCTCAAACACCGGGACCTATTCTGAACTGATTTTGGGCTTACCAGGTGATTCCGTGGCAGCCCATAAGCAGTCTCTAAGGGATACAGTTGAAATGGGTTTCGACAATATCCGGATGTATCAGTTGATAATGCTGCCGCAAACGGCATTGAATACACCAGATAACCGTAAGTTATACAATATGAAAACCAAGCACAGGATTATGCCACGGTCCTTTGGGCGTTACGAAGTTGCCGGTGAGGTTTTTTCTTCTGTCGAATCTGAAGAAATACTTGTCTCAAATTCTACCTTGCCTTTCGAAGACTATATTGCCTGCCGTGAATTGGATCTGACAATCGAGATTTTACATAATGGCAAGGTGTTTGCGGAAATTCAGGGGTTATGCAAGGCATTGGGGCTTTCCTGGTTTGATTTTATTATCAGGTTTTATGAGGGACGTCGGGGATATTCAGAAGAAATCACCGCGATGTATGATGACTTCAGAACTGGGACATCAGTAAGGCTTTGGAATGATGTCGACAGTCTCTCTGATCATGTTCGCGAGAATATTGACGAACTACTGGAAGATGAGCGGGGCACGAATGAAATGTCCACCGGAAAAGCCACTTCATTCTTCTTGCTTCTCGATGAAATGAACAAGGTTCTCTTTGACCTAATGAAAGTCTGGTTGAAAGAACTCGGTCGCCTAGACGATTTGATGGAAGCCTATATTGATGATTTGGAGCGCTTTAGTTTGATGCGCAAACATCGTTTGTTATCTTCGGAAGATGAAGAGGTTGATCATTTTTCATTTGATATGGTTGCTGTAGAGGACAAATCGTTTCAGGTACTTCCAGAACACGTGCATGTTGGCGAATTGAGCCAATTTGTGATTTCCCATTTGCCGCACCAACGTGAACTTATCGGGAGTTACGCGAGTGAGTTCGGAGATACCTTTGACGGGTTAGGGAAAATGTTGATGCGATACCCCCATATTCATCGATTGTTTCGAAAACCAGTTGCAGTTTAATAAAACCTGCCCATGCCAACCCAGGAAAAACCATTGGATAGCAGAGTTTTGATTACCGGCGGTACAGCGGGAATTGGATTGGCAACTGCCTTCGCACTTTCTGAAAAAGGACATAGTGTTTTTATTTGCGGCCGCGACGAAGAAAAGTTGCAAACGGCAATTGCTAAATTGGAAGGGGTGGGACCTGACCGCAGGATTTCTGGCGCAGTCTGCGATGTTCGCAACTATGACGACGTTTCCCATATGATTAATGCCGCAACAAAGGCCATGGGTGGCCTGGATGCGCTTGTTAATAATGCAGGTGTTGGAAGTGTGGAGAGTATCGAAACTCTTTCTCCTGAAGATTGGCGGGCCATGATCGATATAAACCTAACTGGTGTGTTTAATTGCTGTAAAGCTGCCTTGCCTGCGTTAAAGAAATCAGCAAAAGCAAATATCATTAATTTGGGAAGCCGAGCGGGCAGGTACGCATTTGCGGGCGGGACGGGCTACAATGCGACAAAATTTGGGTTACAAGGCTTTTCCGAAGCGCTTTTTCTTGATCTGGGTAAATATGGCATCGGTGTGAGTCTGGTTGCTCCAGGTGCCGTGGCGACCGGTTTCGCTGGCATGGAAGATGAGACTTGGCACTTGTTACCCGAGGATGTCGCAAAAGTCATTGCGGATATTTTGAGCAATGACAAGCGCGCAAACGTCAACTGGGTAGAGATCCGCCCCGGTCTAAAACAATGAAAACAGGAAATTGAATGAACGGAGCACGCCACACAAACAAGATAGCACTTGTGACCGGAGGTGCGCA
This sequence comes from Pseudomonadota bacterium, assembly GCA_024743055.1. Taxonomy (GTDB): domain Bacteria; phylum Pseudomonadota; class Alphaproteobacteria; order Sneathiellales; family Sneathiellaceae; genus Sneathiella. Next base: position 54,640 of record JANSXH010000013.1, read on the forward strand.
GGGCATTGGTGCGGGTATTGTAAAAGTACTTTATGAAGAGGGAGCCAGTGTCGTTATTGTCGATCGGCAGAAAGAAAAGGCGGAAGAACTCGCAAAAAGCCTGATCGGTCCTGGACAAGAAGTGATAGTTATTGCCTGCGACATATCCACAAGAGACGGCTGTAAAACCGTGCTTGAAGCCGTCTCAGATAAGTTGGGTTCTCTCGATATATTGGTGAATAATGCGGCACCGGGACGTGATAAAAGTCAGATAGGCCAGTTGGAAGGTTCTGATTGGGATATTCACTCTTCTTTAGTTTTACAAGCTGTTGCTTGGCTTTCCGAGTTAGCGCACCCCTACTTACGGCAATCTGTTGAACCGGCCATCGTGAATGTTTCTTCTGTCACTGCAAGCTCAATCGCTCCCGCACAATGTAGTTGGCCCTATCATGTTTCCAAATCCGGGCTCGAACAATTGACGAGATTTCTTGCCTGTAAACTTGGCGCGGACAATATTCGCGTAAATGCCGTTGCCCCGGGTCTGGTAGATCGGGAAGAGGGCATGAAAATCAGTGATACCCCAAAAAATCGACAAATTATTGAAGCCGTCGTACCTCTTAGGAGAGCCGCCTCCGCACGGGAAATCGGAAAAACCGTTTCCTTTCTATGTTCTGACGACGCCTCTTATTTGACTGGACAGACAATCACGGTGGACGGAGGCATGGGTGTACGGGAAGTGTTCGGAGCTTCTCTGGATGCAGTAGATAATTCCTAAGCGATCTAAGAACTTAGTCTAACTTAATTGCGTAAATCCAGTGTTCTGATTGATGATCTATGCGATAACCAGCATCCGCTATCAATCGCTTTTGCCAGTCCGCGACCGAGGTGGCAATCCCCGTGGGATTTAGGATATCGACGCGATCAATCAGTATAAGATCCGGGGAAATCTTGGTTATTTCTTCCAAGAGTTCCTGTTGATGTTCAGGCGTTCTGGCGTAAGCAAAAGGATCGGCTCTCGACAGGGACGGCGGGACATTAGACATACTTGACAGGGTCAAAGGAATAGCGCTTATCCAGACTATTTTCTCCTTGGAGGCCATTTCCTGTAACTCGCCGGACTGTCTATCCAAATATTCGCAAAGGCGTTCAGAAGCGGTAAGCCCATTGAAGCATCTGCCTGCAAGATCCATTGTCCAAATGGACTTTAGGTTTTTTACAAACAAACTAGATCTCTCCAAGTGTGAGGGAGCAATGACAACAATCACGAAAAGTAATATGGCGGCTTTCTGCCAAAATTCCTTTGAAGCAAGCTTGGGGAGGACGAGCAGCAGATACAACAAAATCGGTATCCACATGTTCTGTTCATAAAATCGATTTGTAACGTATGGCATGAACGCGATAATGATACCGACAATGGCTATTGATTGTACTTCAGTTCCCGACAATGGCGTCTTTTCCCGACTGCTTTTGATCCAACCGAAAAACAGATAAAAAACATGCGCTGTAATTGCAAAGAAGGGCAGGTACCAAGAAAAAGTTTTCCCACCGTATCCAGAAGCAAAAAGATTCATCAAACTGGGGAGATTTGCCAGTTCTGCAGTCTCTTGAACCACAAGGGTCAGGAGAAAATAGGCAGTTAGTACAAATGATAACAAGAACAAGATACCGCCGGTCAGGACAGATAAGTAGCCGGTTTTCATTGAACGAATGAAAAGAGCAAAACCGAGACCTAAAGCACTTATCAATCCAGTTTCAAGATTATAGGTGGCAGCTATCGCACATAGTATTCCGGCAGCTATCCACCATAGAAATACTCCTTGGCGGGCAATAAGGGGTGCAAATAGAATAGCGATAGGGATAAAAACAAATCGCAATGGCGACTGGTTTGGCACTCTTACAGTAGGCGCCAGCCCTGAAAGAACAGGTGCAAGAATGAGAAGAACCAATAGAAAGGAGATCAATACAAGGTCTAGATTTCGAATTCCAAACCTCTGTAGTAGGATGACAAAAATCAAAACTATAAACAGTAGATGTATCGCTTGAAGGAATTTTATTGTGCCTCCCATCTCAAGGAAAAAGGAAGACCCAGCCGCTAAAGCAATCAGCTTGTTCAGATAGATACCGTATTCGGGAAGAGATGTTGGCGCATCGGGACCAAGCATAGTTGACATCAGTCCGTGACCAATGACGCCCGTCCAATGATGATCAATCATCCATAATTTACCGTCACCAACTATAAAGCTTGCCTTCAATGGCAGTATGAACAGGGCAAAAAATACTCCCAGAGTTACCACAGCTATGAAGAATAGTCCTTTAGCAGAGCGACTGGCGCCTAGCATTGAGAAAATTACTACCAGGCACCCTAACACTGTCCAAAATGCTCGCTTCTCGGTAATCGAACCGAGGTAATTAAAAAGCAAGGGTAAAGCCAGTATCAAAATGAGCGCTGAAGCTATTGTCTCGAGCGGCAATCGGTGATTGGCCCAGACAGCGCGAAAGTAGGGAAATGTCATCTGTTTTTGTGTCACGGTCAGAAACAGAGCCGTAAAAAACAATATGACGGCATAGAGAAAATAGGTTTGCCTCTGGAAAGCTGTATCGTCAAAGTCATATAGCTTTACATGCTCGGCTGTATAGACAGGAGGAGACCCAGAAAAAAAGGTCAATAAGAAAGACACTGCGGCTGCCAGAAAAAGCGCATAAAACATGAAGTAGATGCGATTCTTGTCGAGATTTTCTGCCGCCCGCGTACAACCGTAGAATACTGGTTGCACAACAATCAGAAAAAGTGACGATGTACTATAATTTTGGAAGAACCGACTTACTTTTTCCATGCCATTTCCCGGTACAACCCTCTATCGTCCGAAGTTGATTTTTACCCGATTCAGGGGCCGTTTCTCCTGCCGGTCCGGCTTCAGGTTAAGCTCAACTACCAACATCAGAAAAACCTTCACCACTTCAACCATGTTCTTGATGTTGACCGTACTCCGCGTCGGCTCATCTGCCTGAAGATAAATGGGAACTTCGGCAAACTCGATACCTTTTGTCAGTAACTTTACGTTCAATTCGGAGATAATTGAAAAGCGATTAGACGTAAGTTTTAAGAGCTTTACCTGTTCTGTTGGCCATATACCGGGGCCGTTTAAATATCCGACTGAGGTACCAAAAAATATATTATGCAGTATTTGATAGGTTGCGGAAATAATTTGTCGTCCAATAGGACGCACTTCCTTGTTGATCGGCACAGTTAATATCAACTCTGCCGCATCCTTGAAATGCAACATTAAGCTGAGGGATGATAGGCTGATATCATTGTCTCCGGGAACTATGATAAATTGCGGCATTGACGCTTTATGAACACCATCCACCAAGGAGCGGCCCAAGCCCATGTTTTCCGAATGATAAATCGGTTGGATCTTAGGGTCTTTCTGTACTAAATCGGCAATGATTTCCTTTGAATCGTCTGTACTACCATCATCAATAATAATGATTTCATAGTCTTCAATTTCGTGGATCCGAGTAACATCTCTTATCGTCCCCATTGTGCCAATAATCGCGCGGCTCTCATTGAATGCGGGGACAATAAAACTGATCATGCGAAATCCAACTACGAATTCACTTCAGAGGCTTTGTCTGCAAGCCATTGCATCACGTAATGCATGACGATTAATTGGGTGTCTTCAGAAATTTGCATATCGTCGAGCGCAAAATGGATTGGATGCTGCGTCATTTGGAGAGCTTTTCCGCCGCTGTATCCCAAAATTGCGTATGTCTCGATCCCGTTCTTATCTGCATATTCCAACGCCCTGAGAATATTAGCGGAGTTTCCGCTTCCAGATAAGACAAGCAAGATGTCGCCTGAATTAGCATAGACCGCAAGCTGCTTTGCAAAAATTTCCTCATATCCCTCGTCATTTGCAAGACAAGTCAGAATCGCTGTATTTGCAGCTAGTGCATGGGCACGGAGACCTTTACCGGATTTTCTGTCAATGCCATAAATCATGTCATTTGCGATATGAACAGCGTTTCCTGCGCTTCCACCATTGCCACAAAGAAACAATTGGTTCCCAGTTTTCCAAGCCGAAAGCAAACTGTTACAGAGACAAGTTATGTTTTCTTCATCTACAGCATTAAGGGCGTCATTTAAGCGTCTGCTATAGTCTGAAAATGCAGAACCAACGGTTTGCAGATCTGGGTCGGTGAGGATCATGCGCTCTTTGCCATATTTTCCATCCAACGCAAGTTATACCAACGGTCCTCATCCAGGAGATCACGGCGTTGATAAGATGCAATGACCTCTGTAATGGCGTCGTTGACGGTTTTTTCAGGTTCGAATCCGGCAGCCAAAATTCGGTCAGAATTTACGCGGTAAGAACGTGGATCATTAGAAGGAGTAACTTCAATCTCACATGGGATTTTGGCGGCGATACGTTCTGCGATCTCGATAATTTTTAAATTTTCGAACCCGGCATTATAAACGCCGGTCACTTGAGGATTGTCGAGAAGGAAAATATAGAGGCGCGCAATGTCATCAATATGAATATTGGGCCGAACCTGTTCGCCGCCGAAGACAGTGATCTTGCCATTTACAAGCGCCTGCATAGTCAGCATGTTTACGGACACATCGAGTCGCATTCGTGGAGAAACACCGCAAACGGTCGCCGGGCGGACGATTTGCACGCACATTTGGTCAGCGTAGCTAAGCAAAACGCGTTCCGCGACCATTTTCGTTTTATTATATTCGGAAATTGGTAAAAGCTCGAGGTCTTCCGTGACCTGCTCTTCTTCTTTGACACCATATACACTGCCAGAAGATGCATAGATAAAGCGCTTGATGCCAGCTCTTGCCGCATTGTCCGCAAGTTGCATAGTTGCTAAGGCGCTAATTTCCCACGTTAGTTTTGGATCAAGATCACCGCAAGGATCGTTGGCTACGGATGCCAAATGGATAATGGCATCGATACCGTCAAGCAGTGCTGTATCGAAAAATCTTACATCGCCCTGGACAATAGTCAGGCTGTCATGTTTGGGTAAGAATTGACCGAACCACTGGATATCATATGCAATGACTTCATGGCCGTGTTTCAAGAGTTTGGGAACAAGTACTGACCCCTTATATCCACACGCCCCTGTCACCAATAATCGCATAAAAAATTCCTGTCTTTCGGGCGTTGACAGAAGGCCGGTTTTTGGTCCGGCGGTGACGTCATCCCCCACTTGTCAAAAGTCGAAAACTATGTAACACAGGTTCAAATTAAAGCAAATCAGAATGTGAATCCCAATCATCTGCCCGGCCGACTGAAATATAGTTTTAGCGAACTTTCGCCGTCGTTGTGGATGAGATAAGGCTACTGATGTGACGGGCCCAAATACAGTGTTTATCGCCGCGATTTCAAGTGATATCGGAGGCCAGTTGGCAGAACACTATGTGGATGCCGGGTATCGGGTCATCGGTACTTTTCGCCAGCAACAGCACGTCAGACATCTCGAAAACCGGGATGAGATCCAACTCATACAATGTGATATCAGCGAAGACAGTGACCTTTTAAATGTCGCAAGCTATTTTTCCGAAAATGGACTTGTTTGGGATCATTTCATTTCTGCGGTGGGATTACTCAGCCCAATTGGAAAATTTGTTGACCTTAAAGCGAGAGACTGGAAAAAGTCAGTCATTGTAAACTCCTTACAACAACTTGAATTACTGCATCACCTCTATCCCTACAGAAGATCTGGAGACACCGGCAAGGTGGCATTTCTTGTCGGTGGTGCTATCAACAGGGCGTTCGCAAATTATTCGGCTTATTCATTGGGCAAGGTGATGCTTGTGAAATTCTGTGAACTGATCAGCGATGAAACACCGGATTTGCATTGTGTAGCCATTGGAACAGGCTGGGTCGCAAGTAAAATCCATGATCAGACGCTGGCAGCTGGAGAGGCTGCCGGAGATAATTTGGAAACAACCCAGTCATTTGTAGACACCCAGGAAACTGGAACACCAATTAACGACATATACGCTCTCATTAACTGGTGCTTTGCCCGGCCGGAGACAGCGGGAAGAAATTTCTCTGTCGTGCATGATGACTGGCATGACGGTGGTGAATTGCTTTCCTCATCTCTTCTGCAGGATGAGGATATGTTTCGGTTGCGTCGTTCCGGCAACCAGCATAAAAGCGAATGAACGACAGGCGATAGGGTATCAATGAAGCTTTCTTCCTATGTAATCAAATTTCTCGCCGAGAAAGGCGTTACTCAGGTATTCGGAATGTCCGGCGGTGCTGCAGTTCATCTGTTGGATTCTGTTTCCAAGCAGGACGGAATGGATTTTACCTGCTCCCAGCATGAACAAAGTGCTGCAATTTCCGCGGACGGATATGCTCGACGCACCGGCAAGCTCGGGGTTGCTATCACAACCAGCGGGCCAGGGGCGACAAATCTGCTGACAGGAACTTGTTGCTCTTTCTATGACAGCGTACCAACCCTGATGCTAACGGGTCAGGTGGCGTCGCATCGCCTCAAAGGTGATCATGACATTCGGCAAAGAGGGTTTCAGGAAACAGACGTTGTCTCAATTTTTAAGACAGTGACCAAATATGCTGAGCAACTCAAGAAACCGGAAGACATTCGCTATTGCCTGGAAAAGGCGTACCATATGGCATTTGAAGGTCGTCCCGGAACTGTATTGCTAGATATTCCTGATGATTTTCAGCGGGCGGAAATTAATCCGGAGAGCCTGATAGGATTTGATGTTCCAAAGCTTAAAAATGACTCCATCGAAAATCAGATTGCTGACGTCCTGAAGAAGTTTTTGTCAGCAAATCGCCCGGTGGTTATTCTGGGTGGTGGCCTTAAAACTCCGGATTTGGGGTATGACCTTTCCTCGTTGGCCAACTTGTTGGGAGCTCCTGTCCTGACAAGTTGGGCAGCGGTCGATTTGTTGCCGTTTTCACATCCGCTGAATATGGGAAGCTTTGGTGTCTATGCACCTAGAATCGGTAACTATGTCGTTCAGAATGCGGATTTTATTCTCTGTCTGGGAAGTCGCCTTTCTCAAAACCTGACAGGAGGAATACTTCCAGCTTTTGCTCGACAGGCCGAGATTGCGATGATTGACGCCAGTGCAGGGGAAATGGACAAGTTTGATGGTTTTGGTATCGAAATTTCGCATCGCATTGGGGCTCGGTTGGACGCCGCCTTACCTATAATTGAAATACATGCGCGCATAATTGAAAGAGCAACCGTATCGGAATGGTTGGAAAAAATAGACCATTGGAAGACCAAGTTTTCCGTTGAGAATTTCGATCCTGAACCACAGCAAGGATGTGTAAATGCTTATCAATTCATCGAATCTCTTTCAGAGTATGTACCTGCCGGTGAGACGATTTTTGCAGATACTGGTGGTAACCTGACCTGGACTTGCAATGCGTTTCGTTTCAAGGAAGACCAGCGTCTTCATTCTGCCTGGAATAATACGCCTATGGGATATTCCTTGCCGGCTGCTATCGGAGCGGCTGCGGCAGAACCTGATACGACCTTTACTTGCCTGATTGGAGATGGTGGGCTGATGATTTGTTTGCCGGAGCTGGCAACCGTAGTCAAACATCAGATGAAGCTGCGCATCTTTCTTTTCAACAATCATGGGCATGGTATCCAGAAGCAAACGCTGGAGACATGGCTGCAGGCGAATTATGTTGGTGTTCATGAGTCTTCTGGTTTGGCTTTTACCGATTTTTCATCGGTTGCCAATTCTATGGGACTAAATACGGTTACGATTGACGATGCGTCTGAAATGTCAGGGCAGCTTGCCGAGATTTTTTCTGCCGACGGACCGGTTTTCGTCAATGTGGAGATCAATCCTGACCAGCGCTTGTTTCCGGTCCTTAAATTCGGAGCTCCATTGGAGGACCAGCTCCCGGCACTTGGTGAAGAAATCGTCGAGGAAGAGATGGTCATTCCCACATATTCCGTATAAATACGGAGCGAACCTATTGCTCGTAAATTTCCATAACAGGAAGGCGCCGAATGAATATCGCGGAAAACAATCTCTTTGAAGCTTTGAAATCTGCGTATGTTCTGCATGCGCGAGGCAGCTCTTTTTATAAATTGATGGAAGCCTGCAGCCTGGATTTTATTCGCAATTCAGACTTCAAGTCTTCAGACGCAACTGACGTACCATTTGGGCCCTTTGGTCAACTCTCAATGCCATACCAGAAGATGGGTGCTATCGATTCTCTTGATTTATTTGGACTCGACGAATTGATTTTGTTCAGCTTTTACCTTGCCAATAGAGAACGATACAAAAATACGATTGATATCGGTGCCAATCTTGGTCTGCACTCTATTTTGATGGCTAAATTGGGTTTCACAGTTACTAGTTATGAACCTGATGACCGGCATTTTGAATGGTTGATCAAAAGGTTAGAGCTGAATGGGGTTACGGATAAGGTGACACCTATAAAAGCTGCAGTTTCCAGTGAAAATGGCATGAGTGAATTTATCCGTGTTGAAGGAAATACTACGGGAAGTCATCTTGCTGGCGCCAAAAGTGATCCGTATGGGGACCTGACGAAATACATGGTTGAAATCAAGGCTGCGGAAGAGGTTTTTCGGGGTGTTGATTTTGCGAAAATAGATGCAGAAGGGCATGAGACCGTCATCCTGAAAGCCGTGCCAACAGAATATTGGGCGGACCTGGAAGCCATCGTTGAGGTCGGAACAACTGAGAATGCCCAGGCAATATACGAATATTTTACGCGATTGAATGTCGGGTTGTTTGCTCAAAAAACAGGATGGCAGAAGGCGACCGATGTTTCCGACATCCCGGTTTCCTATAAGGAAGGGAGCCTATTTATCTCATCTAGCTCCGAAATGTACTGGGGATAGCTATCGGCCTTCCAGAGCTCCATCAGTCAAACTGGCTGGTTCTATTTAGGACGAGAATTTTAAGGGTTGTAAAAAACACTGCTGCTTTTCGAAGCTTGGTCGATCTTAGGAAATGTTGGTTCTGAAATTTAGTTACGGCTCCGGCAGATTCTAGTCGCTCGAGCCGTATCATAATAAGCCTCTCATCATTATAGACCTCTTGCAACTCATCGACGCTAAGTGATCCGCCTTTGGCCCGTATTTCCATGAGCATTCGAATCCGGATTGAAGATTCAACAGCCTGCACGAAGTTGAGATAAATAAACCACCACATTAGAGCGATCCCGAGCCCGATAAGAATTTCAAAAATATCTGTATTGTTCTGTGCGACCATCAAAGTCAGCGGGACAACAATTAAAGTGACAAGAAAACTGATCGCATATCCCAGGATCCGTTTGCCTGTAAATCGTGCGACTAAAAGGTCAAGAAGAATACCAATGGCTAGAACGGGAATGATTGTAGTAAATAGTCCGAGCATGATCTAACCAGTTTCCCGACGGGCACGAATGATATTCTCATAAAATCCGATCATAGTTAGGATTACTCTTGATCTCGTCGTCAGATATAAACGTCCTTCTGATTCATTGACATCACCGGTAGCTATCAGGGATTCAATTCGTGAGAACACAAATGGGTGAGCAGAAATGAAGCGCTTTAAGCCCTCATCGGATAACCCATCGGGTTCGGCCGCCATTAAGGCTTTGACGATTGCAAGGGTAGGGGAATCATGAACCACGCCCACCAGGATGAAACAATAGACTAAGGCAAAGCTTTCCAAAAAGATTGCAGCGATGACAAAGCCTTCAAATGTGATTTTCGCACCAAGCAGATAGAACACTGCAATCGCGATTATTAATGCGCTGTTAAGCAAAATAATGGCTGCCAAATAAATGTATTTTCCGCGGGTTTTGCGCATTAATAGGATGTGTAAAAAGAGCCCAAATAAGAGTGAAACGGTCAATAAAAAGAAGAGGCTCTCGAACATCCTTACACCCCATTTTTCTGGAGGCTGTCTTTATCCTGTTTCACGGCATTCACAGCGTCACGATAGAGTAGGAACGGAACGATTCCGACAGCTGCTGTCAAGAGGGTCAAGGTTCGCATGGCAAGGAAAACGGAGCTGTAGGCAGTATCAGTGGGCTGACTTTCAAGAAGGTGGGCGATCTGACCGAATGCCGCCTCACCAATTCCGAGGCCACCGGGAGAAAGTGGGATTGCGTTGGCAAAAAGGCCGGCGACCCCCGAAACGATATAGCCTGTCCAGGAAAGGCTAGTGATCTCCATGGCATTACCCAAAAAATACAGGGATTCCAGAACCAGGATATACTGAAAGACCGAAAGGCCAATGGAAGCAACAAGATCACGTTTTCGGTCCCAGTATGTTTCAAGGGCTCCAACGATGGTATCGAAAATTTTCATCAGGATACGTTCAATGGGATCCGGCAAAATTTTTATAACAGCCCGAAATAATCCTTGGAACTTCACGGCACAAAACAAACCAACAAATGCAAGAACAAGACCGGAGACAACAATCACGCCGATCCAGAATTGATATTGAGAAGGGATCAGAGCGAGGACCGCGAGGGCAATGACGAGCAACCCGACCAAGCCTGACAGCCTATCAACTAGACTGCTCATCATAATCTCGCCTAGTTTGTCTCGATGTAGCCGATAAGCAAGTCCACCCCTTACGAAATCACCACCATAAGCACCTGGCAGGAAGACATTAAAAAATTGTCCGATGAAGGTAAAATTGAGGGACTGAATATAGGATATGCGAACTTCTAAGGATCGCATTAGGATTTGCCATCTAAGGGCGCCAATAAAAACCGTAAAGAGCAAACAGGAGAAGGCAAAAAAGACAATGCCAGGTGAAGACAGCGCCTTGCCAAGTAGATGAAAATCGATGAAGTTGAAATAGAAGAGGGCAATGATGCATCCGATCCCGACCGCAATTTTTAAAACAGTAAATAACAAGATGCGTCTATCCCAAATTTTATATGCTGTTTAGATCCCTAAAAGGGACCTGTGAACCAGTTGCCGGGGACATCATGCGCCGGACCTCTTTGGCTCAGGATTGGCTCGACTGAAACGGACGTTTCCATCATTTCCCCTATTTTTGAGGCAATATGTTCTGCCCTTACATGATAGTCCTTTGTCAATGCCGGACTGGTTGATTCAGAGTAATCTGGTGCCGTTAGACGTGCGGGTGGGTGCTTGAGGCTGGACCAGCATGTCTCTGTTACATGGGCCATGATTTCTCCGGCAATTCCGAAACTTTTGAAACCGGTGTCCAGAACCAGAAGACGTCCTGTTTTCTTTACAGATTGTTCGATTGTTGGCCAATCCATCGGAGCCACCGTACGAAGGTCGATGAGGTCACAATTGATCCCCTGTTGCTGAAGCACATCGACCGCATGCAGTGCTTCAATCGTCATATATGATACGGACAAGATGGTCACGGCATCGCCTTCACGTAGAAGCTTTGCCTTGCCCAGTGGAATGGGCTCCACTGTTGTCACATCTGTTTGTGCATTGTGAAGCCAGCGATGCTCTAAGAATATAACCGGATTAGGATCATAGATGCTGGATAGCAATAAACCTTTGGCGTCTGAGGCCAGGGCTGGCATGACCACTTTCAGACCGGGAATGTGGGCAAACCAGGACTGCAGGTTTTGCGAATGCGTGGGTCCTTGGCCCCAACCGCGACCAAGGATCATGCGGATGGTAATTGGCACATTCCGTTGACCACCAAACATGAAATGCCATTTGGCAGCGTTGTTGACCAATTGATCCATTGAGAGCAGTGCGAAATCAAGGCGTTGATGAGTGAGAACCGGCTTGAAGCCTCCCAAAGCCGCGCCGATGGCTATGCCTGTCATGGCGTTTTCCGACGTTGGCATGTCAAAGACCCGCTTTTCGCCGTATTTTTCCTGAAGGTTCAAGGTTGTACCGAAGACACCTTTCGGATCTGGTACGCCGAGGCCGAAGACCAGTACAGTGGGATCTTCTGCAAGTGCTTGGTCGAGGCCATCCCGTATTTCATTGGCAAAGCTTTGCATGATTATTTCAAGCTCCCCATCATGCTTGCGGCAAGGACATGCTCAGAAGCTTCGCTGGCTGGTGGAAAATCGGAGGCCTTTGCAAATTCAAACGCCGCTTTGACCTCATCCTCTATACCTGACTGCAGAGCGTCTATATCATCCTGGGTCAGACTGCCCTCGGCCAGAGCCTGGCTTTCAAACAGGCCGATCGGTTCACGGGCATTCCAGTCCTCAATGAACTGATCAGGCCGGTAGCCGAGATCGTCATCATAGTTGGGGCCACAATGCTCCCGCCAACGGAATGTAGAAAACTCAAGAAAAGCCGGACCGTTGCCGTCTCGTATACCTGCAACGGTGCGGCTTACGATTTCATGGACAGCGGCTACGTCATTGCCATCGCCATCTTCCGTTGTAATTCCAAAACCCGATACTTTTTCGTGGATTTGTCGCATATGGGACTGACGGACGGAAAGGGGAGAATAGACCGAGTAAAAATTATTCTCACACAAGAATAGAACCGGCAGGTTTTTCAGGGTCGCAAAATTCAGAGATTCATGAAAAACCCCGGTCTCGACTACAGCGTCTCCTAGAAAAATACAGACTATATCGTCAGTTTCATTCAGCATCAGGCTGTAGGCGAGGCCGACACCAACAGGTACGGTACCACCGACAATAGCCGTAGATCCCATAAAGCCAACGGCTTCGTCGACGAGATGCATGGACCCCCCTTTGCCCCGGGCGCAGCCAGTAACCTTGCCATAAATCTCGGCAATCATCGCATTGAGGTCGCCACCTTTGGCCAAGTAGTGGGCATGAGCACGATGACCGCTTACCGCTAAGTCTGAGGGTCGCAATACCGCTCCAATGGCCGCCGACACAGCTTCTTGCCCAGAAGATAGATGTGTTGGGCAGCGCATTTCCTGATCAGAATAACGCTCCGCAATTGTCTCCTCAACAGTGCGAATTCGGCGCATTCCATGGGACAGTGTCTTAGCAAGTTCAGGGGTCATGGAATGAACCAGAAATAATCGCCGGTATATCCGACGTCATCGAAAAACGTTTTCCATTCATCGACATGCATGATTGTTTTTGCCGTCAAGTTCCAGGCCTGCATTCGTTCATATTCTTCGTCAGTTCGGTAGGCATCGACAGTAATAAATGAATGCTGTTGTGACACTCGCTCAATCTCCTGCAATGCCTTGCCGCATTCAGACTGCTCAAGATTGTGGATGGTGTTGATAGAGATGACAACATCAAAACTGTTTGTATCGAATGGCAAATCGCTGGCGTTAGCGACGGACACGTGGTCTCTAACACTCTCCATAGTGTTGGCGACGGCATAATCCGAAATATCAACGCCTTTCACAGTAATGCCAGGGATCAAATGCTGAATGTCATGAAGCATAAAGCCTTTGGCGCTACCAACATCAAGAAGACGGGAGCTGGCGGTCAAACCGAAATGCTTTTGAAAGGTCGGAACAACAGGTTGCCAGAATCTCGGGTTATACGTGAAGCCGCCATACCCGTGACGTCGATCTCCATCAAAGAAGGCTTCACCGAACTGCCTGGCAACTGCTCTATCTTCTTCGGTTTTTTCATTGCCTCGCTGTTTCAAATCCCGTTTGGTTTTCGGGTAATTAACCAGCAGGTCGATTTCCTGTTTCATCTTCTAACCTTAAATACGCTTAACGACTTATGAAGAGCCATCAGGGCCTATGAATATATGATTGTGGTTGGGCTGTCAGGTCTTTCAAATTGCTTTTCATCCAGTCGATCGTCTGATCAATACCCTGGTCGAGAGAAACCCGGTCCGACCAGTCCAGTGTAGATCGCAGTTTTCCATCGTCCAGACTGTAGGTTTGGTCCTTTCCTTGTCGTTCACCCACTACTTCAATCAGATCCGCTGGGTCGACTGATAACTTTTCGCAAACTTTTTCGACAAGATCCCTGATGCTGATGAGCTGAGGGGTTGAGATATGATAGCACTCACCAAGTTGACCATTGAGGGCGATCTTGATTGTGGCAACGGAAACATCTTCAATATGGATGAAAGAGCGCTCAGAATGTCCACCGCCATGTAGTTGCAAGGTGCGACCTGTTAAAGCATACAGAATTGTCCGGGGAATAATCCGGTAAAGCTGTTGCCCTGGACCGTACACATTTGCAGCTCGGGTATAGACGACCGGGAAGTTATAGGTCTTGAAGAAGCTGTTAAGGCTCATGTCAGCGGCAGCCCTGGATACGGCATAAGGGGTGCTGGGATTTAGGACGTGATCTTCTTTGACAAACCCCGACGTACTGCCATAGACCTCTGGGGTCGATACATGGACGTATTTCTCAAGAAACGGGATTTTTCGAAGCTCATCGTGAAGAAGTACGGTGGATAGGGCGTTGGTGCGGAACCAGTCCCCTGGATTTTCCCAGCTTTCTCCAACCATGCTCTGGGAAGCGAAATTCACGATATACGATATCTGCTCCGCCTTAACCAAGTCGATGATCCTCTCCAAATCCTTGTTCAGGTCAAACTGGTGAAACTGAAAATTTTCTTTCGATTTCTGCCATTTATAGGGGAGGAAGGCGTCATGGGGTTCCGGGGATCTGCTTGCTCCATAGACAATATGACCGGCATCCAGCAAATGCGCTGAAAAACTCGCCCCTGAGAAGGAGTTACTGCCAAGCACAAGGAATTTTTGGATCATTGAATATTACCAGTTTTGTTCCGGCGAAGCCCCATCGAAATCAATGGTCTTCACATACATGTTTGTGAGTTCACCGTCCATCATTTTCCCCTCAGGATTTTACCAGCGACCTGACTGCCTCACTATCCAGATCCACCGCTTCAAGACAGCTCTGAAATTCCGATAAGAGCTTTTGCCGTTTCTCGTTCGGCTGCCAATAGCTCTCGAGAGAATCAATCAGTTCGTAGGCTTCAGGCATTTCCCCCATGTCTTTTTGGGCTTCAGCGAGCGCCCTGAGTTTGCCGATGTCACGATGGTAGAGAGCGTTATGAAAACTATTCATGTGACCAACAAGATGGGGCAGAATCTCTGTACTGAAATCAGAAACCTGGGTTCCCAGGCCCATCAGTTCAAAAATATCGGCCAAATCCATGATGTAGACAGCCCCGTTGGCTAATCGACCGATATCCTTATCGGGTTTTTCTGTGAATTCAATAATACGGTTATTCTCATCTTTCGTGACGATGCCGCAGCTTTTTGGGTCATCCGTATCAAATGTCATCATGGTCAATGAACAGTCTCTCGGTCGTGTTTTAAAAGCATTGTGAAAAGCGCCCACATCAAACAGTGTCAGGTTATCAGCATGGGCTAATAGAAGGCTTTCACTGTGAAAGAATTCCCGAAACTGACCAAGTGTTCCTGCAGTTCCCAATAACTCTGGTTCTTCCAGGAACGTGACATGTTCTGAATAAGGACTAGTGTTGACATAGTCACGGACCAGCGGCGAGAGATAATGCAGATTAACGAATATCCTCTCAACGCCTCCTCTTTTAAGCATTTCGAGCCAAAGTCCCAGTAGGGGGCGGCCCTGTATGGGCATCAGGCATTTCGGTAGAACGGAGGTGAGGGGGTGCAATCGGGTGCCAAGGCCAGCCGCTAACAGAAGTGCATCCATTTGATTTCCCCGTCTTTACCAGATACCAAGCTCGTGCCTGATTTCATCAATACTGAGAGGTCGATTACCGACGGTTGCGACCTGACATCCTGACGCTACAGACCCAATATAGGCCGCCTCCCAGATAGATGCACCGCTGGCAAGCGCCAGAGAAGAGGAAACAAGCATTGCGTCTCCGGCACCGGCAGGGTCTTTCGGTGAAACGCAGAGTGCCGGCAGGCGGTCAGTCATCCACTCGCTTTTGTCGGGATGAGTCGTTTGAATAAGAGTTCCCTCCGCACCTAAGGTGAGAAGAATGTGCGTAGGCGCGCATTTGCGAGCCAGCGCTTCTGCGACACCTACAAGGCCGATATCGTGATCTTGGATTGCAAGCCGGGCCTCAATTTCCGTTGGTTTGAGGAGCAACATGTCTTCAAAGCGCGAAATATTTCCAACCTGGGACGAAGACTGGCTGTCTGCCACCATCGGTATGCTTTTTTCCTGGCAACGTACCGAGATACGATTGACTAGCGATTGAGGAAGGACACCGTAATTGAAGTCTGAAAAGATAACGAGGTCTAGATCGTCCAACAGAGTTTCAAAACGATTGTAAATGGAGTCTTGCAGGCTTTGATCTATTGCGTGTTGCTTGAGCTTCGAGACCCGCAGAAGGGTTTTACCAGCAGACCTGAACCGTTGCTTTAGAGTCGTTGACCGACTGGGGTCTCGCTCTATAGCTGCATCAACCCCATATTCCTTGATTCTTTCAAGACTATCGGTTGCCTCAATATCATCCCCGCAAACCGTGAGATATCGCGTATTCGCTCCAAGACCAGCTGCATGACTTGCGACGATACCTGCACCGCCAATGAATTTTTGCTCTAAAACAGGCGTGACCACAACTGTTGGATCTTCTCGGGACAGACCAAGAACATCACAGGTGATATATTCGTCAATGATCAAGTCACCTATGACGAGGACATTCAGGTCCTCAAACCTGTCAAGTATTGCCGCAAAATCTGCCGCTTTTATCTGATGCCTATTAAGATAGTTAGATGAGGATTTTAAATCAAAAAGTGAAGAGTTTCTTTCGCTTTCTGCTTGGATGAGATCAAGGGAGGAAAAAACTGCATCCCCGGCACTAAACAGTAGCTTGCCGCCGTAACTTGCGAGTTGCTCTTCTTCAGGGTTAAGTAGTTCTTGGTGCTCCTTTCCTTTGACAATCAGCTCAGGGCGAATGGCATCTATGGCTGCGCGAAGCTGGACTTCCATTATGAAGGCGTAATCCACATAACTGATGGCGGCAATATTTTCGAGACGAAGATGTGCGGGGACCAGGACACCGGGTTGCTGATCAGTATTGACGGCGACGACTAAAATGTCACAGCAATCCGATGCAAATTTCAAAAGGCGCAAATGCCCGGGGTGTACAACGTTAAAGTTGCCGCAGACCATTCCTATCTTTTTCTCAACTCCGTTCTGTTCCCTCAGAGCGGCAATTTGCTCGACATGTTCGCTTAACGTCGTCATTTTAACTGTCCAGCTCAGGGTTGATTTCGAGCAAAGGACGCATTACTACGCCTGATTCCAGGTCATCCAAAGCGTCATTTATATTTTCGAGGCTGTATCGTTTCGAGATCATGGTCTCAAGTGGCAAATCGTTATCCTCTGACATTCTGAAAAATTTCGGAAGATCGCGGTCAGGATCGGTTTTCCCCCCCCAGCTTCCTTTGATCTGTTTTCCATTCACCAGTTCAAATGGATCAATAGAGATCAACTTACCGGCTTCCGGATGGGAGGCGAATACGCATTGGCCTCCTTGCCGCCGCGTAGCATTGAACGCGAGCTCGATAGTTGTTGTTTTGCCCGCGGAATCAAGGCAGAAATCCACGCCTTTACCATCGGTAAGTTTTTGAATCTGTTCGAGTATATTACTCTCAGAACCATCAAGGACATGAGTTGCGCCCAGTTGAAGGGCAACCTTTCGCTTATCAGGATTGACGTCAACAGCGATCAGCCTCTTTGGCTTGCTGCAACTAGCGAACATTAGCGCAATTGCCCCGATTCCACCTATGCCGATAATGGCAACTGTATGTTGCGGCTCTATATCGACTTCGTTCAGGGCTAACCCTGCACCTGTCGGGACTGCGCAGCCGAATAGTACACCTAGGTCCATTGGCAGGCCATAAGGCAGTATGGTGAGACGATTTTCCGAAACGACAGTGTGGTCACTAAAGGTTGTGATGCCGCCGGAATTTAACTTGGTTCCTTGCCATTTATACAGCGCCCCGGGAGCCTCCATACCGGAACCCCGAATCCAACCGAGAATGACTTTATCCCCGAGAGAAACCTTTGTAACACCTTCGCTAACGCCGGTCACAATTCCGGTTGCTTCATGGCCCAATAGGTGTGGTAGGAATTTATCCTCCCCCCGCTTGCCTCGGACTTCCATTAGCTGACTATGGCAAACGCCGCTATAGGCGATGGCTACTTCCACTTGGCCGGGCAGCAGTTTAGGGAGTTCTATATTGTCCAGGACGCGTAGCGGTTTTCCTGTTTCAAATAATACGGCAGCCTTCATTAGATTTAACTTTTGTCTCTTGCTATTGTGACTCATTCAGGCATTTGTGCATTTCGTGGCCCGGACCATATCAGTATGTCACTCGGATGCGAAGCGCATTCAAGAATATCTATTTCTTGAACCAATAAAACAAGAATGAATCCTTGTAAAATTGCTGGAGACGCAACATTGAATATTATTTTTTTACTTGGCTATTTGCGGAAGGCCGTGATAGCGGTTGCTGACGTGGGCAGGATTTTTTGAGGGAACATGCAGGTTCGAAGAATAATAACAATCAAAGATGTTGTGTATTCCGATACATTTGGAAAGGCTTGTGATCCTATCACCCGGATCGCTATTGCAGCGGTTTTACGCAATCCTTGTGCCGGCGAATATGTTGAAGATCTCTCAGAGTTGTTTCAGATGGGCGGCGCCTTAGGGGCTAAGTTGTTGTCAGACGGAGTCACGGCACTTCCTGGATCGCCAGTCAGTTACGGCAAGGCTGCCATTGTTGGTGTTGCTGGAGATATGGAGCATGGGGGCGCAATGATCCATCCGAAGCTTGGTATGCCTATGCGTGAAGCAGTCGGCGGAGGTGAGGCGCTTATTCCCTCAAATGTAAAAATTGGTCCTTGCGGCACGTGCATTGATGTCCCTCTGGGGCATAAAGACGAAGCTTGGTCGTTTGATCATTTTGACACAATGACCATTTCTGTACCTGATGCTCCTTTGCCCGATGAAATTATAGTGATCATGGCGGTTGCGGATGGCGGGCGTGTCAATCCCCGAGTCGGGAGCGGCCCTCAAAAGTGAGTGATTTTTCACTCGCAACATAAAGGTATGCCATATGCAATCGAGATGGGGAATTCTCGCCCTCTTGTTTATAGCGCGCATTGGTCTGGGGTTTCAGTTCCAGACATTGGGGACAGTGTCTGAAGAGTTGGTAGAGGAACTCGGCTTAAACTATGCCCAGATCGGTAGCCTGATTGGGCTTTTTATGGTGCCGGGAATGTTTCTGGCTATTCCCGCCGGACTGGCAGGGCGGTTTTTTTCGGACCGTTTTATCGTTGGTTTCGGCTTGTTGGCGGTCGGTACGGGGGGCGGGTTGGCCTCGGTTGCAGAGAGCTTCGAATTTTTCGCTGCGGCCCGCGTTATCTGCGGTGTGGGGTTTGTCTTTTCCACAGTGTTTTTCACAAAAATCGTTGCTGATATGTTTGTGGGAAAAGAGCTGGCGACGGCTATGGGAGCTCTGGTCATGTCCTGGCCCGGAGGAATCGCCATAGCACAGATCGGAGGCGGCTGGCTGGCAATTAATTTCGATTGGCAGATGGCCTTTATAGTCGCCTCAGTCTATTGCGTGGTTGCGGCGCTGCTGGTCATGATCTTTTGCAAGGACGTCCCAGGTGTGACAAAACAAAGTGGCGGATTAAGATTTACCCTGAACCGGAATGAAATAGTACTGATCTTGATTTCCTCTCTGGTCTGGGGGTTTTTCAATGCCGGCTATGTGGTCTATCTCAGCTTTGCCCCAAGCGTTCTGGTGGAAGTTGGATATGACACTGTATCGGCACTGAGCATAATTAGTCTGGCGAGCTGGCTCATGATTGTTTCAGGCATTGTTTGTGGATATATCGCTGATCGCAGCGGCCGGCCGGATTTGGTCCTGTATGTCTGTATGGCGTCGGCTGTCTTCGCCTTGGTACTTTTGTTCATAGCACCGATGGCAATCCCATCAAGTTTGCTGTTTGGCCTTTTGGGGATTGCGCCTGCCGGGGTGATCATGGCGCTAGCCGGTCAGGCCATGAAACCGGAAAACCGGGCCATCGGCATGGGATTGTTTTTTACCTTTTACTTTGTTGCCCAGGCGCCGGCACCGGCCATCGCCGGCTGGCTTTATGATATGACGGCTGATTTATACTGGCCGATCGGCTTTGCAATTCTCATGTTCGTGATAACGGCTACGGCGAATATAATTTTCAGGATCGTACAAAAAAGGCTCCCGCTTTGAGGCGGGAGCCGATCGGAGGATAGAAGTCCTCAGCTATTTAGGGCGTCTTCAACCGGGACGTAGTCGAGGCCGAGATCACGGGCGACGGGCTCGCAAGTGATCTGACCGTTCCAGACATTGAGGCCATTAGCAAGGTGTGGGTCAGCTTTCAGTGCGTCTTTCCAGCCTTTATTGGCGATTTCGACGGCCAACGGTAGGGTCACATTGTTCAAGGCATAGGTGGATGTACGAGCCACTCCGCCAGGCATATTGGCGACGCAATAATGAACTACGCCGTCGACCACATAAGTTGGATCAGCATGGGTAGTTGCCTTGGAAGTTTCAAAACAGCCACCCTGATCGATGGCGACATCGACAATCACCGCGCCATCCTGCATGGTGCCAAGCATTTCGCGGGTGACCAGTTTTGGGGCGGCGGCGCCCGGTATTAGAACAGCGCCGATCACCAGATCTGCTTCCTTCACCAAATTCTCAAGAGCTGCTTTGGTGGAGTAAATGACCTTGGCGGAAGACTCGAAGTGATTTTCCAGCTTTTCAAGGGTATTGGGATTGCGATCAAGAATGGTGACATCTGCATGCAAGCCAATAGCCATCTGCGCCGCATTAAAGCCAACAACACCGCCACCAATAACAACAACTTTTCCAGGGGCGACACCCGGAACACCGCCAAGCAGCACGCCGCGTCCACCATGGGCTTTTTCTAGGGCAGCAGCGCCCGCCTGAACAGACATACGGCCGGCAACCTGGCTCATGGGTTTTAACAGGGGAAGACCGCCCATATTGTCCGTGACGGTTTCATAGGCAATACAAACAGCTTTTGATTTTATCAGGTCCTTTGTCTGCTCGGGATCGGGAGCGAGATGAAGGTAGGTGTAGAGGATCTGGCCTTCGCGCAGCATTGCCCGCTCAACAGCTTGAGGTTCTTTAACCTTCACCACCATTTCGCATTTTTCGAAGATTTCCTCTGCCGTGCCAACAATGGTGGCGCCAGCGGCAACATATGCCTCATCAAGAGCGCCAATTCCGCGACCGGCGTCCGTTTCCACGAGAACCTGATGACCGTGGGCGACAAGCTCTGACGCGCTTTCCGGTGTCAGCCCAACTCGGTACTCATGGTTCTTGATTTCTTTCGGTGTCCCAATAATCATCACTACAGCTCCCTATCGAATAGCGATCAGAAAAACTAAATATAGGATGTCGGGCGTAAAAAGTTTTCCGAAAATTCTTCTAATTTTCATCATTTTCGATAATATTTCCTGATATTTAGACACGAATGGGGAAATATTATTATGGATAGCTTTGACAGCCATATTTTATCTGAACTGCAATCGGATTCGAGCCGGTCAATTGCCGAAATCGCTGAGGTGGTTAATCTGTCTCTCTCGGCCTGTCATCGGCGGATCAAGAATCTGGAGGAAGATGGGATTATTGACGGCTATGCGGCTCGGCTCAATCAGCAGTCCTTGGGTCTACAAGTCGATGTGTTCGTCGAAATCTCTTTGATCTCGCAAAGCCAGGAAGCTTTGCAGGCCTTCGAGGAAGCGGTCACTGCTTATGATGAGATCCTGGAATGTCACCTGACCACCGGAAATGCAGATTATATTATGCGGGTGGTGGCCAAGGATGTGGCGGACTATGACCTTATCCATCGTCATAGCCTCGCCAAATTACCTCATGTGGCAAGCATGCGATCTACTTTTGCCTTGCGAGCGATTAAGCCCTGGCGAGGATACCCCCTCGGCAAGGTCAAAAGAAAATCTGCTTAAGGTTTACTTGAAGGTTCCATGGCGGCCTTCACCGGAGGCAAAGCGAGCGGCTCCGGACTGGGCTTCGTTCTGTTTGGCTTCTTCCGCGCATTCCGTCTCGAAGGCGACAGCCTCGCTTTCCGGGCGGCCTTCCTGCCCATACATACTGCGCCGATCAGAGCACATAGCGATTTGTGGAAAGTCAGCCATTTTTAAAGCGAGCTCTCGTGCCGCCTCCAAAACCGTTCCGGCAGGCACAAGGCGGGTAACCAACCCCATAGCCAAGGCCTCTTCTGCATTAACGGATTTTCCAGTGAGCAGCATATCGAGAGCCGGACCCTTCCCAATCAACCGTGGCAACCGAACCGTCGTGCCATCACTCATGGGCACGCCCCATCGGCGAGAGAAAATTCCGAAATTGGCTGTGGTATCAGCGATGCGGATATCACAATAAAGGGCAATGCCAATTCCCCCGGCACAGGCATGGCCGGAAATAGCAGCGATCACGGGCTTGGAGAGGGGCGCATGCAACGGGCCTTCTGGGTGTCCTGCCCAGGCTTTGTAGTCCACCCGGTCAGCAGCTTCCTTCAGGTCGGCGCCAGAGCAAAAAGCGCCGTCCGCACCTGTGACGATGGCAATCCGTTGGCTATTATCCTGATCAAAGGTGTGAAAGGCCTGCGCCAGCTGATCAGAGCCCTCCTGATCCAGGGCGTTACGTACTTCGGGTCGGTTAAGAATGATTGTTGTGACCGGACCATCTTTTGTTATTTTTATTTTTGGTTGGCTCATTTTATTAATTCCTTCGTGTTACGACTGGGCCTCCTAAGTTTCGAATTTGGAGATTTCCCATTATCCCGTATGGTAATGGAAGTTGAGGGGGAACGGGTAATGGTTTCGTGTGATTTACTGGTAATTGGTAGTGGACCTGCCGGAAAACGGGCGGCTATTCAGGCAGCCAAATGGGGCAAGAATGTCTATGTGGTCGAGCGTCATCCCGAAGTAGGTGGCGTCACC
Source organism: Pseudomonadota bacterium (assembly GCA_024743055.1). Taxonomy (GTDB): domain Bacteria; phylum Pseudomonadota; class Alphaproteobacteria; order Sneathiellales; family Sneathiellaceae; genus Sneathiella. The sequence goes on from JANSXH010000013.1 coordinate 77,521, forward strand.
GTGCATACGGGAACAATCCCGAGCAAGACTTTGCGGGAGACAGTGCTGAATCTATCTGGTTGGCGAGAGCGGGCCTTCTATGGCCGGTCATACCGGGTCAAGAGCGACATCACTGCGAAAGACCTCAAGCAGCGGCTGGACATCACCCTAAATCATGAAGTCGACACCCTGGAACATCAATTTGCCCGTAACAATGTCAATATCGTCTATGGCGATGCCTGTTTTGTTGATCCGAATACGGTTGAAGTGAAGTTGGTGGAAGGGGAAGTCCAGGAATATCACGCCGAACGCATTCTCATTGCGACGGGAACCGACCCGTTCCGGCCCGACTATATTCCGTTTGATGACGAACGGATAATCGATAGCGATGATATCCTCAAACTGACGAAAGTTCCCAAATCCATGTCGATCATCGGGGCCGGGGTGATCGGTGTTGAATATGCAACGATTTTCGCGGCCCTGGATGTCAAGGTGACCCTTGTGGAGCCGCGGGACACCATCCTTGATTTCATTGATCGTGAAATGGTCGAAGACCTGACGCATCAGATGCGGGATTGTGGTGTCAGCCTGCGGTTGGGGCAGCAGGTCAAGGAGGTTCGGCTGGAGGACAACGGCACAGTTGTTGAACTTGAGAACGGGCGATTGATCTTTTCTGAAATTGTCATGTACGCAGCGGGGCGGACCGGGAATACCGGAAATCTGAAACTGGAAAATTGCGGCCTGGAAGCAGATGCTCGCGGAAGACTCACTCTGGCTGACAGCAACAGCTTTCAGACACATGTTCCGCATATCTATGCGGCGGGCGATGTCATTGGGTTTCCAAGTCTGGCATCCACCTCAATGGAGCAGGGGCGCCTAGCCGTCTTTCATGCCTTTGGTAATGATGCCTTTGCCTATCAGGCACCGGAGTATTTCCCTTACGGAATTTATTCTGTGCCGGAATTGTCAACCGTTGGCATGACGGAAGAAGAAGTAGTGGAACGGGGCATACCCTTTGAATGCGGTATCTGTCGCTTCCGGGAAACCTCTCGTGGCCAGATCATGGGTCTGGACCACGGGATGATGAAGCTGATTTTTTCCATGAAAACCCGCCGCTTGTTAGGCGCTCATATATTGGGGGAAGGGGCGACGGAGTTGATTCATATCGGCCAGGCTGTACTCAACCTCAAGGGAACCCTCGACTATTTTGTGGAGAATACGTTCAACTACCCGACATTGGCCGAAGCATACAAAGTTGCCGCTCTGGATGCCTGGAACAAAATGCCCAGAGTTGCCGAAAAGACTTAAGAAAAATCCGAAGGAAAAGTAATTTATATTCCCTGGACTGTAAATTTCCTAATCCATTCGTTTGGTCACAAAACCTTCTTCAGCCGGGTACTTCTTTTTAATGCAGTCCTCGGCTGACTGCGCACAATCCGCTTCAATTTCGAACATACAAGGCGATGCCCAACGTTCAGAATAATGGGCGTGTTCCTGGTTATTCTTAACGGCTTCTCGAACAGCGGTGTTATACACAGAGAAAACAAAAGCACTCATGTCAAACTCGATTCTTCAGTTACCTTTCCAAAACCGCCTCCGCCGGGTGTTTCAATCACGATGACATCGCCGGCATCAAGGTCAATCTCAGAATTGCCTTCCAATGATATTACGCCATGTTGGTTAAGAATAGCATAATTACAACCTTTTTTACCGGGACCTCCCCCTTGAAGACCGTAAGGATCGGTTTTTCGGTGAGATGTCAGTAGGGTAACGGTCATCGGTTGTAAAAACCGCATCTTGCGGACGGCACCATTGCCACCTTGATAATTACCAGATCCACCGGATTCTTCGCGAATGGAGAACTCCTCAATGACAACGGGGAATCGCTGTTCCAGGACTTCTGGGTCGGTCATTCGCGTATTGGTCATATGGCTATGAACCGCATCCGTCCCGTCATGATCCACACCGGCACCGGTCCCGCCGCAAATGGTTTCATAATTCTGATGGACATCATTGCCGTAGACAAAATTATTCATGGTCCCTTGCGATGAGGCCAGGATGCCGAGAGCTCCATAGAGGGCATCAGTGATCCCTTGCGAGACTTCCGTATTGCCGGCGATCACGGCAGCCGGGAATTCGGGGTTAATTATACTCTTCTCTGGAACAATAAGTTTGAGCGGCTTCATGCATCCTTCATTGAGCGGGATGTCATCTCCAACCAGGGTGCGGAACACATAGAGCACGGCTGCCTTGCATATGGCGATAGGGGCATTGTAGTTGCCCTCGTTCTGCGCTGAGGTGCCTGTAAAATCAATAGTAGCTTCACGGGCCTCGCTATCCACGGAAATGGAGACAAAGATCGCTGAGCCATTGTCCATGGGGTATATGAATTCTCCGTCTTTCAGGACATCGAGGACCCGCCGGACCGATTCTTCCGCATTATCCTGGACATGACCCATGTAGGCCTCAACTACGTCATAGCCGAATTGCCCGATCATCTTGCGGACTTCTCGCACACCGGTTTCATTGGCGGCGATCTGGGCGGCCAGGTCGGCAATATTCTGATCCGGATTGCGGCAAGGATATTTGCCAGACGCCAGTAGCTCCCTGGTTTCCTTTTCCCGGAAGCGACCTTTTTCCACCAGCAGGAAATTGTCGATAAGGACCCCTTCGTCCTCAATCACCTTGCTGTCCGGCGGTGCTGATCCAGGGGTGCGGCCACCGATATCCGCATGATGCCCGCGGGCGCCCACATAGAAAAGAATTTCTTCCCCAGCATCGTCAAAAACCGGGGTGATGACAGTGACGTCCGGCAAATGGGTGCCGCCGTTATAAGGGGCATTCAGGGCGTAGACATCGCCCGGCTGCATCTTCCCGGCATTTTCCTGAATGACGGTCTTGATGGATTCGCCCATGGAACCCAGATGAACCGGAACATGAGGCGCATTGGCGACCAGATTACCTGCCGCATCAAAGATGGCGCAGGAGAAATCCAGTCGCTCCTTGATATTCACCGAATAGGCGGTGTTGGAGAGGGTCGCTCCCATCTGCTCTGCGATTGACATAAAGAGGTTGTTGAATACTTCCAACATCACTGGATCCGCGTCTGTGCCGATGGCCTTCTGCTTTGCTTTGGCCACATGGCGGTCCAGCATTAGGTGGAGGCGCTCATTCAAGGCAGCGCGCCAGCCGTCCTCGACAACGATGGTGCCCGTTTTTTCGACGATGATGGCGGGTCCGAGGATTTTCTGCCCAGGCTGCATATCCTCTCTTTGATACAGCGGCACGGATCGCCAGGCACCATTTACATACATGGTGACATCATCCGCTGGCACAACGTCAGCGTCTGTGGCAGGTAAGGAGGAGATAGGATCAATATCCGTTTCCGTTACCCCGATCACTTCAATCGACAGAGCCTCGATCATCAGCCCCCGATCACTCGCCGTAAAGCCAAACCTTTGATGATGAGCGGTCTCGAATTCTTCCTTCATTTGCGCCGGTGGTCCCATATCTACCAGCAGGCTGCTATCGGTGCCTTCATAGCGGATATGGGCCTTATGCTGATAGCTGAGATTATTCGGGTCAATGCCCTGGCCGATGACTTCTTCACGGGCCGAGTCGGTCAGAGGCCCAGCAACGGACGTCAGAAGGCCTTCGGCCTGATCATCAAGGGGGATGTCCATCTGGGCTTCGCGCAATGCCCGCACATCGGCGAGACCCATGCCGTAGGCCGACAACACGCCGGCAAAAGGATGCACGAAGATGCGGCTCATATCCAGGGCATCGGCCACCAGACAGGCATGCTGGCCGCCAGCCCCGCCAAAACAGTTGAGAGTATATTCCGTGATGTCATAGCCTCGTTGCACGGAGATCTGTTTGACCGCATTGGCCATATTCTCAACGGCAATTCGCAAAAAACCTTCCGCAACTTCTTCGGGTGAGGGAGGAGGGCTATCGGTGGCGTTGCCAATATCGGCTGCCATCTGGGTGAAGTTTGCCCTGACCGCCTCTACGTCCAGTGCTTCATCCGCTTCGGGACCAAAGACCTTGGGGAAATAATCCGGCTGAATTTTACCGAGCATGACATTGCAATCAGTAACCGCCAGCGGTCCGCCGCGGCGATAGCAGGTGGGTCCTGGATTGGCTCCGGCAGACTCGGGCCCCACCCGATAGCGGGCTCCGTCAAACTGCAGGATCGAACCACCACCTGCAGCCACGGTATGGATATGCATCATCGGCGCCCGCATGCGGACCCCGGCCACTTCCGTCTCGAAGCTGCGCTCATAATCACCATCGAAATGAGTGACATCGGTGGAGGTGCCACCCATATCAAAGCCGATGAGTTTCGTCAGACCGGCCATGCCGGCGGTCCGGGTCATGCCAACCACACCGCCTGCCGGTCCTGAAAGGATTGCATCTTTCCCTTGAAAAAGCGCTGCATCGGTTAGGCCGCCATTGGACTGCATAAACATCAGCTTCGGACCGTCGTTTGCATCTTCTGACATTCCAATCTCACTCTTCACCTGATCCACATAGCGCCTCAGGATAGGAGAGAGATAGGCGTCGACCATGGTGGTGTCACCGCGGGCAACCAGCTTAATCAGGGGACTGGACTGATGACTGACGGAAATCTGGGTGAAACCGACTTCCCGAGCCAACTCCGCCGCTTTTTTCTCATGATCGGGGTATTTATAGCCGTGCATAAAGGCAATTGCGACGGATCGGATTCCGGCATCATATGCCTCCTGCAATCTATATAGCAAACTTGCTATATTGAGAGTTTGCAATATAGATCCATCAGCTCCTATACGCTCCTCAGCCTCGACAGATTGTTCATACAGAAGCTCCGGCAATTTGATATCCAGATCGAAAATCCGTGGGCGGGACTGATAGCCGATCCGGAGTGCGTCACCGAACCCTTGCGTGGTGACAAACAGGGTTCGATCGCCCTTGCGCTCCAGAAGTGCATTCGTGGCGACAGTGGTTCCCATTTTCACGGTTTCCACCAGATCGATGAGCTTTTCCGTTTCCCCGGCTTCCGCCAGCAAATCTCGAATGCCCTGGACAGCGGCGTCCTTGTAGCGCTCCGGATTTTCCGACAAAAGCTTGTGGGATACCAATTCGCCATCGGGGCGCTTGGCCACGATATCAGTGAAGGTTCCCCCGCGATCAATCCAGATTTGCCACATTTTCTTAAGTCCTAGTTTCTTTGTTAGCGTGAATATACAAGTTCAGGGAGCCACAGGGCAATTTGCGGAAAGGCCAGCAGCATGGCGATCATGACGAACATGGTCAAAACGAAGGGCAGGGTGCCGATCATTACATCGTTGAGCCGCCCGCTTTTACGAATACCCTGAACCACATAGAGATTAATCCCGATAGGGGGCGTAATCAGCGCGGTTTCCAGCAACACCATCAACAAAATGCCGAACCAAACCGGATCATAACCAAGCTGAATGATAATAGGAGCCAGTAATGGTGCCGTGGTCAGCAGCATGGAGAGTGTCTCCATGAAACATCCGAGCAGAATCAGGAAGCCGATGATCAGCAGCATGGTCTCAAAGGGTGACAAACCGAGATCGATGATAAACTGGGTCAGGGCCTGCGTCAGACCAATGGTGGCCAGAATAAAATTGAGGAATATGGCGGCTAGAATGATCAGCATGATCATGGCCGTTGTCCGCATGGTGCCTTCAATGGCAGCCTTTAGCATTTCGATACTGAGAGTTTTATTAGCCGCTGCAAGGATCATGGCTGCGACGACACCAAGAGACGCTGCCTCTGTCGGTGTTGCCAGTCCTGCATAGATGGAGCCGACGACCACCACGAAAATTCCTAGCGGTGGCAACAGTCCCGGAAGACTGGCGATCCGGGAGGACCAGGTGACATCCACCTTCGTCCCACCCCAGCTCTTCTTGAAAATACAGGCGATGATGACGGTCAGCATAAACAGCCCGGCTAGCAGTAATCCTGGCAGAAACCCGGCGAGATAAAGCTCCGGGACAGATGTATCCGTCAGCAGCCCATAAAGAATGAGATTGATAGACGGCGGGATAAGAATACCAAGAGTTCCGCCTGCTGCCAAAGTACCAAGAAACAGCCGCTCGTTATATTTGCGTTTGTTGACCTCGGGCAAAGCGACCGTGCCAATTGTTGCCGCCGTTGCCACACTGGAGCCAGAGGTTGCCGCAAACAGTGAGCAGGCGCCGATGTTTGAATGCATCAGACCGCCCGGCAACCAGCCGAGCCACTGCACCATGCCTTCATACATCTTGGAGGCAATGCCGGAGCGCAGCAGGATCTCACCCAACAGGACGAACATCGGAATAGCAACCAGCAAAAACTCCGTACTGTTTTGCCATGCGATATCGCCAAGGGCCAGATACAGGGGGCTGGAGCTGAAACTGAAATTAAGGGAAAGCGCCAGCCAGCCGAGGGCCGCCGCAATGGGAATACCGAGGGCGACGAGACCCATGAGGACGAGAACGGCATGAATAAGCATCTGTTCTCTCCCTACACGGTTTCTTCGGTGATTTGTTCATCGACCGATTTGACGCCAACCAGATTTTGTAACTTGTTCCAGTCCTTGCGAAGGACGGCAACGAGAGAGGCAATAAGGATAAGCAGACCTGTTACCATTGCGAAAGCAAGACCTAGCCACCAAACCGTTTGGGGAATGGCCAAGGGAGTTCGCAAGGGCGTAATGGAGCGGGAGCCGTAAGCAAAACTATCGGCCAAGAGATTGAAACCAAGATAGGTAATCAGCCCCATAAATCCGAGCAAGAGAGCCAAGCCAAAAACATCGGAAAAGACGCGCAACCATCTTGGGAACAAATGATAGAAAGCATCGACCCGAATGTTGGATCGGGAAATCAGTGCATAGGCAAAGGCGAGGGAGGTCGACATGCCAAAGGCGTAGCCGGAAAGCTCATCTGAGCCTGCGAGGCTTATATTTAGAAACTTTCTGGAAAAAACATCAACGGTGACAAGTATGGCGGAACCGATCAGTAGAATTCCCCCTAGCCAGACAAGCCGCATGGAAATGTTCTCGCAGCCCTTCAATAACGTATTTAACATGGTGCCCCTCCTGTTATTCCTGCGGTTGAGGGCCGGATACATTCCTGCATCCAGCCCTCTCCCCAGGTTGATCTATTTATTCTTTAGTGGCGCTCATGCCGATGATCTTGCCAACGGAATTGTTCCAGGTTGTCGCGCAATCGTCACCGCATCTTTCGGCCCAACGGGCAAGAATGACGTCATTGGCAATCTTGTCGCGGGTCTGCAAGTCGGCATCGCTCGGCGTGACCAAAGTCATATTGGCTTTCTCGCCAATGTCGCATTTCTTGCCGGAGAGACAGTCTAAGGCAATCGCGTCTTCCTTGGCGGTTTCTTCCCACATGGCATCGGTCAGCTTATCAAGCTCTGCCTTCAGTTTGGCCTGTTTTTCAGGGCCCAAAGCTTCCCATTTGTTCATGTTCATGGCACCGAAGGCGAGGCCCCAACCGACACGCATCGTGTAGGCGTGATCGGCCACCTGATACCATTTGGCTTTATAGGCGGACATGGTGCCGGTGATACCACAATCGACAACGCCTTTTTCAAGGGCCGGGATCACTTCTGCAAAAGGAACAGTGACACTTGTCCCGCCGACGCCTTCAACGAAATCACCCAGGGTCGTTGCATAGACCCTGATTTTCTTGCCCTTCAGGTCGCTGATGTCTTTGACTTCTCCCTTGCACCAGAGCATTTGGCTCGGGAAGGGGTAAAGCTGTAGAAGCTTGGCGTTGTAAAATTCTGCGACAGCTTTTTCCAGGACTGGAAAATAGGCATCGGCGACTTTACGTTGTGTCTCGATATCCTGAGTAACAGAAGACAGATCGCCACCCTCAAAGATCGGGTTTTCTGCGGCAACATATCCTGGCAGACCATATGCATAGTCATAGACGCCAAGCTTGAGGAGGCGCATGATCTCAAAGCCTTTCAGACCAAGTTCCGTCTGCGGCTTGATATCACCGACGATCAATCCATCTGTCGCTGCAGCAACTTTCTCATTCCAGAAAGGACCTTCGTGTTTCTGGTAATTTGTTAGACTGCCCCAGGTTCCGACTGCCTTTACAACGGTCGGATCTTCGGCATAGGCCATCGGCCCGGCAAAGCTTGCAGTTGCCAGAATGGCTCCTGCTAATGCTACCTTAGATAGTGTTTTCATCTATTTTCTCCCTGTATGGTAAAGTAAAATTTTTTAAACGCGTTAGACTTTCAACTGCCCGGTATCACTGCTCTTTACATCAGTAAGCAGCATGTGACCGGGGGCATGCGATATGAACAAAGGCAGTTTTGCTTGCTCGATCGCGGCCTGGGGTGTCACTCCACAGGCCCAGAAAACGGGGACTTCATCCTCTTCAATGGCGGTTGGCTCTCCCCAGTCCGGGCTGGAGATATCACCAATTCCTATTTTTGATGGATCTCCCATAAAGACCGGGGACCCATGAGCATGAGGAAAACGCTCGGTTATCTTGACGGCGCGGATCGCATCCGAGTGGGACATCGGTCTCATGGACACTACGAGAGGGCCGGCGAAAGAGCCGGCTTCCGTTGTATTGATGTTTGTCTTGTACATGGGGACAGTTTTGTCCTCATCGATATGACGAAGGGCAATGCCGTCCGAAATCAGGGCTTCCTCAAAGGAGAAAGAACATCCAAGGACAAAGGCAACCAGATCATCACTCCAAAGATCCGTAATATCTGTCACTTGATCCGATAGCTGCCCGTCCCGATAAATGTTGTAAGCTGGAACGTCCGTCCGGATGTCAACTTTGGATCCCAGACCCGGAAGTTCTGCACTGCCGGCATCAGTTACTCCGATAAGGGGGCAGGGCTTCGGATTTCGTTGGCAAAATCTGAAAAAATCTAGGGCATAGTCGGATGGAACAATGGCGACATTTCCCTGAAGATGTCCAAAGCCCAAGCCAGCTGTTTGACCTTGGTAATTTCCTTGTCGAATTTCCTGGCGAACAGCCGCGGGAGACAGGGATTTTAGCTGCCTGAATCTTAGAAGACCGTCTTCTGTCATACTGCTTCCTGCTGTTTCCATTGCCCATTTCCGTTTATAAGGACATATCCCTGTAAGTCAGCAAAGTATGAACATAGGAATTCGATAAAATCTAATTCTTAATTTTTAGAGGTTGCGATAAAAAAAATTTATCTGGATATCTTTCCAAATAAACCTTCAATAAGAAGCGTTACATTTTAATAAGTTAGCGCAAGTAACTTACTTCAAGCATCAATCAGGGTTGCCGCTCTACCGTCCGAAAAAACTCTAAAGAATATGAGATTCCTGATATTCCCGCGTGATTTCTAAGGCATGGCCGACAATTTTTTCGGTGATCGGATTATAGGGCTCTGTCGGGAAAGAGGCTGTGAATTTCAAGGCGGGTGGAGACCAATCACATTTGATTTCCTGTAACTGCCCAGATTCAAGTTCTTCCTTAATCATCTGCTTGGGAAGAGTTGCCACGCCTATACCATCCAGGGTCATCCGCAAAATAGCTGCCAGGGAACTTGAGGGGAATATACGGGCCGGCTGTTCGGTCTCTTTGCGGATTTGGCGAGACAGCTCGGCATAGGGGCGGGTATTGCGGGCATAGGTGAGGATTGGATGCTCAGCCAGCTCCGCAAGGGTGACGGATCTGTCCCGAGGAATGGCAAGATCCGGTGAAGCAGCCCAGATGATCTTGAAATCCATAAGATCGTAATTTTCGATATGAAATTCCGAGACTGGTCCCATCAGGAAGGCGAAATCTAGGGAACGCTCTGTCAGTTCATTTCGAAGATTGATAGTGGCGTCGACAACAATTTCTACTTCCACATCGGGGTACTTGTGATGCAGTCCCGAAATGAATTGTGGAAGCCATGTATGGACAATGGTTTCCGAGACCCCCAAGCGCAATATGCCTGAGAGGGCATCCATATTGCTTATCCGATCTTTGATATCCTCTGATGTTCGCAAAAGCTTTTCAGCATAGGGAAGCAATTCTAATCCCTTAGCGGTGAGACGAATAAAGCCGGTATCTCTTTCGAACAGCCTCACCCCCAGAGTTTCTTCGAGTTTCGCGATGCGAGAAGAGATGGCCGGTTGGGTGGTATTGAGCTTTTCTGCCGCCTTCCTGAAACTTCTAAGGGAGGTCACCCATAAGAAGGTTTGCAGTTGGGTAAGATTGAGATTTGCCGACACGATAAAAAATTCCTATCATTTAATACCTATATTGGTAATAAAATATTATACCACTAGACGTACAGGATGTCATCGGTTTCCGATGCGGTCTGCATTGGCGCAGGATCAAGCGCGCCAAATTTACGGGAGTCGTCAAACTATTGCTTTCTCGAAACTGCTGCTTTGGCTATGCTGGCACCAACTAATTCACACCGAATTGCCGATAACAAAAACAAGGGAAAAAAATGAAAAGCTATCAGTTCGAGGAATATGGCGCCCCACTTGTCGAGAATATTGATGGAGACCCAACCCCCAACGAGGATGAGGTTCTCATGAATGTCACGGCATGTGGTGTCTGCCATAGTGATATTCATATGTGGGAAGGCCATTTTGATCTCGGTCATGGCAAGCAGTTGGATATCAAGGGAGGACGCGAGCTTCCCTTTACTCTGGGCCATGAAATCGTTGGAGAAGTTGTTGCTGTTGGAGAAAATGTCTCCGATGTGTCTGTAGGCGATAAGCGGGTCGTGTTTCCGTGGATCGGGTGTGACAAATGCAATATTTGTGCGTCTGGAAACGAGCATCTGTGCAACCGTCCGCGCGCGCTCGGCATTAATGTCAACGGTGGCTATACGGACATGCTGCTGGTACCGGATTCCAAATATCTGCTGGATTACGGCAGTCTTTCAAAGGATCTCGCCTGCACCTATACCTGTTCAGGGCTTACAGCCTATGGGGCGCTTAAAAAAATTAAATCTCGGGCCGATGGTGGCAACCTGCTGATAATCGGGGCAGGGGGGGTTGGCCTCGCGGCCATGGCCATTGCCAAATCCGTCACCGATGCGGACATCTATGTAGCTGATATTGATCCGGAGAAACGTCAAGCCGGTCTTGATGCCGGGGCTGTTGAAGCGATTGATCCATCAGATCCGGCGACTTTCAAAAGCTTTATGGGAATGACAGGTGGTGGCGTCAACGCAGCCATCGATTTTGTCGGTGCGGAAAGCAGTGCAGCCTTTGGATCGAAGGTCTTAGCGAAAGGTGGCAAGCTGGTTATTGTTGGACTTTTTGGTGGCAGTTTCTCCATGCCGCTGCCAATGTTCCCGATCAAGGCCATGTCAGTTGAGGGAAGCTATGTGGGTAGCCTTCAGGAAATGCGGGAGCTGATGGAACTGGCCAAAGCCGGAAAACTGAATGAGCTTGCGATTACACCTCGACCGATGGCGGAAGCCTATAACACCCTGGAAGATCTAAGGGCGGGCAAAATCGTCGGACGCGTTGTCCTGCAAAGCTGAGCGGGATTGTATGAGAGATTAAGAAAGGCGGTTTTTTGCCGCCTTTTTGTTGGTCTAGTGGATAGGGCCGGCGGTTTCCATGTCGATCAGTTCATTGACCACACGCAAAAGCTCTTCGCAGGCATAAACATCTTCTTCCGCATGATTGTTCTCACGCAGTACCTGGACTTCGGTGCTGAGGAGCTCAGCCGCATACTCGCCCTGCTGCATAATCAGGCTATGGGCCGTGCTGTATAAATCCACAGTGGTTTCCGGGTGAAGTTCAATGATATTCATCATGGTCCTAATCCTTGTGGCAACTGCCAAAAAGCAACAATGAGTGCAATTTTAGGAAAACACTCTTAACAGTTGGTTAAAGAAAAGAGAAGGGTTTGGCGTCAAAAGGGCAAATCAACGGCATTTGTGAGAAAGCGCATGAAAGGCGTTGCCGTCTGGAAGGTTTCCTCCACCTCATCAATGAAATCCGGGCGGGTGATCCGCTTTATGTCATCGACCGGCTTCATCACAAAGAAAGTTTTGCGTCGTAGATCAACGATATTGGGGTGATCTTTCGGGTATCCCTTGGGTGCAGTTTTCAGCCCATCACCATAGATTTCAGGAAATGTCGCTGCAAAACTCTCTTCCTGCTTAAGTGCGTTCCATTTTTTGCCCTGTTGATCAATGGCGCCTCTGATCTTTGCAAGGATTGGGGAGGGTGGTAGCCAGACCCCGCCGCCAAAGCGAATCCCATCCAAGGCGATATGCACATAAAAACCGGGCGCATGAGCGTCCTTACCCGCCTGATGCCGGAATTGACAGGCAGCATGCTCCTTATATGGCTTTGGGTCCCTGGAAAAGCGAACATCGCGATAGATGCGAAACATCGAACCGCCATTTGGTCTCGGATCTGCGATATACATTGGGGCAATTGCTTCCAGTCGCGGCGCCATGGCCTCAATAAAATCGCACATTGGATAAACAACGACGTCCTTGTAGCGCTGCTTATTGGCGTTAAACCAGTCGCGATTATTGTTGGCTATCAAATCTTCATAAAAGCTGATGAGTTCCTTTGGAAATCCCGGAAAACTATCGGACATATTGGCTTCCTGACGTCTTATTAAAGTTTCCGATGATCAATCACTCTTTTTGCTTTGCCGAGAGATCGGTCCACGGCCCCCGGCTCACAAATATCGATTTTAGTGCTCACACCCAGAACGCCTTTAATCCGGTGCTGAAGTTCCCTCGCTGTCTCACTTCCCGGACTGGCCGAGAGATCCCGTTCAACCCGCACCGTTAGACTATCCAGAGCGCCTTCCCGGTGGACCTCCAGAACATAATGGGCGGAGAGCCCGGCGGTCTGGACTACGAGTTCCTCGATCTGGGAAGGGAACAGATTGACCCCGCGAATAATCAACATGTCGTCTGTGCGGCCGGTTATCTTTTGCATTCGGCGCATGGATCTTGCTGTTCCAGGTAGTAATCTCGACAAATCACCGGTGCGATAACGGATGACGGGAAAAGCTTCCTTTGTGAGGGAAGAAAAGACCAGTTCACCTTCTTCGCCGTCCGGTAAAACCTCACCGGTTTCGGGATTAATGATTTCTGGATAGAAATGATCTTCCCAGATAACAGGTCCGTCCTTGGTTTCCAGGCATTCATTGGCGACACCAGGCCCCATAACCTCGGACAGCCCATAGATATCGAGGGCGTCTATATCGAAACGTTCCTCAATCTGTTCCCGCATAGCATTGGTCCAAGGCTCGGCCCCAAAAATACCTGCTTTCAAGGGAGATTTTCGAGGATCGAGGCCTTGCCGTTCAAATTCTTCAGCAATGGCCATCATGTAGGACGGGGTGACCATGATAATATCAGCGCCGAAGTCATTGATGATCTGGACCTGACGCTCTGTTTGCCCACCGGACATTGGAACCACGGTACAGCCCAGACGTTCCGCACCGTAATGGGCGCCAAGTCCGCCTGTAAACAGACCATATCCATAGGTGACATGAACGACGTGCTCTCGCCGGCCACCGGACGCCCGAATGGAGCGCGCTCCCAAATCTGCCCAATTATCAATATCGTTTTTCGTATAGCCAACAACCGTCGCCCGGCCCGTGGTGCCTGAGGAGGCGTGCAGTCTGACAACCTCAGACTGGGGAACGGCAAACATACCGAAGGGGTAGTTATCGCGAAGATCCTGCTTTTTGCAAAAGGGAAATTTCGCCAAATCCTCCAATGACCTGAAATCTCCAGGCTCAACGCCCGCCGCATCAAATCGCTCCTTGAACAGCGGAACATTCTCATAGGCGTGCTTCAGGCTCGATTTGAGCCGCTCAACCTGGAGGGCTGAAATCTCGTCCCGGCTTGCGATCTCAATTGGATCGAGTTCATCCTTGCTTGGAGGTGTTAAGCGCATATTTCCCTCATGTAAGTTTTGTCGCGTATCTACGGTTAGACCCGTTCGATAATGGTCGCAATTCCTTGGCCGACACCGATACACATGGTGCAGAGTGCATAGCGCCCACCGGTTCTTTGTAACTGGTACATGGCCGTCGTTACGAGACGGGCGCCGGACATGCCCAGAGGATGCCCAAGAGCAATAGCGCCACCTAGCGGATTGACACGCGGATCGTCATCTTTCAATCCGAGTTCCCGCATGACGGCAAGACCTTGTGCTGCAAAGGCTTCATTCAGTTCAATTACGTCCATGTCGTCCAAACTAAGACCTGCCTTAGCCAAAGCCTTCTGACTGGCCGGTGCCGGGCCCATGCCCATGATCCGGGGCGGGACGCCAGCGGTCGCACCACCGACAAATCTGGCCTTTGCGGTCAGGCCATATTTCTCCATGGCTTCTTCAGAGGCGAGGAGGAGGGCGCAGGCTCCGTCATTGACACCAGAGGCGTTTCCGGCCGTCACCGAGCCACCTTCCCGGAAGGGCGCTTTCAGGGCTGCCAACTTATCCAGGCTGGTTGCCCGAGGATGCTCATCCTTTTCAACAACAACCGGATCGCCTTTTCTCTGGGGAATGGTGACGGCGATAATTTCCTCGGCCAGCGTCCCGTTTTCCTGTGCGGTTGCAGCTTTCTCCTGACTGCGCAGGGCAAACAAGTCCTGATCTTCGCGACGGATCTGATAATCCTCAGCCACATTTTCCGCGGTCTCTGGCATAGAGTCCGTACCAAATTCAGCTTTCATCTTCTTATTAACGAAACGCCAGCCGATAGTTGTGTCATAAATTTCGGCATTCCGAGAAAAAGCGGCAGTAGCCTTGCCCATGACAAAGGGGGCACGGCTCATGCTTTCAACCCCGCCTGATATCGTCAGGTCCGCTTCACCGGTCATAATCTGACGTGCTGCGGTCGCTGTTGCATCCATGCCCGATCCGCAAAGCCGATTGATGGTGGACCCGGAAACTGTATCCGGCAGGCCAGCTAGAAGGGAGCTCATGCGGGCAACATTGCGATTGTCTTCGCCCGCCTGATTGGCATTGCCGAAAATAACATCGTCTACTTTACCCCAGTCAACGGATGGATTGCGATCCATCAAAGCTTTGAGGGGAATGGCCCCGAGATCATCAGCCCGGACGGCTGAAAGGGACCCGCCATAGCGGCCAATTGGAGTACGAACAGCATCACAGATATAAGCGTTTTTCATTTTTCTTCTTTCGTTGTTAATCCGGGGATCATCTGCCCTTTAATAGTATGGGAACTGCCACGAAACAAGGCGACGATCTGCCCGGCTTCGTCTTGTACCGTTATGTCATAGAGGCCTGTACGACCAGTTCTGGATTTTTCCTCTGCCGTTGCCGTTAGCAAAGTGTCCGGCTTGACGGCTTTGAGAAAGCTGATCTGGGCGGCCTGAGCGACTGTATTCTGATTATAAGCGTTACAGGCGTACGCAAACGCCGTATCTGCGAGAGTAAAAACATATCCGCCATGGCAGATATTATGACCATTTAGCATGAAATCGCCAACCCTCATGGTCATGACGGCTGTTCCAGGGCTAATAGATTTAAGGACAATGCCAAGATGCTGCGAAGCCGTATCTTTTCGATACATGGTCCCTGCAACGGTCTTAGCAATATAATCGGGGGTGAGTGACTCGTTCTCAGACACGCTATTTGCCCGTGAAGTTGGCGGCGCGTTTTTCCATGAATGCGGTGACACCTTCCTTGAAATCGTCTGTCTGACCAGCCTGTTGCTGATAGTCTTTTTCGATCGCCAATTGGGCTGGCAGATCATTCCCGAGGCTTGCGTTCATGGCTTTTTTGATCAGCGCATAGCCAGTTGTCGGGCCAGCTGCCATTTTTCGTGCCAAGGCTAGCGCCTCTGGCATTAGTTCATTGTCCGGATAGGTCTTCCAGATTAGGCCCATGGCTTCGGCTTCTTCTGCCGGAATCTTATCTCCCAGCATTGCCATTCCCATAGCCTTGCCAGGGCCTACAAGGCGGGGCAGGAAATAGGTGCTGCCGGCATCAGGAACCAGCCCAATATGACAGAATGCCTGGAGGAAATAGGCTGACTTTGCGGCAAGAACAATATCGCCCGCAAGAGCTAGGCTCATGCTGGCCCCCGCGGCTAATCCGTTGACTGCGCAGATTACCGGCTTGTCCAGATTTCTCATGAACAATATTAAAGGATTATATTGTTTTTCTAACTTATCGCCTGTGCTGGATGTGGTGCCATCTGGATTGGGACTGTCATCGGAAAGATCCGCACCAGCACCAAAGGCACGTCCCGCGCCTGTAATCAGGACCGATCTGACATCATCGCTTTCGAGGATCGGCATGATTGCCCGTAATTCTCCATGCATTTCATTGCTGAAAGAATTCAGTTTATCCGGTCGATTGAGGGTGAGCGTCGCAACCCCGTCAGAGATGTCGAGGAGAATAGTTTGATACACCATTTTTGCCGAACCTTTCTTTTTTGTATCATAAATACATAATTGGATCCGTTTGATCAATCAGTAAAGGGTAGTTGATCACTCTAGGATGCACAAAAAAACAGCCGCTGAAAAGCGGCTGATCTAATTTGGCTTGATTTAGAACGGATATCAGGCAGTTTTTGCAAGGCTACTTTGAAGATGCTTCACTTGATTTCTGCCAGAGTTCTTGGCGTCATATAGGGCCTCATCAGCCCGGTTAAGGAGCGTCGCCGTATCTTCGCGAGCCGTATATAGCGCGACACCGAAGGACATGGTGACTCTACCGACATCTTCACCTGTTGACCGTTTGACGATCTTCTTGGCAGACACGGATTGGCGCAGATCATTAGCGAGATCTACCGCTTCATCCAGCTCCATATTCGGAAGAATAACAGCAAATTCTTCTCCGCCATATCGGGCAGTAACGGCCGTCATACCCGTTCCATCTCGCAGAGTGTTAGCAACGAGGCGGATGACCTGGTCTCCAAATGGATGACCGTGGGTATCATTGAACTTTTTGAAATGATCAATATCGGCCATCATCAGACATAGGCTCTTGCCATTTTCCGATGCAAGCTCCGCTAGGCGCTTTAACTCTTCATCAAAGCACTTGCGATTGGCAATGCCCGTGAGAGTATCTGTCAGTGCTTCCTCCTGAACTTCTTTCAGAAGTTTTCTAAGACTTGTGATTTCTTGGGACGCTTTATCCAGACTTTCATTCAGGGTCTTGGCGTTGTCAGTCATCGTGTTGGTTTGGCTGACGATCTCACCGATAACGTCCTGGAGTTCTGCCACGCTCATTCCATCTGCTTTTGTCGCGAACTCAGAGAGCTGATCTCCGTATTCGGAGAACTCTGCATTTGTATTATTGATACTTACAACCACGTTATCCATGGATTCCTGAACAAGCCGGTTGGATTCGCGAATGGCCTGACCTTCTTTTTCAAACGTGAAGAAGTGGCTATAAATCTCTTCTGCCATTGCTTCCGTGAATTTCCCGGATCCTGCCAATTGCTCGTTTAAGGCTCGAACCAGATCTGGGTTTGACTCGGTCAGATACTCGTACCAGATTGTAAAATTCCTCGGAACTTGACGGATATGTTGATCCTTCAACAATGCCAGAGTCTTCTGGGCATTTGTCTGGGCCTGTTCCAATGTTTCCTTGTGCGCCACAGGGTAACTCCTAAAACACTACTCGTCTGATCTTTATCAAGTAATCTGGTTCAAAAATGACGTGCGCTATAGCTGTCGGACAGATGTGGAAGGGTTGCCCAACAAACATGTGAGGCGGACTATAGGAAATAAAGGTTAAAATTTTCCTTAAATCCCCAAATACTGGTGCTTAACCTCATCATTCTCAAGCAGGGCCGGGGAATCACCTTCCCAGACAATGGCACCCTTCTCGATGATATAGTGCCGATCGGCAATATCGCATAGCGCGCGGATATTCTTGTCGATAACCAGAATAGACTGACCATCTGCTTTGAGTCCGGCCAAGCAGGCCCATATTTCCTGCCGAATAAGAGGGGCAAGACCTTCTGTTGCCTCATCCAGAATCAGCAGATCAGGATTGGTCATAAGGGCGCGTGCAATCGCAAGCATTTGTTGCTCGCCTCCGGAGAGTTGGTTGCCCATACTGGTGCGGCGCTCATGCAGGCGCGGAAATAAATCTAGAGTTCTCGCCAAAGTCCAGTTTTCATTTCCAGAGGGGCTGGCGTGAGAGGTTGCAATGAGATTTTCCTCTACGCTCAAATTGGGGGAAATCATTCGTCCCTCCGGTACAAGACCAATGCCCATCCGGGCAATCTTGTAAGGCGGCAGGGAGGTTATGTTCTGGCCGTTAAAAAGGACGTCTCCCGATTTCGCCGGTGTTAGCCCCATGATAGAACGGATGGTGGTGGTCTTTCCCATCCCGTTTCGGCCCATAAGTGTCACCACCTCCCCAGCGCTAACAGACAAGGCCATATCAAACAGTACCTGGCTCTGTCCGTAGAATGTCCTGATGTTGCGAATTTCGAGCAAGATCAGTCCTCCTCACCTAGATAGGCTTGCCGAACTTCGTCATTACTACGAATTTCCTCCGGTGTGCCAGTGGCAATTGCGCGCCCGTAAACAAGCACGGTGATCCGGTCTGCCAGACTGAAAACCGCATCCATATCATGTTCAATCAGCAGGATGGAAAGGCGGCCTTTCAATTCCTTCAGCGTGGCGATCAGCTTTGTACTATCCTCGACGGACATGCCTGCCATGGGCTCATCAAGCAGCAGCATCTTTGGGTTGGTGGCCAGTGCGACGGATATTTCCAATTGACGCTGTTCCCCGTGGCTTAGCTCGGAGACAACAACGTCTTTGCGGTTTTCCATACCCATTTGGCGAAGTGCCTCGAGGGCGGGTTCAATGAGATCCGGGTCATTATTCGCGTTTTTCCAGAAACGAAAAGAATGGCCGTGATGCGACTGCACAGCAAGAATAACATTTTCAAGGACAGTGAAGTTCTGGAATAAAGTCGTTATCTGAAACGAACGGGCAATCCCTACATGGGAGCGTTTGGGCTCAGGATACCGACGGATATCCTTACCATCGAACAATACTGTCCCGCCGTCCGACGTAATCTCACCGGTCAATTGTTTGATGAGGGTTGTTTTTCCTGCTCCATTTGGCCCGATAACCGCATGCAACTCGCCCTTCCTGACATCAATGCTCAGGTCATCTGTTGCAAGAAGACCACCATATCGCTTGATCAGGTTTTCTACTTTCAGGATATCCGCACTCATGACGCTCTCGCTTTTCCAGGCAAGAAACTGTCAATACCATTTCGAGCATAGAGCACGATTAAAATCAGCATCGGACCGAAGATTAGCTGCCAGTATTCTCCAACCCTCAAACCACCAACTGTCAATGGTATGGAAGAAAGGACTTCTTCCAACATTATAAATGCGACTGCGCCATAGAGAGGGCCAAACAGATTTCCCATGCCTCCCAATACAATCATAATGATCAGATCGCCTGATCTTGTCCAATGCATCATATCTGGGCTGACAAAATCATTGAGGTTGGCCATCAGAAACCCGGCATAACCGGCAATTGTTCCCGCGATTACAAAGGCGGTCAGTCGATAGCGATAAGGTGAAACACCTATGGACCGCATCCGAGCCTCATTGGACTTTGTTCCACGGATGATATTGCCAAAATGCGATCCGTTGAGTCTGTGCATGAAATAGAGAATAAGTAGCAGGGAGAAAAAGATGAGGTAATAGAGGCTTTTCTCGTCGCTCATATCGATAAGGCCAAGCATGTCACTTCGTGAGTAAATGCTGAGACCATCATCCGCCCCATAAAGCTCAACACCGACAGCCGTGAAATACAGCATTTGTGAGAAAGCCATGGTTATCATGATGAAATAGACACCACGGGTCCTGAGACTGATGGCACCGATGATCAAGGCAATGATGGCAGACCCGAGCAAGGCGCCCAACAATTGCACATAGCCATTGAGCATCCAGTCAATCCCGTCCTCAAACGCATGGAAAGCACCGATACCCACCATATAAGCCCCGACACCTATATATGCAGCATGGCCAAAACTCACCATCCCGCCAAATCCAATAAGGAGATTAAGGCTTATTGCTGCGATGGAAAGGATGAGTATTCGGGAAATAAGGCCTGTATAGAAACTGTCACCCATGGCTTCTGTAACAAATGGAACGAGGGCTAATCCTATGAGGAGCAGGCTGTTGATGATGCCTCGTGGGGTTAGAATACTCATCTTCCAACTCCTTTCGGTGGAAACAGTCCTTGCGGTCGGATTGCCAGAATAAGAGCCATGAGAATATAGATGAGCATGGAGGAGATCGCCGGTGCTGCTGTGGCGGCGCTATCCTCGGCAAGAAACAGATCAAGAAATTCTGGCAGGAACGACCGACCAACCGTATCGATTAATCCTACAATGATCGCGGCAATGAAAGCACCTTTGATTGATCCAATGCCTCCGATAACGATGACAACTAGAGTCAGGATCAGAATGCCATCTCCCATGCCAATTTCCACAGAGAGAATTGGTCCCGCCATCAGACCGGCAAGGCCGGCAAGAGCAGCTCCAAGGCCAAAGACCATGGTGAACAGCAGTTTGATATTAACGCCAAGGGCGCCGATGGTTTCCCGATTGCTAGCGCCCGCTCGGATCAGCATGCCCATACGGGTCTTTGAGACCAGTAAATACAAAAGCCCAGCTACGAGAAAGCCCAGGATAATGATGGCGATACGATAGGTGGGGTAGGGTGCTCCCGGAATGATTTCAACCGTTGCGTTGAGGAAAGCAGGGAGGGGAATATCGAGGCCGATAGGCCCCCAGACAAGGCGGACAAATTCGTTAAAGAACAAGATAAGCCCAAAAGTCGCCAGGACCTGATCAAGATGGTCTCTGGCATAGAGATTTCGAAGAGCGATCACTTCGACCAGGATCCCTAAGATGAGGGTTGCCGGAATGGCCAGCAGTGCCCCTAAAAGGAACGAGTCCGTCCAGCCAGTGAATGTCGCGCAGAAATAGGCACCCATCATATAGAGAGAGCCATGGGCAAGATTGACCAGATCCATGATCCCGAAAACCAGGGTCAATCCGGCAGCTAGCAAAAAGAGAAGAATACCAAGCTGGAAACCGTTAAGCATCTGTTCCAGCAGGAGCAGCCAGTTCATTCTTTCGCCTTAGGAAATCAACAATTCGGTGGAAAAAGACGCGTAGCAACTAAGGTAGCTACGCGTCCAGATTTGAGACCTGATAGAGCCGGAGTTTGGCTTACCAGCTCATTTTGCAGTCTTTGACATAGGTATCCTGATGATCTCTGTAGACGACATCAACGATTTTTGTCGTATAGACACCTTCCTGATCTTTCTCTACCTGCCGCAGATAGAAATCCTGGATCGGCATGTGGTTCTGTCCATATTTGAACTTGCCCCGGATGCTGTCAAACTCAGCAGCCCGCATGGCGGTCCGAACCGCATCCCGATTGCTCAAATCACCGCCCACCTTGTTGACGGCGCTGTTGATCAGCATGATTGAATCGTAGGACTGAGCTGCATAGTGGCTCGGATAATGGCCGTATTTAGCTTTGAAATCGCCAACGAATTTTTTGTTGGCGGCATTGTCCAGATCTGGTGACCAGAACATGGTCATCAGGCTGCCATCCGCAAGATCGCCGATCCGCGGTAGGCTGATGCTGTCAACCGTGAAGACGGTATAGAGAGGAACGGTCTTCGCCAATTCCGCCTGTGAATACTGCTTCATGAACTGAGCGCCATGCTTGCCTGGATAGAAGACAAAAAGGGCATCCGGCTTGGCGGCACGAACTTTTGCCAGTTCCGCGGAAAAGTCGAGCTGAGCCGGGAATTTGGTCATGTCTTTACCGACAACTTCACCCTTGAAGGTACGCTCAACACCGGTGACCATATTTTTACCTGCGGCATAATTCGGGGCCATGATGTAAAGGTTCTTGATCCCCCGCTGGTTCAGGACTTCGCCCATTGCCATGGGCGTTTGGTCATTCTGCCAGGAAGTGGAAAAGAAATTTTCGTGGCACAGCTTGCCGGCAACCGGGCTTGGCCCTGCGTTGGAGCTGATCAAAAACTTGTCGTTGTCGACGACGCTTTTATAAGATGCCATGAGAACATGGCTCCAGATATAGCCAGCGACAAAATCAACATCGTCTTTCTTGACGAGCTTGTCGGTTTTCTGCTTGCCGATTTCCGGCTTGAAGCCATCATCTTCATAGATGATTTCAATATCCTTGCCGCCCATCTTGCCGCCGAGATGCTCGACCGCGAGATCTACGGCATCCCGCATGTCTTTACCGATGGCACCGGCACCCGTTGATAAGGTTGTAACGAAACCGATTTTAACGCTGTCTGCCGCCGCAAGGGCAGGCGCTCCCAGCAACGCCATGGCCGAAACCAGGCTGATAATTTTCCTGTTCACTTTTAACACTCCCTTTGCTGTGCCGGAGAATTTTCCACTCTCCGTTCAATTAAGCAGCCAATAGATTAGGTATTTTTACCGGCTTAGGGAAGGATTTGTTTAAGTAAATCAGGACTAATTGGGCGCAAATCATTGTGATTGGGCGGTTTTTTCACATGACGGAAGCCGCGAAAAGGAATTTTGGAGCCGAAAATTTGGCTAGCTGAAAGCCTTGAAGGTAATCATGGTAAAGGTATCTTTGATATTTTTGAGCATCTGTATCTGCTCATTGACGAAATGTCCTGTATCCTGGTCATCCGCCAGATAACATTTCATCATCAGATCATATTTGCCAGAAATAGAGTAAACCTCGGAGACCTGTTCTACTTTCTCGACAGCTTCGGATGCCACATCATAGGCCTTGCCGAGATCACATTTCACCATGACAAAAATAGTCTTCACCGAATTTCCCTCAATCTGCTCAGTTGTACTTACAGAATTTACGCTTACGGAATTCTAAGAGCTTCTTTAGCCCGTGAAAACAAAAAAGAACGGCAGCACATACGGCAGCTATCAATTATTTCGTTGCAGTTTTCCGGAAAGGAATATTGAAAAAGGCTGGTACGTTGTCACCGAGACCGATAACCGGTGTGTCGTTGTCCTCTTTCTGATAGCGCGGTTTTTTGGAACGGGGAGGTTTGGATGCTGTCGTTGCATCCCTGATTTTGTTATCGTTCTTACCTTCCGAATTATTCGATCGGGGTTTTTTCTGCCGTGACTGACGAGAAGGCTTTTTCTCGCGGGCGGATATCTCTGCCGCTTCCTCACTGATTTCTTTCATACCATCTATCTCGATGGCTGGAATTTCCTTGCCGACAAGCTTGAAAATGGCATCAAGATATTTGCCGTCACTCTTGGTGGCGATGGTATAGGCATGTCCTTCCTGACCTGCACGGCCAGTTCGACCAATGCGATGAATGTAATCTTCCGCATGGGAGGGAACGTCGAAATTAAACACATGACTGACGGAATTCACGTCGATACCGCGGGCGGCAACGTCGGAACAGACCAGCAGACTGATATCGCCGCTTTTGAACTTTTCGAGAGTTTCCATGCGATGGCTTTGGCTCATATCCCCATGCAGGGCACCGGCGTTGAAGCCATGCTTGTTGAGGGATCCGAACAGGATATCAACATCTTTTTTGCGATTGCAGAAAATAAAGGCTGTCTTGACGTCTTCATGCTCCAGAAGTTTACGGAGAGCCGGGCGCTTCTCAGCTTTTTGAACTGTAAGGAGACCCTGGGTAACCGTAGCTGCTGTAGCTGTAGGTGGAGAGACGGCGACTTCCTTTGGATTAAGCAGGAATTTGTCCGCCAGCTTTCGCATATCCTTGGACATGGTGGCGGAGAAAAACAAGGTTTGGCGTAACGGCGGCATTAAGGACACGATCCGCTCCACATCTGGAATGAAACCCATATCCATCATTCTGTCGGCTTCATCGATCACCAACGTCTTGACGCCATTGAGCAATACCTTGCCCCGTTCAAAATGATCGAGCAGGCGACCAGGAGTGGCGATCAGAACATCCACACCTTTGTCCAGTTTGGCTTCCTGATCAGAAAAGGAGACACCTCCAATGAGCAAGGCCATGGAAAGGGAGCTGTATTTGCCATAATTCTCGAAGTTCTCAGAAACCTGGGCGGCCAGTTCGCGCGTTGGTTCCAGAATGAGAGAGCGAGGCATTCTCGCTTTAGCCTGACCGGACGCCAGGATATCAATCATAGGCAAGGTGAAACTGGCTGTCTTGCCGGTACCGGTTTGCGCGGTTCCTAAAACGTCGCGACCCATAAGGACATACGGGATCGCCTTTTCCTGGATGGGAGTAGGGGTGTCGTATCCGGAATCCCCGACCGCTTTCAAAACTTCAGGGCTCAGCCCGAGATCAGCAAATTTCATGTAGAAAGAACTACCATTAATAATAATAAAATGTCTGTAAAACACAGCGCAATCTAGTGATATCGCGCCTGCTGTCAAACTATTCCTGCTATTTTTCTAATAAAACAACGGGAAAAAGGCTTTTCTTAAGCTAATTTCACCAAATTGGTTCTCAAAGACACGCTTAGCATCTAAAACGATCACTCAAGAACCATGGAATCGGCCGTAATTATAGACCATTTTGGAAAAAAATGACAGAAAAACCTTCCCTTATCCTTGTCCCGGGACTGTTGTGCAGTAAGGATCTTTGGCGAGATCAGATCACTGCCTTCGAAAAAGACTACAGCATTATTGTGGCAGATCACACGTTAGATGATGACATGATTTCCATCGGACGCCGATTACTTGATAATGCGCCGGATAAATTTGCCGTCGCTGGCTTGTCCATGGGTGGCTACGTGGCCCTCGAAGTCACACGCCAGGCGCCGGAACGGGTGACGCATCTGGCAGTCATGGATTCTCGGGATATTGGTGACGGAGCGGAAGAGCGGCAGCGCCGTCTCGATTTTATCAAACTGGTGGAGCAAGGCTCTGTTTTTAAAGGAGTAACGGGCAATCTGATGCCAATGCTGATCCATCCCTCCAGGCTGCAGGATAAAGAGCTCACAAATCGGATTTACCAAATGGCAGAAGATGTTGGTAAAGAAGGATTTATCCGTCAGGAGAAAGCATTGCTCAGTCGCCAGACCTTGACTCATATTCTGCCGACGATCTCCTGCCCGACCTTAATCCTGGCTGGAGCTGATGACATACTGATCGATGTCAGCATACAACGGGATATGGCTTCTAAGATTCCTACGGCGACCTATATTGAAATTCCGAATTGCGGGCATCTTCCAACCATGGAAAAGCCAGATGCAGTGATAGAAATCATGAAAGACTGGCTTGCCCGCTGACAGGTCTTAAACGTCGATATCTTCAACAAAGCGGGCATTTTCCTGAATGAAGGAAAAACGTAGCTCCGGCTTTTTCCCCATCAGGCTTTCCACTCGGTCAGCCGTTTCCCCGAATTCTTCGATCGGTACTTCTACTTTCAACAGGACCCGTTTTTCAGGATTCATTGTGGTTTCTTTCAGCTGCGCCGGCGGCATTTCCCCGAGACCCTTAAAACGGCTGATGTCAATCTTGCCGCGTCCGCTGAATTCCGTTTCCATAAGACGATCCTTATCGGCATCGTCCATGGCGTAGAATGTCTTGCCGCCCTGAGATATGCGATAAAGCGGCGGTTGCGCGAGATATAAATGACCATCTGTTATGAGCTGACGCATTTCCCGATAAAAGAAGGTCATAAGCAGGGAGGCGATATGTGCTCCGTCCACATCCGCATCGGTCATAATAATGACCTTCTCATAGCGTAAATCTTCGGAGCGATATTTATCGCCAAGCCCACATCCAAGCGCTTGAATAAGATCCTTCAGTTCCTGATTTGCTCTGATTTTGTCATTTCCAGCAGAGGCGACATTGAGGATTTTCCCGCGCAAGGGAAGAATAGCCTGAGTTTTCCGGTTACGGCCCTGTTTGGCAGAACCGCCAGCAGAGTCACCTTCGACAATAAAAATCTCTGTCCCTTCTTTGCCGCTTTGACTGCAATCGGCGAGTTTTCCGGGAAGACGGAGGCGGCTTGTTGCCGTTTTACGGCTGGTTTCTTTTTCCTGGCGCCGGCGGAGACGCTCTTCTGATTTTTCAACGACCCAGCTGAGGAGATTGTTGGCTTGATCCGGCGCACCTGCCAGCCAATTGTCAAAATGGTCCTTAATGGCAAGGTCGACAATGCGAGCGGCTTCAGTCGTGGTTAGCTTTTCCTTTGTCTGACCCTGGAATTGCGGTTCTGGGATAAAAACGGACAAGACTGCAGATGCCCCCGTCAAGATGTCTTCTGCCGTAATCTGTGAGGCTTTTTTATTATTGATCAATTCCCCATAGGCTTTAAGACCCCGGAGCATGGTGCTTCGGAAACCCTGCTCATGGGTACCACCTTCCGGCGTAGGCACTGTGTTGCAATAGGAATTGAGGAAAGAATTATTGTCAGTTGGCCAGCTGATGGCCCATTCCACCCGGCCTCTATCTCCTTCGATCTCAGCGCGACCGGCAAATGGTTCCTGGGTGACAGTCTGGCGACCCTCTAGGCTGGCATCGAGAAAGTCTCGAAGACCACCTGGAAAATGCAAAACTGCTTCTTCAGGTGTGTCATCTTTGATCAGTTCGGCAGCTGTCTTCCAGCGGATCTCCACCCCTCGGAACAGATAGGCTTTTGACCGAACCATTTTATAGAGTTTACCGGGTCGGAGGGCGCTACCGGCTTCAAATATCTCTGGATCCGGGTGAAACTCAATATGGGTTCCACGGCGGTTTGGAGCGGCGCCAACCTTTTCCAGCTTGGTAAGCGGAACGCCCTTGGAGAACTCCTGACGCCAAAGCTCCTTATCCCGGGCGACTTCTACAACCATGCGGTCAGACAAAGCGTTGACCACAGAAACGCCCACTCCATGAAGTCCGCCAGCCGTATGATAGACCTTATTGGAAAACTTACCGCCGGAATGCAATGTTGTGAGGATAACTTCAAGCGCGGATTTGTCTTTGAACTTGGGGTGCCGATCTATCGGGATACCACGGCCGTTGTCACGGATTGACAGCGAACCGTCCGCCCTAAGCTCCACATCGATGCGAGTTGCATGGCCGGCAACCGCTTCATCCATGGAGTTATCAAGAACTTCCGCCGCCAAATGGTGGCGTGCTCGTTCATCTGTGCCGCCAATATACATACCGGGGCGCATCCTGACAGGTTCAAGACCCTCAAGGACTTCAATGTCTTTCGCGGAATATTCCTGGGAGTCTGCTTTGGGCTGTTGAAATAGGTCTGACATTCACGCAATTCTGTAACAAAAAGAGTACAATTTTAAGGCACCGATTTCTGTTCTCACTTCGGGCCGAAAGTGTATAAGTTATACTCTCAAACCTTTGGAGATAGGAAGTCAAAAGATTATGCCAGAGCAATTCAGCGACCCGATTATCCGGACCGCCCCCCAGCCGCGAGACTGCAACAACAATGGAGATATCTTCGGGGGATGGGTTCTCTCGCAGATGGATATCGCTGGAGGGGTTACAGCGGCCCGCCGGGCCAAGGGTAGGGTGGTGACAGTGGCCGTTGAAGCCATGACCTTCCATCAACCTATCAAGGTCGGCGATGTCGTCAGTATCTACGGGGATGTGGAGCGTGTTGGGCGAACGTCGATTGCGGTTAAGCTGACAACCATTGTCGCCAGAAAGCTTGATTCCGAAGAAATCAAAGTCACCGAAGGCACCTATATTTTTGTCGCCATCGATGATGAAGGACGACCCCGGCCAGTGGATGGCTAGTGACTACTTATCCAAATAAAAAAGGCTGCTGATTGCTCAGCAGCCTTTCGAATTTCAGCTGGATGGGGTTAAACGCTGAAATACATATCAAACTCAACCGGATGCGGTGTGTGTTCGAAGGCATAGACATCTTCCCATTTCATGGCGAGATAGCCGTCGATCATGTCATCGGTAAAGACACCGCCTTTTTTCAGGAACTCACGGTCGGCGTCCAGAGATTCCAACGCTTCACGGAGTGATCCACAGACAGTCGGAATGTCCTTAAGCTCTTCCGGTGGCAAGTCATAAAGATCCTTATCCATGGCATCGCCTGGATGGATCTTGTTCTGAATGCCGTCAAGCCCAGCCATCATCATCGCAGCAAAGGCAAGATACGGATTGGCTGTACAATCGGGGAAGCGGATTTCAACACGCTTGCCGTTCGGGCTTGGAGAGTAGGGGATACGGCAGGAAGCAGAGCGGTTACGGGCTGAGTAGGCCAGTAGAACAGGAGCTTCAAAGCCGGGGATCAAACGTTTATATGAGTTTGTTCCAGCATTTGTGAAAGCGTTAATCGCTTTCGCATGCTTGATAATCCCACCAATATAGAAGAGAGCCGTTTCGGAAAGATCTGCATAACCGGATCCAGCAAAGACTGGTTTTCCGTCTTTCCAGATGGACTGATGGGTATGCATACCGGAGCCGTTGTCGCCGGCGACAGGCTTGGGCATGAAAGTCGCTGTCTTGCCATAGGCATGGGCGACGTTATGAACCACATATTTCTGCTTCTGAATCTCGTCGGCAGCTCCAACTAGAGTATTGAACTTCATTCCAAGTTCGTGCTGGCTTGGGGCAACTTCATGATGGTGCTTCTCAACGGATAGACCCATTTCTTTACAGACAGAGACCATTTCGCTGCGAATATCGGCGCCGCTATCTACTGGCTGGACCGGGAAATACCCACCTTTGACCCGGGGCCGATGGCCAGTGTTCCCACCGTCCATGTCTTCACCTGACATGAACGGGGCTTCGCTGTCGCTCATCTTATAGAAGGTATTGTGGCTGTCGGTAGAGAACTGGACATCGTCGAACATGAAAAACTCGGCTTCCGGACCAAAGTAGGTCGTGTCGCCGACACCTGTACTTCCAAGATAGGCTTCAGCTTTCTTGGCAACAGAGCGCGGATCCCGCTCATAGCTTTCGCCGCTCAACGGATCGAGAATATCGCAAAAGATGATGAGAGTAGACCGCGCCGCAAATGGATCCATAACAGCTGTAGTTGGATCAGGCATCAAGGTCATGTCAGATTCATTAATTGCTTTCCAGCCGGTGATCGAAGAGCCGTCGAACATAACGCCATCTTCGAACATGTCTTCGTCAACGACATCTACATGCATGGCCAGATGCTGCCATTTACCTTTTGGGTCGGTAAAGCGGAGGTCTACATATTCCACTTCGTTTTCTTTGATCATCTCAAGAACATTTGCAACCATAAGAACGTCTCTCTGTTTAGTAATTCAAAATTTAGTTAGGGGCAGCGACCGGCGAATACCGGTTACACATCAGATCGCATCCGGTCCTTTTTCACCGGTCCGAATGCGGATAACTTCTTCAACGGTAGATACGAATATTTTTCCATCACCGATTCGACCGGTTCTGGCCGCTTGCTGTATGGCTTCGAGGGCTCGTTCGACCAGAGTATCCTCGAGAACGATCTCGATTTTGACCTTAGGCAGAAAGTCGACGACATACTCAGCGCCACGATAAAGCTCAGTATGGCCTTTCTGTCGACCAAAGCCTTTTGCCTCGGTTACGGTAATTCCCTGCAATCCAACTTCATGGAGGGCTTCTTTTACCTCATCAAGCTTGAATGGTTTGATAATCGCTTCAATTTTTTTCATTAGGCAATCTCGGTTACATAGGGTGACGGTTCCAGGAATTACTTTTTCCTAAAAGCCTTTGCTTCTCTATAGCATGAGCCGTGCCAGAAAACAGGAAGAGTTACTTCGTGACTTAAGGCTCAAAAAACTGCAGATTTCTCTCGTTTCGCTATCTGGTGTCGAATTGTGGTGAAAATTTGGGCGCCTAATAAATAGGCAAATGCCTAATTTTCAGGCTTTCTCCACTTTCCGTAATTTGTACAGACCCTTGAAGTCATTCGGGTCAGCCACCTCTCCTTTACGAATGATCAGTAAGCGATTGTTTCGGGCGAGATAGATTGCCTGTTGACGAACCGCCGTCATATATTTGCGCCAAATATCCTTCGGTGCCGTTTCTTTCGCGCGATCTGCGGCAAGGGCCTGTGCAATTTCCTGAGGGGAGACGTCCTTACCACCTTCTACAGCCCGGAGGATATATCCGATCACGGGATCTTCCGGTTGTGGCTCTTTCGCAGGATCGTCTGTCTCTATCTCGTCGGCTGTCATGAGTATTCCTATTCTTGCCCATCCGGAATATCCGGAATGATCTCGTTGTATGTATGTTTATCAGCGCAAGAAAGCAAGCAACCTAAAGGGCTGGGAACCCTATAGTCAGTAATGAGGTGGTTTCTCGATTGAGTTGGGATCGGGAAGGGCGTCTTCGAGGCTGACAATACGGTCCTTGGCGCTGAGCAATTGCCTTTTCAGAGCCTCAATTTCATCCCATTGGCGGCTAACCATATCACTGAGCTCTGACAGCTTCTGGTCTTGCTCCGTAAACCTGATTTCAAGATCGTTGAGCCGCTGGTCTGACATGAGATTATCCTTTTTCCAATAAGAATTCATGGAACCGATCCATGGCCTGCTCAATATTTTCTGTGGAATTGGCGTATGAGAAACGGACATAGCCTTCACCTTCAGCACCAAAGCTGGTGCCCGCGATGGCGGCGACACCTTTTTCGTTCAAAAGCTGATCCTGGACTTCCTTGGCGGACAATCCGGTGCCGGTGATATTGGGAAACGCATAGAAGGCACCTTTCGGCAGAACACAGCTGACACCCGGGAGTGCGTTAAGGCGCACATGGATAATTTTGCGCCTTTCATCGAAGGCCGCCATCATTTCGTCCACCGGGCTCTGATCCCCGACAAGGGCTTCAATCCCCGCATATTGAGCACTGGCATTGACGCAGGAATGATAATTGACGCAAAGCCGCTGGGCATGCGGAACCAGGCTGTCAGGCCATAGCCCCCATCCCATGCGCCAACCGGTCATGGCATAGGTTTTCGACCAACCGTCAAGAACGATCAATTGATCGCGAAGCTTCTCGAAGCCCAGCATACTTGTATGGCCTTCACCATCGTAGGTCATGCGGCTGTAGATTTCATCGGAGAGCACATAGACATCCAGATGTCTCTTCAATCCTTCAGCAAGCTTCTCAAGCTCTGCGGCCCCAACGACACCGCCTGTTGGGTTGGCGGGGGTGTTGAGGATAATCAGTCGGGTCCGATCGGTGATTTGCGAAAGAACCGTTTCCGCATCAAAGGAAAAGCCGGTCTCCTCATTCAGGCGAATAGGAACCGGGGTCGCTCCGGTGAAGCGGATCATGCTTTCATATATGGGAAAGCCCGGATTGGGATACATGATCTCGGCGCCATCTTCCCCGAACATTTCAATGGCAAAGGCCATTGTCACCTTGCCACCAGGCACGACGATAATATTATCCGGGGAGACTGTTACATCGCGATATTTTTCAATATCTGCGGCAACGGTCTCTCTCAGCTCCGGAATGCCATTTGCCGCCGTATACCCATGATGTCCATCACGTAAAGCCTTGATCCCGGCCTCGACGATATTGGTAGGTGTCGGAAAATCCGGCTGGCCAATGCCTAGATTAATCACGTCTTTTCCCGTCGCCGCCAATGCATTGGCCCGCGCCAGAACATCAAACGCCGTTTCCGTGCCCAAACGGGACATCTTTTCCGATACAGCCATAAGGATCCCTCTTACCAGTCAGTCACAAGGCTCCGCACATTAACGGTGAATCAGTTTTGCTGGAAGGGGAAAGTGGAGAGAAAGAGGCCGAGCATGGTTTGGGTCCAGTCCTTAAGTAGTAGCTGGAATTCGCTGCCGCAATTTGGGTCATATTGGTTTAACAGGCAGTATTGAAAGTTTTGTGGAGGAATGTGCTCCATAAGAGCTGCCACACCAATGAACTCTGTACCTTTAGTCATAAGAGTTTCGTATAGATAGGCTTGAGGAAATCCTGTTGTGGCGTTGAGAGCATAATAGCCTTTGCGAGTGGTAATAAATCCGTCGCCCCTTTCCCACGCTCCCAAGTAAGATACTTCAGGGTCAGGCTGAAAGAAGTACCCCGTTGCCTGAACTATGTTGGCGTCAAATTCAATGGATAGATTGTTGATCTGTTGGAGATTAGGAGCTTCACCGCCGCTGAACCCGACAGTTATGTCGAAATTTTCCATTTCGCCAGCGCAAAAATATCCATCGCCTTGAATTTCAATTCCAGCAGGAAGAGCAACAACGCCTCCGTTCTTAGGGCTTTCATAAATATCGTAATTGAACCCCTGCGGGTTGACCCCTAAGGCATTCATGATGAGATTTATCGCCTCTGGATTGTCTGCATATGGTGCCAACGCAGAAAACGGTCGGGTGCGGGATTTTTTGAAGGTAATTCCTCCGCACTGAATAGTCTTCCCATCCGTCTCATTCACATCAGCCGAAAAGGCCACAGTCAAATTCTGTGTATTGACGTTGGCTGTATTCCCGGCCGTTTCGAGCTCGGAAAGATAGCTCGCAGGCATAACCCAGCTGATGGAGGCGGCACCTTTCTCCAGACCACCATCACCGATACCGACAAGCAGGCCTTCTTTGTTGATCACCGGCGCTCCTGACATGCCGGAAACAAGATGCCCTTGGGCCCTAATGACCTGGGTTCCATCTTCCATGAGACCGGCCTGTTGCAGCTGCTGCCAAGCCTCTGCCGGGATGGCTTTGCGTAAGGTGGCGTCACCCGCTGATTTCTTGAGATCCACATCATGCCAACTATTAACTCCATAGCCATATCCAATGGCTTTGAGTACCTCATTGACTGCGACCTCATTATTCTCCGTCTGAAGGGCAGGCCAGCCGTGATCGTCATTGACAGACAACAGCGCCAGATCCGCTTTCGTCAATTGGTTGGTGACCCTGAGCTGGGTGGTCTTCTTGGTCTCTTGGTTCCAGCCGGAAATTGTTGTGCAGCCAGCAACCACATGCAGGGCCGTTACCACCCGGCTTGAGTCTTTCCAAACAAACCCGCTGCCCTGCTTGGATGATCCGGTACAGTCTGAGGCCGTAATTTTCACCAGGGACCTGGAGGCTGCCTTGATGGTGTCCGCAGACGGCTCAGCAAAGCTTACCCCCGTTGCCGCGATTGGTGAGGCCAAAGCCGCCAGTAATATGTACCGCCCTAGTTGGAGCATAGAAGTGTCCAAGTCTGCTCAAGTTTTGAAGCCGTTTTGTCAGTGTCGAATTTTGTCTCGGCTGTCCAGACAGCTACATCACGCCAGATGCCGCCAGCAGCTTCAAACGCACGTCGCCTGTTATCCGGGTCCGCATGGTTTTCTGCATGCAGGTCAGCGCATTTACCCAGGACTGTGGCATCAATGGAAAACAGGATGGTGGAAAGAGGTGAGGGTCCTTCAGTGGATGTGGTCGCAATATCCCCGCTAGCTTTGGAGAAAGTGACGCCATAACGCTGCCAGGCAGTTATTTGCAAAGCTTGGTCTATCGAAAATCCTGCATCTGTCAGTTCCTGAACCTGCTCTTTTGGAGAAGGGCTAAGGGTGTCGTGAGTGCGTAGATACAGTCCGCCAGCGACCAGAAGCAGGCAGGCAAAGGCAAAAGACATGATCCGCAAGAGATATCCGGGCCGCTGTTCGCGATCCTCAGATTTTAGTTCCCGAAGCCCGAAGAAACCCGCGAGAAGGGCGGTGAGGGCACCAATAACACTGCCGACGACAGCAGAAGAAGACAAGCCAATGAGTAAACCGGTGAGGGCCCCTAATGCAGCGCCGGCAATTAAGTTTGACCACATGCTCTTCATATACCTCCATGCCGATGGATGCAGGATAAACGAGTATATTATTAAAATCAAAAGTTACGTCTGGATGTTTGCTAAAAAACACCGGCCTCTAATTTACCTTGCTCTGATGAGATTTCTGTTGCTATTCCAAGCACTGCCGTGCACAAATCCTGTGTTTTTTTCGAGTTGAGGTCCCTATGAAACCGTCGAACACCGTCTTGAGTTCTTTTGGCACAACCATCTTTGAAGTGATGTCCAAATTGGCCATCGAGCATGGCGCCATTAATTTAGGGCAGGGCTTTCCCGACGAGGACGGACCTGAAGATATCAGAGTGCTTGCGGCAAATGCGACGGCGGAAGGGCCTAACCAGTATCCACCAATGATGGGATTGCCTGAATTGCGTCAGGCCGTTGCTACACATGACTATAGATTTTACGGACTCAGCGTCAATTGGCAGACAGATACGCTCGTCACTTCAGGGGCTACAGAAGCTTTGGCCGCTTGTTTGCTGGGTTTACTCAATCCCGGGGATGAAGTGGTTTTATTTGAACCTCTCTATGATTGCTATCTACCCATGGTCAAGCTGGCGGGCGGCATTCCCAAATTTGTTCGGCTAGATCCACCTCACTGGACAATTGATCCGGAGAAGTTGAAGAGTGCTTTTAGCGACAAGACAAAGCTTGTCCTGATGAACAGCCCAATGAATCCAACAGGCAAGGTGTTTTCTGTTGAGGAACTTCAACAAATTGCCGATCTGGTGACTGCGCATGACGCCTATGCGATTTGTGATGAAGTCTATGAGCATATTATTTTTGGCGACAGGCGGCATGTTCCTCTGATGAGTTTGCCGGGTATGGGGGAACGTACGATCCGTATTGCCTCAGCCGGCAAGACCTTTTCACTTACGGGATGGAAGGTGGGGTATGCCACGGGTTGTGCCGATATGATCGCCCGGATATCAAAGGCACATCAGTTTCTGGTTTTCACCACCCCTCCAAACTTGCAAAAGGCTGTTGCCTTTGGCTTGGGTAAGGAAGATCCTTTTTATGAGGATCTCAAGCAGTCCATGCAGTCAAAACGGGACTTGTTTCGAAGTGGTTTGGAGCGGATTGGCTTTGAGACCGCGGAATGTGGTGGCACTTATTTTCTCAATGCCGATATCTCCAGCGTAGGGTTTGACGGGACGGACGAAGAATTTTGCCGCCTGATTACAACAGAAGTCGGGGTTGCTGCGGTGCCGTTCAGCGCTTTTTACCAATCGGAAAATGCCAAACAGAATTTTGCCCGCTTTTGCTTTTGTAAAAAAGATGAAGTGCTTGAAGAAGCGGTTGAAAAACTCGCGGGATTTTTTTCCTGAGTTAGGCTAAAGTTCTCTTGACCACATTACGGAGGATCGCTAAACAGGGCGCCTCCTTATGGCGAACGTAGCTCAGTTGGTTAGAGCGCCTGACTGTGACTCAGGAGGTCGGGGGTTCAAGACCCCTCGTTCGCCCCAAATTAAGCCCCTGAAATCATTATGGTTTTGGGGGCTTCTCTCTTTATAAGCCATTATCGGTTTTACACTCTTTTTCAAAAGGTTTTACAAATCGGTTCTTATTTGGTTCGCGTCAAGCCGCGCTATGGCCCTCGCCATGCGTCTTTGTTGCTCAGTATATTTCTTCACCATGGCCATAGTTTCATGTCCCGTGACTGAGGCTATTTCCTCATCCGTAAGCTTTAGCTCTTTTAGTATGGTTGCCGCTGTATAGCGCAGTCCATGGGTGGTGGTATCTAAATCGAATCCGGCGTCTGTATAGGCTCTTCTCATCACGTTCTCGAAGTTCCTTTTCTTAAACGGAGCGCCCCTACTGTTGGTGATAAGCATCATGTGGTCGTGATTCTCTAGCCATGGGTCCAGAACGTCTTTTAGGGCCTGAGAGAGCTTTATAACAAGCTTGACGGAGGTCTTGAGCTGGACCACCTGTACTTTGCCGTCCTTTAAATCACTGCGGGTCATTTTGATAACATCCTGGCCCCGCTGTCCGGTGTTCAGGGCTAACTCAAATGCAACCCGCTCTGTGGTGTCTGGCTTCCAATATTTCCTGAAAGCGATAATCTCATAATCTTCCCATGGCCGGTGAGGGGTGGGGACGTTTATGTCCTCTACGCCCTCTGCAGGATTGTCTTTGCGATACCCTCTCTTTTTTCCAAACTTGAGAAGAGCCTTTAACACAGATATCAAATAGTCCGCCTTGCGGGGTGTATCCTGAAAGGTGTCCCTCAGCTCGTATACCTCGGGTATAGTAAGCAGGGCGACCGGCAAATCTCCATAGGTAGTTTCGAGGATAGACAGATAGCTTCGATAATCGGATTTAGTGCTGGCGGCGAGTTTCTTAAAATCCGGCGAGTCCTTGTAGTCCTCTATCATCTTACCCCAAGTACCTTTTTTGTTTGGGGCCTTTCCAGGGTCTTCAAACGTCGCATGGATATCATTGTAGCTGCACAGGAATTCATAGGACATAAACTCACCAGCTATAGGGATTAGCGCCCCGCCTCGACGGTAGTACGTGTATTTTTTCCCTTTCGCTCTCGGGCGGAAGATATACTTAAGCGAAGTTTCTCTGTTCTTTCCGACCATGTTTCGCTTACCTCCATGCCATTTTCTTTTCTGTCCAGCCAGTCATCCAGCTTCTCTTTCAACCATACCTTACGATTCCGGGTTATCCAAGTTGGCTCCGGGGCGCGTCCTTTCTTCACCTCAGCCTGGAACGTGGACACGCTTAAGCCAACGTAATCCGCCGCCTTCTTGATAGGCATTCCTCTAGGCCATGGTTCAGGAGTCGCTGTCATTCTTCCTCACTTAATACGGGGGTCATCGGGGGCCGATTCCAATCACCTGGTCGACGAACTTTTTTGCGAGGCGGGTGTAGCGCTCTGCATTGTCTACCTTCTTCTTTCCAATGGTCCAGGTATTGGGGCCGGGAACCAACATCTTTAGGGTATCAATCATGAGCCCGTCATATCTTGCTATTTCCGCAGCCCGTATTTCTCTGCTTCGTTGCGACAATGCCAGGTCATGCTCTTTGCGGCCAGCAGCATAGCCAGCAGAGTACCCGCGCTTATATTCTGGTGTTTGGGGCATCTACTCCTCCCTACAACGCACTGATAGGGCAGCACGTTTAAGGCACTCGAGAGTGTGCCCTGCCGCTATCGTTCTATGTGTCTGAGTCACTCGGGCCATTGTGTCGGGGAATTTGTATTGATTGAACATACGTGCAAACTCAATTTGTTCTTCTGGTTCCAGCGCTACTATTGCTGAAAGAATGTTGGCTTTTTCAGTATGTCCCATCTATCCATCCTCTTTAGGGGGAGTGGGGAGCCTCCAAGCGACAGGTTTCCACCCCTCAGGATCATCCTCTGTAATCTGAAACTGGTCTTCGCAGCACGACCACATTGCAGGGGTTTCGCTCACGGCGGGGGACCAATAATCAGCCTCTTGCTCGGCTTGGAAAAATTTTGCTGAAAAGATTCCATAGTATGGCGAGAAGAGTTCAATCTTCGTCTCGTCATGAGGCGCTGTCTCTATCGGTTGCCATTGTTGGGCAGCGAGTTCTTTGCGGAGTTTAATAATCTCCTCCACCGCATCGGTGCATACATGGCGGCTTTCCTTAAGAAGTCTTTCAACGATATCCGTCATTGATCCGCTCCTTCCTTTAGAGCCTTTTCGAGAATTCGAAGCCCTGATTTAGTTGTTCCACACGGGTTCCATCCGGCAGATAGGAAACAAAATCCGGGATTGGTTCCCCTAATTTTCTTCGCGTTGACATAGGTGTAATGCCTTTCACCAGGCCAGACATGATCAGCGATTTTGTCAGCTTGTCGGATAAGGTCTGAGGAGAGTATCGACCCTTCATTTCGGAAAATTGCACAATTAATTCCTTCCTGTCCTGATCCATCAATAAACTTTCTCCAAACAAAGAGGGCGTCTGCATTTCTCGTCCTCAAAACTATTTTTTCACCCGGCCCGCAAAACAATTTCACTGTCCGTCCATCCTTGTATTGGCGGTTTGAATAGTGCCTCTGAAACAATGCGAGGCATGAAACGTCACCATCCTTTGTCAGATACCAGTCAGCTATTATCCCGCCCCCTCTGGCCTTTTCACATCAATTACAACGATGCAGGTCGGAACCATTGTTCCAGATTCCTTGAATTTCCCTCGCTCAACGGGAATAATTTGAGCATCTAGGTCCTCCAAAAGGTTTCGAAATGCAGTTGATTTTCTGTCATTCTTCGTCTGCCACCCGATTGACATTATCGAGACGATGCGGCCGCCTGGTTTGCAGTGCTGAACCATCTTGGTTACGTGAGCTACATCTTGGCCCTTGGTGAACGGCGGGTTTGCGATAATACGATCAAATTGGAAATCGAAGTAAGTGCCTGTGAAATCACCTTGGATAGTAGTCCACCCAGCATTCAATAAGGCGTCGCTATTCCGCTGATCCAATTCTACGCAGATGACATTTGATGCTCGGCAGAATTTCAATAGGGCCCCGCGACCAGCGGAAGGTTCGAGGACAATATGATGAGGTTTGATATCTGCGAGCTCTAAGACGTGCTTTGATAAATCTTCTGGTGTTTCGAAAAACTGAAATTCCTTTTTTTTGTTCATCTGATCCCCCTTCAGAAAGCCGTCGTAGACTTCCTGGGCGCCATGGTTGAACTCAAAGCCGTTTTTCTTGTATTTTCCTCCAGCGTTGATTAGTGCCTTTTTGACAGCGGCATAGTTTTTAAAATGCTGGTCTTGGGGCAACTCAAGTCGATTTCCGTTAACGATCATTGCCGAGATTGACTGTTGTACCGTCATTCCCCCACCTCCCTTATTTCGACAGGGACGCAGCGGTAGCCTTTTTTCTCATGATCACGCCAAATTTTTATTGAAGATACATACGTCCCCGAATAGTGAGTGCGTATAAACTCTCTCCGAGCAAAAATTGACGTAGTGTCAAACGTTGATGGAATAATTTCTCCATCCGGCCCCTTCACCGCATATCCGTGTACAGGTTTAGTCATTGGGGTTGTCCTTTCGCGATATCTCGAAGCCGTTGGCGTGGAGGCCTTC
Source organism: Pseudomonadota bacterium (assembly GCA_024743055.1). Taxonomy (GTDB): domain Bacteria; phylum Pseudomonadota; class Alphaproteobacteria; order Sneathiellales; family Sneathiellaceae; genus Sneathiella. The sequence goes on from JANSXH010000013.1 coordinate 116,290, forward strand.
TAGCGCTTGGTTTGCGAATTCAAGATGACCACCTTTCGCGGCTTCGCTTATGATTTTTGGATCGACGCCAAACACAAACTCGATCACCGCGAGCGTCAATGCGTTCGCCTGCTCTTCCTTACTGAGTGTCATTTGATTGCCTCTTCATAAGTTCATGACAATGCCTAGGCATTCCAACGCTACCGACCACAGCGAAACAGGTATCGCATCTGCGGCTATAGCTAGTTGATTGCGGGTCGAAATGTGCAGTACCGCCACAAGGTAATTTCTTTGACGGTATGGTCAGCCATTCTCCGTCAACGAGGTATCTACCCATTGGTGGTCTCCTTAAGTGCTTTGCGGCGCTCGGTTTCTTCAATAGTGAACGGGAAATTTAGAGCTATAAATCTGCCGAGTTCCCGGACGTCCACTAGGCCGACTGCGGAGTAATCTCGCTCTATCCATTGCAATAGGCTCATTACGTTCCCCTCCAGCTCTGTCACACGTTCTTGGAGGGCGGCTATTTGTGGACGGGTGTTCCAAGACCCCAATGCTTGTTCTACTGTGTCAAACCAATAGGTTTGCAACGAACAGGTCCAACACATCACCTTTATTTTGCGCTCGATGCTGCTGACAATTTGAGCGCTATTCCCGCAACATGGACAAGATAGAATCTCACTCATCGCCGCTCTCCTCATTCGAAATGACAGTCAGACGACGCCTCCGAACCTCTTTATGAATATCGCCATATTCGACGGAGACTTCGTTTTTTAGGCTTCTCTCCCCGTCGTTATAGTCTTTGAGAAGCTGTAGGATTTCGCTGTCCTCTAATGTGCAGCCGAAACTGCCAAGGATTGATAGCAGGTGAATATCATCTGAAAGGCGTTCCATGGTGTGACAAAGCTCCACAGCGATTTGGCGGGATAGCTTTTCCTTTCCATCAGACTCTACGATACAGAGCCCTTTATCCTTTAGAGCCTCTTTCATGGCGGATAGGGAGCGGGTGTTCCAAGCCTCAATCGCTTCCTCTGGTGTATCACTCGTAACCCTTTGTCCTCCGCAGTCACCGCAATAAATAAAATTGTCGTCAGTGTGAAAATCGCTGTCGCCAGATCCGCCGCAAAACGGGCAGGGCAGTAAGGCTATCTCTTGAATGTCAGTCATTGGATGCTCCCTGATATGCGTTCAATATGGCCCGTATGTGTTCAGGTACGGCCTTTGGCGGGTCTGGGTAGGGTTGCCAGCCAACAGGAGGAAATTTCTCGCTATACATCGCCCACGCCTCCCGTTCTCTGTCCCAATATGAAGGGCGCACCTTGTTGTCCTGTCCAAGTGTCATAATCCTGTCTTGAGAGTGGATTTCCCGCATGCTCTTCTTGCCAGAGCGAACGGTTCTGGTTTTGCCCTTGGGGGCGGCTGTCATGTCGAAATTCCAGTCAGCCATTAAAATCCCTCCAATTCTCTTTCCAGGTCCGCCGCATCCATTCCTGGAATGACATCCTGAACAATGAAATCCAAAACCCGCTCATAGAATTCTGTGAATTGCCGCTGGTCCATTTTGGCAAAGGAAATACTCTTGGGCATGTATCCAATCTCGCCGCGTATCTGTATTGGCTTCACATATCCAAGACGGAGCTTGATGGCATAAAGCAGCTCATCAGTTGTCTGGAAATGGTCCTGGTTCTCAAGCACTATCCCCAACAGGGCAAAGAATTTCTTGTGATGTTTTACGTTCCGTGGCTGCGATATGACGGCCCTTAGAGTGTGTTGGGTAGGCAGAGACTCCATAGCCTCTTCTGACCGCCTGTCAGTGGGCTCCAGCTTGTTAAAACGGTTCTTGCGAAGGAAGATTTCACTGGCCATCGCTGTAGCCTGTGGGAAACGTTTTGATAAGAAAATCCTCTATCCGTTTTATGCGTTGTAGAATGAGACCGATTTCTGTGTCTCGCGGTGTCGGCCCTAAGCCTCTGTCGAGCTCTCTTAGGCCACTACCTGTTATGCTTGAGACCCACCCGCTGTCCGTAGCCACCCACCCGTTCCGGCGACAAACAGCGGCGCTTTTTCCATAGAGAACTTTCGGACCGTCGTTAAAAAGTTCCAGCAGAATCTCACGCTGTTTCTTACTCGGTTTGATCATTTTTCCACTCCTCGTAGTTCGCTTCTAGGCGAGGGAAGACGTAATTTTTCATCCACCAATCAGCGATATCTCCATGCCCGTCGTGGCTGCGATGGCACTTGTCGCACAAAGCCGCTGTTCTGTTGTCTCCTGCCTTTAATCCCCGCGCGAAGTTCTGATAGTTCACATGTGCCCCAACGACGCCGTTTGTGCTGCCACAGACCATGCAGGAGCGGCCTTCGTAGGAATCCAGATAATCACGGTCCCGGAGCCTCCCCTCTGTGCCGAAGGTGAGGACAGACTTATCCACGGGGGTGTGCAGTTTTTTGAGGCGCTTCGATCTCATATGTCTTTCCTGAGTTCCTTTTTTGCTGCCTTACGGAAACGGCGGTTCATTTTCTTCTTAATGAATCGTTTTTCACCACGAGCCCAGACAAGGAAATGTCGGCACTTACCAACAAAGTCATATTCCCAACCATCTAGTTTTTGTCTGCGGCCCATTGCCATATCTCTCTCCTTTAAAAGCCGGTCATTTCGGGAGACAGGGGACCGGTGAAACCTGTGGTTAATGGCTGCGACGGTAGGGCTCGAACCTACAACCAACGGCTTAACAGGCCGTCGCTCTACCATTGAGCTACATCGCATCTGGTGGCGGGAGCGGGATTCGAACCCGCACTATTAAGGCGCTACCTCATTGCTCTCTACCAATTGGAGTACCCCGCACATATCTCTAAAACTCTATATCGTCGTCAAAACTGCCGCTTTGCTGTCCGGCGTTTCCGCCGCTGTTTTGTCCACCAAGCATTTCCAGGTTCTGCAGAATGACCTCTGTCGAGTACTTGGTTACACCGTCCTGCTCATATTGGCGGGTCTGCATTTTGCCGGAGACAAACAATCGGTTTCCTTTTTGGACGTATTGCTCAATCACGTTGCACAAACCCTCTTGGAAGCAAACTAGCCTTACCCATTCCGTCCGCTCTTTGCGTTCGTCGCCGTCCTTCCATTTCTCTGTTACAGCGAGAGAGAAGTTGGCGACTTTCTTTCCGGCCTGAGTGAAATTTACGGTCGGGTCTTTGCCGACATTTCCGATAAACTGGCATTGGTTAAGCATGTGTTTCTCCTAGTCGATGTATTCGATCTCCTGTTGAATTATTTCCGGGTTCTGGACAACCTGGGTCAGAATGTGGGCCAACCCACCAGAGCAGATTGTGAAGCCCTGTCGCGTGTATTTGATAATCCTGCGGAGGGTGCTGGTGGCGTAGCTGATATCTTCGGGGACAAGACGTTTGTTTGCCAAATCCCACATGGACCACTTACCAACGACTATCTCTGTGCCGTCATACCCGAACTTACAGAGCGAAAAGTCGAAGTTATTCAATGTGTCTTCCAAGCTCTCGTAATATTGAATATGGATGAGTTGGATCAGCAGCTTCTTGTGGAGTAGGGTGGTATTAAAGTCGTTTGTATTTTTGACTTTAGCCCCCGCATCCAAGAGTTTCTGCTTAACCTCTTCCATCTGCCCCTCACTAGCGAAAAATAGGTCAAAGTCGCTGTCTTGGGGTTTGTTAGAGACAAACCTGCGAACCGCCCCGCCTGCCAGCCAAGGACCCTCTGCGTACAGGTCGGGGAGGATTTTGAGGGCTTTTCCAAAGTCTGTTTCTTCAATCTCCGCAGGGCCGTATCGCTCACAGAATTCTGAAATAGTGAAGCTTTCCATATTCCTCTCCTATGCTGCCTCGGCAGGGTAAGTTGCTTTCTTTTTGTCGTAGTAGGTCTGGAGGCGTTCCTGACGTTCCTTTGAAAGGCTCTCTCTGTCTTTCTCGCTGCCGTTCCAGGTGTTGACGAGCTGGCCAAGGTTGCCTGCGGTCACCATTCTGTTATGAATGCTGTGCATGATTTCGTCTTCTTGGGCTTCGGGGTCCTCCGCCTTCTTTTTCTCAATCAGGCCCTGGACATATTTGTTGTCGTCAAACTTGCCGAGAAACACATCAGCGTTAAAACCAAGCATGGAGAGGCATTTCGTTATGCCGTCTGTTGTGGCCTTCTTCACGCAGTCCTGATCTGCCTTAGATTTGGCGTTGTCTGTATAGAGGCCATTCTGCCCCCAATGCTCTACAAACTGGTCTTGAGAGTCGTGCCAGAGCCTTAGCCTAACCGCCACGGTATCATTGGGGGGGTAAGACACTTCCACGACCTCCCAACCCCAACCCTTGCCGACAGGCCCGAACTTTGCAGTCGCACTTACAATCTGCCGATAGGGGTCGATAGCGGTGTAATGTTTCCCGCCAAGCCTTACACTTTTGGTGTGGTCTGGGTCGGTTTCACAGACAGAGTTCCAGAGTTCGAGATTGTCAGTCATGCCGCCTCCTTAACACCACTCAGGCGCTTGAAGACTTCACGGGTAATGCGCACGTCATCTCGATTGTAGTTAGCGATATTGAGATATTCGCCACGCTTCCACATTCCGGCAACGTCTGCGCCGCTGTCTGTTTTCCTCTCACCAAGAAGGCTATAGGCAAGGGTGTCTAGCTTTACGTAATTTCCACGACCGGCCCATTGATATTGAGTATCAAATACCTGCTGGTCCCATGGATTAACCGGCCAAGGAAAGCGGACAGTCCGCTCTATATCCAGGACAACACTTCTCTTGAATAGAAAGCCTAAGTCAAAAGCGATATTGTGGCCGACCCAAGCAGCCTCATAGGTTTGCGCGGTCGCTGCCGTTCTAGCGCTATCCAGTTCGAATTTAAGGTTATCGAAGAACGCACCCAAAATGTCCTTTTCATCCCATTCTGTCTCTCTCCATACAGAGGAAATAGCACCGTCATCGATTGCCCAAGCGATAGAAACAATCTGTCCAAATGCCCCGTCAAACGAGGTCTTGGCGACAGCCGCCTGTTTCGCCGCCTCTATCTTTGCGGGGTCTTTGAGCCGAGAATCCACCTTCATTAAATCGAGAGGAACGTCTGTCCCAGCAATGGTTTCAATGTCGATAAAGATATTCATTTTTGGCTCCTTACGTATCCATCCCCACCGCAAACGGGGCAGTCTTCTGTTTCGATATTTTCACTGGTGGTAAGTTTTGGGACGCAACCTTGTCCCGCGCACTCAGAGCATTCCTGAACAACGCCAAGCAGCCAGTCACGGCGAACGCCTGAGGGAAGACCAAAGGCGAAATTCATGTCATTCACGTAGGCGGGGCCTGTTGTGTATTTATTCATTGGTTTCTCCTACCAGTTACCGCCGATTGCGTCGGCTGTTCCAAATGTGCATGGCCCACACATGCCGGTTACGGGAACGATTGGCGTGGAGCCGCATGTTTCGCACTCACGGCTCCAGTCAGGTTCGGTTTCTTCGGATTGCGCTTCGCTTGTTACATCAGGAGCATCGCAAAAAACCAACTCGTCAAAATGCTTAGAACTAATATGCTGACGGGCTGCTTGTTCGCTTCCAAAACGCTTTTCGCAGATCGCGCATTTAAATGGCTTAATCATTGGTTTCTTCTTTGGCACAGCGCTGCACGCCTGCAATCTCAGGATACGTGCCGTGCTTGGCATAGTGGTTAATGATTTGCTGGCGATGGTAACCACGCTCTGCATCGAACGCGCCGCGCTCATCCTCGGGTAGACTGTCGCGTAGTCGGTCTAAATCCCGCTTCATAGCGTTTTCCATTACGTCAGGGATTATTACAAATCCGTTCATTCCTCTTCTCCTTTAGCTATCACACAGCCCTGTCTGTTAAGGTTGGATAGGACTTTGCTCGCTTGAAACTTTGCTTGTTCCCGGCGCTCGCTTTTGACGCGCTGCCATATGGTTGTGCCGTCCTCTTTGCCGTCAAATGCTTGAGGGTCTATGGCCTTCGCCAGTTCCTCTAGTTGCTCGTCAGGGGTCATTGCGCACCTATCAGGCTGAGTACCCACAGGGTTATCGAGAACTCCTTGACAAGCGTGATTAGGAGAGGGACGTTCAAAACTCCCAAGAGAGCGTATTTCCAATATTCTTTTGTCATCGCTTCACCTCCAACATTCCAAGCTCGTCCATAGCGTCTTGTATTGCGTGCAGGGCTGCGTCTAAATGCTCTGGTGTGTGTTCCGGGTATATGTCCAGCTTTGATAGGGATTGCTTGGCAAGGCCGTGACATATCCTGAGCTGTGCGCCTATCTCTTGCTCAACAGCTTCGATAGTTTCCTGCTTGTCACGGGATTGTCGCGCTTGCGGTGCTTCTGCTTTCCAGGGGGCGTTCATTTATCTTCCCCCTTTTCAGACTCGAGATAGCCATCAAGAAGTTTATTCAGTGCCTGAACTGACTTTCTTGCAGTGTCGTCAACACCTATGTCATCGGCTACTTTTATCGCCGTGGGAACGCCAAACGCTGCGATAAGTGTTTTTGTGGTGGGGGTGAAAGTTCTCAGTACCACCGAGAGTATGGCCACGCATAAAAGACTGATAACAATGACCTTCACTGTCGGTGAAAAAGGCTCTTCAGTCTCACCCGCTACCATTGCTCCGATAAGAAACAGCACCGCACTGGAAAGTGCCGTAATAACGGCCAAACCCATTAATCCGCTCCGCAGATAGTCGGCTTGCATAATCAGGTAGATTTCGAATGGAGTAATGTCCGTCATATCACTGTCTCCGTTATAAAGGGTGCCCCGCCGCCAACAGGGAAGGGGACGGCAGCAGGGCCGCTTGCGCCGGGGACACAAGCTGATAAAGTGGGGAGATATTCAATCAGGGGGTTAGAATGCGTATTCTTATTATCGCGATTGTCTGTACATTCTTGTCTGTTGCAACGGCAAACGCAATGGAAGTGAACAATCTTCTGGACGGGTGCGACACGAACGAACCAATTGGTAGCATAAATCCAAACGCAAGATGCTTTGGCTACATTGTTGGTGCACTGGACGCATTCCAGGTATCCGGGGATTTTGACGAACCGAAAGGGCTTCTCAGGTGCGTTCCTGAGGAAGTTACCTATGGGCAGGCCGCTGTTATTGTTTGGGGGTACGTCAAGGAGTTTCCTGAGCTTTGGCACTATACCGCTGCGGCTGTTGTTAGAAGCGCCCTGATAAATAAATTCGGCTGTGACTGACACGATCTATCTCCGTTGTTATGAGATAAAGTATGTGCCGAAATGGCACATATGTCAATAGCTAATGTGCTAAAAAAGCACAATTAGATTGTGCGATAAACCTTTTTTGAGGTTGTTGTTATCGGAGAGGGAGGGCAGTGCGGACCCCTGTACGGGCAGTTCTCTGCCGTACAATAGATGCCGCCAACGGGTTTTTGGCTTGTTAAATAATATGTGTCGTTTTGCGTTTGTTTGTCGCCAAAAACCGTTGTTTTTTTTAAAGAGCGCGTCGTCTTTTTGTTGGTTTTTGTGATGTCACTCTTCTGTGATCGCTTTCCCATAAATAAAATTAGATTAAAATCATTTCTAAAATGCAAGAACTATTAGGGCCACTTAGGGTCCATATTAACTATAAATGTATCTCAAAGCACATATCACGGATAAGTTTTATTGTCCTCACATACATTTCAATAGATTGATTTGTATATTCTTTTGTCGGCTTAATCAAAATTCTACGTTTATCTTCTGGATCTCGCATTTTATACAATAAGCCGTCTTTCACCATTAGCGCGATTACCTTTTTAAGGGCCGACCTTCCTATGCCTGTGATGGATTCTATCGATTTTAAATCTAATTCCTGGCCCGTAATGCGCCTTGTGGCGATTGCCGATCCAACCAGCCAGCGATTTCTGTTGTTGCCAAAATAGTTAGTTCCCTGCATTTCTCTGACGTTAGCCCAGAACTTCTGACAAATCCTATACTCTTCTTCTGTAAGGTCGTGCCCCACAATTACTTCATTAATTGAACGCAATTCCATACTCCTCGAAATAAATCACATGATTTATACGGGGGGGTGTGAAAAAAGACCACTTAGTATAAAATAATATTTATTCTACATTATGGGGGGTGTTGAATCAGCGAATATAATATGCGCCTACGACTTTGGATCGGATACTTATTTCTGTATCTTCGGGGCCCTTCATCTCAAGCGGCTGTTGATGCGCGGGGTCATCTGAGTTTGGCCAAAGGTAGGCTTTGCCGTCTTCTCTAATTCTCAATTCTTTTAGCGTGGAGTCTGTTTCGCCGTGTAGTTTGTGGTCAACCACATAAACCGCGCCGTCCTCTACCTCGTCATTAAAAACATCGAACTCAACACAGACCACCCACGAGCCAGGTTTAAACTCTTTGTTCATCGAATTGCCCCGCACTTCAAGGCAAAAGCGTTTTTTGCCTTCGCAGCGCTCATCGATTGGCAATGTA
>JANSXH010000001.1 GCA_024743055.1 Pseudomonadota bacterium
ATCCTATTGGATTTTCGGCTCTGAAGGATATTTTCTGACTTGCCGTCAGGGCCGATTGCCGAGTATAACCCATAGCTTCGCTGCTTTTGCAGCAACCGGTCGGGGCGTGGCGCAGCCTGGTAGCGCACATCGTTCGGGACGATGGGGTCGGAGGTTCGAATCCTCTCGCCCCGACCATCTCAATCTATATAGACGTTTTGCTATATAGATGTTTCTCTATATAGATTCCTCTCTCCTCCAATTGCCAAAAGTTTGATCCCGATCAATGCGAAGATCCCTTGCCGTTTTCTATTATCGGATCAGAAAACAGGCGCTGAGGGAGACGGAAAATGTCACAGATTATCTCCAAACTTCAGGAAGATCACAAACGGATGATGGTCCTGATTAAAATCATGGACCGCGAGATTGAGAGTTTTTCGAATGGCGGGCCGTTTGATTATTTTCTCATCGAAACCGTCCTCGACTATATGCGCAACTTCCCCGACCTCTGTCATCATCCGACGGAAGATCTGGTGTTCGAGCGATTGAAGGCGCGTGATGAGAAGGCCGGTGAAATCGTCGGCGACCTCACCGCCGAACATGAAGAGCTTGGAGAACTGGCACGGTGGTTTTCAGCGGCCCTCAATTCGGTTCAGCAGGACACAACCCTGCCCCGGGACTGGTTTACAGCCCGGGCCAGGGATTATCGCGAAGCACTTGCCAAACATATCCAGATGGAGGAAACCTTATTCTTCCCCGCCGCTTTAAGTGCGTTGACGGCAGATGACTGGAAAGCCGTAGAAGCCAAGGCCCTGAACAAGGATGATCCGCTATTTGGTCATAAGGCGGACCGGGAATATCGGGCGCTACACAAGGTGATCGTCGATTGGGACAAACCCGCCAGCGAGCGGGCTTGACCCCAATTCGTCAGCTATAGGCGTTCCGTTCCGAGGCGACATCGCTCAAATACTGGACAAACTCGAACTCAAAGCCCGCCGGATCCAAAAAGTAGGCATTTCGCCGATAGGGATGATCGTCCATTTGTAAATGCGGATTAAACCCCGCGCCGATCATGCGCGCGATAAGTCCATCCATATCTGTAATCTCAAACCCCAGATGCGCCAGCCCGGGCTGATATCCCTTCAGATCCCGATTGTCACCCTCCCCGTGATCATTGAGGGTGATATATTGCTCAGCCGTACCGAAATGCAGCCATTTTCGAGGCTTTCCGTACCAGGAATCACTTCCCTTCCCGCGCACAGACCAGTCCGGAAACGCGGTTTTCAGAAATTCTAAGGTTCGGTCCAGGTCAGTGACGACGAGATTAGCATGTTCAAATCTGATCATTGGAAAACTCCGTGTAAGAATGACTATGTTTTATATGGGGATTAATTTTATAAAGCAATTACTTTTTTTAATAATTCTAAAAAGCCAAACTATTCCCTGAAAAGCCTCCCTCAAGATATTGTCTTCCTTTGACAATCTTCATTTGCTACCATCCAGCAGATTAAACTGATTTCGGGAGGGGAAGGCCAATATGTCAAAAAGCTTAAGGGAACGCGCGGAAGAAACTTCAAAGGAAGTTCATGATATACTGGGGCTTTCCCAGGATGATCATCCTCAGGAAGTCACAGATGCCATCGAACATGCCATTATCCGGGCATTAGTGGAAGAACGCTACAGATGCGCCGATCTCGTCCGCGACGAGATGGAAAAGAACGCCCATAAGGCCGAAGACATGGCTGAGAAAGTCCGCGCCGTCAATTCAGTCCTTGAGACCACCCTGAACAGCATGCGCTAACGGCTGTCAGGTTCATCGCCTGACGACCCTATATTTCGCTGAAATCTCCCCCGCGGCCTTTTCCGGCAGCAAAGCGGGCGGCTCCTGATTGGGTTTCCTCGGTGAGAGGTTTCAGTCCCCCTTCCCCTTCATTGACGAGGGCTGCCGGTAAATCCATGCCCCATTGCTGATAGCTGGAGGTCCGATCGGCCTGCATGCAGACTTGCGGAAACTTGGCAATGTCGTGGGCAAGGGCAATGGCCTCCTCCCGCGCCGCGCCAGCAGCAACAACCCGATTGGCCAAACCGAAGCTCAAAGCTTCTTCCGCCGCAACGGGTCGTCCGGTCAGGATCATATCCAGGGCCCGGCTCTGACCGATCAAACGCGGCAACCGAACCGTTCCGCCATCAACCAGCGGCACCCCCCAGCGACGGCAAAATACGCCGAAAATGGCTGTTGTTGACGCTACCCTCATATCGCACCAAAGAGCTAATTCCAAGCCGCCCGCAACCGCATGGCCTTCAACAGCCGCAATAACCGGTTTTTTGAGCAACATCCGCGAGGGGCCCATGGGTCCTTCCGCTTTCGGATCAAGGCCGATGGCACCGCCCTGCTCCGCCGCAACCTTGAGGTCGTAGCCCGCGCAAAACGTCCCATCCACACCCGTGAACACGGCAACAGATAAATCGTCATCTGCATCAAATGCCGTAAAAGCTTCCCTGAGCTCCTCCGCCGTTTCCGGATTGACCGCATTGCGCGCCTGGGGTCGGTTAAGCGAAATAATGCAAACCGGCCCATCCTTTTCAATGAATATCGCCATGGAAGTCTCCCTTCTTCTTATTGATTTGTTTTAAGTCCCAACTGTCCCATGTTTCAGGATATCAAACAATCCGTTTGCTGATCCGATGCTATCGAGTACTATCGTGGCAAAACATTATGGGTGGTATAAAAATGGCTGTTAAGGTCCCTTTCAAGAAAGAACTTGAGTTTGAATATGGTGCGTCGGAGCGTCTATCGCCGCTGATCCGTCGGGTCATTGCCAATAACCCAAGCGCTTTTACCTTTCACGGCACCGGTACTTATATCATTGGTGAGGGGGAAGTGGCTGTGGTCGATCCGGGGCCTCTTGATGAAGCTCATGTCGCCGCCCTGACCCGCGCCCTGGAAGGGGAAATGGTCACCCATATTCTGATCACCCACACCCATATGGACCATTCACCGGCAGCAGAGCCCCTGAAACAGCTGACGGGGGCCAAGACCTACGGCTTCGGCCCCCATGGCAGCGGCAAGCCGGATATGGAGCTGGAAGAAGGCGGAGATATGGCCTTTACCCCGGATGTGGAAATTCGCGATGGCGATGTCATTGTCGGTAATGGCTGGACGGTTGAGGCCATTCATACGCCCGGACATCTCTCCAATCATATCTGTTTCGGATTGATCGAGGAGAAAACCCTGTTCACAGGCGATCACGTCATGGGTTGGTCAACCACCGTTGTCTCTCCTCCTGATGGGGATATGAGCAGCTACATGGACAGCCTGGAGAAACTTCTCGGGTTTGACTATCACACCTATTGGCCCACCCATGGTCCGGCCATCACCGAGACAAAACCCTTTGTCGAAGCCCTGATCGCCCATCGTCATGACCGTATGGATCAGATCCGTGACTGCCTGAAAGACAGTCCAATGCTGATCCCGGATATGGTGAAAAAGATGTATACCGATGTCCCTGAATTTCTGCATCCGGCGGCTGCCCGTTCTGTCTATGCCCATATCCTGCATATGATCCAGCAGGGAGAAATCAGCGGCCAGAACGGAAATTCTGAAAGCGATCTGTTTTCCCTTAAGACTTAAACGATTTACTCCTTCCCTGCGCCTCGAATTTTTGCAACAATTCCATCAGCATCTAAACATATGACTGTGGTTTTACTGGTTTTGGGGGCCGTAATGAGATTTTTTTCCAGGAAGATCGTTCTTCTTTCTTTCCTTTTCAGCACGTTATTTCTGGCAGCTTGCGCCAATGTCAAAGCGCCGGAAGGCACCTCAACCACAGTGATCTTGCTGCGCCATGCAGATCGATATCAGTGGGAAAAGAAACTCAATGAAAAAGGCGAAGAACGGGCAAAAGCTCTACCTGGCGCCGTTGCCGACCTTGATATCGACGTCATTTACAGCCCGGACAAGAAACGTAATCTCGATACAGTCAAACCCCTGATTGCCGAGCGGAATATTGAGCTTCGGGTTGTCGATACGAGTGGTGTCGCCCAGCGTATGGTTGAGGAAAATCCGGGAAAAACTGTTTTGTGGGTAGGGAATACAGATAATCTGGAGACCATTTACAAGCAATATGGCGGGGATGGTCCCCCGCCCGAGATCTATGGCCAGATCTATGTCCTGACGATTACTGACAAGGGCCTGGCCGCCAAGGAAGAAAGAAACTTTGGCGGTCCCGGCGGCCTGTAGTCTGATAGGTCTTAATCGCGAAAATTAATATACTGCAAGGGAAGCTCGAATTTCAGGCCTTTGCAAAAGGCGATGACGGCCTGCAGATCATCCCGCTTTTTACCGGTGACCCGAAGCTCATCACCCTGAATGGCAACCTGAGCCTTGATCTTGGAACCCTTGATATCCTTGACCAGTTTTTTAGCCAGGTCCTTATCAATACCCTGACGCACCACAACCACCTGACGCACGCTCTGGCCAGCTGAATTTTCAGGGGTCTGGTAGTCCAGCACACCGGCATCCACCTTACGGCGGGTCAGATGACCTTGCAGTAATTCCTGCATCTGCTTGAGTTTGAGGTCATCATCCGCATGAATAGTGATGGCCTGCTCGTTGCGCTCAATCTTGCAATTGCTACCTTTGAAGTCATACCGGGTTTCGATTTCACGGCGGATATTGTTGAGGGCGTTTTCTACTTCCGCCATATCGGTCTTGGATACAATGTCGAATGAGGGCATTTTCTTCTCCTATGGTCAGGCCGATTGTTCTTTGGTTTTCAGAAACGTTATGTTGGGCCAGTCTTTTTCTGCTCGTTCCAGGTGCCAGGAATTTCGGGCAAGGAAAACCGGGGCATCGTCGTGATCCTCGGCCAGGGACGCCTGATTGGCATCCATGAATTTCTTTAGCTCTCTTGGATCGTCCTGCTCGACCCAGCGGGCCGTGTAAAGTTCTGTCTGTTCAAAATTGACCGGGATGTCATATTCCGTCCGGATACGATCCGCCAGCACTTCGAACTGCAGACCACCGACAACTCCGACCACCCAGTCGGAGCCCATCCGGGTTTTGAAGGCTCGGGCGGCTCCTTCTTCAGCCAGCTGGAACAAGGCCCGGCCTAGATGCTTGGCCCGCATCGGATCCACTGGGCGCACCTTCTGCAGCAGCTCCGGCGCAAAGCTTGGGATGCCGGTAAAGCGGACCCCCTCGCCTTCGGTCAGCGCATCACCGATGCGCAGGTTGCCATGGTTTGGAATGCCGATGATATCACCAGGCCAGGCTTCCTCCGCCAGCTCCCGGTCCTGAGCCAGAAACAAAACCGGATTATGAATATTCATGACCTTGTCGCTGCGCACATGCTTGAGTTTGGCGCCGCGCTTGAAATGGCCGGAGACGAGGCGCATGAAGGCAATGCGGTCCCGATGCTTGGGATCCATATTCGCCTGGATCTTGAAGATGAAACCGGAGACTTTGGTCTCCAAAGGAGAGATCGCCCTGTCAGCAGATGGTGCTGCTCTCGGTGACGGTGCGGCCTCGGTCAAGCCATTGAGCAGGGTTTCCACCCCGAAGTTATTGATGGCACTGCCGAAATAAACCGGTGTCATGGTGCCTTCCAAAAAGGCTTCCACATCGAAATCCGGGCAGAGGCCGCGGACCATATCGATATCCTCGCGCAGCTTGGCAACGGCATCAGCAGGCAGCAGTTCGTCCAGCTTCGGATCATCGAGGCCGTTACAGGTGACCCCGTCATCCATATGGTTGTCTTTGCCCTTGGACACCAGCACCAGGCGGTCATTGAACAGATCGTAACAGCCAAGGAAGCTCCGGCCCATGCCGATGGGCCAGCTTGCCGGCACCACATCCAGCGCCAAGGTTTGCTCGATATCATCCAGCAGATCGAACGGGTCCTGGGCCTCCCGGTCAAACTTGTTGATAAAGGTGGTGATTGGCATATCCCGAAGACGGCAGACCTCAAACAGTTTGCGGGTCTGGCTCTCGATCCCCTTGGCTCCGTCAAGAACCATAACCGCGCTGTCTACCGCTGTCAGAGTGCGGTAAGTATCCTCACTGAAATCCTCATGGCCCGGGGTATCCAGGAGATTGAATGTCTTCTCGCGATAATCGAATGTCATGACCGAGGAGGCGACGGAAATCCCCCGCTCCCGCTCCACCTTCATCCAGTCGGAACGCGAGCGGCGCTGCTCCCCTCGGGTCTTCACGGCACCGGCCAGCTGGATGGCACCCCCGAACAGCAACAGCTTTTCCGTCAATGTCGTTTTACCGGCATCGGGATGGGCGATAATCGCAAAGGTGCGCCGGTTGGCGACACGTTGTTCCAGCATACTCATGATATGTCCTGATCCCCGGTCGGGTGTCCGCATCCGGAGAATTGAATAAAAAATCGGACAGCCGGCAGGCCGGTCATCCGTTGGACGCTTAATTAATGGTTTTGAGGAAAAAAATCAATCCTTGGTCTCAGCTGTAGCCGGCGTCTCATCTGTCAGTCCCAACCATTTGGCCGCCAGAGAAATCGTCCATCCCTGAAGAAACAGTGACGCAATAACCACGACGAAAACAATGTCAAAAAACCCCTCCCCGATCGGACCCGGACTGATTACAGGGATGATGGCCAGAAAAATCGGAACGGCCCCGCGCAAACCAACCCAACCGATAAAGGCCTGCTGCCTGAATCCCATGCCAAAAGGTGTCAAACACATGAATGTCGCGATAGGCCGGGCGATAAAGATCAGGATCCCGGCAACCCCGAGTCCAATGGGCAGGATGGCCATCATGTTGCTTGGCGTCACCAGCAAACCCAACATCAAAAACAGAACGATCTGACTGATCCAGGAAAGACCGTCATGGAACTGACTAACCCGATCTGTCTGATGGGTGACCCGGTGGCGCAGCAACACACCGCAGACATAGACCGCCAAAAATCCGCTGCCCTCAAAGATACTAGTGGCGTTAAACACCAGCAACGCGGTGGCCAGAGCAAATGGCGCAAAAAGGCTGACCGGCATTGGTATTTTGTTGATCAGACCTGCTGCTGCAATTCCCCCAATTGCCCCGACAGCAACTCCCAGACCAAGTTGCTGGAACAGTTCTGGCAGGAAGGAGATCAAGGTTTCCGCATTTAACGGCAGATTGGCATCAACGATGGCGACCATCATAATGGTGAGAAAGATCGCCATGGGATCATTGATCCCGGCTTCAACCATCAAGGTCTCTCCAAGACCATCTTTTAGCTTGATGTTTTTTTGACGGAGCAAGAGGAAGGTGGCCGCCGCATCGGTCGAGCCAATCACGGCCCCCAGCAGCAGACTCTTGTCCAGCGCTAAACCAAAAATAAAGTGAATAAGTGCACCGGAAATGACCGCGGTCAAAATAACCCCACCGATGGACAGCACAAATGCGGGCGCCGCCGCTTTGCGTAAAGTCGCCATATCGGTATCAAGACCGCCTGAAAACAGGATCAGGGCTAAAGCTATGGATCCGATTTCATAGGCCAAGGAGAAATCGCTGAAATAAACCCCGCCAAACCCATCCTCGCCCATCAGCATGCCAATACAGAGGAACAAAAGCAGGAATGGTGCGCCAAGCCGGGCAGCGATGGGGGTCAAAAGACATCCGATCAGGAACAGAGTCGAGATCAGGATGAATAATATACTCAGGGACTCCATCGAAAAGATTACCTCCGGACATACAGCCGGAGGTCACAGTACAGCGAAAAGGCGCAGCCGTAAACGTGCTGCGCCTTCTCAAATTGTCTTAATCTTCTTTCAGCTTGAGAACCAACTTGCCGAAATTCTCGCCAGTAAACAGCTTGAGTAAGGTCGCCGGGAAGTTTTCGATACCCGTTTCCACATGGTTGCGGAATTTCAGCTTTCCTTCCGCATGCCACTGAGCCAGGTCACGAATGCCTTCGCCATATCGTTTGACATAGTCAAAGACCACAAAGCCTTCCATACGGGCATGCTGCACCAAAAGGCTGAGGTAATTTTGCGGACCCCGAACCGGTGTCGTGTTGTTGTATTGGGAAATGGCACCGCAAATAGCGACACGGGCATGCCGATTGAGACGCGCTAGAGCGATATCCAGAATTTCACCACCCACATTATCAAAATACACATCAACACCAGTGCTGAGCGGCTCTTTCAGATCCTCAAGGAAACTCTCGGACTTATAATCGACACAGGCATCAAACCCAAGCTCCTCGACCACATAGGCACATTTATCAGCACCACCAGCGATCCCAACAGCGCGAGCGCCCTTAATCTTGGCGATCTGACCTACGATAGAGCCAACAGCCCCGGCAGCACCGGAGACAAGAACCGTATCGCCTTCCTTAACCGCTCCCACATCAAGCAGGCCGAAATAAGCGGTCAATCCTGGCATCCCAAGGCCACCAAGATAGTTTTCTAGAGGTGCTAGGGTTGGGTCGACCTTGGTCAGATCTTTGCCATTGGAAACGCCATATTGCTGGATACCCAGCATACCACTTACGAAATCGCCGACGGCAAATCCCGGGTTGTTGGATTTCACAACCTCACCCACAGTACCTGCGCGCATGACCTCCCCAATACCGACGGGAGCAATGTAGGATTTGGCATCATTCATCCAACCCCGCATGGCCGGATCCAGAGAGGCATAATGGTTTTCAACCAGAACTTCTCCTTCACCAATTTCTGGAATGCTCTCGGTCGCAAATTCCCAATCTGAATCTTTTGGTACTCCGACAGGGCGGGCCGCTAGCCGGTATTGTTTGTTTGTGGCTGTCATGAATTTTCCTCCAGGGTTTTTGATCGTTCCCGCCACAGATACTGATTTTAAAACAGAATACAAGACCGTTCGTTCCAAATTAAAAAAGGGCAGAATCACCCGGAGAAAAGTCAGAGAAACCAAGCCCGCCAATCCCCTACGTCAGGGCAGCAATTTTCGTAAAACATCAGGATGAGCAGGAAGAGTAAAAAAGTTCTTTCATGTCGTCCCGGAGCAAATTCCCAGTTGAGAATCGACCTAGCGTAGGGCCATAACGGGATAAGGGAAAGACGATGGCAAATCTGGATTGGCATGAGGGCCGCAGTGATCTGAGCAGCCTGAGGCTGCTGGAAGCGGCCCCTGAAAGTGAGGGAATTGATCTGGCGGCAGTCAGGCTTTATCGCTTAGCAAGAGTCCGCGCGGAAATGGCGAAGCGCGATATTGCCGCTGTCATACTCTCGGACGCTGTCAATATCCGGTATACCACCGGAACCCGAAATATGCAGGTTTTTTCCTCTCGAAATGCACCCTGTCGCTACCTTTTACTGACAGCCGATCGTTCAATCCTCTATGAGTTTTCCGGCTGCATGCATTTGGTAGATAATTTTGAAACCATTGATGAAGTGCGCCCTGCGATGACGGCAAGTTTCGTGGCGGCAGGCAGGCATATTGTCGAGCGCGAAAGGAGCTGGGCAGCGAATATGGCGTCGACGATCAAGGAACTAGTAGGTTCTGGTGCGACCATCGGACTGGAGCGAATGAATGCCGGTGCCGCAATTGCACTTGCCGGGCACGGCTTTCGGATCGTAGATGCACAGGAGCCTGTCGAGATGGCCCGCGCCATAAAATCCGATGAAGAGTTGAAATGCATTCGAACATCTTTGAGAGCAACCGAGAGAGCTGTTGAAGATCTGCGCAAAGCAATCAAACCGGGACTGACAGAAAACGAACTTTGGTCAGTTTTTCATCAATCCATCATTGCCCAAAATGGCGAGTATTGCGAAACCAGACTTATGAGTTCCGGAGATCGGACAAACCCGTGGTTCCAGGAATCAGCCTCCAAAGTCATCGGCGAAAACGAATTGATTTCCCTCGATACGGATATCGTCGGATGTCATGGATATTATTCTGATTTCTCCCGAACTTTTCATGCGGGCCCGGGCAAACCGGATGAAGCTCAAAAAGATCTTTATAAGACGGCCTATGAGCAGGTTCACCACAATATGGGCATCCTGCGCCCTGGTTTGACTTTGCGGGAATATTCAGAAGAAGCATGGGAAATCCCGCCACCGTATTTTGCCAACCGATATTATGTCTCCGGGCATGGCGTTGGCTTGACCGGAGAGTATCCATATCTCTATCACCGGGCAGATTACCAGGACGCCGGCTATGATGGCGTCCTCGAGCCCGGCATGACGATCTGTATCGAGAGCTATATCGGAGAGGAAGGCGGCAAGGAGGGGGTAAAACTTGAACAACAAGTCCTTATCACTGAGGTCGGGATTGAGCTGCTTTCAGAATATCCCTTTGACGCAGATCTGCTGGCTTCCTGACCGCAATTTCTCCCCGTTACTTATGGCATAAAAAGAGGCTCGGCATAGACCGAACCTCCCGATAAGCTCACTATATTATCAAGCTGTAGGTAAGACGTAATCCTTGAAGTCTTCCCGCAATTTTGTCTTCAGCAACTTGCCGGTTGCCGTATGGGGAAGCTCATCGACGAAAACAACATCATCAGGCAACTGCCATTTGGCAAGGGTGCTTTCCAAATGCTTGATAACATCGTCGCGGGTGACGTCATGGCCTTCCTGCTTGACGGCAATGACCAACGGACGCTCATCCCATTTAGGATGAGGGATGGCGATCACAGCAGCTTCGACAATACCAGGACAGCCAATGGCTTCATTTTCCACATCGATAGACGATATCCACTCACCACCTGACTTGATTACATCCTTGGACCGATCAGTGATCTGCATATAGCCGTCGCCGTCCAGGGTGCCAACATCTCCAGTACTGAACCAGCCATCTTCATCAAGGATGCTGCCGCCTTCGCCTTTGAAATAGCCATTGGTAATCCAGGGCCCACGCACCTTCAAGTCACCAAAGGCGACGCCATCGCGGGGCAGTTCCTTGTTGTCATCATCGGTGATCTTCAATTCTACCCCATAGACCACCCGTCCCTGCTTGGTCCGGATATCGATCTTCTCGGATTCCGGAAGGTCCATATGCTTATTAAGGAGGTTCCCTGTCGTGCCGATAGGGCTGGTTTCCGTCATTCCCCAGGCATGGACAACATTCACGCCATAGTCTTCTACGAAGGTGGAAATCATTGACCGGGCCGCTGCGGAGCCGCCGATCACTGTTCGGTTCATGGTAGAGAATTTCAGATTGTTTTCTTTGACATGGGCAAGAAGCATCATCCAGATTGTCGGCACGCCGGCTGAAACAGTCACATTTTCCGTTTCCATCAGGTCATACAAGGAAGCGCCATCCATAGCTGCCCCGGGCATAACCATCTTGGCGCCACTCATGGCGGCCGCGTAAGGCAGACCCCAGGCATTGGCGTGGAACATTGGAACCACGGCAAGGATCGAATCCTGATTGCTGATGCCAAGACCATCTTGGGCGCAGACACAGAAGCTATGCAGGACGGTTGAGCGGTTGGAATACAGAACACCTTTCGGGTTACCCGTTGTCCCGGACGTGTAACAAAGGGAAGATGCTGTTTTCTCGTCCAGATCGGGCCAGACATAATCACCATCTTCCGCTGCAAGCAGGGTTTCATAACACAGAAGGTTATCGAGACTGCTATCCGGCATATGCTCTTCATCCGTCATGACGATGAAGCCCTCGACATTGGGCAGATGCTCTTTCAGCGCCTCAATCAAAGGAATGAAGGTCAGATCTACAAAGATGAATTTGTCCTCAGCATGATTGACGATATAGGCGATCTGCTCGGGAAACAGGCGAGGATTGATGGTGTGGCAGACTGCCCCCATACCGGAAACACCAAAATAGACTTCCATATGGCGATACCCGTTCCAGGCAATTGTGCCCATGCGGTCACCGATATTTACTCCAAGTCGGCCAAGAGCTTGGGCCAGTTTCTTGGCACGCTGGTTGAGTTCGCGATAGTTGGTGCGGTGTATGGGTCCTTCAACAGAGCGGGAAACGACTTCCACATCTCCGTGATTTTGTCCTGAATATTCGATAAGTGAGGAAATCAGCAGTGGCCGATCCTGAATTAGACCTAACATATTATAGTCCCTGTCTTTTCGTTGATTTTTCGTGGTCGCAGCATAATTCCCGCTGTCTCAATGGTAAAGTCCCTTCGGGATTCGCTGGCCATCTCGGTTTTTCAGATTGCTTACCGTAGCGTAATTGGGGCATCAACGGCGGAAAACCAAGGGCTTTTTGTCAAATCCCGGACAATTTCGTAAAAAGGACGAAGAATTTCTCGAATCAGGGGTCTCATGCGATGGAGATTGATCCGATCATACTGGTGCCAGGTGCAGGTGTTGCGGTCCTGCTGATGATCTTATATATCCGCTTTGTAGCCGGTCACAGGGAAGCGATCCTTGAGGAAGCCGGGGTCACAGCGTTCCTGCAACTGCAAGCTCCGGACCATCGACTAGATCGCCTTTTCGTTAGTCAGAATCGTAAGTCCGCCCTGGTGTTTTGGCAGGATGAAGAAGTTGTGGGTATTGTGCGCAGTTTCGGTAATAAGCTCGTGCTGCAGATCCTGCCACATTCAATTCTCGCTTCCAATTCTGATGGGGCGGTGCTTATCCCTCGCCAGGGGCTGACCCATCCCCCACTTCACTTTGTGACTTCGGAAGAAATGCCAGTTCCTTTCCTTCCAGAGGGGGCAAAATAGTCATGTCCCTGCCCGATCCCGTTACTCTGGCCATACCTGCCTTTGTTCTGTTGATTCTGATTGAGACCCTCATCGGCCGGTTTGCACCGAAGAAATCCAACTATGAAATGAAGGACAGCGCCGCGTCCCTCACCATGGGGCTTGGGAATTTCGCCATTGGCCTGCTGAATTTCGGCCTTATTGGCAGTGTCTTCTTATGGGTGCATGAATTCCGTTTGTTTGATATCGGCTATCAGTGGTGGGCCTTTGTGCTGATCCTATTTGCCGAAGATTTCTGCTATTACTGGTTCCATCGGCTCAGCCATGAGCATCGCATTTGGTGGGCCTCCCATATCAATCATCACTCCTCGCAATATTACAATCTGACCACCGCCCTTCGGCAGACCTGGACCGGTGGCCTTGCCGGGACATGGATGCCGTGGTTGCTTCTCTCCTTCATAGGCTTTCCATTACCACTGATTTTCTTCCAGATGGGGATCAGCCTCGTCTATCAGTTCTGGATCCATACGGAGGCCATCGATAAAATGTGGGGGCCGTTTGAGGCCGTGATGAATACCCCATCCCACCACCGGGTACACCATGCCATCAATCCGCGCTATCTGGATTCCAACTACGCCGGGATCTTTATTATCTGGGATCGACTTTTTGGAAGCTTCGTGCCGGAAGATAAAGCCGAGCCCTGCCGGTATGGGATCGTCAATCAGATTGCCAGCTTCAATCCGGTTTTTATCGCCTTTCACGAATGGTTTTCCATTTTTGCAAATTTGAAAGCCGCAACAAGCTTAAAATGTGCATTTATGCACATCTTCGGTCCGCCCGGCTGGAGCGAGGATGGCTCGACCCTGACCTCGAAGATGATCAAGGCGCGGGAGCAGGAACGGTTGCAGAAACAGCAATCCTAACCCACAACGCCATTGGCCCAGGCGATAAAATCCGCTGTCACCTCATCGCGATTGGTTTCATTCAACAGCTCGTGCCGGCCACCGTCAAAGAACTTATGAGTGACCTGCGTAAATCCATGAGATTTATAGAGATCAAGCAGGCGCTTCACCCCTTTCGTTTTCTCCCCTACCGGATCATCGGTGCCACTGAATAGATGTAACGGCATCTGTTTATCCATTTTTGCGAGATTGGTGTCACTGGCAATGGTTGTCAGGGCATCCAGCATGCCAATCCAGGTGGCGACGGAGCAATCAAAGCCGCAGAGGGGATCGGCCACATATTTGTCTACCTCAGCCTCATCCCGGGAGAGCCAGTCAGATTCCGTGCGATTGGGCTTGAAGGCTTTATTGAACGCCTTGAAGGTCATACCCGCCATCACCGGGCTATGCCCCTCTGCGCCCAGCCGCAGTTTTTCAAGCCGGGTAACCAGCTGCCCAATCTTACCGAGGGCACCAGGCGGGCCATTCGTCGCAGACAAAGCCGCTCCCTGCACAGCGCCGCTGAACTCGGCCAGATATTGCTGAGCTAAGAAAGAGCCCATGGAATGCCCGAGCAACAGTATCAGCACATTTGGGTAATCGTTGCGGATTCTCTCTGTCAGTAGATGCATGTCCTGAACGGCAAGATTCCAGCCATCCTGATCGGCCATATGCCCCGGTGTCTTTCCTTCCGGGATCGATTTACCATGGCCGCGGTGATCATTGGCATAGACCGCAAATCCGGCTTCATTCAAGGCTGTTGCGAACCTTTCGTAACGCGCTGCATGCTCCGCCATGCCGTGGGCAATCTGCACCACTGCCTTGACCTCACCTGCAGGCTTCCAGCAATACGTAAATACCGGCAACCCGTCAGCTCCCAAATAGGTAAAAGTCTCCAATCCGCCTCTCCCCTTTTCGCTCTATTTAGCCATGATAACTATGTTCAGACAACCTCCGGTAAAACTTCACTTTGACAGGGCTTGATGGAAGGTTCTACAAATACAGGAACAGCATCGGTAATAACAATCAAGGAAAACGCCATGTCCAGCCCCAGCTTTCTTGAAGGAAACTCCCTCGCCGCCCGCGACGCCAAGAGCCTGATCCATGCCTATACAAACTTGTCCGTTCATGAAAAGGAAGGCCCGCTGATCATCGAGCGCGGAAAAGGAGTCCATGTATTCGACGATGATGGAAAGGAATATATCGAGGGTCTGGCCGGTCTGTGGTGCACCTCCTTCGGATTTGGCGAGCAGGAACTGATCGATGCTGCCATCGAGCAGATGCAAAAGCTCCCCTATTATCATTCGTTTGCCAGCAAATCGACGGAGCCCAGCATTCGCCTGGCAGAAAAACTACTCGATATTGCCCCGGCGGATTTCTCAAAGGTCTTCTTCGTCAATTCCGGCTCGGAAGCGAATGACACGGTTGTCAAGCTGGTCTGGTACTACAACAATGCCATCGGACGGCCCGAGAAAAAGAAAATTATCGCCCGCATGAAAGGCTATCACGGGGTTACTGTCGCGGCTGCCAGCATGACGGGCCTGCCGCCGCTTCACAACGATTTCGACCTGCCGATCCAGGGCATCCTGCATACCAGCTGTCCGCATTACTATCGCTTCGGCAAAGAGGGGGAAAGCGAAGAAGAGTTCGCTACTCGCATGGCTGAGGAGTTGGAGGCCCAGATCCTGGAAGAAGGTCCGGATACCGTTGCTGCCTTTATCGCCGAGCCGATCATGGGCGCCGGCGGCGTGATCATTCCGCCTGTCGGTTATTTTGAGAAAATCCAGGCAGTGCTGAAAAAATACGACATTCTGATGATTGCCGATGAGGTGATCTGCGGTTTTGGCCGGACGGGTCGCATGTGGGGATCGCAGACCTTCGATATCAAGCCCGATATCCTCTCCTGCGCTAAAGCCCTCTCCAGCGCCTATCTGCCCATCGCCGCTGTCATGGTCTCCGAAGATATCTTCCGCGGCATGGTCAGTCAGAGTGAAAAGCACGGGGCCTTCGCCCATGGCTATACCTATTCGGGCCATCCTGTCCCGGCCGCTGTCGCCATGCGGACCATGGAACTGATGGAGGAGCGCAATATCCTCGGCCATGTTCGCCATGTCTCAAAACGTTTTATCGAGCGGTTTGAAGGCCTCGCTGAGCATCCGTTAGTCGGTGAAGTGCGGGCCTGTGGCCTTATCGGTGCCGTTGAACTGGTCGCCGATAAGGAGACCAAGCGCTCCTTCGATCCGAAATTCAAGGCCGGTCCGAAAGCCTATGAATTTATGCAAGAAGAAGGCGTGATCAGCCGTGCCGTCGCCGGTGACAATATGGCCCTCTGCCCGCCCCTGATCATCACGGAAAGCGAAATAGACGAAATGTTCGACCGCTTCACCCGCGGCCTCGACCGCGCTGCCCAGGCCGCTTTTGCCGAGAACTGGCGGGACGGATGAGTATAAACTGACATTGCTCACTTTTTTCGTGGTTCGAGCCCTGCAATGCTCGAACCATAGAAACAAAGACTCAGTAACATTGTCGGTAGGGGGTTTCCAATCGACCTTCTGCATATAGCTTTATGCTGTCGGCTAACCCTTCGTCAGGGTCGTATTTTTCCTTAAAACCGATCTCGGCCCTGATTTTTTCGGTTGAAACATAGAAATTCTGACTAAAGTCTATGTCGTCTTCCCTCTCGTCGGACAAAACGATCTGTCCTTTCCAGCCTGACAGATCCGCAAGTTTCTGACACCATTCAAAGTCGGTATGAACGACCTCTTCTGCCACGTTATATATGCGGTGGCCCGTTTGTTGAGCTTCTATCATCTTTAAGATTGCGTAGGCTGCATTCTTATGAAGGCATCTTGAAAACCTCCATTGAGCTCGCTGCATACTAATTTGGATCGTTTTTTGACCCTCAAGCATTGGCCGAAGGTAATGCTCGATCCTGCGAGTATCTGGCCAGCCATAGATCGCAGGTAGTCTCAAGATCGCTGCGTTCTCTAAAGTATCCAAATATGCTTTTTCTACATGGAGTTTATCGTAAGCCTTGCCCTCTGCGCCAAGGGTATTTCGAAGAGCCATATCTTCAGAAATTGGGCAGTGTTGTAATTCTACATTTTCTGTCCGATGCAGTCTTGCGTAAGCTGAATAGACGTCAATGCTGGAAAGGGCAATGACAGGAACTTCGGGCCTCATCGATCTGATCACTGAAGCCGTGCTTGCCGCATCCTCTTTGCGGAAGGGAATCATATCGATAAGATAATCCGGGCAGACCCCCTCCAAAGCGTCTTTCATCGACGCAACATCGTTTCTGTCCGCCTTCACACATCTTTCAGAAAAATAAGACCACCCGGTTCTATTGAGCGTCGTTATCTCGGCACCGGAAAAGCGGGAGCTGATTTGCTGGATGACATAAGGTCCAATAAGTCCTGTACCGCCGATAATGAGGATTTTCAAAGGTCTGATCATACTGGTAATTCTCACCCGCGCGACCTAACAAGCCGATAGCCGAGGTCAAAGCTATCCAACTCCAGCAGATGTCCGTATTTCTGCTCCCAGGCGCCGGAATTAAGGTCCTCTTCCAGCTTACCAAGACCCGTCTCGATATCTTTCACGGCCCAGAAGCAGGAGATGGCGGCCCGGATCTTGGGGTCAAGATAAGCGGCAGGACGCCGCCAATAGGCGCCGTAGAAACCGTCTGTGCAATCATGCGGAACGGGAACTGTCGTAACTTCTACTGACCCAAGCCAATTTTCGTACTCGGGCAAGCGGGGCATTTGTTTATCATCCAATGTCACCAGCTCAGGAATATAGTCGGCGAGCCAGAAGTCCTGATGCATTGGATCGAACGTCAGAAAGACGACTGGACCCCGGGTCACCCGCCGCATCTCTGCCACCCCTTTATCCTTATCGGTCCAATGATGGATCGTCAGGATTGCTGTTGACGCATCGAAAGAATCGTCGTCAAAAGGTATATCCTCAGCGGAGGCCTGAATGACCGGCGCACTCCCTTCAGGACGCTGCCGGATCATCTCGATGGATGGCTCGACAGCTGTGACCTTTCGATCCGTCGGTTCATAAGATCCTGAGCCTGCCCCTACATTCAGGACAGTTTTAGCCGGTCCCAGGGCCGACGAGATCATCTTTGCAATACGGGAATCCGGTTTCCTGAGATCTGAATAGTTGATTCCGATCGTATCATATGAAAGTGCCATGAATGCAGGTTCCTTCAAGTGAAGAACCATTGCGTAATATGGCTCTTTAAAAAGGTTGAATTTGAATCGGTTCGCGGTCCATAAATTCAGAGTTATGAAATTCTAGTTGGTTCCGACATATTAGAAGCCCAGTTTATCGGATCCCTCCTCACTAAAAACAATAATAGATGTTGCCCTCTTATGGAACATGAAAGGCACCCCATGTCACTCACCTCGCTCCTCATTCCCACCTATCGACATATGTTGCAAACCCTAGCCGGATTACTGGACAAGGCTTGTGCTCAAGTTTCAGCGGAAGAAGCTGAGGCGTTACTCTCCAAAAGACTTGCCGAGGACATGTATCCCTTGTCCTCACAAATTCGATTTGTCTGCTTCCAGGCCCAAGAAGCCACCTATCGCCTGAGGATCCTTCCCATCCCGGATACGGTGATGCAGATAGCCCTTGAAGGACGGAATGCGGGCGAGGAGCCGGGATCAATTGCGGATGTCCGGAGCCGGATCCAGGAAGCCCTTGCTTTTCTTGATACTCTGGCGCCGGATGCCCTTGACGCAGGAGTAGAAGAGACCATCAATCTCGAACTACAGGACGGGACCTTGTTTGATATGACAGGAGAGCAGTACATTAGGGACTGGGCTCTGCCTCAGGCCTATTTTCATATGGTGACAGCTTACGCAATCTTGAGAAACCAGAAAATTGAGATCGGCAAAGCCGACTATGTCCCTCATATGTTTGACTATCTTCGACCTGCAACAGTTTCCTAATTCCGTGCGGCACTTCTGAAAGCGGCTGAAAGAGCTGCAAGGGCGGCCCCAGCTCGTTCATTCTTGACCCTCGAATGAAGCAGAACGGGGAGACGCGGGAGCTCCGGAAGACCTAACTTTGGACCGATATTAACGGCTCCAAAGGGGAGCATGCGACGCGCCATGGCGGCAATACCGAGCTCAGCCATAACCGCCGCCGAGACAGCTGCTACGCCACCCCCAACGAAAATCTCCGTCCATGATATCTCTGCCTCATCAAGCAGTTGTCCTGCTAGGACCCGTACACCGCACGGCTCTGCCAGAGTCGCAACTGGCAGCGGTTCCCCTGCCCGATACTGCCAGCCAGGGGCAGCAAACCAGCCGATATTCTCTTCCAAAAGGACTTCTCCGTCATTTCGGCCAGCGTGAAACCGAACAATGACCGTGTCGAGTTCACGGCGATCAAACTGTTGAAGTAAATCCAAGGAAGAGCCAATGCGAATCTCAATCAGAAGTTTTGGATCCTGGGCATTCATGCGGGCTATCAAAGCCGGAAGTTCCGGCCCTGCGACATGATCGCTGATGCCGATAGTCAGACGCTGCTGTGCCCAGGCAAACTCCGTAAATGCTCGATCATGTGCTTCCAATAATTCGCGAGCATGTTCGAGGAAGGTCGTGCCTCTGGCAGAAAGCTCGACTGACCTCGGTGTCCGCTCGATAAGTCGACATCCAAGCCGTTTTTCAAGACGCTTCAATTTCAGGCTGATCGCCGACTGGGTTGTCCGGGTGGCTTCCGCCGCCCGGGTGAAGCTTCCGAGCTCAGCAATTCGGACAAATGCCTGCACGGCATCCAGATCAAGGGGTCGCTCTATCATTTCAAAAACTCATTACTGATATAATCATCCATAGTATTCTAAAATAATAAAACGGCGATTAAGGTAAAGTCCAGTCACAACTGAAAGGACTAGAAATGCCCATTTCCCATATCTATATGCGCGCCGGAAAACCTGAAAGCTATCGCCAGGCCATCTTGGATGGCTTGTATCAAGCCTTAAAAGACACACTAAACGTCCCAGATGATGATCAGTTCATAACCATAACGGAACATGACCCCACCAATTTTCGCTATGGTGATGCCTTTGACATGAAGCGCAGCGATGATCTTCTCTATATCCGCATTACCGTGTTTGACAACCGAACTGCGGATCAGAAAAAGGCTCTGTATCACAGAATGGCCGAGATACTCACTGACAATCCTGGAGTTCGGCCTGAAGACCTGTTTATTACCACAACCGATGCTCCCAAAGAAAACTGGTCTGTCGGCATGGGCCTGGCACAGTTCATTTGACCGGATAACCGGTAACCGTAGTTCGGTGACAGGCTATTATTCCCCCGGCACATTTTTTGTGGTGGGGGTCATTGCCGGGTCCGCCGGTTTCCAGCCCGGCGGACCAAAAACAACACCGAACTTATTGCGCACACCGGGCATCTGCCAAACATCCCTGATCAGCCGATAGAAACCATGGAAGAAGGCGATGAAAGGGTTGATGGAATTGATCGGTTTCACCAGACCATAGACAACCTCTTCTTTCTCTTCCGCAAAGGTGCCGAACAACCTGTCCCATATGATAAATATGCCGGCATAATTCTTGTCCAGATATCGCGGGTTGGAGCCATGGTGAACCCGGTGATGCGAGGGCGTATTCAGGATGGCTTCAAAGGGGCGCGGCAGCTTGCGGACAGATTCCGTATGCAACAGGGTCTGGTAAACCTGAACAATCACCTCCGCGAACAGGACGACAATCGGGTTGAAGCCGAGGATGACCAGCGGCAGGTGAAAGAAGACGGGCCAGAATGCATCCAGCGGGCCAAAGCGATAGGCAACGGAAATATTGAAAAACGGGGAGGAATGATGGACCGTATGGGTTGCCCAGCCAAGATTTACACGATGCACGAACTGATGTTCCCAGTAATAGGCAAGATCGGCAAGCACAATACAGATCAGCACTGTTACCCAGTTAATCTCGATATTAAAAATGGCATATTGGAAGGCGTAATAATAGGCGCTGATATAGAAGGCCCCAAGGAACAGAATTGTCAGTCCGATAAAAAAAGCAAGGGTGACAAAATTGGTGAGCGTATCCCCGACCAGGGTCCAATTCAGTTTCTTCAGAACAGCATACCGAATTAACTCAAATCCCAGAAACGCCAGGGCAATAACAAAAAACCAGTTATCTATATATGTTTCCAACCATTCGATATCAGCCTCACTGATCGGGGAAAGAAGAAATTCCATTGCCATATCCTTGATTATCAGTATTGATAATTAAATGGCAGGCGTTATATTGTTTGTCAAGATTGATAATTAACAAGAGGCACTTTATGGCCCGTCCCATTGTTAAGGAAGAACGCCGGAAACAGATCCTGGATGCCTTCGAGATATGTGTTGCCAAATATGGTGTAGAGGGAGCCACTCTTGAGAGAACGGCGGAACAGGCCGGTCTCGCCCGCGCGCTCATTCGACATAATGTCGGCAACCGAGCGGATTTGCTGGCGGCCCTGACCGAGCAGTATCTTAAGAAGAGCCGTGTCGCGCTTGAAGGGCTGGCCTCCGATCTTCCTGATGAAGATCGATCCGTTGCCCTTTGCAACTCGCTGTTTGACCCAGCGCAATCTGACGCGCAACTGGTTCTTGTTGCCAATGCGCTCATTGCCGCCGCCGCCAATGATCCCGCCCTGGGCAAAAAGATGAACAACTGGCTGCGGAACTTTACAGGCGTTATTCATCGGATTATTTCAGATGATTTTCCGGAAGCGGAGGAGGACAAGGTCTCTGCGGTCGCCCTTGGAGTGGTCGGTATCTATTTCAATGCTGAAGCTCTTTACCCGCTAGGCAATGCCAAAAAGCTGTCCAGCGAGTCGCGACAGGCGGCGCTTCTTCTCCTGTCTACCTTGAAGTCTTCCTAACAGGGGTGCAGGATAGCCTGGTGATCAGGCTTGAAGATTTGTGATGACTTCCTCCATCGCAGACATCACCTGCTGGATCTTAGCCTCATCGTCAGCATCTGGATGGGGCTCTCCGAATTGCCCTCGATCATTGTCGAAATACTTACCGGCCGCATCGGTAAATTCGTCAGACACAGCCGCGCGGAAAAGAATTTCTGCGCCGACACTCAAATCCTTGCCGGCGATCCCAAAGCCTTCCTTGACCATCTTGCTTGCGAGGAGAGAGCCTGGATTAACAGCAACGACTATCGGACCGTCGGCCAAACTGGCCGCCAGACTCTTTGTCCACATGGTAATGGCCAGTTTGCTTTGGCTATAGGCCTCCATGTCGCTGACCCGTGTTTTACCCGCCAGAGCCTCAATACTCACCGAGGACTGGGCGGCGGAGGAAAGATTGACGATACGCCCCTCCCCATTCATCAGCGGCAATAGTCTGCGGGTCAGAACGTAGGGCGCCAGGGTGTTGACCATAAAGCGTATATCCAGACCATCTGCGGTTACCGGGTGAGGCGTCTTGAGGATACCGGCATTGTTGATCAGAACATCAAGCCTGTCGTGCTTGGCTGTAATAGCCTGAGCCATCGCTTCCACATCCTCCAGCCGGGACAGATCAGCCACATAGCTTTCGGTCTCCCCTCCTACCTCAGCTGCGGTGTCCCCCAGTTTTCCTGGGTTGCGTCCATGCAACAGGACCCGATGCCCGTCCGCCATAAGCAGTTTAGCCGCTTCCAGCCCGATGCCATCTGTTGCGCCCGTTAAGAGAATGGTCTTTTTCATTGCGTCAACTCACCCTATCGATATTTCGCTGCGGTTATAAACTCTCCAAAGGCCTCACACCAGACCAGCACGGTCGTATAATCATCAACATTTACGTCATTCGGGACATCGACAATGAAGCCATTGAATGTTTTCACATCACCAATTTGGGCAGAGCTGTCTTTAAGCTTTAAAAACTGCTCCTCATCTTCGACAAATTCCGGAACCAGATAGAGTTTGTAATCCGGCCCAGGTGCTAAGGTTCCCATGTGGGTAATCTTGTCTGCATTGATACTAACGGTCCCCTCTCCCCAATGCAGGAAATCACTGCCTTTTAACTCCCGCAAAAAATCTGCTGAATAAAGTGCTGATTGAGACGACGCCATCAGTGCAGCTTCATCCGGGGCTTCGGGCTCGGTAAGGATTGGCAATAGGTAAATTCCCAGAACGAAGCCAACGACGAGCATGCCCCCATGTGTCACCAGTAAAATCAATCCGCGCAGCATGTCACTCTCCTCCCATAATCAGACGATGATGGAGAAATAATTGTTTCTCAGAATAAGTCCAGTGGATAACGAGAGGGTTGCTTCTATTCTTCCACCAAAATCAGGAAGCGCCGGATCATTCTGAGGAGACCAAGGCGCGTTGCTTTGGTCGGTCGACGCTCGGCCAGGCCTGAGCGCGACCCCACCCCTTCTATAATATCTAGAATGAGATTGGCGGCTTCCACCTCGTTCAACGTCGTCGTCAAAGACCCTTGCTTCATTCCTTGTGCAATAGTGTTGGAAAGTGCTTTGACCAGAAAGTCTCGATTTTCATCAAAGCTCTCTGCGACAGCTGGATTGCGGATCGCTTCAGAAGTGATTTCAATGGAAAGAACGGCTGTGATGGGATCAGAAACGTAATCAAGATATTCAATGGCAAATTCTTCAATGCCGGAAGGAACATCTTTTGCCCTTTCAAGTGCTTCGACAAATTGGGCGAGGCCAGCACTTTCCATCTCTGCAATCTCTAAGATCAAGTCATCCTTGCTGGCAAAATAGTTATACATATTACCAAGACTGATCCCGGCCCTATTAGCTATGTCCCGGATCCCGGTTTGATGGATACCCTGTTCGATGAACAGTTCAGCTGCTGTTTCAACGATTTGACGAAGTCGTTCTGATTTAGCCTTCTGCCGATCTGCCATAAATTTTCAACTTTCCTGCATCAGAGGTCTTGAACCTATATCATAGTTTCACTATTTAATGAACAGTCGTTCGTTCATTATGGACGAATTTTATTATGGGGCAGCCAAATGGATCAGGAAGAATCGTATTATCAACCTTATGCAAGTGTTTTTGAAATGCTGGAGCTTATAGGTTTGGCATTTTTGGTGATTATTGTATTGGAGACTTTATGGGACTTCATGTTTGGAAAACGTAAAAAAGTTGGCGAAACCATTGCCAATTTTGCCATTGCTGTTGTCGGTTTCGTTTTAGAGCGATCTGCGTACGGCCTTGTATTTGTTGTCGGGTTATACCTTGTCTCTCCCCTCGCCCTAACAGAAATTCCCCTCACATGGTGGAGTTGGACGCTGGCTCTGCTCGCAGCGGACTTTAGTTATTACTGGATGCATAGATGGGAGCATGAGGTCCGAATTTTATGGGCCCATCATAGTGTTCATCATTCCTCACCCGAGTTCAATTTAACCACTTCCTTGCGTCTCAGCTGGGTTGAAAGCCTTATTGAATGGATCTTCTTTGTTCCCATTGTCTTGTTCGGGTTTGATCCCCTACAGGTTCTCGCTGCCATCAGCATCGTGACCATCTATCAGACCCTGATCCATACGGAAAAAGTAGGTAGGCTCGGATGGCTGGATGGCATTTTAAACACACCTTCCGTGCACCGGGTTCACCACGGGGCGAATGGAAAATATCTCGACAAGAATTATGGCGGAGTTTTGATGATATGGGATCGTATGTTTGGCACCTATCAAAAAGAGGAGGAACCTGTGATATACGGCCTCACCAAACAGATCGAAACGGCAAACCCAATCCGGATAAATTTCCATGAGTATGTGCAGATATTTAAAGATCTGCGTCGGGCTAAAAACTTTCGGGAAGTTTGCGGATATTTGTTAGGCGGTCCAGGCTGGAAACCAAACGCAAAACCTGCCTCCCTCGAATAAATACTCTCATGGGCTCGTCAAAAGGTTGAAGTGGGTGACTTTCAATCTGGAATTTGGAAATGACTTGGGCTAAAAACGATCTTGGTCCCTGCCCCCTCTTCCGCTTCAGTTTTTTGAAGGATCCGTCCACATGTCTCGTAAATTGATATCCCAAGGTTCCCCGTTTGAAACCCAAATAGGTTACTCACGTGCCGTTGTCCAAGGTGACTGGGTATTTGTATCCGGCACGACCGGCTTCGATTATGCGACCATGGAAATATCCGAGGATGTGGCGGAACAGACGGCTCAATGCCTTCGTAATATTGAATGGGCCCTTGAACAGGCGGACGCAAGTCTCAAAGACATTGTCCGTGTCCAATATCTGCTTCCTGTCGCCGAGGATTTCGAGGCCTGTTGGCCAGCATTACGGGAAGCTTTCGGGGAAATTCGACCAGCAGCAACAATGCTCTCTGCTGGCCTAGCCGATCCTCGCATGAAAATCGAAATTGAAGTGACAGCCTTAAAGCATCCTGTCTAGCTCGGTCTTAGCTGCCCTTAATCTAATACAACTCGCTTGTGTGGCATAAGAGGGTACACTATCGTTACCTCAGTTTTCTGTAATGAATACGAGCCAAGATGATGTGGCCAAGCTAGATCTAAGGGCACCCCTATGAAACTGACACAGTTGGCCCTCCTCTCCGTGGTTTTCCTGGATATTATGAGCCAAGGCCTCGTAATTCCTATTCTTAACACTGTAATCATGGACCCACACCAGGATTTCCTGCCATCGGGAACAACCCTTGCCATACGTCAGTTTGACTTTGGCCTGACCATGGCCGTTTTCTTCCTAGCCTGGTTTTTTGGCGCCGCTTACATTTCAAAAATTTCCGATTTTATCGGGCGAAAAGCCGGCATGTTGATTTGTTTGTTTGGAAGTCTTCTTGGCTATATTCTGACGATTATTGCCCTTGATATGAACAGCCTGACACTGATGGTCATCGCCCGCATCGTATCTGGTTTTACCGCCGGGAATCAGCCCATTGCTCAGGCCGCCTTGGCAGATATGAGTTCCAATGAGCAGCAAAAAACACGTTATATGGGATTGGTTTTGTTCGCCGTCAGTATCGGCATGATTGCCGGACCATTGATAAGCGGTCTGCTTTCGGATCAGCAGATCTTTGGTTCCTTTGCCTCAACAGAACTTCCCTTCTATATCGTTTCAGCCATGGTAGTCGCGAACATCATTCTGATCATGTTCTTTTACCATGAGCAAAAAGCCGAACGCCCTCCCTTTCAGTTTAGGCCGATAGAGATATTCCTGGTCCTTTTCCAAACCCTGGAGCGGCCTTTAATGTTGCGGCTCGTGCCAGTTTTCTTTTTTGGCCAGCTTTCCCTATCGGGGTTTTACATTTTTATGGATACCTACTATTTCAGCCGCTATCAGTTCGATACATTGCAGAACGCTATGACTCTGGTCGTCCTAGGACTCGCCATGGCGATCACCAGTACACTTTTGGTCGGACCAGCAATTCAGAGATTTGGAAAATCAGCAACAGTCTGGGTGAGTCTTCTGATAATGGCAGCGAGCACATTTCTTTCAATCCTCAACCCCCATCCCATCTTCGCCTATGTGCTGATTGCCGTCTATTTTGTACCCTTTGCCTTGTATTATCCGACCATGTTGACCCTGTTCTCATCTTCCGTACAAGAAAATGAGCAAGGCTGGGCCATGGGTGTCGCCGTTGCTCTTTTTACCTTAAGTGCCGGAGGGATTTCGCTGCTGGGAGGATGGTTGATGTCAATTAACCTCAACCTGCCGTTTTTGATCTCCGGTGTCAGTGCGGTTATTGGTGCCATGTTAATCGGTATTTTGTGGCGGCGAGACGATGTAAAAGCACTACTAAAAAAACAGGACAGCTAAACTAGATTAGGTAAAACTATCCGCCGCATCCGGACCGAGCTGCCGTTTGATTGCATCAATATCGCCAAGGACCCAAAGAGCAGTTATCTGTTGGCCATCACCTTTAAAAAATGCACCACCAGCCCAGGTGATAGTCTTGCCAGTCCCTGGCATTCCATAAAACTCGCCCTTATGGGTGCCGGTAAAGCTCATCTTCGCGGCGGCGGCATTCCCCTCGTCGATAACTTCCTCAATATCACAACGAAAATCCGGCAAACCAACCCAAAGTTCCTTCATATACCTGATAAAGCCTTCAGGGCCCTTACGAACGGGGCCGAGGGATCCGCGAAAGTCAAATTCGGTATGTAGAATTTCCTGAGCACAGTTTTCATCTCGGCGGTTCCAGGCTTCATGATAGAACCGCTCAATCAACCGCGTTAGATATTTATCTGTGTCTATCAAACCTCGTTCCATTGGGCACCAGTGGGCATATCAAGGGGTTGGTCGGGGCGGTGTTTCAACGTATTTCATATCGCCATCGGCAACGGCGAAGGGAGTGCCATTATCAAGGATAACTGCTCGATCCTTCATATTGGCAAAGTCAAACATGGCGTTCAATACGACACCTGTTTTTCCCTGATACTCCACTGGGGCATATATACAGATAGCTATCTGGTCATCTAACTTACGATATGTGTAAGTAGCTTCTCCGACCAATTCTCCATCGGCGGTGACGTAACAGGTTGTCTCCGTCTCGTAGGAGACTGTGTGGGTTGATAGATTTGAAAAATCTCCTAGACCCGAGTGATGTACGCCCGTCCATTCCAGGCTCAAACCAACAAGGCTGTCTGGGGTTACTGTCATTTGGACCCTCTTCTTGTTATTTGCCTGACCACCAACCCAAGCATTCAAACATGTTGGCCACCATTAATATGAACTTCAGCCCCCGTGACATAGGAGGATGGGGCATCGCAGAGGAAATAAATGGTTGAGGCCACCTCTTCCGGTTTTCCCAAGCGGCGCAGTGGAAGATCCTTGACCATACCCTCAGTACCGGGAGACAGGATAGAGGTATCAATCTCCCCTGGTGCAATAGCGTTCACGCGAACGCCAAAAGGACCAAAGTCGGACGCCATCTCACGCGTCAATGCCGCCAAGGCAGCTTTTGAGGTTCCATAGGCAGAACCAGCAAAGGGATGAACATGAACACCGGCAATGGAGGTGACATTAACTATAGCCCCTTTTGCGGCAACCAGTTCGTCAAACAGCCCTTGCGCCAGCAACAAGGGAGCAAACACGTTGACATTATACACGTGTAACCAGTCAGAATAGGTAGAGTTCAAGGTTGAAAACCGTTCTCCATCAGGCCCTTTTGGAGAAATACCGGCATTGTTGACCAATGCATGTAGAGGGGCTCCGTCGAGCTTTTCGCGAATATTCTCGATTGCTTTTGGCAGGTTATCGATATCGGAAAGGTCGATCTGAAGATGATCTTTCTCTCCGCCTTCCCATGGACAGTATTCAGAGAAAGCCTGTCGCGAAACTGTCAGGACGCGCCAGCCTGCAGCGCTAAACCTTTTTACTGTCGCATGCCCGATTCCCCGGCTGGCGCCTGTCAGAAGTAGAACTTTTTGCATCTCAGACATCAGTTTTGTCCTATCATTATAATGTTTTAGGCCAATTTGGAGGCTGCCTACCTTTGTTGAGAGCTAGAATACTCCCTCCCTTGGCCCTTGGGAACTCACTTTGTAGGATCGAACAGAAGGCAGGCTTAACGTTTTGCGTCCGCATGAACGGTTTCAAGCTCACTGAGTCGCGACGCCAAGTATCCTGACGGGCGACTAAAGCGGGCTAAAAGCATATAAAAGACCGGCACAACAAACAGGGATAGAAGCGTCGAAAAAAGAACCCCGCCAATGATAACAATGCCAATGGCTTCCCGGCTTTCCGCGCCCGCTCCCGTTGCGAAGGCAAGTGGTACGGCGCCTAGGGCAGTCGAGATTGTCGTCATCAGGATCGGCCGAAGCCGTATAATCGAAGCATCCTGAATGGCGTTGAGAATATCCAAGCCTTCATCCCGAAGCTGATTGGCAAATTCGACTATCAAAATCGCATTTTTCGCCGTCAGGCCTATCAACATTATAATACCTATTTGACTATAGATATTGAGAGATAGCCCGGTCAGGACAATTGCCCCGAGCGCTCCCGTGATAGCGAGTGGTACAGTCGTCATGATGATAAGTGGATGGATGAAACTCTCGAACTGAGCTGCTAGAGCAAGAAATACAACCAGCAAAGCTGTCACAAAAGTAAAAGTAAGAGCCGAATTGGAATCCTTGAAAGAGCGGCTGAGGCCGCCGAAAGTAAATCTCGCTTCACCCCCACTCTCCTCTTCTGCGATCTGAACCAGATAGTCGAGCGCCTCATTTAATGTATAGTCAGGCCCGAGTGACGCCGATACCTTGACAGCCCGCAGCCGATCAGATCGCTTCAGCTCACTTGGACCAGCTCTTTCTGACAGTGATACAAGGTTGGACAGCGGGATCAACTGGCCCGAAGTATCTGACCTTACATAGATGTTGGCGAGATCATCTCGATTGGTCCGATCTTCCTCCCGAGCCTGTACTACGACCTCATATTGCTTCCCGCCCTGATCAAAAGTTGTGACATTACGGGCTCCCATCAGGGTTTCCAATGTACGCCCGATGGTCGCCAGAGAAACGCCGAGATCAGACGCCCGGTCCCGATCAATATCCACATGGATCTGCGGCTGGGTTTCTTGATAATCCTTGTCGACATTGAGCAGATTTGGGTTTTCCCCTGCACGTTCAATCACCCGGTCCGCCCAGTCATTGATTACCTCGTAAGAAGGTCCGCCCATAATCACCTGTACAGGGGCACGGAATCCGCGTTGACCCAAACTGGCAGGATTAACTGCAAAGGCGCGAACTCCCGGGACTGAAAGGAGCGCAGGAAAATACTCTTTGACAATTTCCTGCTGAGAACGGTCCCGTTCCTCCCAAGGTACAAGACGGGTCAACATGAAGGCAGTGTTAACCGGGCCTGGTTGACTGAAAGATCCGACAAAGGCGAAAACCCGCTCTGCCTCGCCATTTTCTACCAGAGGAGCAAAGATTTCCTCAATCTTCTTGACGTTGCGCAGCGTATATTCCTGGCTCGCTCCTTCAGGTGCGGATACCGGCATGAAAAAGACACCGCGATCCTCAGTCGGCGCGAACTCCTTCGGGGCGGCTTGATAGAAGGTATAGGCTAGTCCGGAAAAACCGACAGCAAGGGCGACCACAATAAGCGGGATTTTAAGGGTCCGCTTAAGCAGCCAGCCATAACCCGTTGCCAAGCCGGTAAAAACCTTCTCCGTCGATCGATAAAACCAACCCTCCTTATTCTGCTCAACAAGCAGTTTTGAGCAGAGCATTGGCGTTAAGGTCAAGGCGACGAAGCTGGAGAACATAACAGCGGCCGCGACAGCAACACCGAATTCCCTGAACAGGCGACCCGTTGTCCCATCCAGAAAGGATATGGGGATAAAGACGGCTATCAGGACGATAGTGGTCGCGATCACGGCGAAGGCAACCTGTTTCGAGCCTCGGCTGGCAGCAAGCAAGGGCGGCTCCCCTGCCTCGATGCGTCTGTGAATGTTCTCAAGAACGACGATGGCATCATCGACCACAAGGCCGATGGCCAAAACCAGGGCCAGCAACGTCAGGACATTCACGGAATATCCTAGGAAAGCCAGGATGGACATGGTGGCGATGATCGAAACGGGTATGGCAACTGCTGGAATGAATGTCGCCCTGATCGATCGCAAAAAGATGAAAATAACCGCGATCACCAAAACCATGGCAATGCCGAGGGCAATAAACACCTCTTTGATTGACTGGCTAATAAACACCGATTGATCGTACGACACCTGAATATTCAGGCCTGGCGGCAGGTTCTGGGCGAGCCGGTCAACGATCACCTTGACCCCGTTGGCAACTTCCAGAACGTTTGATCCTGATTGTCGGATGACCCCGAGACCAATGGCGACATCACCATTGACCCGCAGGCTTGTCCTGTCATTCTCCGCATCCACTGCGACAGTCGCGACGTCTCCAAGCCGGACAACGCCTGTCTCGTCATTTTTCAGGATGATACGCCGGAATTCCTCCGGTGTTCTCAAATCTGACTGGGTGCGAATGGAAAATTCCCGCATGCTGGATTCGATACGGCCAGACGGTATTTGGACATTCTGCTGACGAATGGCGTCTTCTACATCTTGGACTGTTAGCGCCCGCGCCGCCAGCGCCGGGGAATCGAGCCAGATGCGCATGGCAAACCGCCTGGCGCCGCCGATCCGAACCGACGCAACGCCATCCACCGTTGATAGCGGATCAACAAGATTTCGTTCCGCATAGTCCGTGAGCTCAAGCTGATCCATGTTTGTGCTGGTCAAGGACAGCCACATTATCGGCCGGGCATCGCTCTCTGTTTTGGAGATACGCGGCGAATCCGCTTCTTCTGGCAAGGCATTAACAATTCGAGATATCCGAGAGCGCACGTCATTGGTTGCGCTCTCAATATCCCGAGATAAATTGAACTCAACATTGACTGAGGAAAATTCCTCCCGGCTCGTGGAATCAATCCGACTGACCCCACTTATACCGGCGACGGCATCTTCGACAATCTGGGTAATCTGGCTTTCAACAATTTCAGCGGACGCTCCACGATATCCCGTTGTGACCGACACATTTGGTCTGTCCACATCCGGATACTCACGAACACTTAGGGACTGATAGGAAAAGAGACCAAAAAGTATGAGGACCAGCGAGAAAACTATCGCCAGCACCGGTCGCTTGATGGCGAGGTCAGGCAGCCTCACTGCGATGCCTCATTGGCCATGGCTGAAGGTGCCATGGTGACGGCGACATCTGCACCACTTCTGATTTTTTGCAAGCCTTCAATGACAACGATATCGTCTTCATTAAGACCTTTAACAATTTCAACTAATCCCTTGGTACGGCGACCAATTTCTACCGGTGTTCTATTGGCAGTATCCCCCTCGATCGAGAAGACATAGTGGCCGGTTGCTGTTGTCACAAGTGCTTCTTCAGGGATCATGCTGACATTTTCATCCACAGTTACCTGCAGATTAATACGCAGGAACATACCTGGTTTAAGCAATCCTTCCTCATTGGGCACAATGCCGCGAATTCGAACCGCCCGGGTTACCGGGTCAATCCGTGTCGCGATGGTTTCGACAGTCCCTTCAAAAACTAAATCTGGATAGGCTACGCTATAAGCGGAAAAAGCCTGATTTGGACCGACTTCAGCCAGAAAGCTTTCCGAAAGATCAAAATCTATTTTAATGACCGACGTATCGTCCAGAGTCGTTATCATATCTCCAGGCCGTATCAAAGACCCTACACTGACCTCCCGAAGACCGAGCTTGCCAGAGAATGGTGCCCGTATCTTGTGGTCGTTGATACGCGCTTTGTCCGCAAGGATTTTGGCTTCTCCCGCCTGTAGCTCGGATAACAAAAGGTCAACCTGAGCTTTCGGTGTGTTTTTCGTGGCATAGAGCTTGAGAGCCCTATCATAAAGCTTTTGGCTGTTATCCCTCTCCGCCTCCGATTCGGCCAGATTGGCCCTTAGCTCCGTATCGTCCAACTGAATAAGAAGGGAACCAGCCTTGACACTCTGACCTTCCGTAAAATTCACGCTTTGGATTTTGGCGGTCACTTTAGAAGTAATATCAACGGATTCATTAGCCCGCGCGGTTCCCACAGCCGTAATCACTCGCGGCAAAGATTTTACTTCAATGCCAGCGGCAACAACGCCTTGCGGCGGACGCTCTCTGGGTTTTGACGCCGACGCAACATTCTCATTGCCCAGGAAAGGGATGCTTCCCTTGTAATGCCAGACACCGTATCCAACGACGACAAACACCGCAATTACCACTATTTGAACCGTTTTATTCATATTATTCCGGTCTTTATACCCTGACTACCATAGCAGAAATGTGGTCTGATCACTTGAAAAGCAATAAAATAATCTGCAATAGAGTGTTATTCAAATCTCAGACAACATTTCCTATGCGAGACGGTATGACAACTTTTCTTTTCACTCATCGCGATTGTTTGTTCCATGATACGGGCGACGGACATCCCGAACGTGCGGATAGATTGCGCTCAGTTCTACACAGATTAGACCTAGATAAATATCCGGAATTGCAGCGCGAAGAGGCACCTTTGGCGGAGCGCCAGACCTTGGAACTGGCCCACACAGCTGCCTATCTGGATCACGTAGATGTCATGGCACCTGCCCAAGGAATTGTTGCTCTAGACCCGGATACAAAAATGTCCCCAGGTTCAAAATCTGCTGCCTTGCGTGGAGCCGGCGCAACATGCGCGGCAATTGACAGAGTCATGACCGAAATAGGCAGCAATGCTTTTTGCGCAATTCGCCCGCCGGGCCATCATGCTGAAGCGGATCGGGCCATGGGTTTCTGTTTGTACAACAATGTCGTGATTGGCGCGCATTATGCTCGCAAGCAATATGGTATTCAGAGGGTCGCGGTTATCGATTTTGACGTCCATCACGGTAACGGCACCCAATCGATGTTTGAAACAGATCCTGATCTCTTTTACGGTTCAACCCATCAAGCCCCATACTATCCAGGGACAGGTGCCGCCAGTGAAACCGGCACCGGCAATATTTTCAATGTTCCTTTAAAGGCAGGCGATGGTTGGATCCAGTTCAAGGCGGCCATGGAAGAGGTCATTCTCCCAGCCCTTAAAAGATTTGATCCTGAGCTCTTATTAATTTCTGCAGGATTTGACGCCCATGTAAAAGATCCGCTGGCAGATATTAACCTCGAGACGGAAGACTATACCTGGATCACGGATCAACTCATGGATATCGCAGATACCCACTGTGAAGGGAGATTGGTTTCATTGCTTGAGGGAGGCTATGATCTAGATGGCCTTTCAGAAGGTGTTGGCGCCCATGTGAATTCATTGCTCAGACGTTCATAGACAGCTATACAGGGGCAAAGGAGAAATTATGTCTGACAGCACAGAATTACCGGAAGATATCGCGGGTATGAGCTTCGAAGAAGCCTTACAGGAACTCGAGCAGATTGTTGAAAAACTTGATTCCGGCAGGGTCGACCTTGATCAATCTATCGACATCTATACCCGGGGCTCACAGCTGAAGTTGCATTGCGAGAGTAAGCTCAGGAATGCCCGCGAAAGAGTCGATAAAATAGTCGACACAAATGGAACCCTATCTACCGAGCAAGCCAATATTGAATAGGCCCGTTGGAGGCCGCCACAAACAGATTGATGTCGTGTGATGTCTGGATTCGAGCATTTTTATGGAAAATGATTTTGGCAAGGCCCTTCGGCAAACCGCTGAGTTGATAGATAAAGAGCTTGCTGAGCTAATTCCGGAAAATAATGGCCCTGAAAAGCAGCTTTACGAGGCCATGCGTTATGCAGCTCTGGCTGGCGGAAAACGACTGCGGGCGTTCCTTGTTATACAGAGCGCTGACCTTTTTTCAGTCCCAAGGATTCATTCAACCCGAGTTGCCGCTGCCATAGAACTCGTCCACTGCTATTCCCTCATTCACGATGACCTTCCTTGTATGGATGATGATGATCTGCGCCGGGGGTTGCCTACAGTCCACAAGAAGTTTGATGAAGCGACAGCCGTCCTGTCAGGCGATGCCTTACAGTCCCTGGCCTTTGAAATTCTGAGCGATCCGCTGACCCATCCGTCACCAGAGGTGCGTGTTTCACTAGTCTCCTGCCTGTCGCATGCCATTGGCCTTAGAGGTATGGTAGGTGGCCAGACAATGGATATCTATGCCAATTCCAAGGATATCGATATACAGACGATCACTCGACTTCAGCAGTTGAAAACTGGCGCACTGATTTCATTTGCCTGCGAAGCCGGAGCTATTCTCGGTCATGCCTCCCCTCCCCAGCGTCATGCCCTTAAAGCCTACACACATGATTTGGGTCTGGCTTTTCAAATTGCTGATGACATATTGGATATTGAAGGCAGTGCTGAAGAGATGGGAAAAGCGACGCAAAAGGACACAGATGCGGGAAAAGCCACATTTGTTTCCCTTATGGGCCTTGAAGATGCCAAAATACATGCATCAATGTTAGCGGATCAGGCCGTTACCCATCTTGACATTTTCGGCCCAAAAGCGGATTTACTGCGACATGCTGCTGCGTTTACTATTGAACGCAGAATTTGATGACAGGTTAATGACGTGACACAAAGAATTCAAACACCGCTGCTTGATCAGGTGAAGGAACCGAAAGACATTCGGCATTTCTCCTCCCATCAGCTCATCCAGCTGGCGGATGAACTTCGAGCAGAAACCATCGATGCGGTTTCTGTTACCGGCGGCCATCTGGGCGCAGGTCTTGGGGTTGTTGAGCTCACGGTGGCCCTACACCATGTTTTTAACACACCGGAAGATCGATTGATCTGGGATGTCGGGCATCAATGTTACCCTCATAAGATCCTGACGGGTCGACGGAATCGTATCCGGACCCTTCGGCAACCGGACGGACTGTCTGGCTTTACCAAGCGATCTGAGAGCGAATATGACCCATTTGGGGCCGCTCATTCCTCTACTTCCATTTCTGCCGGACTTGGCATGGCGGTTGGCCGGGATTTGCAAAACAGATCCAACAATGTGATTTCCGTTATTGGCGATGGCGCCATGAGTGCGGGTATGGCCTATGAAGCCATGAACAATGCCGGTGCCATGGATGCCCGGCAAATTGTCATTCTCAATGATAATGATATGTCCATTGCACCGCCTGTCGGCGCCATGAGTGCCTATCTGTCACGCCTTCTATCGGGCAAGCCTTATCGGGGCCTACGTGAGATCGCCAAGCAGTTTGCCTCCATCCTTCCGGACCCTATCGAAAGGACCGCCAGACGGGCCGAGGAATTTGCAAGAGGCATGATGACTGGCGGTACCCTGTTTGAAGAATTGGGATTTTACTATGTCGGCCCGATTGATGGTCATAATCTGGAACATCTGATCCCGGTCCTCAGAAATGCCCGGGATTCGGAAAACGGTCCGATCCTGATTCATTGCGTGACCCAGAAAGGCAAGGGATATGCCCCTGCCGAAGCGGCAGCAGACAAATATCACGGTGTGTCCAAATTCGATGTCATTACGGGCGCCCAGGACAAGGCAACACCGAACGCACCTTCATATACAAAGGTATTTGCCCAAAGCCTGATCCAGGAAGCGAAAGAGGACAACAAGATTGTCGCCGTGACGGCGGCCATGCCGGACGGAACAGGACTGGACTTGTTCCAGAAGGAATTCAGGGATCGATGCTTTGACGTCGGGATCGCGGAGCAGCATGCGGTAACTTTTGCCGCTGGTATGGCAACGGAAGGGCTGAAGCCGTTCGTCGCCATTTATTCAACTTTCTTGCAACGTGCCTATGATCAGGTGGTCCATGACGTGGCCATCCAGAACCTGCCTGTTCGGTTTGCTTTGGACCGAGCCGGCCTCGTCGGGGCAGATGGCGCAACCCATGCCGGATCTTTCGATATTACCTACCTCGCGACCCTGCCGAACATGATGGTCATGGCCCCTGCAGACGAGGCAGAGCTTAAACATATGGTGGCAACAGCGGCTGCCTATGATAACGGACCTTGTGCCTTTCGCTATCCACGCGGTGAAGGGGTTGGTGTTGATCTTCCTGAAAAAGGGGAAGTTCTCGAAGTTGGCAAGGGACGCATCATCAAGGAAGGAGAACGGGTTGCCCTCCTTTCCTTTGGAACGCGCCTGACTGAAGCACTTGGCGCCTCTGAATCTCTGGAAGCCAAAGGTATTTCCACAACTGTGGCTGATGCTCGGTTCTGCAAACCACTCGATGAGGAACTTATAAAACGGCTTGCAAAGGGACATGATGTCCTTGTCACCGTTGAAGAAGGTGCTGTCGGCGGATTTGCCAGCCATGTCATGCAATTCCTGGCTACTGAAGGCCTCCTTGATACAGGACTGAAGATTCGGCCGCTTGTCATGTCAGATCAATATATTGACCAGAACAAAATCGACGTGATGTATGATCAGGCGGGCCTGACCCATCATCAGATCATCGAAACAGTCATTTCAGCCCTTGAGACAGACAGCGCCTCCAAGCCGAGCCTGTCAGCGATCTAGTAGACATGTCA
Source organism: Pseudomonadota bacterium (assembly GCA_024743055.1). Lineage (GTDB taxonomy): Bacteria > Pseudomonadota > Alphaproteobacteria > Sneathiellales > Sneathiellaceae > Sneathiella. The sequence continues at coordinate 36,510 of JANSXH010000001.1, forward strand.
TCGCTAGACCAGAGACTTGATCTCGAGCTCGTGACACGGGGCCTGGCCAAAAGCCGGGCACGAGCTCAGGAACTAATTTCTGAGCGCAGAGTCACAGTTGGCGGTGCAATCGTTACTAAGCCAACCCGTAAGGTGTCGCCGGACAGCTTGATTACAGTAGCAACACCTGAGATGGAATGGGTTGGCAGAGGTGCCAAAAAGCTCCTTGCCGCGCTTTTTCACTTTCAGCTGGATCCGACCGGCAAGGTTGCTGCAGACATTGGCGCGTCCACTGGTGGCTTCACGCAGGTCCTATTGCAATTTGGCGCCAGCAAGGTTTTTGCGGTCGATGTTGGCCAGGGTCAATTGGTGTCCGAAATCGCCAAAGACATTCGGGTCGTCAACCTGGAAAAGACGAATGCCCGTGACCTGACGAGGAACATCGTACCGGATCCACTGAATATGATTGTCGCCGATGTCAGCTTTATCTCTCTAAAAAAAGTCCTTCCCGCAGTTTTGCAACTGTGTACACCAGGGGCCGCTTTAGTCGCCCTCGTCAAACCTCAATTTGAAGTTGGAAAAGGCAATGTCGGCAAGGGTGGTATTGTTCGGGATGCGGCCCTGGTAAATCAGGTTGCCATCGATATGGAAAACTGGATCAACGAGCAAAGCGGCTGGTCTTCCCTCGGAGTGATTGATAGTCCGATCACCGGAAGTGATGGCAATCGGGAGTTCTTGCTGGGGGCGCGTCTTGACGATTGAACTGGAGGTTGACCATATCGGCTCAGCGGGTGACGGGGTCGCTTTCCATAAAGGACAGTCTGTATTTGTTCCCTATTCTGCACCGGGGGACAGGGTCACCGTTGAGCTTGGAGAACCGCGTGGCAAAGGTCTTACGGCAACAATAACTGAATTAATCTCTCCCGGAGCCGACAGGACGGAGCCGTCTTGCCGTCATTTCGGAACCTGTGGTGGCTGCGCATTGCAGCATCTGACTGCCGACTTCAATGCCAATTGGAAGCGTCAACGGATTATTGATTGTCTTGATCGGGTCGGTCTCAAAAGTGTTGACGTGGAAAATACCGTTACCAGCCCGCCACAAAGCCGTCGAAGGGTGGAATTCATCGCCTCAAAACGTAAAAAAGGAGTGATGGTCGGATATCATCTCCGCAGGAGCAATCAGATTTTCGACGCTGGCGCCTGCCCCGTGCTGCAACCTGAGTTGCTTGCACTCCTCAATCCTTTGCGCAAAATGTTGCCGGAAATTCTCCCAAGAAAGTCCATAGCCCGGGTAACGGCGACGATGGCATATGAGGGAATTGATATATTGATAACAGCCAATATAGATGATGATCTATGTGCTCGTGAAATCCTCGCAAAGTTTGCCACCGACAATAAGCTGAGCAGGCTGTCAATCCGACGAAAAAAAGGCGAGGCGCCGGAAGTGATCGCTGCGCCTGGTAATAGCGAAATCTCCCTCGGTCAGGTGATGGCGAACCTTGCCCCTGGAGGTTTTCTTCAGGCGACAATTGAAGGAGAGCATGCTCTGACTGATCGTGCCAAGGACGCCTTGAAAGACGCCAGAAACATTGTTGACCTCTTTTCAGGTTGCGGCAGTTTTTCCTTTCCTCTTGTTGGAGAGGCACGGATCCTTGCAGTAGACGAAGATGAGGGTCTGATTTCCGCACTGCGTCAAACCGCCAATAAAAATATCCTTCCGATCACGAGTGAACGTCGCGACCTGTTTCAGCGGCCTCTGCTGGCTGAAGAACTTGCTCCCTTTGATGGCTTGATATTTGATCCACCCCGCGCTGGAGCAGCCGCTCAAGCCGAACAAATCGCCATGTCCGACATTGAAACGGTCGTCGCTGTATCCTGCAACCCGGTCAGCTTTGCAAGGGACATCAAATTACTGACTGACGGAGGGTATGAGATCGCGTCTGTACTCCCGGTGGATCAGTTTCTCTGGTCCCCACATGTTGAAATGGTTGCAGTGCTCTCAAAGAAGTAGGTAGCTGCTACCGCTTTATTGAAAACGGCTTGAAAGGTGTCGGTTGGATCGTGCTGAAAACCGGTCCGCTGACATAATCAACACCCGCATTGAAGGCTGCCCGGACAAGGCTGTCATCGCCAAGGGAGCGCCAGATAACTTTCTTTTTGTTCTGTTTGGCCCGCAAAACCAGATCGGAAATCTCCGAAAGGGTTTGCTGACCCTGCTCCGCCACCGTAATGCCGTGCACGGGAAGGTCCCGGACAGCGTCAAATTCCTTCCAGTCTGGATTTACCTCAAACGTAAACCCGAGAACCAACGAGCGAATGCTCGTAAATATTTGGCGGTACCGGCTATTTGGTGTGCCCGTGACTGTGCCTTGAATATTTAGAACCAGATGACGGCAGGTATAGGTGGGTAACGCCGACAAGATGCGGGCATATTTCCCGCGGCAGAACGCGTTGGCCAAAGTCTCGAAATGTACAGAGACAAAGATTGTCGGTTTGTTCCCAATGTCTCCCAGGTCCTCAATAGCTTTGCCAACTTCCCGTAGGACGAGGAAATCCATTTCCGCCCTAAGCCTAGGGGAGCCATTGAATACCGGGTCGTCAGAGGTCAATGGTTTTGCTTCGCTGTCTGTAAGATTGTAGGCCAGCACTTCATTCATACCGACAAAGCTCTTGCGGCGATTAATGAAGGGCCGAAAGCGAACGCTTATTTTTTGTCGCCGCTTCTGAAATTCACGGGTTTCCGTATCCTGTGTCTTTTCGATAGCCGTCCGGAAACAGGTGATAAGATCATCCAGGCTTTCGATCCTGTCCAGTCCGTCGAAATCCTCAATTTCCAGCATGGCGGCTTCAACTGAAATGAGTTCTCCACCCGGCATCTCGCCAAAGAGCTTATTGACGAGATCAGATGCGATTTCTCGGGATTGAACGACAGCTTCCTCTCGGCTTAACCCAGCAAAGAGCAACGCAAAATGGCCTGCGTCGAGAGGCACATAGACGTCTTGCTTTCCAAGCCGCCTGGTCAGAAAAGCCTCTGTGATACGAAGAACACTTTTTTCAATCGACTCCCATTGATCCGCATATTGTGCCTTAACATCATCAAGGCCAACGATCTGAATGCTCCCGGTTATAAGATTTTGCAGGGCATCGCGATAGGTTCGCCCGTAAGGCTTCAGGAAATGGCCGGCTTCGCCAATCTCATAGTGATCAACGGGTCCGGACTTCTTGGTAGCTGGTGTACTCTCAACCGTTCGGCCCTGGTCGAAATAATCCGGGCTAACTGTCTTCGGCTGATCTAAACTTTTAGGCATGGACGCTGAAATCCTACAACACTCTTAATCTTATTTGTACTCAATGCCTGTCACAAGCCCCTGAAACTCGCAGAATTTGGTGTATATTTGGTTAATTTTCTATTCCCGAATTGCTGAAAAATTCCAGTTTCTGACGTCCGTCAACCTCCCCTTAAGGAATTCTTGATAGCTTGAAGAGCCATGAAGAAGGATGCCTTGAAGATGCCGAAAAAGCTCAATGCACTGACCTCAGATTTTGTGGAAATCACCATCCCTGCACAGGAGCATGTGAAAATTTGCCCGTTTACGGAAAGTCTTTTAGCGGAGCTAACAACCGCGTTTGAATCACGCCGAGAAACCAGTAAATGGTGCGGATTTGCTGCTTTGGATACCCTCCCAGAAGAGCTTTCGGGCTCAACCAGCAACTCTTTTTCCGATCTGCATCCCCTATGTACCGTGATGTTTCTGAAAGGAGCAGATTCCAAGAATTTCCTTTTACAATCCATAGATCATGAGTTTCTTCTCCTTGATGATGATTTTCGCCTCGTTCATAAATGCCCTTCCCTATCCACCATCCTGGAACAGGCCGATGTTCCAAAACAGTGCCATTAAGGAAAATGATTGGTTGCGTGAGACAAGCTCCGTGACTAAATTTCGCCGAAACCTTCCAATATTGGGATTGAAAAGCTGGATAGGATCAAAGTGGCTGAGTCACATTTACTGGATACATCGGGGCTAAATTGCCCGCTTCCTGTTCTAAAGGCCAAAAAAGCTTTAAAACCTCTTTCCCATGGAGAGGTGCTGACGGTCATCGCGACAGACCCAGCTTCCACCATTGATTTTAAGCATTTCTGCCATGTAAGTGGAAATGTGTTGGAGCGTCTTCATGAAGAAGACGGTCGGTTTGAGTATGTGATCCGCAAGGTTACCGAATAGCGGATATTCAAGCATTCCCATCCTTGAAGGGAAATGCGCCCTCTTCGGTGAAGTGCCCTTTTTTAAAGTCCGGCGGCGGTTCATAGGGCTCCGGTTCATCAGCCCCAGTCCCTGCATAGACCGAGATTGAAGGGAAAGCAAAAGATGATCCAGCGGCTTCCACGATATGCTTGATGGCATAGGCAAAATCCTGCTTGATATCCAGCCATTCCCCCCAGTTTGTTGTCTTGGTGAAGCAGTAAATCATGATATCGATGCTGCTGTCGTTGAAGCTGTCAGTCACAACAAATGTTGAGGTTTCCGACGCCGGGGCGAAATCAGCATTGTCGGTTACGTAATCCCGAATCTGATCAGTAATCACCTGCAGCTGCGCCACCGAAGTTGAATATTCAACACCAATTTTCCAGTAAATCCGACGATGGGTCATTTCCGAAAAGTTGATGACGGCCTTGTCCGCAAAGGTCGCATTGGGAACGATAGTGGAGGCCTTATCAAAACGCCGGATCATGGTTGAACGGAATCCGATTTTCTCGACAGTTCCTTCGACTACGCCGTCAACCTTGACCCAGTCCCCGGCTTTAAATCTTTTTTCCGCAAGTATTAGGAACCCGCTGATCAGGTTTTTGAAAAGGTCCTGCGCACCGAGGGCTACCGCAACACCAACGATGCCGAGGCCGGCAATGATTGGTCCGACTTCAATCCCCCAAAGTTCAAGAACGGTCGCAGCGCCAATACCAGCGACAATCCCCTTCATAACTTTCACAAGGAAATTGACCATCTCCGAAGAGAATATTTCCTCCAGCTTGCCAAGAAGGAAAGTCAACGGGCCTATGGCACAGTAGAGAGCCCAGAAAATATTGAAGACCACGAGAGATCGAACAAGGTTGCTGCTCGCAGGACCCAAGTCCTCGCTATCGGCAAATTGTGGGACTTCCAGCGCAAAATAAACCCCAACAACGACCGGTATGAAGCGAATGGGCCCCTGCATCGCCAGTATAAGTTTGTCATCCAACTGATTGTCAGATCTCTCGGCAATCTTGATCAGCCGATTGATTACAAGACGCGTGAATATCCCGCGGATTAACAGGGCGAAAAGCAGGATCAGGACGGAAGTGATAATGGAACCAATGTCTATGCCCATATATCCGGTTTCCCAGACATCTTTTACCAATTCCCAAAACTGCGTCATTCCTTCAGGCACTTAACTTTTCCGATCCTTGGTCATTACAATATTCTTCGACACTCAATACCCTCTGATAGGGTTGAAATCAATTGCTGTCACAAAGGCAAACCTCTCTTTGTCATTTGCTAGCGAATGGTTTCAAGAACTGTATCAACGTCTTCTTCCGTCGTATTCCAAGAGGCTACAAGACGGATCTCTCTATTTTCGGCAGGTCCATTCGGATAAAAAAGAACATCAGATTCTGATAAGCGTTTAAGTGACGGTGCGGGAAGTTTCGCAAAAATCATGTTGGCCTCCACCGGATATGTGAGGGATGCTCCCTCAATTTCAGAAATACCGTCTGCCAATCGTCGTGCCATTTTGTTGGCGTGATCGGCCCAGTCCAGCCAGTTTGTCTCACTTAGATAACCGTGCAGTTGTGCCGACAGGTAGCGCATTTTAGAAAACAGATGGGCGCCTCTTTTTCTACGGAATTCAAACTCCTTCGCCTTCTCCATATTGAAAAAGACGACCGCCTCCGCCGCCATCGCCCCATTTTTCGTTGCGCCAAATGAAAGAACATCGACCCCGGCCCGCCAGGTAATATCCGCCGGCTCGCAACCAAGGGAGACGAGAGCATTGGCAAATCTAGCGCCATCCATATGCACATTGAGGTCATGCTTTTTCGCCACAGCAGCAAGGGTCGAGACCTCATCAGGACTATAGGCCGTGCCACATTCAGTCAATTGCGTCAGGCTGAGGGCAGAAGGCTGAACATGATGGACATTTCCGGCGCCAGAGTTCTCAAGGGCTGAGTGAAGGTCACCCGCTTGGATCTTTCCATTTTCGCCATCAAGCAGGACGATTTTTGCCCCGCCCGTATAGAATTCAGGGGCACCGCATTCGTCCAGTTCAATATGTCCCAGCTTATGGCTGTATACCGCACCATAAGGCGGAACCAATACACTCAAAGCCAGGGAGTTGGCCGCTGTCCCTGTCGCGACCGGAAAGGCACGTAAATCGCAGGCAAAGACTTCGCGAAGTTTTTCTTCCATGGCTTCGGTGATAGAATCATTCCCATATCCCATGGCGGGGCCTTGGTTCGCCTCTTGAAGCGCTTCGATTACTTCTGGAGCCACTGGTGCCGCGTTATCGCTGGCAAAGTTTACGCGTACTTTTTCCGTCATTGAATGCCTTCTCGACCTAAGGTGAGAGTACCCAAGACTTCACCATCCATTAAACTGATTACCAGAACGATGCGAGCCACTCCTTCAGTTCCAAAAACCATGAAAAGACGATCATTTCCGGCGGTCATGCTAATCACATCCATGTCTTCTGGTATCGGGACCCGAATATCTCCAAATTGAGCCTGCTTCTGATACCCCATGGTTGATGAAGTCGTGATTTCAGTGGACATCTCAGCGGTATCTGTTGCTGTCAGGCGCTTATATATGGTAACCGCTATGACAACGGCGAAAATTACGATCAAGACACCGAGAATACCGACTATCCATTTCAACAGGGTAAAGTTGGGCCCTGGTGTTTGATCGGACTGTTCAGACATGTAATCGCCCCTTTTTAACAAACGAAACTGGTACATTGATATGCCATCACCTGAAGGTATACATCAAGTTGAAGTTACAAGCGACGATATCGGCGAACGGTTGGATCGTTTTTTGGCCAAGGCATTGGGGGGCTTGTCTCGCAACCGGGTAAAACCTCTTGTCAAGAACGGTTTGGCAACCTTCGAGGGTCAGGTCGTTGATGATCCCTCGCGTCGTGTCAAGGAAGGGGAAATGTATCAGATCACAGTGCCTGAGGCTCAGGACCCGGAACCTAAGCCGGAAGATATCCCCCTCGACATCGCGTATGAGGACGATCATCTGATAGTTATTAACAAACCGGCCCGCATGGTTGTTCACCCAGCAGCAGGCAATTGGAGCGGGACTCTGGTCAATGCTTTGCTGCATCATTGCCGGGATAGTCTGTCCGGTATCGGCGGGGTCAAGCGTCCGGGTATTGTCCATCGAATTGACAAGGAAACCAGCGGCTTGATGGTAGTTGCAAAAACTGACGCAGCCCATCAGGGTCTGGCAGAACAATTTGAGAAGCATACCGTAGAGCGTCTGTACAAAGCCGTCGTCTGGGGTCGGGTCTATCCGCCGGAGGGTGATGTGGAGGCAAATATCGGCCGTGACCCTCATAACCGCAAGCGCATGTCCGTCGTTGCGGAGGGCGGGAAAACAGCCTTTACACATTATCAGCTTGAGAAGAATTACTCCGACATTGCCTGCCTGATCAGCTGTGTTCTAAAGACCGGCAGGACCCATCAGATTCGGGTTCATATGGCCCATATCGGCTATCCACTGGTAGGCGATCCGGTCTATACGCGACCCAAGCTCAGCCGAACCCAGTCATTGCCGGAATCACGGCGAAACGCCATCCATAAATTCCGTCGCCAGGCCTTACACGCCCAAACCCTCGGATTTGTGCATCCCATCACAGACAAACCCTTGAAATTTGAGGCAGAATTCCCAAATGATATGAGGAAGTTGATTAAGGCTTTTGAGGGGTAGATGCCCTCTGGGTCATTTTCAATTTTCAAAAAGGGGAAATTAGCGGGCTTGTTTTTACGGGCGTCCAGAACGACGGAAAACAAAGCGCCGATAGAACAGAGAGGGTCTTAGTCATGAGTGAAATGTCCTTACCGGTTTTAACACCCGAAGGCGGATTGTCCCGATATTTACAGGAGATCCGCAAATTTCCGATGCTGGAACATGATGAAGAATACATGCTGGCAAAAGCCTGGCGTGATCATGAAGATACGGAAGCTGCCCATAAGATGGTGACAAGTCATCTGCGGCTTGTGGCAAAAATTGCCATGGGATATCGCGGATACGGACTTCCCGTCGCTGAACTTATTGCTGAAGGTAATGTCGGCATGATGCAGGCAGTGAAACGGTTCGAACCTGAAAAAGGGTTCCGTCTGTCCACCTATGCCATGTGGTGGATCCGCGCTGCCATCCAGGAATATATCCTGCGTACCTGGTCCCTGGTCAAGATGGGAACCACGGCAGCACAGAAAAAATTGTTCTTTAATCTGAGGAAGATAAAAGGCCAGCTTCAAGCTATTGATGAAGGAGATATGACTGCTGAGCAGGTCAAGACTATCTCGACCAAGCTAAGCGTTTCTGAGGAAGAAGTCATCAACATGAACCGGCGCCTCACCGCCCCTGACCACAGCTTGAACGCTCCAATGCGGGCTGAAAGCGAAGGCGAGTGGATGGATTGGCTTGAGGATGAAACGCCAAACCAGGAAACAGTTTATGCAGAATCTGAGGAGCTGAAAAGCCGTCGGGCCATGCTTCATCAAGCAATGGACTGCCTGAACGAAAGGGAAAAGCATATCCTTACGGAACGCCGTCTGAAGGATGAACCGCAAACCCTCGAGGATTTGAGCCAGCATTACGACATCAGTCGCGAGCGGGTTCGACAGATTGAAGTTCGGGCTTTCGAAAAGCTGCAAAGAGCTATGAAATCAAAAGTAATGGAAGAGCGGTTGAATTAATCGTTTCTTCAATGAAAAAGACGCTGAGCCCTCCTCCAGCGTCTTTTTTTATGCCCCTATATTAGCGCGAAAATCCACCTACAGATGAGAGCCGATTTGGCCGCATGGGAGCTAGAGCTTCCATGACTTCTGCAGATGGATTGCCATATAAAGTGAAAGATGTGGGCGTGGCATATTCCATGAATCGCTTCGCAAACTTCTTCCCGAAATTCCCCATATGGACAAGGGTGGCCGCTGAATCAGCATATCTCTCAAAGATATGATAGGTTTTGCCATCAGCGTCTAAAGACCATTCATAATTCAGCGCACCCGGCTCGTCCTGCTGAGTTGCCGCTACCATTTCTGACACCAATTTGTCCAGATTTTCACGTTGGCCTTCTTTCAACTCGAAGCTGAGGATCCAGTATACATGGTCCGACATGGGGTATCCCTTTTCATAAGTTTAGTTTATCTGATCCGGAAGTATGCAAGATACGGAAGGAGGATTCCAGTCTGGAACACAACGATACGAGAATTAATTAACGCCGGAGGTCCTGGCCTTAGCATCTTCGGCAAGCTGCTCACCCCATTCCTCCAGTAACTTCGTTCGTTGGCGCATCAACTTACGGGCAGCTGATTTCGCTTTGACCTCATAAACGGCAAAGACGAATATTGGCACTCCCCATGACAGGAAAGTCGCAATCCCTGCTCCGCCAAACATGGCCAGCCACATATATGGATCTGACAGGATGATAAAAGCCTCGTCCAAATTATGGCCTCGCTGCCACAAAATCCCGAGTACCGGAATAACACCAGACAAGTTAAGGGCAATCATTGCAGCAAGATTACCACCAATACGAGACGTATTCAGAAGAGCCGCTACGATACTTGGAATCATTCCCGACAGGAGGACGAGCAGTGTTGGAGGAAACAAAGCTGTTCCACAGCCAATGAAAACGAGGATCCAAAAGACTGGTTTCCTATGTCCGGCTTTAGGCATTGCCTTTTTCCCTGCAGTTTCTGCCATCTTAACTTCCCAGGAAATATAGGGTCGACAGGATCATACTGGTGACCAAGGTCGCAATCGAAAAGACCGATGCCAGCCAAGAGCCATACTTATTGGCTTCTGCCTTGCGTTCTTGGACAGCATCATGCAACCGGATAGCAAGGCGTTCAGCATTTATAAAGCTCATTATCGCCTGACTATACTCTCGGGAATCCAGTTTCATATGCCGTTCTATATCAACGGCACTGATCAAGGTGTTCAGACTGCCTGTCCTTTTGGCTGCTTCAAACCTCTGCTTGACAAACTCGCGTCGCAGATCTGATTGAATATTGGAAATCAAGGGTTTTAAAAGTGTTTCAGCCCAAAGGCAAAACCCTGGCAAAGCCCTTGGATAATGCACATTCTGTAGATGCGCGAACAGTTTCAATAGGCTAACTGTATGCTTCAAGTCCCCTGATCGGCTTTTAGAAAGTTCCGTAAAATATTGACGCAAGCCTGTAGACCGTGAAGCTATAAAGGCGGCGGTATGGCGGTCAAATAGAGACATATTTCCGTTTGAGGAAACCAACTTTTTCTCTGCTATTTCAATTAGCTGTCTAACTGTACTGATGTAAGATCCAGGAAAATTCGGGCTTCTACAGGTCAAGGTTGGATTCAAATCATATAGACATCTTTCAAGTCCAAATCCAAGCTGATCCTTCTTCTTCATCAAGTCAAAACACTCGTTCGCCAAAGACATGGAAAGCCAGCCCCGCCGTTTTAAAGCTTCCCAATCCTGATCGTTTGTCGCCATATTTATGAGAATGCCATTTTCAAGAAGATCTCCAAGAACAGATTTCATGTCCGAGGAATCTGTCATGAATGCATATGACAGGATGCTACCAAGTCCACCACCGCCGGCAAATGCCAGATCCTTGAAGCATAACGATCCATTAGGGTCTAGAAGACCACTTACTTGGGCAATAGTAGTAAACTCATCACGTTTCTTCCGCCTCGATTGACCCTGCCCAGGAGATTGAATTTCTGCCATTCGATCCGCTGTCTCATCATCTCGGAGTGAATTTCTGACCCAATTGCTGAGTTTTTTGTCTTCGAGCAGACCACAGGCCTGTTTCGGCTTTTGCGTCATCGCCTGCGCTAGTAGTCTCGGACGATCATATTCCACGTCCTCAAACATTATGGGCGCTATTCCCTTTCGGTCACCGAGACCTGGCGTCGGCCTATCCTGAATGATTTCACACCATTTCGATAACATTTCTACATCCCATCGCCGATGAGGATCGTCATGAAGCAAGCCGGACAAAAGTAATTTGCATCGGTTGGAAAGGGAGAGCCCTTTTGTCAGCAATGCGAAACTTCCCTGCTCGAGCTTTTGGGTAAATATCTCTGCCGGGTTTTTTTCCTGTAATGGAAGAGTGCCGCCAACAAGCTGGACGATCAATACACCCAACGCATAGCAGTCAAAGCTGGCATTTCCGTTGCCTCGGCCAAATTCATGGGCATTCGCACTCTCTAACGGCTCAAACACTGTTGGCTGATCAGACCCAGCCGGTGTCGTGGCACTCTCTCCTAAAATTATTTCGGTGCGCGCCTCATCCTTAAAGAACAAATTGCTGCCTCTAATTCCCCGATGGGCAAAGCCGAATTTTTCATGTTTGTTGATTGTCTCGATAATGGCAGGAACATAAACATCCAGAACTGTGCGCTCTTCAATAGGCCCTTCGAGTTCATTGAACACGAGGTCTCCTTCGGGCCTTTCAAAAACAAATACGAAACGTGTGTCCATTTCACCGAAGGAAACCGCACCGTAATCCAACAGATCAACAGTGCCAGTCACTTCGTTGTTTCTCAGCATATTGGCATAATCCATCCGGTAGGGAACATCCGGATCAAGGACTATGGCGTAGCGAGATGACTCGGGGTAAGAATTATCAGTCACCCGATAGGCCTTATTGCGCTTTCTGTCCAGCGCAGGTATCGGCGCAGAAAGGTTAACCTGAAACCGCCCCCGCAGGATACCTGCAGTCGATTCCGTGCCAGTCAGCTGTGGCTGGTCGAGTTCTTCAGCAATAGACATTTTGCGCGCGTAACATCCGTTTCATCTAATTCCGCCATTATAGTGACTGTACAGCCTTAAAAAGCGGTTAAAATCAACGCATGCAAGGGTTAGCTACCTGTCTTTTCTCGGAAGAAAAACACAAGTAGGGCAGCTATCACGAGCGATAGCGCAGCGACTAGGGATGGAAAAAGAAAGCTATTACCAAAATCATAGGCATATCCGGCAAAAACTGGGCCTAGCATCTGACCCAGGCCGAAAGACGCTGTCATCAGCGCGATGGATCGTCTAGGGTCGCCGCCGGACATCTCCCGTGCATTGATTAGCCCAAGCGCTGTCAGTCCCATGAATGTTGCGCCCAACAGAGCTGCAGAAGTGAATATTGCAGCGGCACTATGGCCAAGAACACTGCCCGCCACACCCACAGCAAGAACAATATTTGCAACAGCGTAACTATGGCCATTGCCAATTTTGCGAGCCAGCCATGTCCAGAAGGCCACGGAGGGAATAGCTGCAATTCCAACGATGAGCCAGGTCAGGGTTCCCATTGAAGGGATATCAGGGAATTGCCTCACCAGAGTCGAAATGAATGTTGCCGTAATGACATATCCAAACCCCAATAATCCATATGCGACAATAAGGGCAACTAGGGGTTTTCGAAGAGAAAACCCGCCTGCACTCTCGCCTGCTGGTGCTTTTTCACTACCTGTGGGGACCATCCATATGACTGGCACTAGGAGGGCAAATGACAGGACTCCTGTCCAGATCCACATCCCCTGCCAACTTGTCTCTGTCAATGACAGTAAGCCAATGAGGACAGATGAAATAGCGATGCCCGTTCCGACACCTGCGAAATGTAAGGCGGACAGGCCTGGTCTGCCGGCCTGGGCCAGCCTCTGCAATATTAATGTTGAGGCGAAAACCATGACAAAGGCCGCACCCACACCTCCAGAAAATCGTAGGAAGAGAAAAGTCTCCATGGACGAGGCCCAACCCATCGCCATTGTTGTTAAGGCGCAAATCGTTAGGGCAGAAATAAACCATGTGCGGCTGCTTCCGGGTAACTTTCCAAGAGCGGCAAACAGAGCTCCAAGCAAATACCCTAGAAAGTTTGCTGAGGCCAAGAGGCCAGCCTCCGGCTTACTGAGGCCGTAACCCGTCTCCATCAGAGGCAGGATAGGTGTATAGACAAATCTGCTAATGCCGAGACCGATTGCCATGGCTATTAGTCCGCCAAAGGCAATCGTCAGAATATGTCTCTTGTTTTCCCCCATTTGAGCGACTGTAACATTACCTATATTTACCTGTCACTGTTGCTTCGACGGGAATGATAAACCTAATCCTCAAACGGGTCTTTGACCAGAATAGTATCTTCCCGTTCCGGGCTGGTGGAAAGCATCGCGACAGGCGCTTCAATCAATTCCTCAATATGGCGGATGTATTTCACGGCTTCTGCAGGAAGATCAGCCCAGGTACGTGCCCCGAAGGTACTGTCACTCCATCCATCCAGGGTTTCATATACCGGTTCTACAGCCGCTTGGTCTGCCATATTTGAAGGAAAATAATCGATGGTCTCTCCACGCAATTTGTATCCGACGCAGACCTTCAGTTCATCCATGCCATCCAGAACATCCAACTTTGTGAGGGCAATACCCGTAATACCACCGGTTTTCACGGCCTGACGCACCATGACAGCATCAAACCACCCACAGCGTCGCTTGCGCCCCGTGACCACACCGAATTCGCGACCACGTTCACCTAGTCCAACACCAACGTCATCAAAAAGCTCTGTTGGAAACGGACCTTCACCCACTCTCGTCGTATAGGCCTTTGTGATGCCAAGAACAAAGTTTATCGAGCCCGGACCAACGCCGCTACCAACGGCGGCCTGACCTGCCAGGGTGTTGGACGACGTGACGAATGGATAAGTGCCATGATCATTGTCCAGCATCGCCCCTTGAGCCCCCTCAAAAAGAACGCTCTTACGTTGCTTTCGCGCTTCATCCAGACGACGCCACACGATATCTGAATATTCCAGAACCGCCGGTGCAATTTCCAAGAGATCACTCAAAAGTTTATCGCCATCTACCAACTCTGCACCAAGGCCTTTTCGCAAAGGATTATGGTGATCAAGCAGTGTGGAGATTTTCTTCACCAACAGATCTTTGTCTGTGAGGTCACAAACTCGTATGGCCCGACGAGCCGCTTTGTCTTCGTAAGCTGGACCAATGCCACGACGGGTTGTTCCAATCTTAACAGCTGTCGTTGCATCTTCGCGCAATGCATCGAGTTCTCCGTGCAGCGGTAGGATCAAAGTTGCATTTTCAGCAATTTTGAGGGTTGTCCGATCGATCTGGACACCCTGTTCGCGCACGGTTTCAATTTCCTTGACCAGAGCCCAAGGATCAATGACGACACCGTTCCCGATCACAGAGACTTTCCCGCCGCGTACAATTCCGGAAGGAAGAAGACTGAGTTTGTAAACCTTGCCGTCGACAACCAGGGTATGACCTGCATTATGACCGCCCTGGAACCGGACAACCACATCCGCCCGTTCTGACAACCAATCGACAATCTTTCCCTTGCCCTCATCGCCCCATTGCGAGCCGACAACTGCTACGTTTGCCATTACCTTAAGTCCTTGAAATTACTCTGTTGTTAGGAAATCTTTTCGATGTTTTCACCATCGAGCATATGCGTACAGCGTAGACGTTTAGCTTCTTCACCAATATCATTTTCCGGGCTGAGGCCAGCAACCGTAATCCAACCAGTTCGGCGATGCTCTCGTCCTTCGGCAAGCGAAGTGCCAAACGGTAGATAGAGGCGCTCTCGATCCTTTTTGTGAGGTACCGCCCGCATTAGGCTGTCGAGAAAGAGAGTAAAACCCGAGGCCGGTTCTCCGTCCATAAGGAGGTAACGTCCCCCACGTCCAAGTTCTCCTCGGACATCCCGGGCAAATACTGTGAAGCTCAAACCTGTTTGATATTCGAAACCGCGATACTCACCGGGGTCAATTGTAATGACCAGGTCAGGCGCCGCACTTCGCAAACTCTCAACAAGTCGTTTCAAATCTTCAACCAGCGCAGTCGCTTCCGTTGGAAGGTCAATATTTGCCAGTGCCGAAAGTGCGTCATCTGCGGGGCCTGCTGCTTTCAACAGAGACATCAAAATCGTCGAAAGAGCCGGATCGAACCTCTCCAAAGAGGCTGCGTCCTTATGATCGAGAGCATCCCGCGCACTTTTGGCGACCTCTTCATCTACAGACAATTCCCGACAGATGGTCGGCACGAGATTAGGGACAGTAAGATCAATGGAGTACCCCGAGATTTCCAATCGAACCAGCGCTTCCGCGACGAGCAAAATAAGCTCGGCATCTGTTGCGGTTGTTGTTTCCCCGATCAGCTCGACACCCGCCTGGGCAAATTGTCGCTCTGGCCTAAGCTGGCTGCCATACACGCGCAAAACCTGACCCGCATAAGATAGTCGCAGCGGTCTCGGATCTTGCTTCATCCGTGTCGTCGCGACCCGCGCAATCTGCAACGTCATATCCGTGCGAATACCCATCATACGATGTGATACGGGATCCATCACCCGAAACATCTTGGAGGCAAGCGCCTCTCCCGGACCTTCCAGTAAATGTTCTTCAAATTCAATGAGGGGGGGCTTTATTTTCTGGTATCCGTTGCCGGTAAAAACCCGCATCAGGGTGTCGTTGATTTCTGCCTCTCTCGCCGCCGCGGGAGGGAGCATATCAGCCAGGCCGGCCGGTAGCAGGCCTTTTTCAGAGTAATCGTTCATCACGTGGGCCTATAAAGCATATTTCGTCCTCGCCGCCAACCGGAACAACAAAAAAGCGGCACTTTTTCAGCGCCGCTTTTTAAGATGGGCGAGAAAGCCCGTTTTTCAGTCGCAAAGCTTAAAATTCAAGGGCTTTAACCTGGGCAACATGAGGCAGACTGCAAACATCTTTAAAAGTTTGAGGTGCCAATTCCGAATCTATCTGGATAAGGGCAATTGCTTCACCGGCTTCTTCATTACGTCCGAGATGAAATGTTGCGATATTAACCTCAGCATCCCCCAGGACAGATCCAAGTGCCCCAATGAAGCCAGGCTTGTCCTGGTTGGTCACATAGAGCATATGCGGCCCCAGTTCAGCCTCCATATTGATCCCTTTGATGCTGACGATCCGAGGGCGATCATCGCCGAAGAGAGTGCCTGCTATGTCTCGGGTTTGCTGCTCAGTGGTAATGCAAAGACGGATCAGTGTCTGATAATCGTCTTCACGATCGTTAATACTCTCCGTTACGTCGATGCCTCGTTCCTTAGCAACCACAGGAGCATTGACCATGTTCACGCTGTCCAGCAATGGACCGAGAAGCCCTTGAAGGATGATGGAGGTCAGCGGTTTGATATTGAGCCCTGCCGCCTGACCTTCATAATCAATCCGCACACTTTTGATGCCTGTTTCCGTAACTTGCCCGGCGAAACTGCCAAGCTGGGATGCAAGCTCCATATAGGGCTTCAACTTAGGCGCTTCTTCTGCAGAGACTGATGGCATGTTCAACGCATTTGTAACAGAGCCTAGCAGAAGATAATCGGACATCTGCTCAGCGACCTGGATCGCGACATTGACTTGAGCTTCATCTGTAGAGGCCCCCAGATGCGGCGTCGTAACCACATTATCGAGGCCAAACAAGATATTCTCTGTCGCCGGTTCCTTGACATAAACATCAACCGCTGCTCCCGCGACATGCCCAGATTCTAGGGCCGCTTTGAGATCTTCCTCAACGACAAGGCCGCCTCTGGCACAATTTATGATGCGAACACCTTCTTTCATCTTAGCGATATTATCAGCATTGATGATGTTCTTGGTGCTATCAGTAATCGGTGTATGCAGGGATATATAGTCAGCACGAGCAAACAGCTCATCTAGTTCGACTTTTTCAACGCCCAACTCAACGGCTCGCTCCGGTGAGAGGAACGGATCATAGGCAACGACTTTCATCTTCAAACCGATGGCGCGATCAGCAACGATGGATCCGATATTTCCACAACCTAGAACACCAAGAACTTTGCCATAAAGCTCAACACCCATAAACTTGGATTTTTCCCATTTTCCAGCCTTGGTAGACTGGTTCGCAGATGGGATATGACGGGAGAGAGAAAACATCATGGCAATGGCATGCTCTGCTGTGGTGATTGCATTGCCGTAAGGTGTATTCATGACGCAGACACCCGCGGCTGTTGCCGCCGCAATGTCAATATTATCCACCCCGATACCAGCTCGACCGATAACTTTCAAATTTGTTGCCGAGGCAAGAATGTCGGCTGTTGCCTTGGTGGCAGAACGGACAGCGAGACCGTCATATTCACCGATGCAGGCTTTGAGTTCTTCAGGTGACATTCCCGTAATTTCGTCTACTTCAACCCCTCGATCACGGAAAATTTCCGCAGCACGGGGGCTCATCTTGTCAGAGATAAGGACTTTGACCATGTTATTGATCCTTGATTTAAGAATTGATTCCGAGGGTGGTTTTGAGTTCTGAATAGCCCCAATCGAGCCAGGGCATTAAGGCCTCCAAATCGGATTTCTCGACGGTTGCACCGGCCCAGATCCGTAGTCCAGCAGGGGCATCCCGGTAGGATCCGATATCAAGCGCAGCGCCTTCCTGCTCGAGAATAGCAACCAGCTTCTTGGCCGCCGCTGTCTGCTCCTCTGCCGTCAGTGCGACAAACCAGTCAGCGGTAATTTTCAGGCACACGGACGTGGTGCTTCGAACGGCAGGGTCAGAGGCCAGATAATCAATCCAATTGGTTTTCGCGACCCAATCTTCAATGACTTTGGCATTTGCACTCGTCCGGGCAATCATTCCCTGACCACCACCGACGGACCCGGCCCAACCAAGAGCGTCCAACGCATCCTCAACGGCGAGCATGGAAGGCGTATTGATGGTTTCTCCCTTGAAGATCCCTTCAATCAGCTTCCCGCCTTTGGTCATGCGAAAAACCTTGGGCAACGGCCAATCAGGGCTGTAACTCTCAAGTCTTTCCACAGCGCGCGGGCTGAGAACCAACATGCCATGGGCCGCCTCCCCTCCCAACACTTTCTGCCAGGACCAGGTAACCACATCCAGTTTCTGCCACGGCAGTTCCATAGCGAAAACCGCTGATGTGGCATCGCATATTGCCAAACCTTCGCGATCATCGTCTATCCAGTCGCCATTTGGAACGCGAGCGCCGGATGTCGTGCCGTTCCAGGTGAAAACGACATCTTTCTTCCAATCGACGGATTGTAGATCGGGGATATCCCCATATTCCGCGGTGACTACTTCGGCATTTTGAAGTTTGAGCTGTTTGACAACGTCGGTTGCCCAACCGGCCCCGAAGCTTTCCCAGGCGAGCATGGTAACCGCGCGGGCACCCAGCATCGACCAAAGCGCCATTTCAACAGCACCAGTATCAGAACCGGGAACGATGCCGATACGATAGTCTTCCGGGATATCCAAAAGCGACCGATGCTTATCGATGACTGCCTTCAGTTTGGCTTTGCCCTCACCAGATCGATGAGATCGACCAAGGCAGGCATTTTCAAGATTTTCGAGGGACCATCCGGGGCGCTTGGCGCAAGGGCCGGATGAAAACAAGGGAGAGTTAGGGCGTCTCTCCGGACGCAATTCTTCTGTCATATGTAACTAAACCTTCCAGTCTAGAGCATCCCGGTGGGGGGATGTGGCCCGCCGCTCATAGACGAAATTATTTACCGCCTGTCAACGGCTTTTTTTGCACTGCGGCAATATGACAATGTAAGACTGACATAACTCGGAAGGCTCCCAACCTGTTCCATATGCGACAGTTGGTGCTTTAATACGACCAGATTTCTCTGGAAAATTGAAATCGGGTTTCGGATATTTTTTCTGTATTTTCTCATGGATCCTGAAGATCAGATTAGACAAAGGAGGAACATAATGACGAATCTGATCTACTCGCCACTCCCAACAGACAGGGTGCGCGCTTTGCAAAGAGGCGGGCCGGATGCTCATGGCAATGTGCCGGAGATCCATGTTTCAGATGGGAATGGAGTGCCCTGCCGACATTGCCTAACAGATGTTCCGAAGGGTGAGGAATATCTGATCCTCTCTTACAAGCCCTTTGAGAAGGATCAACCCTATGCGGAACAGGGGCCCATTTTCCTCCATGCCCGGGAATGTGAAGCCTATGAAGACCAACACGAATTGCCAAAGCTCTATAAGAGGAGAGCTAGCATGCTCCTCAGAGGCTATGACAGAACAAACAGGATCGTCTATGGCACGGGTCTGACCGCAGCCCCACAGGAAATCAAAGAAGCCGCAGAACAATTATTGGCTCGGGATGATATTGCCTATGTACATGCAAGATCCCCCACAAATAACTGTTATCACTTCAGAATTGAATTTGAGAAGTAAGATGTGAGTGATCCGGAATGTCGGACATAACCTTTATTGTCCCAAGGACAATAAAGGGCTGGTAAAATCATTAAAGGAACACGAATATACGGGTAGACTACATTCCCCGAGGTTCCCCATGATTTCCTGCCAACGCCACCTGTTCGACATTCCAGACCACATTGCTTATTACAATTGCGGATATATGTCTCCGCAGCTCAATTCTGTACGAGAAGCGGGATATGCTGGGGTAGACGTCAAGTCGTCACCCTGGACGGTAAAGCCGGTGGATTTTTTCAGCCAGCCTGACAAAGCCCGTTCTTTGTTTGCCAAACTGATAAATGCAGAGGCGAATGATGTCGCCATTATTCCGAGTGCTTCTTATGGCCTTGCTATTGCTGCAAAGAATGTAAACATCTCAGCTGGCCAAAAGATCCTGGTTCTTGACGAACAATTCCCTTCAAATATCTATTGTTGGCAAGATCTGGCGACGCGTACTGGTGCAGAAATCATCACGGTGAGAACGCCTTCCGATTTCAACTGGACACCTGCCATACTGGACGCAATTGATGATGAAGTGGCCGTTGCAGCCCTGCCCCATTGCCATTGGACAGATGGCGCCTTGCTGGATCTGGAGGCAATAGGACAAAAACTGCGGAACCACGGTGCCAAGCTGGTTCTTGATATCACTCAATCGATCGGCGCAATGCCCATTGATGTGGCCCTGGTAAAGCCAGATTTTCTGATTGCTGCCTGCTATAAATGGATGTTGGGCCCGTATAGTCTCGGATTTGTCTATGCCGCACCAGATTTTCAGAATGGGGAACCCATTGAATATAACTGGATTAACCGCGCTAGATCCGAGAATTTTTCTGATCTGATTGATTATGAGCCGAACTTTCAAGCCGGTGCTATCCGGTATGATATGGGTGAACGGGCGAATTTCTCCTTGATGCCTATGGCTATTGCCGCATTGGAGCAGTTGCTGGCCTGGGGCTGTTCAGATATCCAACAGACATTGAGCGACATGACTGATAAGATCGCAGGACGTTGCGAGGACTTGGGTTTCTCGCCTCTTCCCAAACAATACCGTGCCGGCCATTTCTTGGGATTACGTCATTCTGATGGGCTACCGAAGGATCTTCTTGAAAGACTCATGGCAAAAGATATATATTTATCCGTGCGTGGCGCATCCCTTCGAGTAACCCCTCATCTATTCAATAATGACACCGATGCCGAAAGGCTTATTTCGGCCCTGTCTGACGCTCTGGATCGGAGATAGTTATGAATTTAAAGCGACTTGGAAATTCTGGACTGAAAGTCAGTGAAGTTTGTCTTGGTACCATGACCTATGGCGATCCGAAATGGCGCGAATGGGTACTGCCAGATGAAGAAAGTCGTCCATTCATCAAGCGCGCGTTGGAGCTCGGGATCAATTTCTTTGACACTTCCGATATGTATTCTTTGGGAGCTTCCGAAGAAATTCTCGGCCGGGCCCTCAAAGATTTTGCCAATCGGGATGAGGTCGTTATTGCCACCAAAGTCTATTATGACATGTCCGAGAGTCCCATGACCCGGGGTCTATCGCGCAAGCATATCATGCATGCGATTGATGATTCCCTCAAGCGCTTGGGAACCGACTATGTCGATCTATACCAGATCCACAGATGGGACTACGAAACACCCATCGAGGAAACGCTCGAGGCGCTAAATGATGTCGTACGGGCTGGAAAAGTCCGCTATATCGGCGCTTCTTCCATGCATTCCTGGCAATTCATGAAGGCCCTCAGTATTTCCGATGCGAATGGCTGGGCGCGGTTTATTTCCATGCAGAACGCCTATAACCTGATTTATCGAGAAGAAGAGCGGGAAATGCTCCCTCTTTGCGAGGATCAGGGCATCGGTGTGATTCCCTGGTCCCCCCTCGCTCGTGGCTTCCTTGCGGGGAACAAGAAAAAGGGGAATGAGGGTGATACAGTCCGAGCAAAGACAGATAGCATTGCCCGCGCCCTTAAGTACGGTGAGGAAGCAGATTATGCCGTGCTCGATGTCGTGACGGACATCGCCAAGGATCGCGGCGTATCCAACGCCCAGATTGCGCTTGCTTGGGTGCATCACAGTCCTACCATTACTGCTCCAATCATTGGTGCCAGCAAGATGTATCAGCTGGAAGAAGCCGTCGCAGCCCTTGATATTTCCCTTGAAGTCGAGGAACTTGCTCGGCTTGATGAAGCCTACATACCCCACGCCGTTTCCGGCCATAGTTAGACAGAGCCAGACCCATGACTTTTGATACGGATAGATACCGGCACGAAACGCCGGGCGTACACAATCGGATTCACTTTAATAACGCCGGCGCAGCCCTGATGCCACTTCCCGTCTATATGGCGGTGAAAGATCATATGGATCTTGAACTCAATATTGGAGGGTATGAAGCTCAGGATCGGGCACGCCCCGCCTTTGAGAGAACATATGATGCCATTGCTGAACTGATCAATTGTGACAGAAGCGAGATCGCACTTGTCGAAAATGCCACCGTCGCCTGGCAAATGGCCTTTTATGGCCTGCCGCTGCAAGAAGGAGATCGTATTCTGACGGCCGAAGCAGAATATGCCGCAAATGTCATTGCTTTTCTCCAGCTCAAGCAGCGCAAAGGCATCACCATTGACTTTATCCCGAGCGACAATACCGGCCAGGTGGATACGGACGCCTTAGAGGCCATGATTGATGACCGGGTAAAACTGATATCCATCACTCATATCCCGACCAATGGTGGCCTCATCAACCCAGCAGAGAGAATTGGGAAAATCGCCAAAAAACATGGCATTCCCTATCTTCTGGACGCCTGCCAGGCGGTCGGTCAGATTCCGGTCGATGTAGAGAAAATCGGATGCGATATGCTTTCTGCAACGGGACGCAAATATTTACGTGGACCACGCGGTACAGGATTTCTTTACGTACGCAAAGGTTTCATGGAAAAAATGGACCCACCCTTCCTCGATATGCATGGCGCGGAATGGACTGAAATTGACAGGTTCGAAGTCCGCCCCGATGCCCGGCGCTTTGAGAACTGGGAATTCAACACCTCTGCCGTTCTTGGACTTGGGGCTGCTGTAGACTATCTGCTTGAGATTGGAATTGAACCGGTCTCCAGAAGATTGCGAATTTTGGCAGACACCTTGCGCACAGAACTATCGGCGGTCGCTGGAGTTGAGGTCCATGATATCGGCGCAGAGAAAGGCGGTCTTGTAACTTTCCGGCACATGGACAAGTCCGCCGATGCTGTTAAATGCTATCTCTCTGAAAATAAAGTCAACACGTCTGTTACGACCACCTCAAGCACTCGATTTGATCTTGAGAAACGGAATATAGATGAGCTCGTAAGGTCTTCAGTTCATTATTATAATAATGAGAATGAGATTGATCGGTTTGTCGAAATTTTAAAAAAGATGTAACAGTGTTCTCGTTGGCAAAGGTCAGGAAAGTCTAAATCTTGTATCCTTTGCTAGCGAGCTCTTTCTGAATCCGCTCCATCGCGACTAGCCCAATTTCCCGCCCCCATTTCGCACCAATGATCATACCTTGCTGCATAATTTTCGGCATGGAAGTGATTACTTTCTGACCAAGGTCCGTCTGATAGAACGCTATCAGACCCTGAATTTCTTCTAAAGTGAACTCCTTCGCGTAAACCTTTCCGAAGTCCGAGATAATGGCGCTCATATTTTCACGAAAGGTATCTTCGAGAATTACGAAGGTTTTTTGTTTTACCTTATCTGGAATTTCCGGATGACGAGCATATTGTTGACTGAGTAAAACCCTCAACGTGCTTATGGTGATTTCTTCCAACATCTCCAGACTGTTGGTAATTTTCAGGAGTTCAGCTATCGCCTCTTGTTTTTCAGTTTCTGCATGGGAACTGCTCGCTCCGGCTAATGCAAAGAAAACCAGTGCAAGAAGCATGATTCGCAGTCGGTACATGTCAAATCACTCCTGTCAGTGTAATTCAGCTGAATTCCGAAAGTGTATGGCCATGCCCCAGTGGACCGTGCCCGCCCCCGAATCCAGGTGCTTGCTGTATTGCAGCTTCAACATATCTGAGCGCACGGGCAACCGCAACTTTCACGGGCAAACCTTGGGCGATACCGGTCGCAATGGCGGAGGAAAGGGTGCATCCAGTTCCATGAGTATGCCGGGTATCAATCCGTCGGTGAGAAAATGTCTGCACGCCCTCAGGAGAAACCAGTAGATCAACAACATTTTCCCCGTCCCGATGCCCACCTTTCATTAAAACAGCGATCGGGCCTTCCTCCAGCAACTGACGACCTGCCTTTTCCATATCGGACAGACTGTCAATCTTCATCCCGGTAAGCTCTTCCGCCTCTGGCAGGTTCGGTGTCAAGATATGGCTGTGAGACGCCACCAAACGCGAAGAAATAGCCGCCACTGCATCGTCCGAGAGCAATGCCGCCCCGCCCTTCGCAATCATCACAGGGTCTAGAATTACGGGAGGGAGATCATTGGCAGAGTCAAAATAGTCAGCTACGGCTTCAACAACTTCTGCCCTGTGCAGCATGCCGATCTTGATAGCATCAGCCCCGATGTCATCCAAAACCATGCGGATTTGCTGAACAACAAAACTTGAGGGCACTTCTTCTATGGCCTCAACCCCCAACGTATTTTGAGCGGTCAAAGCCGTTATAGCCGTCGCAGCGTAGCCACCAAGAGCGGTGACTGTCTTAATGTCTGCCTGAATACCTGCGCCGCCTCCTGAATCGGATCCGGCAATAATCAATACGCGCCCCTGCATGCGCTCCCCCATTACTCGAAGCTTCAACCGACTGATGCAGTGACTTCGTTTACAATGTTATCAACTATCTCATTTACCAGAGAGTCATCCGTTCCCTCGCCCATGACCCTGATTAAAGGCTCTGTTCCAGATTTGCGGATCAGTAACCGTCCTTCATCTCCCAACCTGATTTCACCATCCTTGATAGCTTGCTGAACGGCCGAAGCTTCCAAAGGGTTGCCATTCTGATACCGAACATTCTTAAGAATTTGCGGATAGGGATCGAAATTATGGCAGACCTCGCTGACAGAGCGTCCTTCCTCGACAATTACAGACAGCACCTGCAGCGCAGCAATCAGTCCATCTCCAGTGGTGCTGTAATCATTAAGTACAATATGCCCGGACTGTTCGCCACCAACGTTGAAGCCATGCTCTCGCATATGCTCAACAACATAGCGGTCGCCAACACCAGTACGTACCAGAGATAATCCGATACCGCCTAAGAATTTTTCAAGCCCCATATTTGACATGACCGTCGATACGATACCACCGCCTCTGAGCTGGTCCCGCTGCATCCAGGTACGGGCAATAAGGGCCATCAGCTGATCACCATCAACCATTCTGCCTTTTTCGTCACAAATTAGCAGCCTGTCCGCGTCTCCGTCCAAAGCAATACCAAGATCAGCCCCCTCTTCAACAACTCTCTTGCACATAGCCTCAGTAGAGGTTGATCCACAATCCTGATTAATGTTGAACCCATTTGGAGAGACCCCCATGGAGATCACTTCAGCCTCCAGTTCCCAAAAAACCGTCGGCGCCACCTTGTAGGCTGCTCCATTAGCACAATCAACGACAATTTTGAGACCCTTCAGAAGTTGACGCCGCGGGAAACTGCTCTTGGCGAATTCAATATAACGGCCTTGCGCGTCATCAAGACGTTGGGCCCGGCCAAGAAGCTTCGGTTCGGCTAACTTAATATTACTGTCATCCACAATGTCCTTCTCGATACTTTTCTCGACATCATCAGACAGTTTATACCCGTCAGGGCCAAACAATTTGATTCCGTTGTCCTCAAACGAATTATGGGAGGCGGATATCATAACGCCTATGTCCGCACGTAACGACCGGGTGAGCATGGCGATTGCCGGGGTTGGTAGAGGTCCAACGAGAATCACATCCATGCCAACGGAGGTAAACCCTGCTGTTAGAGCCGGCTCGACCATATAGCCGGAGAGGCGCGTGTCTTTGCCAATAACGACCCGATGACGGAAATTACCTCGCCCGGCGAATTTCCGGCCCGCAGATTTTCCTACTTTCAGCGCAACTTCAGCCGTCATAGGTTCCTGGTTCGCAGTCCCCCGAATGCCGTCCGTTCCGAAATATTTACGTGTCATTACATCGCTCTTCGATTGCGTTTTGCCGGTAATTTAGCACCAAAGCCTTAAAACTTGTCTAAAAAGTGGCAGATTTGACAGATTGCCAAATTTCGAGGGCTTGACGGGTTTCAGCCACATCATGAACGCGAAGTATCTGAACTCCACAATTCAGCCCAAACAAAGCCGCGGAGACTGAACCAGATATCCTGTTTTGGGCTTCCGCCTCACCCGTTATCTTGCCGATAAAGGATTTTCGTGAAGCACCAAGCAATATATCGCATCCCAACGTATGAAAATAAGGAAGCCCTTGAATTAACTGCAAATTATGCTCCAGGGTTTTGCCAAAGCCGATGCCTGGATCAATCACAATGCTTTCTTTTGCTATGCCCGCCGCCTCACATACCTGTATTCTCTGATTTAGGTAATCGATAACGTCAAACACGACATTGTCGTATTGTGGATTATCCTGCATGACTTTTGGATCTGCGGAACTATGCATCAAACAAACCGGTAGATCCTTGCTTGCGACAAATTCAAGGCTTTCCGGATCATACTCCAAAGCGGTGACATCATTAATCATAGTCGCACCAGCGTCCACAGCGGCTTCCATCACCGCCTTCTTACGGCTATCAATGGAGATCCTAACGCCTAAGTCACGGCATTCCTCTATGACGGGGACTACTCGATTTATTTCTTCGGAAATACTAACCGCCTCCGCTCCCGGCCGGGTGCTTTCACCTCCCACATCGAGGATCTGCGCTCCGTCTTCGATCATTTTTTCTGCATGAGAAACGGCGCCCCCTCTTTCGAAATGTTCTCCTCCATCGGAAAAACTGTCGGGAGTAACATTGAGGATTCCCATAATCTTGGGCGAATATGTTGCGCGGGCCTGCTGAAACCCAGAAAGCGTCGCCAATTGTTGTTTCAAAGGCGTTCGATGGGAATCCTCCAGGGTCTCAGCCCAGTCTTCAAGCTCTGGCTCTGTTACGATATGATAAGAAGAACCGGCCGGCCCGGTACGAATGCCCAGTCGAAATATTGTTGGAATATCGGTTGGCGCGAGATAGAGGGAGGCCAAAGAGGAAAGGCTCCGCGGCAAAGCGGAGCCTTGTTCACCCATTAACATACGTGGGTCCTTTAAGAGCCGGGTTGCGGTTCAGGTTCCATACCACCCGTAGAACCCCCGGGTTTCTTGTGGCCATCGGTTTCAGGAACCGTTGAACTCGGACCACTATCCACCGGTGTCTCAATATCTTCTGGACGATCGATATCGCCGCCATCCATCAGGGTTTTGATTTCATCGCCACTGAGAGTTTCGTATTCCAGCAAACCCTTAGCAATTCGGTGCAGTTGCTCCTCATGATCACTCAGGATTTTGCGGGCCGTCGCCTCACCTTCTTCAACAAAACGGCGGACTTCCTGATCGATCAGCTGAGCTGTTGCGTCAGAAACATTCTTCTGCTGAGCAACGGAATGACCAAGGAAAACTTCTTCCTGGTTCGCTCCATACATAAGCGGACCCAATTTGTCCGAGAGACCCCATTCAGTGACCATACGCCGGGCCATTTCAGTTGCCATTTTGATATCGCCAGACGCGCCTGTCGTGACAGCATCGTGACCAAAAATCATTTCTTCGGCGATACGACCCCCCATGGCAACAGCCAAATGGGCAAGGCACTGATCCCGACGTAATGAGTAACTGTCTTTCTCAGGCAGGCGCATGACCATTCCGAGAGCGCGGCCGCGCGGTATAATAGTCGCTTTATGAACCGGATCAGAGGCTTCCATATGCATACCAACGAGGGCATGCCCACCTTCATGATAGGCTGTAAGCTTTTTCTCTTCTTCCGACATGACCATAGAGCGTCTCTCAGCACCCATCATCACCTTGTCTTTTGCTTCCTCAAATTCCTGCTGGGTAACAAGGCGCCTGGACTTACGGGCTGCCAGCAAGGCTGCTTCGTTGACCAGATTGGCAAGATCAGCACCAGAAAAACCCGGTGTTCCGCGAGCAATTGTTCTGGCATCCACGTCCTGAGCCAAAGGAACTTTGCGCATATGCACTTTGAGAATCTTCTCTCGGCCAATGATGTCAGGATTTGGAACAACGACCTGGCGGTCAAAACGGCCGGGACGCAACAACGCCGGATCGAGAACGTCGGGACGGTTGGTTGCGGCCAGAAGGATCACTCCTTCATTGGTCTCAAAGCCGTCCATCTCAACCAGCATCTGGTTTAAGGTCTGCTCACGCTCATCATTACCGCCGCCGAGGCCGGCGCCGCGATGACGGCCAACCGCGTCAATTTCATCAATGAAAATGATACAAGGCGCGTTTTTCTTACCCTGCTCAAACATGTCACGAACACGGCTCGCGCCGACACCCACAAACATCTCAACGAAGTCAGAGCCGGATATTGTAAAGAAAGGCACATTGGCTTCCCCAGCCACAGAGCGCGCCAGCAGGGTTTTACCAGTACCCGGAGGTCCAATCAGCAAAACACCCTTAGGAATTTTACCACCAAGGCGCTGATATTTCTGTGGGCTTTTCAGAAAGTCGACGACTTCCTCAAGTTCTTCCTTGGCTTCCTCAATACCTGCCACATCCTCAAAGGTCACGCGGCCGTGCTTTTCTGTCAGAAGTTTGGCTTTGGATTTTCCAAATCCCATAGCTTTTCCGCCGCCACCTTGCATCTGGCGCATGAAAAAGATCCAGACACCAATGAGCAACAACATCGGGAACCAGGACAGCAAGGTCGCCATCAACATGCTGCCTTCTTCTTTTGGCGCAGCGTTAATGATAACACCGTGGGTATTCAGCTTACTGACAAGGGTGCTGTCTTCCGGTGCATAAGTCGTAAAGGTCCGACCATCTGTGGTTTTACCTTTAATGTTATGCCCCTGGATGGTGACTTCACTGACCTTGCCATTTTCAACTTCGCTCAAGAAGGATGAATAGGAAAAGGACGATCCTGTATTTCGTGAAGAGGAATCGTTGAAGATATTAAAGAGGGCTACGACAAGCAGCGCGATCACTACCCATAGCACCAAATTTTTGCCAAAGAGATTCACGAAAAATCTTCCTTCCCTGATCAAGCGCGCGCAGGCTCAACCTCATTAAAGTAAACCCTAAGAATGGAAACCCACCTTAGATATAATTCATTAACATCAAGTTCCAATAGGCCGATGGTTAATAATATGTGCCATTTCGCCCGTGATTAAAGGTTTGAATACCATTTTGAACCGCCCCTTTGCAATGGCCGTATGGTTCAGGTCACAGGAAAAAAGCGGTGCAGCCACCAAATGGTCTCCTGACCAGATTGCAGGCAAGGTGTTTCTTACCTTTGCCGGAAGATTTCGTTCGGTTCGGCTTAATCCTGAATTTTTTAGATGCCGCCAGCCGTCTGCGCCGATTCGGCGAACTTTTAGGGGCTCATCCAAGGCTTTACCAGGCATCAAATCAGTTACCTGATAACGACCGTCCCACATAAATTCCCGATGGGGTCCAACACTGTCCTCTGGTAAGTCTTCCCGTCCCGTTTCCCGGCAGACCACCCAATCATCTCCGGTCTTGAAAACTTCGCAGCCAGACAATGTCTCTGAGATACTGGAATTCTTAAGGAGGCATCTGTCATAGAGTTTTTCCAAAGACGAGAGCTTGATATGCCCCACCTGTCCGCTCACAGTAGAAATTGAACGGCTTAAAAGACGAAGACCAATCTCCTCAGGACAGTTTCGCAAGGCTAGATCCGACACCCTTACAAAACCAAACGGGCTCACTTGGCAAAACTCCTGGAAGCGATCTTCTGCGATCTGATTGAGAGCATTGGCTGCTCGACCCAGGCGTTTGGCAGAAAGGGCAAGGGCATCTGCTTCACTGCCAGGTAAGTTTTGGAGCGCATTAAGAATAGGGCTTAGATGGGTCCGAGTGAATTTCGGATTGTCGTTGCTGGGATCTTCAATCCAGGCTTGTCCTCGCTCAGCCAGAAACTCTCGCAACTGGCGACGCTCAAACTTTAGAAGCGGCCTCAGCAGTTTAATATTGCCACGTTGTGTCGATCGCTGGATGGATGAAAGGCCATCAAGCCCGCTCCCCTTTGACAATCGCATGAGAAGGGTTTCGGCCTGATCTTCCATCTGATGGCCGAGAAGCAGAGTATCAAAATCTCGTTTTCGGCAAAAATCAGCCATCAGCGAGTATCTGGCTTCCCGGGCTGCTGCCTGAATACCGGTTTTAGAGTATGGGCCTTTCCATTGGAGAATATGGGTTTCAATCTTTCTCGAGGCCAGCCAATCGGTAACCTGCTGTGCTTCCTCTGCAGAACTGGTCCGCAGACCGTGGTCGACTGATAAGGCAACCACTTCCTGCCCTTGCGCGACACCCCATTCTGCTGCGAGCAACGCCAGCGCCATGCTGTCAGAACCACCGGAAACAGCCACAGCAACTTTGTTACCAGAAGCTAAGGTCGTCAGCTCCTGCATTTCAGCATTGAAAGAGGATTGTAGGTCCAATTTGGTCATGGAGCCTGGTTCTGTACGTGTCTTACGCCGCACATCCTATTTTCTGTTTTTCACGATCTATTGTGCGAACCAACCGCGCTGGCAGTTGTGAGAATTGCTTGTTGATCTGTTCGAAAGTCGCACAGGCTTCGTCTTTCTGATCCATCCGACCCAAGGTCATTGCCAGTTTCAGCAGATTGTCAGCGGCCTTGGAATTGTCCGGATAATTCTGGTATCCCTCAAAAAAAGCAGAGGCGGCATTTGGAAAATCACCCCGCACATAAAATGTCTCGCCGAGCCAGTATTGAGCATTTCCCGCGAGTTCATGATCTTTATTCTGGGCCAAAAATTCTGCAAAGGCAGCTTCAGCCTCATCATATTGATCGGCCCGAACCAGGGAAATGGCGTAGTTATACTGATCTGCTGGCGTTCCAGCAGGCAATACTGAGCTTGCCGCCGCTGCAGCTGTCGCATCAGTTTGAGTAGGTGCGATGCTTGCCACCGCTGTAGAAGAAGAGCTCTCAGGAGCTTTCAAGGTTCCGAGAACTTTACTTCCTGAGGGAAGCGGGTCTCCCGTCACGGTTTGAGTAGTTGTCGGTGCCGGTGTTAGAGAACCAGACTGCTGCCCGGGAGCAATCGTCGCCGCAGGAGCTATAGGAGCTCCACCGCCTCCAAGTTGCCGTTCAATCTCTGTCAGGCGAAAATCGACGTCTTTGACAAGCTTATCAAGTCGACTTGAAATCTGATCGATCTTGAAAGTTGCCTCTTCCTGAATGCCTGTGAGGCGCCTTTGCTCTGTTTCTAGGGCCGCGATCTTCTGAGAGAGTATGGCCAGCCCATTTTGATTAGCTCCACCCGTCAGGGGTGCGACTCCGGATGTCGATGGCGGTGTCGCAGCGCGCGGGGCCGGAGTAGCGCCTGTATAGAGTTGGCGCTGAACGTCATTGAGATCCAGTTCCAGTCGGTTAATCCGGTCCACGAGTGCTCGAACTTCACTACTTTGGGCGAACGCAGTCGTGCTGCCAAATATGACAATTGCAGCTGCCACAACCCCAGCCAATAGCAAATTGAAATGCTTGATATGGTCGCCCGCGACGGTTTTAGAAACTGGCAAAGTAACTCTCATTGATGGCTCACCCTCTCTTATGTCTTGTGACTATAAGATATGACGTCAAACCCGAAGTTTCAAATTCGTTCAAAATATTGGCTTTTTTATGATGTCAGTAAAAGCCGTTTCCCTCGGACCATTTGATACAACGAAAAACGCCCGCCTTCACATGACCAACGGTCCTGTGCAAAAGCGGGCGTCTATCTGTAGGTTTTCTCTGTTTAGTTTACAACCGAAACAGAGCGCCGGTTCTGAGCCCAAGCGGCCTCATTGTGACCAAGCGCAACCGGGCGTTCCTTACCATATGAAATGGTAGAAAGACGGCCTGGTGAAATACCCAGCGTGACAAGATAATTCTTGACGGCTGTTGCGCGACGCTCACCAAGAGCAAGGTTGTACTCCCGTGTGCCACGCTCATCCGTGTTACCTTCAATAAGAAGGGTCACTGATGGATTTGCATTCAGCCAAGCTGCTTGACGCTGCAGAGTGGATTGTGCTTCGTCCGACAGATTATATTGATCGAAACCGAAGAACACACGGTCACCGACATTCAGGACAAGATCTTCCTGGCTGCCAGGCTGAACGCCTGAAGTAACGGTTTCAGTAACAACTGTAGTCGTTGAACCTGATGTTCCGCTCGTCTGGGTAGTCGCGCCCCCACCTGAGCTGTCACCGGTTTCTGTTGGTGCAGTTTCACATGCTGCAACGAGCAGCAATGCTGTGAAAATACTTAAGGTTTTAAGGCCTAGATTGAGCCGCATTTACTTAACTCCCATCCTCTGGAAATCATTGAACTTTGGGTATCTTAAATAAACACGGATACTAAGCTGTATCTATGTAAATCAAACAGATAATCCCCCTAATATATTTACTCGCAAACTATACTTGTTTGGTCTCATCTATTCAAGTCGTAGCGGAGACCACGCAGGATCCGATCCGTCGCCCGGAGAGATCACTTCACGTTCGTTATATCCCGTTAAATCAATTGACCACAAGCGAACTTTATCGCTTAAGCCATCATTTTTTCCCGGAATTTGCCGAAAAAACACTAAAACCCGGCCATTTGGTGCCCAGGAAGGTCCTTCGTTATGGAAGCCCTCAGTTAAAATCCTCTCCTGAGAGCCGTCAGTCCGCATTACCCCTATGGAAAATTGACCTCCTGTAAGTTTTGTGAAGGCAATCAAATCTCCGCGAGGAGACCACACAGGTGTGCCATAATTACCACTACCAAAGCTGATCCGCTTCACATTCTTCCCATCAGAGTCCATTACATAGAGCTGTTGACGGCCGCCACGGTCTGATTCAAAGACGATTTGCGTCCCGTCCGGAGAGAAGGACGGCGCCGTATCAATGCCTGGATGATTGGTCAATCTCTTGATCTCTCGGGTTCTCAGATCCATGATATATATTTCGGAGTTTCCGTCCTGTGCCATGCTCATCACCACCTGGTTTCCAGAAGGTGAAAACCGCGGGGCAAAGGTCATACCAGGGAACTCTCCCAGGATCTCTTGCTGACCGGACTCGATGTCATAAAGATAGACCCGAGGTTTGTTGTTGAAATAGGATAAATAAGTAATGACTTTTGAATCCTGGGTCGGCGAGAAACGCGGCGTAAGGACGAGTTCATTTCCACTGGTGAGAAATCTATGATTTTCACCGTCCTGATCCATCATAGCAAGCCGTTTGATGCGGCGGTCAGGTGGTCCAGACTCTGAGATATAGACAATCTGAGTATCGAAATATCCCTCTTCCCCCGTCAGTCGCTTGTAAATCAAGTCGGCAATGCGATGGGCAATACGGCGCCAGTTTGAAGGAGGTGACGTATATTGAATGCCTGTGAGATACTGCTCGGCAAACACATCCCAGAGACGGAACTGCACATTGATCTGACCGTCACTTAACGCTGTTACCTGACCTGTTGAGAGCGCTTGAGCATCAATTTTGCGCCAGTTGGCATAGACAGGAATGACTTGCAGATCCGCTGGCTTCTGAAGGAAGGCCCGCTGATCAATGGGCTTAAATAAACCGGAGCGTTCAAGATCCGCCCGTACGACTTCTGCTATCTGCATGCCCAGCTTTGCAGCCGTTTCCGTTGTGCCATAAAGGTCTGTCACCGCGATTGGCAGGGGTTTGATGTTCCCTTGCGTAATGTCGATAACAAGTTCAGCCCGTGCGGGTAAAACAGCCATCATCAGGCTGATCAATCCAACAACGAAAATATAGCTCTTGTATACTCTGCCGATCATTATTTTTCCTACTACCTGAACATATTCTGCGGATCAAAATTCATAGTCACGGTACGCCAGCTTTCATATTTTTCCGCCGGAAGCTTGTAAGGTGCGCATTGCAGGACTGCCCTTCTGGCACTTTCCGCCGCGACACGGTGGAATTCACTATTAAAGGCACCATCATTAACAATTTCTGGAGAGCCGTTCAATGATCCATCCTGATTAAACTGCATCCTTATCTTGACGACAAGATCTTCAGCATTCACTGCACCTGTCGGAACATTCCAGCATCTTTGAACCTGTTGTCTCAAAGCATCCTTCTCACTTAACGATAACGGCAGAGACCTATCGACAGCATTGGTTGACGAGTTCGGCACTTTTTCAGCAGAATTGGGCTTTTTTGTGTCTGGCTCAGCCGTAGTTTTGGCTGCCTGCTCCTTTTTCTTCTTGTCCAAAAGCGCTTTCATCTGGTTCAGATCGAAGGTTTTCTTCTTCGGCTCAGGTTTCGGCTCCGGCTTTTTGGGTTCAGGCTTCGGCTTGGGTTTCGGTTTCACCTTGGGCTTCGGCACAGGTTTCGTAATAACTGGCTCCGGTTTTGGGGCAGGCTCGGGTTCCGGTTCCGGCTCGGGCTCGGGCTTAGGCTCCGGTTCAGGAGCAGGTTCTGGCTCTGGTTCCGGCTTGGGTGGTGGCGCGGGCTCCGGCTTTGGCGCCGGTTTTGGTTCCGGCTTAGGCTCGGGTTTTGGCTCAGGCTCCGGTTTTGGTTCAGGTGTCGGATCAGGGAGATTAGTAATATCGGCAATTTCAACGATTTCGACGGCAATCACCGTCGGTTGCTCCAGAACTTTCGGATCTGTAAACAACGGCAATCCCGTATACATGATCACCAGGATCAGCATATGCAGCACGGCCGATGTTAGTGCAGGCACCCTCATCGCGAACAATAATCCTTACTCTTTGTTCTCTTTATTGTCAGTCTCACCCGATTTTTGGCCGGCAGAGACCATGGCCACACGCTTGAAACCGGCGTTATGGATTTCGCCCATCACAGCAAGCACACGACCGTAATTGACGTTTGTATCCCCGCGCACAAAAATTCGCTGATCCTGCTTGGCTCCCGTCACGGCCTGCAGCTTGGGCACCAGATTGTCGATCCCAACTTCGATATCCTCTAAAAATACGCGCCCCGCACTGTCTACACTAATCACAAGCGGTTCATCATTCCCTTGAATGGTCGAGGATTTGGTTTCAGGAAGGTCCAGCGGCACGCCAACTGTCAGCAACGGAGCAGTGACCATAAACACAATTAAAAGAACCAGCATAACATCGACAAAGGGCGTCACGTTGATCTCAGACATTTGCCGATGACGTCGGCGGCGGCCCTTGCCAGTAAAGGCAGTATAATGATTGGTATCCATGATCAGTCGCCCTGATCGAGCTGGCGAGAAAGGATCGCCGAAAACTCTCCAGAAAATCCTTCTAGACGGGTGACGATACGCTGTAAATCATTGGAGAATTTGTTATAGGCAACCACAGCAGGAATGGCGGCGACCAACCCTAAGGCCGTTGCAAAAAGGGCCTCGGCGATACCCGGGGCGACGACGGCTAGGCTGGTGTCTTTTGTTGCAGCAATGGACTGAAAACTGTTCATGATGCCCCAGACAGTTCCGAACAGTCCCAAAAATGGGGCAGTAGATCCAACGGTTGCCAAGAAGCCGAGATATTTCTCAAGCCGTTCCAGTTCCCGGTCTATGGTGACACGCATGACCTGGTGAATACGGGCCTGCAGTCCTGTATGGGCATGCTTATCGATGCCTTTTTCCGTTGACCGGGACCATTCTTTCATGGCGGCCGCGAAAAGCATGGCCAACGGATTGTCTGGGCTTCCGCCGACACGGCGATACAGGTCTTCCAGATTGCCGCCGGACCAGAACTCATTTTCAAATTCATCCGCATCCGCACTAATGCGGCGAAATCTCATAATTTTGTCGATTATTATTGCCCAACTCCAGAAGGACGCAAGAATAAGTACAATCATGACGATCTGCACAACAATATCGGCTTGTAAAAACAAGCCGACCATAGACATATCGGCCGCAGCGCCCCCTAATTCCTGTGTAACAACAATCGTTTCGTTTTCCATTTACTCTTTCCCGGCTAAAGAACACGCAAATAACGCCTAATGCCCTAATAGTGCATTAAACTTCTCATTTATGGCAGAAGAAAGACGCTGAGGTTTACCGTCCCGTCCCATACAAGCAACCCGTACAGATGTCTCGACAAGAATGTCATCTTCGCAGGAAATGTCCTGCTTCATATGAAGGGAGGCCCCTCTTAAGTCCGTGATCCAGGTCGTTACCAGCAGTTTGTCATCCATCTTCGCCGGTCTGAAATAGTCGATTTGACAAGATCTCACGACAAAGTTCTGTCCCTCTGCAACCATCATTTCCTGTTGATTGATGCCAATACCCCGAAGCATGTCTGTTCGGGCACGTTCAGTAAATTTTAGATAATTGGCGTAGTAGACTATGCCACCTGCATCCGTATCTTCCCAATATACCTGGAGGGGGAAAAGGTGCCGGGAGCCTTCCGGCAATTCCTTAAACTGACCCAGCATTTCAGCATCAGCCATTATCGATTTCATCCTCAATCAGATTAAGCTGGGTACTGATTTCCTTTGGAAAATCCAGCCCCAAATGATCAAAGGCTGCCTTGGTCAACATACGCCCACGCGGGGTCCGCTGCAAAAATCCTTGCTGAATAAGGTAAGGCTCAATTATATCCTCGATAGCATCCCTCGGCTCAGAAAGAGCGGCCGACAAAGTTTCGACACCAACAGGACCACCATTAAAATCGCGAGCAATCCGGCCCAGATATCGCCGATCCATAGAATCCAAACCACGTTTATCCACTTCCAACCGATTGAGCGCCGCGTCAGCCTTAACAGCATCTACAAGATCAGCACCGGCAACCGACGCGAAATCACGAACTCTCCTTAACAGTCTTCCCGCCACCCGCGGTGTTCCGCGACTTCGGTTTGCAATTTCAACGGCCCCGTCCTCAGAAAGGTTCATGCCGAGCACTCGGGCACCGCGCGCCACAATCAGTTTAAGCTCCTGGGGCTCATAGAAATTCATTCGAAGTGGAATACCAAACCGCTCCCTTAGAGGTGTCGTAATCAAGCCAGACCGGGTAGTCGCACCGACAAGAGTAAAAGGCGGAAGATCAATACGAACAGAACGGGCCGCTGGCCCCTCGCCGATGATAAGATCAAGATGAAAATCCTCCATGGCGGGATAGAGAATTTCTTCCACGGCCGGGCTAAGCCTGTGGATTTCATCAATGAACAGTACGTCATTCTCTTCGAGATTGGTGAGCAAAGCGGCGAGGTCCCCGGCTTTTGTAATCACCGGGCCAGCGGTTGCCCGAAAATTCACGCCAAGCTCACGAGCGACGATCTGAGACAATGTGGTCTTGCCTAGACCCGGAGGCCCAAAAAACATTACATGATCTAAAGCTTCAGAGCGGGATTTCGCTGCCTCAATAAATACACTGAGATTTTCTCGAACCTGTTTTTGGCCAATAAAATCACTCAGGACCTGGGGACGGAACTGCGCCTCCACCAAATCCTGATCTCCTTGAGCTGCGCCGACTAGCCTGTCTTCCATTATGCTGCCAGCTCCTTAAGTCCCGCCGTAATAAGCGTCTCTACCGTCGCATCACTGCCAAGGTTTCTGGCGGCAGCAGCTACGGCACCAAAAGCTTCTGCCCGTCCATAGCCAAGATTAACCAGCGCAGACACTGCATCCCCAGCAGCCACTTGGTCTGGGGTGGTAGAAGCGTCCTTCTGAGTTACTTCTGCTGAGAAGGCAACTGGGCCGAGGTCCATCTTTGCAACTTTGTCTTTGAGCTCTGAGGCAATCCGTCCGGCCACTTTTGGACCGACGCCACTAACGCGGGTCAGCGCCGTTTTGTCCCCGGCAGCGACTATCTGTGTCAATTCATCGCCACCATAGAGAGACAGAATACCAAGTGCGACTTTGGCACCAACCCCTTGTACCGTCTGCAAAAGCACGAACCAGGCCCGTTCCGAGACCTCTTGAAATCCATAGAGATGAATATGATCTTCACGGACATGGGTCTCAATATAGAGACTGACAGTACCGCCTTTTTCTGGCAACAACCGAAGTGCACGGCCGGAACAAAAGACGAGATAGCCGACGCCGGATACGTCAATCACAATCCAGTCTTCTCCCTGGCTATCCAGTTTTCCTGTCAGTTTGGCGATCATGGCGTTCGCCCCGCCATCATCGTAGCTTTTCGCAGGCTCCGATTTGTCCCGGCATAATGGGCGTGGCAAATGGCCACTGCGAGGGCATCCGCTGCATGTTCATTCGTTATTTTACAGCCCGGCAAGAGCATACTGACCATCGCATGGATTTGCTCCTTACCCGCGTGGCCAGCGCCGACAACAGATTTCTTGATCTTGTTTGGTGCATATTCTTCAACGGCTAGCCCATGCAGGGACGGAACTAAGAGAGCAATACCACGGGCCTGGCCGAGTTTCAGTGTGGATACAGGGTTTTTGTTGACAAAGGTTTCTTCGACCGCTGCCTCAGCAGGTTGCCATTCGCCAATAACCCGGTTGATCCCGTCATAGAGCTGCACCAGCCTTTCGGAAAGTCCCAAAGTCCCGTCCGAAGCAACAGCACCGTTGGCAAGATGGCGCAGTGAGCTTCCTTCCACCTCAATGATCCCCCACCCGGTATGGCGAAGTCCTGGATCGAGCCCTAATAAACGCATGGCTGACAACAGTCCCTTCAGGTGTTAATCGCCCAGTTTTTCCATAATATCGGCCGGAATGTCAAAGTTAGCCGACACCTTCTGCACATCATCATTGTCTTCAAGAACATCCACCAGCTTGAAAACAGAGTTCGCTTTTTCCTCGGTCTCGACAGGAATGGTATTTTGCGGCTTCCAGACGATCCCCGCTTCCTGTGGCGCGCCAAATTTTTCTTCCATAGCGTCCCGAACTTCGTTGAAATCTTCCATGGTACAAGTGATCTCATGGATCTGGTCATCGCTTTCAACATTCTCGGCACCGGCCTCAAGGGCGACCTCGAACAACTCATCTCCATCAATACCGGAAGCATCGAAAATAATTTGGCCGACATGATCAAACATAAACGAAACGGACCCGGTTTCACCTAAAGCACCACCGGCTTTAGAAAAGGCAGACCTGACTTCTGCAGCAGTCCTGTTTTTATTGTCTGTCAAGGCTTCGACAATGAGGGCAATACCACCGGGGCCATATCCTTCGTAGCGGATCTCTTCATAGACATCCCCTTCGCCTTCTCCAGAAGCTCGCTTAATGGCACGGTCAATATTGTCTTTCGGCATATTGTCACTGCGGGCCGCAGCAATGGCTGTTCTCAGCCTTGGGTTCATGCTGGGATCCGGCAATCCGGATTTAGCTGCGACCGTCAGTTCACGGATATGTTTTGCGAAAATTTTCGCCCGTTTTTTATCCTGTGCACCTTTGCGGTGCATAATGTTCTTAAATTGTGAATGTCCCGCCATATCCCGTCTCGTACTCTATGTGATGCCGTATACTCTATCGCTGTTTGTAGCCGATCCAAAGCGTCAGCGCACGTGGTTTTTGCGCCTAAAAATAAACCTAGCTCGGGTCTGGCCAGCTTTCCTTCAGCCTACCGCCAACACGCAACGGAGCGATATAGGAGGCAAGGCCGGTTTTATCATCTGTTTGCACGAAAATTCCACAAGCTGTGCCCTCCCCCAAAGCTGGTGAAAAGCGACCGCCCGGAATTTTGCGGGTGAAGCGACGAAGCGGTTCCTCTTTATCCATTCCAATCACAGAATTATAATCCCCGCACATCCCGGCATCTGTCTGATAAGCAGTTCCACCAGGAAATATCTGGGCGTCCGCAGTAGGAACATGGGTGTGACTACCAACTACCATTGAAACCCTGCCATCGCAGAATTGACCCATCGCCATTTTTTCCGACGTGATCTCACCATGGATATCGACCAGGATGGCATCATATTTCTGGCCGAGCCGGTTGGTTTTCAGGACTTTGTCGACGGCGGCAAACGGATCATCGAGCGGATCCATGAAAAGCCGCGCCATTACCTGTACAACCAGTATGCTTTTTCCGTTGCGGGTCTTGAAGGCACTCGCGCCTCGTCCAGGCGTTCCTTCAGGATAATTTATGGGCCGGAGCATACGCGGGTCACCGGAAATATAGGGCATGATTTCTTTTTGATCGAAACTGTGGTTGCCAAGAACTATGCAATCGACACCCGCGTCATAAAACTCACCCGCAATTTTCTCAGTGATGCCGAAGCCGGCTGCGGCATTTTCTCCGTTAACAACGACAAAATCCACTTTTAATCGGTCTTTCATACGGGGAAGGTTATCGATCAGTACTTCCCTGCCCGATCGTCCGACGACGTCTCCAAAATATAGTATGTTCACCCAAATTTCCTAACGTCTATCTCTGTCACAACCCAGTCCAGCTTCTGATCAAATTCATCCGTGACTATCTTTGTTACTTCCTGTCCGGCGTAGGCATATCCTACTGCTGTACAGTTGCTGGTCTGACGGAGTTTTTCAAGGGTGCGATCATAATATCCCCCTCCATACCCCAATCTAAAGCCATGTCGATCAAAGGCAAGCAACGGAGCCACGATAACTGTCGGCACCAAAATATCTTCCGTCTCAGGAGGAACCGGAACCTTGAACGGGCCGGGCACTAAAGTCAGTTCAGGTTGCCAGCGTCTGAAAAACAGCGGGTTATCCTTGGCCTCAATGACCGGAAGAACACAAGTCACACCGGAATCATAAAGGGAGTGAAGAAGAGGTCGTGTATCCAGCTCGGACCCAATTGGCCAGTACAAAGACACGGTTTCTGTCGATAATTTCTTAAACTTTGCCTGAAAGTTCCTTGCTGCCGCCTTACCGGCATCAGCGTCCTGCAGACTATTACGAACACTGTGTGCGTCCTGTCTTTGTCGCTGTTTCTGTATAGGGGAAGAGGTCAAATTTGGATTTCAGCTGATGATTTGAAATGTAAAGCTGCACCAACATAGCCGTCGACGCGTGGAAATCTCTGTGGCCTGACAAGTCAGGTGGGCGCCGATATATTAGGACCAGGGTCCAGACAGGGAACAGCTCCCAGGATTTCGTTATTGGCCCCAGGATGTCATTCGTCTAACGCACAAGCCAGTGCAGCTCTTTGCTCTATTTAGGCGCTTTCCAGTTTATCTGCAATAGCTTCAATCTTATCAGCCCAGTCAGAATGATCTACCGGCTGATCCCCTGCGGCGTCTTCCCTCAGCTTTTCAATCGTTTCATAAGCCTGGGATAAATCGTCGGCAATCAGCAAGGAGGCCATTAATAACAGTTGTCCTTCACTGGCATTGCTGATGGATTCAGAAAGGTCCTGGACTTTCTTATCGACGAATTCAGACAGA
Organism: Pseudomonadota bacterium; assembly: GCA_024743055.1. GTDB lineage: Bacteria > Pseudomonadota > Alphaproteobacteria > Sneathiellales > Sneathiellaceae > Sneathiella. The sequence continues at coordinate 77,390 of JANSXH010000001.1, forward strand.
TATTCCAGATGCTCTTCTTCGCCATCGCCGCAAATAATCGGATAGCTTCTCCCGTTCACCTTGACCGTAAGTGACGCCATATTATTGCTCCAGTATCGCGCTAAGTTCGTCAATCGAATTGTCGAGACGTGTGGAAACGATGTCGGCAGTCCTCTTCAAGGCGTCGTATTTCGCCTGGAGTTCACCCAACTCACGTTTCAGGGCACTGTTTTCTTCCGACAAGCCGACATCAGAAACCCCGCCCCCCATATCGAAACTGGCCTGCGACTGATCGGTTGAAATTTTGTCTGCAGCGGCCTGCAAGCGCGCGATCGCAGCGTTAATTCTTGATTCGGTGTTTTCAGCATTCCCCATAAGATTTTTTCACATTGCTTATATCTAGTTACATGAAATCTCTCACCCACAACAATACGATCATGCCATAACATACGTCAACATAATTGCTTGTATCATTTTTATGGGCTTTCGGGGCCGTTGAGGCAACTAAGCGGTTGACGTGCGGGTTAATGGGCGGCATCTTCCCCCCGATTCCAATAAAACCATCCGGTGGCTGTGTCGATTCTGGGCAAATATACTGAGACAACTTCTTTCAGTTTGAGACGGAATTTTCATCGTTTACGGACGTGCAATTAAACCAAACCCGAGGACGGGCACCAGTAGTGTAAAGACGCCTTCAATTCTGATCTCGCCAATTGCTGGAATGCAGCAGGCATCAAAATTGATAAATGACTGGTGGATACAGATGAGCCAATTATGAATGAAATCGGGCTGAAATCATCCCCAAATACAGCCAAACATAACGATATGGCGAATGCCATCCGGGCCTTAGCCATGGATGCAGTGCAGCAAGCGAATTCCGGTCATCCCGGCATGCCCATGGGCATGGCAGATGTTGCGACCGTCTTATTTTCGAAATTTCTGAAATTTGATCCAATGAAGCCAGATTGGCCCGATCGGGACCGCTTTGTCCTGTCTGCGGGTCACGGCTCTACCCTGCTCTACTCCTTGCTGCATCTGACTGGCTATAAGGACATGACCCTTGAGCAGATCAAAAACTTTCGTCAGCTCGGATCGATTACCGCGGGACATCCGGAAGTCGGGCATGCAACCGGCGTTGAGACAACTACCGGTCCGTTGGGTCAAGGCCTGGCAACCGCTGTTGGCATGGCATTGGCTGAGCGACTGCAGGCCGCCCGCTACAAAGACATTGTCGATCACTACACGTATGTCGTCGCTGGTGATGGATGCTTGATGGAAGGCATCAGTCACGAAGCCATTTCTTTTGCTGGCCATCTCGGTCTCGAAAAACTCATCGTTTTGTGGGACGACAATTCCATCAGCATCGACGGTGCAACTGATCTGTCCGTATCAGACGACCAGAAAAAACGATTTGAAGCTGCTGGCTGGAATGTCCTCGAAATTGACGGCCATAATGCCGAGCAGATAGAAAAAGCTCTTGAGCTGGCTAAGGCAAGCAACCAGCCTTCGCTTATTGCGTGCCGGACAACAATTGGGTTTGGTGCGCCAAATAAGCAGGGCACAGCCTCCGCTCATGGCGCTCCGCTGGGTGATGACGAAATCGCTTTGGCTAGAAAAGAGTTAAAATGGCCTCACAAACCTTTTGATATCCCAGTCAAGATACTTGATTGTTGGCGGACAGTGGGTACCAAAGGCGCTCGCCATTCGGCCGAGTGGGAAAAGACATTTTCAAATTTAAGCCAAGAGCAGAAAACTGCTTTTGAAACAGGGCAAAGCGGGGAGCTTCCGGCTGACCTGGACGACATTATTGCCGACTATAAAGAACGGCTGACCGAGGAAGCTCCTGGATGGGCAACCCGCAAATCCAGTCAGGAAGCTCTGAAAGTCATCAATCAACATGTGCCGGAGATGATTGGTGGCTCAGCCGACCTGACAGGGTCCAACTTAACGCAAACGCCAGAAATGCTGCCTGTAACAGCAGAAGATTTTTCAGGGCGTTACATTTATTATGGTGTCCGAGAATTTGGCATGGCGGCCATCATGAACGGAATTGCCCTGCATAAAGGCTTTATCCCCTACGGCGGCACATTCCTTGTTTTCACAGACTATGCGCGCCCGGCAATACGGCTTTCTGCCCTCATGGAGCAGCGGGTCATCTATGTTATGACCCATGACTCCATTGGCCTTGGGGAAGATGGCCCGACCCATCAACCTGTAGAGCATCTTGCCGCTCTCAGGGCTATTCCGAATTTGAATGTCTATCGGCCTGCCGATGCCGTTGAAACAGCGGAATGCTGGCAGATGGCCCTGAAGACTAAGTCTTCACCCTCTATTTTGTCGCTGAGCCGTCAAGGCCTACCCTTGGTTCGCACCAGCCATACGTCGGATAATCTCTGTTCCTTAGGCGGATATGAACTTTCTCCCGCAAACTTGGAGCCAAAAATCACCATTCTCGCTACGGGTTCAGAAGTCTCCCTTGCACTGGAAGCTCAGAAGAAGCTGGAGACTGACGGTATCGGAACGCGGGTTGTTTCCATGCCATCTTGGGAGCTGTTTGACGCACAGGATATAACCTACAAGACAAATACTCTGGGGCCTGGAACAATCAAGATTGCTGTTGAGGCCGGCTGCTCCATGGGCTGGGCAAAATATACCGGCTTGGAAGGCGGATTTGTCGGTATAGACAGCTTTGGCGCTTCCGCTCCGGCTGGCGACCTTTACAAGCATTTTGGAATCACCGCGGATGCCGTTGTAAAAATGGCAAAAGACAAACTTTAAATTTGACCGGGCAGCTCTGCTGTCAAAAAGGGTAATAGGAGTAAAAAAATGACTGTTCGCGTATCTATCAACGGATTTGGACGTATTGGACGGAATATCCTTCGGGCAATCTATGAATCAGGGCGCACCGATGTTGAAGTCGTTGGCATTAACGACCTTGGTTCAGTTGAAGCCAACGCACATTTGCTCAAATATGACAGCGTGCATGGCCGCTATCCTGGCACTGTCACAGTAACTGGAGACACCATTGATCTTGGTCGCGGCCCGATTAAGGTAACAGCTGAGCGAAACCCTGCCGACCTGCCATGGGGCGAGTTAGGTGTAGATATCGCCTTTGAATGTACGGGCCTGTTCACGCATCGCGATAAAGCCTCTGCCCATTTGGAAGCTGGCGCTAAAAAAGTGCTGATTTCCGCGCCGGGAACAGAAGTTGACCTGACAGTCGTCTTTGGCGTCAATGACGACAAGCTTGAGGCTGGCCATACAGTTGTTTCCAACGCTTCTTGCACAACCAACTGCCTGGCCCCGGTTGCTCAGGTGCTAAATGACGCTGTTGGTCTCACCCACGGTTTCATGACAACAGTCCACGCTTTTACCGGTGACCAGCCAGTTCTGGATACCCTTCATTCTGACCTTCGTCGGGCCCGGGCGGCTGGTATGTCCATGATCCCGACTTCCACCGGAGCAGCCAAGGCAGTTGGTCTGGTTCTGCCGGAACTTGCCGGCAAACTGGATGGAACATCAGTTCGGGTTCCGACCCCCAATGTTTCCATGATTGACCTAACCTTTGTTGCCGGACGCGCTACTTCTGTGGACGAGGTCAATGCTGCTGTGACTGAAGCGGCCAATGGACGGCTAAAAGGAATCCTTGACGTCAATGACGAGCCGCTCGTTTCCATGGACTTCAATCACCATCCGGCCAGCTCCACCTTTGATCTGACACAAACACAGGTCATTGAGGGTACCTTTGTTCGGGTTTTGAGTTGGTATGACAATGAATGGGGCTTCTCCAACCGCATGAGCGATACCGCGATTGCGATGATGAACGCCGGTTGATCATTCGTTAAAGGAGTTCCAGTGCATGGCGACGTTCAAGACACTTGATGACCTGGAGATAGCAGGTAAGACCTTGTTGATGCGGGTAGACTTGAACGTTCCCATGCAGGATGGTCGAATTTCAGACTTTACCCGCATTGAACGGATCGTGCCGACCGTTCAGGAACTCACAAGGGCGGGTGGTATCGTTGTGCTCCTGAGTCATTTCGGGCGTCCGAAAGGAAAGCGCAACCCAGACATGTCTTTGCAGCCCCTAGTGGCAGCTTTGTCTGACAGACTTGGTCAGGATATCGCCTTTGCGGAAGACTGCATTGGTCCGGAGGCGGCGCTGGAAGTTGGTTCCCTTTCGGCTGGTAGCGTCATTCTGCTTGAGAATGTCCGCTTCCATGCTGGTGAAGAAGCGAATAACAAGGATTTTGCCGCTGAAATGGCAAAACTCGGTGACACATATGTGAATGATGCGTTCTCTTGTTCGCATCGTGCCCATGCATCGACCGAAGCTCTGGCTCATCTTCTCCCCGCATATGCCGGTCGGAACATGGAGGCGGAGCTTAAGGCACTGGAGGGTGCACTGGAATCACCAAAGCGGCCCGTTATGGCCATTGTTGGCGGCGCCAAAATCTCGACCAAGCTCGACCTGCTGTTCAATCTGATAGAAAAAGTTGATTTCCTTGTTATCGGTGGCGGGATGGCCAACACCTTCCTGAATGCGCAAGGAATTGATGTTGGCGCATCCCTTTGTGAACATGATCTGGCGGACACGGCGTCAGAAATTCTAACAAAGGCCGAAAAAGTAGGATGTGAAATTCTGCTCCCTGACAGCGTCGTTTTAGCCAAGGAATTTAAGGCCGGAGCTGAAAACCGGACAGCTGACGTTAGGGACGTCAAAAGTGACGAAATGATCCTGGATGCTGGCTCGTCCTCTGCCGGCCTGCTGAAAGAAAAAATGGACGCGGCCCAAACCTTGATCTGGAATGGCCCTCTCGGCGCCTTCGAGATTGATCCTTTTGCCGAAGCGACTGTATCTGTTGCCCAGCATGCAGGGAAACTGACATCAGCCGGCTCTCTTATTTCGGTTGCTGGCGGTGGCGATACGGTTTCGGCACTTGCCAAGGCTGTCGTGACAGACGAGTTCACTTATATTTCAACGGCAGGTGGCGCCTTTCTCGAATGGATGGAAGGCAAGGATTTGCCAGGTGTTCTGGCCTTAAAAACCTCCTAACTCCTAATCCACTATAAAAGGCTGTGACAATGACTGAGATGGGTATGGAAGAGGTTGCTGAAGCTCTGGTAGCAAAGGGCAAAGGCATCCTGGCTGCTGACGAAAGCACGGGTACCATTAAAAAACGGCTCGACAGCATCAACACAGAAAGTACGGAAGAAACGCGCCGTGATTATCGTGAGCTCCTTTTCACCGCAGAGGGCATTGAAAACTATATCAGCGGCGTGATTCTCTATGATGAGACCATTCGCCAAAAGTCAGTTTCTGGTCCGAAGCTGGTGGATATTCTGAATGATAACGGAATTTTCCCGGGCATAAAGGTTGATATGGGTGCGAAACCCCTCGCCTTTTCAGAGGGAGAACTTGTCACAGAAGGTCTAGACGGACTTCGCGATCGCCTCAATAAATATCGTGAGCTCGGCGCTCGATTTGCTAAATGGCGGGCCGTTATCTCCATCGGAAACGGTGCTCCCAGTCAATATTGTATTGATGTCAACGCCCATGCCTTGGCGAGATATGCCGCTTTGTGTCAGGAAGCCGGACTTGTTCCCATCGTCGAGCCGGAAGTGTTGATGGATGGAGATCACAGCATAGATGAGTGCTATGCCGTCACTGAAACGGCGCTAAAATCTGTTTTTGATGAGCTTTATAAGCAGCGCGTGGTACTGGAACAGATGCTTCTAAAGCCAAATATGGTACTGTCTGGAAGTGATTGTCCTAAGCAGGCGGATATTGAAGAAGTTGCTTCAAAGACTATCTATTGTTTCGAGCAAACAGTCCCCGCTTCCGTCCCTGGCATTGTTTTCCTGTCGGGCGGACAGTCCGCACAGACGGCGACAGCTCATCTCAACGCCATGAATAATCTCGACAAACATCCATGGGAGATCAGCTTTTCCTTTGGCCGTGCCCTTCAGTCGGATGCGCTGACTGCCTGGCAGGGACAAAGCGATAATAAAGACGCTGCCCAAGCAGCTTTTATCAAACGGGCCGGGTTGGTCGGTGCAGCAAGAGACGGCAGCTATTCAGCTGACATGGAATGAGAGCAGACCAATGGTAATCACCCATGAAGACGAGAAGATCCGCCCCCGCCTCTATTTAATTTCGCCACCGACAATCGATCTGGACGTATTTGAGGAAAATTTCAAAGCGGCGGCCTTTGCCGGCGATATCGCCTGTTTTCAGCTCCGATTGAAGGACAGGCCGAGGAAGGAAATAATTGTTGCCACTCAAAGGCTGATGCCGATCGCCGAAGAGGCCGGCATCGCCTTTATTCTCAACGATGATCCCGCACTCGCAAAAGAACTAAGCACAGATGGTGTCCATGTCGGACAGGAGGACATGACCTACCGGGAAGCCAGAGAAATGCTTGGGCCGGACGCCATTGTTGGCGTTACCTGCAAAAACTCTCGACATCTAGCCATGGAAGCGGCAGGTGACGGGGCAGATTATGTCGCTTTTGGTGCCTTCTTCCCAACTGATACCAAGGATAAAACCGTCCATGCGGATCCTGAGATCCTTGAATGGTGGTCCGGTCTTGCCGAAATTCCCTGCGTCGCCATAGGCGGTATCACCGTGAAAAATGCCAGCATTCTGGTAAAAAGCGGCGCAGATTTCCTCGCTGTCTCCGGTGGTGTCTGGAATTATCCCAAAGGACCCGCCGCCGCCGTAACTGACTTTAATCAGATGATTGATACACATCAGTCAACCTGATACTGTCCCGCCAATTTTAATCCTGAGAATAATTGAGCCCCGACATGAAAATTAATGGAAACGCTATCCGCCCCGGCAATGTGGTTGAACATAAGGGAGGCCTTTGGGTTGCTGTCAAAATTCAGCATACCCAACCTGGAAAAGGTGGAGCATATTTACAGGTCGAACTGAAAAATCTGCGCGACGGCACCAAACTGAACGAACGGTTTCGAGCGTCTGAATCCGTGGAGAAAGTCCGTCTTGAGCAGAAGCCGCATCAATTCCTGTTTGAAGACGGCGAAATGCTGACCTTTATGGACACAGCTTCCTACGAGCAGGTATCAATTGCTAAGGATATGATCGGTGAGCGGGCGGTCTATTTGCAAGACGGTATGGATGTGGAAATTGAATTTCATGAGGAAAGCCCTCTGACGGTCATTCTTCCTGAACAGGTTACCCTTGAAATCAGTGAAACCGAGCCAACAGTTAAAGGCCAGACGGCAGCGTCTTCCTACAAACCTGCGATCCTCGAAAACGGTCAACGCATCATGGTGCCGCCATTTTGCGGTGTTGGTGAGAAAATCATTGTCAATACGGAAACAAGCGAGTATCTCAAGCGGGCGGATTAGTCGGGCCGTATTTTGGCACATCGCCAACTCCGAAATTTATCAGGTATATAGACAATGGCGAGAAAATCCGCCCTCATCAATGCAATGGAACTGTCTGCCCGCAAAGCAGCACGCAAACTTTTGCGGGATTTCAATGAAGTGGAACATCTGCAGGTTTCCCGCAAGGGCCCAGCTGATTTCGTCACTCAGGCGGATTTGACCGCAGAGGCAACCTTGCGCGAAGAATTGGGCCGCTTGCGGCCAGAGTTCGGCTTTATCCTGGAAGAAGGTGGCGTTGTTGAGGCTCAGGATGGGATTCATTACTGGGTTGTTGATCCTTTGGATGGCACGACAAACTTTTTACACGGCCTCCCCCATTTCGCTATTTCCATCGGCGTTAAAGCAGGTAAGGACATTATTGCTGGAATTGTCCTGGACCCCGTGAAGGATGAGCTTTTCTGGGCTGAAAAAGGTCAGGGGTCCTTCCTGAATGATCGCCGTCTTCGGGTATCAAGCAGAAAGAAAATGGCTGATTGCATCCTGGCAACCGGCATTCCCTTTGTTGGCATTGCAGATCATGACAAATTCCTGAAAGAAGTGGCCGAAGTCATGTCCGTTTCTGCTGGTATACGAAGGTATGGAGCCGCAGCTCTTGACCTGGCTTATGTCGCCGCAGGACGTTTTGACGGATTTTGGGAACGGAATTTATCCGAATGGGATATTGCCGCCGGTATCATCATTGCTCGAGAGGCCGGTGCTCTCGTCAGTCAGCTCGATGGCGGTGAAAAGATGCTGGAGAAAGGCGATATTCTCGCCACCAATGACGGTATCAACCAGGCAATGCTGGATATTTTCCGGAAAATCCGCCTTGGAAGATGATGCTTACCCTGCCATCAACTGATCGCCCAGGGACAAGCCAATAATCTATATGGTTAACTAAAGGATTGTAGCTTAGTCGAGGCTAAGTTAATGTGCAGCTTAATGCACAAGGCTGCCGCAAAGTTGACACTATGCATAGGCAGATTTGGCAGGAATGACGCAAATTATTCATTCAATTTGCCAGATTGGATGTATCCGGAAGGGAGGCAGCAAATGATCAGGAGGTCGGCGGTAGAATTTTTACCCCGGACCACTGGTATTTTGACTGTTTTTTTGACTTTATTTTTTGTAGCCGCCTTCCCATCAAAAGCCGAGCAAACAACTTCAAGTTCCGCTACTGATCGGCCTTCTGTTGAAATCAACCTGGACGCCATAAACGGCACTGGCGCTGTCTCAGCCTCAGAAGCGACTGCCCAAACAACAAAAAGAATAGTAGACGGTCGGGAGGTCATTATCCTGACCCCACCTTCCCTGCAAGAAAAAGAAGTCGCCGAAAAGATTGCCCTGCCTCGGAAGCGACCTCCGGAGGTGATTCTGGCCGTAGACACGCCCGAAGCGGTAGCAGCTAAGGAAGACAAGGTATCAGTTGCGGAGCCTATAGAAGCTGAAATAAAATCACCGCTTGATGAAACTAAAGTCGCGGCAATTGATGTTATAACCTCGGCAACTATCGCGCCATTAGTAGAAGAAAAAACACTTCCAACGCCAGCGCCTAAAGTCGAAGCAGTCGTAGAGCCTGCGGCAGATAAAAAGACACCCATCCCGTCGGCAGAAGATTTAGCAGCGACAAAAAAAGATATCGCTGAAACAGCGGCGTCCAAGATCACTGAGCAGAAGGAAGAAATTCAAATAGCTGCTGTCGATCCGCAAAAAGAAATAGAAGATGCAGCGAAGGAAGCTGTCTCGACAAATGATAAATTGGAAGAAGGTCAGATTCTAAGCCTTCAATATTCTGCCGGTGAAGTTGACTTGCCTGAAACTGCCGATGAAAAAATTCAGTCTATATACGAGCAGCTTAGTACTGATCAACGGACAGTACAGTTAATCGCTTATGCAACAGCCAATAACAACAGTGCCGCCCGGCGTCTGTCCCTTGGGCGGGCTTTGGCTGTAAGATCCAAACTCCTTGAGCTTGGAATGAGCAATAAGCAAATTGAAGTGCGGGCATTAGGATCGCCGCAAGGTGAAGATCCCTCCGACCGCCTTGACCTAGTTTTGATTGCGCGGTGACCATGACGACATTATCTGGTTTGGAAACACAAAGCCTTGTTGGCACGCCCAACATCAAAAAACCCCGGCGATATCTTATCCGGATGATCTTCTTCCTGGCTGTGATTGCTGCCATCACCGCCCTTCTCTACCCACAGATCGAAATCGCCTTTTTCGCCAACCCAGCCTTGAATGGCCTGATACTGCTGGTTTTGATCTTTGGTATCTTCTTTATTTTCCGTCAGGTTTTTATCGTAAATGGCGAGATTAACTGGACGGCCAGTCTCAAACGGATGGAAGCAGGTGCTCCACCACTGCGCGGGCCGAAACTTCTTGCTCCACTTGCCACAATAATCGGCGATTCAAATGGTCCCATCCGTCTCACGGCGGTAACCATGAATACTATTCTCGACAGCATTGGCGCCCGGTTAGAAGAAGGACGAGATATCTCCCGCTATTTGATCAATGTTCTGGTCTTTCTGGGCCTGTTGGGAACATTCTGGGGACTACTGGAGACAGTTGATAGCGTTGGTGCTGCCATCTCAACCCTTAATGTCGGCGCCGGAGACTTTTCCAAAGTCTTTGATGAACTGAAAGTTGGTCTGGAGAAACCGCTGGCCGGTATGGCCATTGCTTTTTCATCCTCCCTCTTTGGATTATCTGGCTCCCTTGTCCTCGGTTTCCTGGATATGCAATCGGGCCAGGCACAGAACCGTTTCTATACAGACCTTGAGGAGTGGCTGACTTCTATCACGCGCTTCTCTTCCTCCACCGGCAGTGTGATCGCCGATGGTGACCAGAGCGTGCCAGCCTATGTGCAAGCATTGCTCGAGCAAACAGCAGAAAGTCTCAACAATCTACAGCGCACCTTAAGCCGCAATGAGGACAAAAGAGGCTCTGCAGAGTCTTCCATGATTAGTCTCAGCGAAAGACTGGCTGCTCTTACGGACCAGATGCGAACAGAGCAGGAGTTGCTTGTAAAGCTGGCTGAAACTCAAGCGGATCTGAAACCGGTTTTAGAAAGAGTTGCAAAGTCGAATGAACAGGCAGGCCTCGATCAAGCCAGCCGTAATCATCTCAGAAATATGGATGTTCATATGGTCCGTTTGCTTGAAGAAAGCGCGGACGGACGGGAACATATGGTGCAGGAGATCCGAAGCGACATTAAGCTCCTCACCAGAACCATCGCCGCGATTGCTGAAGAAAATCGTCGTGGTTAGTAAGTCGATTACCGTGATTAACGGAGTGCAATAATGGCCCGGAGGCGGACAGGAAGCCGTGCCAATTATGAAATCTGGCCAGGATTTGTCGATGCCCTGACAACCCTCCTGCTGGTCATCATATTTCTATTGGTCGTCTTTGTACTTGCACAATTCTTCTTGTCACAAGCCCTATCCGGACGAGACGCCGCCCTTGAGAAGCTGAATCAGCAGGTCAACGAACTCGCAGATCTTTTGGCGTTGGAAAGACGCACCAGTGCCCAATTGGAAAATGAAATTAGTCAGATGACAATTGATCTGGCTAGAACCCAAGAAGAGCGGGATAGCGTCATTATTCAATTGGATACGCTAACAAGCCGTGCTCTCTCAGCCGAGGAAGATCGGGATCGTTTAACTATTTTATTACGGGAGCAAACGGAAAAAACGCTTGCAGCAGAGACGGCTCTGGCGGAGGCAGCGGAAAAACTCACCGTCAGCGAGGAAACGGTCCGGGCCAACCTTGCGGAGCTCGAAAGCCTAAAACGCGATATAGGTTCTCTTCAAGACCTCCGAAAGAAGCTTGAAGAAGAGGTTGCCGAAATGGCGGCCAAACTCAAGTTGAGTGATGAGCAAATTGAGAAGCTGACGGCAACAGTGGCTGAGAAAGAAACAGAAGTTGGAAATCTTCGTGACCGAAGTAAGGAACTCGAAGCCCGACTTGCCGATGAAAGTAACAAAACGGTCCTGGCCCAGAAAGATATTGAAGAACGAGACATACGGCTTGCAGAACTACAAACACTCTATTTGCAAACCCAAGACAAGCTCACAGAAGAAGAAGATCTGTCGGCGGCGGCCAGGGCACAGGTCGCCTTACTCACTAGCCAGCTTAACGCCTTGCGGACTGAACTCGCGAAACTGAACCAGGCCCTTGAAGCCAGCGAGGCTAAGGATATCGAACAACAAGCGCAAATTGCTGATCTTGGAAAACGATTGAACCAGGCACTGGCCCAGAAGGTCCAGGAGCTGCAGCAATATCGATCTGAATTTTTTGGTAAGCTTCGGCAGGTTCTTCGAAATCGGCCCGGCATCAGTATTGTCGGTGACCGGTTCGTTTTTCAGTCAGAAGTTTTATTTGGCGAAGGACAGGCAGAGCTGGGACCAGAGGGCCGAGATGATATGGCCAAATTTGCTGCAACATTGCTCAGCATTGCCAAAGATATTCCCACCGATATTGACTGGATCTTGCGCGTTGATGGTCATACTGACAGTCAGCCGATCCGCACTGCCCGCTTCCCGTCGAACTGGGAACTGTCTATGGCCCGTGCTTTATCCGTCACGAAGTTTCTGATCAGCCAAGGGATCCCACCCAACCGATTAGCGCCTACCGGCTTTGGGGAATTTCAACCAATCGATGACCGTGAAGACGAAATCGGCTATTTACGGAACCGTCGGATCGAATTGAAATTGACGGAAAGATAGCCGATTTCCAATGTCTAACACGTCCAGCCAGGCAGAACGGCCCGCCGAGAATATTCTTGTTATTAAACACGGAGCCCTTGGCGATGTGATCCTTGCGCAATCCCCATTTCAGGCAATCAGGAAACATCATCCTGATGCAAAAATTACGCTGCTAACAACAAAGCCCTTTGCCAGTTTCTTGGAGAAGTCAGGTTTATTTGACGAGATTTGGACTGATGACAGACCAAAACTCTGGCATTTCAAAAAGCTGTTTACTCTAATTGATAAACTACGTTCAGGAAATTTTGACCGCGTCTATGATCTTCAAACATCAACAAGATCAAATAGTTATTTGCGTTTCTTTCCAAACAACCGCAAGCCAGAATGGTGCGGTGTTGCCAAGGGCTGCTCTCATCCTCATCTTAGCCCTCTTCGCACCAAAATCCATACAATAGAGCGTCATGTAGATCAGCTGGGAGTGGCAGGCATTGACGACATTCCGGCAGCGGATTTCAGCTGGGCCTATACAGATACTTCTAAATTTTACCTGCCAGAGCAATTTGCACTGTTGGTTCCGGGGGGATCCGCCCACCGACCTGAAAAAAGATGGCCAGAATCAAAATTTGCAGCCTTGGCCGCCTATCTAAATGAGAAGCGTGTGACGCCAGTTCTGATCGGAGGCAGCGCAGAGACTGAGGCCATTGCTGAAATCAGGGAGGCCTGCCCCGATGCAATTGATCTTTCTTCTCAGACAGAATTGGGGGACATTGCTGCTCTTGGAAATATGGCAAAGATTGCAATCGGAAATGATACAGGCCCACTACATCTTATTTCCGCTGTTGGTTGCAGTACGATTGTTCTTTTCTCAAATGCGTCCGATCCACATATGTCGAGACCAAGAGGCCGTGATGTGACCGTACTTCAAAAAGATAGTCTTTCGGATCTGAGCCTCGAGGAGGTCCTTAAATCAATGGATCCCAAGGTCCCATGACGATGAAAGAAGAACGGACCGTATTATGGTGGGGACGATTTGACCCAGACTATTCGAGAAATCGTATTTTGCGGCAAGCTTTTAAGGCCCTTGGTTGGCGCATTGTCGACTTCAAACCAACTGTCAGCAATCTCGGAAGATGGGAAGCCACCTTGAAGGCTGTCAAAACACCAGATCTAGTCTGGGTTCCCTCCTTTCGACAACGGGATATGATCTCCGCATCAGACTGGGCCCAGAAAAAAGCGGTTCCCTTGATTTTTGATCCCCTAATCTCCGCCTATGACAAACAGGTCTTTGAGCGGCGGAAATTTGAGAGCCGTTCAACCAAGGCGCAGCAGCTCCTGTCCTGGGAAAAAGAGCGGTTGGCCCGTGCGGATTTTCTCATCGCAGACACCAATGGCCATGCGGATTACTTCTCTCGCACCTTTGGAATTTCTCCCGAAAAAATACTCGTAATTCCGGTTGGGGCGGAAGAACGCCTCTTTACTCCTCAGCCCATGACGCTCAAATCCTCTTCTGAAAAGGTTGAATTGCTTTTCTATGGGAGCTTCATTGGACTGCAGGCACCAGATATCATTGTATCTGCTGCAAAGCTCTGTAAAGACAATGTGCATTGGACGTTGCTTGGTGAGGGTCCAGAATTGCAGAAATGCAAAGATTTAGCGGGAAATCATTCTGATATCTCATTTGAGGACTACCTCCCTTATGCAGATCTACCTGCCCGCATAGCCAAAGCTGATATATTGTTGGGCATCTTCGGTGTCAGTGAAAAAGCGGCCCGGGTTATCCCCAATAAGGTCTACCAGTCACTTGCCAGCGCCAGACCTGTCATCACCCGCCAGTCAGCCGCCTATCCTGACCAAACCACAGGGGAACCGAGAGGGTTAGTCGATATTGAGGCTGGAGACCCTGAGGCACTCGCGTTTACGGTAGAGCGACTTATGGACAGCCCCGGCAGTCTTCCAGATCGAGGTATCGCCGCACGCGAATATTATGACCAGTTTTTTGGCACATCAACGGTTCAGCGAAGTCTAGAAGAAATTTTGAGCCGCATTACCCAATAGCCTTTATGCAAGCTATGCAGAAAGAGCATTTCTGCCGGTATCGAACTGAAGCTTCGCCAGTTTCGCGTATAGCCCCCCTTCCCGCATCAATTCTTCATGGGTGCCTTGAGTCACTATGCCGCCTTTATCTAAAACGACGATCCGATCTGCATTCAGCACCGTTGCCAGACGATGGGCAATCACTAAAGTCGTCCGGTTCTTCATCAGATGCTCCAACGCAATCTGAACCAATCGCTCACTCTCAGCATCTAGGGCCGATGTCGCTTCATCCAGAAGCAATATCTCAGGATCGCGCAGGATTGCCCGGGCGATGGCTATCCGCTGCTTCTGACCGCCCGAGATTTTAATGCCACGCTCTCCAAATTCAGTGTTGAAACCTTCCGGCATATCCTCAATGAAGTCAGTGGCAACGGCAGCCTCAGCTGCAGCCCTTACTTCTGCCTCACTCGCCTCCGGTCGGCCGTAGCGGATATTTTCAAAAGCGGTATCCGCGAAAATTACCGGCTCTTGCGGAACCAGCCCCATCAGAGACCGTAGGTCCGTGGGGTCAGTTTTGGCGATGTCGATCCCATCGACGGTAATTTTCCCTGCCTGAGGATCATAGAGCCTGAGAAGTAGCTGGAATATCGTGGTTTTTCCAGCGCCGCTCGGCCCCACCAAAGCAACGGTTTCTCCCTTTCTGATATCCAGCGAGATATTTTCAAGAGCTGGCAAATCCGGGCGAGACGGATAGTGAAAGGTCACGCCGTCGAAATGTATGCCAGTTTCAATGCTTTTAGGCATGTGATCAGGATTTACGGGCGCCACAACAGTAGGCTTCTCAGCTAATAATTCCAATAGACGCTCAGACGCGCCCGCAGCCCGTTGCAATTCCCCCCAGACTTCACTCAACGATCCCATGGAGCCCGCAACAATCACTGCAAAAAAGACGAACGACCCTAGGGTTCCTGCAGACATGCTCCCATCTGAAACTGCAGTCGCCCCACTCCATAACACCAAGTCAATAGCGCCGAAAATCAATAGAATCACCAAAGCCGTCAACCAGGCACGCGCGCGAATGCGTTTAATGGCAATCGTAAAGCTGGTTTCAACTTCAGACCCAAATTGTTTGCGATCATGATCCTCATGTGTATAGGCCTGCGCAGTTTGAATAGCTCTTAGAGTCTCGTCTGCTCGGGCGCTGACAGCAGCTATGCTATCCTGACTGGAACGGCTGAGTTTTCTCACCTGACGCCCAAAAACAATGATTGGAATAACCACCAGCGGAACCACAAGCAACACCATGCCTGCTAAAGAGGGGCTGGTCGCGATTAGAGCGATCAGGCCACCCACAAACAGCAGAAAATTCCGCAGAGCAACAGAAATTGAGGATCCAATCACAGTCTGGATTAAAGTCGTATCTGTGGTAAGTCGAGACAGAACCTCGCCTGTACGGGTGATCTCAAAAAAAGCTGGATTCAAGGTAAGCACATGATTAAAAACGGCTTTACGGATATCTGCGATCACCCGCTCACCAATCCAGGAAACCAGATAATACCTGCCAAACGTAGCGATGGCGAGTACCGCGACAACCCCCATGGCACCGGCGAAATAGACCTCTAGATCATGGGGTCCAGAGGAAAAGCCTTTGTCAATCACTAACCGGATCGCACCACCAATAGACAGTGTTGCAACTGCTGCAACTACTAGCGCAATCATAGCGCCAATCATCTGAATCTTGTAAGGAAGGACGAATCTCTTTAGCTGCCACAGCCGCTGAACGACTTGACGAGATTTCTTCTTACCTTCAATCTCACGATCTGTATTCGAGAGGTCAGTCACGCGGCGCCGTCCATTTCAAAACATTTTCACTGGGAATGGGTGTAATGGCCACAGGCAAGAATGCAAGAAAAAAGGACAAATTGCACTTCTTTACTTGCCTTGGGGCGAAAGCTTTAATATAAGGCCCGCTGAGTGAATTTTAGCGTTCCCACAAGGGTGAACCGATATGAAAAAAGATATACATCCAGATTACCATACGATCACAGTTGAAATGACCGATGGTTCAACTTTTGAAACCCGTTCCACATACGGTGCAGAGGGCGATGTCCTGAAACTGGATATCGACGTGAAGACACACCCTGCCTGGACTGGCGGTACACAGCACATTCGCGATGACGGACAGGTTGCGAAGTTTAACAAGCGTTTCGCAAGCTTCGGCCTTAAGTAGACGCCGTAAACGCGAACTAAGAATCGAGATTAAGGCGCTTGTATTAAGCGCCTTTTTTTATGCCCTGCCTTCGTTTTAGGAATGCAGTCTTTTATAGGCTTCTCTGGACTGGTTATCGAGACGAACAATGCGGCGATATAGAAGCTCACTTCTCTCTAAAAGGGAAAGGAGATCTGCAGGCAATCCTTCAAGGTCTGCCCCCTCCTCTTCCGGCAGGCAAACATCAAAGTACTGAAGACGGCAATCATCCGCCTGAGCTTCCTCCTCAGTAATCTCTCCTTCTTGAAGAGCCCTCTGGAATAAGAGCCACGACATGGCCTCGGTCAATCGAGTAGTCAGTCTTAAGGATTCAGTCGCGTAATCAAATCCGGTTTCAGTTGCCAGTTCTTTCACTGCCTGTTGGCCGGGTCCAGCAAGATAGGACCGGGCTTCATGAACAAGAGCAAGCGCCTCATCATATGTCCGCGTGAAAAAAATAGTCTCGGCAGGCCGAACTACTTCACTATTCTGGTCATCGCTCATCAACCGGTCTTTCGTCTTGAAAACAAACAACTTAATTTTGAAAAACTAGCGACGAAAAGTTAATTTTTCCATATTTTCAGGGGTTGAATCAGACAAAAACGACCTCATATATACACCATCAGGCGCCGAATTAGGGTCTGATATCAATGGGTTCGGCCAGTATTGGCGAACCGCAACTATATTGCTTCTAAAGGAGAATATACCTATGCGTAGCTATGATTTTTCACCTCTTTTGCGTTCATCTGTCGGCTTCGATCGGATTGAGCATCTTTTCCGTGGTCTCGAGCGAGCCTCAAACGACGGCGGTTTTCCACCCTATAACATCGTCAAACAGGATGCAGACAACTATCGCATCAGCATGGCTGTAGCCGGGTTTACGGAAGACGAGATTGAGATTACGGCCAACCAGAATTCCTTAAAAATTTCCGGTAAATCCAAGCAGGAAAAAGATGATACAGATTATCTGCATCGCGGGATTGCCGGCCGATCTTTCAATCAGAATTTCGAACTGGCAGAAACCATCAAGGTTGTTGGAGCAGAACTGGAGAACGGCCTTCTGCATATCGATCTGGTCCGTGAAATCCCGGAAGCTCTTAAACCCCGGACAATCGCAATCGGTCAGAGTAAAGTGATTGAGAACCAGACAGAAGCTGCTTAATTTCTTGCCTGATTCAATAGATAGCCCGTCAAGTTGGCGGGCTATTTTTTTGCCCGAATACCGCCAGTTCTAGCTCCGCGCCGGCGCGAATTTTGACAAGGCAACGCCAATGACGATTAACGCCCCACCAATGATCATATCCGGGACTATCTCCTCACCCAGGAAAATATAGGCGAAAAAGAAGGTGAAGATAATTGACAGACTGAATAACAAAGCAGCTGTAATGGTCGATACCCGAGCCGCCGCTTCATACCAAAGCATGTAAGCAACCGCCGTCGGGAAAATCCCTAACAACACGAGCAAAACAAGATCCAGTAACGTGATATTATACTCTGCGAAAAAGAGGAACGGACTCATCAGAATGGCGGAAACCAGAAACACCCCGAATAGATAGTTCATACGTTCATTGAGACCGGCTGTTGAGCTTAGAGCCCGGCTGCTGGCAACAATAAAGACGGCCCATACAAGACCAGCCGCAATCTCCAGCAGATCACCGAGCATCTCCTCACCGGCAAGGGTGAAATCCTGACGCACTGTAAAAAATACACCGACAACCGCCAGCAAGGTCGAGATGATCTCAATGGTACTGATTTTCTGCCGCCAAATCACAAAGAGACCAATCACAACGAACAATGGTGCAGTGTTTTCCAAAAGCATCGCATTGGACGCGCTCGTATATTGAAGTCCGATATGGAAAAATACGAAATTGACTGTTGCCGCCAGCATGGTGATCAAAAAGGTTTTGTCCGACAGCTTTATCGAAACCGGATACTTTCGCAGCTTGAGGATAACAAACAGGGTGAGAGCCGCGATATAAAGACGCAGACAGGCAACGGCCATACCGCTGATATCCTCATCCAGATAACGGACTATGACACTATGTGTTCCCCAGAAAAAGGCGGCCAGAAACCCAAAGAAAAGTCCTTGGTTGGAAAGGCTACCAATCATGCAATTTGGACAGCGTCAACACGATGGGCTTCTTCCGCAAGGCGCTTCAAGGTGACCCGATCCACCTTACCAGTGGCATTAAATGGCATATCGTCTAAAACAACGATTTCTTCTGGTGCTTTGTAGCCCACCAGTGTCTTCGAAAAATTGATAATGTCTCTGGTTTCCGCCTTTTGCCCCTCCTGATAGGTAATATAGGCAATGACATTTTCACCATGGATGAGGTCATGAACCCCAACAACACCGGCATGCTCTACCGCTTCATGGGCCTGTAACGCTTCTTCAACTTCCTGAGGGCAAATGTTTGATCCGTTATGGACGATGATCTGTTTCTTTCGGCCGCTGAACCAGTAGTATCCGTTTTCATCGACTTTCATGATATCACCTGTATCAAACCAGCCCTCTTCATCCCTGGATTCCCGGGTTGCCTCCTCATTGCCCCAATAACCAATCGTCGTACAATTGGATTTCACCCACAATCTGCCGGGCACATTGAGACCCACTTCCTTGCCATCATCATTGCGGATTGACGCTTCAAAGCCATTTGAGACCAGTCCCACCGACCCCAAATGTTCAATCGTCTTGTCAGGATTGTAATGCGAACAACCTATTTCTGTCATACCATAAAGCTCATTGACAAGGATCCCGGCTTTAGCCATGAATTCCTGTTCCAGGACACTGGAAACCTTATCTCCCCCGGAAATACATAGTCTCAGGGAGGCAAAATCATCATGCTCCCCATGGCGATCCTCGACCAGTTCGAACAAGGCGGCAGGAATCATACATAATATGGTTGGTTTGAAATTCCTCAGGATCGGTAGCATTTCATCGGCGTCAAAGGTTCGCGCGACAATCAACTGAGTTCCATTAACAAGAGCTGCTAAAGTCCAGCCAAACCCGCCTATATGAGATATGGACGAACCCGGTAACATGACGTCAGAACGTCCTAGCTCAAAGGTCTCGATAAAGTTTCCGCACATCCAACCAAGCGTCTCTAAGGTATGTGTCACTCCCTTGGGTTTACCGGTGCTTCCTGAAGTGAAAAAAATCGCGATTGGCTGAGACACTTCTACTTTCGGCAACTCGATATCGGCCGCATCTGATGTAAGCATATTTTCAATGGATGGCTTACTCTTGTCCTGTCCTTCAAAATATACGACACCTAATGGTAAACCGGACACCAAATCAGTCGCCGCGAGATCTTCTTCCCTCTCAGCATCTGCAAGCAACGCAACGGCCCCACTCAAGCCGAGAGCATGATCAATTTCAGGCGCCATATAACGATAGTTCAGAGGTGTCGCCACCAACCCCGCTCGCATACATGCAAGATAATGAACAACCAGTTCCCAGCGATTGGGCATCAATGAAGCAAAACGATCTCCGGGTTTAAGGCCCATCGCAAGATAATTGCGAGCCAAGCGATCCGCCATGTCATTTAGCTCGCGCCAGGTCCAATGGGCTCGCCGCGATACTAAGGCGATTTCGTCAGGCTTTTCATGTAATCCCCTGTTCAAAATCTTGTCTAATTCTTGGCGTTCCATATTTTCCCCAGCTTTGCTTTTCGACCTGTTATGAGCATTTCTTCGATTTCATCTTTAATAGCCTAAGCCTTGTTATGCGGTTTTTCAATTCAATCTCGACTACTAAAATGTAAGAAACTATCCCAACATTTATCGCAGTTTCTCCCGCGAATGAGATATGTCAGGGCAAGCATGATTATGCTTAAAGATCACAATTGATGCCCATTATGAAGCCGGGGTCAGGTCAATGTGATGCGCATCCTCCGTGAGGCGCTTCAGCGTAACCCGATCCACCTTCCCGGTTGCATTGAAAGGCATTTCGTCCAAGACAACTATTTCCTCAGGCGCCTTGTAGCCCACTATAGTTCTGGAAAATTCAATTATGTCTTGGGGATCTGCCCGATGATCCTCCTGAAAGGTAACATAGGCGACGACATTTTCACCATGAACGAGGTCATGAACCCCGACGACACCAGCATGCGCCACAGCCTCATGGGACTGCAAGGCTTCTTCGACTTCCTGGGGGCAGATATTTGATCCGTTATGGACGATTATTTGCTTTTTACGACCACTAAACCAATAGTATCCGCTTTCATCGACCTTCATTACATCGCCGGTATCAAACCAGCCGTCTTCGTCCATGGCTTCGCGGGTAGCCTCCTCATTGTTCCAATAACCAATTGTCGTACAATTGGACTTTACCCACAGATTGCCAGGAACATTTACACCAACTTCTTCTCCAACATCATCGCGAATAGACGCTTGAATTCCTATAGGAAGAGTACCGACGGATCCCAAATGCTCTGTGGTTTTATCGGGGTTAAAAAAGATATTCCCGGTTTCTGTCATGCCATAGAGCTCATGTACAATAATGCCCGCCTTGTCCAAGAATTCTTGCTCAAGGACTCTGGAAACCTTGTCCCCTCCTGAAACACACAAGCGGAGGGAAGCAAAGTCGTCATGGACGGCATGCTCGTCCTTAATAAGCTCAAATAAGGAAGCGGGAATCATCCCAAAAAGTGTTGGCTTGAAGTCTCGTAAGATCGGCAGAATCTCTTCTGAATCAAATGTGCGCGCTATTATCAACTGCCCGCCATCTGACAAGGTAGTCAAGGAGCAGCAAAGCCCCCCAATGTGGGAAATCGAAGAACCCGGCAAGACGATATCGGTGTCTGTAAGACTGAATTTGTCGACAAAATTACCGCACATCCAACCCAGTGTTTCTAAACTATGGGTAACTCCTTTAGGTTTACCAGTACTTCCTGATGTGAAAAAAATCGCAATCGGATCTGAGGGATCTATTTTCGGCAGCTCTATTTCAAGAGGATCTGTTGTCAGCATGTCCTCAATGGATAATTTCTCGCTTCCCTTCCCTTCAAAATAAATCACTCCTAATGGCAGCTCTGAAACCAAATTTGTTGCGGCAAGGTCCTCTTCCCTCTCGGCATTTGCGAGCAGCGCTACTGCACCGCTCAATTCCAGAGCATGATCTATTTCAGGCGTCATGTAACGATAGTTCAAGGGTGTCATTACTAGTCCAGCTCGCATGCAGGCAAGATAATGGACAACCAGCTCCCAGCGATTAGGCATTAATGAAGCCATGCGATCGCCCGGCCTTAGGCCCAAGGCCAGATAGTTTTTCGCCAGCCGATCTGTCATTTCATCAAGCTCTCGCCAAGACCATTGAGCCCGCCTCGAAATCAGGGCGATACTTTCTGGATCAGCTGATAAGCCCTTTTGAAAAAAATTGTTCAAATCTACAAGATGCATATTTCCTCCGGCTTTGCTCAACATCCTGCTTCAAACTATATGTCAAATTCACAGAAAAGAGCCTAAGCATTGTTAAGTAGGATATCAAACCAATGCTCCTCCATAATACATAAAGAAAATACGAAGTTTTTCGTCGCGTATCTGGTTGTGGGCATGTGGAGCCCTCTATAAGATGAAAAATATGGGCGCCAGTCCTGTAGATACAGATTTCGATTTTGGAAATAGCGAGTATTATGAAGCATACCTCCTTTTGTAGGCCCGATGTCTTGACCCTGTCCACTCACGCAAAACTTGGCTCATTGGTGCTGCTTCTCATGGTCGTTGCCTGTGCATCTGCCAATGAGGCTGAGCCGGTCAAACTTGCTAACCCTGCGTCAGAATATTGCATAAGTATCGGTGGTACCCTCAAAATTGAGACGAAGAGTGACGGTCAGGTCGGGTATTGCCACCTTCCCTCGGGCAAAGTAGTCGAAGAATGGACCCTGTTCCGAAGCAAGGGTAAAAAACAAAGTGAGTGATGGTCGCTCCTCTTCTACTCATATTTCAAAGCTCATCGCTTGGGCGATTAAACTGGCGGAAATGACAAGCCCGCCTGCACAAGACAGGAATTAAAACGAATGACATCCCTCATCACCAGTACAGTCGATTTTGATGCCAATGGCATTCACCATGGATATCTGCAACTACTGCATTCCGTTCATCGCTCTGCCTACGGCTTTATTCCAATCCCGGTCGCGAGTATCAAGAATGGAACCGGACCAACCGTCCTACTGATGTCTGGCAATCATGGAGATGAGTATGAAGGTCAGGTCATTCTCTCAAACATGATCCGAAATCTGGATATTTCTGAGGTAAATGGGCAGCTTATCTTTTTACCCATGGCCAACTTTCCCGCGGCAGAAGCGGGGCATCGGACATCCCCTCTGGATCAGGGAAATCTCAACCGGTCGTTCCCCGGTAGTCCCACAGGAACACCGACCCAACAAATTGCCAATTATATAGAAACCACCCTATTGGCGCGGGCAGACTACCTGTTCGATCTGCATTCCGGCGGTAGCTCTCTGTTCTACACACCAACATTGCTGATCTCGCTATATGAGGATGATCCGCATTTAGAAATGAAGAAATCGATCCAGAAGGCTTTTGGCCTTCCCTTTACATTGTTTTTTGAACGGGACGAGATCGGTGGGTTCTCCTCGGCCGCAGCCTTCCGTCAAAATGTCTGCAGCATTTTGACAGAGCTTGCTGGCGGTGGAACCGTGTCAAAGGGTCTTCCTGACATAGCTGGGGAAGGTTTACTCCGCGCTTTGAATACAATAGGTGTCGTCAGTACCACCTCAGCCATGCCTCAGACTTCCAGCAGGACCTTTGCTGCCGAAGGCAGTGTGTTCGCCAGCGAGCCTGGTGTCTATGAACCGCTCGCTGATCCAGGAGAGGATATCCGCGCCGGTCAGGTGGCCGCCCTGATCCACCGACCAGAAACTCCGGGCCGTGAACCGGTAGAGCTTTTTTTCGAGGCAGATGGCGTTATTCTGGCCAAACGACAACCGGCACGTGTCATTCGCGGAGATTGTCTTTTCCATATTGGTCAAGATGAGATACGAGACTAACATCCAACTGTCGAGTAGCTGGGGAAAAGCATAGTGGAAGATATCGTTCTTGCTTTATCTGTGAGTTTCGTGGCGTTTCTGTCCACCAGCATCGATAATCTGTTTCTACTTGTAACTTTGTCTCTTCATCCGAAATATGGAACCGGAAAGGTACGGGCGGGCTATCTTTTGGCGATTGTCCTGATGTTAGTTGTCTGCGTCATACTGGCCCAAAGCGCCCAACTCATGCCCACGAAACTGATCCCCTACATTGGCCTAATTCCTCTCGGGATCGGGCTGTATGAGCTTTATCAGTTACTGTTTAACAAAGAAGATTCTAGCACCATTGCTCATGAGGGCCTGACAACAGGCAAAGGAACTGTCTGGGCCATTGCTGTCATTATGCTGACCCATAGCTGGGATTCCATCGGTGTCCTTGCGCCTCTATTCGCCGATACGAGGACAACCCTTCTCCCATGGATGGCTGTAAGTGTCCTTACCACCGGCGCGCTCCTTATTCTGACAGGCCAATGGGCGGTATCCCATCCAAAGACCCGTCAGATATTGGCAAAGGTTGCACCCAAGATACTTCCGTTCCTTCTCATCGGTGTCGGCATCTACATCCTGACGAACACACCAACGGATGTGACGTGAAACCTAAACAGGAGGATACAATCTTAGAGCTGGTCAGAAATCTACTTTAAAGCCTCAAGAACGTTTGGGTCATTAATTAGCTCCTTAAGAGCACCCTGAAATACTGGTGGAATGGTATCACCGCCAAAGTCTGGTCCGGAAGCACGTGTATCTGCAACCTCACTACTCGCCAGCACATTACCATTTTCATCAAGCACTTCAGCCGATAGATCATAGAGAATCCTTAATGAATACCCATTGTCTGATTTCCATTCAGTAAGATAGACCATAAGAACTCTCGTGCTATCCAGCCGAGGCAAGGCCTCTTTTGCAGATGAGCGGTTGGAATTAGGAGTGGTTCTCAAGATACTGGCATTGATATTCTGTGCGCTCAGAGACGTTACGATGGAAAAGGCTACATCGTCAGCCAACGGCTCTCCGGATTCCGTGAGTACATCAAATGGATTGTTGTATCCCCCCCTACGAAGCCCGACGAAATCAGGTGTTTTATCGCCGGAAACAACATAAGTTCTTTGGTCCAATACAGCGACACCAATAGTTTGGGTACTTGTGGCATTTATATCGATTGCCTGATTTCGATAGTCTTTCTTTTGACCGACAGCGCAGGCTGAGACAAGCAAGCCTAGGCAAAGGACAAAAAACAACTTAATGGAGCTAAATTCACCTACTTCTCTTACTCTACCCAACGATTTTCTCCTTAACTAAATTCAATATATGGAAATTCTTAGCATACAACTGAGAAGATTGTTAAAACTCCTGATCAAAATATCAACACAAAAAAGAAGGCGTTTTAAAATATTGGGAAAATACAGTTTATCGACCAATCATTAACCAATCGAGAAATTTAAAATTGCCAGTATAAATGTATAGGTTTAAACTTTTGGTTGATATTATATTAGAAATGCAAACTGTGCTAAGGACAACAATTTTTTGTTACATGGTCTGCATCCAGGTTATGATGGTGTAAAATGTTTCGAAGACTAATCAACTTTGGTGTGCTCTTAGTCACTTCAATACTGTTATTGGCTTGTGTTGAACGTGCTCAGCCGATTTACAATGCAAGTTCAGTTACCATACCCGAAAAACTTAGATTTGCGCCGATTTCAGATGTCGAAACCGCTATTATCAGGGGTGGTAACCGAGAGGGCTGGCTGATGGAAACAATATCGCCTGGCAAAATAAAGGGCACTCTGAATATTCGAACCCATCAGGCTGTCGTGGATATCGTTTATACGACTACTGATTATTCTATCACTTACGCAGCCAGCAAAAACCTTCTCCATTCCAATAGTGGGATACATAAAAATTACAATGTTTGGGTCAGAGAGCTTGAAACATCCATTAATAGCAGCTTGGACAGGATTGGCAGCGCCAGAACAATACAAGAAGCGCCAGTTATAAACTCCGACGAAACTGCTTGGCGCGCTATTGAAAATAGTCAGGACCCGAAACAGTTTGTGTTGTTTCTTGAGAATTATGGAGATAGCGCATACGCGCCCGCTGCTGTAAAACGTTTAAGCGGATTTATAGACAGTGGTGCAATATCACGGCTTGCCAATCCTTTCGGAGAATGGCGAGTAACAGCTACATATAATGCTATTCGTGGAAGTTCCAGCTGGTGTGTAAAACAGCGCAGTTGGCAATTTGTCCAGCATATATCTAGCACTCCGGTCAAGAGAACCGTTTGGCACCGGGAAACGGCTTTATATCTTGAAAGCGATTATGTGGAGAAAAACATTCTCCTTAAAATTATTGTTCCAGATGGTGGAAGCGACTGGAAATGGGACAAGCCCCTTAGTCTTAATTCGGAACGAGAAGTTTTTAATGCTGTAGCCATCGCTGGAGGTGGATCCTATGGCAATTGTCTTGGAAGATTGAACGTTATTATGACAAAGATGTCATAGTCTTTTTTAAAGAGAACCCCGATGTATTATCTTTCCCGTATTTCATTCTTTTTTGCCATTCTTTTTATTGCTGGAAGCTGCACAGAACGTATGCAGCCAATCTATAATGCCGAAAACATTGCGCTGCCGCCGATATACAAAACTGCACCTCTTTCTGATACTACTTCCGCTATTGAAAGAGGCACCAAAGATGCTGGTTGGAAAGTAAAAACGGTAGGACCGCAGGAAATTGAAGCTTCCCTAAAAATCCGGGTTCATACAGCTGTTGTTCGGATTAACTATTCTGATACGGACTACTCTATTACCTATAATTCGAGCACAAACCTTCCCTATACAGGCACACGGATCCATAAAAACTACAACCTATGGATCGAAAGACTTCAAACCAAAATAAATAACAGTCTGCAATTGAAGGCCTCTGAGATTAGGGCTGCAAAAAACAAAATAGGCGCCGACCCTGGAACCGCGTGGGAAGTTGTAAAGGATTCTGAAAGTGTCGCAGTGTTGAGGGAGTTTTTGCGCAAACATCAAGACAGCCCCTACGCCCCTCTTGCAATCAAAAGATTAAATGAGATTGGCGAAGAAAAAAATTTGGCAAGAGCAGCACCTGTCAATCCTCCCAGAAAACCGGTTTCCAATCTACGCACTAAATTTGATGTAACTGGAAACTGGCGCGTAGATGCCACCTATTTGCCATTTGCAGCATCAACAACTTCCTGTTCCCCCAAACGCCATTGGAATTTTAGTTTCTTTTTTAGAAATGGAATAACGACGAGAACTGTATGGAGTAACGGTGAAGCACTTTACATTACCGCTGAAAATTCACCAGATTTTGTCGACTTGAGAGTTGAAGTGCCAAATGGTGGCAGCAACTGGCAATGGTCAGAGCGTCTGAATATCGATAAGAAAATTGTCTTCCTTAGAGCAGAAGCTGCGACTACAAGCGGCAACTACGGCAACTGCATCGGTACCATTGAAATCAGAATGGAAAAGCTGGACTAAAGCACGGATCTAATGATGAGCTGAAGCCCTTGCCTTCAATGCAACACGATCAGTTTTACCTGTGGGATTAAGGGGCATTTCGTCGAGGAATTCAATTTCTTCCGGGGCCTTATATCCAATCCTCGCACGGCAGAAATCGATCAGCTCTTGAACCTTGGGCCGGTCATGGTTTTCTTTGACAACCACATAGGCCCTAACATTTTCACCATGGAGAAGATCGTGAATGCCGATCACGCCGGCGCATTCAACAGCCTCATGCTCCAATAAAGACTCCTCCACCTCCTGAGGAAATATATTCGACCCATCATGGACTATGATCTGCTTTTTGCGACCCTGAAACCAGAGATAGTCTTCATCGTCACGGCGCATCATATCGCCGCTGTCAATCCAGCCATCATGCACGGCCCTCGCCGTTTCTTCGGGGTTATCCCAATAACCAATCATTAAACACCGGGACTTTGTCCATAGATTACCAACCTCCCCTATCGCAACCTCTTTACCATCTTCATCGCGGATAGCCATTTCAAAACCAGGGTTTGCTGTTCCGATAGAACCGATCTTTATCTTGCCTGAAGGAGGGTTTAGGGTCGATAGCCCCGTCTCCGACATGCCATAGCCCTCGTCTATTTTATGCCCTGTAAGGGTTTCGAACTCTTTTTCGAGCTCCAACGGAACCTTGTCGCTCCCTGATCGGCAGACACGAATAGACGCAAAGTCAGATTTATTTGCGTCATGATCGCGAACAAGTGGGAGCAAAGCCGAGGGAAGCATACAAAGGACCGTTGGTCGTTCTTGCCTCAATAACGGTAGTAATTCCTCCGCATCATAGGCTCTAACCACGACCACTTTTGCAGCAACAGAAGTTGCAGCTAAAGCAAAACTAAAAGCCCCAATATGTGAGATGGAGGATGCAGGCATCATAATATCTTTAGAGGTCAGCTCGAACGCTTCTGCAATACTCGCAAACATCCATCCCAAGGTCTCAAGGCTATGGGTGACACCTTTTGGCCTACCCGTACTGCCAGAGGTAAAAAATATAACAGCAGGACTTGCCTGATCTAGTTTTTCCTGGACTAGCTTTTCTGCCGGCTCCAGATAATAGTCTTCGAAACTCTCCTGATTAGGATCTGTCGGTCGATAGCGAAGCAGACCGAGTGGTAACGACGCTGCGAAACTAGAGGCCGCGACATCCTCACCCCGCTCCGAATGAAAAATAAGCATCGAGGCCTGACTGACATCCAGCGCATAATCAATTTCACGGGTAGTATAGCGATAATTGAGGGGAACGGCGACAAACCCTGCCCTGAAACAGGCCAGATATAGTAAAAGAAGATGTGTCCTGTTCGGCATCAGAAATGCCACTCTATCGCCTGTTTTTAAGCCCTTTAAGCGCAGGTTAGTCGATAGATTCTCAACCGTTTTATCCAATTCATTCCAAGTCCAGCTCATTTCTGCTGAAATGAGGGCAACGTCGTTCGGGTGGGTTTCAAGACCACCCTTTAGAAGATACTGCGGATCTGCAGGAGCTGACAGGATGCTTCCGTTAAAAGGCATCTGACTACCGTGAAGCTTTATTATGCGGTGAGATTTTCATTATGCTGAAACATTTCCCTGATCTCGTTATTAACCGGCTCAGTTTTATGAGTCGTCTGATCCGTATTGACCCAGATTATCTCGCCTGTGGAATACCGATCAGAACTGTTTTTGTCGAATATTTCAAGCACAAATACGATTGAGGTACGTCCAATCTTTTCAACTCGGCATCCCACTTCAATTTCCGCATCGAACAAAATTGGCTTCTCATAATTGACCAGAGATTTCACAAGATGAAAGTCCTGCCCGGTTTGCTGGACATAGGCTTGATAGTCAAAACCGAGATGGCGAAAAAATTCTGTGATCGTCGTATCGAAATAGGTCAAATAGTGGGCATTGAAAACAACACCTTGGCCATCAATTTCCGAATATCGCACTCGAAAGTCAAAGAAAAATTCGAAATCCTGACGTGCCATTTTTTGACCTTCTGCTTTATTGTTCCTAAGAAATTATAGCAGATAATGCCTTGCGCCAATCTGGCTGGTCAATATCGAATACGTCTTTAATTTTTGAGCAATCCAAAACGGAGTTTTTGGGCCGTACAGCAGGTGTCGGATATTTCTCCGTTGGAATAGGATGCAGAACAGGCTTGTCCCTGCCTGCAAAAATCGCACAGGCAAATTCATACCAGGTCACAGAGGGGGCGCCGGCAAAATGATAGATACCCCAGTCAGAAAACCCCTCTTCCTGAACCTTTTCAGCTATCGCCAAAAGACAATTTGCAATTTCCAGATTTGATGTCGGCCCGCCGGTCTGATCATTGACGATGTTAAGCTCATCCCGGCTCTCCCCTAAACGCTGCATTGTGGCGACAAAATTCTGCTCCCCACCAAAAACCCAGGCGGTTCTGAGGATAATATTTTTACCGCCCAGATTTTGAATTCTCTTTTCACCCTCAGCTTTGCTGTTTCCATAAACACTTAGGGGTCCTACGGAATCTTCTTCAACATAAGCACCCAATTTAGTCCCATCAAAAACAAAATCCGTTGAAATATGAAGAAATGGGATATCCAGCTGCTTGCAGGCTTTTGCAATGTTTTCCGCACCATCAGCGTTGATTGAGAAGGCTAATGCACTTTCAGCTTCCGCCCTATCTACTGCAGTATAGGCTGCTGCATTAATCACAGTATCAGGTTCGTGGTGTTCCAAGGAAGTTGTGACGGATGCTCCATCCGTAATATCTAACTCTGACCGGTCCAGTGCAATGATATGATGTCCAAGGGAAATACCTAGGTCTTTAAGCGCTGTCCCGACTTGACCGCCTGCGCCCACTACCAAAACTCTCATGTCGATTAAGATCCAAGCCCAAGGCGTTGCTGGGTATGTTCACCGCCGACAGTTTTTACCCATTCCAGGTTTTCAAGATACCAGTTGACGGTTTTTTCCAATCCTTCGTCCAGTTTCAAAGACTGCGACCAACCGAGATTTTCCTCAATCTTCCGACAGTCCACAGCATAACGGGCGTCATGACCCGGGCGATCTGTTACGAAACGAATGAGGTCTTCATGAGGCGCCTTTTCCGGAAACTTCTTGTCCATGATTTTACAGATCTGCCGAACCATATAAATATTGGTTTGCTCTGCGCGGCCTCCAATCATGTAGGTTTCGCCAATAGTCCCTTCCTGGACGACTGTCTGCAGTGCTTTAGCATGATCATCAACATAGAGCCAATCACGAACATTCTCGCCTTTGCCATATACAGGAAGCTCATTGCCCTGGAGGGCATTCAGAATGACAACTGGAAGTAATTTCTCCGGGAACTGATAGGGCCCATAGTTATTGGAGCAGTTGGTTACGAGCACAGGCAGCCCATAGGTTCGATGCCAGGCGCGCGCCAGGTGATCAGAGCCCGCTTTACTCGCAGAATAGGGAGAGTTTGGATCGTAAGGGCTGGATTCAGAAAACTGGCCTTCAGGACCCAATTCGCCATAAACTTCATCAGTGGAGACATGCAGGAAGCGAAAATCGTCTTTGGCCTCCCCTTCAAGCTTGCTCCAGTATTGGTAAGCAGCATCCAACATGTTGAAGGTGCCGACAACATTCGTCAGAACAAATTCTGCAGGTCCATCGATGGATCGGTCAACATGGGACTCTGCAGCTAAATGGTAGATTGACGTCGGCTGGTACTTCTCGAACAAGGCGCCAATGGCATCGCGATCACAAATATCCGTCTGAGAAAAATGATATCTCGGGCTATTACTTACAGGTTCGAGGTTTTCCAAGCTCCCTGCATAAGTGAGCTTGTCGATAATCAAAACATCCTGACTATCCTGGGAAATAAGGTGTCGTGCTAAGGCCGAACCGATAAACCCGGCGCCCCCGGTGACAAAAGCTGTCATTAAACTTCCTCAAAATCAAATAATCTCTGCTGTTCCCTTAATACAGGTAAAACCTTATCTTTTTGTGAAAGAACTGCTTTTTCCGCCGAAACCGGCCAATTTATTTTGAGATCCGGATCATTCCAGAAAATACCGCAATCATGATCGGGACTATAATAATCCGTCACTTTGTAAGCCAATTCCGTATTCGGCTGGATCGTGCAATAACCGTGAGCAAACCCTGCGGGAACCCATAATTGCTGCCAATTTTCTGCCGACAATTCTACAGCAACATGCTGTCCAAAGGTGGGGGATCCTCTACGGATATCGACGGCAACGTCAAGGACAGCCCCTCTGGTGACCCGTACAAGTTTCCCTTGTGCGGCAGGATCCAGTTGAAAATGTAACCCGCGAACGGTTCCAACCTCAGCGCTAAACGCGTGATTATCCTGCACAAATTCAATATCCAGGCCTGCATCTTTAAATGTCCTGGCATTCCAGACTTCTGAAAAGAAGCCGCGATCATCCCCAAATTTCTTAGGCGTAACAATTTTTACGTCGGCAATGGCCGTATCTTCAATTTGCATATATAAGCGTGACCCCTCGCTATTTTTCCCCCGGCCTATGGGCATCCGACAGAGTCAAAATATCCAAGGTCGATTTATAGCTTTGGGATTATACGTTTCTAATAGGAAATTGCTACGTCATTTCCTGTTATATCGCAAACAGTCGTCGTAGCTTACAGTGAAATTACTTGTGTTTTCACTGCCATCTGAAGAATCGCTCTTAATGGAATAGGCGTAGACCGCTCCGACGGTAAGGGCGACAAGGCGACTGGGTTTGGAGCAGATATTTTCTATACTCCGTCCTTTTAAATTTTGCTTCCAGTACTTGCTGAGGGTTTCAGTCTTATTGCCTTTTCGCTCCAAAAGAAATGTCAGCATTAGACCATCTGCTTGCACATCAGTAACGAAGTAACTTCCATCAGGGGCGGTTTCTTCATCAAATTTCGCCGCAATTACCTGAAACAAACCGGTTACTTTTTCCATGATACGAATATCAACCTTCTGACCACTTGGCCAAAAGCGGGCCATGTTATATCGTTCTGCAACGGCTTCGCTATCAATAAGGGCATGTTCCCCGGCGATGCAAAATCCCTTTGAGAATTCCTTTCGGGTTTCAAATATCTTACTGGGTCCCAGTATTTTCAAATTGAAAGCATATCGATACCCGTTATCGAGTAAAAACCGGGCTTCAGGATTGTTACAAATTCGGATCCGCTCGGTATCGTAGAAATTATTTACCCCGTTACTTTTCACAAAGCGAACAAGCTCGTTACGACTCATACCCCTTAA
Organism: Pseudomonadota bacterium; assembly: GCA_024743055.1. Taxonomy (GTDB): domain Bacteria; phylum Pseudomonadota; class Alphaproteobacteria; order Sneathiellales; family Sneathiellaceae; genus Sneathiella. The sequence goes on from JANSXH010000001.1 coordinate 109,564, forward strand.
TCGCTGCACAAAATGATCCGAGATCAGACTGTCATCGAAGTTTCGGAAGGAAAAACCGAGACCTGGCGGAAGGTTTTGATAAGGTTCGGTTGATGCCTGCTGGAAGTAATCCTCGGCAATAAGGCGTAAAGCTGGATCTGTCGGCCACTTATTTTCTTCAGGTGTAAGTTCTGCCAGTTGGCCGCTTGCACAGGCGGACAATAGCAGAAAACCCAATATGCCAAAACGTGACCTCATCCCAACCTAAATGTTATTGAACCCTAATAACCCAAGCCTTAAGTATAGAAATATCAAGCCGCTATGCCCAAACAAATTTTTGTGCAACTATTTTAGGCAAGAAAGGGATTTTATTTCGAACCGCTTTCTTGATAAGATTTGATCTCTATCCTTCCGCGCCAGTTACTGGAATCACCATGCTGAAACTCTTTTACAATCCGGGCTCCATAGCCCTTGCGTCTCATCTTCTTTTGGAAGAAATCGGCTGTGACTATGAAGCCGTTCACCTGAATTATGCCATCATGGAACATACCAAACCTGAATATCTGGCGATAAATCCAAAGGGAAGAGTCCCCTCACTGATCACGGAAAAGGGCATCTTGACTGAGACACCGGCCATTCTTCTCTATTTAGCGCAAAGGTTTCCAGAATCTGATTTCGCTGCGCCAGAGGATATATACGAACTGGCGGAGCTTCAGGCGGTGACCAGTTATCTCTGTTCAACTGTTCATGTAAACCATGCTCACCGCATGCGTGGATATCGCTGGGTGGAGGCAGATGACGAGACCTCCCTGGCTGCCATGCAGAGAAAAGTCCAATCCAATATGGAAGAGTGTTTTGCCCTCATAGAGAAGGAAGTATTCAAGGGCCCATGGGTTATGGGAGATAAGATCAGCATTGCCGATCCCTATCTCTTCGTATTCTCCTTCTGGATGGAAGGCGACAATGTCAATCCTGCCGACTTCCCCAAACTTCTGGACCATCGGAACCGTATTTTGGACAGGCCCGCTGCCAAAAAAGTGGTGCCGTTACATCAGCCTTAGTGAACCACAGCCGTTTTTACCGGCTGATTGGCTTGTATTTGATGCGATGGGGCTCTGTCGCCTGGGCACCCAGACGTCGGCGTTTATCTTCCTCATAGGCCTCGAAATTGCCTTCGAACCATTCCACATGGCTATCCCCTTCATAGGCGAGGATATGGGTAGCGATGCGATCCAGGAACCAGCGGTCATGGCTGATAACGACAGCACATCCAGCAAACTGCAGAAGCGCCTCTTCCAGTGCCCGCAAGGTATCCACATCCAGATCGTTTGTCGGCTCATCAAGAAGCAGGAAATTACTACCGGTTTTGAGCATTTTTGCGAGATTAACCCTGTTGCGCTCCCCGCCTGACATCTGCCCGACTTTTTTCTGCTGGTCCGTTCCTTTAAAATTAAAGCCCGAAACATAAGCCCGGCTGTTGATTTCCTTCTTGCCGAGGGAAATCACCTCATTGCCTTCCGAGATTTCTTCCCAAACCGTTTTGTTTGGATCCAGAGTATCGCGGTCCTGATCCACATAGCCCAGCTCAACCGTTGGGCCAACCTTGAAACTGCCGGAATCCGGTTTTTCCTGGCCGGTCAGAAGCTTGAACAGAGTGGTTTTACCAGCACCGTTCGGTCCGATCACTCCGACAATAGCCCCAGCGGGGAGTTTAAAGCTCAAATCATCAATCAGTAGCCGATCTTCGAAGCCCTTGGAAATACCATCGGCCTCCACCACCAGATCGCCAAGGCGGCTACCAGCAGGGATATAGATCTGCATATTCTCGGCCCGCTTCTCAGCCTCCTGCCCCAGCAATTCCTCATAGGCACTGATACGGGCCTTAGACTTGGACTGACGTCCCTTCGGACCCTGACGGATCCATTCCAGTTCCCGATCGAGGGTTTTGCGGCGGGCATCTTCTGTTTTGCCTTCCTGGGCGAGGCGTTTCTCTTTCTGCTCCAGCCAACTGGAATAGTTCCCTTCCCACGGAATGCCGTGGCCGCGGTCCAATTCCAAAATCCAACCGGCCACATTATCTAGGAAATAGCGATCATGGGTCACGGCCACAACGGTGCCTTTATAGTCATGCAGGAACCGCTCCAGCCAGGCGACACTCTCCGCATCCAGATGGTTGGTGGGCTCATCGAGGAGAAGCATGTCGGGCTGGGACAGTAGCAACCTGCATAAAGCCACCCGCCGACGTTCCCCACCGGAGAGCTTGGTCACATCTGCATCCCCTGGTGGACAGCGCAAAGCATCCATGGCGATTTCGACTTCTCGGTCCAGGTCCCAAAGGTTCTGAGCGTCAATCTGCTCCTGCAGTTCTCCCTGTTCGGCAATGAGATCATTCATCTCATCATCGGTCAGTTCCTCGGCAAAGCGGGCAGATACCTCATTGAATTTGTCCAGAAGCGCCTTCTTTTCATGCACCCCATCCATGACATTGCCAAGGACGTCCTTGTCGCCATCCAGGGTTGGCTCCTGCTCCAGAAATCCGACCTTCACCCCTTCTGCGGCCCAAGCCTCTCCTTGAAACTCCGTCTCAATTCCAGCCATGATCTTGAGCAAGGTGGATTTTCCGGCGCCGTTCAGCCCGAGAACACCAATCTTGGCTCCCGGAAAGAAGGAAAGCCGGATATCTTTCAACACCTGCTTGCCGCCCGGATAGGTCTTTGACAGACCGTTCATTACATAAATATACTGGTAAGACGCCATGCTAAGCCGCACTCCCGATCTTCAAAAAATTCGCTGGGCCTGTTTTAACGAACCGACGAGCCAGACGCAATTGTTGTGATGCGGTCAGTGCCAAATTATTTCGGTTGAGGGAGCGGGAGAATTCCGCCTTTTTTGAGTACTCCTTCAATTTCCACAAAGTCTTGAACAACAACTTCATATATTTTCTTATAGTGACGATATTTGGAAACCATTTCTGAAACCCGCTGGTGCCCCAAAAGTTCAGTCATGATCGCATATTCAAGCCAGTTGACAACGATATGCAAATAGGTCGAATACTCATCTTTCGCTGTCAATGGTTCAGTTTCATGAAAATCCGGATATCGGGATTTGAATATTTCTATTACCTTCTCCGTTTCCAGTTCCAGATACTAATCCAATGCCCAGTGCAATTGTTCATGTATATAGGTCGCAAGAATGAGATCCTCATCCGCACCTGGACCAATGGCATACTGAGAATTTAGTGTCAGGATCGGATGGCTATGAGGGATCTCATACGGCGCAATTCTTACTTTCTTCGTATATTCCCAACGAGATAAATCATAACGATCATGAAGTTTGAATAGCATTCACGAGCCGCTTCCGCACCTGTTTCCACCCTTGATAGGTCAATAACAATTTCCATCTTCCTCACCCTGGAAACAGATCCGCTGGCATCAGACCAGTCGTGATGCCGTAAAGTAGCGCCGTAACCGTAGCGACAGAGATCATGGTGGAGAGCATGATGGTAGCGGAGGCACGTTCAACCCAGACGCCGTATTGCTGGGCGATGACGAAGACATTTGTCGCTGTCGGCAGGGCCGCTAGAAGAACGGCGGTGTAGACCCAGATGGCGTCAAAATCGCCGAACCAGCTCAAAGCCAGGTACATCAGGATCGGATGAACAACGAGATTGAACGGGATGATGAAGGAGAGCTCTCCCGGAACTCGTTTTAGGGGGCGCAGAGCCAAAGTGACTCCCATGGCAAACAAGGCGCAAGGGGCTGCGGCCTGCGCAAGATAGTCAATCAGCCGCTCCACCGGGGCGGGCGGGGTAAATTCGAGGATAGCGGCTGTAATTCCAACGATCGTCGCGATGATGAACGGATGGAGCAGCACTTTCTTAAGAATCTCGAAGGCCAGTGCGCCTATATTCTGCGACTTACCGCTGGCAAAGGCCATCATGCTCGGTGCAAGGGTGAAGTGCATGATGTTTTCAAAGCAGAAGATCAGGGCCAACGGTACCGCCGCCAGCTCTCCAAATGCCAGCAGAGCAATTCCGGGACCCATGAAGCCGATATTGCCATAGGCACCGGCAAGACCCTGAATAGTCGCTTCAGGAGTTGTCGCCCGAGTTGTCAGTCTGGCAATAGCAAAGACCATAACGAATATGGAAAAGGTTGTCAGAAGGTTGACCCCAATAAAATCCCAACTAGCGAGTTTTTCAACGGGTGTTTGAGAGAGCAGCTTGAAGAAGAGGCAGGGAAGCGAGACATAAATGATGAATGTGCTGAGCCACCCCATGGCTTCCTGCGGCTGACGCGTTATCCGCGCCGCGACATAGCCCAACAGGATTAGGCCGAAGAGCGGGAAAACAAGCCCTGCTATTTCGATCATTTATGAAGAATACCCCGGATTGAAAGGTAAGAGAATAAGTCGACAGATTAACCACAAAGCTTGCGTTGACAAAGTGTTTCTTGCCACAATGCGTCTACCAACTGCTTGGACCAGGTTTTGCCGAACCCATTTTTGCAAGCAAGCAAAAGATTATGGAGTATTGGAGCTATGAAATCATCGCGTAGAGAGTTTTTGAAGTTTTTTTCATGGGCTGCCTCCCTGCCCCTCGTGCACACTTTTTTGGGTAAGGCACATGCCAATAGTCTTGCTGGCAGCAAATGGCGAGAGGATTCCGCCGTCCACTTTTTTGAGAAACTGGGCTATCGCCCCTTACCGGCGATGCCATTGATAACCGGTGACGTTTTTAATGGCGGGGTCCGGTTTGATGAAAGCGGTCCCTTAGGTTATGAAAATGGCCGAACAATGGGCGTACAGAACTGCATCCGGATGGAAGACATGGACGCCGGTAACACGCCTGGTTCCTTACCTTATTTTCATATCCTGTTTGTCAATATCAAGGAGCCGATATCCCGTGGGCATATCCTGACACAAGGGGTCGACTATTTGGCCAATGACGCCGGGTTGGACGCCCGAAAACTGGTTTTCGTATCAACACCTCATTTTGAACCATATGTTTCAGGACTAGAAACTTTCAGTATTCTTCCTTCTCAGTTTATTGCCCGCGACAAAGAGCAAGCGGTGTCCCAGGGGGATGGATCCGGATATTTTGCGCCGAATGACCATCCCCATGCCACACCATATTTTTCGGTTTCCATTCATTACCCGCATGATTTGGCGGCTGTCGGGCAAGAACTGACTTATCCGCTCACCGGATATCTGGAATTGGCGGAAGTTATGATTGACCAGGATGCGTCAGAGATACAACAAGCCGAGGGGATTGGATTTGGGCTTGAGAGACTGAACATGGCAATGGGTGAACCCGTCGACAGTATTGATCAATCCCGAAAAAGTGCTCTAGTTGAATTAGAAGATGAAGCGGCAAGGCGAAATGTCACTCTTCCGCTTGCCTATGAAAAATTAAAGTCCAGTTAAAGAAACCTATTTTGCCGGTAAGCTGCCGACAAAGAGTTTTGTAAACTCGATCCAGTCGTCAAGACCCGTTTCCACCGCTGCTTCCTGATCGACCCAGATCAGGCCACCCATCTTGCGGCCGGTGAAGTCCATGGGCGCGGCTCCCGGCCGTTTAAGAGCCTCTGCTTCCAAATCCTTACCGACCCGGAACATGAAACGACCGTCTCCCGTTCCGCAAAGCATATTGCCGTTCATCATGAAGCAGATACCGCCGAACATCTTTTTTTCGGTAATCCCGCTATAGTTCTTAAGCGCTTCCCTGAGTAAATCACCGGTATGTTCGTGGGACATGGTGAGATCCCCTACTCCGCTGCTATCGGTTCGGATTGGCCGGAATGGAAGCGGTCCAAAAGATCACGGCGCATGGTGCGTGCGCCTTCCAGATGCTGCTCTTTCACATGGCCGTAGCCGCGAATATGTTCCGGCACCTCTGCTATCTCAATCGCGAGAGGTAGGTTTTCTGCGGTCAGATTCTCAAGGATCTCCCGCATGGTTTTCTCATATTCCTTAATCAGCGCGCGCTCAGTCTTTCTCTCTTCGGACTTGCCGAAGGGATCGAGGAAGCTTCCCCTCAGGAACTTGAATTTGGCGAGGGTTTTGAAGGCGGACATCATCCAGGGACCAAACTCCTTTTTGATCAGATGACCCGTTTCCGGATGGCGTTTGGAGAAAATCGGCGGAGCGAGGTGGTATTTGACCTTGTAATCCCCTTCAAACTGTTCCTTCAACTTGGCCTCAAAACTGCCATTGGTATAAAGACGCGCTACTTCATATTCATCCTTATAGGCCATCAGCTTGAAGTAGTAGCGCGCAACAGCCTCTGTCAGTCGTGTTGCGTCTGGGGTGATTTTACTCTCGGCCTCTTTCACTGCATTGACGAGCTTTAGATAGCGCTTGGCATAGCGATTACTCTGATAGCCTTTGAGGAACCCGACACGGCGATTAATGATCGTATCAATCGTTTCCATTTCGACGATTTCTGCCGAAGATTCCGGCAAGGCTATTTCTTCCACTTGCTTTCGGTCGGCTGCAGCTTTGCGGCCCCAGGCAAAGCTGCGCTTATTGCTCTCAACCGCGATACCATTTAATTCGATCGCCTGCTCAATGGAGCTGAGCCTAAGAGGAATAGTACCTCTTTGGAACGCGACGCCCAGCAGGAACAAGTTGGCGGCAATAGAATCTCCCATCAGGGAAGTTGCTAGAGTCGTGCTGTCAATAAATTCAGCCTGTTCGCGACCAAGGCTATCGGCCAGCAAACTTGTCAGGCTGTCCTGATCCATCGCAAGATCCGGGGTCAAGGTAAAGGCGGCGACCGGTTCCACATGATCATTGACGATGGCTTTTGTTCGGCCCAGATCATAGGTTTGAAGTGCATCCATGCTGGCCGCAACAACCAGGTCACAGCCGACAACCAGATCAGTCTGACGATGAGGAATGCGGGTACCGGACAGCTCTGCCGGACTGCTGGCCAGGCGGACATGACTCATCACTGCGCCATTTTTCTGGGCCAGCCCTGTCTGATCAAGGATAGAGGCGCCCTTTTCCTCAATATGGGCCGCCATACCGAGAAGAGCGCCAACCGTAATTACGCCCGTACCGCCTATGCCCGTCACTAGGATGTTATAGGTCCCGTTGATAGTAGGCGTAGCCGGCTCGAGAAGGCCCGCTGCCGGATCCATGATATCAATGTCAGTGGAAGTGACAGTCTTCTTTTCCGCTTTCTTCAACCCGCCGCCCTCGATAGTGACAAAGCTCGGGCAGAACCCTTTGACGCAGGAGAAATCCTTGTTGCAGCTAGATTGATCAATAACCCGTTTACGGCCAAAATCCGTCTCCAGAGGCTTTACCGAAACGCAGTTGGAAGCCACACCACAATCGCCGCAGCCTTCACAGACAAGCTCGTTGATAAAGGCACGTTTTGCAGGGTCAGGAAACGTACCACGCTTGCGGCGGCGGCGTTTTTCGGCGGCACAGGTTTGATCATAAATCAGGGCTGTGACCCCTTTCACTTCCCGCAGCTCTCGCTGCACCTTATCCAGGTCATCGCGGTGATGAATTTTTACACCGGGTGCCCAGTTGGCGGAGCTGTCATATTTCTCTGGTTCGTCTGTCACGACGGCGATCTGTTTCACGCCTTCTGCATGAACCTGTTGGCTGATCAGCCAAGGCGATAATGGTCCGTCAAAGGGCTGCCCGCCAGTCATGGCAACGGCGTCATTAAACAGAATCTTGTAGGTAATATTCACATCTGCCGCGCAAGCCGCGCGGATAGCCAGAAGCCCTGAATGGTAATAGGTACCGTCCCCTAAATTCTGGAAGATATGCTCTTCATTGGTAAAAGGAGATTGGCCGATCCAGTTGACGCCTTCTGCACCCATATGGGTATAAGTCTGGGTCCGCCGGTTGGGCATATAGATGGCCATGGTATGGCAGCCGATCCCTGCCATGGCGCGGCTACCCTCCGGAACATTGGTAGAGGAATTATGCGGACAGCCCGAACAAAACCATGGGGTACGCGTGACCGGCGCTGCCGGCATGGAATTACCATCTTCACGCGCTTCGGCGACGCTGATCCCTTCAACGATCTTCTCTGGCAAAGACCGACGCATCAACCGAGCGGCAATCGCCCGTGCCACCAGTGCCGGCGTAAGTTCCCCATCTGAAGGAAGCAGCATTTCTCCTTTTTCATCTTCTTTCCCGACAAGGACCGGTCGATCTTCCATGTCATAGAGGAGCCGAGCCGCCTGATCCTCTATCAGGCTGCGTTTCTCCTCAACGAATAGAATTTCATCCAGCCCTTTGGCAAATTCCTTCATCCCTTCTGGCTCAAGCGGCCAGGGACAAGCTACCTTATAGACGGACAAGCCAATTTTTTCCGCTTCCTCCTGATCAATGCCTAAATCGCCTAGGGCCTGGACCACGTCAAGCCAGGATTTACCGGTTGTTGCGATGCCAAATTTGCGATCTTTCGCATCCCAGGTGATTTTATCGAGCTTGTTGGCCCGGACAAACGCTTTGACCATGGGCAATTTGGAGCGCAGCAGTCTAGCTTCCTGCCCCCCTGAGGTATCTGGCCAGCGAATATGAACGCCGTCTGCTGGCGCCTCTATATCCTCGGGAATGACAATCTGAACCCGATCCGGACCCACATAGGCCGTTGCTGAGCTCTCAACTGTATCGGTAAGGCATTTCATGCCAACCCAGGTACCGCTGTAGCGGGACAAGGCAATCCCATGGAGGCCGTAATCGAGATATTCCTGAACCGTAGCAGGATTGAGAACCGGCATCATTGCCGCCACCAGTGCCTGCTCACTTTGATGAGCGACGGTGGAGGATTTGGCCATATGGTCGTCGCCCATCAGAACAAGGACACCACCATGTTCTGAGCTTCCAGCCATATTTCCATGCTTGAACACATCGCCGGATCGGTCGATACCAGGGCCCTTGCCGTACCAGATGCCGAAGACGCCGTCGAAATCGGTTTTACCGAACATGGGGAGCTGCTGAGTGCCCCAAATACTCGTTGCCGCCAGGTCCTCATTAACACCCGGTTGAAAATGAATATCGTTATTCTTGAGGAAGGGTTTGGCTTTCCACAGGCTTTGGTCATAGAGGCCAAGCGGCGAGCCGCGATATCCGGAGATAAAGCCGCCTGTCTTTAGGCCTGCTGCCGCATCCCGCTGGCGCTGCATGATCGGAATACGGACAAGTGCCTGTGTTCCCGTGATAAAAACCTGACCGGAGTCGAGCTCATATTTATCGTCCAGGCTAACCTGAGTATTTTGCATTCTCTAATCTCCCGCGCCCCGGGATGATATGTGACTGCGAAAGACCTAGACTTCCAACCACTCTTTGCGGATCTGATCGTTGGCTTTCAGCTCATCGGGCGTTCCTTCATAGACCATATGACCATGGCCCATAACATACAAGCGGTGTGAAATCCGCAAAGCGATAGCTAGCTTCTGCTCAACCAGCAAAATGGACACACCGCGCTTAGCAATCTCTGTTAGAAGTTCACCAACCTGGGCCACAATCTTCGGCGCCAATCCTTCTGTTGGCTCATCAATCATGACAAGGTCAGGGTCGCCCATCAAAGTCCGGCACATGGTCAGCATCTGTTGCTCTCCACCTGACAACACACCAGCATCGACATCGGCACGCTCCCGCAGATTCGGGAACATATCGAACATGTCGTCCATAGCCCAGCGGCCTTTATTCTTCATGTTCTTGATGCCCATAACCAAATTCTGGCGGACGGTCATTCCCGGAAAGACGTCCCGGTTCTCCGGAACATAGCCAAGGCCGCGATGAGCAATTTCATGCTCTTTCAGTCCGGCGATTTCCTCTCCGCGATACTGGATGGACCCGTGCGGCTCAACTTCGCCCATAATCGATTTAATGGTTGTTGAGCGGCCAACACCATTTCGGCCAAGCAAAGAGACAATCTCCCCTTCCCCTACCCGAAAATTCACACCTTGCAGGATATGGCTTTTCCCGTAGAAGGCATGCAAATCATTTACTTCAAGCATTACTCTTCTGCCTCCGCACCAAGATAGGCTTCCTGAACCGCCTTGTTGTTTCTTATATTTTCCGGGGTATCAGTAGCGATGATCTCGCCATAGACAAGGACGGAAATCCGATCTGCAACATCGAAAACAACACCCATGTCATGCTCCACCATCACCAGGGTTTTGCCATCCGTAATTTTACGGATCAAGGCGATGGCTTGGTCTGTCTCGCTATGGCTCATGCCCGCTGTCGGTTCATCGAGCATGATGACATCTGCACCACCAGCTGCAGAAATTCCAATCTCCAGCGCCCGTTGCTCAGCGTAAGTCAGAACACCCGCAGGAATATGCTGGCGTGACGTCAAGCCTATTTCTTCGATCACTTCTGCTGTTCTTTGATTTAGTTCCCGTTCCCTGTCCACCAGATGCCAGAAAGAATATTTGTAATCCTTCACCCACATCAGACCGCATCGAACGTTCTCAAACACACTCATATTCGGGAAGATGTTAGTAACCTGAAAACTACGAGATAGACCTTTGCGGTATATTTCATAGGGCGGAAGGTTGCTGATATCCTCGCCATGGAGGGAAACCGACCCCCCACTCAGTCCATAGCGACCACTTATAAGGTGGAACAAAGTCGATTTACCGGCCCCGTTCGGCCCAATAATGGCATGCCTTTCCCCGTTATGGATTTCCAGATCCACACCCCGGATGATTTCTGTCGGACCAAATCTTTTACGAAGGCCCTTGAGTTCAATTGCTGCAGTCATGATCAGGCCTCCTTCCCACCGGCATCCGGATTATTCGCTGTTTCCCAAGCTTCTTTCAATTGCGGCGCCTGATTACGCACCAGATAGCCGCCGACTAAAGCGAGTACAGCCACCGTTACCCAGGGCATGATACTATGGGTACTAAATTCGATGCCCATCAGGCTCATCATGGTTTCATCCGCTGGCGAGCCTCGGACATGATGGATCATCTCCAAGAAGCCGGCGATACCGGCAAGCATGGCCAAGGCCGGAACACCCATCCGAATATAAGGCACCACAAGTCCACCAACACGCTTCATGCGCCAGGCCGGGGTATGCATCATCATGATACCGGTAAGCCCTTGAGGCACAAACATCACCGTCAGAACGAACATCACGCCCACATAGAGTTGCCAGATATCTGTATAGTTACTGAGGATACTCTGAAGTAGGGTAAAGAGAACCGCGCCAACGATCGGACCAATAAAGAACCCGACCCCACCGATGTAAGCCATCAGCAAAACAACACCTGATGTCAAAGCGTTGAGGTTTTCCTCCGTTACGATTTCAAAGTTGATGGCAAACAAGCCACCTGCGATTCCGGCAAAGAAACCGGACGCACAGAAAGAAACAAAGCGAACTTTCCGCTGGCTATAACCGATAAATTCCGCTCGTTCCGCATTATCGCGAACGGCATTGGCCAAACGTCCAGCTGGCGTGCGAGAGAACAGATACATCAGCATTACAGTTACGAAGACCCAGGCAGCGATGAGGTAATAAACCTGCACATCCTGCCCAAAATTAACACCAAACAAGGGCGGTCCCATGGTCCTGTCGCCACTGACACCTTCTTCCCCGCCAAAGAAGGCAACGAAGATCAGGGAGCTGGCTGCCATCAATTCCCCGACACCTAAGGAAATCATGGCAAAGACTGTCCCGGCGCGCCGGGTCGAGAAACTACCGATGATAATAGCAAAGACCAAACCGATGGCCCCACCAAAGATTGGCAACAACCACATGGGGAAGACGAAGGAGCCATCTTCCAGGTAGTTCATGAAATGCACTGACATGAACCCACCGAGCCCGAAATACACCGCATGGCCGAAGGACAGCATGCCCCCTTGCCCCAGCAGCATATTATAGGACAGCGCGAAGATGATGAAGATCCCCATCAAATTCATGGTGTAAACACCGACATTTGAAGAGAAAATGTAGGGCAATATCAGCAGAACGATCAGAAACCCAATCCAGGGGCCGTAGCGTTTCAGTGCTGGTGTTGAAACCGTCGCAGCGGAAGTTTTTGTAATTTCGCTCATGTTTCACGGTTCCCGAACAGGCCCATCGGGCGGAATATCAAAACAAGGACCAACAATAGATAGGGCAGGATCGGCGCAATCTGCGGCAAGGAAAGTGACCACAGATCCCGAAGCGCACTGTCCGCATCGAAGCTGATGTTAAAGGCAGTCAGGATATCATTGACCGAATAATCAAGGGCAATAGCAAAGGTCTGAAGTAATCCGATGATTAAGGAGGCGACGAACGCTCCGGTCAGGGACCCCAGTCCCCCGACAACCACAATCACAAAGACGATGCTGCCAAGCACAACCGCCATACCCGGGAAGGTGCCCAAGGCGGGACCGGCAATCACACCCGCCAAGCCGGCAAGTGCGCAACCAACGCCAAATACACCCATAAAGACTAGCGGCACGTTGTGTCCGAGCATCGCAGTCATATTCGGCTTATGGATCGCCGCCTGAATGATCAGGCCAACCCGAGACCGGGTCAGGATCAACAGCAGCATGATAAAGATCGCAATAGAGATCAAAAGCATAAAGGCTTTGTAGGCCGGGAAATTCTGTCCGAAGAAAGTAAACAGCGGAAACTGCAGGATTTCAGGCTCGTGATAGGCTTTGGTATCTTTTCCCCAGATAAACTGCACAACTTCCTCGATCAGGAAGGCCAGACCGAAGGTAAAGATCAGCTCAGCCACATGTCCCCATCGATGGACATATCTTAGGCCGTAGCGTTCGACCAGAGCGCCCAGTAATCCGACAAGTACCGGCGCCACAATCAGCCCAATCCAGAAGCCGAGATAGGCACTGATGGTATAGGCAAAATAGGCGCCCAGCATATAGAAGCTGGCATGGGCAAAGTTGAGAACACCCATCATGGAAAAGATCAGGGTCAGGCCACTGGCAAGCATAAAGAGCAATAGCCCGGTGACGATCCCGTTCAGTAGGGAAAAGAAGACCAATTCAAACATTTGTTGAATCTCTTAATTTACACACATTATTGAGGACCGGATCTATCGTCCGGCTGAAAAAGAACTGGCCGGCAATCCTGCCGACCAGCACTATACTTGGAACAACCGATTAACTGGTTGGACGTTCCATGTTGCAGTCTTTAACCGGCAAGGCGGCATCTTCTGCAGAAATCGAAGATTCCTCGACCAGACCGTAACCGGAGTTATCGGAATCCAGAACAACATTTTCATCCGTATGGACGGAGATCTGGATTGGCTGCATCATCTGATGATCCTCGGCCCGCATCACCAGCTTGTCACCCTGTATAGATGTGTATTCCATGCCTTCGAGGGCTTGGGCAACAGCTAACGGATCAGCACTACCTGCTTCTTCAATCGCTGCAGCCAGCATGCCGATCGAGTTGGCAATACGGAACTGAGTGATGTCAGCTTCAGGATATTTCGCTTTAAAGCCTTTGTGATAAGCAAGATATTCTTCGGTTGGTGGAGGGTTCACAGTCCCTTCGTGAACAAGACGGATCTTGTCTTTACCGGACGCACCGATTGTCTTGGTGATACCGTCATTGGCGGCATAGTAAGTGTAAATCGGAACATCGATCCCGGCATCGCCAATGGCTTTACCAAGTCCAACCATGTCCGCACCCCAGTTACCCGTGATGATGGCATCTGCGCCAGACGCCCGGATCTTGGTTGCGTAAGGAGTAAAGTCTTTCACTTTTCCGATCGGATGAAGCTCATTTCCGACGATTTCAATGTCAGGACGCTTTTCACCGAGGAATTTCACAGCAGCTGCTGCAACGGCTTTACCAAAGGAGTAATCCTGTCCGATCAGGTAGACCTTCTTGATCTCTTCCTTCTCTTTAATCACGTCTGTCAACGCATTCATCTTGATGTCAGCGTTGGCATCGAAACGGAAGTGCCAGAAGTTACATTTCTTCTGAGTCAAAGCTGGATCAACAGCAGAATAGTTCAGGAATAATACCCGGTTGTCAGGATTCCGGCTATTGTGCTTTTTAATCGCATCTGTCAAAGCATTTGCCACACCAGAGGAGTTCCCCTGAGCAATGAAGGTGATGCCGTCACCAATGGCGCGCTTTAACTGAACCAGGCTTTCTTTGGGGCTGATTTTGTTATCGAACGGTACGATTTCGAACATCTGACCGCCGAGAACACCACCCTTTTGGTTCACGAGTTGGTCAGCGGCCCACTGATATTGTTTGTAGCCGCTGGTTCCTGTTGCCGCAAAAGGACCTGAAAGCGGATCAATAAATGCAATCTTGATCGTTTCAGCTGCCTGGGCACTGAATGCTGAAATTGCAGCAAATGCCGCACCAGCAAGGATAAATGATTTAATTTTCAATTCTTTTCCTCCCTTAAGGAAATTGAGCTCATCACACGCTTTAACCAGTCCCTTTGTTCTTACTTTTTCAGAGCTTGGCGTAATCGCATCGAAAGCATGACGTTGCATTCTTTCGCCGCTTATGAAAGCTCAGTTTGTCGCCAAGATCAAATAATTTTTTCGACGCCCGCGCCAAAATGACATAAATATCGTAAGGTCTTGCGAGATTATGTGGAGAAGAAAAATCTCTGCCTAAATAACATGCAAAACTCCAAATATATAAGCTATTTAACGGAAACATGGGCATTGCAAGCAACTGAATTAAAATTCGAAACAGTTCTCTGTCGAGAATCACTCACCCGATTACACCCAGAATCAGAAAAATTTGGATTCAATAAAATTTTACTTATTTTGCCTTATCTTGGTTCCTTTGCAACCAAAGCCAGCAAATTTCCAGCCCGATTCCGAGCAGAGGCTCTTATTTAATGACCCGTACAGGTAAAAAAATATTGCTGTTGTCCATTGGCTGGTTTTTCGTTGCCCTTGGAACCATTGGTGTTTTTCTACCAGTATTACCAACAACCCCCTTTTTGCTAATCTCTCTCTGGGCGTTTTCGCAAAGCTCTGATCGATTTCATCATTGGCTTTATACTCATCGCCATTTCGGCCCGCCCCTGCAGGCCTGGTCGGAACATGGCATTATTCCGACGCGAGCTAAAATTCTCGCGGTCGGCACCATGGGGATCTCGGCTACCTTTGTCATTTTGTTTTCTGAAACCCCTTGGTACGGCATTACCGGAATGTTGATCCTGATGGGGATCGGGGCGGGTTTCGTCCTCACCCGACCCAGCAAGCCCCGAAATACCGATGCGGCCTAAGGAAGTATAGTCACTCGTTCTGCATCGAAAGAACCCGTGCGATACGATGACGACCCCCCTTTTTCATAACTGGTGAGAATTTCAGCAAGGCGGGTGAGCGCTTTTTGCAGCCTCTGCTCATCGGGCTCTGCCATGACACAGATCCGGACATGACGGTTTTCGACGGACTTGCTCATGGCAAAGGCTTCACTCCCGACAACCACTATATTTGCAGCACGCGCCTCCTGCACAAAATCGGAAACCTCAATCTCATCCGGCACTCGCAACCAGAAATGGGCAAGCGGGGCATCTAGATTTGTACTTTGGTCCGCCAGCCACTTTCCCAGGATTTGCCGCGCCAGGGTTTCACGGTGACGACAGGCGGCAATCAGTTCTGAGACCTGCTTGTCAACAAGGCCGCTGATGAGGAAATAGTTGGCCATATCTAGAGAAACGGGTGATGTCATCCAATTGACCGCTGTCATTTTACTGGCCAGTCGCGGAATTAACGGTGTCGGCGCCACCATATAGCCAACCCGCAAACCGGGACTGAAAGCCTTTGACAGGCCGGTGAGATAGAGCGTGTCGTCCGGCGCCAATTGGCAATATGACGGAACCCGATGGGGCTGCAAAGGGGCATAGACTGCGTCCTCGACAATATGAACATGGTGCTTCTGGGCGATTTTCAATATCTGCATCCGGCGAGCAGTCGGTTGGGTCGTCCCTGTCGGATTGTGATTGGTTGGAATAGTCACCAGGATCTTGACATTTCCCCGCTGGCACAACTGCTCAAATGCTTCGGGTAATAGACCATGCTCATCCATGGAAATGGCGGCAATCCTGAGATCAAGCTCCCGACATACGGCGCGAATACCGGGATATCCAAATTCCTCAGTGGCGACAATATCTCCGGGGGAGGCCAGTGTCGCCATCGCCAGGTAGAGACCGGATTGCACCCCTGGAATGACAATTATATTGCTGGAGTCGACGACATCCAGTTGATACCTCAACCAGTTCGCCGCAATCTCTCGATCATTAATCCGGCCCCGGCTGTCAAAATAGTCAAGATAGCGGCCGGACTCATTGTGATGCGACAATTTCTGAAATACTTCACGCAAGCGCCCATCGGTATTGCCATTGAAATAGCTGTTCTTGGAGAGATCAATCAGGCTGCTATCCGCATCAATCCAGCTTTCTCTTGGAAAGAAAAAACCTTTGCCGATCTGTTCCTCATCCCTATCAGTCCCATAGACATATGTCCCCTGGCCAACCTTGCCGTAGGTTATGCCCCGCCGCTCCAATTCAGCATATGCCCGGCTCGCCGTTCCAATACTGCAATTGAACTCATATGCGATTTGGCGGTGAGGTCGCAGGCGATCTCCCGGCTTCAGGGTGCCGTCCTTGATCTGTGCCAAAACGACATCGACGATTTCCTCAAATTTTCGCACAATATCCTGCCTTAAATTGTCACAGTGACAATATAAAAATTGACCGATACAATTTTAGGTCAATATTAGGCGGATGTAAATTTTCATTTTTCTGTTTGGAAAGTAAGAAAATGGACGCCGCGAAAATTTCTCTGATCGCCCTGTTTGCTGTCTCAATGGTCGGATCTCCCGGCCCGGTAAACATGGCCCTCATGGCCTCTGGCGCCAGCTTTGGCTACCGTCGTTCCCTGCCCTTTCTCACCGGCAGCATTTCGGGCTTCCTACTGGTATGTCTGGCAGTGTCCTTGGGGCTCGGCACCCTGTTTCTGACCTTCCCCACCTTGCAGCTGGTATTCATGTTCCTATCGGCAATGTACATCCTTTACCTGGCCTACAGGATCGCGACGGCCAATCCGACGGTGAGTGATCGCAGCGAGACACCGGGATATCTGGCGGGATTAATCTTGCATCCGCTGAACCCGAAAGCCTGGGTGACGGTTATTGCCGCCTATTCACAGTTTGTCTCGCCCTATGGCAGCTATGCTGGCCAGATCGCCGTTATCATGTTGATTTTTCTGTTGGTGAGCTTTCCGCTCAACTCCATCTGGTGTTTTGGCGGCAATCTTCTCAGCCGCCTCGTCACCTCGACTACGGCACTTCGGGCAATCAATATCTGCCTCTCCATCCTGATGGTAGTCGTGGTTGCACTGGCAATGATGCAGGCTGAGATTCTGGCGCCGTATCTTGAAGGTTGATTAAACGGCCTTGGCGAGCTTGATGGTCCGTTCTGCCGGAAATTCAAGAATACAAGTAGTACCAACGCCGACTTCACTTTCGAGTTTGAAAGTACCGCCATGGACCTCAACCAGCATCTGTACCAGGGTCAGGCCAAGGCCGGTTCCTTCATTATTGCGAGCATAGGAAGTCTGGACCTGGCCAAAACGATCCAGCACCCGCGGAATATCCTTTTCAGCAATGCCGATACCCGTATCCGAAACGTATAAGGTTATGCCGCCATCTTCCCGGATTTTTAGACCGATGGCGACCCGACCGCCTTCATTAGTGAATTTGATCGAATTTGACGCCAGATTAACAAGGATCTGCTTTATGCGGGTTTCATCCCCAGTAAAGCCCGGCACGTGATCAGGCAATTCCGGCATCAAAGAGACCCGCGCATTCTGGGCCCGAACAGATAGCATTCTGATGCAAGAGGCGACAGTCGCACTAAGATCCATGCTCGTCTCGGACAGTTGCAGTTGTCCTGCCTCAATCTTTGCCACATCCAGCACATCATTGATGACTTCCAGCAAATGCTTTCCGGCATCGTGAATGTCGTTGGAATAGTCCTTGTAGTTCTCATGACCGAGCGCACCGAAGGCCTCAGACTGCAAGATCTCGGAAAATCCGATAATCGCATTCAGCGGCGTACGAAGCTCATGGCTCATATTCGCCAGAAATTCTGATTTCGCCCGGTTGGCTAGCTCAGCCATCTCCTTGGCTTTGCGCAAGTTCACTTCTGCCTGAACGCGCGCATTCATATCGGTCAGGGTGCCCTCGAAATACTCAACCTTGCCTTTTTTGTCAAAAATCGCATGGGCGTTGAGCGCCCCCCAGGTCAGGGATCCGTCGAGGCAGCGCCACTGATGCAACTCATCGATCAGGAATTGTCCTTTGCTCAGCAGCATTAGATGTTTTTCAGCGGTCTTCTCACAGGTGTAGATTTCCTCAGCATATGATTTGACCGATTTAACGAGTTCCTCTGGTGACGCGTAACCCAGCATTGAGGCAAGCGCAGGGTTGCAATTGATAAAGGTCCCCTTGTTATTGACCTGAAAAATACCTTCCGTCGCATTTTCGTAGATGCGGCGATGCTTCAGCTCGCTTTGGGCAAGGGCCTGGCTGGCTTTGCTGCGATGATACATATAGTAGATGAGCAGCCCGGCAATGGCGGCCAGAGCAATTAGGACCAGGATAATTCGCCCGCGCAGGGAGCTGACTTTGACTGCCTGTTTTTCAAGAAGCTCGATCGCGATGCTGTAAGACTCATCATGCAGGCTCTGCGCTTCTTCCAAAGTGACGTGAGCCCGGGATTTAAGAATGCTGACAACGACATCATCATCCACCGGCAATCCCCCAATACCCTGATCCAACCACTTGGCAAGGTCAAAAAAGGCCGGCTGTAGAAGGCCGTACATAGCCGCGGCACCGATCAAATTATCGTAGCCAAATTGTACCCGTTTATTTTCCAACGCCTCAGTCACGATCTTAAGTTCATCACGCGCTGACTGCAAATAGTCCGCCCTTTCCTGGTCGTTGGAGAGTTGCGCAAGGTCAAGGATATGGGTGATCCGTGTGAAGCCATGTAAGACTTCATCATCGGCCTGCTCATATTGGACAATCCTGAGCGGAATGGATTCTTCAATATGAGACAAGGTCACCTGGACAAAATAAATGGTCCCGATGACAAAGATCGTGAGCAAGGTGATCGCAACCATATAGGCGTTGCCTGACCCGAAAACCTGATCCAGCGACAACAGGTTCGAAAAGGGCTTGGATTTATGTTTCAACGTTAATGACACTTAATTAGACACCAGCTGACCCGGCAGACGACCAATTTCCCGGTAATATTGCTCCGCACCGGCATGTAGGGGCACGCTTAAAGAATCAAAGGCCGTATCAAGAGTGATGTCCGATAGCTTCGGATGTCCTCCTTCAGCGCGGGTGGCAGGCATGTTCTCCCAAAATGTCTTGGTAATGTTATACACCCGCTCCTTGCTGACCTGATTGCTGACTATCCACAATGCCGCAACGCTCAAAGTGCGCACTTCACCAATACCCTCATAGACCCCGGACGGAATGACCTGATCAGAGAAGAAACTATTTTCTCTGGCAACAAGCCGGGCCCTCGGACCGGAAATATCAATCAGGGATATCAGCCCTTCTTCACTGAGTTCAGCCACGGCCTTAGAAGGAAACCCGGCGATAACAAAAAAGGCATCGAGGTCACCCTCCCGCATTTTTTTGATGGCTGCCGCAGGCTTGACATAGTGAACGGACATATCCTCTTCATCTATGCCATAGGCTTCCAGAATTGTGCGCGCATCGACGAGGGTGCCTGAACCGGGATCATCCAGCGATACATTCTTGCCAATGAGGTCCCGAACATTCTTGATCCCGGATCCTTTTCGAACCACCAGATGCACGTCTTCCATATACAGGCTGGCAATAGAGGAAATATCGGATTTCTTACCGTCACCTCGGTAGTTGCCCGTGCCCGTACGGGCCCAATGGGCGATATCTGACTGGGAAAAACCGCTTTCTAACTGCCGGCTTTCAATTCCGGCAATATTGGAAACGGAACCGTTAGACGCTTGGCCAACCGCAAGTAGTCCCGGAACACCGCAAGGGATAGGCGCGCATTCAGTTTTGTTCAAAGGATTTGAAATCACCTCAGCCACGACCTGGCCAATCGGATAATAGGTCCCACTGATACCGCCTGTACCCAAGCGAAACAGCTTTGTTTCGCCAGCAAAAGCAGCCGAAGCCGTCAATATGACCGCCGCCATCGCCGACATCCCTATCCCCAGTTTCAACCGCATTCGGGTTTCCTCTTGTTATGTGAATAAATTCCAGTGTTCCCACCGGATTTTCGCAGTTGTATTTAACTTTTCCGTTTCTATCAGTATGTCGTTAATGAGCCGTAAAGATCTGATGAAAAGGCTAAAAAATAATCGCTGAATACGAGCAAATTAGTTAATACTAATTTATCTAAGGGTTGTTTCAAATTCCCAGAGTTCTCTTAGTCCCTTGGAATGGTCCATAGATTGCTGATTGTGCATTTGCTGTGATAGAGTGTTTCCTATCCCCACCCCTTGATAAAAAGAGAAAAAAATTGGGATTTGAAAATTTTACAGCTGAACAGCTCAACGCCTTGAATGACGAGTATCTGCCCCGTCGCACTGTCGGAAATGCGAAAGCGGAGGTATATCTAAATGCAGCAACAGAGCGAAGTGCTGACTTTCGAGATCGCCAGGACGGTGTCCTGGATGTTGCATATGGCGATACGGCGCTGCAAACCGTTGATATTTTCCCCGCAGCATCCCCCGGTTCCCCCGTCCTCATCTTTATTCATGGTGGTTACTGGCGATCATTGGACAAGGACGTCTACAGCGAAATAGCCGAACCGTTTGTCGCTGCCGGGGCGACAGTTGTCCTTCCCAATTATGATCTGTGTCCAACGGTAACAGTTCCCGAAATTGTCGATCAGATCAGGACCTGCCTGAAATGGGTGCACTACAATATCGGCGATTATAACGGTGATCCGGGCAATCTTTATCTGTCAGGCCACTCCGCAGGCGGGCATTTGACGGGCATGATGATGGCAACCGATTGGCAAGGAAGTTATGGACTGCCTGCTGATTTGCTCAAAGGAGCCATTCCACTAAGCGGGTTGTTCGATATAGAGCCCCACCGCCACACGGAGTTACAGGAAACCATTCGGCTGACTGCTGAAACAGCCGCCGCTAACAGCCCGCAAAAGCTTAATATCCTCTCGACCTGTCCGGTTTTATGTGCGGTCGGGGGGGGCGAGTCAGAGGAATTTCACCGCCAGTCCAGAGAATTCGCCGAGAAATGCAAAACACACGGACTTGCCTGCGACTATATGGATCTTGGCACTGACAATCATTTCGACATCACTAATCGGCTGCATGATCCTGACGACCCATTGGTAAGAGCCATTCTCAAACTGATGGGATTGTGACAGACTGATTTTTAAAAGGAGATCTCCATGGACAAAATCAACTCATCCCGACGCACCGAACTTTCCGGTCTTACAGATCGCTTCGTAGATGCTTTCAACCGTCAGAGCATGGAAGATGTGATGGCCTTTTTCTCGGATGACGCCGTTTACCAGGACCCGTATGGCAAGACTCATGAAGGCAAGGCGGCTATTTCCAAGGCGTTTGAACCAGTTCTCAATGGCGGTCTGGGGAAAGTCCATTTTGAGGATGAAGACCGCTTCATTGATGAGGAAACCGGCAAGGTCATGGATAGTTGGAACCTGCATATGCATATGGGTGAAGGGGCGGATAAGGAAGCCTCCATGCTCGGCCTAGATCTGCTGCATTTCGATGGCGACAAGCTGGTCCGTAAAATCACCTACCGGAGGGGATAGTAGATGGAAGCCGTTCTCATCCTAGTCAGTGTCTTCGGTATTTTTATCCCCGCCCTGATCCTGCCCGGTCCGGATTTCGTCGCAGTTGTCAGAAGTTCCATGAAGCGCGGCACGCAGGCCGGTCTGCAGACAACTCTTGGGGTTTCCCTTGGTTTGCTTCTCTATGCCACCTTGAGCCTTGTGGGTCTCTCGGCAATTCTTGTGCAATATGAATGGCTTGCCTGGAGCGTCCGGATTTTAGGGGCGAGCTATCTGATTTATCTCGGCATTCGGTTGCTGATGACCAAAAAGCAGGATTATCAGGTCAAGGATGACCCACAGGCACCAAAGACTAACTCCTTCCTGTTCGGTTTTCTGGTGACCCTGACCAATCCGAAAGCCATGGTCCTGTTCACCAGTGTCTTTGCCACGGCCGTAACATCGTCTACGCCGCCATGGCTCCTGCTTCTGATGGTTGCAATAGTTTTTGTCAGCTCCTTGACCTGGTACAGCATTGTCAGCCTGTTCATGTCGTCGGGCCCGGTCATCCGAAAGTTCAACAAGGCCAGTCACTGGATCGAGCGCCTCGCAGGCGTCTGTTTTATCGGCATTGGCGGCAAGCTAATGGCCGACGCTCGCAACCCCTTATCGCCGTGACGTAAGGCATGCACTCAAATTCGATTTGGCGGCGGCGGTATTAGCCGTTACTGTCTGAAAAACATCGTAGGGAACATGGGGGCGTCGATGATACGAGGACTATGGGTTGCAGGGTTAATGCTTTTGATGCTGGGCGTGGGTGTAAGCGCGCAGGCCCAATCACCTGAGAATCCCAATGCCGCCGCCATCGAAACCCTGATTGAGCAAGCCAGCGAAAACGGCTCAACAATCGTCGTCATCGGTGGCTCTCAACAGAACGCTGGTGCAGAAGACGCGGCAAATGCAAGGCCCCCTATGGAAGAACGGGCCGTCATTGTCCGTAACAACCTGCAGCAAGTGTTCATGGAAAGCCCCCTGTTTCTGGAGCGGATAGAGAATATTATCCGGGCCAGTGATCCGGATAACTCTTTGACCTGGCCCTTCCTGGCTATCGCCCTTGCCCTTCTATACCTGGCGATAGGTTATGGAATTGAGTATTTCTTCCATGGCTGGTCGCGGCCTCACTTCGCCTATTTCTGCCAGGAGAACCCTGAGAATAATCAGGAGAAAATCGCCTATTTGCTGTTCCGGGGCGTCATGCAGGCCATGGCGCTGCTCATTCAGGGCCTGACCGCCGTGGCCCTTGTCATTCTGTTTGATCAGGATTCCATCGCCTTTCGAAATCTGCAGTTCATCGTCATCATCGGCTTTATGTCCTTTCGTCTTGCTCCAGTCTTCATGCGGGCATTCCTGGCGCCGGACACGCTGGCCCATCGTCTTGTCGCCCTGACGGATGAGCAGGCCAATCGCCTTTACAGATCCATCTTCACGATGAGTGCCATTCTCGCGGTTCTGATCGCCCTAAATTTATGGTCGGGAAGTCTGGCCATGGATGTGCAAACCGCCCAGTTCGTGACCATCATCCTGACCTTGGCCACCACGCTGGTGAAGTCATTCTATGCGTTCCTCAGGCGCTCCGAGATTGCCTCGATTATCCTTGGCGGCGAAGACACCCGGTTCATCTGGAAGCCCCGGCTTTTCCTGGCCCGCATATGGCATGTGCTGGCGATCCTGTATTTTGTCGTTACGGCCATCCTGACTATTGGGTGGGTAGTCGAAGGGGAGCCGCATGCGCTCAGCCTGACAAACCTACCGATTCTTGCCGTTTTTTGTGGGATCGCGGCCTATGGCGCCGCCCTGCTGATCATCGAATGGGTATTTGTGCGCCGTCGTCCCCTACCGACCCGTGCGGAGGCTGAAGCCGCCATCGCTGAGGGTCCGGCTGATGTAACACCGGATGTAGCCGTTGAAATCCTGGAGCGGGAAGAACTCCTTGAACAGGATGACGCCCCCCTGAAGCCGCAAAAATCTTTCAAGGGATTGCTGGAAAAAGGTGCCGGCATTCTTATTTCCGCCTTTGTCGTCTGGTGGATTTTCAAGCTCTGGGGTATCGACCTGACGGAGCCCGGCAGCTTACTCAATGATTTCTGGGAAGTGCTGCTGATCTTCTTCTTCTGTTACCTCGCCTATGAGAGCGTCAAGATTGCCATCGACCGCAAGCTTGAGGAAGAAGGCATCGGCGATGAGCCGGAGCCGGGCGAAGAAGGCGGCGCGACCGGGGCATCCCGGCTTGCCACCTTACTGCCGCTTTTCCGCAATTTCCTGCTGATCGTCATCATCGTCATCGGCGGCATGATCATGCTGTCGGAACTCGGAGTCGATATCGCGCCGCTGTTTGCCGGTGCCGGGGTCATCGGGCTTGCCATCGGGTTCGGCGCCCAGACCCTGATCCGGGACATCTTCTCCGGTGCCTTCTTCCTCATGGATGACGCGTTTCGTAAAGGCGAGTATATCAGCCTCGGCTCGGTCAAGGGTACGGTGGAGAAGATCTCCATCCGCTCCATGCAACTGCGCCATCATCTCGGCCCGCTCAACACCGTCCCCTTCGGCGAGATCCAGCAGGTGTCCAACTTTTCCCGCGACTGGGTCATGATGAAGCTGCCGCTGCGCCTGACCTACGACACCGACGTTGAGAAGGTGCGCAAACTCATCAAAAAGCTCGGGCAGGAACTGATGGATCATCCCGAGGTCGGCGATAAATTCCTGCAGCCGCTGAAGTCCCAGGGGGTCTTTACCATGGAGGATTCGGCGATGATCATCCGGGTCAAATTCATGACAAAGCCCGGTGACCAGTTCGTCGTCCGCAAACTCGTCTATGCCCGTATCCGGGAGCTGTTTGAAGCGGAGGGCATCAAGTTTGCCCATCGCGAAGTGACGGTGCGGGTCGCCGATGAGGAAGGGGAACATGAGCCCATGAGCCAGGCGAAAAAGGAAGCCATCGCCGGCGCCGTCCAACCCGCCATCGAAGCCGCCGCTGCAGACAAACCCACAGGGGAAGATCGCTAAAAAAAGGGTCAGGATTCTCGTAATTCGAAATAGACTGAAAGGCTATTCACGCAACCTCTGGCATAAGACCAGTTGAAATGCATTTGAAATTTTTTAGGTCCAGTTAGACAAAATCCATAATACCAAACCTTCCCGCTAAAGTTTTAGTCTGAAATCCAGTTCTACCCGGATCTCTTGCTGATCATCCAAATAATGACCAGAAGGATAAGCAGATTGATCAGCGGCGCGGCGATAGCGAGGGCGGCAGCGCGGCTTTCAGGGACTTCCATCAGGGACCAGGGCAAGCCGAGGGGGATGAGAAAAACCCCGGACAGCGGATCCGGGTTTTGCCCGAACAGACCATAGGTCCCGATAAAATAGATTGCGAGCGCGAGCAGATAAGCGACGGCAAAGGCCGCGGCGATGATACGACCGGTCATCTGAGATCTCCCCTCACCTTTAAGCGCACCATACCGAACTCAGCCTCCCTCGACGGAGCGGAAATCCCCGTCACTCCAGACCACCGCCCGGACGCAATTGAGCAAGTTCGTACCACCGCATTGACTGCCATGAACCTGCAACAGCAACACCTTGAAACTCGTCCAGTCGACCACTTTCCAGCCCTTGGCCAGAAACTCATAAGGCTTGCCCTCAACAATGATCGTTATCTCGCAGCCCCCCGTGCCACACCACAAGGTCCCGGCGGTTGAGCAACGGAATTGCAGACTGTCGATGATCGTGTCGGGAATGCCATCACCGGTGAGATCAATGCGTGGAATGGCTTTTCGGGTGGTCGAAAAAACGCCGTTTTCAAACGCCTTGCAGTCATTCTCGGCCGCCTTGAAAACCTTCTGTTCCGCTGTCTCCGCCTGAACACCGCCCATCGCAACGACCAGCAAAAGCAACGCCAGCGATATCCGTTTTATCATTTCAAACCCCATTTTTAAGCTCAGTCCGTATTTGGCGGGCCTTTCAGCTCAACCACATTGCCCTCCGGATCGGAAATATAGAGGGACGGTCCGTTGCCTTCCGCCCCGTAGCGTTGCTGCACCTCACCCGGATCAATGCCCTTCCCGCGCAGATAGCTTTTCAGCTCCTCGCCATCGAAAGGCTCAATAGACACGCAAAAATGGTCTAAATTACGGCCTTCCTTACCGGGGGCTGTACCGCCCATCTGCCCGATCTTGCCATCCACCGGCACCAGATCGATCAGGGAGCTGCCGGCGCGAACCTGATACAGGCCCGGCCCTTCCTGAATTTTCTCGACCGTGCAGGGAAGCACATCCGTATAGAAATCGAGCATCTTTTCAATATCAGATACCCTTAGAACAAGATGATCCAATTGCTTGATTTTAAACATTTTTATCCTCTCTCATTCAGCTTGCGATATCAGCTGGGTCCAGGCAGGCCAGGCGGCGATTTTTTCGGCCACGAGCTGATATCCAGCCCCACCGGGATGCAACCCGTCCCCCTGTTCGAGGGAGCGGGTGTAGACATCACTGTTCAATAAATCTCCAAAGACCGGCAGATAGGGAATGCCAAGGTCACGACAAATGGCGCCATAGGCGTCATCCATCTCCTCAATGTCGTCATTGCGGAAATCCAGATCAAGACCCGTGACGACGGAATGATAAGGCATTTTCGGTGCGTAAACCGGCAAGGGCCCGACGGAAACCACCGGTGCCACCTCGGCGAGACCGGTAAGGATCGCCTCGAAAGTCTCCAATACCCGCCGTTTCGGGGTTCGTGGAATGCCGTTATGGCGGGCGATATCATTCATGCCGCTGCAAAAGACAATGCCACCAAGGCTCGGATGGAGTATTCGCGCCCTGCATTCGGAAACGGCCCGCATGTTGATTTCGGCCAGCAGTTGCCCCCTCACCCCGAGATTATAAGGGACGAGCCGCTCCCGCTCCGGCGCGATCAACCGTCCGGGCCAGCCCTGCCCGGTCTCATCGCCCATTCCTTCCGTTGTCGAGGCTCCGACAAAACAAATCCGCTTCATGATCCTAATTCAGTTCCTTGGACGTCATCCACTCAAGACAATAGTCGGCCAATTTCGGCCAGCTATCTTCCATCATCATGAAATGCGCAGCATCGGGGACCTGATAAAAAGTCGCGCGATCTCCATACTTCTCGGCAAGGGCTTTCGCGGTTTCCGTCGACACCGCCTTATCCTCTGCCCCGGTGAGCACCAGGACAGGACATGTCACCTTTTCCGTATCCACATAGATCGCCCGGTTATTGTCAAACATCCAGTAAAACAGCTCAAACATCACCTGAGAGGACTCCGGTTCCAACCGATCAAAAACGTCATGCTGCTGGTCGGGCGTCATCTTGTTGAGAGCAAAGGCCGCCATCATATCGAAGTCAACCCGCATGGTTTGATCTGCGAAAGGCGCTGCCGCCATCAAATCCCGGCCAAGATTGCGTTCCTCCTCCGTCGGCGGCAGCATGCCCCATAAGCCATTTGAATTGATCAGGATGACGGCACTTGCCAGGCCCTGCGCCGCCAGTTTCTGGGCGATCACCGCCCCCACCGCATGACCGAACAAAATCGGCTTTTCGGGCAAGGTTTTGATCAGTTCCGCGATATCGCGGGTGTAATCCTCGATGCTGGTGCCAGCGAGAGCCGGGTCCGCCTCGTCTCGGGCTTTCCCCAGATGATGGCGAAAAGTCGGAGCGTGGCAGTCAAAGCCCTTCTCACTGAAGTAACGGGTCAGGTTCTCCATGACCCAGGAACCGGCAAAGGCCCCCGGAATAAGGACAATCGGCTTGCTCATGACACTATTCCCTGTTGCACGAATTGAAGTTGGGACGAGCCTAGAACCTTTTATCCTCGGGAACAAGACGCCTGCAATTCTTCAGTATCGCGACCGGGCAAGAGCTGATAGTCTGGGAAAAAAACAATAAAAAGGACTTCAAGAAATGACCCCGCAAGATCTGATCGGCAGCTGGTGGCTGGTGAAATGGCAATCCCTCAAAAATAGTCAACCGGACGGCTATCCCATGGGCGAAGATGCGCAAGGCCAGATCATTTATTCCGCTGATGGGCGCATGTCCGGATTTCTCATGCGCAATGACTTCGGGGATCAACCGCGGGATACGGCGGCCAGCCCAGATATCTGCCTTGCCTATGGCGGCACCTATCGGATTGAAGGGGATCAAGTCATTCACGACGTCATGGTATCGACGGTACCCTACTGGATAAACGGACCCCTGATCCGCACGATTGTGCCGGAGGGTGATGATATCCTGCTTAAAACCAAGCCGGAGACGACCAGTTCCGGCAATACCTACGAGCATCATCTGCTCTGGCGACGGGTGGCTGACGGGGCCTAGCGGCCCTTCCAGTTGGGCTTTCTTTTCTCGGCAAAGGCTTTCGGCCCTTCCAGAGTATCCTCGGCTCCCTGCCAGGTCTTGAAGGCCGGGTAATCCGTCTGCCGGGCCATGGCCGCTTCCAGGCTCGGCTCGTCGAGCCCGCGCATCACCGTTTCCTTTGACGCCCGAATGGCCAGCGGCGCCGAGCGCAGGACCAGCGCGCACCAGCGCTCAACCGCTTCTTCCAGCTTATCCGGGGCAACCACTTCATTGACGAACCCGAGCCGGTGACCTTCGGCGGCAGAGATACTCTCGGCGCTTAAAATCATACCCATGGCTTGCTTGAGGCCAATCTGTCGGGACAGTCGATGCATGCCACCCCCGATGGCGACCGCCCCGACCAGTGGCTCCGGCAAACCGAATGTCGCGTTGTCGGTCGCCAGGATAATATCGCAGGCCAACGCAATCTCGAACCCGCCGCCAAGGGCAACGCCATTGACAGCGGCAATAACCGGTTTATCCAGATCGAAGCGCTCGATCAGTCCGGCATAGCCGTTTTTCGGATAGACATGACGATTGAGCCCGTCGGACTCGGCCACCGCCTTGAGGTCACTGCCGGCGCAAAAGGCTCGCTCGCCACTGCCTGAGAGCACACAGATATATTGATCCGCATCGGCCGCAAAGGCATCAAGGGCCTCCTGCATCTCAGCATGCATTGCTTTGTTGATGGCATTCATGACCTGGGGCCGTTCAAAGGTGATCCGGGTAATATGATCGTTTGTCGTGACGGAGATAAATTCATAGCTCATGGAGGTCCCCTTCTTATGGCTTGGCGCCGAATTATTATGACCTCCCCTATCCTAGCCCCGGATCACAGGCAAATTCCAACGGAAAAAACAACGAACGGCAATCAGCTGGTAATTTTCCAGCTACCGTCTTCCTGTCGGCAGGCCGTTCCGTAAGTCGTCACGACCTCTCCACCAACCTCGGATTTAGCTGTATATTCACGGCAGTATTTGCCATTGCTTTGCTGATAGGTGCGTACCGGACTTACTTCGTAGATGTCGCCATTATTCGGATTGTTCCAGATGATTTCCTGTCCATCCTGCCCATGCTCCAAAACCTGCCCGATGCAGTTTTGATCGACCTCATCCATGCTTCTGCCAATGCTGCCGCCGATCAGATAGCCGATGATGGCTCCGCCTGCGACAGCGGCCAGTTTCCCTGATCCTTTGCCGACCTGGGAGCCGGCAAGGCCGCCCGCCGCCGCACCCAGAACGCTGCCCAGAAGCTCTCGGTTGCACGCCCCTCGATCAATACCAAAAGGAACTGCGGGCGGCACCTGATAGCGCGCCTGTTTGCCTTTCTTTTGTTTGTTCTTCTTATGGGCTTTTTTATGATATCCCCAGGCCGGAGCCCAGGGCGGTGGATCGGCATATGCCGGTGCGATTGTCGCAGCGCCAAAAGCCATCACACAACCCAAGAGACATGCGGACTTCAAATTCGATCTTGGATTAAGCGGCATAACTTTTTTACTCATGGAGTTCCCCTGTTTTCCCCTTTAACCGGTAAACACTATGTGCGGATTAAGTCGAAAATCGGGCGGAGCCTTAGGCTGTTCCTAGTAATCCCATTTCCAGAAGATGCCGACACGGTTGTCGGATGACTGTCCCATTTCGGTCTCCACGGAGACATTCGGGGTGAGGTCAATCTGCACTTTCGCGCGGCTGCTGCCGGCTTCGGCGCCCTGATCAACGCCAACATAGACATTATCCGTCACATATTTGCCGATGCTGACTTCCGCCTTGCCGGTTTCCGAATCCGTACCGGCACTGATCACATCTACGCCCAAAGTATCGCGGATAAAGCCTGTAATACCGCCACCAGAGCCAAACCGGCCGGACAGGGACGCAATCGCCTCAGCCAGCTGCACAGCCTCCAGGGCCGATAGCCGACCAGAAGACTTGCCGAACAAGACCTGGGACAGAACCTCATCTTCCGGTAGCCCATCCGGCGAGGTGAAACTGATTTTCGGATCCGAGGCCGTACCGTCTATGGAAACAATGGCCGTAACGTTGGTGGCTTCGTAACGTGCCGTCAGGGATAACTCAGGATCAAGATTGACGCCGCCCAGCAAGGAGATCTCCCCTTCTTCGAGGCGGAAGCTCTTGCCGGCGAAGGTAAATTGCCCGCGCACCGGCTTTAGATAGCCGTCAATCACCGGACTTTCAGCTGTACCGCGTACATTGAATCGACCTTCCCATTCGGAATCCAGTCCGCGCCCTCGGATAAATACCCTGCGTGGCATTTCCACATCTACATCCAGTTTGATATTGGAGCCGGCATCCGAGGACGAGAGAATATTCTCCTCTCCGTTTGGACGATTAATCTCTTCCACTTTCAAATCGACAACGCTTGGTGCCAGGGTCCCACCGATATTGATATCCACCTCCTCCGTCTTGATATCCCCTTTCACATTTAAGGATGCCAGGGTGCCGCTTAGATGAATGTCAGCGTCGGTCGTAAAATCAATATCATCCCGATCAAGGACCAAAAGGTCATTGGCTTTCACCGAGATTTCCAGTGCCGGGTCATCCAGGGAGGAGATATCTATCGTCCCTTCAGAGCTGACCGAGCCGCCTTTGCCATCGACCGCGGACAAAGACAGACTGATCGTTTCCGTATCCTTCAGGTTTGCATCGAGAGTGAGGTTGGACAGGCTTGTCCCTTGCTCGATATCTTCAAAGCTGCCATTGGATATGGTGGCTTTGCCGTCTATTACAGGATTATTGAGGCTTCCCGAAATTTTAGTTTTGCCCACCAGTTGCCCCGTCAGATTCTGAGTATCAGGGGCAAGAAGAGCCCATAAAGCGCTGATATTGCTATCGATACTAGCATCTAGACTTAAGGGATCATCCGCAAGGACTTGAAATTGCGGCGGAGACAGGGTCAGGGAAAGCGGAACCTGGCCGGTCGCCGTCATCGCGGTTTTTTCAATGCCGCTCACCGTTGTTGAAAAATCAAACTGGCCATTTTTAAGGGTCCCGGACAGTTGGCTGGAAAAGTCCGGCAGATCATCATAGCTGTCCTCTTCCATACGAACATTAGTCGCTGTGAGTTTTATGTCACCGGAATTTTCCGTGTCGCTCGTCACTTCAAGTCGGGCGCTGCCATTGAGAAGGCCGTCTATCGCCAATGTCGGTTCTATAAGCTCCAGAATATCAAGGGACATATCCTTGATATCCAGGGCTGCAGAAGCTTTCGTTTCCCCGAATTGCGCTGAAGCTGTAACCTCTCCCTCACCGAATGTGAGGCTTGTCGAGTCCAAACTGAAGGTCTGCCTTTTGATCGCCAGGGTCGCAGGACTAAGAAGTTTTAAGTCTCGGCCACTGAAGCTTCCATCAAGGGTCGCTAGCTTGACCTCCCTATCCCCGTCTCCAAGCATGACAGCGCCAGTTCCGCCCAGCTTAAGGTCCAGGTCGTTCCCACCGACGAAATCGAAGGTGATATCAGATTGCTCGAGGGTCCCGGTCGAGGTGGCCGTAACCTTGGAAAAAGTGAAATCCTCTGCCACGACATTTTGCGCCGTCGCCGTCATCTTTATCTCAGGCGCGCCGAATACAACCGCTGTCTCAGATTTCATGTCGAGAGTTCCGATAGAGACGCCATATGAGGGCGCCGTTAAGTCCGTTCCGGTGAAATCCAGTGCCAGCGCCTGGTCCCCATCACTATCACTGAGAAGGGCGGTAAAGCTCGCATTTCCAGCTGCGCTCTCTTCCACAAGTGCCGCTAAAGTCTTGAGATCCGGGATATCACCCTTCAGCTCCCCGGTTATAGCCTTGCCATCGAAAGGCAGATTCAAGGACCCGGACACTGTATTCTGATCTTGCTTTAAAGAGAAGTTGCTCAACTCCAGGCGCTCATAGTCCGGCAGATTAATGTCCGCAGCAACATCAGCCGTCAATTGGGAGTGCTTGAGAGTTGCACTCACCTTCCCTTTCGCTCCCGTTGTCAAAGACGCAAGATCATAAGTTCCGTCGAGATTTCCAAGGGCTGTCCCTGCCACATCCAAATCCGTGACAGTAAGGGTCCCTTTTGCGGCCGGATCTGCCAGCTCACCAGAGAACATGACGGAGAGACGTCCTGCGCCGCCAAGGTCCGTACCTGCGATGTCTGAAAGATCCCCAAGGTTGGCCAAGGCAAGATTCAAAGATGCGGTCAGGGTTTCAAAACTGCTGGGCAGTTCCGCATTTCCTGAGAGCTGCCCGGCAGGAAGGGTCGACTTGAGATTGCTGACACTCAGTGTGTCTTCTGCCAGTCCAATTTCCGCAGTCAGGCTCGCGTTAGTCCCAACCAGTCTGTTTAGTCCGGCATCCTTAAAGTCGAGATCCGTGCCGTTTAAAACAATCTGACCATTGATCTCTTCTTCCAGATTCACCGCGCTGAGATCAATGTCAGCTGCAAGCGTCCCATCAATCGGTGCCAGCACTGACAGGTCATCCATATTGGCGGTAATTTTTAGCTTTGACTCGCCGTCGGGAAAGGTCATGCCACCCGCTGCCGCGGCATTGACATGGGCGCTGCGCAATCGCAGATCATCGATACGAAGATACTGATTGGCAAGGGTGTAGAGGACTTCAAAATCCAGATCCAGCTCGCTCCCGGTAAGATCCAGTAGCTCTTCAGGAAGCCCGGCAACCCCGGTCAGTGCCGCCGATCCTTTCAACGGCGCCGATTTCAAATCTCGAAGATTGAGGGTGGAAGAAAACGTTCCGGTCAGTTCCTTTGCGGTCAGGGTGATTCCTTCGGATGCATCCTTTACCTGGAGAATGGCACTTAACTCTGTCTTCTCCAGGCTTCCGCCTGCCTTAAGGTCAAGCAAGGCTTCGGAAAATGAAACTGGGGCAATCAGATCCTGTAATGGTTCTACTTCACGCGTGTTGGAAGAAACATTCAACGCAAATCTATCACCGGCAAAGTCAATATTCCCGTCAGCCGCTACCGCCAAGACCTTATTTTCAATCCGCGAGGATTTAAGAACGATTTCACCGGCGTTCGTATCCACCGTCAGGGCCGCGTCCAGGCCAATGAGAGAACCGTCAATCACCGGCAGGTCGGCCGCATAGACCTCGTTAAACTGAGCCGTACCGGAGATATCCATTTCAATGACATCTTCCCCCAAAGTACTGACAGCGAGCTCTGTCGAAAAAATTTCCTCCGCACTTGCCCGTATCTGGCCGCGCCATGCATTTAACTCACCATTTCCGGCAATAGAAGCGGAGATTTCAGGGTATCCGGGAAGATCCAGTGCCCGGGCAATCAAGCCACCCTGCGGCTCATTGAGTTTAACATCTATGGCCAACGTCCTTTGGTAAGGATGGTAGTCTAAGGTGCCTTTAACCTCTCCTCCGACAGAATCCAATTGCCGGATTTCGAGGTCGCTATGAATCACCTCTTCAAGATCTGTATTTACATCCATGGCCAAACGGAACTGCATCTCTCGGCCCAGGACTGGCTCTTTCAGATTAATGCGGCTAACCAGTAGTTTCTCCAACGCTATGGCAACGGGGGGTAAAGAAAAAGAGCCGTCCGAAGAAGTGCCCTCTTTTTTAGATGTTTCTGGCTGCCGACTAACCGTCACATCTCCTACGAAGATATTGTCAATGACCAGGTCCCCGGCCAGAAGACTCCAGGGCGACCAGGAAACCTCAATATCCTGACTGTCCAGCCAGGCGCCTTCAGAATCCGCAATTTCGATCTGGGAAATCTTAAACCTGTTAAGAAGGTTACCCTCTATCTTACCAATTTTTAAGGTAAAATCGTCTGTATCACTGACAGCTGCCTCGATCTGTCGGGCAATGAACTGTTGTCCGGAATTCGTTTGGGCAAGGCCAAGAATAATTGCCCCCAAAATCACGAGGGTAACCGCGACCCCAATTCCGGCCGCCAGATACTTTTGCCTTTTTGATGCCATCTAAAATGCCTGTCCTATACTTATATAGAACTGAAATGAGTCATCGACATTTTTTCTTTTATCCAGAGGCACAGCGATATCAAACCGGATCGGTCCGACAGCCGTGAAATAGCGGAACCCAATACCTGCTCCCCAGAGAAAATCTTCAGAAAAATCCGGGACCATGGATTCATACACATTGCCGCCTTCGATAAACGGGACGATACCGATATTTTCTGTGATCCGGGTGCGGGCTTCAAAGCCTACCTCAACCAGAGATCGACCGCCGATGGGATCATTCTGCGCGTCCAACGGCCCAACAGTTTGGAACTTGTACCCCCGGATGGAACCGCCGCCACCGGCGTAAAATCGCTTGGTCGCAGGTATATCGCTCGTACTATCACCCGCCATCATGCCAATCTTACCGCGCGCGGCCAAAATCAGTCGATCCTTGCGTAAAACCGAAAAATAGGTGGATGCATCAAATTCGGTTCGCAGAAAATCCGGCGTGATATCATTCAATCCTACATAGGGGACAATGTTTGCCCCAAAGCGTATGCCTTTCTTTGGGTCCAACAGATCATCCGTCGAATCGTACCGTGCGTACATAGGTATCCCAGCCAAGGTAAAATTATCGGTCGAGCCGTCATCATCAATTTCTGCATATTCCAATGAGCCACCGATACCCAGAACCCAGCGCTCCCGCCAGCGCCGATCAAGTCCAACAAAGGTGCTGACGGAATCTTCCTTATAGGCTTCAGTATTTTCGTGCTTAAGGTCCAGTCTGGCATTGAAATTCTGGTCAATTTTCCGGTAGTTCGGTTTTGTATAGGCCACCGTGACTTCACGTCGTATTTCTGCAATCGTCAGATCCGCCCGCAGTTTTTCTCCTTCACCAAAGAGATTTCTATGCTCCCAGTAAAACTGCGATCCTGCCCCTTCACTTGTGGAGAAGCTGGCACCGACCCCCACCGATCGACTTGCCCTTTCGACAAAACTTAAAACCACCGGAACTGTGCCCTCATCGGCCTCGACCACCTCCCTTGGCTGTAGCCGAATGGACGTAAATAAACCGCTGCGCAAATAGCGCCGCCGGATCAGGTCTATCCTGCTGGCATCATAAGGCACATCAGGTTCCCATTCAGCCAGCTTGCGCAAATAGTTCTCATCAACTGTTTCCAGGCCGGTCAGTTCCAATTGACCCATTTTAAGGCGTGGACCGGCATTGAAGGTAAGGGTTACTTCCATACCGTTCGTCGCAAAATCAACAACGACGGACTGGTCCGCCAATTTAGCAGCGGGATAACCCGTATTGGAGAGATCCGTTAGCGCCAGTCTCTGGGCGCTGATGATATCCTCGGATCGTGCCGGCATTCCGATCTTGATCCCGACAGCTTCCATATCCAGGGGTTCAGGCTCCAGCCTCGCTTTCGTAAACACGATCTCAAACTTTGAAATTCGAAACAGAGTGCCAGCTGTGATGTTGAAAGTGATTTTTGCCGGTATCTCAGTGTCATCAAGCTCAAATTCAACTTTGTTGTTATAATAGCCTTCCGACCGCAACACCTTATTGAAGCCCTCTACATCATCCTGAATCCGGCGGCGGAGGCCGGCCTTGCTAGTGGGCGGCGTGTCATTTAGTTGTTCAAGCCTCGATGATTGTTCAAGCAGTTCCGCTACATCGTCGTTGGGGGCACCTTCAATTTTTAGACTGTAGATGATCTTGCCGCCATTAACTGCAGGGGGCGTATCGCCCTCTTCCGGGCTCTGCGCAACGGACTGCGTTGCCGGTAAAGCCGCGACAACAAACACAGCAATAAAAAAGGCAATGAAGGTGGATCGGATCGACAACAACTATTCGTCTCAATTAGGTTTAAAATTCTAAATTCTATGGAGTATGGACCTCAATACAGCCCTCCAAACGTATTTCTTCAACCTAGTGACAACAGGAAGCAGAGTCTAGGAAAAGGACGCATTTCAAAGGCTTTCAGCAGCTTAATGCAGAGCCGACGGATGGGGAGCTGAGAGTTGTAGTGGCGAAATCTCACGGATCAGCTTGCGACGGATAGCTTGCTTGAAATCCGTATAATCTCGAGCGGACATGACAAAAGCGCCAAAGCCTCCGATGACATTTAGACGATAGAATTCTGAAAGGTTAGCGACATCCGTCTCTACAGCCAGGCCATTGATGGTGAAGCCGGCTGCGACAAGCCCGTCTCTCGCCCTCGCCGTTACACCCAAAGATTCGACACCGCCATCTCCGGATATATCAATAACTTTCCGTTTTGAGGAGAATCCGTTGTTGAAGAACAGTCGGGAGGCGTAATTCATTGCCCTTCCAAGTAAGGTGTCTCCGGCCCAAAATTTACGCTCCATTTCGGATATCTGAGAGGCAAAGGCCTCTATGCTCTGTCTGGAGTGCAAATGTACCCATCCCTCAGCTTTATCGTGCTGATCCCGGCCCGACCACTGGACAATAGCAATCGCAATACCATTCGGACCTGCTCGGCTGATCGCTGCGATTACTCCCGGGTCCCGAAAGGCGGCAGAGAGACCCTCAACTTGCAGCGCATACTCCTCCTCATTGACGCTACCAGATACATCTATCGCCAAAATGAGCTCAAGATCTACCTGTTTATCGGCATGTGCAAGGCCAGCAAAAGGGCCAAAGACAAAGACGAAAAAAACAGCTAGGACGGCATTCATCATGGAAGGCTGCATACCTGACTTTACCATGAAATGATGCAAGCTGTACTGATATTGCTCCCATCCATATTGTGGGATGTTTTCAGGTAATTGACAAGATGCTTGCAAATGGGAGATTTCACGGAACAGTTTGAGCCGGATAGCCTGCCTGAAATCAACGTAATCCAAAGCCGCCAAGACAAACGACCCCAATATTGACATTATAATCTTTGAAAACCTGTGTAAAAATTGCCCAAAGAGACTAAATTAGAGATCAGTTGATTTTCCCGGATCGGGGCAGAACGGAAGGTAGCCGAGTCAAATCGGCGATTAAGAAAAGGAAAAGCCATGTCTAAAAATCTGTTGGCGGTCATTATTGTTGCTTTGTTTCTCCCGACCATGGCCCTTGCGGAGGGCACACAAGAAAACCTGTTTGCTTCTGTCTTTTATAAGGGCGATAAAATCGGCCAGGTGCATTTGACAACGGTTCACAATGAAAAAGGTGAACTTGAAGAACTGAAAGCGAATGCATCCGTGTCATTTCTCGGCCTTGAAGTTTATGGATTCACCCAAAATCTTCATGAAAAATGGGAGGCTGGAGATCTGCAAACTATGGATGGCAAGACGGATGACAATGGCACAGCCCATGACATAACCCTGAATAGGGGTGCGGAAGATTTTCAGGCAACCTATAACAACAAAGATTTGACCCTTCCCCTCAATGCCTTTCCTACCTCTCCATGGCATTATGAGATCACTCAGAATACATTGCTGTTTAACATTGTCGATTTTGACCTGCTAAATGTTACAATCAATTCGAGCCCGGATACCATTGAAATTAATGGAAAATCCGTAGAAGCAACGAAGTTTGAGTTCAAAGGAGATTGGGTTGCAACACTTTGGTTTGATGCAGACAAAAACTTTGTGAAGGGCGAGTACGATGTATCTGGCCGGCAACTGACGGTTATTCTTGATTAACAGGAGCGGAACGGATCGAAGCATCCCTCACCCCGTAAAAACCAGGTTAAATTTTACCGAGTTCTTGGCGGTTTATTAATTTCTTTTCGATTTATTGGGAACTCGTTTATACTATTTCAAGGTTTTCTAGGATGTGATAGCAGCGCTATCATGCATGAAATCCTGGGTAATAGTGCTGGTAGTGTTTTAACAAGCAGAGTTGGGCGAGACAATCACTAGTCAATCTGAAACAGATGAAGGCGGCGTTGAAAAGCGCCGGTACAAGCGCAAAACTGTCATGTGGAACGGCAAACTCTCCTTGTTATGGGGAGCCAGGTTGTCCAACGAGGAACATACCGTTTCCGGCGTTGTCCGCGATATGTCAGTGAGTGGTGCCAAGTTCCAGACCAAAGACGTGTTTGAGGCCACCAAGGGTGTGATTCTGGAAGTTCCACGGTTCGGTAGCTTCCCCTGCCAATTGATATGGCAGAACGGCCATGTGGTTGGTCTCAGCTTTGATGACAGTCCGGACGAGATCTACAAAACGGTCACCGGGGCTCTGCCTGGAATCACGATTGACCCCAATCCGATAAACTAGAGATTTCAGCTATTTGCTAGAGGCTTTCAGCATTCCTGAAAATGAGGGATGTATTAATCCCGCCGAAAGCAAAGTTGTTGGACATTAGATATTCGACCTGAATAGACCGCCCCTGCCCCATGATGTAATCCAGGTCGGCACAGGCTTCATCGACATTTTCAAGATTAGCGGTCGGTGCGAACCAACTATCCTTCATCATTTCTATACCGAGCCAGGCCTCGATACCCCCGCAGGCTCCAAGGCTATGCCCAAAATAGCTTTTCAAAGAATGTATCGGTGGATTTTCGACCATGACCTTGGCAGTTGCCTGAGATTCCGCGACATCTCCTTGTTCAGTCGCCGTACCATGGCCACTGACAAAATCAATGGCATCTGATGTCAAACCCGCATCGTCCAGGGATCCCTGAATAGCAACTTCCATAGTTGCTTGAGTTGGGTTGGTAATATGACGACCATCAGAATTCGTACTAAAACCAACAATCTCGGCAAGGATCGTCGCTCCTCTCGCCTTAGCATGTTCGTATTCTTCCAGGATCAGGGTGCCAGCCCCTTCTCCAATCACCAGGCCATCCCGATCCTTATCAAAGGGTCTCGGGGACAATTCAGGGGTGTCGTTTTTTATGCTGGTCGCATATAGCGTATCAAACACCGCGGCCATAGTCGGGCACAGTTCCTCGGCCCCACCAGCGATCATTACATCCTGCAAGCCATATCTTATGGCCTCAAAAGCGTAACCTATACCCTGACTTCCGGAAGTGCAGGCACTTGAGGTTGGAATAACCCGACCGGCAAGCCCATAGAACACACCAATATTAACAGCCGTCGTGTGACCCATCATCTTGACATAGCTCGTGGCAGAAAGCTCCTTTGAGTATCCGTCGCGCATCAAGTCCGTAAAGGCCAAAACCGGTTGAGTACTGCCAAAGGACGACCCATATGCGACGCCGGTCCTACCAGATGTCAAAATCGGATCGTCCTTTAATCCAGCAGATTCCAGCGCCATTTCCGATGCGTAGACAGCCATCTTCGACACAGGGCCCATACTTCGAAGCGCCTTGCGGGGATAGCGTTTATCCACGTCGAAACCTTCCACTGGCCCGGCTAGACGAGTATTCAATCCGGTATAGAAATCCCAGGAATCCATATGTCGAATGCCGGTCTTGCCCTGCTCCATATTTTGCCGGATCTCGAACCAGGCATTTCCAAGAGAGGTAACACCTCCCATGCCGGTCACAACAACACGCTTCATTACGCCATTCCTCCATTCACAGAGATGACCTGACGGGTAATGTAGCTGGCTTCATCCGAGCAAAGGAAAGAAACGGCTGCCGCCACTTCCTCGCTAGTACCGATCCGCTTCATAGGGATCATTTTGAGGATTTCCTCCATTGGTAAATCTTCGGTCATTGCCGTGTCGATCAGGCCTGGGGCCACACAATTTACCGTTATTTTCCGCTTTGCCAACTCCAGCGCCAGAGATTTCACAGCGCCAATCAAGCCCGCTTTCGAGGCGCTGTAATTAACCTGCCCCCGGTTTCCCATTACGCCCGATACGGAACTTAGAACAACGATCCGACCGCCCTTACGCGCTGACACCATTGGCATGACAAGAGGTTTCATTACGTTGTAAAAACCATCGAGGTTCGTGTGAATGACATCGTCCCACTCCGTATCCGTCATGGCAGGAAACGCCGTATCCCGGGTAATTCCGGCGGTTAAAACAGCGCCATAATAGGCACCATTGGTCTCAATATCCGCCTCAATGGCCGCCTTACAGGTCGCGCGATCTGTGACATCAAAGGTCAGCAGATCCGCCTCTCCTCCATCCTCAGTGATCTTAGATAAGACATCCTCTGCCGCTTTTCTATTGCGACCGTAGTGAAGCGCAATTGCAAAACCGTCCTGGGCCAGCTTCAAAGCCAGTGCCTGCCCGATGCCACCGCTCGCTCCCGTCACCAATATTCTTCTTTGCATCAATCTTTGCCCAGAGTCAGGGTTGATAGACATTCAATCGCGCTGCCGCGACCATTTTATCATTTGTATTTATCTGGCAATCAAAGACAGCCATAGGAGCCTCGTCATAAACCAATTTCGCGACAATCTCCAGCTTTTCACCAATCTTAAAGCCTGCCGTCTGAAGCGTCATATTACGAGCGCTTGCAAGATAGCCGATTTTCACAACTCCGCCAGCTTGAAGCGCCTTGATCCCGCTATAGGCCGCAATGGATTGAGCCATATATTCTATCCCCACATAGGCGGGAACCCGATCCTTTTCCAGAAAAGGACTATCTTCACTGATCTCTACGACGGTTTGGATGGCCTCCGCATCATATGCCTCCACCTGATCAATCAGGATCATCGGACGGGCATGATATAGAAGATCCTCTATATTGTAGGAAACGGCCTGCATGGGTCAGCTCCCAATCAGGGTGACGCAAATATTGTTGCCCCCAAATGCAAAAGAATTGCTCATCATCGCCTTTTTAGACGGATCAATCCTGTCGCCAATGGAAGTGAGGTTTATCGGTGCAAGTTCCGGATCAATCTCTCCGTCCCAGATATGTGGCGGCAACTGACCGGCAAGATAGTTTTCATTCAAGGATAGCCACAAATAACCAAGTTCTGTTGCCCCCGCCGCCCCGAGGGTATGACCGGTTAAAGGTTTTGTCGAACTGGCGGGCACATCCGATAACTGGGTTGATACAACCCTGGCCTCCATACTGTCATTCAAGGAGGTGGCAGTACCATGTAGATTAATATAACCGATATCCTTCGCCTGCATTCCACTTTGGGCAAGAGATAGCCGGATAGCTTCCTCGGCACTTGTGCCATCCGGATCAGGTGTACTCATATGATATGCATCGGAAGTTTCTCCAACACCACCTATGCGAACCGCATCTTCTTTCCGGCTAACCACAAATAGGGCTGCCGCTTCGCCAATATTGATTCCGTTTCGATTGCGACTGAATGGGTTGCAGATTTTCTCTGAAAGAAGCTCAAGGGACGCAAAACCGTTAAGTGTCAAGCGGCACAAACTATCCGCTCCGCCAATAATCGCGGCATCACAAAAACCAGCCTGGATGAGCCGTTGGGCTGAGGCAAGCGTTTTGACACTTGAAGTGCAAGCAGTCGAGATAGTCATCGCCGGGCCTCGAAGCCCCAGATATTGCCGGACAAACAATGCGCAGGAAGCATTGTCCTGACGAAGATAGTCAAACCCTGCTGGAAATTCGCCGGTTCTGACCTTTTCCGCAATTCCTTGTTCATTGTCACCAACGCTTGACGTACTGGTACCAAGGATCACAGCAATCCTGTCCGGCCCATAATCTGAAATTAGGTTTTGGATTTCTGTCTCAATCTCTTTTAAAGCGGACAGCAGCAACCTATTGTTTCTACTATCAAAATCAGACATTTTGCCATTAATTTCCGGCAATTCCTGAGTAACAGGACCAACAAACGCATCGCGATCTGCTAGCCAACCGCCCTGCGGCACCATGCCATCCGTCCGGCCTTCAAGAAGATTGCGACAGATCTCCGATTTATCCTCCCCTAACGGGCTAACCATTCCAAGCGCGTTCAGATATAGTGTTTCAGTCATTCAGCCAGCTCATAGGAAGTAATTGTCATGTTGTACCCGTGTACCGGATCCCTTACATCCACCGTTTCATTCCAGGCCATTTCTCGAGAGGACTGATATGAAACATCCAACTCTCCAATATGCTCGACAACGCGCTGCCGGACAGGATTTTCTTCAGGCCAGAACACCGCGACAATTACATTCAAGATGTCTTCTGCTTTCACTTTCTCAGAAACCCAGTCGGCCTTCAATGTCGAAATGCCTTCTTTATTCCAGACGATCTTAAACGCCCGCCTACCGAGTGCATCCAATCCGACGAGCTGCATCTGTTCCTCGGCAAGGCTAAGACGAACCTGAAACTGGAATGCCTGATCTTGATATTGGCCATTCAGAATCTGGATAACCTCCCGAGGGTCATCTGGTAACGTCCAGGCAGACAAGTCAGATGTCTCTTTTGTCGGGGTTGCACAAGCAGCCACTAAAAGGACAACAAAGGGAAGAAGAAAAATCAGCCGCATTGAGCTGCAACCGCACTCAAATAGCGCCGTCCTTTTGTAACAAATGGGTTTTCCT
The DNA here is from genome assembly GCA_024743055.1 of Pseudomonadota bacterium. Classification (GTDB taxonomy): domain Bacteria; phylum Pseudomonadota; class Alphaproteobacteria; order Sneathiellales; family Sneathiellaceae; genus Sneathiella. Next base: position 151,992 of record JANSXH010000001.1, read on the forward strand.
CGTCCCAGGCGTAGCCTGCAAGAATGGACACGATCATTCTTTTGACCGGATTTGCATCCTCCGGCGGATTGAAAATAATCTTCTGCAGCTCGCCTGAATACCAGGCCTCAACAAAAACCCTGAAACAGTTAACGCCGACCTGCAAAGGTGCTGCAAAGTCCTTTTCCCAGTTCACTTCCTCCCCTTCGAGTTCTCGTAACAGTGGGTCGATCAACAGATCTGCTGACTTGAGGGCGATGGTCACGCCGGAGGAAAAAATAGGATCCAGAAACTCACCGGCATTTCCAAGCAACGCATAATTGTCACCATAAAGACTTTTTACCTTCGAAGAATATCCCGTCATCGAGTTCACAGGTCGGCATTCCTCTGCTCCCTCCATCAGCTCCTTAAGCTCGGAAGTCTCAGAAATATTGCTCCAGAGCTGGTCGGATAGAGAGCCAGGGATCTTCGCCAAACTATCTGGTGGAGCAACAACGCCAATGGACGAGGTACCGTCCGAAAACGGAATGAGCCAGAACCAGATCTCAGAATGCACAGGATGAACAGTAATCAGAATTTTATCCCGATCAAAATACTTACTCGCAAGATCATCTTTTACGTGGGTATAGATGGCGGTCCTTTCAGGAAAATCTGAAGGGGTATCCAAGTCCAGCAATCTCGGAAGAACGCGGCCATAACCGCTGGCATCCACAACAAACCGGCATCGCAATTCGAAAGAACCTTCGGGCCCTAATCCTTGCAGCGACGCCGATTGACCTTGCATTTCAATGCCCATAACACTGCTTTCAAACCAAATGACAGCGCCTGCCGCTTCAGCTTCCTTGATCAACAGGTTATCAAACTGCTCTCTTTTCACCTGATAGGTGGAGGCCCATCCTTCCGTGAACTTTTGTGAAAAATCAATGGAGCTGAACTGGCTGTCATCACTAAAGTTCGCACCGTTCTTGGTTTGAAAAGCCGCGGACTCAATTGCCTTCAACATATCGGCATTTTGCAGATAAGCCATGGACTGCGGCAATAGACTCTCGCCAATAACAAATCTCGGAAATACTAGTTTCTCCAAGACCAGAACCTTGACGCCGGATTTCGCCAAGCGACAAGCAGCAAGCGCACCTGCCGGCCCTGCCCCAATAACGACAACATCAAATTCGGCGTGGATTTCGCTCATTCAAAGAGTTTCCATTTCTTTTTGTTTTGGGTCCGAAGCGATGGGCGCAAGCGCGTAGGCTACCAGGATACCAACAAATATTGTGACACCAAATGCGTGGATTGCATAGGTGTTACTCAATCCAAGAAGCCCAAACGCAAAGATGGTGGACAGAGCTGATAAACCGTTTGCCAGCATGGATCTACTTTTCTTATCACCAGATGACTCCCGATTGAACAATGCGTAATCAAGGCCAATGGCAAAAACGAGCATCAAGGATATGGCGTTGAAAAACGTAAAAGTCTGGCCAAACAGGGCGAGAATACAGGGAGCCAGGAGGACAGCCCCCAAAGAAGGTATTACAACCTGAATTGCGCCGCCGATACCGTAGCGAAGAGAGAGAAATACCCAAACAACAACATAGGCAATAGCCAGCATTACCAGGGATTTTACCCGGTAAGTGCCGAAGGTCTGACTCAATCCTTCCGCCTGATTGACGAGAACGATGTTTTCAGATCGATCCGCGAGTTCGGAAAGTATGTCAGGATCGGTAACTCCAGTGAGTGAAACAGCATGAATTACGACACCAGGTGTATCGACTAGCAGTAAACGACTAAGAGCAGGCTCTGCTTTTGAACCGGTGATATGTCCCACCGTTACCTGTTCTTCCGGTATGTCATAAGGATTGCCTGACACTTGCCCCAGTGCGGCAAAGTGATCATCAAGTAACGGAACTAACTTTTCATCAAATAGCTTTCTATTTTCCACTTGTCGTCCAGATGACGGTACGAGCTTTGAGATGGCTTGGTATCCACCAAGATTCCCTTCTTCTTTCAGCCGCTCCAAATCCCGGCGAAGTTCTTCTTCTTGTCCAAGTACTTCATCCGAGCTGTTACCACGTAGAAAATACTGATAGGTCTGATTATCGATACCGGAGAGTTCTCGGATCTTTTGCTCTTCTGCCTGAAGAATTTCCGGCAGGGATTGCAAACTACGCACGTCGTCATCAACAGTAATTTTAAAAGCCCCAAAGGCCCCTATCGCTAGTACGACCAGGATGACACCTACCCTGTATTTTTTGAAGGAATCCTGCCACCAGAAGCCATATAAATACATGGAAACATTTCGTAATTGATCTGCACTGGATCCGGATTTGGCTCTGTCAATTCTGGGAATGACGTGAAGGACTGTCAGATAGGCAACCGTCAATCCTGCAGCAGAAAACAAGGCGATCTGCTGCAGTCCGGGAAAAGGCGTCAAAGACAAGGTCAAAAATCCGAGTACGGAACTAACAAGACCTAAAGTCAAACCTGACCTAATCGCCTTAGCTCGATTTATTGGGTCCGGCAAATTTGACTGAAACCGCTCGCAGAAATAATGGAACGAATAATCGACGGCGATGCCGATCAGGCTAGCGCCGAAAACAAGGGCAAGGAGATGCAATTCACCAAAAAACAGAAGGGTAACGGCAAGGCCGGAGGTAATTCCAGAAGCGATAGCTAACATCGACAACAAAAGCGGCTGCAGGCTCCTGAAAACAAGGATGTTTAAAAGAACGATTGCTAACAGTGAAAAACTGCCAATAAATGCTGCTTCTTTTTCGGCTTGGCGATAGGCATATTCTCCATAGAAGACAGCCCCTGTCTTTAGAATGGTAAGATCCTTATGGGCCATTGTTAGTGCAATCACGGCTTCATTCAGAACTGTAAGGGCTCTCGATTGAAAGTTTTTTTCAAATGCATCACCGTTCAGACGTCCGAGGATAGCGACATACCATTTTCCATTTTCTTCCAGCGCCAGAACACCGTCTTTCTGACGCAACGTTGAAGTTCCGCCATTTGAGCTCGATAAATACCCTGGAAACAGCAGCAAGGGATCGCTTCTTAAGAGGGTCGCGTTAATTGGAGACAAAGGAGATGTGATCTGAGCAAATGCCCGCTCAGAGATCTCGTGGCCTTTCCCCTCACCTAATAAACGTCGATCTGTCTCTGAAAGAAGGCCGGATCGGTAGGGAAACAATATCTCCGTCAATGCGTCGTACTGAGCCGCACTCGCCAGGACATTATCTGCATCCAAAATGCTATTTTCTACAAGAGTTCTTTGCAGGTCTTCAGCTGAATCTTTTGCAATTGTAAATTCGGAATGTCCAACGAGGACAATTAATTGATCTGCACCTCGGGATTGCTGAACCGACTCTGCAGTCTGGACCCATTCGGCCGTCTCTCTCTCAGGCAGCAAGGCAAGGACATTTGTCTCTACTGGCACCCCCTCAGAAAAGCGAAGGGAGATCACAGCGAGGGAGCCCAACAAAGCTACCAGATATACAAACAAGCCGACCTTACTCATTGGTCCGCCTCGACCTTGTTATTGAATTCTTTCAGTACAATTTCTTTAGGGAGGTGTGTCTGATCGGAGAATGTGATGATATCGCGATCCCCGTTTTTCTTTATGACTTCAACCTGATCCAGATAGTTCCCTATTTCAAAGGCTATTTTCTCGAAAGCGAGATCAGCACCGTTAGCGCCTGGCTCATATTCCAGGCTCCAAATATCGCCTGACTTGACGAGCTCCTTACCCGCCAGTGACTCCAAATACTCCCAGTTTCCCGCAAGAGACTGTTCCAAAGCTTCTTTGAGAATTTCCAAAGAAGGAAATTGTTCGAGACTGATACGGGTAACTTCACCACCGCGAATGCTCTGACTGATGCCATTTTTATCGATTTCCATCCGACTGGCAATTGGTGCTTGGGTCTGCCAAATCAGCCCAACATTCGGCACCACATAAAATTCCCCGGAAGATTCAATTGGACGCTCGAACCCCTCCAAATATCGTTGCTGGGTAAATTTGCCCTTTAGCCCTTCGTCCTGATTAAGACGAACAGGCTCGGCAACGGTGTGACTTGAATAGAAAAGGCCGCATAGAAGAACCAGAAGAGTCAGTTTGGAGAACAAAGTAAGCTTTCTACCTTTTCTATGAGAATTGGCGGAGACTGAAACATCATCTCTTCTGTATTGATATCAACGGCTACTTGAATTGTAAAACCCTTGGTGACCTTTTCGAGTGTTTCAGCATCCCGTATCAGGTAATTGATTTTAAGGCGATTCTCATATTCTGCGAGGGTCGCTGTCACACGAACTGTCTGCGGAAATCGAACGGGCCGGACATATTTTATGCGCATATCAACAATTGGCCACGCGTATCCAGTCTCACTCATTTGCTGATAGTTGAAATCCAGTTTGTCCAGTAGCGCACATCTTGCCTGCTCAAAGAACCGGGCATAATTTCCATGCCATACAATATTCATGGGATCTAGGTCATAGAACTGAGATTTAATATCAATTTCTGACTCTAATACATTGTTTTTCAACATTTTATTTTACCAATATTACTTGTCGGCTGCCCGCCAAAAATCGTAGAGATTATACCATTGATCCGGATATTTTTTACATAAATCTTCCAGTATCCTGGCATATTGGGTGACAAAGCCTTGAATGGCTTCATCCCGCCCTCTTCTTGGCAACGTAATCTCCTCTGCGATTTTTTCGAAGAATACACGAAACCCTTTTTCTTCACGAACACAGTTCATGACATATACCGGGCATTTCAAAAGGGATGCGATGAGTACTGGACCTTGCGAAAACGGTGCCTGGTCGCCCAGGAATTTTACTTCCGTCAGCCGCTTTTCCCCTGTTATAGGAATTCGGTCGCCGGCGATAACAATCCAGTCTCCACGGTCAAGACGATCCTGCAGCTCTATAATTGTTGCGGGAGTGATATCTTCAACTTCCATAATATCGATGGCGGAGAGCGGATTGTATTTTGCGAGAATCCTGTTAAATCTCATGGCATTTCGGGTATGGGCAAATACGGTTACCCTGTTGGCCCCCCTTTTCCGTGCCAATGCCCGGGACACCTCAATATTTCCAAGATGAGAGCTAAAGACGATCACACCTTTGTCTCCGCTAGCCACGCTGTCGAGCTCGTCCAGGTTATCTGCAACCAGTTCCTCTACCCCTATGTCTCCAAGCCAGGCAGCCAGTTTTTCGAGGGCCATACGCCCAAAGGATCTGTAATGGCGCCAGACGATCAAATACCCAGGCTTTCCAGCCTTCCCTGTCTCCGTCCAAATCCGGTTCCAATATTGAAACGACGCCGTCCGCTGGTGACGACCAGTTACAAAGAAATAAAGTAAGATAGGCTGCAAAAGGATCCAACAGGCATTTCGGCCTAGTAGCTTATATGTTCCAAAGACAGCTTTTACCCCCCAGGAAACACCTCGTTCATTCAGATCCGCCCAATGCTTAGCATCAGGCCTCCTGCGGGGTCGATTTCTATAGACTTGCGGAAGTCGTACTAACATGGCGAATACGAGCCGGGTATGCATTTTGGTAATCCGCCAATTGTCGGCAAGTAGCTGGAAGTTCGAGATATTGTCGGACGGATAAGTCACTTTTATCGGGATCATCTGTATCGGTGCTCCTCGCCAGCTCATCCTCACCATGATCTCCGTATCGAAATCCATGAATTGCCCCACTGTTTCTTCGTGTACTACTTCGAGAGCAGACACCAATGGATACACTCGATAACCACACATGCTATCGCTAATTCCAGTTGAAAGCGTTTCTATCCAGACCCAGACATGAGTGATCCAGCGAGCTATTTTTCGGGAAGTGGGGATGGTTTCATCATAGATCGGTTCCCCGCTAATTAAAGCCGATGGGTTGTGAGTTGCAGCTTTCAGCAATTCCGGTAATTGCGTCAGGTCATGTTGGCCATCTGCATCAATCTGTAAAGCGTGACTGTACCCATCCGAAAAGGCTAACTTAAAACCTTTGATTACCGCGAAACCTTTGCCTCTGTTTTGCTCATGGCGGTGGACAATTATGTCTTCTGACGGATTGTGAAGGTCAAGAAGAGCTTGTCTTGTCGTCTCATCACTGCCGTCATCAATAATGTATATCCCTAGATTTTCCTTCCGCAAGGCATCTATAACGGGACGAATATGCTTATGATGATTGTGGCTTGGCACAATTGCGCAGAGAGAGATGCTCATTCCTCGGCCAGTTCCAGAAATCCTGACGAGCAAGCCTCCGTCTCAAATACATAGGAAAAGTGAATACGCTTTTTATCCTTTAAAAAACGGAGCTTTAGCGAGACTGTCTGTCCCGCTTCAATTAGTTTGCTGAACTTGAGCTGCCCCAATTTGCGGTAGCAGCCTGAATGCGCAAAATACTTTTCGGAAAATCGGGCAGCCCAATCAAGTTGAGCGACCCCTGGCAAGATAGGTTGATCCGGGAAATGCCCCTGAAATTGAAAAAGCTCAGCCGGAAGAAACAGTGTCAGCTCAACCTCTTCAGGCGATATTTTCTCCGACAGAATTTTCGGCTCGGTCAGGCTCTTCGCCCAGCTGTGAGGGTTTGCTTGTGTCATTTCGTAACAGTATATGGGCTGCCTACTACTTGAACAATTCCTGAAGCGCAGATCGCATGCGTTTTCCCTGGCTATTGGTTGGCAGGGCTTCCACAAACCTCCAGCGCTTTGGCATCGCAGCGGGTTCCAGTGTGTCTTGCAAGAATTGCCGCAATTGCCGATTTAGACGAAACGCTCCCATGTCCGTAAGCTTAGCCTTCCCCGTATTTGATAGCTCAACAATCGCCGCCAGCCCTTCCCGCTCTCCCTCTAGAAGGATCACAGCGGCTTCAGTCACGAGTTCAGATTGGCATAGGTATTTTTCGACTTCTGCCAAAGAAACCCTTTTGCCTTCGATTTTTGTAAACTGATCCGATCTACCCGTAAGAAGAAATTGTCCATCTTCAAACCGTGTTGCCAGATCATTGGTCTCTGCCCAATCTTGATTGTCGGTATAATTTGATCGCACCGACAGAATGCCCGATGCCGCAATCCTTGTTTCCATTCCGGAAAGGGGCTTAAACGGTGTAGGATTCTCAGCCTGTTGACGGTGAGCAACACCACCTGTCTCCGTGCTGCCATAAATCTCTGTAGGTAGAACACCGAATATTTCTTGTGCATGCTGCGCCGAGGAATAGCTCAATGGGCCACCTGCGGATAAAATCATTTGCGGCTGATCTCCTTCTGAAAGGGGTGTAAAGGCGGGAATTCTGGAAAGATGCGCAGGGCTTGATACGAAACAGCTTCTATTCGGTGCTTGTGCCAACATATCTTCCCAAATTTCAAAGGTCTGACCGTAAAAGGGCCGCCCTGCTGAAAGCGGCCAAAGAGCTTTAAAATATAATCCGTAAATGTGCTGGTGGGTAACTGTGCCGAGGGTGATGGAGTCTATAAGCTCTGCCCCCCAGGTCGATTGCAAAACAGTCAACTCATCTTCTATCTGAGACAGGAGCTTAGGAATACATTTAGGTGTTCCTGTTGACCCAGAGGTATAAAAATCAAGATGGCTTCTCGCAGGATCAATACGCAGAAACTCGAACTCCGATCTTGCCTCACCGCCAATCTCGATCCACTCTGCCTCAGGCACCCCTCTCCCTTCACTTAGAAGGGGGCAATCATGTGAAACATAATTACCAAGAGTACCAGGCTGCGAATTAGGGGGAACAATGATCCGGCAACTGCTATGAAGGGCTGCGAGAAACCCGACGCAGTATTTATAGGCGTCCTCTGTCGCCAATACCACTTTATCAACTTTTCGAGACTGAATCTTTTCAATGGTTGCAGTAACTGAGCTCCGAAATTCGCCGAACTTCTTCTCTCTTCCGTGACTCATGGCTACCAATAAATCATCTGAGCAACGTGAGGCCATAAGCGCCGATAGGGGCTGGAATTCAGTCATTCACGGAGCCTTCCGTCGTCTGACAAAATGTCGAACTGTCAGTTCAATTGCAAACATCAAACCAATCAGAATATAGGATATAAATCCATTGTAGACTGTCCAGGTTTCGATAGAAGCATAGAGCGCGGTCCAGATTGAAATAGTTGCGTTTCCGATAAAAAATAACGTCCAGGCAACTGTTACTTTTCTGGTGTAAACAACACCTGTTTGATCCAAATTTGGCTCACGAAGCCTGGCTATTTTTTCGATTATCGATGGAGGGTTAAAAAGAGAATAGCCGAAAATCACGGCCATGGAGAGACTGATCATTACCGGGTAGGCCTTTATGGCAAGAATCTGATCCACAAACATCAGCAATGCTATCGCCAGAATAATAAGAACAAACACTTTTCCTGGAGGACCTACTGCTGTTTTTCCGCGCTTCAGCACGACCCTTGCGATCAGGAAAACCAACAGAAAGATCCCTACAGTCCAGGGAGAAAACCTGGTTAGTCCGAAATAAACCAAAAATGGATAGGCAATACTAACCAGCGCCAAGATCAGGTCTAGAACAGACCGTCTATTTAGCCACGAGTGCATAGACCCGGTCCACGACGTCATCCACCGTCCGCACTGTTTTAAACTCTTCGGGAGCTATCTTTTTATTTGTTAGATCCTGGAGCTTCACTACCAGATCAACCGCGTCAATACTGTCAAGATCAAGGTCTTCATACAGCAATGCAGAAGGGCTGATATCTTCTGGTGGCACTTCGAACAAGTCCTCCAGATAGGTACTTAAACTTTCATATACTTCGTCGCGGGTCATCACGCACTCATTTCCTTCCTTTCGGAAGAAATAAAATTAGCCAGGGAACGAACAGAAGCGAAATGCTGTTTTATATCATCACTCTGTGCATTCATCTTAATGCCATAAGTCTTTTGGATTTCTACGCCAAGCTCAAGTGCATCAATGGAATCCAGGCCGAGCCCCTCAACAAACAGCATTTCCTCGCTGTCGATTTCATCTGGCGTAATATCCTCCAAATTAAGAGTATCGATTACCAGCTTCTTCAGTTCCAGTTCCAAATCATTCATTACAGAGTTTCCCAACATAGTACTTTTCTAATTGGCGCGTCAGCTTGCGTACTTTTATTGATCTAGGTTCATCGCTCAAATAGGCCGTCATGTCCAGTTGTTCGTCAAAAGTAATATCAAACCGGGCTTGTCGAGGAGGAATATCATACCACGGATTTCCTTTCGCTAAGGTTGACGGCTCACATCTTATTGTTACCAGCTGAATCGGAGCTTCAAAGTGGGTTGCAATATTGGCAAAACCTCTTTGAAACTTGACCTCCTGCCCGGGAATGGACCGTGTTCCTTCCGGAAACACAAGGATATTCTGGCCGGAACTCAAGGAATGACGGCACTGTTCCATCATGGCCTCTGGGTTACCATCATTGCGTATGTAATCTGCAGCCCGCATTACACCGCCTAGGAACCTATTGTCCCAAAGTTCATTTTTGACGATGCATTGAACATCCGGCATTCGGGACATCAGGAAAACTGTGTCCAAGAGAGATGGATGGTTTGCTACGATCAGCGCGCCGCGACATTTCTCAAGCCGTTCAGCCTCATGAAACCGAGAATCGATCACGCCACCTACCCTGAGCAAATAGACAAAGGCGCGAAAAGAATAATATATGGTCCGACGGACCCGACGCACACGGAGTGATTTGTCTTTTGTCAAAAGGGATATAACCGGAAAGATGAAAATAGTCATGAAGATCCCTCCGGCCCCGAAACAAAGAAATGCCAAGCCGGTGCCTGTCAGTCTCCATATGTAATTCAAGCGTTCAAGCATGTCGCTCACATAGCCAGTTGCCCTGAACACCACTCCAGGACCAATTTTTCTCATTTTTAATCAAAAAGCGTAAAAAACTTTTTAATGGATCTTGTCTTTCTTCAAGATCCTTCTGTCCTGAATAGCTGAAGGTAAGGGCCTCTTCCGCATGCTCAACCGACCGTAAAACCAACGCGAGGGCGCAAACCGGTACACTCTTGTCTTGAAAAGGTTGATAGAAGTCTGGCAGAAACTCATCGCAATGAACCAAAAGCACGGGCGTGGACGGGTCTGTATTAAGGAGCGCCAGAGCTTCCATCAAGCCCATGCACAGGCTTTCACTATCTGCTGCAATTGCCGTTTGAGCCTGCTTGTTCCCAGTGATAATCGATAACATACCCACCAAAGAGTTATGAACGGACATCCCAAATCCCGTAGGAGAGATCGGCTCATCAACGGCTAGGCTCTGCAGTAGCTTCAACATTTGCACAACATTTCCATTGCGCGAACTAAAAACGATTTTCGCCGTTTCGGCCGAACCGGAGTCCAAGGCAACCCGAATGGCCATTTTTCCAAGCCGAGACAAGCGCCGCCGTATACCTGCCGGTAGATCCTTAACATTCGGTTCTCCTTCTTCAGACGGCAACTCTTGTTCTTTTTGAGCCCAATCAGTCCAGGCCACCTTGTTTTCGATGCCCGGCGCCCAGGCAGACCATCTTTCTATTGCGAAGGAAACGGTGTTTCCCATAGGGAATTTACTTTCTACGATTTACGAAGTGCGGCGAGGTTTAATCCTTTACTGATATCCTTTTCAAGATTTTTCACCCAGCGATTATAATTGCGATGAATCCTGGTGCCATCATAACGAAGGTTCACACTGCTATCATACAGGATTGAATAATTTGTTTTCGTATAAATGATGTCGACAACCGCCTTATGATCCCTATTCAGCAAAGTTGCCATAATTTTTCCAGGGCCTTCTTTTTTCATTTGCCAGCCCCGTTCAATTCCAGCCGTTAAAATAATGTCGGAGATTTCATCAGACGGGGCGTCCTGCAGCTCAACTGGGATCGGAATTTTGTTGGCATCGTACAATGTAGCCATCTTGAATTCACATGCTCCGACAAAAATGATGAGCATTGAAAACAATGCCGCCCTAAAAAGAACTTTCATATTCAGTCTCCGAAAAACGATGTTGTTAGATCTGTTTCTCGGATTTTTACATGGTTGGAAGGATAAACACAACCATTGCGATTTGCTTAGCCAGATTTCGCGCTTATTCATGCGGCCTATCCTAAGTGGCCATTGCGATTGAGGCAGTCAACTATTCTCTGTTCTGCCGACACCTAGTAATTCTTCCATAAAAATCGGCATTTTCTCATACTTGTGTCACGGCTGATTGAACAGAAAGCAACACTCATTTCGATTATATTGAAGGAAAGTAAAGGGGTTTAAAAACTGGCAAAGATTGTATTTTGGCCACATTTTTCAGCTGACTAAAAATCCAATTTGATCTAAATATTCTAATTTCCTAATCAATTTTACAAGCAATTTTTATTGATTTCAAACGGCTTTACAAATCTATTTTAATTGTAATTTTCCGACGAGACTGAAGCAACTAAGGTACTATGTTATTGGGCAGTTCACTGCCTAAATTAGCATTTAATCCAATATTTATGCCCTAAAGAAATGCCCCTTTCCAATTCTAGATTGTTTTTAGATGTGCTGGTGATTGTTTTTAATTAGGTAGTTTGGTGGACAAATGGAACCTCTAATAATCAAAACGGTTTCTGCCTACTTCTGTGACGTCGTCATCAATTCTTTTCAAACGGCAAGGGGCAAAATATATAAACTTCTTATTGATCCTTCTTTGCAGGAATTGGGCGTAATACGAATCTTGAAAACTAACGAGGCATGAATATGAGCCTCTGCGCATATCTCTCTTCTCATAACATCTGTGCCACTAATAATCGGTTTGGCGTCATCGTGACCTTTCTAATTAAAGAGTTCAGTCCACAAAAAAACCGGAATTGTCTAATCGCCAACAAACCTCTCATCTTCTTTCTTGATCAGAAACGATGGCTGAGGGTGCTTTGCGGGTGTCTATCTGCTCCAAGATCTAAGTCTTGCCGGTTCTGTTTAGCGGTCACAGCGCAACCATACGTCAGCTGAGAAATGCACGCATAAGTAATTTATGGATCTATTCCAGATTTAATACCTTTGAAATGCCAAGTACGTTCTAAATTTGAACCGATTATTGAATGATAGATAAGCAACCAGCAACCAAATCTCCAAGAAAGAGAACTTACCTCTTCCTCCAAGGTCCAATTTCGCCTTTCTTCGCTGATATCTCAGATCGGCTGCGAGCGAACGGCCACAAAGTTCTCAGAGTTAATCTTTGCTTTGGAGACTACTTATTTTGGCGCCGTCCAGGCGGAATTAACTTCCGTAAAAGTAGAGAGGCATGGCCTGCCTTCATTCGATCTTGCTTACACCAACATCACGTCACGGATATAATCCTATTGGGCGAGCAAAGATATTATCACAAGACGGCAATCCAAATCGCGAAAGAGATGGGCATATCAGTAGTAGCGACAGACTTCGGCTATCTTCGTCCTGACTGGATAACCTTCGAAAGAGATGGCATGTCCGTAAATTCAAATTTCCCCCGGGACCCCGTCCGTATCAATTCTTTGGCCAAACAATGCTCTATAGTTGATTTTACTCCGCGATTTCAGGACAGTTTTCGCAGAATGGCCTTCTGGGCTATTTTGTACCACCTGTCGAGCTCCCTTTGTCATTTTCTATATCCCGGATATCGTAGCCACCAAAAGCATCATCCAGTCCTTGTTGGCATTGGGATGGGAATAAGGCTTTTAAGGAATGGCAAAGCTCAGTCTTCTAGCAATCGGGCAATCGCGAGTATTCAAAATTCAAATTCTGAATATTTTCTGTTTCCGTTGCAAATGGCTACCGACTTTCAAATACGATCCTATTCCCCTTACGAAAAATTGGATGACGCCATTGAAGAAGTCATTCAATCCTTCGCCTCTCACGCTCCTAAGAGCACAAAACTCTTCATTAAGATCCACCCATTGGATCCTGGACTAAAAAATTGGGCTCAACTTATTTCCAAGCTATCACGAAAAAACGGTGTTGATGCCCGCGTTTACTACCTCAAGGGTGGTGATTTATCTAAGCTGTTGGAAAAGACGCGCGGTGTTGTGACTGTTAATAGTACTGTAGGCCTTTGGGCCCTCAGGAAAAGCTGCCCCATCAAATTGCTGGGGGAAGCGATTTATGATGTAGTAGGCCTCGTCGACAAACAGTCTCTTGATGATTTCTGGATCATGCCCAAGCCGCCGAATCCGGACCTCAGCAAGAACTTTTTTAAAGCTCTCGCTGACACTGTCCAGCTCAGAGGAGTCTTTTATAATCGACCAGGATTAGATGCAGCAGTTGATGTAGCTGTTTATCGGCTCGAAAACAATTTGATCAATTCACCACTTTTAGATTTAAAAGTAAAAAATCGCCCTAGCTTAGCCAAATGAGGCGGCGATCCACCCTTGAATACTTACAATGTACGGTTTCCTCCGAAACCTCAAATACGATAAGCATTGGATACATCTGATCAATTGGCAGGAAATGATAATCGCCAGGTATAGATAAATAGTCGTGCAGTTAAGTATTTATAGTCTTTTACATTTATCCATAGATCTCTTTAGCAAGCTCCTCGCCTGCCGGCAGAGTTCTGATCGTTTCTCTGTGATACCGGTCTGTCGAAACTCCATTTGCTTGCTCCAAAAATACGGCTCCTTTCTTATGGGCCAACGGGCATGAAGGCTGAAAATATAAAAAGTTTATGGACATGACTCAGTCAAATTTGGGGAGTGCAAATAATTAGTGAACAATTCCAAAAGATAGTTTCTCGGATACTGCAACGCAATTTTGAAGATGCCCGGAATTTGATCGACGAGAGTACGGCTGCACTCTCAAATCAGCAACATTTCTTGGTTCATTTTATGCTAGCGGAAGAGATGGGTAAGATTGACGAAGCCGCAGATTTCATTTTGGCAGCGTTTCGAAAAGATATTCACCTGCCTCTAACGAGGCACTCCGTCCTTTGGATGGCCAAATATTTAGCTCAACGCAACGAATTTCGATGCGGTCTGGCGATCGTTTCCAAACTGGACGTCAGTATTGATGACTGGGAAGTTTGTAGCCAAAAAGCCAAGTTCCTTGCCCTAAATCGACAGTTCAGCAAGGCACTAAACCTACTCCGTGCTACTTGGAAACATATTCCAAAAAAAAAGAAACAGGACTTCGGGCTATTTGAAGCTCGTCTCCTATTAAATTTAAAACATTCTGAAGAAGCTTATATAAAGCTAAACACTTTTCTAAAACGCCCCGCTGGCCACTCGCCCCTTTATCATCGTGCGATAAAGACTGCCGTGGATCAGTGTGACTGGGCGTTTGCTAAACGGCTCTTAAGCCATTCATCATTCTTATTCGGACCTACGCCAACGATCAAAACTCAGCTTGCCCAGGTTCACTTTAACTTGGAAGAGTATGCGCCAGCTTTAAAACATGCCAATCAGGCCTTAAGCAAATTAGTGGGAGCCGGCCCAAAGCATCTTAATAACCTGCGCATTTTGCAGGAACTTAAATGTGACGCACAGGTGGCCTTAAACACTCCGTTCAATTCAGTACGAGATCTGTTGAAGCATCTGGAGCAGGATAAGGAATGGACTGAAGGAAAGTTAAAAGTCATCGATTGCTGCCTTAGGGCAAAAAAAACAACCTTAGCTGCATACTATTTTGCGAAATGGTTCAATGATACTGATTTATCCCCCGAGATAGTAACTCTGAAATGCCGGCTTGGTGTGCAGAATGCAGATGCAAATTCTGTTGCTTCGAATTTGCAAATCCTCATCGAAAATTGGCCGGACCGAGACCTCCATCCAGATCTGAGAATTATCAATTCGAGCAAGCGGCCCGATCTACAGAGTACAATTATTGAAGAGATCGAATTGCCGAAAATTTTTTCTCCAAAATGGGCACGAAATGATTTTGCTACCGGAAGTAATTTTATACGCGGCATTGCAGGACATCTAAATTCTGTCCGCGCATTAATCCTTCGTGAAACAAAGGCAAGGTTTGGCATATACAAATTGGGTTATTTATGGGCCTTTTTGGAACCGGCCGTCTACACCGCTATATTTGTTGGCATTTTCTATATCGCAGGGCGTCAGTCATTTTACGGAATGTCCATTCCCCTGTTTATAGTAACTGGAGTGGTTCCTTATACATTATTTCGAAATTGCTTTAATCAGATGGTGAGTGCTGTCTCAAGCAGTAAAGCCATATTGGTACATCCAAAGATACAAGTCATAGACATTATTGTTACCAAAACAAGCCTTGAGCTTTCGACAATTGTGGTGGTTTTCCTCGCTTTTATGTCTGGTCTCTATTTTTACGTAGAGAAATTCTTCATTGGAAACATTTTGGAGATACTTTTGGGTTTCTGCGGCTTGGCAGCTTGTGGCATCGGCCTCGGCTTAATCACTGCCGGTATCGCTTCTGTTTTTCCTGGAATAGCCAATTTCATTCGGCAGGGGACAAGGCTTCTGTTTTTTACATCTGGCGTATTCTTCGCTCCTGAAATGCTACCATCGAGTATTCGCAGTCAATATCTTGCTTGGAATCCCTTGGCGCAATTTATTAGCACGGTGCGAAATAATTTTACGCCCCTCCTTACCTCTCAAAATATTGAACTGTCATATGCTCTCTTTTTTGCTCTGACGTTGCTCTTCGTCGGATTTATGTTTCAACGGATTTTTCACTTCAGAATGATGACCCAATGATACATTTGATTAATTGCGGGAAATATTATGATACAGACGTTGGTCGCCGCGAGATCCTCAAATCCGTAAATATGAGTATCCCACTTAATTTGCGAGTAGGAATTCTGGGTCGAAACGGCGCTGGAAAAACAACGCTCCTGAAGATGATTGCCGGGGTTGAGAACCCGAGTTACGGCGAAGTCGTTCGGAGGGGAAAAATTTCTTGGCCACTTGGTTTGTCAGGTGGTCTCCATCCAGATTTAACAGGCGTGGAAAACATCAGCTTTATCACTCGTCTGTATAGAGCAGATTTCGACAGTGTATTTGAATATGTAAAAGACTTCTCGGAAATAGACCAATATCTGGATATGCCAGTAAAATCCTATTCACAAGGGATGCGCGCCAGATTGATGTTCGGGCTCAGCTTGTCAATTGATTTTGACTGTTACCTTATCGATGAATTGACTGGCGTCGGTGATCGCTTTTTTAAAGAAAAATCCAAGCAGGCTTTTCGAGAAAGAGCCGAAAATGCCGGCCTACTTTTTGTGTCCCATAATGAAAAGACGGTTAAGGAGTATTGTGATTACGCGCTAGTTTTCTATGGCACTTCCCTTGTCCCCTTTGAAGATATTGACGAAGGCGTCGATTTTTATCTCAAAAATGGCGGGACAGCATGAAACAAGATCTAAAACGCGACGCCGTCAAAAACTTGCTCCCTACCGGAAAGGATCAAAAGACAAGCCTTTTTACAGTTCAGCAAAACCAGATGTCTGAACGAAATACGCGCTCATTTTACCTTCGCCTGCCTTTCCTGCTGATTGTTGTTCTACCAGTCATTTTCGGGATCGTATATTTCGGCTCAATCGTCACTAATCGCTACGTTTCCTATTCCCAACTATCCATCAGAACAGCAGAGTCGGGCCCGACAAGCTTGCTGGGGGGATTAGTGGGTGCTGTTTCAGGTACCAACGCAATGTCATCAGAGGCATATATTGTCCGAGACTTCATCTTGTCGCGCTCTATGGTAACAAAGCTTCAAGAGATGCTTGATATTCGGTCAATCTTTGCAGCAAAGGATGCAGACTATTTTTCCCGTTTTCATATAGATGGAACAGATGAAGAGCTATACGACTACTTCCTAAACAGGGTTTCAGTTTTTTTTGATCCTGAAACACAGATCATAGAGCTCTCCGTAGAAGCGTTTTCTCCAGATGATGCTCTTGCCATTGCGCTATCTATTGTCGCTCTTTGTGATGATCTGGTCGACAATATCTCATTAACGGCACGAGAAGATAGCTTGGCTTTTGCGAGAAAAGAAGTCGAGAGAGCAGAGAGACGAGTAGAAGATGCCCGACTTGCGATAAGTGCGTTTCGCCAAAAACATGGAGAGATTGATCCTATTTCGGGCGCTACATCCATTGGAACGATTGTAGCCAGCATCGAACTTGAGCTATCTAAAGCGCAAACAGAGATTTCGCAACTTCGCAGTTATCTTCGTGAAGACAGCGCCCAGATTGTTGCAGCAAAAGCAAGGCTGAGTGCTCTTCAACAACAGTTGAAACAAGAAAGAGCCAGGCTTGCCGGTGAAGCCAGTGAAGCCAGTGAAGGAAATTACGTCCCTTTGCTTGCTGACTATGAAAGATTGGTGATTGAAGATGAGTTTGCAAAAGCTGCCTACACAGCAGCTGGGACTTCCATGGAACTCGCCAGAGCGGAAGCCGCTCGCAAACATATCTATCTTGTCGCTTTTGTTGAACCTTCTCGGCCAGATGAGTCGACCAAACCTGACAGACCCAAGCTAATTCTCACGATCCTACTTTGCAGCGTTATCGCTTTTGGTCTTTTTACCCTTATTCTCGCGGCCATTCGGGAGCATGCACGATTATGATCTACAAACTGACGCTGAATTACCTAGCGGTGATCTTTGTGAGCTGTTTTCATGTCGCTACTGTATTTGCGCAGGAAAAAGAGCAAACAAGCACACAGATCCCGCTGTTTGGCGATGTTTCAACAGGCGCTGAAGACAGCTCCTCAGAGGAAGTCATTCAGCCCCTCCCTGTGGGGGGAAACCTCTCACTTGGGCAGACAGGGACGCCGGCTACAGCAATTCGCTCTGACCGGGTGCCGCCTCAGTTAGGCAACCAAACTTCCAAGTCCCTCATGCCGTTTGGCAGCCAGCTTTTTACCCGATCTAATCTTATCGACCGCAATATCGGTATTACAGATGAATATGTGATTTCTGAAGGCGATCGAATTGCAATAAAAGTTTGGGGTGCCAGAAATTATGACCAGATTCAATTCGTTGATTTGCAAGGAAATATTTTTCTCCCGGAAGTCGGGCCGATAAAGGTTAGCGGCACAAAAAACAACGAGCTGAATGAGTTGGTTAAAAGAAATGTTGCAAAAACATTTACCGATAACGTCCAGATTTACACTAACCTATTGGGGACACAGCCTATAGGTGTCTATGTCACAGGCGGTGTTCAGGTTCCTGGGAAATATCCAGGTGGCAAAACAGACAGTATTCTATATTACCTTGCCCGGGCTGGCGCTATCGATCCTGACCGCGGCTCCTATCGCAGTATTCGTATCCTGCGGGACGGGAAAACAATTGAAGAAATAGACCTCTATCGGTTTTTGTTGGACGGAGAGCTCACCAAGATCGGATTTAAAGACAATGACACTATTATTGTCGATCCACAATTTCCGACAATATCTGTGTCGGGTGACGTAAAAAACGCTTTTCGCTTCGAGGTCGAAATCGACCCCGTATCTTCACAAGCACTTTTGGAAATGGCACGCCCTGATGACAATGCTAGCCATGCATTTTTAAGAACTAAACGTGGAGACAGGTCAAATACTTCCTATATGCCGCTAGATCAAATTGCCAAGCTGGCAGTTCAAGGGGATGATGAAATAACAGTCGTTGAAGACCATAGCGAGACTTCGATTATTGTGAATGTCACCGGCAATAGCGGTGGCCCCTCCTCCTTCGCTGTTCCGCTAGGAACGGACATTGTCACCGCTGCTCGCCTCATTGAAATAGATACAGACATTGCCAATACCTCAGCTATCTATCTAAGGCGACAATCCGTGGCAGAACGGCAAAAGCAAGCTATTCAACGAGCGCTATATGAATTGCAAAGATCGGTGCTGACCGGAAGCTCAACAACTCCGACAGAAGCAGCCATTCGCGTACAAGAGGCCAAACTAGTCGATAGTTTTGTCTCTAAAGTCATGGCAATAGAACCGGAGGGCCGCGTCGTTCTTGCCGGGACCGATTGGCGCCAAACCCGTCTTGAAGACGGAGACGAAATTGTCATTCCTGCATTTTCCGATATCGTACTGATATCGGGTGAAGTGAAAATTCCCCAGACAGTAATTTGGCACGATTCTTTCAGCCTCGAAGATTACATTAGCGCAGCAGGTGGTGTTTCAAACCGCGGTGATGCAGACAATATCTTAATCATCAGAAGCAATGGATCCATCCATGATGGCAGCCAGAATGTGGAGAAAGGTGACCATATAATGGTGTTACCAAAACAGGACGGAAAATTATTTGGAATATTGAAAGACCTTTTCGAAATCATCTTCCGCGTCGCCGTATCGGGCGCAGTGGTCATCAACGCGTTTGACTAGAGCATGCTACATCAATTTCATATTGGAATATTTTGGAGAAGAACGTTGAATACTCTCGCACGAAATTTCGCCAGTGTTTTTGTGCCAGTTTTTCTCTCCGGGTGCGCCTCTTTCACAAGCACCCCAAGCACAGGCCATACGGCAATTCAGCTACCTGTGGCTACCATTGCTGATGCGCAAGGGCGACCTGTTAAAGATCTGATAGCGAAATTTGCCATGAGCTTTCCACCTGGAACCCGCGGTGTCGTTATCTCTGCGGATAGCAATCGATATGTGGTCGAAGTTGGCAGGGACTATGTTGCAGCTACCCAGCAAAGCTGCCGTAGGATCTCTCTTGAAAGTTCGGACGGGCAATCCACTTTAAGTGCAGTTTGCCAGGTAGAGGATATCTGGCAAACCATACTCTGGCCCTGACCTTTCCCGCTTAGCTGCCCTCGCTCCATTCCTGATAATATTCGTCGAGAACCTGACGGGTGCATTCACCGATAGATTTGTAGTCGTGCTCTCGTAAGTTTGCGAGAGAGACGCGGGCTGAGGGATGGGTATCCTCAAAGCCTTTTCCAGGCAATAAGACGACACTAGTCTCCCGGGCAAGTCGGAACAGGAAGTCCATACTAATATCTTTCTTGAGTAACCAGGCGGCAAATTTCTTGCCATAAAGCTCGGTGCCGATAGCTTCCAAATCCAACAAGGTATAGTAATCAACATTATTTTCAGAGACCGGCGCCTCAATGCCGAGGGCCTGATACAGCAATTTATAGCGCCGGCGTATAAGGCGCTTTGCGGCATTCTTGTAGGTTTCATCCTCATCAAGCAAACCAGCCATTGCGAACAAGGTCATCTGCAGTTGCTGCGGCAGGGATAGTCCGGCGGTATGATTGAGCGCCACAGCCCGGCTATCGGCCACTAATCTGTCAATAAAAGATAGTTCCTTTGGCTCATCTGTTAGGGAAGAATAACGGCTGTTGACTTTTGCCGCCTTCGCCTTTGGCATTTCGGCCAGAGCGTCATCGAAGACGTTGTCCTGTTGCACACCTATCACCCCGAGCCGCCAACCCGTTGCACCGAAGTACTTTGAGAAGGAATAGACGCAAAGAGTGTTGTAAGGACAACTGGCAAATAGGGACTCAAAATTATCAGAAAAAGTCGCGTAGACATCGTCGGTGACAATCATTAGGTCCTGGCGCTTGGTCTCCACTAGTTTCGCCAGTTTCGCTAATACCTTATCGCTCATTTTCACAGAGGGGGGATTACTGGGATTAACAACACATAGGATTTTGATGTTCTTGTCTTCCAGTTTTCTGATTTCAGACTCTGGAATTTGCCACCCCATATCCTCGTCGGCCCGAATGTCAACGACCTCTAGACCATATTCCGGCAGTACAGGGATCTCCAAATAGGGCGAGAATATAGGCGTGATTAGAGCAATTTTATCTTTCTCTTTGACAAGACCATTTAGGTGAAGGGTCTGGAAAATATAGGTCATGGCGGCGGTTCCGCCTTCGGTCGCGAACAGTTCAAAATTGTGACTACTACCAGCGTTCCCATACATTTCTTGCGCCAAGTAATAGTTCACTACCTTTTCAAAGCTCTGGAGCATACGCGGTGGTACAGGATAATTACCCCCTAGAAAGCCGGAAACCATTTCAAACAGAAACTCTTGCCTGGAAAGACCTATATGATCCTCCGCAAAGGCCAGGGCTGATTGCAAAAATTCCAGGCCGTCTTGCCCCTTGTTGACCAGGCAATAAGTATCAAAACGGCTAACAATATTCTCCTTTTGAGGCAAGCCACCAAAACCACTATCCAGATAGGAATAGGAACGTTCTGATTCAGAAAGGGCAAAATCTCCTATCCTTAAAAAGGCATGCCGTGGTGCCGTTGCCAGAAAATTCGGATTCCCCCGCCCCGCATTCAACATCATATGATCGGCGTGAGAGGACGCGATCCTGATCAGTTCATCCTTCAGCTCGAACGGGCTGAGTTCCTTACCTTGCGTCTTCGACATTGGAAGTCTCCAAAAAGTTTAATTTCTTCATCCCGCGTTCTTCGTAATCACCCCAATAATAACCGGTCCCCAAAGGGTCAGCCAGATATTAGCCATGGTGTAGGTCACCGTAAAAGGAACAACCGGAGTGGCATTCCCGCATTTCTCCAGCAGGGCTGCGAACCCCGGATTGGCACTTCGTCCCCCAGCAATACAACCTAAAAGTTCCACCGGGTTTTTGATTTGAAGCAAGTAATAGGAAATATAAAAAGTAATGATCTGCGGAATTATAGTCACTCCAATCCCCAGAACGAACAGCGTCAGACCATATTCCTTAATTGTTACAAAGGCTTGCGGTCCAGCAGTAATGCCGACAATCCCGACAAAAACGGCTAGGCCGAAATCCCGAAGAAAGTTGGAAGCTCCGCTCGGCAGAGCGGCAAATCTAGGATGGGTCGCCCGAAGCCAGCCAAAAAACAGCCCTGACAGCAGGCAACCACCACCGGTTCCGATTGTGACGGGTATGCCTGCCAGTTTGAACTGTACCATCCCCAGCAGGATGCCAATGGCCATACCAATGCCAAAGAAAATAAAATCCGTAATGGCTGCCGACGAGAGCGGATATCCGAGTTTCGACGTTACACGATTGAGATCGATGGGACGACCCACCAAGCGCAATTCGTCCCCTCTTTTTACAACCAGATCCGAGAGTAATGGCAGTTCACGGCCCATGCGGATGAGAGCCGTAGGAAATACGCCATACCGGCTTTCCGCTCCATTTAACTCATGCACTTCCTGCAAACTTTTCCCTGCAATCTCCTTGTTGCTGATGATGACATCCCGGGTTTCTTCAATTAGCTCCATGCCGTCGGGGCGGGTCGCTTCCACCCCGAAATAGTCTTCATGATCTACATAGGTGCCTATGGGCGCCGTTACCGCAACGATGTCGCCTGCCAACAAGGTCAGATCTGACGTGATCGGCAAGGTCGCACCGTTGCGCATAACGGTCTCAACCGCCGCGTCATCATCCTGCTCAAAAATTTCAAGAACAGTCTCCCCAGCGGCCTTAGCGCTGTCTGTGACTTTATAGATGCGAGTATCAAGAGTGCGGAGAGCGTGGAATTGCCCTGGCTCCAGCTCTGCCTTGCCGCCGCCGAGCTTCATAGCAAGCTTTTTGGCTTCTTCACGGATATCCCAACCCATGACACCTGGGAAAAAAGCGCTGAGCATCAAGATTGGTCCGAGGGAGCCAAAAATATAGCAAACCGCATATCCAACCGCGATATTGGTTTGCATAGTCTTGGCGACTTCCGGAGAGACGGACAGCTTAGAAACAGCATCGCCTGCTGTTCCGATAATGGCTGATTGGGTAAGGCCACCAGCGGCAAGCCCGGCGGCAGTACCTCTATCCAGATCGAAGCCCCAGGCAGCAAACAGTACACAAAGCAGACCAATAACGCACATAATCGTCGCGCTGGCCAACTGCTTGAGAGATTCTTTGTTCAGGGACTGAAAGAATTGCGGTCCGCCCTGGTAACCCACCGCATAAATGAACATGGCAAAAAATATGGTCTTGAGATGCGTATCGATTTCAATACCGATTTGCCCGATCAGAACCCCCACCAATAGGGTTCCAGCAATGCCGCCCAGAACAAACCTTTTAATCCGGAACTTGCCGGTAATGTATCCAAGGGACAGGGTAAGAAACAGCGCCAGTAAAGGGGCATCATTAAACAGTTTATGAAGGAATTCCATCTTCCCCTTCCAACTATCAGAGATGACATAGAGCATTAAAAAAAACCCCTGCATCACATTCGCATTTTCCCGCCCAAAAACCATAACGCGAAAGGCGCTCAATTACCCAGGTTTTTTTGCGCCCAAGACAAAGCTACTTCATCACAAAAAAGGAATTTTTATGCATTCCTTTCTCCCAATAAATGTTTCAGCTTTCAGCAAGCTTTCCGAATATCCAGTTTCGAAATATCCGTGTCTTTTTGCGGTCAGCAAAGGACTTCTGACAAACAAAATAAAAAGCCCGGCCTAAAGGTAGGATGAGATCAAAAGGAGCGACCAACCTGCCTGCGCGCAGGTCATCCTCCGCCAGCTTTCGCCAGCCAAGCGCTACACCAACCCCATCTATCGCCGCCTGCAATGCATGATCAGGCTGACCAAAATGCGGCCCCCTTTCAACGCTACTACTTTCGACATTTGCAGCCGCCAGCCAGGTTTTCCAAGTTGGAATCTTCGGATCATATGAGGTGGAGTCATCATGCAGTAAAATATGATGGCACAGGTCTTTGGGATGACGGAGCGGCAAATCACCCTCTAGCAGTCGCGGGCTGCACATCGCCGTAACAGATTCCTCGAATAAAAGATCTGACTGAAGGCCTGGAAAGTCTCCTTTGCCAAATCGAATGGCTGAATCGTAGTCTTCACGCTCAAAATCCACGAAATCCAGATTTGCAGAAATCCGTAAATCTATTTCCGGATGATCTGTGGCAAAATCCTGCAGTCGCGGGAGCAGCCATTTGGATGCAAAAACCGGCGCAACACTGATTGATAAAATGTGATCATCGCGTTGGCTAGACATGTGATTGATTACGCTATCAAGCTGTAAAAAAACATCCCTCAGCTCTGGCCAAAGTTTTTGCCCTTCGGCGGTCAGTAGCAGACCTCTGGTTTGCCGCCAAAACAGCTTTACCGACAAAAATTCTTCTAGCTTTTTTACTTGCTGACTAACAGCGGCCGGGGTCACGTTCAGTTCCTGACCAGCCAGCACAAAGCTTGAATGCCGAGCAGAGGCCTCAAATGCCCTGAGAGCATTAAGTGGATAAGATCCTCGCATCATATTTGACCTATTTTTTCTAATGCATAGATAGATAATCTTGTTTGTAACCCACTAATTAATAACAAAATATCAGCAGGAAATGCAATCCATGTAGAGTTTTGAGAAATTTTTACTAACTCATTCAGGTTCTTAAAACCGCCTCTGAAAAGGAGACCAAAAATGCACATCAAGCCAGAAAACTTTGATCAATATACCTTCTCTAAACAACCTGACTATTTAGAGTCAGAAGTAAGGAAAGAATTCGCCAAGGCAGTACCGCTTCGGACCGTTGTCGTCTATTGTTATGACCCCCGTGTCACTGGTATCCCGGAGGCTGTCGCCAAGGAATTTGACGATGTTTTTCCAGGCGAGGTTATACTGGATGACGATGGCAACAAAGTTGGCTCAACGACGACAGTTTTCGAAGTCATTGTCGCAGGTGGCCGAGCGGTTGACGCCATGCGATCCGTCACAGTTGCCCAGCATCTGTTCGGAATTAAGAACATCGTCGTGGTTCATCATACAAATTGCGGAGCAACTTCTTTCACTGCTGACGGTATCATTGACGCCTACAAACAGGAACAAGGATCTGACATCTCAAATATTTATGAACGGGAAAGCATGTGCATCAGCGATTACTCTGCATCTCTGGGCCATGATGTTTCTCTACTACGGCAGTCTCCCGGAACACCCAAACAAGCGGACATCTACGGCTATCTCTATGATACTGATAATGGCGGCCTGACCAAAATCGTAGAGGATCTCGCGTGATCTCTTAGATATGGCTCAGGCTGGAGCGTAACGCTGGAAAGTCGTTCGATAGAGAAGTCTGCGTGCGCCATCATAATCATTGGTGGCGTAATGCAGACATAATCGATTGTCCCAGACCACCACGTCCCCTGCCCGCCAGTGAAGACGGCAGGAAAAGTCAGGGCGGGTGCAGTGTTTGTATATTTCCTGCAAGATCGGGCTGCTTTCCTCTTCACTCATATCTTCAAATCGAGTCGTATAGATGGGATTGAGGAAAAGGGATCGGGTCCCCGTCTGTGGGTCGGTGATAACAGCTGGATGCCGGATTTCTCTATCCGCGTCCGGATCACCCCGTGTCATCTGGATCGAAGCATTGGCTTTTTCGTTCGCAGGCGGGGCGTGCTTCACACCATAGGGAGCGCCAACATGAATGGCATCGCGGCCCGCAACAAACTCTTTCAGATCCTTAGGTAAAGATTGGTAGGCCGCGACCTGACTTGCCCAGAGAGTATCACCACCTATTTCTGGAATTTCCACAGCAGAGAGGACTGAACCTGCGGGCGGGTTTTCGAGAAAACTGAAATCGGAGTGCCACTCACCTCCGAATACCCCTGTATTGATTTCCCCTGCTTCCTTTAACACTGCAATCACTTTGTCATCTTCTGCCAAAGCCTGAACATAAGGCAGCGCCATCAGCGGTCCAAATAGGATCGTAAATCGCTTTTGCTCTTCAAGATTCAGAAATTGATTTCTGATCCGAAGAACCTGATGTTCGGACAGCAATCGTCGGAATGTATCTGCAGTTTCATCGGTTATGGGCTGTTTTAAATCGACACCTATGACTTCAGCACCGATAAATCCGGTCAGCCTCTTTGTCTGACTCATATTCGAACCGGCAGAGAGTTCCAACCCCGGAACCGGGCCAGTCCCATTCTCTGGCCTTTTTCAGTCTGTTGTAAATTCGGGAATCTATCCAGCAGACGGCCAATCGCTATCCGACCTTCCATACGTGCTAGAGACGCACCGAGGCAGACATGATGGCCGATGGCGAAGGCCAGATGCGGATTGGGCTTGCGACCGATGTCGACCTGTTCAGGGTTATCGAACTTTTCCGGGTCTCTGTTAGCACCAGCGATTGAGGTATGTATATAGGTCCCAGCCGGGATATTGATACCGTTCAGATCCAAATCTTCCGTCGCCAGACGATTACCAATCTGCAATGGGCTTTGATAGCGCAAGAACTCCTCGATAGCAGTACCCATCAGGCTCGGATCCTCTTTCAATCGCCTCATCTGATCGGGCGCGTCAAACAGAATACCGACGCTATTGCTGACCAGGCTGGTCGTCGTTTCATGGCCAGCATTGAGCAGGAAGATACAATTCTGAACCAGCTCCTCATCGGTCAGTGTACGTCCGTCAACTTCCCCGAAAATAAGGGAGGAGAGAACTTCACCCTGCTCTTCCCCTTCCGGCCCCTTTTTACGTTTGTCGGCAATAATGGTCTTCAGAATGGCGCTGAAATCCTCGATCGCCGTGTTGCCGGCTGTCATCCGGTCCTCAGGCACCACCGGATCCAAAGCGCCAAGGATATTCAACGAGAAACCACGGAGCTGTTTCCGATACTCCTCCGGAATGCCGAGCATAAAGGAGATGATGGCCGTCGGCAGCGAGGTGGCGAAGGAGGAAACAAAATCAAATTCCCTGGCATCTTCCAATTCGTCCAGCAACCCGTCTACAACACCGGTTATCAAACTCTCCATTTCCCGCAATTTGCGTGGGGTAAAGGCGGCAGAAAGCAGTTTACGCACGACTGTATGATAAGGTGGATCATTAAAAATCAGGCTGGTTGTGTGATGAGTATAGAGCGGACATTTGCCGAATTTCTTGAGAAACTCTACTTTCTTATCCGAACTCATCGCCGGATGACGGTAGCAACCCCAAACGTCCTCATAACGGGTCAGAAAAAGTGAACCGTCCGAATTGACATGCACCGGATCCTGCTCGCGCAGAATGCGAAGGGTATCAAACGGTTCGGTGATGAAATCAGCATCGATATTGTTGATATCGAAATTCAGAGCGAGATCTTTGTCCGTCATTTATTCTTCCCTGTTATTCCGGAAACGGATCATAAGTTGTCTTTAATATTTCCGCCAGAGGATGCTGGCGAATTTATTGAAGACAATTATTGCCATCAGATAATGGGGCATGTCCTTAGCTATTAGCAATTGCATCTCACTTCCAATGAGACATATTATCGTGCGCGTGATTGAGCGCTATTATGATTGAGTAATCGATACAGGAATCCCTGCCTTTCTTATTTGTCGCCGTGATCGAGGCTCCAATTTACCGCCGGACAAAGGGGACAAGGTATCAACTACTTGAGGGAGAGTGTGAATGTTGGGTGATCTGGACGTTTTGGCTGCCCTTATTACGGTTCCGATTTTCATCCTTGTCAGCGTGGTCTGGTTGCTCGTTCGTGTTAATCGGCAAGAAAACAAGCTCAAAGACCTAACTGAAAATATAAGGTTGTTGGAAGTTAAAATCAGAAGGGCGGCCTTTACAAATAAAGAACATCCCCCAGCAAGCACACAGGATGTGCCAATTCCCGATAAGTCTGAGGAGACCGCCTCTACCACTGCGTCACCTCCGCCGAAACCGGATACAATACCGGCCTCTGCTCCACCAAAAGCTGAAAAGAAATATTCGGACCTCCCGCCGCAAAAACCACACCCCAAGCCGGACGGGGTTTCGCCCTCTCCCTGGGAATGGGTGCTCAGCGTCAATTGGTTGGTATGGGTTGGCGGGATTGCCCTCGCCCTTGGTGGAATTTTCATCGTCAAATACTCCATCGACAATAACCTACTCGGACCCTGGAGCAGGATCATCGTTGGTATCCTTCTTGGGATCGCCATGTTGGCTATCGGTGAATGGTTCAGAAGACAGCCGGAATACAAGGAAAACCTGACAAGCTGGCAGTATCTGCCTCTGGCTGTCAACGGCGCCGGTTTGATGACGATCTACGGCGCCATCTATTCGGGTTATGCCTTCTACGAACTCTATCCGCCGATTATCGCTGTTATTTTGCTTGCCATGACGGCGGCAGGCGGTCTGGCCTATTCCTTGCTGCTGGGGCCGATCATGGCCGCAGCCGGCTTGATAGGTGCCTATGCAGTGCCACTTTTGGTAGCGACAGAAGAAGCCTCGACCGAACTTCTGTTCCTTTTTCTGTTTGCTGTTCTCCTGGGAAGTTTGTGGATTGTCCGGTATCGCCCATGGGCCTGGCTTGGGCATTCGAACATCGTTGCCAGCGCCCTCTGGGTTGGTCTGTGGTTTCTTTCCATCGGCTATAACACAGCGGACGCGCTTGTTGTCGAGATCTATCTCCTCGCCCTTGTCGGAACGTATCTATTTTTCTTTTCGACAAATGGCGACAGTGAGGAAGAAATCTCTCTGAACTTAAGCTTCTTGAAATCCCTCTGGAAGTTCAAAAGCCCTGTATTCCAGATTTATCTGGCCGTTACCTATTCGACCATTGCTGGATTGATCATTGCCTTGGGGTTCGATCATAAAACCTTGGCCATCCTGCTGATCCCATTGCTCTCTCTAATGGCCGTCTTCGCCACAACGCGCAACTCCTCCTATGAAGGACTGCCGGTGATTACTCATTTGGGCGCCCTATTATTGTTGCTGAGCTGGCCTGGATATTTGCTAGCCCCTTCTCCTGAAACCGTCAATCCGCCGGTATTGAGCAATAATTTTGAGATCCTGCGCTATATTGCAGTCGCCGTCCTGATAGCCCTCTTCTATGTCGGGTTTGGCGCTGTCAAAATAGCAAGAAACAGATCTGCCAGCCTTGGGGCCTGCCATGCCAGTATTGGGCCCGTTATGGTGTTTTGCATCAGCTACTGGCATTTCAACGGTTTTGGAACGGCGGCAGAATGGGCACTTATTGCAATAGTCCTGTCTGCAGCTTATGCCGCCGCCGCGACCTATGTGGTCCGCAGCCTGCACCGTGATCTTTCGGATACGGTTCTGGCCATTTTTGCCCTCGCAACCACCTCTGCCCTGTCCCTCGCCTTCGCTGTTGCCCTTGAAAATGAATGGCTGAGCGTAGCCTTTGCGCTGCAAGTGGCAGCAACGGCCTGGATCTATGTAAAAATACCGGTACCGGCACTTCGCCTATTTAGCTCTCTGCTTGCCATCTGGGTTGTTCTGCGCCTCGAACTGGATAGTGAAGTACTTCGAATTTTCTTTGATCCGGGCGCGCCGGCCGGTGGCTTCCTATATGCCTTTGTCATTGCTATAGCTGCATTCGGCTTTGCCTGGTATCAGTTCCGTAAGAGCAAAACCGACAGGTTGGTGCTGCTATTAGAAAGCGGCTTGCTACTTTTCTGGACAACCCTCATCGCTCTCAGTATTCGGAAACTGGCGGGCATTGGTGTCTTACCAGCGTCGCCAAACGACGATTACCTGGTCGCTGGGCTGTCCTTGGCCGAAGTTTCAATCCAGTCTGTTGCCTTGCTTGCAAATGGCCTCGGCCTCTATTGGCTAAACAAACGCAATCCGTCCATCGTGCGGGAATGGGGATGGCGTATCCTGGCTGTACTGGGACTGGTACAACTTGTGTTCGGCAGCCTCGGCTTCTTCAATCCCTTTTTCTCCCCTGCTGGTGATGTGGGCAACTGGTATATACTTGACTGGTCCTTTATCGCCTACGTCCTGCCAGCTTTGCTCGCCCTAGGATTCAAGGCTCTAGCGAAACCTGATCATGAAGAATATGCAAAATATGGCGTGATTTCCGCGGGACTTCTGGTCTTCTTTTATATCAATGTCCAAATCCGACATTTCTTTGTCGACGGAGACATCCGCATTGGAGAGGTAAGTAAGCCTGAATTCTACACCTATTCCTTAGTGTGGTTGATTACAGCCAGTGGGCTAATGTGGGGTGGAATTTGGAAGGAGCGCAAGTATTTACGGCAAGGCGCTTTATTATTGCTACTCGTCACCGTCATCAAAGTGTTTCTCTTTGACATGGCTGCCCTCGACGGGCTGCTGCGCGCATTCTCGTTCTTAGGGCTGGGCGCATGTCTGATCGGTATCGGCTTCCTCTATCAGCGTTTTGGCAAAGATGACATCCGTGAAAGAACACCAACTGCCGACTAGGCATCTTGACCGAAATCAATGCGTGAAGTCTTAGATTCTGATCGAATAGTTTATAGTGCCAGGGGAAACTAAACACCGGTTGAAGCTCAATTGGTCGGAGGTCTTTATGAAGCAGATACCAAGCTGGGTCTGGGTTGTCGCCATTGTCGCCATTGCCTCACTCCTGCTGCTGTCCACACGCCTGCCAACTTTAGAGCCGAAAGCTACGGTTTCTTATAGCGAGTTCAAGCAAATGATCTCGGACGGCCTGATCAAGGAAGTAACCCTGAAGGGGGAAGAGGCCAATGCCGAGCTTAAAGAAGCCAAGGTCTTTGGGGCCGCGGGTCAGCCGACAACAAAAATCACGGCAAATCTCCCATCCGGTGGTGATCCTGATCTTCTCAAAATGCTGTCCTCAGAGAATGTGACAATCTGGAATGTTCCTGATAGCGGCAATAGCTGGATGTTGTCTCTTCTGCCTTGGATCATCTTCATTGGCGTCTATATTTTCATCATGCGCCGCATGCAGGGCAATCTTATGGATCGATTTGGCGGCCGGAACTCCAGCGATTTCCTTGTGGGTTCTGCAAAGCAAGAGGAGAAGGCCGGGCGAAAAGTTACTTTCAAAGATGTTGCCGGACAGGAAGCCGCCAAACAGGAAGTTGCGGAGCTTGTGGATTTTCTCAAACATCCGGAAACATATGAAAATCTGGGAGCGGAAGCACCGCACGGAGTATTACTCGTTGGTCCGCCTGGCACCGGAAAAACCCTGCTTGCCCGCGCCCTGGCCGGAGAAGCTGGCGTAAATTTCTTCAATATCTCGGCGTCTGAATTTATTGAGATGTTTGTGGGCGTCGGCGCATCAAGAGTACGCAAGATGTTTGACGAGGCGAAAAAACGCGCCCCCAGCATTATCTTTATCGACGAGCTTGACGCGGTGGGACGAGTTCGAGGCACAGGCCTTGGCGGTGGGAATGATGAGCGGGAACAGACCCTGAACCAGATCCTGTCGGAAATGGATGGATTTACCGGGCATGAAACGGTCATTGTTCTTGCGGCTACCAACAGGCCGGATGTTCTCGATCCGGCATTGCTGCGACCTGGCCGCTTCGACCGACATGTTACTCTGGAACTGCCCGACAAGTCTGCGAGAAAGGCTATCCTGGAAGTTCATATTCGCAATGTACCACTTTCTGGCGATGTGGATTTGGACACCGTCGCAGCCAGTTGTCCTGGTTTTTCCGGCGCAGACCTGAAAAACCTAGTCAATGAAGCCGCCATCGCTGCCGCTCGGGATGGCACCAGCGAAGTCTCGATGCATCATTTTGATGAAATGAGAGATAAGATCATTATGGGAACGGTGCGCACCCTGGCGATTCAGCCGGACGAACATCACAGGTTGGCGGTTCATGAAGCCGGCCATACAGCCGTTGCATATTTTCTTCCCCACGCAGATCCACTCTATAAGGTGACAATTATACCAAGGGGTCGGTCTCTTGGCGGCACTCATATGCTGCCAACGGAGGAGCGTAATACTTTCTCAGAAGAATATCTCCATGATCGCCTTGCCGTCTCTCTTGCTGGACGATGTGCCGAAAAGTATTTCCTCGGAAGCGTCAGCTCGGGCGCGGATGATGACATCAAGACGGCAACACAGCTTGCCCGGGCCATGGTCTCGAGATGGGGAATGTCTGAAGAAATTGGCCCCGTGGATCTGCGACAAAGCGAAGAGCATCCGTTCCTCGGCCGGGAAATGGCACAACCCCGGCATTTCAGCGAAGTCATGTCCAGCAGAGTGGACGATGCCGTCTCTGTTTTGCTCAGAGAGGCTGAAGAACGAGGCCAGAAAATTATCGAGGATCATAAAAAACAGATCGAACAGCTGATTGTGAAGCTGGAAGCAGAGGAAACCATAAACCGCCCGGATATTGAAACCATCCTCGGCCCGGTAGCCGCTAATAGAGGTGCTGCCTGATGCACGATATCGTGGACTCCTAAAACGATGAGCGAGGTCAACGAAAAGCCGTCTCCGAGCAGTTATGATGCCTACACTCCACAGCAGATGGCCAACCGGGTGGAAAAAGTCGGGGTTGCCAAGGCGGAATTGGCTTTCCTTCCAACTTTTGTCCTCGCGCTGCTCGCAGGCGCTTTCATTGCCTTTGGCGCCGCCTTTTACACCTTAGTTACGACAGATAGTGGTCTCGGGTTTGGGCCAACAAGAATGCTGGGAGGTCTGGCCTTTTCCACGGGGCTGATCCTCGTGATTGTCGGAGGGGCCGAGCTGTTTACCGGCAATAACCTGATTGTCATGGCCTGGGCGGATCGCAAGGTCAGCCATGCCCAGCTTTTGCGAAATTGGGGCATCGTGTTTGTCGGTAATTTCGTTGGCTCGCTTGGAACGGCTGTTTTTGTTGGGCTGTCTGGTATTTTTTCTCTTCAGGACGGCGCCGTGGGACAACAAGCTGTTGCCATAGCAGAAGCGAAAGTCGCCTTGCCTGTGACAGAAGCATTCTTCCGCGGCCTGCTCTGCAATACACTTGTCTGCCTCGCAGTCTGGCTTTGCTTCTCGGCTCGGACGGTGGTTGGCAAGATCGTGGCGATTGTGTTTCCCATCACGGCCTTTGTTGCCCTTGGCTTTGAGCACTCCATCGCCAATATGTATCTGATCCCTGTCGCCTATTTTGCCGGACTGGAGAATATATCTCTAGCTGGTTTCCTCACCAACCTTATCCCGGTAACCCTCGGAAACATCGTTGGCGGCAGCGGCTTTGTCGCCCTTACCTACTGGGCAGTTTATCTCAGGAAGCGGTAAGCTCAGGAAAAACGTACAATGGCTTTGCGAAAGCGCCAGAGTGCCAGCAGGAAGAAGGCACACCCGATACCAAACATGGCCAACAATTCAGGCCAGACGATCTCCACACCTGCCCCCCGATAGAGCACCGCTTGGGAGAAGCTTACATAATGGGTAGAGGGAGAAAATTGCATGGTCTGCTGCAACCAGTAGGGCATGCTTTCAAGCGGCGTCGTGCTCCCCGACAGTAGGTTCATGATGATATAAATCAAGATTGTCAGCAGTCCGAATTGAGGCATTGAGCCGGCCAGCGTCGCCAGAAAAATTCCCAGGGAGGTGATCGAAAAAAGGTAGAAAACAGCTCCGCCGATAAATAGCCCCTTGGAGCCAAGTATGGGCACCTGTAGTGCGCCCTCAACAATGACTAACAATGAGATTGCCGCTGCGACGATGATGATCAGACCATTGGCCCAAATCTTCGCAATCATGATATCTGCCGATCGGACAGGCATGACGAGAAGATGCTCAATGGTCCCATGTTCCCTCTCCCGTATCAGCGCCGCGCCGGTGAGGATCATTGCAAGAAGGGTTATATTATTGACGATCTGCATGACTGCCATAAACCAGGAGGAATTGAGGTTCGGATTGAATTTCGCCCGCACCACCAGATTGAGTGGCAGCGCATCAATTAGTTCCGTCTGATCAAGAAAGCTGCGAACTTCCTGGGTGATAATATTACTGATGTAGGACGCCCCATTGCCGGCTATGGACATAGCCGTCGCATCTACATTGACCTGTACCTCCGGCATCTGACCTGTGAGAACATCCGCCTCGAATTTCGGCGGAATATCGACGACAAAAATGAATTCACCTGTATCCAACACTGTATCAACCCGATCCGCCGATATAATAACGGCTGGCTTAAAATAGGGTTTGAGAAATGAGTCTGCAATTCGGCGAGATAACTCCGATCGATCCTCATCGATGACTGCGACAGAAGCGTCGATCACCTCCATCTTCGCATTTTCCGCTACCTGATAGATCATAAAGGTAAAAGCCCAGATTAACAGAAAGACGAGAACCGGATCAGATTTAACGCTATATAACTCCTTCACGCCCAGCCTGTAGATCCTGTGTATTCTGCCGAGCATCATTTTATTTCTCCTGCTTGCGCACTAATAAAGCAGCGACAAAAAAGAAGACCAGCGCAAAAAGGGCGAGAGAAACGTGATTGCTCCAAAGGTCAGGAAAATCAAGGGCCTTAGTAATTGTCCCTACACTAATCTGCTGAAAATAAGGTGCCGGAAAAAACAAACCCATAAACCTGGCACCGCCTCCCAATGTAGAAACCGGCGTTAAAAATCCAGAAAAATTCATGGTCAGCACCATGGCGACAATGGATGTTGCGAAAATAGCGGCAATCTGACTCTTCACGAATGCAGACACAAGCATTCCGAAACCAGTCGTTGTCCAGACATAAAGCAACGCACCAACAGCAAGAGCAAAAAAGGAGCCCTTCATAGGAACGTCAAACAAGAACATAATGAGCAGAAATAGGCTTATAAAATTGATATAAGCCAATAAGACATAGGGAAGTTGCTTACCGAGCAGAAACTCGACCTGGGTGACCGGGGTGGCATAGAAATTGGTGATTGATCCCATTTCCTTTTCCCGGACAATTCCTACCGCTGTCATCATCGATGGAATGAGTATACAGAGCAGCATGATCACGCCCGGCGTGATGGCATAGGTACTCTTGAAGGCCTGGTTGTAGAGGAAGCGGGTTTCGATAACAGCGGGACTTATTTGTAAAGGAACGCCACGACGTTGCAGAGAAAGCGCGTTCAGATATTGCGAGATTACACCTTGCACATAGCCCCTAGCCGTTTCCGCCCGAAATGGCATCGCTCCGTCAAGTAATATTCCCACCTCCGGTGACCTTCCAGCCAGCAGGTTCTGACCAAATCCTGGGGGAATTTCGATCGCAAATTTTAATTCACCCGAACGTAGGCGAAATTCCAATTCCTTCGCGTTTGAAATGGGGTCATGTTCAGTGAAATATCGGGAACCAGAAAAATTCTCCAACAACTTCCGGCTTTCAAGGGTCTGATCCTGATCAAGAACCGCGTAAGGAAGATCTTCTACATCAAAGGAAATGCCATAACCAAATGTGATCATCAAAATAATCGGGCCAATGATGGCAAAAATCAGCCGAATGGGATCACGCAAGAGTTCCTTTGTTTCCCGAATGGTGTAAGCCAGCATGCGCCTGAGCTCAAAAATCCTCTCTTTAGTCGTTGATGACTTCGGAGCAGCTTCTTTAACTATATCCCGGACGGCCTCGGGTTCCTCAATAGCAGCTATGTCTTGCTCCAAAAAGGAGACAAAGGCATCGTCCAAAGAGGCCGCTTCTTTCTCTCGTATGAGATCAGAAGGCGTGCCGACAGCGAGCACTTTACCGGCATGCATCAGGGAGATCCTGTCGCAGCGCTCGGCTTCGTTCATGAAGTGGGTGGAGATAAAAATTGTCACCCCATCTTTTCGTGAAAGCTCGATCAAATGCCGCCAGAACCCATCACGAGCAATAGGATCCACACCGGAGGTAGGCTCATCAAGGATCAGTATCTCAGGACGGTGCAATAAAGCGACCGCCAATTGAAGCCGTTGCCTGACGCCAATTGGTAGACTAGTTGGTTTGCTGTCCCTGACTTCGTCAAGCTCAAAACGCTCAAGAAGGGATTGTAATCGGTCTCTGATTTGCCGATTAGGAATTTGGAAAATATGAGCATGCAGTTCGAGATTTTGATAAACCGACAGCTCTTCATATAGCGAAAAAGACTGGGACATATAACCAACTCGACGGCGGGTTTGCATGTCCCGGGCATTTAATGTTTTACCGAAAAGCTTTGATTCCCCCTCCGTTGCCGGCTGCAGCCCAGTCAGCATCTTCATAGTCGTTGTCTTGCCGCATCCATTGGACCCTAGAAATCCGAAGATCTCTCCTCGCTCAATTTCAAAACTCACATGATCTACGGCAACGAAATCGCCATAGCATTTGGTTAAACCGATGGCTGCAATGGCAATCTCTCCGTCGTCGGACTTTCTCGGTGGCACGATGACTTCTGTCCTTTCCTGCTTTTTGCAATCCGGCAGAAGATTGATGAAAGCCTGCTCAAGAGTCTCTGCACCTGTTTGAAGTTTAAGCTCGAAGGGAGAACCGGTGGCAATTATCTGGCCGTCATCCAAGGCGGCGAGCCAGTCAAACTGATCCGCCTCCTCCATATAGGCTGTCGCGACAATCACGCTCATCTGAGGGCGTCGCTTGCGCATACGCCCAATCAATTCCCAGAACTGGCGGCGGGAGAGTGGATCGACCCCAGTGGTTGGTTCGTCAAGGATAAGAAGATCCGGCTCATGAATGAGGGCACAGCATAGACCAAGTTTCTGTTTCATCCCTCCGGAGAGCTTCCCTGCAGGCCTACCTGCGAAAGAGGACAGGCCGGTTGCGGCTAGCAGATCGGCAATTCTTTGGCGACGCTGACGTCTATTCAAACCGAACAAGCGGCCAAAAAACTCTAGGTTCTCTTGAATGCTGAGGGTTGGATATAGGTTTTTCCCAAGTCCTTGCGGCATATAGGCGATGCGCGTCAAGCAGTCCCGGCGATGGCTCCATTTCTGCATATCCCCGCCGAGAGTTTCAACCATACCTTTCTGTACCTTGCGGACACCTGCCACTAAGGCAAGAAGTGTTGACTTACCGACCCCGTCCGGTCCAATCAAACCCGCCATGCAACCGGACGGAATTTCCAATGAGACGTCATCAAGGGCGGCTCGGTCTCCATATTTATGGTTTACCGAAGTGACTACGGCTACGTGATCAATCAGCTCCTTCATTCCGGTAATCTAATCTGGAGGGTCTCCGGCCATTCGCCATCATCTTCCAGATTTACATATGCAATCCCACGGACGCCCGCCTTGACCCGACTTTCATACTTCCTCAGCAAACTTGGATCTATGGAGATTTTGACGCGAAACATCAGCTTTTCTCTCTCATCCGCCGTTTCAACAGTTCGGGGAGTAAACTGCGCCTGGGTCGCAACGAAAGAGACCTTTGCAGGAATGACATAGTCAGGCACAGGATCAAGCACCAAACGTGCATCGCTGCCAATCGCCAGACGTCCTGCATCGCGGGCTGGCAAAAATACCGTCATATAAACGTCTGCAAGATCCAGCAACGTGAGAAGGTTGCCACCAGCCGGCAAAACTTCACCCGGTTCAGCCAGTCGATACTGAACCCGGCCCCTTATAGGAGAACTGATGATGGTATCCCCAAGGAGCGACCCGACACGTCGGACTTCCTGTTTCGCGGCATTGATGGCTTCAACCGATTGGTCCACACCGGACAATGCCGACATATAGGCTGCATGTGCAGATTGGTATTCTGTATTCCGCTGCTGTAATTTTTCGGTTGTCGCAAATCCTTCGGCATGAAGCTTGCGGGTCCGTTCAAGCATTTGCTCGGCGAGTTCCAGTTGACTTTTAAAGCGATCGACGGAGGACTTGGCTTCCTCCTCTGCCCGCTCAAGACGGCGCTCTTCAGCCTCTACAGTTTTTAGTTGCGCCGCAAGCTGGCGAGAATCCAGGCGAGCTAAAACCTGATCTTTATCGACCATTTCCCCTTCGCGGACATAAAGCTCAGAGATGCGCCCAGCTAATTTGGTGGCGATATTTACCTGATTGGCTTCGATACGACCATTTGATGAGGCAATGTAGGCCGGCAATTGGGAGGCAATATGCACTGACCAATAATAATAGCTGCCCAAGGCCGCAGCTACGACGACCAACGACAGTACAATCCAGGATTTTAGTCCCATCATGACATGCTTTCTAATCAAGTTTGCAAACCAGAAACGACCGTCTCACTTCGCGCCGCTAGCTTGATGCAAAAGGTAACGCGCCATGGGGAAACCGCATTGATTTAGGTCAATGTCACTGGGTACGAGAGCATTAGTCTAAATCTAAAATTACATTCAGAATTCTTTGCAGTTAGAACCAACATTTATAGAAAAAAGCTAGTCGAAAAGTGTTACAGATCTGTATCTGGACACTAATATACTCACCACATTCTGCGGCTATCATTGCAGATATTCAAATTTGTCCAGAGTCTGGGCGTTGATAGACATCTGAAAGTATATTTTAATGACCGATACGATCCTGACCCTGAACGCTGGCTCTTCAAGCATCAAATTTGCCGCCTATGCGGCAAAAGATGTGGAAGGTACTCCCTCTCTTGCGGGTAAAATTACAGGAATTCTGAGATCGCCAGAATTCAAGGCAGTAGATGGTCAAGGGGCGCGTTTACCCGGAAACGGCCTTGATAACATTGACCTCAGAGCTACCCATGATGAACTGATCGTCCGACTCCTGGAATGGATTAACGGCAAACTTGGCAGTGGTAATCTTGCCGCCGTTGGTCACAGGGTAGTGCATGGCGGTCAGCATTTCCTCAAGCCTGTTCTACTGGATGATACTGTTATTCAGGAACTTGCGAAGCTCAACTCCCTCGCACCACTGCACCAGCCCCATAACTTGGCGGCGATTGAGGTCATACGGAACCAGGATCAGGACCTGCCACAAATCGCCTGCTTTGATACAGGGTTCCATTCCACACAGCACCCACTGGCAAAACAGTTCGCGCTGCCGCGTTCTTTGAAAGAGGATGGCATTATCAGATACGGCTTTCACGGAATTTCTTATGACTATTTGAGCTCGGTTCTGCCGGAACATATCGATGAAGAAGCTGAAGGTCGTTTTGTTATCGGGCATCTCGGAAATGGTGCCAGTCTTTGTGCCATTAAGAATAGGCAATCTGTCGCGACGACCATGGGCTTCACCGCCCTCGATGGTCTGATGATGGGACGCCGATGCGGTGCTTTGGATGTGGGAGTGGTCCTGCATTTACTCAATGACAGAAACATGACACCGAAAGAAGTTGAGGATCTCCTGTATAACAAATCAGGGTTACTGGGTGTCTCTGGCCTTAGCAATAACATGCAGGATCTGGAAAAAAGCACTGATCCGGCTGCCAAGGAAGCCATCGATCTTTACTGCTACCGCACCGCCAGCGAAATCGGCAAGTTGATTCCAACCCTTGGTGGGTTGGATGGCATCGTTTTCTCTGCCGGAATTGGAGAAAACTCTCCACTGGTCCGGCAAAAAGTATGTAATTATTTTCAATGGCTTGGCATTGAAATCGATGAGGCTCTAAACAAGAAAAATGCCCCCAAAATCAGTGCAAAAGAGTCAAGAATAAAAGTTTTAGTAGTACCAACAGACGAAGAAGTCGTGATTGCCAGAGCAACACGAAAAATTCTGAAGGATATGGTGCTTTAGACAATCAGTAGCGGAAATCGGCTCATCGCCAGGGCGTTTCTGGCCCTTGGAGTTTGTAGTAAAGAACCTTCTGAATCCATAACCAGCAAACATCTTTTGGCACCAAGCCAGTTAAGGATGTCGTCTGAATTCTGAGGCAACGGAGAAATCACCTGAGCATCGCCCTCATAAGCATCGGCGAGATCCACTAGATGTTTCTCAAGTAGCTCCATATCGAACTTGTTTTTAATACAAGGCACGAACAAAAGTTCTTGCTCGTTTTCATTGGTGAGCGACAGAGCGACGGGAAACATTTTATCTGCTGAAGCGGCGCTTTCACAAAGCAATACAAAACAGCTGGCCAGAGATTGCCCCCCCTTTAGATACAAAGTTGGTCTGTTAGAAATCTGTGGCAACTGATCTGTCAACTGAGCTGAAGATGGAAATCTTCCGTGGGAGCGTCCTGTACTTTCTGTGATCAAAAGGTCGGATTGTGCCACCATGTCCCTGAACTCTGCATCAACAGCATCTCTGATAGTTTGAAAATCAAGGTTGACCTGCCGTCGTTTAGCGATCTCTTGCAGTTGTCTCCGGGCGCTACGGGCCATTGCTTTTAATTGTGTTTCCAACGTCGGGCTGTCGATCGCTCGCGCTCCGCGGGAGGAGAGGCTCACTTCCCGCACAAAATCAAGTTTCCCGACCGAAAGGACATTATGATCCTCTACGAACACGCCTTTGAGTTCCGCCCCGAGGAGGGCGGCGATATCTGTTGCCGTCCGTAAAGTATCCCTACAGTGAGAAGAAGAATCTATCTGTAGAACTATTCGGCGATAGGTGGTTGGCTTAGGCGCCGCCATTTCCCGCTCCTTTGCTCTCCTCTTCCTGGCCAGCTTTGGCAAACTTTAATGCCATCTCCGCATATGCTCCAAGCTTTGCTTGAACACGTCCGTTGAGGCTTTCTGCGGGATAATTGCCATCATTGCCCGGTGCTCCTGCAATCACACCCGTCAACAATTCGATCCCCTCATCTATGGTGGT
Source organism: Pseudomonadota bacterium (assembly GCA_024743055.1). Taxonomy (GTDB): domain Bacteria; phylum Pseudomonadota; class Alphaproteobacteria; order Sneathiellales; family Sneathiellaceae; genus Sneathiella. The sequence goes on from JANSXH010000001.1 coordinate 192,155, forward strand.
TACCGGGTAGATATGGAAGTTACCTTTTTCTGCAGCTGCCACGACTTCCTCTTTCAGCATGAGATGTGTGACATTTGCCGCCGGGATCAAAACTCCTTGATCCCCCGTTAGTCCCCGCGCATCACAAAGGTCAAAAAATGCTTCTATTTTTTCATTAACCCCACCGATGGCTTGCACTTCACCAAACTGATTGACGGATCCAGTAACGGCAAGACTTTGCTTGATTGGAGCATCGGCTAGGGCAGACAGAAGGGCATATAATTCAGTTGAAGAAGCGCTGTCACCGTCCACCTTGCCGTAGGACTGTTCGAAAACCAGGCTGGCATTCAAAGAAAGAGGCCGGTCCTTTACAAAACGCGCTGCCAGAAAATTTGACAGAATGAGCATGCCCTTCGAATGCAGAGGGCCGCCCAGTTCAACTTCCCGTTCAATATCAATTAGTTGACCCTTGCCTAGGCGGACGCGAGCAGTAATTCGGCTTGGTCTGCCAAAGGCGAAGTCACCAAGTTGCAGTACCGAAAGTCCGTTTATCTGACCCACCCGTTCACCTGACGTATCGAGACTGATGATATTGCGCTCGAACTGCTCCTGGGTCCGCTCACGCAAGCGATCAGATCGTCTAATATGGGCATCAATAGCAGTACGAATATCGTCCTCAATGATTATCTCGCCGCCCCTCACCGATGCCCAGTGATCGGCTTCCGACAATAGATCAGCGAGAGAGCGCACATGGCTCGAAAGTCGCTCTTTGTCACTCACAAGACGACTCATCCGCATCAGGACGAGTTTGACGGCTCCGGGATTTAGAGGGCGCAGGTCCTTACCTCTCGCCTGCGTCGCAATGAAGCGGGCATATTGCCTGGTGGTTTCCTCGGTCACTGGCATCCGGTCATCAAAATCCACCGGTACTTTGAACAACTCATGGAAATCTGGATCATGGCTGCTTAGCAGATAATACAGCATGGGATCACCAATCAGGATTACCTTCACATCCAGCGGGATCGTTTCCGGCTGTAGGCTGACTGTTGCGCTCAAGGACATCAGCTGAGCCACGGATTCAATCCGTATCTCCCGGCTCCTCAGTTCCCGTTTTAAAGCTTCCCAGGCAAAAGGCTGTAGCAGCAAACGACGGGCATCCAGAATTAGATATCCGCCGTTAGCCCGATGCAATGCCCCCGGCTTAATCAGGCGAAAATCTGTTGTCAGGGTCCCAAACTGGGATCGATGCTCTATCCGCCCAATTAGATTTTCCACCGTCGGATTATCTTCATAAATGATAGGCGCACCACCATTAGCGTCGTGACTAATCAGAACATTGACCTGGCAATTACTGATCACCAGCTCACGACGCTGGAGGATATCAGGCATAAGACCAGGTGGACCAGCCTGCTGGAGCTGTTCCGGGCTGACGCGGAACACGTCGCCATGGCCAATGACATAATCCCTGACATTATCGAGAAAAGTGAGGACTTGCTCGCATTCTTTCCAGTGTTGTTTATTTTCCTCAATAAGATGCCGGACGGCAAAATCCGTCACCTCTCGGTTCAGGTCTCTTATCTCCTGGCGTTGCTGCCGCTCAAGATCCGGCAACAAGCGAACCGCAGCTTGCAGATCGCTTTCCAGAAGGCTGATATCTTTCTTGAATTCCTCCTGTTTTTCCGCAGGAAGCTCAGAAAATCCATCAGGATCCAGGACCTTGCCATCCTTTACGGGCGCCAACGCAAAACCCATTGGCGTTCGAATTAGGGCTATATCTTTTTCTGCGGTTTTTTCCTGAAGATCATTGAAGACCTTTTCCTGGCGCAGCTTTGATTGCTCCATAATCACATCAATGCGCGTCTTGTAATCTTCGCTGTCAAATGCCGCGGAAATAACAACTCTCAACTCTTCGCCAAGGGTTTCCATTTGTTCAGCGAGTTCCATAGCCCTCCCGGCGGGAAGCTTCATCGCTTTCGGGCGATCAAAGGCACTGAAGTCATTCACATAACACCAATCCTCCGGCAAGGGCTGAGCTGCAGCTTGCGGCTCCAGATACAGTCGGATGGCTTCTGTTTTACCAGCACCAGGCGGTCCGAAGGCGAACAGATTGAAGCCCTGTTGACGTATACCGATGCCAAAGCGAATAGCATCGACTGCCCGGTCCTGACCTAAGGGTTCACTCAGGTCCTCTAAATCATTGGTATCTCCAAAATCAAGTAGATCCACATCATATGTGCGACTTAATCTGTCAGCAGAAAGCGCCTCAACCGGGCTCATCAAACACCCCTCCCTTTAATGGGACATGAGAACGGGGATTGTCATATGGTCCAGAATTTGCCTCGTTGCACCACCAAATATCATTTCACGGGCGCGCGAGTGCCCATATCCACCCATAACAAGAAGATCTGACCCGCTCTGAGCAACATAGGATAGCAAAACATCTCCATCTGCCAACTCAGGATTTCGCGATGTTTTTGTTTCGACATTGACATCATGCCGCGCAAGCGTCGATGCGAGTTCAGCACCAAGAATGGTCGTTTTATCGTCCCCCTGAGCACTGCCAGGATTTGCCCAGTGGATGTGAACCTCTTTCGCTGCGGTCAAAAGCGGCAAAGCGTCAAATGTGGCGCGGGTTGCCTCTCGGGTACCATTCCAGCCAACCAAGATATGCTCCCCAACGGACTTTATTCCACCGGAATAAGGAACAATGAGAACGGGCCGACCGGTTTCAAGCATTGTTTGCCAGGGAACATCGCGAATGGCCAGATCATCCGCTTGTTCATCTGCCTGACTTACAACAACCAGATCTGATGTAAGGGCATGATTGGAAACCGTTGCAGCGATGTTTGACGAGGGGGAGTCGGCTACACGCCACTCTGCAGAAATTGCCTCAGAAGATGTTTTCTTGTTGAAAAGCTCCTCAATACGTTTGGCCTCACCGAGATAGTTGTTTCTGTGCTCCGCAAGAACATCAGATGAGACATACATACTGACAGCTGGATAAACTTCCACCGCCGGCACGACATAAAGGCCAATGAGATGAGCCTCATGTTTTGCAGCTAAAGTAGCGGCAACCTGCAACAGGTTCTTCGCATATTTCTCTGTATTGAGATTAACAAGGATGGTTTTGTAACTCATGCCTGATCTCCGATCTGTTTTTGGGGACATATAAATAATGTAGGGACGAACACACTATTCCGTTTTGATTTAAGTCAAACTCCCTCTAGTTTGTTTTTTCTTCCTTAGATATCATCGGGTTAAGCTCGAAAGATACGCCAACAAGTTATCTATTTGCCGAGTGTTCAAAGTAAATTCCGGCATCGCGTCATGTCCGACCGAAATGCCTTCCGCGAGGGCTTCTTCAAGATGAGACAAGGGCCATCGCCCCGCGACTTCCTGAAATGGCGGGGCCTCCGGATTGGGGCTGGCCTGGCCAGGATCGATAGCGTGGCACCGGCTGCATAGTTCTTCAGCGATTGCTCTTCCTTCAATAACATTCGCTTCTCTGTCTTGCGTCTTGGCCACAGCCGCATCGCCGACCAGAATAACTGCCGCAATCATCGTTGGGAGGCTCCACCTTAGAAAAGCGGTCCTGAAAGCTAAGATGTTCGGCAAGTGGACCATCCAAAAAATGCTGTAAACCGGGCAGTTGCCGAGGAGGCCTGTGAAAAGTGGGATAACGCCGATCCAGCCAATCCAGTTATAGGGTATGGCGTTCGCAAAGACAGCGATTGCTATCATTATCATTCCGAGACAAACCCGAAGAATTCGATCAATTTTTCCGACATTAGGCTTTATTTCCAAATCCCTATCTGTTGTAGGTGATTCATTCTGAAGCCCAAGTAAGCAAATTGCATTGATACCAATCAATCTCGGGCATTTTTCTAAGTTTCCACGCCCCGCCCTTTCGTTGATCAAAATCAAAAACTGAATTGATAGAATTGGATAAGGTATCAATGGAGGCCAAAGTGACTATTCAAATCCCGGAACCTGTTGTTGGAAATGGCGTACAGTCTCAAGAGCGCATCATTGCCTTATTGAAAGACCCCAATAGTTACGAAGGGGTTGTCAAACAGGTAGACATGCTTGAAACCCATGGTGCCATGATTTTTCTGGCGGGTGAATTTGCCTACAAGATCAAGAAGGCCGTCAAATTTCCCTATATGGATTTCTCGACCCTTCAGAAGCGATCTGACATTTGCCATCACGAGTTCGACATCAATCAACCTCACGCCCCGGACATTTATCTTGCGGTGATCCCAATCACCGAAGAAGCGGACGGATTACTTGCCATTAACGGCGACGGGCAGCCAGTCGAATGGGCTCTTAAAATGAAACGATTTGATCAAAGTCGGATTTTGGAGAATTTGCCCTTAAAGGAACTCTCGGACATTGGTCTTGCCCGCAATCTTGCCCTCACGATCTGCAATTTTCACAAGTCGGCTCCAAAATATGTGGCAGAAGACGGAGTCAAAAGAATTTCCCTTCTTATTGATGAACTTGTGGAGAGCTTCTCCCAATCCAGCTCTGTTCTTGGCGAAGAAGCCGTATCAAACTTCGAACATTGCGCGCGGCATCACCTAGAGATTTCAGCCAATTTCCTGACATCAAGAGGTCAAGCGGGATTTATCAGGCGCTGCCATGGCGACTTGCACCTAAGAAACATTGTTCTTCTCGATGACGCCCCTGTACTATTTGACGCCCTTGAATTCGATGAAGATTTGGCGAAGACGGATACCCTTTATGACCTGGCCTTTCTGATTATGGACCTGGACCAAAGAGGTCTAAGGAATGTCGCCAACATAGTTCTCAATCGCTATCTGTTTAACTCTGGGGATGTCAAAGATCTGAGTGGCTTGATTGCCATGCCCCTTTTTCTGGCCATACGGGCCGGTATTCGTTGTATGGTTTCCCTGGATCGGGCAGGTCAAGTTTCCGGAAAAATTGCTCGCAAAGAATGCCAATCAGCGCAGCAGTATTTTACTTCAGCCCTGTCCTACCTCACACCTCAGCATCCAATTCTAATTTGTATTGGAGGATTTTCCGGAACAGGAAAGACGACCTTGGCAGAGCAACTCGCTGGCACCCTTCTTCCCCAAGCTCCCGGGCTTGTACATCTCAGATCTGATCTTGAACGCAAGGTCCTCTTTAACAGAGCGGAAACGGATCGTCTCGAACAGGATGGATATACTCTGGAGGCAAATAAACAGGTATATGAAAATCTCCTTACAAAAGCCCGGATCTGTCTCACGTCAAATCAGGCCGTCGTCATCGATGCTGTTTTTTCTAAAGATTGGGAGCGGCTTCTATTTGAAGATCTGGCGACTGAATGCAATGTGCCTTTCGAGGGTTTATGGCTAACCGCAGAGGAAAGTCAAATGACCGCCCGCGTAACAGCGAGAAAGGGCGACGCGTCCGATGCGACCGCCGAAATCGTTCATAAACAGATTCAATCCGGCGCCGGCGAAATTCATTGGCAGGAAGTCGATGCAAGCGGAAGTAAAACCCGAACCCTGGAAAATGCTCTCGTAGCCCTTAACTGTCCCGACATTGACACAAATCAATGCGAGAATGGCGAAATAGTAGAGAGTACTTAATTATGTGTTCCCTCTAATCAACAGGAATTGGAAAATGGCACAAAAAACACCTGCGACTCCCTCCGGCGACTTCACGTTCACCCCCCCACTTGACCTGGAGACTGCGTTCTCCATGAACCAGCGGAATATTGACGCTGTTGGGGAGATGAACCAGAAGCTCTATAAAGCAATGCAAACCTGCAATGAGGAGCTTGTCAGCTTTGGCAGCCGCCGCCTGAAGCAGGATTTCGCGATCCCTCAGCAACTGGCGGAATGTAAAACGCCAAACGAGGTTGTTAACTTCTATAGTGAGTTTTTCCAGACAGCGTTTAAACAATATTCTGATGAAGCGAATACACTGGCACAAATCGCCAATAACTTCACAAAAGAAACTTTCGATTCATTCCAACATGAAATGGAAGCGACGGTGGAGACTGTTGATTCAAACAGCGTCACAAAACAGAAAGCAGTCAAAGACGACAAAGCATAGTATTTGGGAAGCGTCGAATTTATTGTGTTGGCGAGCAGCGAACCATAGTGTTTTCGCGGCCATAGTTCTGTTCTTGAGTGTCGGAACTTTGAAGCCGGCTGCTGCTGATGACATTGTCGGAGCGCTCTGGCAGTATCGTGTCACCGGAGGAGAGATCTTTGCGCAAATAGCCGAAGCTACCGGTATTGGTTTCGTTGAACTTCGTGCCGCCAATCCTGGTGTTGATGCTTGGGTTCCACCGGCTGGAAGTGAAATTCTCATCCCGTCACAACATATTCTTCCTGCCTTTCGTAAATCTGGCTTGGTGATCAACTTAGGAGATTTTCGACTATATCTGTTTGACGATATGGGGTCGTTGCTTGGAAGTTGGCCCATTGGCGTTGGGAAAGCGGGTCGGGAAACCCCGCTTGGTAGCTATCGGGTAACGGAGCTGCGAAAGCATCCTACCTGGCGACCGACCAAAAACATGCTATCCGAGAACCCTTCCTTACCAGCCGCTGTTCCTCCCGGCCCGACCAACCCGCTTGGTACCTATGCCGTTCGCATCGGATGGGATGGCTATGCGTTGCATGGTACTAATAAGCCAGCAGGAGTTGGCCGCATGGTCAGCAGTGGATGCATCCGCCTTTATGAAGAAGATATCCGTCAGGTATTTGAGCAAGTCGTTGTTGGCGACGCGGTTCATATCATTAATGAACCGGTCAAGCTTGGTTGGTACAAGGACTTCCTCTACTTGGAAGCCCATCCAGACCCTCACCAAAGCTATCTCGTTGAAACTACAGGAAGCGTCAATTCTGCCGTTGCACGCGCTTCAATCAAGGAAATCAAAGAGCGCCTTGGCGCAGAACTGGCTCAAAAGATCGACTGGGCGAAAGTCTCTCAGACACTCTCTGAGCGACGGGGCATCTCCATCGCCATCAGTGTGCGTTAAGGCGCACTACTTCCTGAGCTGCTTATTATACAGGGCTTCCAGCTCTTCAGCGATACGAGCAGCTTTCTCAGCAGCCTGCTGCGCCAGGGCGGCAGACTGAGCGGCCTCGATACTTGCGGCGCGAGCTTGTTCATTAGACAGTCTGGCAGCTTCCAGAGCCTCATTTGCACGCATGGTTTCCGATTTAGCCATAGCAGCGTCTGCTTTCGCCTGCTCAACAAGGGCTTTATCTTCTGGGCTGAGATTAGCTGTACAAGCCGCCAGTCCCAATCCAATCACAAGGATGAAAAGGCTTTTGGGAATAAGCCTGGATTTAGGGATAGTTTTCTCAATCATTTCTGTTTCTCCTTTTGAGCTTCTTTTAAGCTGTCAAGCCGATCAGACAGGCTATGCGCAGCAATACTGACAAGATTTTTGGAATACTCTGCCGTACACTTTTCGAGAGACAGCTTCCCTAAGGACGATTTGAGAAATTCTCTCGTCTTGGGAAGGGCGACAAGCACTAAGCTGTCCAGTTCTCCTGATTGAGTGCCTTCGTCAATCACATTTGCGATTTTTTGCAAAAACACTCGGCTCTCCTGTTCAGGGAAACTCCCATGATCATCGTAGGAATGACGCTGGCTATTCATGGACTCCTGAACCCGGCCGGGCCGATCAACACCCATGTCATTTTGCTTTTTCTGCGCAGGAGGATGAGAGAGATCTAACTGCAATACGAGCGGTGCCAAGCGAGACTCACGTATATAAATCTTCGCGTGTGCTTGATCCGCTAGCACTATCCATTCTCGAATTTTTCGGGACCGCATTTCTTCAACCCGCAAACTGATACCGACGAGTTAAAGGTAGTTTCTGATAGGGTCTGTGGCATTGATCCATATCAAAAGTATTACGGTCTGTTTCTAATCGATGGCCAGCACCGCCGCGCCTTCAAAATTTCCAAGCCGCAAGTCTTCCAGAGCTTTATTGGCCTCGGACAATGAATAAGGATGAACAACGGTTTTGACGGGTACTTCCGGCGCGACCTCTAGAAACTCTTCGCCATCTTCACGGGTTAAGTTGGCCACCGAGCGAACGGTGCGCTCATGCCAGAGGAGATCATAGGGAAAGCTTGGAATATCACTCATATGAATGCCCGCACAAATAACCGTTCCCCCCTTATCCACGACCGACAAGGCTGCCGGGAGTAAAGATCCTACGGGAGCAAAAATGATTGCTGCGTCCAAGGGCTGTGGGGGAGTATCATCACTATCTCCTGCCCAAATCGCCCCAAGCTCAACCGCGAACGCCTGTGCGGCAAGATCGCCCTTTTTGGTAAAAGCATGTACATTCCGATTTTGGTGGCATGCAACCTGAGTCAGGATATGAGCGGCAGCGCCAAACCCGTACAGGCCGATATTTTTAGCTTCCCCGACCATACGATAGGCCCGATACCCAATCAAACCGGCACACATTAGCGGCGCCGCGTCTATATCGGAAAAGCTGTCGGGTAATCTGAAGCAATATCGGAAATCTGCGACTATATATTCCGCGAAGCCGCCATCACGCGTGTAACCGGTGAATTCTGCTTGCTCACATAGATTTTCTAATCCCCCTAGGCAATAGTGGCATTTGCCACAAGTCCAACCCAGCCATGGCACTCCAACTCGATCCCCTATTTCAAAGCCTTCAGTATCGTCATCGCAAGCTTCAACAGTTCCGACAACTTCATGGCCCGGCACAACGGGTAATGCTGCTTCATTCAGATCTCCGTCCACCACATGCAGATCGGTTCGGCACACGGCACAGGCTTTCACTCGGATCAAGACCTCGCCCTTGCCAGGTGTAGGAATTTCGCGCGTCATTTCCTGAAGAGGCTCACCCGGCGCGCGCAGGACCATGGCCCTCATAGTTTTTGCCGTCATGATCTGGGTCGGTCTCGATTACCATCCCGCTCCTTCATGATTGATATCTGAACATCCGTCTGTTGAACCTCGATGGCTTTGGCCAGAGACCGTAACTCATAGCGGACTCCATGCAACTGATCGATCAACGATAGGACAATGGGAATGGCGGAATTATTGACATTCATATCCGTTTTCAACTGCCGGATCAAATCGACTCTGGCAATATCCACTTCGCGAAATTTTATATCTTCTTCCGTACTGATCGGCTGGACCCATCCGCGAGATACCCAACGTCGTAAACGGCGAACCGTCAGCCCCTGCACTCGGCGCGTCACTTCTTTCTCGGAAATCATCAAACAACTCCTTCCAGACCATCGCGAACCTCATAGGCATGGGACTTTTTCCAGTCTTGCATGAATTTCTTGAGATCATCGTCAATTATTTTCGGCAATTGAACTTCCATAGTCACCAACTGATCGCCTGACTTCACCCCCTTGCCCTTGAGACGCAAAGTTTTGCCGCTATTGGATCCAGGCGGAATCGTCATTGTAACTTTTCCTTTGATGGTTGGGATATCAACTTTGCCCCCAAGAACCGCTTCATCCAAAGTGATAGGAACTGAGAGCAATATGTCTTGCCCCTTTCGCTTGAACTGGCGATGTGGACGGACGGTAATCCTGACATATGCATCCCCGGCTGGGCCGCCGTCAAATCCAGGATACCCCTTCCCTTTCAACCGAATTTTTTGGCCATCCTTTATTCCGACTGGAACCTTGACATCTAGAACCTCACCATCGGGCAGTGTAATCCGTTTGGCGGCACCCAGTGCAGCTTCCAGAAAGTCTATTTGCAATTGATATTGGGCATCTGCCCCGCGATGCGGCCCGCTTGCAGCACCAGGACCTGAACCGCGGCTTCGAGCGTGACGAAACAATTCAGAGAATAGATCACTCTCATTCCCAAAATCTTCAAATCCTCCGGTACTGTAATAGTGATGCTCTGGTCCGGTATCCCCATAGGAACGATAATATTGCTGTTGTGGCTTTTCCGAACCACTGGCGTCTATTTCGCCGCGATCAAAACGAGCTCTTTTATCTGAATCTCCAAGTAACCCATAGGCGCTGGAAATTGCCTTGAATTTTTCTTCCGCGCTGGAGTCACCTGGGTGCAAATCAGGGTGCAGTTCTTTTGCCAGTTTTCTATAGGCCGACTTGATTTCCTTGTCGCTTGCAGTCGGTTTCACACCTAGCACGTCATAAGGATTTTCTGTCACAGTCCGTATTATTCTCCTTCGCTAATATAGTTCTCTATACAATTAGCTGGTGATTGTGACTGAAAATTCCAAGGGTAGCTTTGATCCAGCTCAAATATGAGAGGAGGCAAAACTCTTAATTAAAGACGGAGTATTCAAAGAAAATAAAGGGGGGGGGATCGGAAGGAGGAGGGGCCTCAATCCGATCCCACTGCGGGGGTCACGCAGCTTTGGTAGTTTCCTGCTCGAACTGTTCTTCCAAATGCATCACAAGGTCTTGCGGCAAAGCAAGCTCAGCCGCCAGGTTATTCAAATAAGCTTTCTCTTCGGGCAGGTCAGGATCAATGGCCATGCGCGATACCAGATATATCTCGCTTGCCTGTTCCAAGCCGATGGCAAAACCTGCAATCGTCTTGAGGTCAGGAGGATCCTGAAGGATATCGAAGATAAGTCCCTTATCTTTAGGGCTAAGCTCAAGCTTGCTGACAGCCTCATGAATTGCCAGGTGCTCAGCTTTGTCTATATGACCATCCGATTTAGCCGCCGCAATCATTGCTTTGATCAGCGCAAGCTGAAAAGGTTGTCCGTCCGCCCCTGGCCTGATGGCAGGATTAAAGTCTATCTTAGCAGGATCATAGCTCACTGGAAAAGAAGTTCTCTGGTTCATGCCGGGAGTTTGCCCGCCTCCAACGGTGGTATGCTGGCCCGGTGCTTTATTGTTCTGCCATTTCTTATATGCACCATAGGCAACGGCACCAAGTGCTGCTGCGCCACCAATACCAATCGCTCCACCAGCAAACTTCCCGACATTTTTCCGCATCTTCTTGTTACCGACAAGAAGCCCGAGTAGACCACCTGCTGCAAGGCCTCCAGCAAAACCTCCGGTCAATCCACCAAGGCCTGACGAGGTTCCTGCCGAATTGTTCTGGACATCATTTCCCTGGCCGCCAAGGAATTGTTCAAAAAGCTGGTTGATGCTCATGCTCTTACTCTCCACTTGGATTATGCGCTGTACTACAGCTCCATATGGCGTGTATCTAGCTTGGCACCAATTGAAGATTCTGTTAGGCGTAATAGAAAAACACTATCAGAAAGGAATTTTTCAATGACTACGTCAGAAGTTGTCGCCGCGGATCACTTCCACCGTGGTAATCGTCACAATAAGACTATATTCGTCCAGCAACGGTTCCAGCGCTGTTAAAAACCGATCCGCGGTGTCCTCCTTGACGATGGTCGCAAAGACGACCTTGCTGCCAGCACCTCCCGTAACCTGATCATCCCGCCAGCGTCCCTGATCTCCGCCACCTGCAAGAGTAGGCAATACTGTATACCCTCTCACTCCGTTTTTGATCGCAAGATCACGTAAGGACCGCAGCAATGGTACATCCATGAGTATTTCGATTTTTTTTCGCGTCGTTGTTTTAATCATGATTAAACCATCAGTTTTGCCAACATCGTGTAGAACGGTATTCCAACGATAATGTTGAACGGAAATGTTACGGCCAGCGACATGGCAAGATAGAGCCCTGCATCCGCCTTTGGCAAGGCCAAACGCATGGCTGCAGGTACCGCGATGTAAGATGCACTAGCTGCCAGAATACCAAGTGTTGTCGCCGTACCAATATCAAATCCCAGCATTGCCCCTATCGTCGTTCCAATGGTCCCGTTGACTATTGGAAAGACAATAGCCAAAGTTACAAGCCGAAGGGTCAGGTTTCGTGCATGCCGAAGTCGACGGGCCGCGACCAAGCCCATATCCAACAGAAATAAGCAAAGCAGTCCCGTAAATCCCGTTTCGAATACCGGAGATACCGGTGCAAATCCGTCCTTGCCAATAATCAAGCCGATAATGAAACTACCTAGAAGTAACACCACGGACCCGTTTAGAAGGGTTTCCCGAAGCAGATCCTGTCCAGGCTGAAAAGCCTGGCCAGTATTGCGTCGCGCTAGGAAAATACCAACGATGATGGCAGGAGTTTCCATTAGAGCCAGAACTGCGATCATATATCCTGCAGGTGGGGTCCCGGCATCGGTTAGAAGCTGATTACCCGCAACAAATGTCACGACACTGACAGACCCATAATGAGCTGCCACCGCTGCAGCATTAGTTGTCTCCAGTTTTCCAAAGCTGCGCAGCAGCGCAAAGGCGCCGATTGGAATGAGACAGCTTAGGACAAGCCCCGCTATGGCCGCCAGAAACAGATCCACTGTCATCCCATTATCTGAGACAAGAATACCCCCTTTCAATCCAATGGCACACATTAGATATAGGGATAGCGCTTTGGACAATGGCTCCGGGATGGATAGATCCGACTTGGCAAAGGCCGCGAGGGCGCCAAGGACAAAAAACAAAATAACTGGTGAAAGTAGGGTTTCCATAAAAATAGGCCAATCGATGTATTTGTGACGGATTGTGTACCCCGCTGGCCTTAGTGAGGCTAATTATAATGACCCTAAATTTTGATAGGAATTTTCTATCAACCAACTTCTAGATTTAATCCTACTCAACTATTTGATATTATTTATTGAATAGTGATGATCTATTTTTAAATGGTAATAGGAAAATTCTATCACCATTAGGCACCGTTGAGGGGAAGATGGCGACATTAAGACAACTAAACTATCTCGTTGCGCTTTCACAGGAAATGCATTTCAGGCGCGCAGCGGAGCGTATGAATGTAACTCAGCCCACCCTCAGCACTCAAATACAAGAGCTTGAGCGTCGGTTGAAAGCACCACTGGTGGAGAGAGGAGGGTCCAAAGTAATGCTGACGCCCCTCGGCCGTGAAATAGCCGAACGGGCACGGCGCGTACTTTCAGATGTTCAAGACATCGTTGACCTAGCCGCTTCCGCGCAACATGGGTTTGACGGCACGATCCGTCTTGGCGTCCCCCCGACCCTTGGACCTTATCTTCTACCTCATATCGTTCCGGATTTGCATGCCAGCTATCCCAATCTCAAACTCTACGTTCAGGAAGGAAAGCCAGCAGACCTCCAACTTGATCTGCATTCCGGTGGATTTGATCTTGTCGTCTCCCCTCTTCCTATCAATCATGCGGATTTAGAAGTCGTGCGCTTGTTCCGTGAGCCCTTAAGTATAGTTGCTGCGAAAGATCATCCTCTTGCCTCAAAAGAAAAGATCGAGCGGGCAGATCTGGCCAATGAGAATATTCTGGCTCTTGAAAAAGGGCATCATCTTCACGATCAAGTCCAGCAACTCTGTAATGACTTCGATGCAGTCCTTCTTCGCAATTACGAAGGGACAAGCCTTGATACCTTGCGACTAATGGTCGGAATGGGTGTTGGACTTGCTTTCCTGCCCGCACTTTATGTGCGCTCAGAAATCAGTAAACGTGATGACGTCGCATTGCTGAACCTAGAAACCTCAAATCTCTATCGGCAAATCGGCTTAACCTGGCGCAAACGATCCGTTCATGCGCCTCTCTTTTCTGAGGTCGCCACCTTGATCCGGGACACTGCCCAGGCCAAGCTTCCAGAGGTAACTGTCATCAGCTAGCGTCTAGCGCCATTCAAACTCACAAACTGTTTTCTTGCAGCCATATCACGGATTTCCTATTAGTCTGGTTGTGAAAGGAAGGGATATGAGCAAGCCTGTCAAACGCGCAAATTTTGCCTTGCAAGGAGGCGGCGCCCATGGTGCCTTCACTTGGGGCGTCCTCGACAAGATTTATGAAGATGGGCGACTGCAGATTAATGCCATGTCTGGAACTTCCGCTGGTGCGATGAATGCTGTCGTCAGTGCTGACGGCCTAATGCGAAACGGCACCGAAGGCGCACGAGAAGCACTAGAATCCTTTTGGAAAAATGTCAGCGATGCCGGCATGGCCAGCCCTGTAAAACGGCTTCCGCTGGATATTTTCATGGGAAACTGGAGCTTAGAAAACTCCCCCGGTTATCAAATGATGGACGGCCTGACCCGCATGTTCTCTCCCTATCAGTTGAACCCGCTTAACATCAATCCGCTGCGAGAAGTACTGGAAGAAACGGTGGATTTCGAGCGGGTTCGGTCCTGCGATATCATGAACCTATTCATCTCAGCCACCAATGTGGAGACTGGCAAGGTCAAAGTATTTGATCGACAGGAACTGACTGCGGATATGGTCATGGCCTCAGCTTGTCTGCCGCTAGTATATCAGGCTGTAGAGATCGATGGCATTCCCTATTGGGATGGCGGCTATATGGGCAACCCTTCCCTCTTCCCGTTTCATTCGCAAACGGAATGCGCGGATGTCGTAGTGATCCAGATAAATCCGATAGAGCGTAAAGGTGCCCCGATGACTGCCCATGATATCCTGAACCGGATTAATGAAATCAGCTTTAACGGTAGTCTACTGAAAGAATTGAGATCAATAGAGTTTGTCTCTCGGCTGATCCGGGAAGGTAAACTCAGCAACAAGGAATATTGCGACACCCGCATCCATTTGGTAGAGAATCAGGAGGCTTTGATGCCACTCGGAGGATCGTCGAAAATGAATGTGGAGTGGGAATTCCTCTGCCACTTACGCGATCTGGGGCGCGAAACAGCGTCCAACTGGCTCAAACAAAATCTTAGTCATATCGGAAAAAAATCTACCATTGACCTGCGCGAAATGTTCCAGTCAACTGGCCCGTAATTGCTCCCTTAAGAAAGTGAAAAAATGCTGGAATTTGAAACAATCATAGATACAGCCGATGGAAAAATGGACAGCTTCGTGTGCCACCCTGATGAAGGTGGACCTTTCCCAGCTGTAATTTTTTATATGGATGCGCCCGGCATTCGCGAAGAACTCAGAGATATGGCACGTCGCATTGGTACTGCCGGGTATTTTGTATTGATGCCCAACATGTATTACCGTCATGGAACGGAAGGAAATTACGGCTTTGATCGAATGCGCATTCGCGAAGACGATAAAGAACTCCAAACAATGTTCGACCTGATGAATGATACGACACCTGAAAAAGTATCTGCGGATACGCAGCCAATGCTAGAGTTTTTAAAAGGCCAAGCACAGGCGAAAGACGGCGCCATTGGAGCTGTCGGTTATTGTATGAGTGGCCAGCATATTGTTCGGGTAGGCGCGGACTACCCTGAAGAGATGGCGGCTTTGGCTTCATATTATGGTGTCGGCATTCAAACTGAGGAGGCAAATTCCCCTCATCTCAGTGCCGACAAGATCAAGGGTGAGCTCTATCTGGCGTTTGCCTCAGAGGATGATTACGTCCCCCCACCTCTCCTCCAAAGTATTCCGGAAGAAATGGAGAAGGCTGGCGTCAATTATCGTGTTGAAATTTATCCAGATACCAACCATGGCTTCGCCTTTCCGCAACGTCCGGCTTATAACAAGCCAGCGGCTGAGCGGCATTGGGAACGTATGCTTTCCTTGTTTGAACGAAATCTGAAATAGCAATAATATAATATTAACTGGTTAAAATTAAAAAATTGAAATTTTATTTTAAACCAACAATTTAAAAAATTTTTATTGTTCAGTTAATTAAGAAATTGGAGCGCTTCCGTGGAAACAAAGAAGATTGTTGCAGGCGCTCTAGAGGTTGCCTATCAAGAGTATGGGACACCTGAAGGTTGGCCCGTCATTATGTGTCATGGCTTTCCTTACGACATCCATAGCTATGAGGAAGTTGCCCCCCTTCTCACTGCGCAAAATGCCCGGGTAATTGTGCCTTATCTTAGGGGCTATGGTCCTACCCGGTTTCTCTCTGCTAATACACTCCGATCAGGAGAACAAGCAGCTTTGGGCAGTGATCTTCTGTCCCTCATGGATGCTCTTGAGATAGAGAAGGCGATCGTCGGCGGGTATGACTGGGGAGGCCGGGCCGCCTGTATTGTCTCGGCACTTTGGCCGGAACGAGTAACGGCCCTCGTTTCCGGAAACTCTTACAACATTCAGGATATTGCCAAGGCGATGGAGCCTGCGGATCCGGCAACGGAAGCCAGTTATTGGTATCAATACTATTTTCATTCCGAACGCGGCCGCAGGGGCCTAAGTAAGTCGCGAGAAAAAATAGCCAGGCAGCTCTGGAAAATGTGGTCTCCCACCTGGCATTATGACGAGGCGACTTTCAATCGAACTGTTCCTGCTTTTAACAATCCTGATTTTGTTGAAGTTGTTATTCACTCCTACCGGCATCGTTTTGGGCTAGTCCCGGGTGATCCTGAGGTTGCTGCGATCGAGGAAAAACTTTCGGCGCAGCCGCCCATAACTGTCCCATCCATCACCATTGATGGAGGTATTGATGGTGTGTGCGGCACAACAGAACATCACGCTGATAAATTTACAGGGCCCCATAAACACCTGATTTGGGAAACTGCCGGACATAACCTTCCTCAAGAGCAACCACGTGATTGGGTTCAAGCCGTGCTGGCGGCACGGGACCTTGCTTGCGATAGCACCTAAGCCTAGTCCTCTCCAAGTTTCCTCAAAAGAGAAACCCAAGCAGCAAACCCTTCATCGAAAGCGCTCAAGCGCATAAATTCATTGGGAGAATGGAAGTTCTCATCCGCGGTTGAGAAGGAAAACATAACTGTATGGAGCCCTAGGCAGCGATGAATTATGTCGGAAAGGGGAAGTGTTGATCCGACCTTAACATGCCGTGGTTTTTGACCTGTTGTCTGCTCCAATGCCTGTTCTGCCGCCAGCAAAAGCGGTAGGCCCTTGGGAACTTCGTAGGCCTCTGCCCCGCCGCGGTTTTCTGCGATCTGTATACCTACCCCTTGTGGGCAACGCTGCTTTAAATGGTTCGCCACAACCTCGATTATCCTGTCTGGTTTCTGCCCTGGAACCAGGCGCATAGTTAGTTTTGCGTGGGCCTCATTTGGCAATACGGTCTTTGTCCCCGGCCCTGTATATCCGCCCCACATACCGTTTACTTCTATAGTTGGTCGCAACCACAGCCGTTCCAAAGTCGTATAGCCTGTTTCGCCATAAGCCGTTGCTTCGAGATCCTTAAAGAAGGCTTGCTCATCGAATGGAAGACTGGCGAATGCATCCCGTTCCTCCTCCTTCACAGGTGGTACATTTTCAAAGAAACCGGCGACATTGATACTGCCATCCAATCCATGAAGACTGGCAAGCAGATCTGCAGCAACATGCAGAGCGTTTGGCACCGCGCCGCCAAAACGTCCAGAGTGAAGATCTCGGTTAGATGTCGTTACAGTAAATTCAAGGCCGCAATTTCCGCGCGACCCTATGTTGATCGTCGGCAAGTCTGCGCGCCAACGGGCCCCATCTGCTGAAAGAACAGCATCTGCAGCAAGTAACTCGGAATGCTGAAGGCAATTTGCCTCTAAGGTAGCGCTGCCCATCTCCTCCTCGCCTTCAAGCAAGAGTTTGACATTGATCGGTAGTTTCCCCTCAACCGCCAAAAACGCCCTCAGGGTTTCCAGGGCGATCGTCGAGGGGCCTTTGTCATCGGATACACCGCGGGCATAGAGGTTTCCATCCCGGATGGTTGGTTCAAAAGCAGGGCTGTCCCAGAGGTCAACTGGATCCGGGGGTTGCACATCATAGTGACCGTAAATCAATAAGGTTGGTTTATCACCTGCCCCCAGCCATTCTCCATAGACACAGGGATGTCCACCAGCGTCAAGTTCCTGGACATTTCGAAACCCCCATGCATTAAGTCTGGTTTTCAGCAGCTCACGGGCAGTCCTCATACCCTCTTCATAGCTCGGGTCGGTGCTTACTGAAGGAATTCTGAGATACTCAAATAACCGGTCCTGGATTTCAGCTTTGCTGTCTTCCAAATGCCTCAGAACCGAATCCGTCATGATCTTCCTCCGTCAACGGACAGAATTTGTCCCGATATCCAACTGGCCTGTTCAGACACAAGAAACAAAACAGCCGATGCTATGTCCTCTGCCGTGCCTAGTCTTTTGGTATGGATGCTCTCAATCAATGCCTTCTGCCCTTCCTCCCCGTAACTCTCCCATTGCTTGAGGGTGCTCGGATTGGAAAGTACAAATCCAGGTGCAACTGAATTAGTTGTGATACCAAAAGGTCCGAGTTCCCAGGAAAGCTGCTTTGTCAGGCCCACCAAGGCGTGTTTCGCTGCGGTATATGCCTGGATACCGGTCAGGCTGGGTCTCAATCCCGCGCCGGAAGTAATCGGGACAATCCGACCCCAACCATTTTCTTTCATGAATGGAGCTGCTGCCTGAGCTAACCAAAAAGCGCCATCGACATTGGCTTCGAAAATCTCGTACCAGTCTTTTTCAGTTATTTCCTCAATGGCACGGCCAGTCTGACCCCGTACGCCGCCGGCCGCATGGACAAGGATATCAAGCTGACCTTTTTCTTTTACGATAGCTTGAATCATATCCCCGGCAGCAGATCGATCTGAGAGGTCAAGGGAACAACTATGCGCGCCAAGCTTTTGGGCGATTGCATCTACACCTTTCGTATCAATATCCGCGAGATAGACCGTTGCGCCGGCCTTTATCAAAGACTTGGATATGGCAGTCCCAATCCCTTGTGCTGCGCCGGTAACGACAGCTGTTCTGGAAGAAAGATCTAAGTGCATTTCTCTGCCAGTATCTGCAAGGTTTCCTCAGACTGCTCCCGCTTACCATGTTCAATGTCATGAATAAGGTCGACCAGGCATCTAAGAGCAGGTGTATTCACCCCTTCTTCCGCTCCAATATCTGCAATAATCTTGATCTGCATATCTACTTCAGTTGCCCGCTTTCGAACGGCCAAATCTCGCCAGATGCCGGAATGGGTTTTAGCAGTATGGCGATTAAACTCGGCAAGGTTTGAAATACATTCCACAGAATCTTTCTCTTTAGCCCCTGGCAGGAACGCTTTGGGATCGAAACCGTTAAAGCCTTTTGGGGAGACGCCGCGCGCATGGGCAACAGCCATCACTTCTTGCCCAAGAGAAATCCACACGGACAGGAACTTGTCATTTGCAAAATTGTCTGACATTGACTCGTTTGTGAGCGCTGTTCCGAAAAGCATCGCACCATAGCCAAGCTTGCCCCATAAATATGCCCAGACATCTTCACTCAAGATAGCGTCGGGCTCAAAAATCTGGAGGAGTTTGAACATGTCCTGAGTTCGGTCCCGGATGGATCCATCAAGCTCTCCAACGACAACAGTTCCCCGATTGCCAAACAGGATCTCCCCCGGCCCATGCCAGTCTGCGCCGAAATTAACAAAGCACCCCATAGTACGTTCCTCGCCAATCTCCTGTCCGATCAGGATCTCATTGAGACCGTTCTGAGCAGAAAGAACGAAACCATCCTCCGTCAAATGGGGTTTCAACTGTTCAAGCGCTGTCGCTGTATGATGCGCTTTTACCGCAAGGACGATGATTGGATACTGACCTGTGAGTTCTTCTGGCGTTGTTGCCGGAATGATCTGCTGGAATTCTTCAACGGGGCCCGTGATACGTAAGCCCTGTTCCCGGCAGGCACGCGCATGGTCCGCGATGATATCCACCATTAAGACTTGCTGGCCAGCGCGTGTCCAATAAGCAGCAAGCGTGCCCCCTATGGCGCCTGCGCCCCAGATCAGGATTGGTTCGGCCATGGTCCCTCTAGCTCTTCGCGTGTTTCCTCTACCCCCACTTGCCAGGCTGCCTGCATAAGATCATCCGGCATCTGATAAGCACCGCCGAAATTTCCATCGCCGACGAGTTCTCGCAGTTTCGACGGATTGGAGGCATTAAGGGTTTTAAAATCGATCATCTGTTTCTCACCATCTGGCGCAGGTGCCGTTGCAAGCCGGGTCGATTGAAAATTTTCCATCCAGCTGGCATGGGACCCAACGGGCGCAATCTCACGCATGGCGGCAGTAACTTTTGGACCCGCCCACCAGGGATGATATTTGATCGACATTTCCGGCCAGTCGACCATCAGTTCTTTGGCAAGATGGGCGACGGGAGCATTACCGCCATGACCATTGACTATAAGAACTCGGCGAAAACCGGACCGACGGACAGATGCCAAAAGATCGCGAAAAACTGCCATCAAGGTTTCAACTTTTAGGGAGACCGTTCCAGGAAATGCCGTAAAATACGGGGCAAGACCAAATGGCATGCAAGGATAAACCGGAATATTCAGAGGTTCGGCTGCTTCAATGGACACTCCCTCTGAAAGAATCATATCGACACACAAGGATAATTGGGCATGCTGTTCCACTGATCCGAGCGGTAAAACGCATCTGTCGTCGGTCTTCAGATACTCGTCTATCTGCATCCAGTTCATATCCGCAATTCGCATGGGTCAGCCACCTAGGTTGAATTTAACAGGTCATGTCAGAGTTTTTTGTTCCCAATTGGGTGTATCCAGCACGATTTTCGCCAGAAGATAGGACAGGGAGTTCCTCTCTTCTGGCGTAAGGGAGGACATCATCCTGTCCTCGTACTCAATAAATCGCGGGAGGGCGTCTTCAAATATCTTTCGACCCTCTGTCGTCAGATGAAGGGTTTGTACGCGACCGTCATTCTTGTCAGTTCTGCGCTCAACGAGGCCAAGATCACATAGACGGTTTATGGCACGACTCAAGGTGTTTTTTGGGAATCCCGAGCCCTTGCTGATATCCCTCGCCAATGCACCATTGGCAAGGCCGAGAGAATAAATCACGACAAATTCAGGTCGCGATAGATCCGTCGTCTTTTTGACCCAATCATAAAGCGGGCCGTTATATCTCAGAGCAATATGATTAAATCGGGCGGCAAACCAGCAAGGATTTCTCCACAGCCGTGTTTCTAAAAGATTAGGCGTTTCTGCCTGGCTCTGTTGCTGTCGGCTTTTCGCTAGGGCTGCGATATCTGATCCGCTCATTATATCATAACTATCTAATAGTTTAAAATTAGTTCCAAATAGAACTTGACGGAGAAATAATGTAGGTACATGCTAATTTTTACAAGTACAAATTCGAACTAAATTTCAAAACAGTTCGTAAAAAGATACTTGGCTGGTAAGAACAGGAGAGCTAGACAATGTTAAAGAACCTAATCCGAATGTCCGTTATGGCCATCGGCATGATGGTGATGGCGGCTGGCGCATTTGCCCAGACCCTTACCGTCGGCGTCCGGGGTGGCCCGGAATCAATGGATCCTCATTATTCCGCTCTTGGTGTCCATGCGGATGCCATGAAGCATGTATTCGATACCCTAGTTTGGTCAGGCGATAATTTGCAGGTTGAGCCGGGTTTGGCTGAATCCTGGCGACCGATTGACGACACCACATGGGAGTTTAAACTCCGTAAGGGCGTTAAATTTCATGACGGCTCCGATTTCACAGCAGAAGACGTAAAATTCTCAATCGAGCGCATTCCGGAAGTAACGGGCCCAACAACTTTAATGATCTATGTCCGTCGAGTGAAAGATGTGGAAATCATTGATGATCACACCATTCATATCAAAACCGATGGCCCTGCTGCGACATTGCCGAATGATTTTGTTCGGTTATTCATTGTCTCAAGCAAAGCTGCCAAGGACTATTCCACCAAAGAAACAGCTGCTGAAGGCTTCAACTCAGGTAAAGCTACTGTTGGGACAGGACCGTACAAGTATGTGTCCTGGGAGCCTAAAGGTGACTTGGTTCTAGAGCGCAACGATGACTATTGGCGCGGTAAAGGTGCCTGGGAAAAGGTCGTTCGCAAGGAAATTCCAAACGATTCCTCGCGCCTTGCAGCTTTGAAAGCCGGACAGGTTGATTTGGTCAATTATGTCTCTTCAGCCGACTGGCTTACACTTCAGGCGGATGCAGATACAGAAACCTATTTGGCTGACAGTGTCTATGTCATGAACCTGCAGCTCGATCAGCGGGAAAAGACTCCCCAAGTCTATGACCTTGACGGCAATGTGCTCGAGAAAAACCCACTTCTTGATCCGAAAGTCCGTGAAGCCATCGATCTCGCCATCGACCGAGACATCATGGTTGAAGTCGTACTAGAAGGGTTGGGCAGGCCTGCCCGCCAGATTATGCCTGAAGGCTTCTTTGGTTCCAGTGACAACGCCCTCAAGCGCGTTCATGATCCGGAAAAGGCCAAAGCCCTCTTGGCGGAAGCTGGCTTTCCAAATGGCTTCAAGATGGATCTGTATTGCACGAGTGATCGCCTTCCAGGAGATGGTGCAATCTGCCAGGGTCTTGGTCAGATGTTTGCCAAGGTCGGCATTCAGACCGATGTCAATGCCATCACCCGTTCCGTATATTTCCCTGCTCAGGCCAAACGGGAATATTCCGCTTTCATGAATGGTTGGGGCACACTGACAGGAGAGGCCTCCTATACTCTCGGCTCCCTCGCCCATTCGAATGCACCGGATCTCAAACTTGGTGCATTTAACCGAACGGACTATGCCAATCCAGAAGTGGACAAGCTTCTACAGGCAGCCGGTAAAGAACTGGATGAGAAAACCCGCAGAGAGCTCTATGAGCAAGCTATGGAAAAGATCATGATGGATCGCGTTTATATTCCATTGGTCAATCTACAGGCTGTCTGGGCAGGTAATAAAGGGGAACTGAATATGGTTCCGCGCACAGATGAGGATACACTCGCATTCTTCATCACTCCTGCGAAATAAGCCTATCGTAGTTTAAATCCGGGAACCCCGAGCACGTTGTTTCGGGGTTCCTTCCTTTTTTGTAACCTTCCTCAAGTGAGCCGCGGTATCATCAGGATATGACAGGTTTCATTATACAACGGTGTCTGCAGGCGATCCTTGTGATGCTGGTCATGTCAGTCATCGTGTTTGTTGGCGTCTATGCTATCGGCAATCCTCTCGAAGTGTTGATTCCGCCCGATGCGCCACAGGATGTCCGAGACTTCATCATCGCGCGCTTCGGACTGGACCAGCCGCTTTGGCGTCAATACCTGACATTCCTGGTAAATGTGCTCCAAGGGGATTTTGGCTATTCCTTTGTTTATAATATTCCGGTGTTGGATCTTATTCTCAGCCGCTTACCTGCAACGCTTGAACTCGCGAGTTTTGCAGTTTTAGGCGGGGCCTTTATCGGTGTCCCTCTAGGGGTGTATGCAGGTTACCGGCCCAATGCTTCTTCTTCCAAGGCTATAATGGGGCTTTCCATATTGGGCTTTTCCGTTCCATCCTTTTGGGTTGGGCTCATTCTGATCCTGACCTTTGCCGTTTCACTCGGATGGCTTCCGGCGTCGGGTCGCGGCGATACTGTTGAGATTTTTGGCGTCGGCTGGAGTTTTCTGACCCTCAACGGCCTTTCCCATATGCTGCTGCCAGGGGTAAATCTGAGCCTGTTCACACTGGCCATGATGATCCGTCTTGCGAGAGCTGGTACCCGGGAAATCATGCTCACCGATACCGTCAAATTTGGTAGAGCAGCCGGCTTGTCAGAATCAACTATTCTTTTGCGTCACGTCCTGAAGCTGATTTCAATACCAATCGTCACAGTGTTTGGATTGGAGCTTGGCACGACATTGGCTTTTGCCGTTGTTACTGAAACTATTTTTTCCTGGCCCGGATTGGGCAAGCTCATCATCGACAGCATAACCAATCTGGATCGGCCAGTTATGGTTGCCTATCTAATTCTGGTTGCATTGTTATTCGTCACCATCAATCTGGTCATAGACCTGACCTACCGATTACTCGATCCTCGTTTAGGGGGGAGAAGCGCATGATTTTTGCCTCCCACACCCCTTTTGGTCGCTTCGCCAGGCAGTTTCTTGAAAGCAAAATTGCTGTTGGGGCATTTTTAGTTGTCGTATTGATTTTGATCGTCGCTATCTTGGCGCCCTTTATTGCCCCTCAAGATCCCTATAATCAGGCAACTCTATCCCTTTTAGACGCGCGGCGGGCCCCGGGTCATGTTGGATCTGGCGGCTATTCCCACTGGCTTGGAACGGATGCACAAGGCCGAGATCTCTTTTCCGCCATTCTGTATGGCCTACGGATTTCATTGAAAATGGGGTTACTGGCCGGAGCCATCGGCCTTGCTATCGGCGCAACCCTAGGCATTCTTGCCGCTTATATCGGTGGCCGGGTTGAAGCCGTCATCATGCGGATTGTCGATTTGCAGCTGTCTTTCCCGCCCATCCTATTGGCCTTGGTCCTCGTCGCCCTCCTTGGACAGGGAGAGACGCAGCTTATCGCGGCGCTTATCGCGGCCCAATATGCCTATTTTGCGCGAACAGCTTTTGGGGCGGCTTCGGCAGAGCGTAGTAAAGATTATATAGAAGCCGCCAACGCCACACCGCTATCGCAAGTTCGGATCGTGTTCAGGCATCTCTTGCCCAATTGCATGCCGCCGTTGATTGTTGTGGCGACAGTACAAGTCGCTAATTCAATAGCCCTGGAGGCGACACTCTCCTTTCTGGGGCTTGGCCTTCCCGTGACAGAACCTTCTCTTGGCATGCTGATATCAAACGGCTTCCCCTATATGATGAGCGGACGATACTGGATTTCCGTCTATCCGGGCTTTGCACTTATCATCCTCATTGTCTCCATCAATCTGGTTGGAGATCAGGTGCGTGATCAATTGAACCCGAGGTTGCGCCGATGACAGAGCCTATTCTCGAAGTCACCGATCTCTGCACTCATTTCTTCACCCAGGACGGTGTCGTCAAGGCCGTTGATGGGGTGTCGTTTTCATTGAAGCCCGGTCAGATTTTGGGGCTGGTCGGGGAATCTGGATCAGGAAAAACCGTAACCGGCTTTTCCTTACTCGGGCTTGTGGACCCGCCAGGGCGCATTGTCAGCGGATCAGTCAAGCTTGCGGGCGAAGATATGGCAAAGTTATCCCAGAAACAGCTCCGTCAGTTGCGTGGGCGCCGTATATCTATGGTCTTTCAGGATCCAATGATGACACTTAATCCGGTCCTCACTGTAGGTGAGCAGATCGACCTGGCGATCCGCGCTCATAACAAGATGAACAAAACGCAAGCCAGGGAACTTGCTACAGCAGCGCTTACTCGGGTGGGTATACCAGATGCCGAAACCAGGCTCGATTCCTACCCACATGAATTTTCAGGCGGTATGCGCCAGCGGGTCGCCGTTGCCATAGCCATGATTCATAGTCCGGATATCATCGTTGCCGACGAGCCGACGACAGCGCTTGATGTGTCCATTCAGGCACAAATTCTACATGAGATGCGGAACCTGGCGCGGGAGAGTGGTACCGCACTCATATGGATCAGTCATGACCTAGCCACTGTTTCCAGTCTCGCGGAGCGGCTGATGGTTATGTACGCAGGGAAGATTGTCGAGGAAGGACCGACGGCGGCTGTCCTCCGCAATCCCCGACATCCCTATACTCAGGGTCTTCTTAACTCCTTGCCTGCCATGGCGGAACCAGGGCATCCCCTGCAACAGATTTCTGGCTCGACCCCATCCCTTTTGGCTTTGCCACCTGGCTGTCCTTTCGCCCAGCGCTGTCCAAACGCACAATCGGCATGTGAAGAAGAAGTGCCGCTGGTCCAAGAGGGTGAAAGCGCCTATCGCTGTCATTTTCCGATAGGAGGTACGGCATGAGCGACGCCTTCTTATCCCTGGATACAATCTCCAAACGGTTCTCGCCGAAAATCACCTTGGGAGATCGCATTGCTCTCAAGCTGGGTGCGTCCGTGGATACAAGATCCGTTCATGCGGTGGAGCAAGTCAGCCTGACAGTTCGAAAGGGCGAAACACTTGGCCTGGTGGGAGAGTCCGGTTGTGGCAAGTCCACACTTGGGCGCATTGCCGCCGGGATACTTGAACCCACTGAGGGCAACGCAACTCTTGAAAACAAGCCGCTAATGGAAGAAGGCCGCAAAGCGACGCTCCGGGTCCAGACCGTATTTCAGGACCCGTTCGCCTCTCTCGATCCTCGCATGCGTATCGGAGATATCATTGCGGAGGGACCCATTGTTCACGGCCTGACGACAAAGAACGAGGCACCCAGCTATGTCAAGGGATGGATGGAACGGGTTGGATTGGATCCCAGCTTTGTTGATCGCTATCCCCATCAATTCTCCGGTGGACAGCGTCAACGGGTCGCTATTGCCCGGGCCTTGGCCATGCAGCCGGATCTTTTAATTTGCGATGAACCCGTTGCCTCTCTTGATGTTTCAATTCAGGCGCAGATCATCAATGTCTTTCTCAAGCTTCGAGAAGAGTTGAAAATCACCTGTGTATTCATCTCTCATGACCTGGGCGTGATCCGACATGTCTCCAACCGCGTGGCTGTCATGTATCTCGGTCGCATTGTTGAGATTGGGGAGACGGAAACCGTCTATCAGAACCCGAAACACCCCTATACCCAGGCATTACTCGATAGTGTGCCAAAACTGGTATTGGAAGATGACACTTTGGTTGAATTTACGGCTATCAGCGGGGAAATTCCTTCACCGTTAGATCCACCAAAAGGCTGCAGCTTCAACCCGCGATGTGATCACGTAATGGAGAGATGTCTGCGGGAAGTCCCGGGGCTCATCCCTGTGGACGGAGAACAGGAAGCGGCTTGTTTTCTGAACCAGAAAGAAGAAACCGAATAGAACGATAAAGGGGCGAACCTCATGAAAGACCTCGAACCCTGGGAGTGGAACGAGCAAACCTGGCGCCAAAAGGTTGACAAAGTCAGAGCCGGGAAATCTCTCGTGCCGAAAAGCTGGCCTGGAAAGGCACGGGTAGCAGTTGCACTTTCCTTCGATTCCGACCACGAGACAAACGAACTGCGCGATGGCGGTGAGTCAATCGGTCGTCTTTCCTGGGGTCAATATGGCACCCGAAAAGGTATTCCCAGAATAAAATCGGCTCTCGACAAACACGATATCAAAGCGACTTTTTTCGTTCCTGCTGTCTCAGCTCTGCTCCACCCCGAAGAGCAGGTAATGTTAAGCCGTGAAGGCCATGAGATTGGTATCCATGGCTGGATTCACGAGCTCAATTCAGTTCTTCCCTACGAGGATGAGAGGGATCTGATGTTTCGGTCTACAGATACTCTTGAGAAAATTACTGGAACTCGTCCCGTTGGCTTGCGCACTCCGTCCTGGGACTTCAGCCCTAACACCCTGAAAATTGAGAGAGAGCTCGGCCTACTCTACGATTCCTCGCTTATGGCAGATGATGATTGCTATGAGCTGCTGGAAGAAGGCGAGCCCACCGGTATTATTGAACTACCGGTGGAGTGGGTCCGCGACGACGCGGTCTATTTTAACATGCATCGGTTCCAGGCTCTCAGGCCCTATACTCCGCCAGAAGCTGTCTTCGACATCTTCCGACGCGAGTTCGACCGTGCCTATGAGGAAAATGGATTGTTTCTTTTGACCATGCATCCTCATGTTATCGGCTATCGCTCCCGTATCGGCATCCTTGAACAGCTCATTGAGCATATCAAAGGCCATGACGATGTGTGGTTCGCCACCCATTCTGAAGTCGCGGAACACGTAAAGGCAACGTGCCTTGATTAACCAAAAGACGCTCTGATCGTATCCAGCAGACCCTGACGATCCTTTCGAGCCGCGAGAGCTTCTTCCATGGTCACCTCAACGAATTTTGCCGGGGTGTGCGGCTGAAGCTGACCGATTAGATCCATATCCGCAGAGATCACCGTTCCGAGCATAAAATACCCGCCACCGGAAACCGCATCCCGATGAAGGACGATTGGTTCTGTCCCGCCGGGAACCTGAATCGAGCCATAAGGGTAGCAGCCGTCGACAATATTCGATGGATCAGATCCGGCGCCAAAGGGCTGCTCCCGGTCGACGAATTCAAGCTTCTTACCGCCTCTGAACCGATAGCCAATGCGATCTGCTTCCGGGGCAACTTTCCACGTATCGTCAAAGAAGCTATAGCCGGAACCTTCCGTGATCCGATGCCAATAAAGGCCCGGTAGCATGCGAAGCTCTGCCGGATTTCCAGGGCCGCGCCGATGCGCCTCTGCGACCCGAACGCCTTCACCTTTTTCACCAGATGAGGCGCCTATTGGTAGCTCGTCACCCGCTTGTAGCGGACGTCCTTCATGTCCTCCGAGAGCCCCCAAAGCATAGGTGGATCTACTGCCCAGAACTACCGGAACATCAATACCGCCAGAAACCGCAATATATGCGCGTGCGCCGGATTTCAGGAATTCAAAACTCAGGGACTGACCTGCCTTAATTGCAAAAGATGTCCAGGTCTCCCGTGGATCACCATCTACTTTTGGCACCATTTCCGCGCCGCTGACAGCGACAAGTGCATCCTGCGTGAACTCTAGAGTGGGGCCCATAAACACGGCTTCGAGTGCCGCCGCGCCTTCGTCATTTCCCACTAACAGATTAGCAGCGCGCAAGGCCAGGCGGTCCATGGCACCAGAGAGCGGAATCCCAAGATGATAATATCCCGGCCGACCAAGGTCCTGAACTGTGGTCGCAAGACCCTGCTGAATTACACGAATAGTCATTGCAGTACCTCCAGCAGCTTTTTGTTATAGCCGTCGATGTCTTTTTCAAACTCATCCAGGGAAAACGTCACCGGCCGGATCTTCGGCTCATAAGTCCCTGCTTCCACTTCGGCAACATTCCGATCATAGGTTTCTCGATCAATAGGAACAAATTTCACGATATCTCCGGGTCGGAAAAACGCCATAAAATCCTTGAGATAGCTTGTTTCCTGATTGGGATCATAAATCGGCATCGGGGTCACCCCGAACATCTGATAGCCGCCTGCCCCGCGAACGGAGTAGATACAAGAGAAACAACCCCCATAGCCAACCGTCAACTTCGGTGTATCGGTGCGCGGGCTTAGGTATTTTGGCACTTCAATCTGCTTCGACCGATGCACCATCTGATACATGAATGGAAGCCCCGCCACAAAGCCGACCATGGAGACGAACCACGGTGACGCAGAGTGCGCCTCAATGAAATCCTCCACCGTGTCATAGGAGTTGATGCGCGCTGCATATTCGATATCAGTCACATTGGGGTCCTGATGGCGCTCGCGGAATCGCATCAGAGTTTCATGGGTCCAGGGATCCTGATAGAACACCGGGATTTCGATGATACGGGTGTCTAGACTTCTATCCGCGTTGACAGCCTGTTTTTCAATGTCTTGCAGACAGGCGAGCATATCCTCGGGCGCAATAACATCGGGATTGTACTTGATCTGAAATGAAGCATTGGCCGGACAGATTTCGGTGACGCCATCCATTTTTGCGTCCCGTACTGAATTGGTCATATACAAGCTCTTAAAAAAAGCTTCCAGCGACATCTCCTCGTCCACTTCGACGAAAATATGCTCGTCGCCGCCATAGGAATAGCGTGTTTTCATTGTTCCGATCCTTCCTGAGATTTTATCAGCCCGATATTCTCTGTGAGCCATTTTTCAAGCCAATTTGTATCGAAGTCTCCCCGGCGGATTTCTTCATCCTCGGACAATACCTGAAACAATGGCTTGGTTGTTTTCACACCGCCTATTTGAAGTTCTTGGAGCGCCCGCTTGAGCCGGTCGATGCATTGCTCTCGTGTCTCATCCCACACCAGTAATTTCCCGAGAAGCGAGTCATAGTAGGGAGGGATGGCAAAGCCGCTATAGATGGAGCCGTCGAAGCGAACACCCGGTCCCCCTGGAATGGTCAGGTCCTGTACTATGCCAGGATGCGGCATGAAGTTCGCCGCCGGGTCTTCCGCATTCAGCCGGACCTCAATGGCATGTCCAGAGAAACCGATATTTTCTTGCTCCAGACTGAGCTTTTTACCACCAGCTATCTCAATCATCTCCCGCATCAAGTCAACACCAGTGATCATCTCCGTCACAGGATGCTCAACCTGAATTCTGGTATTCATTTCAATGAAATAGTATTCGTTGCTCACTTCATCATAGAGATATTCAACGGTCCCTGCCCCACGGTATTTTACAGATTCCGCCAGGCTCACAGCCGAGGCACAAAGTTTCTGCCGAACCTCTTCATTCAGCGCCTGCGCTGGTGCTTCTTCCCACACCTTTTGGCGGCGGCGCTGCAAGGAGCAATCCCGCTCAAAGAAGTGAACAGCACGATCCCCGTCGCCCATCACTTGAACTTCAATATGACGTGCCTTTTTGATGACTTTCTCGATATAAAGGCCGCCATCGCCGAATGCCGCTAGTGCTTCGGCACTTGCTTGCGGCGCCAGTCGATCAAACTCTTCCAAGGAGTCGATTATCCGAATTCCACGCCCACCTCCGCCTGCCGCGGCCTTGATCATGGCTGGAAATCCAGTCTCCAGGATGATTTCCCTGGCTTCTTCCATATCGTCCATCCGGCCGGGACTTCCGGGGACCGTCGGCACGCCGGCGGCAGCTGCCGTTTTGCGTGCTGATACTTTATCTCCCATCATCCGAATGGTATCGCCATCGGGGCCCACAAATACCATTCCCGCTTCCACGACAGCGTCCGCAAAATCAGCATTCTCCGAGAAGAAACCATAGCCAGGATGAACGGCGTCTGCCCCCGAAGATTTCGCAGCGTCTAGTATTGCCTCCGCCTTCAGATAGGATTTCGCGGCCTGTGCTGGGCCAATGTTGATGGCCTCATCCGCCATTCGCACGGCAAGAGCCTCACTGTCGGCGTCGCTGTACACCTGAATGGTTCGAATACCGAGTTCTTTGGCGGCCCGAATTATTCGAACGGCAATTTCACCCCGATTGGCAATCAGTAATGACTTGATGGACATAAATCGATCTTTCCAATCTCGTTTGATTTAAGTGCTTAGGATGGCGACGGGCTGCCCAGCTTGCACCGGTTCTTCATTCTCAATCAGAAATTCCGAAATGATACCGGCTGCATCTGCGTGGATTTCATGAAAGGATTTCATTACTTCAATCAGTCCAATGACTTCCCCTGCATCCACTGTGTCACCAACGGCTTTGTACTCGGGTTGATCCGGAGACGGCTTTCTGTAAAAGGTTCCTGGAAGCGGGGACTGGATTTGATGTTCTGGCATGGGTTATATCCTTCTTTTACTGCTGTAATTGGTTAGCGGTGCGGTGCCATTGCGTCGAAAACGGCCTTTGCAACATCGATGGCGTTCGGCGTATCGGAGTGAACGCAAATGGTTTCAGCTCTCACGGGAATTTCAACGCCATTGATGCTTTCAGTCACACCATCAGTATAGGCGCGCACACAGCGAGCCGCGACCTTGTCTGGATCTACGGCATGGTGTTCACGAGTGATGATCAAGCCGCCATCATCTCCATAGTCGAGATCTGCGTAATATTCTGCCCGAAATTCCAGTCCCCTCGCCGTATAGATTTCTTCATGCAAGGTGGACGTCATGCCGAATACTGGCACCTTGAAATGTACGCCGACATCGGCAACGGCCTGGGCGATATGTTCCTGATTGGCCGCCATGCCATAGAGGGCCCCGTGAGGCTTGAGATGATTGAGTTTCATCCCTGCCATTTCCAGAAACCCCTGAAGAGCGCCAACCTGATAGGTAATGATGTTGGCCATCTCCTCTCGATCGATCTTCATTTCCCGACGGCCGAATCCTGGGAGATCAGGTAGTGAGAAATGCGCGCCAACAGCGACATCATGACGTTTCGCCAGTTCAACAGTTTTGCGCATATGGTTCGGATCGGAACCGTGAAATCCGCAAGCGACATTGGCTTCGGTAATGAACGGCATCATACCTTCATCATCGCCCATCTTATACAGGCCGAAGCTTTCTCCCATGTCACAATTAATGCCTATACTCATGTTATCTGGTTTCCTTTTCCCTAACCGGTTTCCGCTAGTCCTGTAGGTTGGCCATCATTTTCAGTCGTGCCTGGTCCGCTATCACCGCAATAATCAGCAAAACGCCAATCACCACTGTCTGCAGGTAGGATTCCACCCTTGCCAGGTTCATTCCGTTCTGCACCAATCCAATGAACAGTGCCCCAAGAACGACGTTCTCCAATCGACCGACACCGCCTCGCAAACTGACCCCTGCGATGACACAGGCAGCGATGGATTCCAGGGGCATGGCTGCCCCGATATTTGCCTCACCCGTATCAAGCCGCGCCGTCAGGAGCATGCCGGATATTGCGGCCACCGCACCACATAAGAGATAAGCGAGAAACAAGGTCATTCTGGTGCTGATCCCGGAGAGCTGCGCCGCCTTCAAATTGCCACCCACGGCATAAAAATAACGACCCAGGCGAGTCCAATTCACCACAATATACAAAACCAAAATCAACAGTACGGCGACGAAGACGGGGGCTGGGATGCCAAAGAAACTGCCAAAGCCGAAGGCATCTCCAAACTCCTGGGGCATGCCATACACTGGCGTTCCACCTGTGAGGTAAAGGGCGATACCAAAGCCGACAGAGGCCATTCCCAGGGTCATCATAAAGGGGGAAACATTGAAGATCGCCACCCCGACGCCATTGACCGCCCCAATCAGAGCACCCGCTGCAACACCTGCTAGAACACCAATTGTGATGGAAAGGAAGATAGCATCTGGCATCGCAGAGTACGCAGCTGCCATCGCTGTTGCGCCGACAACTGACGTGAGCGCGATAATGGTCCCGACCGACAGATCAAAGCCGCCTGTGAGCAAAGCAAACATCTGTCCCACTGCAACAAGGGTGAGATAAGAAGACTGACGAACCACGTTCAGCAAGTTGCGACCAGATAAGAAATTATCAGAGGCCGCCGTAAAAATGATCACCGCAATCAGCAGGAGAAACGGCAATACCCCTAAGCGAACGAACATCAACTGAAGGAAATAAAATGGTGGCTTTTTCACAGCCTTTTCTTCCGTCACTGCCGTTTCTATTTTTTCATCAGACTGCTGCATCTCAAGCAACTTCCTTCTCAAAGAACTGTTTCAGGACATTTTCCTGATTGATCTCGTCACCTGTGAGCTCGGCCTGCAGCCGACCTCGATGCATGACATAAAGCCGGCGGCTCATATGCAAGACTTCCGGCAGGTCTGACGAGATTAGAATGATTGCCGCACCCTCTTCACAGAGCTTGGCGATGAATTTGTAGATTTCTGTGCGGGTGCCAACATCCACCCCGACCGTGGGTTCATCAAATACATAGAGTTTAACGTCCCGGGTCAGGCATTTTGCGAGGAGAACTTTCTGCTGGTTCCCACCAGAAAAATGCTCGACGTCACGCTCAATCCGAAGCGGATGGAGCTGGAGCTGTTCTGCGAGGGCCTGAGCTAACTGTTTCTCTTCTCGCCGACGCAATAATCCCTTGAGGCTAAAAGCAGGCAGGTCGAGGGAGGGCAGAGAAATATTTTCTCGACAGCTCCGCATCATGATCAGACCTTCTGCCCGTCGATCCGGTGGATTGTAGAAAAAACCGCGCTTCAACATCTTTTGCAAGGTTAGTCCGGTGACGTCCTCCCCTTCAAAGGTGACGGATCCGGAAGCGACGTCGGCAAGGCCAAAACACGCCCGAATAAGCCGTGATTTACCGGATCCGACCAATCCGGCGAGCCCGACAATTTCACCCTTTCGAACATGGAGGGAGACGTCATTTACCCTTCCATCATCTGTTTTCAGATTCTGAATTTCGAGTGATGTCTCTTTCGGTTCAAAATTGATAGCTGGAAAAATCTGATCAATGACACGTCCTGTCATCAACGTGACGAGGCGATCTTCGGAGGCCGATTTGGCATCAACGGTATCTACGAATGCACCATCACGAAGAACGGTAATCCGATCACCGATGCGTTTTATTTCAGCCATTCTATGGGTGATGTAGATGATCCCCACGCCTTGCGCCTTGACCTGCTCTATTAGTTCAAAAAGCCGATCAGTTTCCCGCTCCGTTAGAGAGGCGGTGGGTTCATCCAGGATTAGAACAGAAAGCTCAGACCGAAATGCCTTGGCGATTTCGACCATTTGCTGTTCCGCACGCGATAGATACGCAACCTTCTGACCTGCCCTGAGGTCAAACCCCAAAGTCTTCAAGATATCTTCCGCCTCTTCATGAAGGCGTCGGCGGTTGAGGAAAATCCCATCGGTTTGCTCGGCTCCAAGAAACAGATTTTGCTCGACAGTTAATTGATCAACGAGGGAAAACTCCTGGAATACGGCGCTGACTCCAACGGAGCGCGCGTGATGGACAGATGTGAACTCAACTTCTTGTCCCTTGAAGAAAATTTTGCCGGAAGTTGGCTGATGAACTCCCGCCAGCATCGATATGAGGGTCGACTTTCCGGCACCATTTTCACCAAACAGGACATGCACCTCTCCCGCCTTCAATTGAAAAGACACGTTTTTCAGGGCATCGACACCTGGAAAACGCTTTCCAACGTCTCGGACGTCGAAAAGAACGGTATCCTCAGCTTCCGAAGAAGCCTTGGATACCGCTGACAGGGAAGAAGGAGAGGTCATGCTGGTTCTCTTCGATAAAAGGACTTAGTTTACCGAAAAGGTTGGCTTGAAGCTGTCAGGCGCCAACGATGAGTTGCGATCGAAAGATTTGACGTTCCCGTCATCGATTACATACAGCTTCGGCCCGACATGCTTTTGGTAGTCTTTCTTCTCAAGAATCCTGACAGCAAGGTCTACTGCAACCCTTCCCTGGATCACAGGAGAGTCAGTTGGTGCCGCCAGAATTTGACCCCTGTTGATGCCCTGATAGACGCCCGGAGTGAAATAATAGGACATGATTTTGATATCATCGAGAAGATCTCGTGACCTCAACAGACCGACAGCGGCTTCAGCCGTGACGGCAGTTCCAACCACATATTCAATGTCAGGATGAGCCTCAAGAGTATCCTCAACAAGTTTCAGCTGCACTTCTTTACCGGTATCACCATACTTTGTCTCGACCACCTCAATGGCTGAGCCTTTTACAGCATCCTGAAAGCCTTTGTTACCAGCTTCCACCCAACCTGCTCCGGGAGGTCCTGGGAACCAGGCGACTTTTACAGGTTCTGATCCCTTTGGGTGCTTCTTGGCGATATATTCGCCGGCCTTGAAACCCATTTCCCCAAAAGAAACCAGAGATTTTGCTGACAGCTCCTTCGACGACATGCCATTGATGATATCAATAACGGGTACGCCTTTACCGCGGATTTCCTTGACCAGATTATTCATGCCATCAAAAGAAATGGCGCCGATAATGACAGCATCTGCACCACTGGCAACGCAGTCTTCAATCTGGGAAATCTGTGTATTGAGATTAGTGTAGCCACCGGCCTCAACTAGCTGCATCTGTACCCCAAGGCGCTCCGCTTCAGCGGCAACCCCGTAATTCACAGCAAGCCAGTAGGCATCTTTCATATGCGGGAATGAAACACAGATGTCCCATTTTTCCGCAGCCTTATCCAACGGCTGATACTCAATATCATTGCGGGGACTGGACATATCAAATGCCGGCTCCCAAATCTGAACCGGATACGGATACCAGTCTGCAGCTGTCGCTGACCCAGCTCCGATCACTGTCGCCATTGCGCCAGCTCCGATTGCCTGTGAAAGTGTTTTAAATTTCATTTTTTCTTCTCCCGTTTTAGGCGCCAGATCATCGAGAGTTTGAACTCTCTGCTCTATCTGGCAACACCTCTCCCGCTCCATAACCGGATTGACCGTCAAACCGGCTATTCTGGAACTTGATCAATGGTATCGAACGCAGATGAAGAATGTAAAATATTGATTTTTACCGTGTATTATCTGTTTTTTTAATATAATATTAATTTCGCATAAGACGGAAATGTGGCGTCGGTTATGGCCGAATGCGACTTTTGGAATGGAGGTAAAATGTATTATTTACAATATACTAAGCGGTTATTTCTACAATATCCCTTCCACTGTTTTACATGAGCATGTATCGAGCGATTAAGCGTATTGAAGATATTAAAAATTTTTATAATGTTTATTGGAGAAACAAATGTCCTTTTCTTTTCGGCAAGTAAAATACTTCATTGCTGCCGCGGAAACAGGTCGCATCTCACAGGCTGCCATTGATTTACACGTCTCTCAATCCGCGATAACGACGGCGATAAAGGGACTTGAAGAGATGATGGATACAAAGCTTTTTGAACGTCACGCACAAGGGGTCAGCCTGACCTACGAGGGCCATCAATTTCTTCAGCATGCGAAGCATATTACCGCTGCGGTGCAAGAGGCCATGCGAGTACCGAGCCGAGCCCATGAAACAACCAAGGGTACCGTTAAGCTTGCCGTTTCCTATACGGTGGCAGGATACTTTCTTCCCATTTATCTTGCCCGTTTTGCCCGCAGTTTTCCTGGCATTCGTATTGAGTTTCAGGAGGCAGATCGTGATGATATTGAGGAAGGCCTGATTTCCGGGCGATTTGATCTCGCAGTAATGCTGGTCTCAAACCTGCGTGATCAGGAAGGGATCGGATATGAAACACTTATCCAATCCCGACGCCGCCTTTGGCTTTGCAGTGACCACCCGTTTCTCAACATGCCCTCTGTGTCATTGCATGACGTTTCGAAGGAACCCTACATTATGCTGAGTGTGGATGAGGCCAGTAACACTGCCCAGAGATACTGGAACCGAACGCCATACCTGCCAAACGTTATTTTCCGCACCTCCTCCGTGGAGGCGGTGCGTAGTATGGTGGCAAATGGTACGGGGATCGCAATCCTGTCGGATATGGTGTACCGGCCCTGGTCTTTGGAAGGACGAAGAGTCGAAGTTCTAACCCTTTCTGATCCAATTCCGACCATGGATGTTGGCCTAGCCTGGAACAGAAACCTTGATCGCTCGGGACCAGTCGACGCTTTTTGTGAGTTTATGCATCTGGCCCTGGGATCAGAGCAGCCTCAAGCGTCAGAGTTCAAAAAGTAATTCCTACGCTCTTAAGCCGCTTTTTGCCGGGTCACCAAAGTCAACGCGATCGCCGTGCCTGCGAAAACAATCGCCGCGACGATGAGCTGCATATGAGAGAATGGCAGCATTCCGCCTCCAGGCATTGCCAATGCCATACCCCCGATGAGCAAAAACCCACGAGCTATCCAGTTTCGAACTGACCCAATTCCCAAGAGAAAGCCCTGCAATCCGCCTGCGACCAGGACAATTCCAATAGCAGCAGTTAGACAAACAATGACCACCTCACCGAATGTTCCTTGGCCCAGCAATGCTGGATTGAAAACGAAGAAAAATGGAATGAAATAGATGATCGAACCAATCCGCATGGCCTCAACGCCGGTTTCCATGGGATTACATTTTGCAACCGAAGAAGCGGCGAAAGCCGCGAGGGCAACGGGTGGTGTGATAAAGCTCAACATTCCCCAATACAGCAGGAACATATGAACGCTCATGGGATTGAGGCCCGTGTTAATCAAGGCTGGCGCTAGAATAATTGCCAGGAAGATATAGGCCGCCGTCACGGTCATACCGATGCCAAGAATGAAGCTCGTAATAGCCCCCATGATAAGCAAAGCAAACGGATTACCACCAGCGAGATAGACCAGATCATTTGTCAGAGTGCCAGTCATTCCGGTCACCTGTAGCGCACCCACAATCAAGCCAACGGCTGCCAAGAGACCCGCCAGTTCCGCCAATAGCCCGCCGACGGCATAGATAAAGTCCTTGGTCTTCTGCCAGCTCAGACGATGGCGCGGATTGAACTGGTTTATTACCAACAACAACAGGGTTGCATAGTAAGGCGCCTGGGATTCCCGCTTCAGGAAAATCAACATCCAGATCAAAAATGCGAAGACCGCAATATAGTACCAGCCGTCCTTAAACACCTCTTTTAAGGAAATTAGGTCCTCTTTAGGCAATCCTGAAAGTTTGTTTTCAGCTGCATAGGCATCAATCTGCATGAACAGACCGAAATAATAGAGCAATGAGGGAATAGCCGCTGCCAGCGCAATATCGATATACCGAACATTCAAAAAGTCAGCCATGATGAAGGCGGTTGCCCCCATGATCGGTGGCATCAGAACCCCACCGGTGGAGGCGCAAGCTTCAATGGCCGCGGCCGTTTTGGTCCGCACCCCAATGCTCTTCATCGCTGGAATTGTCAGGGAACCGGTTGTCAAAACATTGGTGACCGGTCCTCCGCTCATCGAGCCAAATAATCCACTGGAAAAAATGGCAACCTTGGCCGGACCACCACGAACATGACCGAGCAAAGCAAAGGCGAAGTTGATGAAGAACTGGCCCGCACCGGTATAAATCAGGGCAACCCCAAACAGCAGAAACCCGAACACCAGCGAAGTGAACGCCTTCATTGGTATTCCAAGCAGGCTTTCTTCTGAGAAGGTATGAAATGCCGCTGTATTAAGAAGCGGCTGCCCGATTCCGGACACTACTTCCGGCATCATATCCGCATAGGTCGGATAGAGCGAAATAATCAAAACAATTATGAAAACGGCAATCCCACCTGCCCGGCGTCCCCCTTCCAGGATCAAGGCCCAAAAGAACAAACTGACATACATGCCATGTTCCGGCGGGTTATATTCCCATGCTTCATCGAGAATTTTCTCAGCATGATAGACATAGTACAGGGTAAAACCGAGGGTTATCAGGAAGAGACAGACATCGTACCAGGGGACCCTTGTTTTCGGTGCTCCTTTATACGCTGGCATCACCAGGAAAAGCATCGACAACATGATCCCGGCTATCAAATACATATAACGGTTATTGACCAGCACATTGCCAAGGATGAGTTGGAAAAACCCTAGATGAAATACCTGGTTCACGGCGAGGCCAACGGAGGCCGCCGTCAATAGGACGACAATGCCCATCCATAAAGATGGTAAGCGCCGATACCGGGCGGTCTCCAGATCGTCGACTTCTTCTACCTTGGTTTCAATTGGCTCTGATTGCGAACGCATGATTTCGTTCCCTGAAATGGCCTCCCTTCAAGGAGACGCAGGTTAAGCGAATTCAGTTATGTCTGATGTAAGGAGGGCGGGGTGGCCGAAACCACCCTCACCCTTAGGGAGAGAACCCTTTACCAGGTATAAAATACTGGATCCAGCCCTGCCGCTTTCATGGCATCGGAGCGGGCCTTCATCCAGCCCTTGTTAAATGCCTCTTCATCATCAGGAGCATTTTTCGCATACTCATCCCAAGCTGCCATGAGAACTTCCTGACGTTTGAGATTCTGTTCCTGATTGGCTTGGGCCTTATCGGTCCATTTACCGACTTCCTTATAGTATTTTACGGCGCCGTCATGCAGCGGCAGGAAGACTGATTCAAGTTTTTGCCGTTCCCAGGCCCAACCGTTGGCGCCTGGAGCACTGCCCTTGTAGTCGTCATAATGTTCGTACATGGCTTTCGTCATGTTATAGGCCACGTCGTCACTGATTTCTGACATAGTAATCAGGGTCGGATAAGCAGTCCCGATTCCTTCATAACCTTCTTCAGGAACGCCGGCACCTTGCATACAACGATGCTTGAAATACCACGGAACAACCTGATTGATCCGTGTCCAGCCTTCACTATCTTCATGTGCAAATGAAGGGTGGAAGAGACCACGAGGAGAGGCATCGATTTTCAGCATTGTGCTGGAGAAGGTAGCGCCCAACAAGGCATCAAGATCACCGTTGATGAGGGCGTCAATAGAAGCACCATATCCACCAACTTCAACTTTTTCGACATCGTCCCAAGTCAAGCCACCAAAGGCGAGCATGGACTTCATACCCTGGTTCAAAGCAGGTGCGCCTCTTACCCAAGCTACTCTTCTTCCTTTAAGGTCTTCAACAGTTTTGATATTGGCATCCTTAGCTGTTGCCAGGGAAACCGCACATCCGTCGGCCAGGTTATGAAGAAGCAACCGGATCGGCTGCGGGCCCCATTTTTGCGTTCCAAAAGTATAAACTGCTTCCTGAGCATATACGCTATCGGAACCCGTCGCGGCAAATTGAGCGACACCTGTCCGTAAGGGAGATAACCGAGAAACATCGTTCTTACCCGGAATGACCCGTAAATTTGTTCCATACGCATTTTTTAAAATACTGCCGACACCAACTGCCTGGTTATAGCCAGATGTTCCTGTGTTGTAGGCTGTCCAGACAACAGTCTTTGGCAGTTCGATTTCCGCCGCCTGGACGGAAAGTCCAGTACTGATGGTTAGGGCCGCGACAAAGGCAGTAAGGCTCTTAAGTTTTCCCATGTTATCCTCCCGGGTTTAATGCTCAGCCATTCTTCATCTTGTTAATTTTGGCGCTGAGAATTCAGTGAATGCAGCGTCCCACAAATCTTGCCGCTAATCAATAGTAGAATCGAAATTCTAATTTTAGTAATATTATTTTTAGCGATGAGAGGATGTAGTCAATGCAAAACGACCTTTCCCATAGGTTGTTCAAATGACCTTTCTGGACATACCTTAGAATCTCCTGTTAAAGATGGGGCGCAGAAATTGGAAAGACGATATTAAATGGTCGATGTCGGGAGATTACAGACAACTGGTGAACGCCCTGCCCTGCAACGCAGGAGTAGAGAAAAGCGTGACAGGTTGGTCAAGGCTGGTTTTAGAGTCTTTGCCCGAGACGGTTATGAAGACGCCCGGATATCAGACATTGCAAGGGAATCCGGTATTTCCATCGGTGCCTTTTATCATCGCTTTGGCGATAAGAAGGGCTTCTTCTATGTCCTGCTTTCTGAGTATACGGTGCGCGGCATGGCCAACTGGAACACCTTTTTTACCAAGGCCGATCCGAATTGGACCGTGGAAGAGTTGTTCGAGCGATTGGTCGACGCCAGCGCAAAAGCCATAAGCAAAAATGCGGGATTTTTCACCGCATTCCTATCGCAAGGAAGAAAAGACAAAGCCATTGCCGAACCCATCCGGCAACTGGACGCCCATAGCGCTCGACTACTCATGGACCATTTGCAACAACGCGATGATACTGGTGCCGACAATCTGGATATAGAAAAAGTCCATTTTGCCATGAATAGTATGGAGAAGGTTTTGGTTATGTCCTCAGTCCTTCAGGAAACAAAATATAAACCGCGTAATCCAGAGACCATCTGCCAGCTCGCTCGAATGATGCAGTCCTATTTGGATATCAAGTAAAAGGAGCTGCCTTTAATTATCAGTCATTTGGGGAATCCTTAAGAACCTGCTGCACAACTATATCCACATGTTTCATAGCGTTTTTCATCGGTGCAATAGAACGTTTGGTTCGGCTTAGCAAGGTTGCACCTTCCAAGGCGGAAATGATAAAACTTGCCAGCTCTTTTGCGTCTCTTTTGTTGACCTTTTGCTCTAAAAAAGCGTCAGAAATTGTCTCTTCCCAGTCAGCAAAAGAGCGACTGCAGGCCTCCCTTACTGGTTCAGATACAGCTGCAACATCTGACGCCACAGATGCCACGGCACAGCCTTCCTGAAAATCTGTTCTATTGAGATGTTGAATTTCATATTTGAACATACCGGCCACGGCTGCCGGAAGATCTTTTGCCTGGGCAAAACCCGCCTTGAAAAGTTCGTTATCAGCGTTTCCAGCAAAGGCTACGGTTTGCATGCCAAGATCATCCTTCCCGCCCGGAAAGAAATGATAGAGAGAGCCCCACGGGACACCGGCTTCAGAAACGATTTGTTTCAATCCGGTCCCGGAAAACCCCTGGCTTCGAAACAACCTGTTACTTGTTTCCAGGAACAGATTCTTCGTGTCTCTCTTGGCCATTGAGACTAACTCTCCATCATTTACGCAGTTGTCACGCTAAACCGCGCGGGTTGCACCACCATCCACAGGCAAGGTAATACCTGTTATATAGCTCGACATGTCTGATATCAGAAAGACGGCAGCTTTGGCAATTTCCGACATTTCCGCTACCCTTCCCATCGGCATCCCCGAAATCAGCAGCTCTTCTGCCGCCTTCGGATCAACACCATTCATCCTGCCGACATTGACCAGAATTTCCGGCCACCTTTCTGTTTTAGTAAAACCAGGGCTGATGGAATTCACCCGAACCCCGTCCTTGGCAATTTCATCGGCAAACCCTTTGGTAAAATTCATCAGGGCCGCATCCGCAGCGCCGCCGATCATGAAATTTGCAAATGGTTGATGGCCGGCGATCCCTATAATATTCAATACCCGACCTCGCCTCTCCTTCAAAAACGGAAACGCAATGCGGGCGGCCCTCAGATAGCTGAAGGGTTTGAGCTCAAATGAGGACCGCCAGACGTCGTCGGATTGCGCCATAAACGACCCCGCTGGCGGGGATCCTGCGTTATTAACCAGCACATCCATCCTGCCAAAATGGGCAGCAGTATCCGTTACCCAACTTTCGACAAAATCTGTGTCGGCCATGTCCCCAGCAAAAGCTATACATTCGACACCAAATTCTTCGGCTAGTTTTGCTTTTGCCTCTTGAAGCGATGTCTCATTCCGGCCAGTAATGGAAAGTTTCATACCCTCTGCTGCAAGTGACTTCGCGATAGATAGTCCGATACCCTTACTGGCACCAGATATGAGGGCGGTTTGCCCCTTTAGGCCAAGATCCATTGTTTTTTCCTTTTATTATTTGAAGGTCTTGTTCAGTCGTTGATGGGATGCCATTTTCGCGCGGAATCATAATAGAACCGCTCCTCCTGAATACGATCGCCTTTCCAGCGCTGCATGGCCAGCTCTTCAAGGCGCCGCTTCTGACCCTCGGCATCAACAATGTCGAAAGTCCACTGAATGACGACATTATCCCCGTCGAGCAGATAGGTATTGACGGGGTGCGTCTCCATGCTGCGGATCCGTTCCAGAGCAGCTTTTTCATGGTCCAGCAAACGATCTCGCCCTTTTCGTGGTTCACCATCATTTTCCTGCATGAAAGCATCCTCGTGATAGAAATCCGCTATGGCAGCGACATGATCCCCGCAAACGACTGTACTGATAAACTCTTCAACACGTGAACGATCCGGCATTTTCTGCTCTCCTTTATTTCATCGCTTTGCTCTGTTGATCTAAAATTATATAGATCGATCTATTTTTCAAGAGAAAAAACAATACCTCGCATTGAGACATACATAAATCAGCATGAAAATTCGTCTCGACCCAGGAAATCGAATTCTAAAGGTCGAGAAGTCTTGCGGGGAAAAGCCGGTCTAATTCAGAGTATCCGTACCGGCATCTTTCTAATACCGCGGATAAAGTTGGAGTAGATCCGTTCCGGCGGCCCCATTAACTCAAACCTTAAGTCCCGCTTGAGAATTTCTTCCCAGAGAATCTGCAATTGCAGTTCAGCCAGCCGATCCCCAACGCATCGATGGATACCGGCGCCAAAGGCAAGATGACGGCGCGCTTTCGGTCTTTGTATATTGAAGCTCTCTGGATCGTCGATAGCCTCATCATCCCAGTTACCAGACACATACCACATTACAACGCGATCCCCCTTGGAGATCTTTTTGCCATTCAATTCCGTATCGGCGAGCGCGGTACGCCGCATGTGAATGATCGCCGACTGATAACGGATTATTTCCGGAACCAATGTTTTTATCAAAGACGGATCAGCTCTTAAGGCGGCAAATTGATCCGGGTTCTCCATCAGCGCCAGCAACCCGCCGCTCATGGAGTTGCGGGTCGTATCATTGCCACCAACAATCAGCAGAACGAAATTAGCGATGATGTCCATATGATCCATGTCTTTGGTGGCCTCTCCCTGGGCCATCATGGAAATCATATCAAAACCAGACTCACCTTCCGTCCTTTGCTGCCAGAGATTGACGATAAAGGCTCCCATTTCCTGCAAAATCACCATACGCTCTTCATCTGTGCGCACCAAAGCATCTGGGGCTTCCAAGTTCGTTACCGCCACATCGGACCAATAGGTAAGCTTACGGCGCTCCTCAAACGGAAAATCGAACAAGGTGGCGAGCATCATCGTTGTCAGCTCAATCGAAACTCTATCTACCCAGTCAAAAGTCTCTCCTTTTGGCAGACTATCCAGCACATGCTGCGTCCGTTCCCGGATCATTGCTTCCATATTGCGCAAGTTTGAAGGGGCAACAGCTGGGGCAACCGTTTTCCGCTGTTCTGTATGCTCCGGCTGATCCATGGTGATGAAACTCGCCATTTCATTGCCGAAAGGGTTGTCGCGGATAGTAATGCCACCGAGATGCGCCGCGGAGGAAAAAGTCTGGTGGTCCAGTTCCACCTTCATAATATCGTCAAATCGAGTGATCGACCAATATGGCCCAAAAGGACTGACTGCACAGTAGTGTACCGGATCTTCCTGACGCAATCTTTTGAAATAGGGATAGAAACAATCGTCCTGATACAGGGCTGGATCACTGACATCCATATCC
The DNA here is from genome assembly GCA_024743055.1 of Pseudomonadota bacterium. GTDB lineage: Bacteria > Pseudomonadota > Alphaproteobacteria > Sneathiellales > Sneathiellaceae > Sneathiella. The sequence goes on from JANSXH010000001.1 coordinate 236,367, forward strand.
TCAAGCGCGATCTTCGATACATCGGTTTCAGGTGCTGGCCGAGCCTCACTCATGGGTTTTCCCCTTATATGTCTTGTTTCTCCCTACCTAGTAGATTAGCCATTTTCAAACAGCTTTGGAAACTCTTTAATTGCAGGCTGCTCAATAGACATTTTCGTAGGCCGCACACTTCCCTGCCTCGTCGAGGCTAGCAACAAATTCAAGCTCTCCGCGCTTATGACTCAGATATATCTCGCAGAATTCCTCGGAAAACCAGCTTCTGACTGTTTTGTTTTCCTCAAACCGAGCAAGAGCTTCAGGCAAGGATTGTGGTAGCCGGATAAATCCACGGGACGCCAAGCTCGCCTCATCCAATAAAGACAGGTCCTCTTCTGTTATATCCGGGGTTTTCATTCCTTCCTCAATTCCTTGAACTCCTGCATGTATAACAGCCGCGAGAGCCAGATACGGTGAGGCGGCTGGATCAGAAGCCCGAAATTCTAAATTGAACTGACTAGCGAGCGCTTCCGGCGACTGGTCTGTCACTGGACAAATCCTAAGGGCTGCCTCGCGGTCCCGGAACCCGAAATTGTTATAAGCAGCACTCCAGCGATGAGGTGTCAAACGCGCATAAGAGATCGCTGACGGTGCCGTTAAAGCAAGGAAACTTTCAAGATATTTAAGGACACCAGCTGCGAATGCACCCGCTTTTTGAGAAACTTCATGAGGTTGATCCCCATCATACATTACTGGCTCTCCAGTCTGAGAATCCAGCAAACTCATATGAATATGGACACCGTTACCGACCCCGGCCGGATCTCGGATTGGCGTAAAACTGGCTTGCTCTCCAAGATACAAGGCACTCGCATAGGTTAGCTCACGAGTAATCACAGCAGCATCCGCGACACGGACACCCATTTCGGGTGCAATAGTCACTTCATATTGATCTACGCCGTATTCCTTCATGATCGTATCAGCGGTAAGCCCGGCGGCATTTAACGCCGCCATCAGAGTTCCCAGAAGATCAGCCTCTGCCCGAAAACCGCCAAGGGTATAGGCATCCCCAAGCGGCCGATGCGCATCTTTTACCTGAAATTCATGTTCGAACGCCGCTTTCAATGACAGCCCTGCAACATCATTAAGCCGCTTCAAGGCCTGTTTCAGAATGGAGCGTGTACAGCAACTCCACGGCGTTCCATCCAACAAAGTGACGTCACCCAGCATGAAGGATTCTGATGCGGACTGGTCATCGAATATCACGTCGACATGAGTGTCCGGATCTGGCACTAGCAACAAATCTCCAAGCGCCCCAAAAGGACTTTCTGCGATGGCATCAAAACAGGTGATCTGCACATTAGTCGGGGTCCAGCCGACACCTCTATGAGCGCGTTGTTCAAATTGCTGCGCCGGAAAGGCCTTTCCCCGCACCTTTCCAGAGATATCAGACGTGCCGACAAAGATAAGTTTTTCCTGCTCAATCATAACCCGCTCATGACTCCTTCTTGTGCAACAGCTTTAGTTCTGAAAGTTAATCAAATGATATACTGATTGGTCAGTTTTTCCGAAATAAAACAAGGTAATCTCTCACGCCCTGTCATCCTTCGGCGAACCCATTATGATATAGGAAGTAATAGAAGTGACCTGCGGCTGAGTACCCAGCACTTCTGTATGAAATCTCTTATAGGCAGTCAGATCACTTACCTCTACGCGCAACAAATACTCGATATTGCCGGTGGTATTGTGACATTCGCTGACTTCCGGCGCCAAGGAAATGGAGGCTTCAAAAGCCTCTTGCGAGGCTTTGGAATGATCCGATAATCCGACACCGACATATGCGGTAAAGCTTTTTCCAATGGCAGCCGGATCAATAACCGCCCGATATCCCTTAATGACCCCCATCTGCTCCAGATCCTGGACGCGCCTTAGGCACGCTGAGGGAGACAATCCTACCTTTTCAGAAAGGTCCAGATTGGTGATCCGGCCATTGCGCGACAGTTCGCGCAATATTTGTTCGGATTTTTGATCTATTAGGCTCATAAGTTGCAAAATATCTTACTAATGACGTGAAAAAGCAACTTAATTCCTTCGATTATGTCTATAATTCATCTCATGACTATAGACCTAATTACCGCCCTCTGCGCCTTTGCCCTCGTGACGTCCATAACACCAGGACCCAACAACCTGATGCTCATGGCCTCGGGAGCGAATTTTGGCTTCAGCCGATCTATCCCACATATGGCCGGGATCGGTCTTGGATTTGTTGTTATGGTAATTCTGGTGGGACTTGGCCTTGCACAGGTCTTTGAAGCCTTTCCGATTAGTCACGTTATCCTGAAGGTTGTCAGTGTCTGCTACATGCTGTTTTTAGCTTGGAAAATTGCTGGCGCGGCGCCACCCAGCGACACGGAAAAGACAGGTACCCCCCTCACCTTTTTGCAGGCTGCCCTGTTTCAATGGGTAAATCCCAAGGCCTGGGCCATGGCCCTGACAGCCGTGACCGTCTATGCACCGACACGGAGTTATGAAATTATACTCCTGGTAGCGTTTATCTTTGGGGCCATAAATTTGCCGTCAGTCAGTCTATGGACCGTGATTGGCCAGCAGATGCGGCGTTTTCTGACGAATAGGAAACGCCTGCGCATCTTTAACCTGACCATGGCCTTTTTGCTAATCCTGTCTCTTTATCCGGTTTTACTCTGAGCTATTTACTCAATCAAACCCGATATAGGTGACCACGTTGGAGACATCTTCCCGTTCACTCACCAGCGTATTTTCAATGGCACTTGTATCTTCATAACCAAGAGCCATGCCGGACAGAAGTACCTGGTCATCGGGGATATTGAGGTGCTTGAAAATCGGATCCTGGAAGGTGATCCAAGCTGCCTGCGGGCAGGTATGCAGGCCTTCTCCGCGCGCCGCCAACATAACTGTTTGCATGTACAAACCGGCATCAAACCAGCTCCCTTTTCCGAGATAAGCATCAACGGTGAAGAAAAGCCCAACTGGCGCATCAAAAAAGGCATAGTTCCTTTTGGCTTGCCGCATGGCACCCTCGCGATCGCCTTTTTCGATACCGAGCAGGCCATAGAGGCCCCATCCGACACCGCGCCTGCGATCACGATGCACATCTTTCCAGACGGCCGGATAGTAATCATGGTCCTCGTATTTTGATCCCGCGCCTGCATCAAATAAGGCACACACATCCCGGGTTATGGCCTCCTTTGCCTCGCCCGTACAGACATAGGCATGCCAAGGCTGCGTGTTTGTCCCGCTCGGCGCCCTTTGTGACACTTCCAAAATCCGCTCAATTGTTTCCTTTGGAACTTCCTGATCGGTGAAGGCCCGAATAGACCGTCTGGAGAGTATTGCTTCGTCAACTTTCATTCTTAATTTTCCTTTTGTGCGAAAGCGCTTCCCGAAGGCAATGCTGATCCATTAAGCCTCGAAACTCAAGAGGGGATTTTAGGCTTTCATAATTTCCGTTGAAAATAGGTCTGATTTCGTCAGCGTCTTAAGCAATCTTCCTAGGGGTATTGCCGCTTCCCATATCCCAAAACAGGCCCGTCATCATCTGCAATCCTTCGCGCATCATTGGAGCCAAAACATGCTCATTCGGGGCATGCTGGGAACAGGCCGCATAGGAATGGGGCACCCAGATAGTTGGCATTCCAATCACTTCGGAAAATACGTCATTGGGGAGAGAGCCCCCGAGATTTGGCAGAATGACGGGGGGTGCATCCAAGGTATCCTCGAGAGAGCCGGCTGCCCATTTGACCCAGGGGTGATCCGGAAGTAGACGTGTTGCTTGCATCAGGAAGCCATCTTCTTCTTGACCAACTTCCACATCGTCAAATCCATGGGCATCAAGATGCTTGCGAATGGCAGGGAGAAATGTCAGGGGATCACGATCCACTGTGAACCGGATCTGGCACCAGGCTTTGGCCCGGGCGGGCACGGCATTCACCACTTTTTTTGGGTCCGCCGCTTCCATAGACAGGACTTCAAAACTGTTCCAGGCAAAGACCTTCTCGGCAGCTGTCAGACCTGGCTCGTTCCAGTCCGGATCAATTTCCGGTGCATTTTCCCCACCGTCAATGGTGCAGTCTTTCAACACCTCGCGAATTGAGTCAGGAATTTCCTCTGGTTTTAGATCATCCAAAAGAATCCGGCCTTTTTTATCGACAAGGGTCGCGATTGCATTGGCAAGACGGATACTGGCACTGGAGAGCAACCCGCCCCAGTTCCCGGAATGATGTCCTCCTTCCCGCAGATTTACGCTCAGTTCGAAATTGATAGCGCCGCGTGTCCCCATAAATAAGGTGGGGGCGTCGGGCCGTATTCTCGGCCCATCAGAGCCGATCAGAACATCGGCCGCTAAAGCATCCCGTTGAGCCTCACAGAATTCCCGCAAGCCCGCAGAACCTGTTTCTTCCGATGTCTCAATCAGGATCCGGGAGTTGAAGCCTAGCTTGCCCCGTGACTTAATAACCTGTGCTAAAGCAGCTATATTGATGGTGTGCTGACCTTTGTTGTCCGCTGTGCCGCGCCCATACCAGCGATCACCATCTTTTTCCAACACCCAAGGGGAGCGTCCGTCGCGCCATTTTCCCTCATGCCCCCGCACCACATCACCATGACCATAGGTCAGCACTGTGACCAGATCTGCTCCTTCAAACCGTTCCCCTATCAAAAATGGTCCGCCACTTGGATCTGGGTTTTCGTGGATAGAAATCCGATATCCCATTTCCTCTAAGCAAGGGCCGATTTCCTCTACCAGATACGCATGCAAGGCAGGGCGCTTATCTGGATCCTGATTGGTTGATGGAATGGCAACCCGCCGCGCCAGATCCTCAAAATATTTGCCCGTGTCAAAATAATCTTCAATGCCGGCAATTGCTGCTTCTCGTGTCATTGTTTTTTCCTGTTATGTTTTTTTGACTGATGTAATGGCGGATGCTCCCGTCATTGTCGTTGCCTTTGATCGGCCCTCAGCATAAGAGTATAAAACCGACGCGGCGACTAGAAAAGAATTTGCGTGCTCATGACCTCTCCAGAAAAGATAGGAGCTCCCTCCTCCCGGGAATTTGATGATGTCTATTTTTCCGAGGAAGACGGCCTGGCGGAATCAGCTCATGTCTTTCTGTCAGGAAATAACCTGCCGGAGGAATGGCAGGATAAGGCGCGTTTCGTTATATGCGAGGCCGGGTTTGGGACTGGCCTGAACGTTCTCTCGGCCTGGAAACTGTTTGAAGAAACGGCTCCTCCCGGCCATTACCTTGATATTATTTCTATCGAAAAATTTCCCTTGTCTAGGGCGGACATTGCTTCTCATCTCACTCCCTGGAAAGATACCCTTGGCTCCTATCTTGATGACCTGTTGAACCAATATCCGCCACAAATTCCCGGATTTCATCGCTTAAGACTATCTGACAGCGTAACTCTGACCCTCATTTTTGATGACATCAATGATGCACTTCCCCAGATACAGGCGAATGTGGATGCTTGGTTCCTGGATGGGTTTATGCCCTCCCTCAATCCGGACATGTGGAGCGCCTCTCTTTTCGGGCAAATGGCAAGACTGAGTCACCCTGGAAGTCGGGTTGCGACCTATACGGCAGCGGGGAATGTACGCCGGGCGTTGACCGATGCAGGTTTCAAGGTCGAGCGGGTCACAGGATATGGCAGCAAACGGCATATGACAGTGGGCTGTTTTGAAGGCCGGCCCTCATGAAGATTGCCATTTTAGGAGGCGGTTTGGCGGGCTGTGCCACCGCTTTTAAATGTAAAGAAGCTGGGTTGGAGCCTGATCTCTACGAAGCTGGACCGGGACTAGCGGGCGGGGCATCGGGTAATGACACGGGCTCCTACAGCCCAAGATTTTCGGCCTTGCGCGGACCGGAGAGTGATTTTTATTCCGCCGCTTATTTTCTCGCGCTGAAGCAATTTGAGCATTTTGACTACATTGACTGGAACCCTTGTGGCGCCTTGCATCTGATCACCGATGAAAAAAAGGATCGGCAGCTCAGAAGGACGGCAGCGAACTGGGGTTGGGGAGCGGATCATATGCGCCTCCTTGACCGTGAGGAAGCCTCCAAGGTTGCTAATATGGAATTGCAGCGGGCGGCCCTTTATCTGCCGCACTCCGGAACCGTATCGCCCCGAAAACTCTGCGCCGCTTATGCCAACGGCATTTCCAGCTATTTCAATCGACCCATTGATAGTCTTGAAGAGATCGATGCGGACGTGATAGTTCTCGCTTGCGGCCCGGCGGTAAGTCATTTCGCTCCCGAGCTGCCACTCACACCTGTGCGGGGCCAAGTCACTGAAATCCGGGCAACAGAACGGTCTGCCAGACTGAGCTGCAGCATTTCCTATGAGGGGTATGTAACTCCTGCAAAAGAAGGGGTTCATACGGTTGGCGCGACGTTCCAGCCGTCCGTCGATTCGACCCTGAGCGACACTGAAGATGACCTTGAAAATATTTCCAAACTGAAAGAGGCCCTGCCGCAGCTGCAAGACGAGTTTGAAGTTGTCAGTCACCGGGCCGCCGTCCGTGCCTCCTCCCGGGACCGGTTTCCCATCGTTGGGCCTCTGACTGACCGACCAGGCCTTTATGTCACCACCGGCCACGGATCCTATGGCCTCCTTAGCACGTTGATGGCCGCGGAATTGCTCGCCGATATGATCCTGGATCGCCCCTATTGCCTGCCGAATTCGGTGACAAAAATCCTCAGCCCAGAGCGGTTCAAGCCGAAACAGGACCGGTAGGGTATTTAAAAAACTTCCTTTCCGTGCCATCATTCTTTTATCCGGTAAAAACAAGAAAGGCCCGATCATGACACGCCTCACTCCCGCACAGCTCGACCTGCAGGAAGCTGCCCGAGACTTAGCCGAAACGGAAATTCAGCCAAATGCGGCGGAAACCGATCGCACGGAAAACTATCCCTGGGACAATGTGGCAAAACTGACAGAGGCCGGTTTCATGGGCATGACCATCCCGACCGCGTATGGTGGCCGCGGCCTGACCTATCTTGATACCGTGCTGGTGATTGAGGAAATGGCCAAGGTCTGTGGGGTGACGGGCCGGATCGTGGTGGAGGCCAATATGGGCGCCATCGGTGCGGTCATGAAATATGGCTCGGAAGAGCAAAAACAGCTCGCGGCGAAAACCGTTCTGGCAGGAGACAAACCGGCGATCTGTATCACCGAGCCTGGCGCTGGCAGTGCCGCGACGGAAATGACGACAACCGCCGTCAAACAGGGCGACCGCTATATTATCAATGGGAAGAAGCACTGGATCACCGGCGGCGGGGTCTCCCGCTTTCACCTGATTTTCGCCCGGGTCATGGAAAACGGCGTCTCTCAGGGTATCGCCGGATTTATTGCCATCCGGGATGAAACCAAGGGCCTCATCATCGGAGCAAGAGAGCTCGCCATGGGCCTCCGCGGTATTCCGGAAACCGAGGTGATTTTTGAGGATATGGAAATCCCCGAAGCCATGGCTGTGATCCCGCCTGAAGGCCTGAAACGCGGATTTGCCGGACTGATGACAGCCTATAACGGGCAAAGGATTGGGGCGGCGACCGTCGCCCTCGGTGTTGCCCAGGGCGCCTATGAACAGGCCCTCAATTATGCAAGGGAGCGGCAGCAGTTCGGCCGCCCGATTGCGGAGTTCCAGGGACTGCAATGGAAGCTTGCGGATATGTCCATCGGGCTGGAAGCCTCCCGCGCCCTCATCCACAATGCCGCGGAAGGTGCTGGCGACGGGTTCCCGGATATGCGGGCTGCTGCACAAGCCAAGATCATGTCCTCGGAGACAGCCATTAAAGTCACCAATGAGGCCCTGCAGATCCATGGCGCCGCCGGCTATTCCCGCAATCTGCCGCTGGAGCGCATGGCACGGGATGCGCGCATGTTCACGATTGGCGGCGGCACGGCAGAAATCTTAAGGACACAGGTCGCTGGGTCCATTCTGGGCATGAAAACACCGCAGACCCGAGACGGCTATTCACCGACCAAGCCGGAACTCTCTGTGCATGTGAACGAGAAAATGCGTCAATCAGACTCGTAAAAGTACGATTTTATCCAGCATTTGCTTGAAAATACCGACCGGTATGTATATTTAGAATATATAATCAAGTCGGAAAAAGACGATGGGAAATGCAAACGAAACACGCACGCGGCTCTTGGAAACTGCCATTCAATTGATTTGGCATAGCAGTTACCACCAGGTCGGCGTTAATGAAATCTGCAAGAAGGCCGGCGTGACCAAAGGTGCCTTCTACCATCATTTTGACAGTAAAGCAGATCTGTTCTACGACGCTGGGCATTATTACTGGAAGCAAACACTTGGGGAACTCGACCATGTAGTTTCCCCGACCTACACGCCGTTGCAGCAGTTGGACAACCTGATTGAAATGATTATCGATCGGCAACAAAACGATCCTTATGCAGATGAGCTGGAAGTCAGCGGATGCCCGATTTTTGTGGCTGGAGGCCAGGTTGGTTCAAGTGAAGACAAGGTAATCCAGTGCTCTCGCGAACTTTCTGATGAAGTTCTCAAATATAATACGGCCATTGTCCGTAGCTTGAAAGATCAAGGGTTTTTGAACGGAGACCCAGATGTCGATCAGGTTTCCCGCCTGATGCATCAATATATTCAAGGGCTGCTCATCTACGGGCGGGTCTTCAACAGCCTTGACGTCGTCCGCAACGATTTGCGCGAGGCCCTGTATCGGATCATTGACCTGAAACAGGAATACCGGACCCTAGAAGAAACAAACCCGTCTTCCATACCGGCCCGCGCCTCAGCCTGAGCGCGGACATTCAAATTTATTAATGTGACGGTGCGCACGAAGGCTGCACCTACGTCTTGAAAGCATACCAGTCGGTATGTACATTGCCTGTAACAAAGCGATGATACTATCCATTCCACAAGGAGCGCACCATGCAACCGGTCAATAAATTCAAACTTGCTTTTACGGCCGTTGGCCTCGTTGCAGCCCTTTCAGCGGGTGGATATTACATGGCAAACATTCAAGCCGCGGACGCTGAACCGGCAACTGTTGCTGCTGCACCGCAAGCGATGCCGGTACAGGTCGCCAATGTGGATACGGAAAAAGTTCGCCTCTGGAACGAATATTCCGGTCGGCTGACCGCCATTGACAAGGTTGACCTGCAACCGCAAGTCAGCGGATCCATCGTTAAAATCAATTTTGCAGATGGCCAATATGTGGAGAAAGGCGATGTCCTGTTCGTCATCGACCCTCGCACTTACAAATCCGCTGTCGAGCAAGGCAAAGCGGAACTGAAAGCCGCTCGCCAAAATCTCGAGCTTGCCAAGAAAGAAAAGCTTCGGGCGAAAGAGCTTGTCGGTAAGGGCAATGTCTCCAAACGCGTTTATGATGAGCGGGCAAATACGGAAGCTGTGGCTGTCAGCCGCGTCGAGAGCGCACGGGCCCAGCTTGAACAGGCTGAAATTGCCCTGGATCATGCCTATGTCAAGGCACCGCTTTCCGGTCGGGTGAGCCGCATCGAAATTACTGAAGGCAACTATGTCTCCTCTGGCGGTAACGCACCGGTTTTGACAACCATCGTTGCCACGGAAAAGATCTATGCAGATTTCGAAATTGATGAGCAGACCTATCTTGCCCAGATGCATAAAACCCGTCTTTACGGCAATGAAAGCGCCGAGGTACCAGTTGAACTGGCTTTGACCGACAGCCTCATCCTCAAAGGCAAGGTCCATAGTTTCGACAACCAGATTGATGCCCAAACCGGCACCATCCGCACACGGGCGATTTTCGACAATCCGCAAGGCGCCCTGTTACCCGGTATGTTCGCCAAGCTGCGCATTGGCAGCCCGACGGAAGAAGAGCTGATCCTGCTGCCCCCCAGCGCTATTAGCACTGACCAGGACCGGAAATTCGTCTATACTTTGAGTGAGGACAACAAAGTTGAGTATCGGCAGGTAACCTTGGGTGCCTTTCAGGACGGTCGCCGGGTGGTTACCTCTGGCCTGACAGCTGAGGATCGGATCCTCACCGGCAGCATCATGAAAGTCCGCCCCGGAACCCTTGTTGCCCCGATTATTGAGCAAGCAAACGCCTCCTAAACAGGAGGCGCTTGCCGCTTACCAGACCGCATTTTTTCGATAACGCCCGCCGCAGGAACTCCCCATGCAGAGCTTTCCACGATTCTTTATTGACCGGCCAATTTTCGCCGGTGTCTTGTCCATCCTTATTTTCATCGCCGGCTTTCTGGCCATGATCCAGTTGCCGATCTCCGAATATCCGGAAGTTGTGCCTCCTTCTGTGGTCGTTCAGGCTCAGTTCCCAGGCGCTAATCCGGCGGAAATCGCTGAGACAGTGGCGACCCCGCTGGAGGAACAGATCAACGGTGTTGAAGGGATGCTCTACATCAACTCCCTGGCAACGACAGACGGAAACCTGTCTCTGACAGTCACATTTGAAATCGGTACCGATCCTGATTTGGCACAACAGTTAGTCCAAAACCGGGTGTCTCAGGCTCAACCCCGTCTTCCGGATGTTGTTCGACAGCTCGGGGTGACGGTCGTGAAAAGTTCCCCGGATCTGACCATGGTCGTCCATTTGCGCTCCCCCAATGAGCGCTATGACATGCTTTATCTGCGCAACTATGCCACTCTCAATGTGAAAGATAGACTGGCCCGCCTTGAAGGGGTTGGACAGGTGCGCCTGTTTGGCTCCGGTGACTATGCCATGCGGGTCTGGCTGGATCCGGATCGAGTCGCCGAGCGGGATTTGACGGCCACGGAAGTTGTCAATGCCATTCGCAGCCAGAATGTTCAGGTTGCCGCCGGAATTATTGGCGGCGCGCCGTATGATGATGGCATTCAGTTGCAACTGCCCGTCAATGTTCAGGGACGCCTGCAGACACCGGACGAGTTTGCCGATGTCATTATCAAACGAGATGAAGATGGCACCGTTACCCGCCTCGGGGAGGTTGCCCGTCTGGAGCTTGCCGCCCAGCAATATGCTCTGCGCTCCCTTCTTGATAACAAGCCGGCTGTCGCCATTCCGATCTTTGCTGCTCCGGGATCCAATGCCCTCGATATCTCCTCGAGTGTTCGTGCCACCATGGCCGAGCTTAAAGAGAGTTTCCCGGAAGGGGTTGATTACAGCATCGTCTATGACCCAACGGTCTTCGTTCAGGATTCCATTAAATCCGTGATCACCACCTTGCTGGAAGCCGTGGCTCTGGTGGTTCTGGTGGTGATTGTCTTCCTGCAAACCTGGCGAGCGTCAATTATTCCGCTTTTGGCCGTGCCGGTTTCGATCATCGGGACTTTTTCCCTGATGATGCTGCTCGGCTTTTCCATCAATGTCCTCTCCCTGTTTGGTCTGATCCTGGCCATCGGTATCGTTGTCGATGACGCCATTGTCGTCGTTGAGAATGTGGAGCGGAATATCAGCGAGGGCCTATCCCCGCGAGATGCGACCATTGCAGCGATGAAGGAGGTTACGGGACCGATTATCGCGACCTCTTTGGTGATCACCAGTGTATTTGTGCCGATTGCTTTTATCAGTGGTCTGACGGGGCAGTTTTACCAGCAATTTGCTCTGACCATCGCTATTGCGACGATCATTTCCACCATCAACTCCCTGACTTTGAGCCCGGCGCTTTCGGCCCTACTGCTCAAAAGCAGTGATGCGCCCAAGGATTTACTGACCAGAATTCTAGATGGCATTTTTGGCTGGTTTTTTAGAGGATTCAATCGCTTCTTTAAACGCAGCAATGAAGTGTATGCCAAAGGGGTGAAAGTCTTTGTCGGCCGCAAGGCGATTATGATGGTGATCTATGCAGTGCTGCTTGGCGCCACCTATCAAGGGTTCCAGATCATTCCGTCGGGCTTTATTCCGATCCAGGATAAACAGTATTTGGTGAGCTTTGCGCAATTGCCGCAAGGATCGACATTGGATCGTACGGAAGATGTGATGCGGGAGATGTCGGAAATTGCCCTGAAGGAGCCAGGAGTGACGAGCGCCGTCGCTTTCCCGGGTCTCTCCATCAACGGCTTTGTCAACAGCACCAGCGCCGGGATTGTCTTTGTGACACTGGATGATTTTTCCGAGCGCAAAGATCCCTCCCTCTCCGGCCTCGCCATTGCGCAGAGCCTGCAGCAGAAATTCTTTGGCGTGGAAGAAGCGTTTATCGCCATCTTCCCGGCACCACCGGTTCAGGGGTTGGGATCGGTTGGTGGCTTCAAGCTGCAGGTGCAGGATCGGGGGGATCAGGGCTATGAGGCGCTTGATAACGTCATGAAGCAGGTCCTCGGCAAGGCCTGGAGCACGCCGGAACTGACCGGCGTGTTCTCAAGCTATAATGTCAATGTCCCGCAGTTGGAAGCTAATCTCGACCGGACCAAAGCCTTGCAGATCGGTGTGCCGGTGGATGAGATTTTCCGGACCATGCAGATCTATCTCGGCTCCATGTATGTCAATGATTTCAACCTGTTTGGCCGCACCTATCAGGTGATTGCGCAAGCCGACAAGCCGTACCGCTCGGCGCCGGAGGATATTCTGCGCCTGAAAGCCCGTAATGCGGAAGGCGAGCTGGTCCCGCTCGGGAGTGTGCTGACAGTCTCGGAAACCTTTGGACCGGATACGGCCATGCGTTATAACGCCTTCCGCTCCGCCGATCTGAATGGCAATGCGGCGCCGGGTTATTCCAGCGGGGAGGCTCAGGCTGCGATCACCAAAATCCTGGACGAAATCCTGCCCGCCAGCATGTCCTATGAATGGACAGAGCTGACCTATCAGCAGATTCTAGCCGGCAATACCGCCATCTTCATCTTCCCGCTCTGCATCTTCCTCGTTTATCTGGTGCTGGCGGCGCAATATGAGAGTCTGACCCTGCCGCTGGCGGTCATCCTGATCGTACCCATGAGTATTCTGGCAGCGCTGATCGGGGTCTATATCGTCGGGGGTGACAACAATATTTTCACCCAGATCAGCTTGTTCGTTTTAGCAGGACTGGCGTCGAAAAATGCCATCCTGATTGTCGAGTTCGCGCGCGAGCTGGAACGGCAGGGCCATGGCATTATCGAAGCCGCTGTTGAAGCAAGCCGGTTACGCCTGCGGCCAATCCTGATGACGTCCTTCGCCTTTATCATGGGCGTGCTGCCGCTGGTCCTCTCCTCAGGGGCCGGTGCGGAGATGCGTCAGGCCATCGGGGTCGCCGTGTTCTCGGGCATGATCGGTGTGACCTTCTTCGGGCTGATCCTGACCCCGGTCTTTTATGTTCTGGTCCGACAGCTGGCACCAAAAGCCAAGGTAGAAGCCTGACACCAAACATCACTCCGGGGGTCGATCTAAAAAAATTTCGACCCCCGGGAATAAACTTCCCGTCCTTGCGTTTTCAGATCAGTTCCCAACTTGGGACTTCACTCTGACAGACAAAGGACATGACATGGAAATTCTCTCCCAAAACCGCCTTCTCCTGGCCAAGCGTGCCTTCTCAACCCGGCGGGTGCCAACCACAGCCATCAAGACATTGCTGATCAGTGATCAGTCCCCCAAAGCCGGGGATCTGGTACTGGCAAAAGTAATCAAGCTCGGCTCCCATAAGCGTATTGAACTGCCAACCGGCCGCCGCGCCATGCTGTTTCCGGGAGATGAAATCATTCTCGCCTATGGCAATCGCTACGCTCCGGATCAATATGAAGCCTATGTTCCGACCGATCTGTCTCCTTGCCATATGGTAGCCGCAGGCGGTGTCGCGGGAATAGCCGAGTCCTGGCATAACCGGCTGTCTGGCCCCACCCGCATTGAGCCCATCGGACTCCTCGGAGGTGCTGACAGGCAGCCCCTCAATCTGAAAGACTTCAGTCTTGATGAGGTGTCTGCCGCGATCCCGCCGAATATCTTCGCCGTCTTCGGCACTTCCATGAATGCAGGCAAATCAACAACCGCCGCCGGTATCGTCAAAGGCTTTAGCAATGCAGGTTATAAAGTCGGCACGGCGAAAATCACCGGCACGGGTGCCGGTGGAGATCTTTGGATGATGCGAGATTTTGGCGCAGCAGAAACGCTCGATTTCACTGACGCCGGCTATCCCAGCACCTTTGGCAACCATCCGGCAGATATCCTCGCAGGCGCAGCGAACCTGCTCCGAACCCTCGGTCAACGGGGTTGCGAGGTTGCTATTATTGAGGTTGCAGATGGTCTGTACCAGACGGAAACCTCGGCTTTGGCCAGCTCCCCCAGCTTCCAGTCTCTTCTGAACGGTACCTTCTTTGCCGCCGGTGATGCCATGGGCGCTGTCTCCGGTGCTCAGCATCTGTCCAGTCTCGGCCATAATATGCTCGGTATTTCGGGTGCCATGACCAGGTCCCCTCTGGCCATGGAAGAAGTGCGTAGGACCGCCAATGCCCCTGTCTTCCGGCTGGAGGATCTGTTCCGGCGCGAACTGGTCACCGGGTGGGTCAACTCCCGCGCAGCCATGTTGGCCCAGGCAACGGCGTCCTGAGATGTCTCTCCCTCGTCTCTGGACCCGGAGCCGGTCTATCGGGCTCGCCCGCCTCCTACTGGTCGGCGTCTTGCAGGCCACCGCAGCTGTTATGCTTGCGGTGGCCGGGAGCCGACTTCTCACCGGTAGCAGCTCCATTCTCTCCTCGGAAGCACTGGCAGCGTGTGTTCTGATCGGCACGGTCAGTCTTATCGGACTCAGAGTATTACAGCGCCGCTGGTCCGAAGCCCTCGCCCTCTCCTATATCCTGGAGCTTCGCGTTGCGTTGATGAGCCATGTTCTCAGGACCCCAACCAACGTCAAATCCATGCGCTTTGGTCTGGTCATGACCCGCATCGTCAACGACCTGACGGCGATCAAGCTCTGGATCGCCAATGGCCTGATCGCCAGCCATGTTGCCATCTCAGTTCTCGGCACTCTCTTCGCCTATCTTCTGGTTATGGAGCCAACCCTGGCTGTCGTGCTGGTTCCCGGATTACTCCTCTGGTGCTTGTGCCTTCTGGTGACCTTGCGTCCCTTGATGGGAAAGATCCGGGAAAGCCGTCGGCAGCGGGGCCGTATTGCGTCAACGGCCGGCGGACAGCTGTCCGGCCGATTGACCCTTTTGTCATATGGTGCCCTAGGTAAATCCCTGAAGGCTCTTCGCAAGCGATCGAAAAAGATGAACCGGGCTCTGATCGGCCGGGCGACAATTTCAGGTCTTTTGAGATCGTCCAGTGACCTGGTCTTTCCTGTCATCGCCGTGACATTGGGCCTCGGTCTTCTCACTTTTGACGGAACGCCGATCACCGCCTACCGGCTTGGATTCTTCTTCCTGCTTCTCGGGATCGTCATTGTACAGCTGAATGCCCTGTCCATGGCAGTGGAATATCGCATGGCCCACACAGTTGCCATCGCCCGGCTCAAAGACATCTTCTCCCGTCCAGCGATTGAGGTAAAACCCGGGAAAAGGCGTCTTTCCCGCAAGGCCGGGGGACGCAACCTGAAGGTAAGGAACCTCGATCTCGGTCCAGTTAACCCTCGATATTCTCTGGAAGTTAAGCCCGGGCAGACAGCTGTTCTTGAGGATCTGACGCCGGAGGAAATCATCTGTCTGTTCACCCAAATTTCCGGGCTGGCTCAGCTTAGAAAAGGCCGCATTTCCATTGACGGTAAAGCGCAGATAAAAACCCCACCGAGGGACTGGTGGCGAACTGTCACCCTCGTCACCAACGACCTCCCACTGATTACTGGCACGATCGCTGAGAATGCTACTCTGGGCACCCCCTCCCGTCTCGACGATCAGGAACGTCAGAAAACCCTCCATCAATTCGGTCTCTCTGGAGAAATTTCCACAACACGTATTTCAGAGACCGACCAGCCCTCTCCATCCATCGCTGCTGCAATCCGGGCTGTGCGTGGGATCCTGCGTCGGGCCAACATCGTTCTGGTTGATGAAGCCGTCCAACGGCAGCTGGATCAGGATGGCCTGCTCGAACCGTTTCTTGAGGCTCTCAAACACCAAGGCGTAACCAGCATCCTCGCGCCCTTCAACACCCCGGCCAATCGGTCGGGGCTCATACCTTTTCCAAAACTCGAAGCAAAAACTGCTCAAGAACAGGATCTTTAGAATTTAGAGGCTGGCCCGGAAGGTGGCGAGCTTGACACCAAAGCCGATAAAGACCGCCCCAGTGATCCCTTTCAGCCAACGCTGAACACGGCCACTTTGGGCGACTACGGTCAATCTTGAAAGTAGCAGGACCATCAGAAAAAACCAGACAGCATTGAGCATGGAATGGATGAAAACTAACAGAAAGGACGCCGCGGCTGTGGTTTCTCCCAAGGTGATGAATTGCGGAAAAGCGGCAAGATAAAACATCGATACCTTGGGATTGAGAGCGTTGGTCAGAAACCCTTCCGTAAAGGCTTTGACAAGGGTCCGTTGCCGTTTGGCGGGTGCCACATTTTGCGGGACGCTCACACCTTTATAAGCCGCGTACAATGCTTTCAATCCAATCCAGCAAAGATAAGCTGCGCCGATATATTTGACGATGGTGAAAGCCGTCGCCGACTGTACCAATAGAATCGAAATCCCTAGTACTGAAAGGGCGCCGTGCACGTAAAAAGCACTGACAAAGCCGGCCACATTTGAAAACCCAGCGGCTTTTCCAGAGGTAGGAACTGTTTTGGCGATAAGAACCCCATTCGGACCCGGCGACATCACCAGCAATGCCGCCACTAGCGTAAATGTCATAATTTCCGACCAGGCCATATCACCAACTCCAATGCTTCAGATTTTGCAGAATTCTGGCGCTATTGGCCTATGATTTCAACCAGCTCGCCAAGGGTTATTTTTAAGCCAGATGTAGGACTATTTCAACTCCTCCAACGCGGCTTTTTCATCTTCTAGAGAGAGTGGCTCCCCCGCATCTACAGCATCCAGATAAGCATCCAGTGACTCTAAAGACGAGGCTGGTGCATAGCCACTATCGGCTGGTCCGGCAACAACGGCAAAGCGGACATTCCAGCGTTGCTCCGGGCGGCAGGCAACGGCAACGACAGTTGACTTGTCACTTTGATCGACCTCGAATTCCCGGCAAAGGGTCCCATCGGCATTGCGATATGTGGCGATGGCACGAAAACGATCTCCCTCCCCACCGAGCTGGCTTTCCATACCGGAAGGAATTGCCACCAGAGCCTCAACGATCTGCGGCTGCGAAAGGCTGGCCAGTCCAAGCTCCGATGTTTCCGCAGCCTCCTGAGCTGTATTCAATGTATACCCAGCACCCAGACCGATGATCAGGGTGATTGAGGCTGCAAGAGGTATCTGCCAGGAATAAGCCGGCTTTTTATGCTGCTTTGGCGCCATTGGCGTAAATGCAACAACAGTTTCATCAGAGGCGGTTGTGTCAGGAGTCTGTTCGTGGATCATCTCTTCAACAGAGGACGTAAGGCTCTCTGGCACGGGCTCTTCCAAAAGCGGTGCAAAGGCGTCTTTCGCCATGTCCCGGCTTTCCATAAATTCCGCAACCCTTTGGGCGATCGTCTCGTCGGTTTCGATCGCCTGTTCAACGGCTTCCGTGGTTTCGGGATCCAGTTCCCCATCCGCGAAAGCCATCAGGGTCTCATCGCTAAATTCGGCTTTGGCCATCCGTTTTCCGTCCGTTTTTCATGTCAAACCTTATGCTTCCTTTTGCACGGCTTCGTGCGTCACTTGCCTTGAGAACGATCCATGCCGGGATTTATTCCCATTATTTCTACAAGTTTTTTCCGGGCCCGCGCCAGCCGGCTCATCACCGTCCCCATGGGAATCTCCAGAACCTCGGCCACTTCCTTGTAGGAAAGCTCCTCGACACAGGCCAGCAGCAGTACTTCACGATATTCATCCGATAATTCATTCATGGCTTTCATGGCCGCGTCCAGCATCAGACGGCTCTCCATCTGACCTGCCCCATCAAAGCCGATCCGGTCCTGGGCGTCCGTAATCTCTACCGTTGTACCTTCTGTTGCCGTCCGCCGATGGCGATCGATCCAGCTGTTGCGAATGATACGAAACAACCAGGAATCCATGCGGGTTCCGGGCTCATAGCTATCCCGGTTTTTAAGCGCCTTCTCGCAGGCCTGCTGGACGAGATCATCGCCCAGATCCCAGGAGCGGCAGAGCGAAAAGGCAAAGCGCCGCAGATTGGGGAGGAGACTGATCAGTTCTTTACTGAAATCATCCGTCATATTGCTGCGTCTGCCATCGGTGGTTGACCCTGTTTAAAAAAAACGTCTCTCACTGTTGGAATAAAGTCCTAGCATGCGCGTTCTCCAATAACTAGTTATATCAAACTGAGGGAGGCGCAGAGGATGCGGAGCATAAAATTACAGGGAAATTTGGAGACATTATGGCGGTTTCGGCTGGCCGTTCTCCTGCTCGTGGCCTTTTTCGGATCATCGCAGATTTTGTCTGGAACGCCCCTTCTCGGGATCTCTACCGCCCTCGCCGACGATGGCGACGGCGGAGATGGTGATGGCGACGGAGATGGCGGTGATGGTGACGGCGATGGCGATGGCGATGGAGATGGCGATAACGGTGATGATGGCGATGATGGCGATGATGGGGACAATGCTGGGACAGCCAGTGACAGCGGTGATTCCTTTGTCCCACTGCCCGGACAGACCCCGTCTCCGGATCGCGCTGCGCGGGAACTGGTTGCCCTGGGTCTGAGCGCATCGGCCCTGCGATCCCTGGCCTCACAAGGCTATATCCTTCTTAGAGAGGATACATTAAGCCAAAGCGGAATCTCTTTGGCACGGCTTCGCATTCCTGAAGGGACGGCGATTAATAGGGCACGAATTGAGTTGGCTGCGGCCAATCCGGGGGTCGAAATCGACTTCAATCATTACTATCGTACCGGCCTCGATACCCGTAATCAGGAGATCGAGCTGGCGACCTGTCCGGATGGCATCTGCGGTGCGCAACAGCTGATCGACTGGCCGAAGAATGAGACCCAATCCGGTTCTTGCGGAGTGGAGGGGCGTATCGGCCTCATTGATACCGGCATCAATCCCGATCACGACACCTTCCGCGATGGACAATTGGAGGTTCTCAATGCGTCAGAAAATGGCGCCCCTCAATCAGGGCGCAAGCATGGTACTGCTGTTGCCGCGCTGTTGCTTGGATCGGCGGATAGCCGGTCACCGGGTTTGCTGCCTCATGCCGAACTGATCGCCGTTGATGCCTTCTCCCGCAATGGCAAAGGGGATGAGCGCAGCGATGCCTTTTCCATCGTCAAGGCCCTCGATATGCTTGCTGAGAAAGACGTCTCCGTCATCAATATGAGCCTGGCCGGGCCACCCAACAATCTTCTCGCGCGTATGGTGCGACAGATGTCGGATAAGGGCATCCTCCTCGTCGCCGCCGCGGGAAATAAAGGGGCGCGGGCCCATCCGGTTTTCCCGGCCGCTTATCCCAACGTCCTCGCCGTCACTGCTGTTGATCGTAAAGGCGGGATTTACCGGCGAGCGGGGCGTGGGGATCACATTGATTTCGCTGCCCCAGGTGTACAGGTCTGGACCGCCGCCTCGATCAGCGGCGCACGACCAAAAACCGGGACATCCTTCGCCGCCCCGTTTGTAACTGCGGCAGTGGCTCTCGCGCAAACGAATGGAAAGGGCTATGAAGAAATCAAGGAGATTTTGTCGCGGCGCAGTGTCGATCTCGGGGCGCCAGGCAAGGATGATGTATTCGGATATGGCCTTTTACAGGCAACCGGACTTTGCCAAAATTAACCGGTATCATGACCAAAAAACCGGTAAGCTTGTTGACTGAGTCCACAAACTAGTGGACGGAGTCAACAAACTTGCCGGTTCAGGAGGACGCGGGGGGCGTTCGACTACCCCTTACCGCGCCAGGGAATCAGTTTCTTTTCCAGAAGCCGCATCAGAATTTCAATGCTGAAACCGATGATGCCGATGATGAAAATCCCGATCACAACCGTATCAGTCTGCAGGAAGTTCTTGGCAATCATGATCATCGATCCGACCCCACGATCCGCCGCCACCAGCTCGGCGGCAACAACCGTACCCCAGCAAACCCCCATGGAGGTGCGCAAGCCGGTGAAAATCTCCGGCAGGGCGTTGGGCAGAATGACCAGGCGCAGCACCTGAAATTTCGTAGCCCCTAGAGAATAGGCCGCATGGACTTTCGAGATGCGAACACTGGAAACCCCGGCCCGGGCCGAGATGGTCATGATGAAGAGGGAGGCCAGAAACAAGAGGAAGATCTTGGCAAACTCATCAATCCCGAACCACAGAATGATCAGAGGGATCAGGGCCAAAGGCGGGATTGGGCGGATGAACTCGACAAGCGGGTCAAACATGCCCCGGGCAACCGACGACAGTCCCATGGCCAGTCCCAGCGGAATGCCGATGATCGCGCCGTAGAACACCCCGGAGAGCACGCGATAAACGCTGATCCCGATATGATCCCAAAGAGTGATGTTGCGGAAGCCTTCTGACAGCAGTATTTCCAGACGCGTACCAACGGCACTGAAAGATGGCCAGTAAATCGGCTTGATCCATTCTAGACTGGTCGCCAGCCACCACAATAAAAAGACGGCGAAGATGGTAATCAAACCATAGGCCCGGCCCGAATTAACGGCAGAGGCATCCCCAAACTTGACGGTTTTCTGCCGGGTAAAGCTGTTATCGGCAATGCCGAGCCAGACGGCCAGATTTGACGGATTCTTTTTCTCAGACATATTCAGGCCCTCCTACGCCGCTGGTTCCTTGTATCCCATGATGTCCTCTTCCATTTCCCAAATCATGGTGAGAATCTTATCTCGATTCTCAACAAACTCGGGCATCCCTTTGACTTCACGGGGAGTTTTCTCCAAACCAAGTTCGGCAAACGGGAGGTGAAATTCTTTTTCAATACGGCCCGGACGCGGTGCCATCACAATCAGGCGCTCCCCCAGAAGCAGCGCTTCCTCAACCGAATGGGTAATCAAAATGATGGTTTTCCCGGTCTCCTTCCAGAGCTTGAGAACCAGGCCCTGCATCTTCTCACGGGTCAGGGCATCCAGTGCCCCCAAAGGCTCATCCATCAGGATCACTTCCGGATCATTGGCCAGACAACGGGCCAGCGCCACACGCTGCTGCATCCCGCCGGAAAGCTCATAGACGGATTTCTTGGCGAAGTCCTCCAAACCGACAACTGACAAGAGCCTCTCGACAGTAGCCGCAATCTCGGCTTTCGGCTTGCCGGCCATTTTCGGGCCAAAAGCAATGTTTTTTTCGACGGTCATCCATTCAAACAAGGCACCTTGCTGGAAGACCATACCGCGCTCAGCGCTTGGGCCATTAACAACGACAGCCCGCTCAGAGCTGGGACCGGTAATACGCTCATCTTCAAGGGTTACCTCCCCTGCAGTTGGCGATAGAAAGCCGGCAATAATATTGAGCAAAGTTGATTTACCGCATCCGGACGGCCCTAATACGGAGACCAGTTCACCAGGCTTCAAATCCAGGGAGACATGTTCCAATGCATGAACGTCTTCTCCTCCCGGTACGTTGAAGGTCATGGTCACGTCTTTGATATGCAATGATTTCACAAGATTTCCCCCTTGTTATTGATATTGGAAAGGACGGGACACGACCATCCAGCCGTGTCCCGCAGTGGAAATCACTTCACAAACTTGTCCGTGATAACGGCGTCATAACTTGGCAGGGCTTTGTCCATCTGCTTTTGAGAGACAAAGAAATCCGCGACTTCCTTGGTGAAAGTCTGAACGGTTCCGCCGAGCCAGGCATCAGAAGCCTGATCAGTTTTGGACGGGAAGGCAAACATTCCAAGCATGTTCTCGGTTGCCCCTTTGTCCATACCAGCAGCTTTGGCAATACTAGGGACTGCGGCTACCTTGTCCTTGTAGTAAGCAGCATTGGCTGCATCAGTGACGTCCATGAACTTCTGGACGAGATCCGGATGATCCGTTGCGAACTCATCGGTCACGGAAATCACGTCGAAAACGCGGATGCCGATGGCTTCCTGCTCTTCGGCTGTCATCAAATACTCACCGGTTTCCTTCATGCGCAGCATTGGACCACCAAAGGCACAGCCCATGACAATGTCACCGCGGGCAAAGGCAACGGCAGCATCGGCACCGTTCATCTGCACCATCTGGACTTTGGTCGCATCGACACCGAGATGATCAAGCATACGAAGAAGTTTATAATGGGTCACATTGCCGATCGGCGTCCCAATCTTTTTGCCTTCCAACATCTTGGCATTTTCCTTAGTGATGCCGGAATCTTTGCTGACAACGCAGTTATCGGCTTCAGCATAAGACACGGCGACACCGATCAGTTTCAGCGGCAGGCCGTTGGAAACAGCGACAACATAAGGAACAAGTCCCTGACTGTAGGCGATCTGAACGTCACCTGAGGCCATGGCCTGGGACATTTCGTTGCCATTACCGAACGCGCGCCAGTTAACTTTAATACCCATTTCCTTGTCATAGGTTTCTTCCAACTGAGCGACCTGATTGGCCGTTGGCCATTCCAGGAAATACGCAACGGTGATTTCATCCGGCTTGTCCGCAGAGACTGCAGCTCCGGTGGCCATAAATGTACATGCGGCCAGTGCTAATGCTGATGTAATTAGACGTTTCATATGTTGCCTCCCTTGGCAAATTGCGTGCCTCTCGATGGTGGGCACAAATTCCAAAACAGATACGCTCTGATCTCTCCCCATCCCGTTTCGACCTTCCCTTGGCGGGTGTCAGCGAACCAGGCCAGCCCTTCTAAGTGGCCAGATCAAAGTTAATATGTAACCGTTTTCATGATTGTTACACCAAAAATCCGCAGTAAACAAAACTTCTTTTTCAAAACTGAAATTATTGTGATATAAAAAAGAAACCGGTTACATCAACCAAGGTCGGCCAGAAAGCGAAATTTGAAACAGTGACACTCCCATCTTCCAAGTCCAGACAGCAGAGCGGAACCGGCGGAATTCGTCAGGTTGCCAAAGCTGCTGGAGTGTCAACGGCGACGGTTTCAAGGGTATTCAATCACCCGGATTCAGTTTCTGAAAAAACACGTTTACGGGTGGCCGAAGCAGCAAACAAACTTTTTTACATTCCTGACAGCGCAGCAAAAAACCTCTCTTCTCAGCGCAGCCGCCGAATCGGCGCTCTGATCCCCACCATTGATGATTCCATTTTTGCCCGCTTTGTCACATCCCTGCAGCGGGAGCTTGGAGATGCGGGTTATAGCCTCATCCTTGGTATCAATGAATTTGACGAAGATCTTGAAGTAAAAGAGGTCCGAAGCCTGATCGAATCAGGAATAGATGGCATCATTCTCTGTGGGGAGCGACGGCGGCAGGAAGTCTATGACCTGCTTGAGCGCCATAATATCCCCTTCCTGCTCACCAATGTCTATCGCCCGGCCAGCAAACATCCCAGTGTCGGCTACGACAATTATGCCGGTGCCTCCAAGGCAGCAGCCTATCTGATGGATCAGGGCCATGAGAAATTCGGGGTCATTGACTTCCCTTCCCTCTCCAACGACCGCGCGGAAAGACGGGTGGAAGGCATTACCCATTCTCTGGCAGAGCGGGGTCTGAAAATAAGGCCCGAATGTCATATTGAACGCCCCTTCAGCTTTGAAGAAGGCCGGATCGGTCTACGTACCCTGCTCGATCATGCACCAGATACCACTGCAGTTCTTTGCGGCAACGACGTTCTGGCCATTGGTGCCCTGTTTGAAGCTCAGGAAAGAAATCTCAGTGTTCCAAAAGATCTGTCGATCATCGGCTTCGACAATCTCGAATTGGCGTCACAGATTTCGCCAGGTCTGACGACCGTTGATGTCCCGACTACCGCGATGGGAAGCCGGGCGGCGGAGACCTTGCTGCTGATGCTCGACCAAACCCCGTGGCCCCATGCGACACGCATTCCGACCAATCTAATTATCCGTGGCACCACGGGTCCCGCCCCTGTTTAAGCGCCTTGATGAGGCGCTCTGTGAAATGAGGAACCAATGGCAAAATTACCCAGTCAGGCTCGTGTAGTCATTATCGGCGGCGGCGCCGCCGGCTGTTCGACCGCTTATCATCTGGCCAAAATGGGATGGACGGATGTGCTCGTCCTGGAAAAGAACGAACTGACGGCAGGATCGACCTGGCACGCCGCCGGAAACTGCCCGAACTTCTCCGGAAATTTGGACGTTATGCGGATGCAGGCTTATTCCGTGAAGCTCTACGATACCCTGGCGGAAGAAGTGGATTATCCGATTGGCTATCACCAGACCGGCGCCGTCCGTCTTGCCCAGACCCAGACCCGTCTGAATGAATTTAAGCATGTCTCTTCCATGGGCCGGGATATCGGGCTGGAGCTGGAGGTAGTGACACCGCAGGAACTTCAGAAATACATGCCGCATATGGAAACCCATGACCTTGTAGGCGGTCTTTGGGATCCGAAAGATGGCCATATCGACCCGGCACAATTGACCCAGGCCTTTGCCAAGGGCGCCCGTACCGCGGGGGTAACGATCCGTAGATTCTGTCCGGTCACAGCCATCGCCCAGACCGCGTCCGGAGAATGGGAAGTAAGCACGCCGGATGGCACAGTGACAGCGGAGATTGTCGTCAATGCCGCCGGCTATTACGCGCCGAATATCGGCCGGATGATCGGCCGGGAGGTCCCTTCCACGGTTATGGAACATCAATATATTGTCACGGAAGATCATCCCGTCCTCGCTGAAGCGGCGGAGAAATTCCCCATGCTGCGGGATCCCGATGACAGTTATTATCTTCGTCAGGAAGGCGTCGGGTTGTTGCTCGGCCCGTATGAAAAACAGGCAACATCCGCCTGGAAGTCCGGCATTCCCGATGACTTCTCCTTCGAGCTCTACCAGGAGGATCTAGAGCGGCTTGAATGGTATATTGAACAGGCTTGCGCCCGGGTGCCCATCATGGGCGAAGCTGGGGTCCGCAATGTCATTAACGGCCCCATCCCCTACACCCCCGACGGTAATCCACTGATCGGTCCGGTACCGGGGGTTCGGAATTTCTATGAATGCTGTGTCTTTACCTTTGGCATCGCTCAATCCGGAGGGGCCGGTAAAGTGATGGCCGAATGGATCACCGAGGGCCGTCCCGAATGGGACATGTGGGCTTGTGATCCGCGCCGCTTCACCGACTACACCACGGCGGAATATTGCGAGGCCAAGGCGAGCGAAGTCTATGCCCATGAATATGCCATGCATCTGCCATTTCAGGAATGGCCGGCAGGCCGCCCCATGAAGACCTCTCCCCTCTATGACAAACTGGCTGCCAAGGGAGCCGAGTTTGGCGATCGCGGCGGCTGGGAACGGGTCATGTGGTTCAAGCGTCCCGGCGATAATCCGGACGCGCTCAATGGCTATGATCAGCCGGACTGGTATGACGCCATCGCCGAGGAATGTGCGGCGGTGACCGAGCATGTGGGTATTCTTGATCTTCCCGGTTTTGCTAAATTTGAAGTCACCGGGTCGGGCTCAGCGGCCTGGCTTGATGGCCTGATCTCAGGGCCCCTGCCCTCCGTTGGTCGCATCGGTCTTTCCTATTTCTGTAACGAGAATGGGCATATTATTACCGAGATGACCATCACCCGGATCTCCGACGATCATTTCCGCCTGACCGGTCCGGCGCCGGGCGAATGGCATGATCAGGACTGGTTGCAGCAACATCTGCCAACGGATGGCTCTGTCACCCTTGAGAATGTCACCAAGGCCACCGGCACCCTGGTGCTGGCCGGACCAAAATCCCGGGATGTACTGTCTCAGGTGACCCAAGCGGACCTCACCAATGACAGTTTCAAATGGCTGACAGCACAGTCAATCGAAGTTGCCGGTGTGTCCGTTCATGCACTCCGGGTCAATTATGTCGGGGAATTGGGATGGGAGTTGCATGCGCCCGTTGACGATATCGTCAAACTCTATGACGCCCTTTGGACCGCCGGGGAAGCTCATGGCATTCGTGATTTCGGTGCCTATGCCATGGAATCCATGCGACTGGAAAAATGCTATCGGGCCTGGAAGCAGGATCTGTCGGCAGAGCTCTCCCCCCTTGATGTCTCTCTCGATCGTTTCGTCAAGCTTTCCAAAGAGGGATTCATCGGCAAGGCGGCGCTTGAAAAGATAGCCGAAAACGGCTCAACCTATCGGTTCGTGCCGATGCTGCTGGAGGGTAATCCAACCGATGCCCCTTACGGTTCACCGATCTGGAGCGGCGGTGTGGAGGTTGGCTTCGTCTCCTCTTCGGGCTATGGTCATCGGATCGGCCGACAGATCGCCCTCGCCTTTATTGAAACGGATAAATCCGGTGAGGGAACTGAGGTCGAAATTGAATGCCTTGGCCAGCGGCAGCCGGCTGTTATTGCGACGGAACCCCTGTTCGATCCAAAGAATGAGCGGCTTCGCGCCTGACATACGACTGCCAACGCCTGTATAATAATAAGAAAAGGAGCGTTGGACATGAGCCGTCGAACCGTCATTCACTATACGGACTACAAGAGCCCGTTTGCCTATCTGGCCGTTGAGCCGACTTATGAGCTCGAAGAAGAATTTGATCTTGAGGTGATCTGGCGTCCCTACACTCTCGATATCGCTTCCTTTGCAGGCAGCGTCGAGGAACGCTCGGAGGAGCAGTGGCGCAAGATCAAATATTCCTACATGGATATGCGCCGCTTCGCCAACAAACGCAATCTCACCGTCAAGGGCCCGCGCCGCATCTATAACGCCACCACCGCTTCCATCGGTATGCTTTACGCGCAAGACCAGGGCGTGTTTCGCCTCTATAATGATTCTGTCTTCAAGCGCTTTTGGACCCATGACATCGATCTCGATGAAGTCGATGAGATTGAAGGCGCCCTTAAAGATGCTGGCGCAGATGTCTCCGGCTTTGAGGCTTTCCTGGCCGGTGACGGTAAAACCCGCCACGCCGCCATCAAGGAAGAAGCCCACAAGCACGGCGTCTTTGGCGTACCAAGCTATGTCTTCGAGGACGAGTTGTTCTGGGGATGTGATCGAATTGATCTCCTAAAAGAGCGTCTATCAGCCTAACCCCCGCTCAATCCAAAATTTCAACCCAGCTTGTTCCGTGTTTTCAGGCGGCAATAAAACTCGCCCAGAAGTTTTCGCACTTGACTTTCGTTATAAGACTTTTCTAAAGTCTTATAACGAAAGCTGTAAAAAACACCCGGGGGAGGAACAACGGATGAGTGACTATAAAAAACTGATTTTTGATCGACAGGACCAGGTAACCACAATCACCCTCAACCGGCCAAAAGTTCACAACGCCCTTGATCGGGAGCTCTCAGCTGAATTGAAAGACGCCATCCTCAAGGTTCGCGCCGACCGCGACTGCCGGGTCATGGTCCTGCAGGGCGCCGGGGAAACCTTTTGCGCCGGGGACGACATCAAGGAATTCAACGAATGGCGCGGTGATGAAAGCTATTGGCAGGTGCGGCTCTACCAGGAAACAGTGCAATTGATCGAAGATCTGACCCCCGTCACCATCGCCGCCGTTGACGGCGTCTGCACGGGTGGCGGATTGGAGCTCACCCTGGTCTGTGACTTTGTCGTCGCCACCGACCGCTCTCGCTGGGGCATGCCGGAGATCGATTGGGATATCACACCCGGCTGGGGTGGCATTTCAAGAATCCCGAAATTCGCCGGACGCCGCAAAGCCAAGGAATGGAACCTGATCGGCATGCTGTTTACCGCAGAGAAAGCTGAGCGCTATGATCTGGTCAACCGGGTGGTCGCCCCGGAGGAGCTGAGCAGTGAAGTTGCCAAACTGACAGAGATAATGTTGCAGAAACATCCGATGACGGTCCGCCGGACAAAATTTGCTCTGAACCAGAGTGCTGATCTTCCCGTAAAAGGAGCTTTGGCTTTTGAAGTTCCGATCATGCCCTACGCCAGAGGCTCATCCGGCCTCAAGGATTTCACGTCCAAGGAAGGACGGGAAAAACGTCGGGAGATGTCAAAGAATTTCTGGTCAGACTAACTGTTTGTTTAAGGCGTACTCCGATCCATGTTTCCACTCAGTGAAGTTTTCAAGCATGTGGCCCAAACCGTCGGGCACCGCGAGGCAATTGTCCATCGCGAGCGCCGCTTCACCTACGCCGATCTCGACAGACGTAGCAATCAGTTAGCGAACGGCTTCACCGAACTCGGCCTCGGTTGTTTTGAGGAGAGAGCCTCACTTGAGAATTGGCAGGCGGGTCAGGATCGGCTGGCGATCTATCTTCACAATGGCCCCGAATATCTTGAAGGAATGCTCGCCGCCTTCAAAGCGCGTGTGGCGCCGTTCAATGTCAATTATCGCTATGTGGAGGAGGAGCTTATCTATCTCCTCAATCATGCGAAGCCAAAAGCTATCCTTTTTCACCGTTCATTCGGACCTCAGTTGGCAGCCATTCGACCTCATGTCCCCAGCCTTGAGGTTTTTATTGAAGTTGATGACGTCGGAACATCGGCGATATCCGATGCCCAAGATTATGAAACCTTTCTAGGATCACAATCATCCATAGTACCAAGCACCTATCCAACCGCCGATGACCTATATGTCCTTTATACAGGCGGAACCACCGGCAAACCCAAAGGGGTACTTTGGCGACAGGCCGATATTTTTGTCTCCGTGATGGGAGGTCGGCGCCTCAAGGATGGTGCGATTATCGAAGATCTCAGTGAGATTTCAGAGATCGCCGCAAAATCGAAAATGAGGATGATGCCGGCGCCTCCCTTTATGCATGCCGCCGGACAATGGAACGCCTTTATCGGTCTCCTCTCCGGCAATACCATCATAATTCAGGACGGGGTTGATCGCATGCAGGCGGGTGATTTGCTGGACGTTGTTGAGCGCGAAGGGGTGACTATGATGTCTATCGTCGGTGACGCTTTCGCCCAACCTCTCATCGAAAAAATCAAAGAGAACAAGCATGACCTCTCAAGCTTGCGATTCATCTCCAACAGCGGCGCCCATCTCTCCACTGCCGCAAAGCATGAGCTATGTGAGTTAATTCCAGGATTGCGCATTCTAGATTTTCTCGGATCTACAGAAGGTGGTAATCAGGGCCAGCATCTGGACCAGAGTGAAACGGACCAGCAGGGTGAATTTCGAATGAGCGCCAGCAATGCTGTGCTCAATGATAACCGAAGCGAGGAACTGACATCCCCCGGTGATGAGATCGGGTGGTGGGCAAGACGGATATATGTGCCCCTTGGATATCTCGATGATAAAGAAGCAACTCTACAAACCTTCCCGACCCTAAACGGTGTTCGATATTCCATCCCCGGAGACCGAGCACGTCTCGTTGGGGAGAATATTGTTCAATTGCTTGGACGCGATTCCCTTGTCATTAATTCAGGCGGTGAGAAAATCTTCGTCGAGGAAGTTGAAGAAGCGCTGAAACGGCATCCGGCGGTTTGCGATGCACTTGTGCTAGGACGCCCGAGCCTTCGCTGGGGCACCGAAGTAGTTTCCGTCGTGGCTTTACATTCGCCAAATAGTGCGACTTTCGATGAGATTATCTCAACGGCTGCGAGCCATATCGCCCGATACAAATTACCGAAAGAAGTCCTTTTTGTTGATGATATTCGCCGGCATGCCAATGGAAAGCCGGATTATGAATGGGCGGCAGATCTGTTCCTCCACTCTCAAGAGGAAGGGACAACATGATAGTCAATCTGGTCAATGGCGACTTCTTCCCGACACTCATGACACCAGAGAATCGCTCGAAACTCATTGCCGCATTGTTTGTGGGTCAACACAAGAGGAGGACCTTCGGGCCCTGCCAACCATTTGTCTCCCCAAGCAATGATGGTCAAGGGAAGGTCGTAAAGAGCGAGCCCTTTTTCGGTCATTCGGTATTCGGATATTCCGGATTGGGTCGGATGGGCTCTCAATTCGAGGACACCTGCCGCAACAAGCCGCTTCAACCGGGTAGCAAGAATGTTGCTGGCAATGGCAAGGCGCTTTTGAAAGGCATCAAAACGACGAACGCCATAGAAGCATTCGCGAATGATCAGAAAGCTCCAGGGATCGCCGATCGTCGCCATGGTTTTGGCGATGGAACAAGGCCGTTGTCGTTCCAACAAAGCCAGTTCCACATAGCGGCTCTTCGCAAATTTCTCCCGGCCCTTGCTGCGTCTTTTGATGCGGCTTTCAAAGGTAACCTGGCGCGGGTCAATTGCTTCCTTACATTCAGAACAGACGATTCCGCCCGTGAGGTCTCCACCACAAGATTTATGCAGAATTTTCTCAGGATACTGATCGGTGTCGTTCCAATGCTGCCCCCAGGAAATTGCCGCCACAAGACTGGGCAACAGGTCCCGCCCCCGGTCGGTCAAAAAGTATCCTTTGCGGCTGCCACCTTCTTGCAAGGGCTGTTGTACCATGACACCGTTTCGAACCAGTCTGTCCAGCACCCGGCGCAGGGACTGCCGGGCAATGCCGAGATTGCTTTGGAAATCGTCAAACCGGACCACATTGCAGAGCAAGGCTTCGCGCAACACCAGAAATGTCCAGGCGCCACCCAGTATTTCAAAAGAGCGCTCAACAGAACAGACGTCCGATGCGGAAATATTCACAAAATTGGTCATATCTGCAACATACCAAGAATCAGCTTTCAGTACGAGACTTATACGATTTTTCTGTCAGCGCTGGACAATCTGATAAGGGGGAAAGAATGAGGGCTATCGTTTGCACCAAAATCGGCGGGTTGCAGGATTTGAAAATCATGGAATTTGCCAAACCTACCCTGCGGCCAAGGGGTGTGATTGTGAAAGTCGAGTATGCAGCGCTGAATTTCCCGGATATTTTGCAACCCAAGGGAATTTACCAGGATATTCCTGACCCACCCTTTGTCTTAGGCCTCGAATTTTCAGGGACCGTCGTAGAAGTCGGCGCCGAGTGCAAGCGACTAAAGGTCGGCGACCGGGTTGTCGGGATGGGTCAAGGGGCTTTTGGTGAATATCTTTCTGCTCGGGAGCAGATGTGCTTTTCCCTCCCTGCAGAGATTGACTTTAAAACAGGCGCTTCCCTCCCCCTCTCAGGAGGGACAGCACTCCTGGGACTACAACATTACGGTCGGTTGGCAGAAGGTGAAAATTTGATTGTCCTTGGGGCCACCGGAGGCACCGGCCTTTATGCAGTTCAAATCGGCAAGGCCTTAGGAGCAAACGTCATTGCCGTCAGTTCAGTCGCTGAGAAATCTCGGGTTGCCTGGGCAAAATTTGGGGCGGACCATGTCGTCAATCTATCCAATGAAGTTCTTTCAGATCGGATCGGAGAAATCACATCGGGAAAAGGTGGTGACGTTGTCTATGATCCGGTTGGAGGCGACCTCTTCGATATTTGCTGTAAAAATATGGCGATGGATGGTCGGCTTCTCTCTGTTGGCTTTGCTTCTGGCAAAGTTCCCTCTCTCAGGGCCAATATGGCTCTGTTAAGGTCAATCGCCTTGATCGGTGTCAACTGGTCCGGTATCGCCTGGCATCGCCCGGAAATATCTCATCCAACGATGGAAATATTATTTGACCTCGTCACGACTAAAAAGATCACCCCACCGATTAACCGGGTCATCACATTAGAGGACACTATGAAGGCGCTGTACCAAATGGACCAACGGCAATCAATCGGCAAAACTGTCGTCAAGGTTGGGAACGAGTCTTAAAGAACTACTTCGATCAAATGCGGCCCGCTGTTGTGCATGCTATGTTCAAATTGTGCTTTGAAGTCTTTTAGGGTTTCCGCCCGTGAAGCGGGTACGCCCATCCCTTCCGAAATCTTGACCCAGTCCAGTTCCGGATTTGTTAAATCCAATTGTGATAGCGCTCTTTCACCAGGTGCGCCAACACCAACACGCTCAAACTCGACATTGAGAATGGCATAGGATTTGTTCGAGAAGATAATCGTTGTCACATCCAGTTTTTCCCGCGCCTGGGTCCATAAGGACTGCACCGTATACATGGCTCCGCCATCCCCATGCAGACAGATGGTTTTGCGATCTGGACAGGCGACGGCGGCGCCGGTTGCCAGCGGCAAGCCCTGCCCAATACTACCGCCCATCAGGGAGAGCCAGTCATGAGGGGCCGCCGTTGAGCAGGCACGATGGGGCCCGGCGGCGGAGGTATTCGCCTCATCGGAAATAATGGCGCCTTCCGGAAGCAGATGCGCAATCGCCTTGCCAACAGAAAACTGATCCAGCGCGTCTGCATTTGATGGCATTTCGGTCTTCTTTTCATTGCGGCGGGTTGGGCTTTTCGCGGCCCCGACAGCCTCCGCCAGCGCTGCCAGACTGGCCGTGATATTGTCATGGCTGTGAGCGGCATAGATGATTTCACATCCTTCCGGTGTCAGCCAGCTTGCTTTTCCAGGATAGGCGAAGAAAGATACGGGCGGCTTGGCGCCGGCCACGACAAGAGTATCGACACCCACAAGTTTTTTCTCAATCAGTTCTCCAAAATAAGGCAAGGGCTGCACATGAACCCTGCCGGCTCCACGCTCTCTCCTTGGTGTTGAGGTGGGGCACATCAGCCGCGCGCCTGTCGCCTCGGCAATCCTCCCGGCATGCTCCAGCCCCTCTCCATAAAGACCATCTCCGCTGATATACAAAATTGGGTTTTCCGCGGCTTTCAATGCTTTGGCTGCAAGATCGATATCTCGCGGATCCGCGGCAGGCAAAACCGGCCTTGGCAAAGGCCTGGCCGGGCCTTGCGCTTCGTTCCAGGCTGTATCTGCGGGCAAGATCAAGGTGGCTATCTGTCCCTGCCCTTCCATCGAAGCCGCAACGGCGCGGGCCCCATCGGCTGCTACAGTTTTTGCACTTACGCTGGAGTGGATCCAACCCGATACCGGCTTGGCAAATCCGATAATGTCTGATGTCAGTGGCGCATCATATTGTCCGTGATAGGTGGCATGATCACCAACAATGTTGACAATCGGTGTCGACGCCCGCCTAGCATTATGGAGATTGGCGAGGCCATTTGCCAGTCCCGGCCCGAGATGCAGGAGCGTCGCGGCAGGGGTGCCTTTCATCCGGCCATATCCATCAGCCGCACCTGTCACTACCCCCTCAAAGAGGCATAGAATTGGCTGCATCCCCTCTATCTTGTCCGTCGCAGCGACAAAGTGCATTTCCGACGTGCCGGGGTTAGAGAAACATGTGTCAATTCCAGATTCTACGAGTGTGGCGACGAGGCTTTCAGCACCATTCATGATCGGACCCTTTTCTATTTCTTTGTTATTATTTTCAGAACCTAAATACTGAGGTCCTGTTGATTATAGTCCCTCAATCCAGCCTTGGCAGCCGCATTCCATATATAGGTTTCCCCCGCATCGGCAAAAGGCTTGTAAACATACGGAACCTCATCCGGATACTGGTTCTTTCGAGCGTCAATTGCATATCCTATGACACGGGATCGGTTTTTGATCAAATCCTGATCATAGATACAGGCAGGACTATGGATGCCTGCACCGTGAATATTCAGAACCGATGAGCGTTTGTGGAAACCGAAATTGATGGTAAGGCGTGGCTCAAAGCCGCTGTTGGCGAAGGATCCATGAACAAGTTGACGGTTGCAAATCACTACCTCTCCTGGATCACAGACAATCGGAACGGCATCCTTCAAGCGCTCACTTCCGGATTCCTCTACCATCTTGACGATGTCCATCTTTCCCAGTTTATGAGTTCCAGGTACGACCCAAACCCCATTGACGGGGGAACTGCCATAGACCTGCGCCATGAAGTTGAAGCCGTGAATATTTTCATCAAAGTCAGGGGACTCCCAATGGGTATCACCGTCCTGATGCCAGGAGACGGCAGCCCCAAGTCCCGGATCTTTAATGAAAAGGACTTCGTTGAACGGAGCGAAGTCTTCGCCATTAATCTGCTCTGCGACATTCAAAAGCTGCGGATGGCCATAAAGCCTCAAAGCCGCCTCAGAAAACTGCAACGAGCCAACGAGAATAAACGGAGCCTCTTTCGGCGCGTCTTCGGCAATTTTCAATTCCTTCAACTTTACCTGATGGCGCCCCCTTGCCACATCAGTCCCCCCATAGGGATCACTGAGAGGTTTACTCCAGAGCAGTCCTCCCTTGCAATCTGCGTCCAGCGCGGGGCGTCCTTGCGCATCCAGCTTTGATCCCTTGGAAGTTGGAAAGCGGGATCGCATTTCAGCCATGTCCTCTAATATGTCCGCCATTTCACGGTCGCCAATAACGGATTCAAACACATAAAACCCATAAGTCGAATAAGCGTCCAGAATGTCCTGTGCCAGATTACCCGCCGCATCGAAGCGGATGGCTCCCCGGTTATCGAGTTCATAGGCACGCGCCTGCCCGTCATACATATAAGCCCTGACGGCTTCAGCATCCTCACCATACTGTTTTGCGCAAGCCTCAATGGATTTACTGAAATCTCGACCAGGCATTCCCAACTCTCCAATTTTTTTAAACGTTGTTAAAATTTTAACGTCATTCAAATCTTGCGTCAATAGGAATGATGCCGTAAAAGGATGACATGCCTGAGCAACCCGCCCCGCTTGTCGAAACCACCCGCTCCGTCAATATGGCCAAACGCCGTTTGTTGATCCTTTCGCACGCCCGAAGCGTCATTGCGAGTGAGGGCTTCGATGCTCTAAAACTCCGCGATCTGGCCCATCGGGCAGGTGTAACCGTACCGACAATCTATAATCTGATCGGCGGCAAAACCGATATTCTTGCGTTGATAATCGAAGACCTCGTGACTCGACTCAAAGTTGTTCATGAACGGCTTGGGGCTGGAGAAGTCGAAACAGTCTTTGAAGCCCAGATAGATACCCGTATCGAACTCTTCGCGACAGATGAAGATTACTACAAGGCGGCCTATATTGCGGGAGATCGAAGCGGTCTTTTCGAACAACGATCTCCCTCCGGCATCTATGCCCGATCCCTGCAACTGACGACCAGTGCCTGCCGTGAAGCCCAAAAAGCTGGATTGCTTCTTGGCCAGGTAACAGCAGAAAAAATGGGACAGCAGATCTACGGATGTTATCGTCAAGCGCGTCAGGATTGGGTCAATGGATATTTCGACCTCAACACATTGCGTGAGCAAGCTCTCACTGGCGTGTTCCTGAGCCTTGCCGCAGATGCCGAGCCCGAATTTCACAAGCGTTTGCTCGCTAAAATCAAGGCACTGAAATAGTCTTTCAATTAGGAAACCTATAAATATCCAATTTGTAGCAGGACAGGAGTGTACAACCTGCTTGTGCAAGGTTACATTTCAGGTAATTGCGCTACTGAAATATGCGAGTTACTCAACTAACACCTCACTCTACCAACGAATATATCCTGTAAGGAGACGCCTCTAAATGAACCAGGCCTACCCCCTGACAGCTCCAAAAAAAGCAAGCTATGACGTTGTCATTGTTGGTGGCGCGATGTATGGCTCTTCCGTTGCCTGGTTTCTTTCCAACAACCCCGATTTCGACGGATCCATCCTTGTCGTTGAAAAAGACCCAACCTATGAGTTCACATCGACTGCCCACACAAACAGCTGCATGCGCCAGCAATTCTCAGAAGAAATCAATGTCCGCATCTCTCAGTTCGCCGCCGATTTCGTAAAAAATTTCCGCTCCTATATGAGCGATGACGAACGGGTTCCCGATGTCCCACTGCACAGCTTCGGTTACATGTATCTCGCAGATAACGAGGCCTTCGCGGCTGTATTGCGGGAGAACCAGAAAATTCAGGCGGCTTGCGGGGCCGGCACAAAGATTATGTCTGCAGAAGAAATTAAGCAGGATTATCCCTTTTATAATCTGGAGGATATCGTTGCGGGTAGTCACAACCTGATAGATGAGGGATATTTTGACGGTAACACCCTGTTTGACTGGTGGAAACGAGTAGCGCAAGAAAATGGCGCTGAATATGTTACCAATGAAGTCATTGCCATGTCCCGAAATGACGGCGGGGCGAACATTGAAAGTGTCACCTTGAAATCAGGTGAAGTGATCGCTTGTGGCACTGTCGTCAATGCCTCAGGACCAAGGGCGGTTCTGACCTCGAAGATGGCCGGCATTGACATCCCTGTCGAACCCAGAAAACGCTACACGTACATTTTTGCCGCCGAGAATCCCTTAGACCGGGATCTTCCGCTGACCATTGACCCATCCGGTGTTCATATGCGAACGGACGGAGCCTACTACCTTGCAGGCTGTCCACCTGATGAGGATCCGGCTGTTGACTATGACGACTTCACCCAGGATCACAGTATCTGGGAGGAAAAGGCTTGGCCCGCAATTGCCAATCGCATTCCACAGTTTGAGGCCATCAAATTGATTAATTCCTGGGCTGGCCATTATGCCTATAACAGCTTTGACCAAAACGCGATTTTGGGTCCTCATACGCGAATACAAAATTTCCTTTTCGCCAACGGTTTCTCAGGTCATGGCTTCCAACAATCTCCGGCTATGGGTCGCGGGATATCTGAGCTGATAACCTACGGCGAATATAGAAGCCTTGATCTTACACCTTTCTCTTTCGCAAGGATTGAAGAAGACAAACCCTTTGTGGAAAAGGCAGTCATTTAGGGACAGGCGTCAACATAGAAAGAGGAAACATGGCGGAAAGTTTTAATCCCGGCACTGTATGGCGGCCTTTCGGCACCTTTTCCCAAGTAGTAATGGGAGGGGACGGTCAAGTTGTATATTTGAAAGGCCAGGTCTCACTCGATCAGGAAGGAAATATCGTTGGCCATGCCGACATGAAAACCCAAGTACATCAGGTCCTCCTCAATATCGAGAAGTTGCTGGCCTCCATGAATGGGAAGATGTCCGACATTGTCTCTTTGACCCAATATACCACCGACATCCGCCAATTTATGAAAGCGGGCCCTGTCCGACAACAGTTCTTCAATGAGCCATTCCCGGTCACAACTACTGTTGAGGTTTCTTCTCTTTATGACCCCGAACTACTCGTTGAAATTACGGCGATCGTAGAGATCCCGAAGAGCCGATTTAGTAGACCGAAAAACACGACTCCTTTACATGATTAGGGATCGCTTAATGCAGTTAAGTGAAGGCGCAAAAGGTAGGAAAACAAAATGACACAGGCCGAAAAAGCGAAGCAATTCAAATCACTACACATCCCCGGTTCCCCACTTGCACTCTATAATATTTGGGATGCCGGCAGCGCAAAAGCAATTGAGAAAAAAGGCGCCAAAGCCGTTGCGACCGGCAGCTGGTCTGTTGCAGCAGCACAGGGATATAAAGATGGTGAAGCCATTCCCCTTGAGTTCGTGCTACAGATCGCGCGCCGCATATCCGACACCGTAGAAGTCCCTCTGACATTGGATTTTGAAGGAGGCTATGCTGCGGATCCCGCAACTCTCACCAAAAATGTCCGCCAGGTAATCCAGGCAGGTGCAATTGGTATTAATTTTGAGGATCAAATTGTCGGTGGATCCGGCTTATATGACATTGCCGATCAAGTAAATCGTATTAAAGCCATTCGTGAAGCTGCAGAGCAGGAAAATGTCCCGCTTTTCATCAATGCCCGGACGGATGTATTTTTGAAAGCCGGCCCAGATGCAAACCATGCGGATCTGATGGAGGAGGCACTTAATCGTGGAACAGCCTATGCTGAAGCTGGAGGCGATGGCTTTTTCGTCCCTGGATTGACCGACTCTTCGCTGATCAAACAAGTCTGTTCGGAAAACTCCCTCCCGGTAAATGTCATGATGCGGGGAGAGTTGAATTCAGTCCGCAAAGTAGCGGAACTTGGTGTTGGTCGAGCCAGCTTTGGTCCTGGCCCATATGTTACTGCAATGTCTGATCTGGCCAACCGCTTTGAGGAGGCTCTTGGCTAAAAATCCTTGATTGCAGTGGACTGTTGCAACCACTGCACCATATTGCTGAGTTATGAAACAAAAACTACTGTCGATCTTTTCTCTTCTCAGCCTCTTTGTGTTGAGCGCCTGCACAGATACAGCCGTCGCCATCGCCAATGCTCCGACGGCTTTTTTTGACGGGACGATAGAGCGCAACATTGTCTATGACCCAGCCACAGGCCAGATGCTTGACATCTATACGCCAATCCTGGCGGCAGAAGAAAAGCTGCCGGTGATTGTCTTCTTTTATGGTGGTCGTTGGACAAAAGGACAAAAGGAAGACTTTGCCTTCGTCGGTACAGCCCTTGCGGAAAACGGGTTTGTAGTTGTCATCCCTGATCATCGGAAATACCCGGAGGTCCTGTTTCCCGACTTCGTTGAAGATGGTGCCAAAGCGGTAAACTGGGTCCAAAATAATATTAGTGATCATGGCGGCAAAGCCGATACCTTGTTCCTGTCCGGGCATTCTTCTGGCGCCCATATTGCCTCCCTCCTCGTCGTGGATGAGAGGTATCTGGAGCCACAGACCTTACAATCCATCAAAGGCTTTGCGGGACTTGCCGGGCCCTATTCCTTCACGCCGGAATCAGAGGATCTGAAAATCATGTTTGGTCCTCCATCTCAATATCCTGATATGCAGGCGACGACTTTTATTGACGGCAAGGAGCCACCGGTCCTCCTTCTCTATGGGAGCGACGATAAAAGCGTCGGCCTTTTCAATCTTGAACGGCTGGAGCAGGAAATCAGGGACAATAACGGCCAAGTAGAGACGATCATTTATCCGGACACGGGCCATGTTGAAATTGTCGGCGCCTTGTCCTGGATCCTGAGATCAAAAGCACCGGTTCTAGAGGATATGACTACCTATTTCAAAAATATAGCCGCCACCAGCTCGACTACTGAGTAAGCTACTCCCGTCCAGTGCTATGATCCAAAATCCAGTCTCGTATATCTGAAGCGGCGGGACTGAGGGGGCGGGTCTTTGACCAAACCAGATAGAAGCCAAGCCCCGTTTTCCAGCTCCAATCCGTACGCGCGGCTAGCACGCCATCATTCACAAGTGACCTGGTAATATGCTTCCAGCCAAAAGCAAAACCCTCACCCGCCATCGCCGCTTGCAAAACCATGGCGTAGTCATTGAGGCGCAAACCACCCTGCACGGTCGGATTGTGGACACCGAAATGGGCGAACCATTGCTGCCAGGTTGGCCGTTCGCGGATCGGCTCCTCCAAGTGAATAAGTCTTTGATGTAATAGATTGGGCAAACTTCTCAGATTGGTCGCCGCGGCCATAACCCGCGGCGACGCCACAGGATAAATTTCTTCCGGGGCGATCAGGGCAGCCTCGCATCCTGGCCAGCTACCGTCCCCCCTCCGCACCGCCAGACTGATATTCTCCGCATCGATATCCGGCTCCCGATCACTTGTCTGAAGCCGCAGATCTATTTCGGGGTGATGCTGGTGCAGCGCCGCAAGGCGGGGCATCATCCAGTAAAAGTTAAAGGCCGAGGAGGCATTCAGGGTCACATATTCCGACGGCGAGAGCTGCTTCACCGATTGGGCCGAGCTTAACAGCTGCTCACATACACGGCTGACATCAGCAAAGAGCCGATCGCCTGCCGCTGTCAGGTTGACTTTTTTATGCTGCCGTTTGAACAAGGCCACACCGAGGGAGCTTTCCAGCTGCTTAATCGCGGCACTGACAGCGGGTTGCTGGACATTCAATTCCTCTGCTGCCCGGGTGAAAGACCCCAAACGTGCCGCCGCTTCAAACACCATGATATGGCGAGGGGAAGTAACAAGGCGCCAGAGTTCTTGCATAACTTACACTTATCCAATGCATCATATTAATGAGGGATCACAAGCATACAGCATTAAGATAGAATTATGCAAACAGCTGAGATCAGGATTATCAAATGGCACGACGCGCAAGAAAATCCCGCGGCCAGGCAGCAAGCTCAGGAGGCATTCAGGTATCTCCTTATATACAGCGAACCCTGCCCTTCTTCGATGTGCTTGATGAGGAAAAAATCTCCCAACTTGAAGCTCAGGTCAACTGGATCCTGGAAGACGTGGGAATTGCCTTTCGCGACGATCCGGAAGCGCTCGATCTTTGGAAAACAGAGGGAGCTCGGGTTGAAGGAGACATTGTCCGGGCTCCAGCTGACTGGATTCGCGATCTTTGCGGCAAGGCGCCCCAGGAATTCACCCAGCTCGCCCGCAACCCTGAACGATCAGTGATCATTGGCGGGACAAACCAGGTCTTTGCACCGATCTATGGAGCGCCATTTGTTCGGGATCTTGAGGGAGGGCGGCGGTATGGCGATATCGCGTCTTTTCAGGACCTTGTTCGCCTGACCTATCTCCATCCGAATTTGCATCACGGCGGTTTTGTCACCTGTGAACCCTGTGATATTCCCGTCAGCAAGCGGCATCTCGATATGCTGTACGCCCATATGACCTTGTCGGACAAGCCCCATCTCGGGGCGATTACCGAGATGAGCCGGGCTCAGGA
Source organism: Pseudomonadota bacterium (assembly GCA_024743055.1). Lineage (GTDB taxonomy): Bacteria > Pseudomonadota > Alphaproteobacteria > Sneathiellales > Sneathiellaceae > Sneathiella. The sequence goes on from JANSXH010000001.1 coordinate 276,752, forward strand.
CAGCGTCGACATGGCGGAAATTGTTTTTGGCCGAGAAGTCATGGATAACAACTGCGTCATTCTTGGCAATGTGAATACCAACTCACCCTTGTTGGTCGACAAGGTGGTAACTGAGGCGGCGCGGGTTTATTCCAGCCGCGGTCAGGGAATGATCGTTGCGCCCTTCATCCTGACGGGCGCAATGGGACCGGTTTCGACCGCTGCGAGCGTCGCCCAGGCCATGGCAGAAGCGATGATCGTCTGCGCTTATGTCCAACTGCTCCGCCCCGGCGCGCCTTTTGTTCTTGGCAACTTCCTGTCTTCTATGTCCCTGAAATCCGGCGCGCCGACTTTTGGCATGCCGGAACCCGTCATGTCGAACTATGCCATCGGTCAGCTCGCGCGCCGGGCAGGCTTGCCCCTACGCTGCGGAGGCTCCCTGACGGCATCAAAAATTGAGGATGCCCAGGCGGCCTACGAGAGTGCTGATTCCATGCATTCAACCATGCTCGCCGGTGCCAATTTTGTTTTGCATGCAGCGGGCTGGCTGGAAGGTGGCCTCTGTACCGGATTTGAAAAGCTGATCATGGATGCGGATCGACTTGGTGGCTATCAGAAGGTTTTGAGCGAGGGTTTGGATACCTCAGAGGAAGCCTTTGCCCGGGACGCTTATTCGGAGGTCGATCCCGGCGGTCATTTCCTAGGATGCAGCCACACCATGCGCAACTACCAGACCGCCTTCTATTCACCGGAGTTGAGTGACAGCGAGAATGTCGAGAGCTGGGAAGAAGGGGGATCGAAGGATATGCGGCAACGAGCTCATCAACGCTGGACCAATATGATCAAAAGCTATGAACCCCCGCCCATTGATCCGGCTGTGAAAGAGGCCTTGCAGGCCTTCGTTGCCAAGCGCAAGGAAGAGCTGCCAGATGCCTGGTACTAAGACCAACCACAACTGACAAACTGAGGACAAAGCTATGCCTGAAATCCAAAAAGCGGAAAGCATCGGAAGTAAAAAACTCCCCTCCCATGCGAAAGTTGTGGTGATTGGTGGCGGTGTTGTTGGCTGTTCGATCTTGTTTCATCTGGCCAAATTCGGCTGGAAGGACGTTGTGTTACTGGAGCGGGATGAATTGACCTCAGGTTCCAGCTGGCATGCGGCGGGGCAGATCCACACCATCAGCTCCGATCCGAATATCAGTCGCCTGCAAAGCTATACCATTGATCTTTATAAGGAGATTGAGGAAATATCCGGGCATTCCGTTGGCTTGCATATCACCGGCGGTTTCTACGCGGCTTCGACAAAGGAATGGTACGACTATCTAAAGCGGGAACGGTCAAAAGCCCGGTATATGGGGCTACAGCAAGAGTTTATCTCGCCAAAGGAATTGGCAGAGCGGCATCCACTGATCGATCCCAAGCATTATTTTGCCGCCCTCTGGGATGATCAAGACGGCGACCTCGATCCCTCCGGTGCGACCTATGCCTTTGCCAAGTCGGCCCGTGTCCATGGTGCGCAGTATTTCACACATACACCGGTAACAGCCGTCAATCAGCGCCCAGATGGTAGCTGGGATGTGACGACCTCCAAAGGCCAGATCAATGCCGAGCAAATCGTCAATTGCGGCGGTCTGTGGGCCCGTGAGGTTGGACATATGGCCGGTATCAACCTGCCGGTTCAACCGATGGAGCATCATTATCTGATCACCGAAACCATCCCGGAGATTGAGGAGCGCATGAAACAGGGGGAAAGCGCCCGCCTCCCCGCCGGGATCGATTATGAAGCAAACATCTATTTCCGGCAGGAGCGACATGGCATGCTGCTCGGCACCTACGAGCCGAAATCCACCCCCTGGAAAGTAGACGGCACCCCTTGGGACTTTGGTCATGAGCTGCTGCCGCCGGATCTCGATCGTATCGCCGACCGTCTGGAAATGTCCTTTGAACGCATCCCGACCATCGGTGAAGCCGGCATCAAAAACACCATCAATGGCCCCTTCACTTTCGGGCCGGATGGCAATCCGATGATTGGCCCGGTGCCCGGCATGAAAAACTACTGGGTGGCTGTCGGGGTCATGGCGGGCTTCTGTCAGGGCGGCGGCGTTGGCCTGACAATGGCGGAATGGATGATTGATGGGGAGCCCTCCATCGATGTCTGGGCCATGGATGTGGCCCGGTTTGGGGAGTTTGCCACGGCGGACTGGGGCACCATCAAATCATCAGAGAATTACGAGCGCCGCTTTGTCATGACGTTCCCCAATGAGACCCTGCCCAAAGGCAGGATGCAGAAAACCACCGCGCTTTATGACCGCCTGGTCGCCAAAGGAGCCCGCATGGGCCAGAGTTTTGGTCTTGAAAACGCCCTCTGGCTCGCCGACGGCCCGGACGATGCCCATGAGGAACCGACATTCGAGCGCAACCGCAGTCACGACTATGTAGCCCGGGAGATCAAGGCTGTTCAGGATGCTGTTGGCGGGGTCGAAATTGCCAATTATTCCAAGCATGAATTCAAAGGCCCTGGTGCCCACGCTTATCTCGATCGCACCCTTGCCGGATACATCCCGAAACCCGGTCGCCTGACCCTGACCCCCATGCTGACACCGAAAGGTAAGCTCTATGGCGACCTGACCATTGCCTGCCTCTCTGAAGATCACTATATGCTCTTCGGTTCCGGCGCCATGCAGGAAGCCCACCGGCGGTGGTTTGAAAAGGACCTGCCGGAGGACGTGACCTACACTAATGTATCGGACGACTGGCATGGCATTGCCATATCAGGCCCCAACTCTCGGGAGCTGCTGTCACGCATCACCCGAGATGATGTATCCGCCGACAGCTTCAAGTTTCGAGATGTCCGGCAGACCAGCGTGGGCGACGTGCCGGTCATCCTGAACCGCATCAGTTTTTCCGGGGAGCTCGGCTTCGAGATCTACTGCCGACCCCAATATTTGCTGCGTCTGGCGGAAGCCATTGAAGAAGCCGGCGCTGATCTCGGCTATCGCTGGTATGGCGCCCGTGCCCTGATGTCGATGCGGCTGGAGAAAGGCTGGGGTGTCTGGACCCTGGAATATCGGCCCGACTTTGACGCCATCCAAAGCGGCATGGATATCTTCATCAACTGGAAGAAAGAGTTTGTCGGCAAAAACGCCACCCTCGCCGCTCGTGATGCCGGGGTGGCACAGAAGCTAGTGACCATGACCATAGATGTCGACGGCATCGATGTGAGTAATGATGAAGCCATTTTAAAAGACGGCACTGCTGTCGGTTATGTAACTTCAGGTGGTTATGCCCACAGGGTCGGACGCTCCATGGCCATGGGATATGTGGCCTCTGAACATGCCGCTGCCGGGAATAGGCTCGATATTGAAATTCTAGGGGAGACCTACGCTGCGGAAATTCTTGGGGGACCAATCTATGATGCAAACGGGGCGAACCTGCGGGCCTAGCCGAGCCTTCTGAATTTCTGATTGCGGCAATTATAAGATTTTTGATTTGCCGTCTGTACAAAGCGAGCGGAATGGATTAGGTTGCCGTCAGTATAAAAAATCCGAAGTCGAATGAACATGATAGCAACCACCAGCTGCCGCTGAACTAATCTAGATTGTACGCACCTTTGCGTATGTCTGCTGCTTCATTCGCGGCTTTTTCCCATATTTAAATATTCCCGTTATTCACCTCGCGCGCCTGCGCAATGGAATGACTCCCAGTAAATTGGATTTCTTATGCGTTCTGATAAATCTACAGACGATTTAGCTCAACAATCGTCTCTAAACTCAAATATCCCTGCAAAGGCCGGCCGGCGTGAATGGATCGGCCTTGCCGTCATTGCCTTGCCCTGCATGATTTACTCCATGGATCTGACGGTCCTTAATCTTGCGGTACCTGAGATGGCCCGGGCCCTCAATCCCAGCGCCAGCCAGTTGCTCTGGATTATTGATATCTATGGCTTCATGGTCGCCGGTTTCCTGATGGTGATGGGCGCTATGGGAGACCGTATTGGCCGAAAACGCCTTTTGCTCATTGGCGCTTTTGCCTTTGGTATCGCCTCTGTCGTTGCCGCCTTTTCCCAGACTGCAGAGCAGCTTATCCTCGCCCGGGCGCTATTGGGCGTCGCCGGAGCGACCCTTGCCCCCTCTACCCTGTCCCTTCTCACCAACATGTTTTTGGATGAGAAACAGCGCACCTTTGCCATTTCCATGTGGATCATGAGCTTCTCCGTGGGTGGTATCATCGGCCCGATTGTGGGCGGCGTGATGATTGAGTATTTCTGGTGGGGATCGGTGTTTCTTGTGGCCGTGCCGCCGATGATCCTGCTGTTAGTACTCGGCCCTTTTCTGCTGCCTGAACATCTGGATCCCAATGCGGAAGGAATAGACATTGCCAGCGCGGCTCTTTCCTTGCTGGCGGTCCTTGCCTTCATCTATGGTGTCAAGAACTGGGCGGAGAACGGTATGAACCTGATCGCAGCTGTAGCAATTGTGCTCGGATGCCTGATCGGATATGTCTTCTTCAAGCGGCAGAAAATGTTGGAGAATCCCTTGGTTGATATGGGGCTTTTCCGATCACCCATCTTCTCCTTGTCCCTCGCCATCAACGGGATCGCCTTGTTTTTCCTGTTTGGCGCGTTCATTTTCATCGCTCAGTATCTGCAACTGGTTGCGGGATTGTCACCGCTTCAGGCCGGTCTCTGGTCGCTCCCCGCAGCCATTGCCTTCACCGCAGCCTCTCCTTTCATCGCGACGCTTGCCGACCGGTTTTCTGCGGTGACGATTTTGGCGACTGGTCTGTTTTTCTCAACCACGGGCTTCGCCATGATGGCAATGTCAACGGACATTGTTCCAGTGGTGATTTCGAGTGTGATATTCTCGATTGGCTTCACACCCGTCGTTGGATTGACCATTGGGTTTATTGTCGGCTCAGCGCCGGTTGAGAAGGCAGGTGTCGTCTCGGCCATTTCCGAAACAAGTGTTGAACTTGGCGGCGCTCTGGGTATTGCCGCGCTCGGGAGTCTAATGACAAGTATCTATCGGCTGCAGATGAGCAAGGTAGATCTCCGGGTTTTTCCAGAAAAGATGGCGGATAATGCCAGGACGACATTAGCGGGCGCCGTTGAGGCAGCATCCAGGATGGAGGAGAGCCTCGGGGTGGAAATGCTCGAGACAGCGAGATCCGCCTTTATGACAGCCTTCCATATTACGGGATGGCTCGCTGCCATTGCCCTGCTTATTCTGGCATTTGCGACTCTCTGGGTCCTGAGAGAAAAGAAGGTTGCGTAATTGTAGCGGAGCGGTTTCGGAAGCTTTGAATCCGCGACCGCTCCGCTACATTTTTGTCTTTTTCCACTTGCGCAGACTTTTTTAAGTCACACGCATTACTTTTTTTGATGCGGAGAATAAGAAAGCAAATAAATTGACGCGAGCCTTGGTTACCCAACGTTTTTTAGTCAATTTGTTTATATCGAAAGGTCTACGTATTATAGCCGAATTTCGATAATATCATTTTTAAACAAGGGATTAGCAGTCTGTTAAGAATCTTTCCTGTAATAACTATTCATCCGTAAAGGGTGAAGTAAAAAAATAAATGGAGAGAAAGATGTATCGTACCTTATCTATTATAGTTAGTATTGCTATATTAGCATTTTCCGGAATAGCCAGCGCTTCTGACAAAAAAGAGATCGTAATTTCCATGATGGACTCGGCGATTGAGCATTATGAATCCGTCGGCGAGGAGCAAGCCTTCAAGGATTTTGCTGTAAAGGAAAGCGACTATAACAAAGGCGAATTTTATATTTTTGTGACCGAGATGACCGACTTCAATCTGGTCTTTCACGGTGCCAACGAAAAACTGGTTGGTAAGAACCTCAGCAAGCTCAAAGATACGGACGGAAAGCCTTTCGTTATGGAAATGCGCGAAGTTGCGACAGGACCGGGCGAAGGCTGGGTAACCTATAAATGGACTCACCCTGTCACTAAGAAAATCACTCCGAAACAGACCTACGTCAAAAGAACTGGCGACGTTTATTTCGGGATTGGTTTCTTTGAATAATCCCTCACAGCTTTGACACGTCGCTTTATCGGCGACGTGTCAAACCTCTATTCGTATCTCGTGAAGGTAACACTCAATGCGCATTAATAATCTGAAAATATCAACCAAACTGCTCTTTGTACCTGTGATATTTGTCGCCTCCCTGATCCTGCTCGGCATTGTTGCCTATTCGGGTCTCAAGGGCACACAATCGACCATGGAAGCCCTTCATGAGCAGAGCACCCAGAAACTTGGCGCCGCCGTGCGCTATCAAAAAGATCTACAAGCCATCAATGGCGGCCTGTTTCGCCTGATTTCCCAGACGACTGCCGGTGTGGATGAGGAAAACCTCACCAAGAGCCGGAATGCCTCCCTTGCTTACCTCAAAAAAGTAAGCGACTCCTTCAACAGCTTTGTTGAGAGCGGTGAGTTTTCTCCGACAGAGCAGGAAATCCTGACCAAGGCAAAAGAAGAACTCAAAGGCTATAGCCTGGCCGCAACGGAAGTGGTCGAGATGACCGAAGTCGACAGCTCCACCTCCGTTATCATGATGGTTGATACGGATCAGCAATTTACAAATCTTTATGGCACTCTCGAGAAACTGACCGAGCTATGGACGGAAACCAGCGAGACAGCTGTTACCGAGGCCTTGGCAAATGTCGATGAAACCGTTCTGTCATTTATCGTCATCGCCCTCTTTGCCCTGGGTATTTCAAGCATTGTCACCCTGATGACCATTCGCATGATCACTAAACCAGTCGTTGGTATCACTGACGTGATGGCCAAGCTGGCAGAAGGTGATCACACCGTCGAGATCATCGCCCAGGACCAGAAAAACGAAATTGGTGAGATGGCGCGGGCTGTACAGGTCTTCAAGGACAGCGCGTTGGAGCGTTTGCGCCTTGAGGCCGACGCGGCCAAGGCTGCGGAACAGCGTCAGGAGCAGGAACGTGCCGAAAGCGCACGTGAAGCTGAACGCGAAGAGAAAGAGCGGGCCCGCGAACAGGCGGATAACGCCGCCAAGGAAGAACGGGCTCAGAAAATTGCCAGCCTCATTTCCGGTTTTGAAGGCCGGGTTCAGGAGATGCTGACAACGGTGATTAGTGCAGCGCAGGAACTTCAGTCCACTGCAACTTCCATGACCAACACCGCGGAAACCTCTCGGGATCTGTCGGAAGCCGTTGCCATGGCCTCCGGCGAGGCGTCCAGCAATGTTCAGACTGTTGCCGCGGCAGCGGAGGAACTGACGACATCGATCAACGAGATCAGCCGCCAGGTTCAACAGGCCAACACGGTTTCTGAAGATGCCGTGAATGAAGCGACCAACAGCTCAAGCTCTGTCTCCAAGCTCGCGGATACAGCGAAGCGGATCAGCGAAGTGGTCAATATGATCAGCGATATCGCTGGTCAGACCAACTTGCTGGCCTTGAATGCCACGATCGAGGCAGCCCGGGCAGGAGATGCCGGTAAGGGATTTGCCGTTGTCGCCTCCGAAGTGAAAAGCCTGGCCACTCAAACCGCCAAGGCAACGGAAGAGATCGGCTCGCAGATCAGTGACATGCAGCTCGCAACGGAAGAAGCCGTCTCGGCCATCGGCAATATTGACAATGTGATCAATACCATTCGCGAAAGCACCGTCAGTATTTCCTCGGCCATTGAGGAGCAGAGCGCCGCCACCAATGAAATCTCCCGCAATGTGCAGGAGGCGTCAAACGGCACCATGCAGGTTTCCTCGAAAATCGGCGATGTCTCCGACAAGACCTCGGATACGGGCGCGGCCGCCTCGCAGGTTCTGTCGGCATCCGCTAAAATGGAGGAATTGTCCAACAGCCTCAAATCCGACATTGAAGACTTTCTCAAACAAGTCAGAGCCGCGTAAAGAGCTTCTGACTTTCTGAGACACTCCCTTCAACCCCGATCCTGCAGGTCTGGAAAGTTTTTTCCGGGCTTGCGGGATCATTTTTGCATTTTTGCAAAACTTCAGGCCATTTTTAGGCTTTAGTTTTTCATTTTTGCAAAAACGCCAATCACTGGCCAAGATCTTCCTGGCCAAACTCGATACCTAATCCCCTGTTTTCAATGCAGGCGCCCCCGGCCCCGGACGGCGTCGGATATTTTCCGGCAAGACGGACGCCCCGGAGGAGGTGAGCATGGCCATTGACTGGATTGGTTCTCCGGTCGTTCGATCCACGAGCAGCACCGGCTCTTCTCCGTCCCCGAACAGATTTTCATTCCCCCACATATGCAAGGCCACCATCACCGGCAATAAGGCACGACCACTTTCCGTCAGATGATAGGCATAGCGAACGCCCCGCTCCCCGATATCTGACTTCTCAAAAACGCCTTCCTGTACCAACAGGGCAAGACGATCTGTCAGAAGGTTCTTGGCAATCCCCGTCCGCTTATGGAAATCACTAAAGCGGGAAATGCCGCCAAACGCTTCCCGGACAATCAGCAAAGTCCAGCGATCCCCGATGATATTGAGGCTGTGGGCAATGGGACAGGCTTCCGTATGTCGCTGTGTCACAGAGGTCTCCGTAAATTTAAAAAGTGTAACGGCATTAAATAGTGGTAGCAATTCGAAACTATATACTATATTAGTAGTGAAAAGCTACTAAATGAAAAAGAACAGATTTTCAAACATCTGCCACAAGAAAGAAATCCACATGAGCAAAGCAAAATCATCCTGTCTCGTTATCGGTGCCGGTGACGACACGGGAAGTGCCGTCGCGCGCGCTTTTGCGCAGGAGGGCATGGTCGCCTGCCTGGTCCGCCGCCCCCGACATGGTGACGCCCTTGAGGCGCAGGCGAACGCCCTTCGCGCTGATGGGCTTGAGGCAGTGGCTCTGCCCACAGATGCTCGAGACGAAGAGGCGATGATTGGTCTGGTGGAGAAAATAGAAAACGAAATTGCGCCGATCGAGGTCGCGGTTTTCAATATCGGCGCCAATGTTAATTTCTCGATCACCGAAACCACTTCCCGGGTCTATCGAAAAGTCTGGGAAATGGCCTGCTTCTCCGGCTTTCTCATGGGCCGGGAAGTCGCCAAAAACATGTTGGAGAGAGGTCACGGAACCATCATCTTTACGGGTGCGACCGCCAGTGTTCGTGGCGGCCCTGGATACAGCGCCTTCGCTGGCGCCAAACATGGCTTACGCGCCCTCGCCCAATCCATGGCCCGGGAACTGGGACCAAAGAATATCCATGTGGCCCATACGGTCATTGACGGTGCCATTGATTCCAAATTTATCCGTGAAAACCGGCCCGAGGTGAACCAATTGCGGGACGAGGACGCCATCCTTAATCCGGAACATATCGCCCGCAATTATGTGATGTTGCACCAGCAACCTCGCACCGCCTGGACCCATGAACTTGATTTGCGCCCCTGGAAAGAAACCTGGTAGGAGACAATAAGATGACACAAACCGTAGATTTCATATTCGATTTCGGCAGCCCCAACGCCTATATGGCCCATAAATGTATCGCCGGAATTGCCGAGCGGACAGGCGCGGAGTTTCGCTATATCCCCTGCCTCCTGGGTGGCATCCATAAATCCACCAACAATCAGCCACCCATGATCGCCTTTGGCGACGTCAAGGGAAAGCTTGAATATGGCCGTCTTGAAATGCAGCGGTTTATTAAAAAGCACGAGCTTACAAAATTCACCTTCAACAGCAATTTCCCAGTGATCACGCTGATGCTGATGCGCGGCGCTATTGCTGCGGAGCAGGATGGCAATCTGATGGACTATATTGAAGCGGGCCTCGCCTGCATGTGGGAAGAAAACAAGAAAATGGACGATCCGGAAGTCTTCGTCGCCAGCCTGACGGAAAAAGGCCTCAACGGTGAAGACATCCTCAAACGCACACAGGATCCGGACGTCAAAGCCAAACTGATCGAAAACACCACGGCGGCTGTTGAACGCGGTTGCTTTGGCATCCCGACATTCTATGTGGGCGGTGAAATCTTCTTCGGCAAAGACAGGCTTCTCGATCTTGAAGAAGAGATCCTGGCTCAAGCCGGATGATGATCAGGCAAGGAAAGATTTGATCATATTGGCCGCCAGAACCCCGCTTCTCTCAGATCAAAGTCACTGGCAAAGACTTGGGGCCGCGGAAACCAAATCCGCGGAACCTGACGTCGGCATTCGTGTCTAGCGCCAGGTTTGGGAACCGGTCAAACAGTCTGGGGAAGACGATTTCCGAAGTCAGCAAACGATAGATATCGCCTCCCATACATTGATGAGGACCGTCTCCGAAAGTCTGATGGGCATGCGCTTCGCGATGAATATCAAATTCATGCGGCCGTTCCCAGATCTCCTCGTCGTAATTTGCGGATGCCTGTATGGCCATGACCGTCTCCCCTTCCGGGATCAGAACATCACTCATGACCACAGATTTCCTGACAATTCTCGGGCTCGCCTGAATGGGTGCCATCCAGCGCAAGCCTTCTTCGCAGGCCTGTTTCCATAGTTCCTGATTGATGCAAGCCTGCAGTTGATCCGGATGTCTGAGCAAGCCATACAGTGTGGAGAGCAGAGCATCCCGGCTTTCAATGACAGCGCCGCCGATACATATTTTCATATTCGTTCGTGTCTGACTGAGCTCAATCGGGTCGGTCTGATTGACCATTGTCGAGAGAACCGAGCCATCGGGGGACTTCTGATGCCGTGCGATCATCTGATCGAAGCAGTCGTTCATTTCTTCATTTGCTTGATCAGAGATTTCGAAGACAGCCGGATCAAAGGATGCATTCATGGCCCCTTGTATGAGCGCTGCTGCCCAGTCAAACAATTGCGCATCCGTTGCAGCCTCCAGGCCGAGGGCAAGTTTCAGATAACCCGCGCTTAAAGGTGCTGCTAACGTTTGCGAGAGATCAACCGCTTCCTTTCCGTTCAGTTGGTCCAGCAGATTATCTGTGAGATGTTCAAAACTTTTTTTCCAGCGGTCAGAAAGAAGCGACGGCTCGAACGCGCCCTCCATGGCGTGGCGTTCTCTCATATGGTCACAGCCGTCTTTACGCATCAATGTGTGGCCACCGAACGCCCTTTGCATGGGGGTTGTGGTGTCAAAGGAGCCGAAATGCTCCATATCCGTTTTAACTCTTCGGACGTCAGCTGCTTTAGTGAAAACAATTCGATCAATTGCTTCTATTCGCGCAATCGGCATTTCCCGCCGCAGCCGCCGATACACTTCCTCCGGGTTTTCATCCAGCATGAACAGCGTGGTTGTGCGATCAATTGGGACCGCCTTGCCCTTGGGTGAGCTTGTATTCATTGCTCTCTCCGATCATCGTTTTCTCGGTAATCCGGTTTAACGGGAGGCTTCAGGTTCGACAGTAATATTGACTTCACAGTTTAGAGTATTGCTGACCGTGCAAAACGCCTTTGTTTGCTCAACGATGCGCGGGATCAGTTCCTTTTCCTCAATCGGGCGGCCCATGATTGTGATGTCCATAACTTCAATACGTCCGGGAAGAACCGGCGCCTTGGTCCCGACGACTTTCAACATAAAAGGATGAAGGGCTACTTTGTTTTGCGACGCAGACCATTGCATGGATTTGACGATGCAGGAACCCAGTGATGCGATCAATGTATCCACTGGTGTCTGGGTTGGCGGTGCCGGACTGAAGTCCGATGGCTCGGTATGGGCATACTCGACTTGGTCGGCGCCATCGAATGTAACATAAACCGGCCCGAATGATTTCGGTTTAATTTTCAATGCCATATAAGTGTTTCCTACATCAAAATAGAAGGTTTGGCAGATACAAGGCCAAGACCGGAAAGAGGGTGAGAATAAAGATCATGAACAGATGGATGATCCAGTAAGGCACCGTTGCCGTTGCCACCCGACCAAGGCTAACCTCGTTTTTCGTCAGGGCCGTCAGGACCGACAGGTTAAGTCCAACGGGAGGGGTCACCTGCCCAATCTCAATAACAATGGTAATGACGACACCGATCCAGATCGGATCAAAACCGAGGCCAGTCAGCAAGGGAAAGACCACGGGAAGGGTCATGATCATCAGGGAAAGCCCATCGAAGAAACATCCGAGGATCAGGTAGATGAGAACAACGATCAGCAATACGATATAGGTACCCAGCCCACTTTCCGCCACAGCTCCCAGGATCTGTTGCGGGATGCCGAGAATACTGACGGACTGGGCGAGAATAGTCGCTCCGAGGACGAGGAAGCCAACAGCCGAAAACAGCAGCACCGATTGATAGATAGCTTCAATCAGCTTTCGAAAAGTAAGATCTCCCCAGATGGAGCAGATGAAAATTGCGAGGACAACACCGACGCCGGCGGCTTCCGTCGGAGTTGCCAGACCACCAACGATACTCCCAATAACTGCAAAGATCAGGGCCAGCAACGGCCAGATCTGCTTAAAGCCTGCGAGGGTCTGCATCAGAGACCCTGTTCCCGGGTCACGGGGTGCAATCGCTGGGTTGCGCAGGCATTTAACCAGCAGGTACAGCATGAACAACGCGCCGACCAGCAGTCCGGGAATAATTCCAGCGGCAAAAAGCCGGCCAATAGAAGTTTCCGTCAGCGCTCCAAAAATCAGAAAGGACAGGCTTGGCGGGATCAGTAGCCCGAGGGTGCCCCCTCCTGCCAAACTCCCTACCACGGTATCCTTGTCATACCCTCGTTTCGACATTTCAGGATAGGCAACGGATCCAACTGCCGCTGCGGTCGAAAGGCTTGACCCGCTCACCGCCCCAAACAGGGTACATACCGCAATATTCGTATGCAGCAACCCGCCAGGTACCCGCCGAAACAAAGGTGAAAAGGCGGAGTAAGCTTTTTCACTGATGCCGCTCCGAAGCAGGATTTCCCCCAACAGAATGAACATGGGAACGGCACTGAGGGTGAAGGAATTGAAGACGCTCCAGATCGCATCCACTGCCAGAGAGGTCGCACCGTTGGAGAAGAAATACAGGATTATCAATCCGGTCAGCCCCAGGGCCGCGCCCAATGCGACACCAGTGCTTGCTGTTGCAATCAAGCCGCCGATCAGGGTCGTCCAGAACATCAATTCAGCTCTCCATCAGGTTTGGAAAGACCGGAATCGAATTCCTCATCATCAGTCCTATCGATAGCCCCTGTCAGGCGGGCGACAAAGATAGCGCATGTGAGGGTAAGAGACAGCGGCATCAAGGCCATCCAAGGATAGAGAAGGATCCGCGCCGTCTCCGTCTTCAGATTTCGTTTAAAAGCGAACTCAAACCAGGGAATGGTTTCCAGTATTAACCAGGCGAAGAACCCAATCCCCACCAGCAAGGCCGCAATCTGTATCGCGAGGTGCCACTTGCCCTTCAGTAGGTTAGCCACAATGGAAACTCGAACATGCTTCGCCTTCAAGGTGACCATAGGCAGGCCCAGAAACAGCGAGACACTCAACAACAATCCAACGACTTCCTCGGTAATATGCAAAGGCGTGTTGGCAAATTTTCGCATCAAGACGCTTGTCACGATAATGCCGACGATGGCGATCATTCCAAGCGCAGCGGTGCCAGCGCACGCAAGGGCTATTTTATCCAGCCCTTGCGCGACTGCTTTCTTGAACGTCTCGGACATAGGGCCGGTTTAGCGCCCCAGGGCTTTCAGAACCCGCTCCCGATAAGCCGGTGCATTACCGCCTGCTTCCTCAGCCAGCATTTTCCAGGTTTCCGTGACCGAAGAAACGAACTGATCCCGATCTTCCTGAGGGAAATCTTCACCCCAAACAATGCCGCCTTCAACCAGCTTTTCCCGAGCCGCGAGTTCACGTTCCAGGTCATCGTCATACTGGTTGGTACGATTCCAGAGATCATCAGCAGCTTTGGCCACCGCCGCTTTCACTTTGTCATCGGTTTTATCCCAACGTTCGGTTGACACGCCGATTACATAGGGCCCAGAAGCCATCGGATACAGGAAGGACGCATATTTCGAAACCTCCTGAAGAGAGACCGTATGGGCGTAAAGTGCCGGATACAGGGCGCAGTCGACCACACCGGTTTTCATGGCAACATACATATCCTCTTGAGGAATGATCTGAGCCGCCACGCCAAGGCGGGTAAAGGTCTCAACCTGGTCACGAGCCCAGACCCGAAGTTTCTTCGACTTCAGATCCTCGATGGTCCGGACAGGCTCATCCCGGCAGAATACAGATACTGACAACATTGGAATTGCCGCATATCCAACAGAGGATACGCCCCACTCCTTAAATTCTTCTTCGTATATTTCACGTACCGTAGGTATGGCCTTTTCAAATTCCTCAATGGAACCAATTGTCCCCTGAACCACAACAGAACTGAGCGCCGGCGCATCCCGTCCCAGATAGTTGGCCCACATCAGGCTCATTTCCACGGCACCTTTTGGCAGAAACCTCAAGGTATCCGTATTCGGAAGGCCAAGCGAACCGCCACTATAAATTTTGACAGTGGTTTCTCCCGCTAGCGCTTCATTTACGTCCGCAGTGAATTTTTCAAGCTCTGCAGTTTCGGGCCGCGTTTCTGGAAGGAAATTATTGAATCTCCATTCCTCGGCTACGGCAGCTGGGATAGTTAGGCTCAGCCCTGTCAGGCTAACGGCAAGAATTCTTGATATTTTATTCATTATGGTACCTCCTAAAAAAACAGCATAGCACTGCAAGAGGCTTTGTCAGAAGAAAAATGGACGTGATCTGTTAAGTATTCGATCAGGCATTCACACCCGAATAATAGACAACATAGCCCCTATTACTGGTTCAAAGCCGCCCGAAAAATTGCAGCTTCGAAGTCTTTTGCTGCCGGGGAAAGAGATTTATGTGTATGAGACAAGACATCTATCTGCCGGCGGGCTAACGGATCGTTGACCGGCACAAAAGCAAGGTTTTCTTTATTGGCTATCGCCATTTGCGGCAACACGGTGATACCGACACCTGATCGAACCATCGCCAGCAATGACGTCGTATTTCGAACCATCAGCTTTGAATTCAGGAGAAGTTCTTGAAAACTTTCGTTGGTGATTTGCTCACAGATTCCATTTGCAATGAAGGGTAAACCACTAAGTTCTTCCCATTCCAAAGGCCCGTTCCTCTTGACCAGCTCATGGTCTGACTGACAAACGATTCCAAACTCATCTTTGAACAAAATTTTCGTGGCGATTGAGGAATTGACCTCGCCTATTGTCGCCAGTCCAATATCTACACGTTCCCGCTCCATTTCCCTCAATACAGCGTTTGAATCCATGTCACGTATATCTATCTGGACGCTCGGATGCGTCGTTAGGAAATCTCTAACAGCTAAGGGTAAAATTTCAGTCGCAACAGATGGGACAGCAGCAATGCGCACCAGTCCTGACTGAGACCGGGCAAAGCTCTGAATAGAAGAAATCGTATGATCAAAATGATCAAGCTCCCGCGACGCTTCCTCTAATGCAAACGCACCAAGAGCGGTCAATTTATTCTTGCGATCCGACTCGAACAACGGTGTCCCCAGATGGGCTTCAAACTGTTTGAGCATCATGGAGACGGCCGACTGCGTCCGGCCCAGTTTATCTGCGGCATCAGCAAGATTCCCGGCACGGGCCGAAACAGCAAAACATCGCAGCATCTCAATTTTTATCGCCATTTCATTTTTTCTGTAATTTATTACAATTATTTGAGTTTGACTTAAATACCATCAAATGTCCATAGTCAGCCTTCGAGACATAAATTGCGCTTTGAAGACAGGGTTGGAATGGGAAATCAATATCTAAACTATATCGGTGGGGACTGGGTATCGGGAGAAACCGAAGTAGAAAACCGAAACCCATCGGATACCTCCGATCTGATTGGCCTTTATGCCCAGGCAAGCGCAGGACAATTGGAAGACGCCCTTGACTCCGCGCGCGCAGCACAGGCTATTTGGGCTCAGTCCGGGCTTGAGCGCCGCTATCAA
Organism: Pseudomonadota bacterium; assembly: GCA_024743055.1. Lineage (GTDB taxonomy): Bacteria > Pseudomonadota > Alphaproteobacteria > Sneathiellales > Sneathiellaceae > Sneathiella. Next base: position 292,653 of record JANSXH010000001.1, read on the forward strand.
GTTCTTAATTCCATCGGCGAGGAATTGATGTCTCGCGCCGCCGAATTGGGAGAGCTTCTATCACGCGAAGAAGGCAAGCCGCTTGCTGAAGGAAAAGGAGAGATATTCCGTTCCGGGCAATTCTTTACTTATTACGCTGCGGAAGCTTTGAGGCAAGTTGGTGACAATGCTGACTCCGTTCGCGATGGCATCGAAATTGATATTCGACGTGAACCTGTTGGCGTTGTCGGCATAATTTCCCCCTGGAACTTTCCCACTGCGACAGCCAGCTGGAAGATTGCGCCGGCCCTCGCGTTTGGCAACGCGGTCCTTTGGAAGCCCGCAAACGCCACCCCTGCTTCTGCCGTAGCGCTGACTGAAATAATCGCGAAACAGGACCTTCCTCCAGGGCTTTTCAACCTCGTAATGGGCGCCGGCCAAGCTATTGGCCAGAACCTGGTTGAAAGCCCGAAAGTAGACGCTATCTCCTTCACCGGATCCGTTCCGGTTGGTCGAGGTATCGCCAGCGCTGCCGTACAGAACTTTACGAAATTACAATTGGAAATGGGGTCAAAAAACGCGCTCGTCGTTATGGATGATGGCGATTTGGATATAGCAGCATCCGTTGCTCTTGGTGGGGCATTTGGGGGAACGGGTCAAAAATGTACGGCCTCCTCACGACTTGTCGTTCATGAAAAAGTGCATGATGCATTTGTGGAGAAGCTGGTGGCAGGGGCTGAAGCTTTGAAAGTCGGTCACGCCCTTGATGAGCAAACACAGATGGGCCCGGTCGTAAGCGCAAACCAGCTTCGAGAAAATCTGGACTATATCAACGTTGGTAAGGAAGAGGGCGGTGAATTGCTCTGCGGTGGGGAGAAGCTGGAGATGCCGACTGACGGGTTTTATATGTCTCCTGCCATTTTTTCAGGCACTCACAACGCCATGCGGATAAACACAGAGGAAATGTTTGCCCCAATCGCCTGCTTGATCAAGGTGGGCTCCTATGAGGAGGCACTGGCAACTGTCAATGACACGAACTTCGGATTGACGTCAGGGATCGTCTCGCGGTCCCTGGCCCGCGCCACCCATTTTCGCCGAAACGCAAGGACAGGCTGCGTAATGGTCAACCTCCCAACCGCTGGAACAGATTACCATGTTCCATTTGGCGGGCGCGGTGACAGCTCTTATGGCCCGCGGGAGCAAGGGTCCTATGCTGCCGAATTCTATACAACCGTCAAGACCGCCTATATCGCCTCAGGAGAACCGGAGTAATCAACATGCCTCATTCATACCGAGTTGATGGACTTCAATATGCCAATTGGTCTGAAGATATTTTTCGTCAGATGCGCGAGGGTCAGGTAGATGCCGTTCACGTAACAATCGCCTATCATGAAGATTTTCGCGAAACAGTTCAAAATATCGAGCAATGGAACCGCTGGTTCGAAATGTATCCGGACTTGATCTTTCACGGTCGCTGGGCAGATGATGTTTTGATCGCGCGCGAAACCAATAGAACCGCCATCTTTTTTGGGTTCCAAAACCCCTCTCCCATGGAGGCCGATATCGGCCTCATCGAAATTCTTCATACCCTTGGTGTCAGATTCATGCAGCTCAGCTACAACAACCAATCCCTGCTGGCGACTGGCTGCTATGAAGACGAGGACATGGGCATCACCCGCATGGGTCGCCAGGTCATTAAGGAAATGAACCGGGTTGGCCTTGTTATTGATATGAGCCATTCGGCGGAACGATCAACATTGGAAGCGATAGAAATTTCGACGCGGCCAATCGCCATAACCCATGCCAACCCAGCCTTCTGGCACCCTGCACTTCGCAATAAATCAGACACGGTGTTAAAGGCATTGGGTCAATCAGGTGGGATGCTGGGCTTTTCCGTTTACCCCCATCACCTAAAGGATAAGTCAGACTGCAGCTTACAAAGCTTCTGCGAAATGATTGCTCGAACGGCAGAATTAATGGGGCCAGAACGCGTCGGGCTTGGGACAGATCTTTGTCAAAACCAGCCTGACAGTGTTGTGGAGTGGATGCGGGTCGGTCGATGGACCAAGGAAATCGATTTTGGGGAAGGCTCCGCATCCGATGCCGGCTTCCCGGATATGCCCAACTGGTTTCGCGACAATCGTGATTTTGGGCAAATTGAAAGCGGACTAAGAAACATTGGCTTTAGTGAAGCCGAAGTCTCCGGTGTCATGGGAGGAAACTGGATCAAGTTCTTTGCCAAGAGCTTTGGCCCATCTTGCGACAACGCCAATCAAAACAACGTCGTTGCCGCTCAATAAAACTGCTTCAACAAAAAACGAAAGCAGAAACACAACATCGAGAACAAAAAGTCATCAACAGGAGGAGGGAAATGTTATGGCGATAAAACCACCATTTACGGATCTGGAGATCAAGAAAGCTCCATCCGGATTTTATGAAGGCAATAGCCTGCCAATTGCGCTGGTCAGTAAGATCAGTATGTCGCTTTTGGTCGTTTGGGCTTTGATTTGGCCAAATGGCGCCAATGGAATGTTATCCAGCATCAACGGCTCCGTTCTTCAAGGTTTTAATATCTTTTATATCGTTGCAGTAGGTGGGTTCGCCTTTTTCTGCTTTGCCGTTGCACTAATTCCAGCATCAGGAAAACGTATCTTAGGCGCTGAAGGCGAGAAGCCTGAATTTTCAACCTTTTCCTGGTTTTCGATGATGTTTGGCGCCGGTCTTGGCGTTGGACTGATGGTCTATGCAACTGCAGAACCACTGGGTCTTTGGGGGTCAAACCCTGAGGTATTGGCCGGAACTGTTGCTGGGACGACGGAAGCGGCTGTTGAATCCGCTTATCGCTATACCTTTCTACATTACGGTTTTCACGCTTGGGCTATCTATGTCGTAACCGGGTTATCCTTGGCTTACTATGCCTATACCCGCGGCATGCCTCTCACCATTCGATCTGCCCTCACCCCGATCCTAGGTCGCTTTGCCAATGGAACCCTCGGCCATCTGGTCGATATCCTGGGTGTCGTTGCAACAATTTTGGGTGTATCGGTCACAATTGGATTCGGTGTCAGTCAATTTGTCGATGGCATCTATGCTATTTCCGGGATGGAATGGCTGATGAATATCGTTGACGAGAAGCCAAAGCCCAGCACCGTCGGTCTTCTGACTGCGCTGTTTGTGATAATGGGGATGTCCATTCTATCTGCCGTATCAGGTGTCGGACGAGGCATTAAATATTTGTCCAACCTCAATCTGGTCCTGTCGATCATTCTTCTAGTGATCTTCATCATATTTGGCTCCTTCTTCTTTGCCATGACGACATACGGAACAGCACTGGTCGACTACATCCTGCATTTCGTATCCTTGTCTTTCGGTGCCTATGGACCGCATACACTAGACGCCTTTCAGGCTGCTCTTCCAGAAGCTGCAAAGGGACTTCCGGCAGATGAAATTGCTTCTATGTATGGTGCGGCGACAAACCCATGGAGCTCATATGAAGCCTTTACCAAAGCCCTACCGGCATCGATCGCGGCGCTTCCTAATGCCAGTGAAGTTTCCACCGCTTTGTATGAGGCAGGAAACCAGGGTCGTCAGTTTGGCTGGCAGTCCGGTTGGACGACTTTCTACTGGGCTTGGTGGATCGCCTTCTCGCCATTTGTTGGCCTGTTTTTAGCTCGCATTTCCAAGGGTCGCAGCATCCGGGAATTTGTATTGGGTTGCGTTATCGCGCCGGCACTCGTCTGTTTTGCCTGGATGACAATACTTGGGGCAACAGCTATCGATCTGGAGCTTACTGGTGGAGCCAATGGCGAAATCATCGGCGCCTCCAATACAGCAAAACTGTTTGTCACTCTTGGTCAGATGATTTCCGGTGGCTTCTTAACTGGAATTACGATCATGTGCGTCATCCTGATTATGACGTTCCTGGTGACCTCCGCAGATTCCGGCATCCTGGTCATGAACACCATCATGTCAGGCGGTGAAGCCGAAACCGGTATCAAGCATCGTATCATCTGGGGTGTTATTCTGACCCTGGTGATTGGTGCTCTGATCATTGCCGGGAACACAGGCGCTGATGCAGATCCGTTTGAAGCACTTAAAAACGCAATGATTATCGGGGCTTTGCCGTTCACCATCGTTATGGTGCTGATGTGTATCTCGCTTGCAAAAGCATTATATCGTGACAGCCATCGTGAGAAGCACGGTACTCTCTCGGCAGATGCCCAACCAGCGGAATAAGGACTAAAGGAACCAACTGCCTTCGACGCACTTGGCGTCGGAGGCATCTTTAACAGCGTGTATCACATGAATGAAATGACCAATTCCTTAACAGAAATCCAGATGCGACCCGCAAAACAGGTCATGCGGCTGGCTCGACTGGGGTCCTTTCATCAATGCCGCCTGTCCTTCATGCGTATTCTTTTAAGGCGCCTGAAGCATGAAAACTGGTCGTTCGACAGGCCAAGATTTGATATTGATGCCAAAGGCGTTGGCATTGCCGTATACTCAGCACACGGGCCAGATCGCACTTATAGCCTTGTTTGCTTTGCCCATGACCTGCCTGATGAGGACCGGTCTGATCGAGTGATCGCTCACGCTTGGGATGCGACTTTTACTCTTTTTGACGGCACCCCAACGAAAGAGGATCTCAAACGGCTCTCCCAAAATGTTCCAAAGCAGGAAGCGGGGCGCATATCCAATCGAGAGATCAGTTTATCTCGAGCTAATCGCTCCGTCAGGATGTTCGACTATGTCATATCCTGCCTAAAGGAAGGCAGACAGCCTGATCCCGATAAAGTCCTATCCGTTGGATATTTGATGCGGACGACAGCTGTGTACGGGTCAGGCAAGTTTGGCGCGATCGATCGGGAGGAGATTTGTAGCCGAGCGGAATTCAAACCGCCTTTCCAGGCGGAAATGCTATCCGTCTATCTCACCCGCGCCTTTATTCTCGATTTGGTCGAGCATATGGCAGCGGCGGCCAGCCCGGACACTGCTGTACCTCTTGAGCCTTCATTACGCCGAAAATTTGGTGTTGGAAATTCTACAGGACTGGGAATGGCGCCTTTTATCGTCAATCATCCTATCCTCTTTAACAACTGGATCGCGGCTCGCGAGTTTGCTTTGGCAAAGGTACGCGCGTTACCAGCTGCCTCATCTGAGGAAAAATCTAATTTTCAACGAATTCTGGCGCGGGCCATCATCAATACGGAGCGATGGCGTTCCGAGCACCCAGTCCAACAAGAAAAGCTGGTTTCCCTTCATGAGGATATGCGTCAGATAAAAGCCAAGATCACAACAAACATACTGGATCAAGAGAGGCCATGGGATCAGCTCTACTGCTGGGCAGAAGAAACCCTGTCCATGGAGGGACAAGAGCAACTTGTCTCCCTCCTCCTTGAACCCCACGGCCATCTTGTTGATGATATAGCGGACTGCATGGATGCAGATGAAGAAAACTTGTTCTGTATTGATGGCGCCGTGAGTGTTGCGCATTTACGAAAAGTCATTGAGGAAATTTATGATTGGGCTCTCAAAACGGATTGGGATGCATCCGAAAACATAGCCCGAATTTGGTATGTTTCTGAAGAAAAACTGGAACCTCGATTAGGGGAACGGGCGAGCGAGCCCCTTGACGCCTATGAGCAACCTCTTGCCATCGGCCGGGATGTTGCCGCGATGCATCAAGCGTTCGATGGATGGGACAATAAGTATTGCCTAGCAGATTTTCTTCTGGCTCATCCTGAACATCGTCATACCGCGCGGCGGGTTCAGATTGCCGAAAAGATGCCTTATGCGGAGATATTGGATAACACAATATCTGATACGCTTATGCCAATTGATATGTTGCGTTGTAAGCTTTCATTTTTTGGGGCCACGCATTTTGACCCACGATCAGATCGCTGGGTTCGGATTAACATGTTTCAGAATGCTCCTTTCCCACACGAATTGGCCAATTATGAAGACGAGAATTGGTCCTATCCTACCTTGGATGAGAATTGAGAATGGCCTATTCTCTGAACGAAATAGAGGCCATTTGCAAGAAAGCCGCATTCGGTGCGGGATTGCCATTTGGCATCTCGGAAGAAGCAGGCAAAGCGGCACGCTGTCTCGCGTCCAATGATCTTCCTGGCCCTGAATTACTGGCAAAATTGCTTTCTCTATATCAGCAAAGACCCCATTCCGGTTTTATACCAATTTTGAATTCCGAAACGAGTTTCGGCGCCTCAGATACTATCTGTCCCCTTATGGCAGGTGCCGTTCTCACCGACAGAATGAAGCAGGCTGAGGAAGAAGGAATTGTATTCAACTCGCTCGCCTATCCACTGCTGCTGGTACCATATGTGTTCATTTGCGCGCGTTCCACAGGTACATCTTTCAAGATTAGTTTCGAAGATATTAGAGTTGAAACATCTAAGGTCGGCGGATTCACTATAACGGGACCGAAAGACCAATTAACGCGAACCAATACAAAGACCGCGACCGTTTCCGCGACAGGAAGAAAACTGAACTCGCAACCGTTGCGCAATTCATGCCGCAACGTCGACGACGAAAGCTGGCACATTCTGAACCACCTCGCCCACCAAAAATTTGCACCCGCGACTGAAGCTTCCCGTTCACTCGGAGCTGGATAATCGATACCATTAAGGAGATAGCGTTAAATGACCGATAGCCAAATCCTGAGCCTGGAAGAAATTGAAGAAATTGCGCTCCAAGCCCTATTATCGGCAGGAACTTCAATGAAAAATGCTGCTCCGTTGGCAAAGGCGACGGCTGAAACCGAAGCAGATGGTATTGCAAGCCACGGCCTGGCTTATATCCCAATCTATTGCGAGCATGTCCAATGCGGCAAGGTAGATGGCCAGGCGGATCCATCTGTGGAGCAGCCTGCGCCAGCCGTAATCACTGTTGATGCAAAAACAGGCTTTGCTCATGCGGCGATCGAAAAAGGGTTTGAGGCCCTCATACCAACTGCGCGAAGCCATGGTATAGCAGCACTCGCGATAATGAATTCCTATAACTGTGGCGTCTTGGGATATCACACTCGCACCCTTGCAAAAGAAGGGCTGTTGGGCATTGGCTTCACGAATGCCCCTGCCTCCATTGCCCCAGTCGGCGCTCGCATCCCTGTGGTTGGGACCAACCCTTTTTCTCTGGCTGTACCGGATGGGAATGGCGGTGCGGAGATATTAATTGACCAAAGTGCCAGCGTTATTGCGAAAAGCGAGATCATGAAACGTGCACGAGAGGGACTTACTATTCCTAGTGGATGGGCATTGGATGCGGACGGTAATTCCACAACAGATCCAGAGATAGCCCTTAAGGGTTCTATGGCACCAAGCGGAGGATATAAAGGTGTCGGCATCGCATTAATGGTTGAAATTTTTGCCGCGGCGATGACCGGAGCAACGCTCGGCGTAAATGCCAGCCCCTTTTCCGGCACCAAAGGGGGCCCACCGAAAACTGGACAGTTCTTTATGGCAATAGATCCTGTGGTTACGTCAGGAGGCCTTTTCCAGGACCGCATTTCAACACTTATTTCTGAAATTCGCGATCAGCCAGGCGCCCGCCTCCCCGGTGATGGCAGAAGCGCAGCAAACAAGCGTGCGCAGAAAAAGGGAATTAAGGTAAACCCCGCGACCCTCGAAAAAGTAAAAGCCTGGATCTAAGACGGCTCCAATGGGCCAACCTAGATCTTACAATTCATCACCGAATAACATGCACCGAGCAGGGCGCATGGCGGACGATACGCGCAGCTGTTGAGCCTAAAAAGAAGTCCTTCATACCCGGTTTATGTGAGCCGGCGATGATGCAGTCCGCGCCGATACTTTCCGCATATTCTGAGATTGTACGCCCTGGATGGCCTTTGAGCACGATTGCTTCCGCGTCTTTTGCTTCGCCAATACGTTCGATAACGCCCTCTTCGGCCCTATCTATTACGGACTGCTCCTGCCCTGGTTCCAGATAGTAGCTGGCGAAGTTCGGGATGGGCTCATGCACGTGAACGGCGACAATTTCTCCATCGTCATCCTTAAGCTTTCTTGCAACGTCCAATGCTTTTGGTCCCAGTCCATGATCCAGTGCCAATGCAACTACAATTTTCTTGTACATCTTTCGCTCCTCTCTCAGATTCTACCGCTCAGCATATGTTGCCCTCGGATATCTGATGCATATTGACCAGACCAAGCTGGGCAAGGGTTATACTTGTTTCCTCAGCAAAAACATCGCGCATCTGCTGGAGACCTCGCGCGCCTCCCGCCGCTATTGAAAATAACATTGGGCGGCCGAGAAAAACGAAATCGGCGCCCAGCGCATAAGCTTTGACGATGTCTTCTCCACTTCGAATTCCCGTGTCATAAAAAATCGGAAACCCCTCTCCCAAAGCTTCTCGCATGCGTCTCAAGACGCTCACAGGTGGCGGCGCACTATCCATCTGTCGCGCGCCATGAGACGATACTTGTATGGCATCAACGCCGGCTCGCTTTAGACGCAAGGCGTCATCTATATCGAGCACCCCCTTAACCACCAGATTTCCTTTCCAATTGGACCGAATTCGATCGAGAAATTCCCAATCAGCTCCGGCCCGGCTGGCAGCCCGGTCAAACTCTCCATATTTACCGCCAAAATTCGCAAGTTCAGGACGCCCATTGATCAATGTCGGCAATGACCAGCGCGGATGCAGTGCAAAATCAATTAGCTGAGGAACGCCTAGCTTAAAGGGCATCTTGAAGCCACGCTGTAACTCTCTCGGCCTGCGGCCAACCTCCGGGACATCAACGGTCAGAACCAGCGTTTTATAGCCTGCTTTCTCTGCTCTGTTCATCAGTTGACTGGAAACAGCTTCATCTCCACCAAAATAAAGCTGAAACCAGGCATGCCCTTCCGCTGCTTCGATAATTTTTTCCAGCGATGTCGACGCGGCTGTCGACGCTCCGAGTGGAATGTGATCCTTGGCAGCCATTTGAGCGAGCATCAGATCAGCGCCCGGAGCTGCCAAATTACACATACCCATTGGGCTTATCCCAAAAGGCAGTTTAGCCCTTACTCCAAACACCTCTACCGACAAATCCCGATGCTCGACATTATTCAGTATTCTCGGTTGAAGACGTATTTGCTGAATTGCCTCTCTGCTTAAAGCTTCCCCGATTTCATCCCCAGCGGCCCCATCAATGTAATCAAACACCATCCAAGGAAGACGTTTTTTTGCAATTCGACGCGCATCGGAGCTTGAATGAATATCGGTGCTTAGCATCACTTAGAATCAATGATCTCTAGACGCGAATAGATCGAAAGGCATGCCTCCTTTGTCAGCTCGCATTGCGTCTTTCCACCTCTTTCATGAATCTGTCTCGAATAACCACAGGATCCATTTGAATGACGGGAACCTTAATATTGCCGGATTCACACTTGCTGACGATGATGGTCATCTTGTCGCTTGCCAACGCAGCACGAAGTGTTTCCGCCGTGTCTTCTGCCGCGCATTCAATAACTGTCTCACAGCCACAGGCCTTGGCGACTTCTGTCAAAGAGGTTTTCTTTCCGGCATATGTCGGTTGATCGCCGGTGGATCCATAGCTGCCGTTATCGATGATCAGCAAAATGAAGTTATCTGCAGCGTTGTTCGCGATCGTCGGCAAGGTGCCGAAATTTGTCAGAACCGAGCCATCTCCATCAATAGAAATGACTTTTTGACCTTGTGCCATCGCCAAGCCGAGACCTATTGATGACGACAGACCCATCGTGCCCAGCATGTAGAAATTACTGGGCTGGTCGTCAATCATATGTAATTCCTGACTGGGAAGGCCAATGTTACAGACAACTAGCTGATCTGAAATTACGGGTGCTATATCTCTCAATACTTCAGAACGTATCATTTTCAGTACCCCTTCCAAAAAGCTGCATCAGTCAGGATTGCGACTGGCTTATTACACATAAAGGTATGCTTCAAAATCGCATCGAATTCCCGGACATCATCTTCATGGTGAAAGTGATATGTCGGGATATGAAGTTGGGCGAGAAGGGCTTTTGTATGCACCGCCATTTCCACCTGACAGGCCACAGGCTCTCCTAATTCACCGCGGTAACTGATGAGCATCGGCAAAGGCATACGATAGAATTGCGTCAAAGTGACCAAGGTATTGATCGTAACGCCAATGGCTGTGTTTTGCATAATGATAGCTGGGCGTTTTCCACCCATAAATGCCCCTGCACATAGGCCCATGCCTTCATCTTCCTTATTTGCAGGTACGTGGTGAATATCTGGGCAGTTTTCGACTTTGTCTATTACCCCTGCTAGTTGCTTGCAGGGCACGGTCGTCACGAATTCAATATTGTTTGCCAGGAGTCCATCCAGAATTTGGTCTTCTACAGCCACCGGGAGTTCTCCTTCAAATGCTTTAAAGTCACTATCATCATATTTCCATTTCTTGAGTTTAAGCTCTGTACGTTATTCGGGTCTTAGAATGATCTTCGAAGAAGCTGCGCGCCCATTGATAAGATCTGAAAATGCGCTGGCTCCGTCAGAGAGTTGCCGTTCCGCATACCATCCAAGGTCTCCGAGAGCCCCTGATTGCATCGCGGAAACGGTCGCCTGAAAATCCTGCATTGTGTATGTGTAAGTCCCAATGAAAGTAATCTCCTGCAGAGTTAGCCGTCGTGTATCGATACCATCGTCACTGTCCATAAGCCCCACATGAACAATGACGCCTCCAGGCCTTACGGCAGCCGACGCCCCTGCCCGGGTCAGTCTACCGCCAACACAGTCAATAACAACATCAACAGAGCCATCCGTCGCCAAATTATCGTCAAGCGGATTGAAGACTGTGCAAATGAATTCCTCTTCTACCGTTTCTCGTCTTAGCTCATTTGTTTCGGCAAGCAAAATATCACGGCAACCATGGGCATACAAAGACAATGCCGCAGATAGACCAACGGCACCGCCGCCATATACAAGGGCACGACATTCCGCCAAGGGGCGATGCGAAGCCTTAGCTGCGGCTGTTACGGCATGCCAGGCCGTCGCAATAGGCTCCGCCAATGCGGCTTTTGTAATGCTCATCCCCTCGGGAACAACGACCAGATTACGTTCAGGTATCGTAATATATTGAGCAAACGCTCCTTGCCTCGGCGCCATCGAAATGATCTCACGCTGCTCGCAAATGTTACTTCTGCCAGATAGGCAAGCGGGGCACTTTCCGCAGGTGACAAGAGGGTTGATGACCGCAGATTTGCCATCATGAGTGCCGCCCTTAACAATTCCAGCTGCCTCATGCCCGAGTATGAGCGGAGCGATACGCCGGGAGTCATGGCCGAGATAGGCATGTAAATCTGAGCCGCAAATTCCTACGGCTTTGACTTCGATAAGAACCTCTCCATCGTGTATTTCGGGGTCCTTTGAATCACGATATTCGAGGGTCTCAATGTCTGTATAAACAAGAGCTTTCATTTTGCAGTAAACCCACCATCGACAAAAAGGATCTGACCAGTCACATAGTCGGACGCCGGAGAACATAAAAATAACAACGGACCATGCAGATCGTCCGCAACACTATTGCGACCAATACAGGTTTGGCTCGCCAATTCTGCAGCCTTTTCCGTATCTTCGAAAACTTTTGCAGTTAGTTCAGTATGGACAAACCCGGGGGCTATGGCATTCGTCAATATCCCGTATTTTGACCAGCTTTCTGCCATCGCCCGGGTCATTTGTTCTACGCCCCCCTTTGACGTGCCGTAAGTAATGCCATTTTGAAAAGCCCTGCGAGACTGAAGGGACGCGAAATTGACAATTCTGCCCCACCCCTTTTTCTTCATTCCGACGACAAACTCCTGCGCCAGAAAAAACGGTGCCGCCAGGTTTAGGTTCATCGTCCTGTCCCACTTTTCAGCCGTGACTTCATCGGCATTCTGACGCGTATTCATCCCAGCAGCATTGATCAAAATATCAGGGGCGCCAAAATGCTCACAAACCGCGCGAGCCGTTTCCGTCAGCATTTGCCTGTCCGTAAGGTCGGCGACTACGATAGAGGTTTCTCCGGTGGTTTCTTTCTGCCAGTCTTGCAAGTCGGGTTCTCGCCTCGCCACCCCGACTACTTTTGCACCAGCTTGAGCGAAAGCGGTTGCAGCCGATCGGCCAAGCCCGCTACTTGCACCGGTCACACATACAATTTTGCCTGTTACATCAAATAGACTCGCTTTAACCATTGGAAGTAAGATCGAACTCCTCATCTGGAAAATATTTTCGCAGGCGAACGTCTGCCGATCTGGCGTGACCCTCCATGCCTTCCAAGCGTGAAATGCGGGCGGTAGCTTCGGCAATCGGTTTCGACCCTTTGCGCGAGGCTTGTTGCCAGGTAACAATTTTCATGAACTTGTGAACAGACAATCCACCTGTATATTTCGCCGATCTGGATGTTGGCAGCACATGGTTGGTCCCAGACGCTTTATCCCCAAAGGCGACGGTTGTTTCTTCTCCCAGGAATAGCGATCCGTAACATTTCAGCCTTTCCAGCCACCATGGCAAGTCCTTCGCCTGAACTGTCAAATGTTCAGGAGCGTACTCATCGGAGGTCGCCGCCATTTCCTCTCGATCCGAACAAACAATCACTTCAGCATATTCTCTCCAAGCAGCTTCAGCATTGTTTCTGTTGGTTTCCGGCAAGCTCGCAATCTGATCAGGAACCAATTCCATCACCTTTATCGCCAAATCACGGTCAGATGTCACAAGCCATACCGGAGAGTTGTACCCATGCTCCGCCTGCCCAACCAAATCAGCAGCGACAATTTCCGGATCCGCTGTTTCATCTGCCAATATCAAACTATCGGTTGGCCCCGCGATCATATCAATGCCAACGCGACCGAACAAAATGCGTTTCGCCTCAGCGACAAACTGGTTGCCCGGCCCCACAAGAATGTCTGCCTTTGGCAAGCCAAACAACCCGTAAGTCATTGCCGCTATTCCTTGAACCCCACCCATCGCCAGAATTTTATCGGCGCCGCATAAATGAGCGGTATAAACGATTGCAGGTGCAATCCCTTCTCCGGGACGTGGAGGCGAGCAGGCAGTAATATGTTCGCATCCGGCGACCTTTGCCGTTGTCACTGTCATGATGGCGGAAGCTATATGGCTATAGCGTCCCCCTGGCACATAGCACCCCGCTGCCTGACAAGGGATACTCCTCTGCCCCAATATCAGGCCCGGAACGATCTCCAGATCAAAATTGCCGCCCGTCTGCTTCTGCGCTTCTGCGAAACGGCGAACATTGTCATGAGAAAACTGAATGTCGTCTTTCAGTTTCTGCGGGACAAGCGCCGACGCTGCCTCAATCTCTTCATCCGTAAGAATGACATTGCCATCATATTTATCAAACTTCGCCGCATATTCCATCGCGCTGGCTTCGCCACCGGATGCGATGTCACTCAAAATTTCACGAACAATATGAGAGACGTCCTCGGAATCCGTTTGTGCAGTTTTGGTTGATGTTTTCAAATATTCTCGAGCCAATTTATTTTCCTACTTATAGATGTCTGGGAGAAGAGTTGTCGAAACCTCAGGGACGAAGGCAATCACCAACACCACGAGGAGCATGAAAACCATGAATGGCCAGGCCTTGGCCGCGATTTTTAATGTGGATTCTCCAGTTATTCCCGCAACCACGAACAAATTCAGCCCAAGGGGTGGTGTGATAAAGCCAATACCCAAAGAGGTGATCATCATGACGCAGAACTGAATTTCATTCATTCCAATTGCATCAGCAACAGGCTTAAGAAGTGGCGCCAAAATCACAATATTTGGCGTTGTCTCCATTACACAGCCCGCAAGAATTAAGATGCCAATCATCAAAAGGGTCAGGAGATACGGATTTTCTGTCAGGGATGTCACCGCATAAACAAAGCCCTGAGGCACACCCATGGCGGCAAGTGCCTGAGCAAGAGGAAGTGAGAGCGCAATAATCGGCAAGATCACGCCGTTTACTTTTGCTGAACTCACCAGCATGGATGGGAAATCGGACAGTTTGAGCGTTCCAAGGATAAATCCAAGAATGATTGTAACGATGACAGCAGTGGCACCGGCCTCTGTAGGTGTTAGGCGACCTGAAAAAATACCGTAGAAAATAATTCCGGGCACCAGGAACGCATACCATCCGCTTTTTAAGGCATTGCCAATATTGGATAGCCATTCTCCAACAGTGATCGCACCACCATTTTCATAGGCATGAATTCGGTTCATGATGATGTTGGTAACCAGGATAGCGACCAGCACCATAAGGCCTGGAATCACAGCCGCCAGAAACAATGTCGACGCCGATATGCCAAGCACAAGCCCGATAATAATGTAGGCAATAGATGGCGGGATAAGGATCCCTGTACAGGCGCCGGAGGCGACCAGCGCACAGGCATAGGGCCTTGGATAGCCGGCCTCGACCATACGATCGATGGTCATCCTGCCAACGGCTGCTGCTCCCGCCGCATCGGAGCCTGAAATAGCGGAGAACATTCCGCAGACCAGGACTGTTGCCGAACCAAATCCGCCCTTGACCCAGCAGGTCAGTGCTTCCGCCACATCAAGGAACTTTCGACTAAGGCCCGTTCGAACAAGGACGTCACCTGTCAAGATGAAAAGGGGAATGGCTGTAAGGGCAAAGGCGTCAATTCCATCAAACAGCGACTCACCCAATAGGGAAAGCGGAAGGACGCCAGAGAAAACCAGCATGGCAATTGCGCTGGCACCGATTGTCGCCCAGATCGGAATACCGAGAGCACAAAAAACGACGAATATGATCACCGGGAGGTAGAATTCCCATCCCAGATCTACGGTTTGTTGTTGGAGATTATTCCAGAGCATGTTCTTTCCTAATCAAAAAGTTTATTGCCTTCGAACACAGGGCGACCACTACGAAGGTCCTTCAAGTCCCGAATGAACGATTGCAAAAGGCGATAGATCAGGAGTGCAAATCCCGCAGGAACGGCCATCAAAAACCAGACTTTCGAAATGCGGAGGCCATCTGTAACGGATCCGAATTTCCATGAGACCTGTACCGTCTCAAACGACCAGTAAAGGGCAAGGATGGCGACAAAAAACATGACGACATCGCCCAGGATATAGAGAAATGCGCGTGCTCGTGGCCCGACATAATGATACAAAACGTCTATTCGAATATGGGCCCGTTCTTTTACAGCCGTCGCGGCGCCAATCCAGGCGAGATAGATAAAGGAGTAGCGGACTATTTCTTCCCCCCAGATGGAGGAATAGGAAAAGACTTCTCGGCGAATAACCTCTATCGCCATGGTCGCCACTAGTAACGTATAGAATACTAGCAGCAACCATCGCTCACCGTTTTTATCAAGACCCTTTAAAAAATTGATCATGTTCCCCTCCCAGCTTGTCCATCCGACGGAAAGAATGAAGTTCCGGGCTGCATATGCAGCCCGGATAACTCAATTACGCATCGTGAACGTAGTATCTGCCCATCGTATTTGCGCCTTCTTCAAGTGCATTGAAAGCGTCCATGGACCCGGCGAGCTCAATTTTGAAGCTGTCCCAGTCTTTGAGCTGATATCCTCCCGTCTCTTTCCAGACATTGAGCTGATCATCCGTCAATGAATGAAATTCAACACCGGATTTACGAAGCTCTGACATCGCATAAGCACGGGCAGCTGGCACTTTCGCAAGGTTTTGCTGTGAGGTGACTTCTGAAGCAAACTCGATGCCTTCCTGCACATCTTTTGGCAGCGAGTTAAACCATTCAAGGTTACAGGAGAAAACCTGGCTGTCTGGAACAGCCTGAGTAAAGGTCACATGGCTCAGGATATCCTTAAATCCAAACACATAAAGTGCCCCAACTGAGGGGTCGAGAGCATCCGCGACACCCTGTTTAATGGCTGATGGTGTCTCACCCCAGGCGACCGGGGTCGGATTTGCCCCAACCATACGGTAATACTGTTGCAGCATTTTCGAGCCTGGCACCCGAAACTTTACACCATCCAGATCACTTGGCGCGATAACGGCACCGCTGCCACCTTTGCGGACTGCGACCACACGCGGATCAATCACGACATAGAAGAGAGGTTTAAAACCTTTTGCGGCTACCTTGGGATGCACATCCGTTTTCCAGGCTTTTGAATTTACAAGGTTCGTAAATCGTTGGTTCGAGCCGCAGAAATAAGGAAGGTTGATCAAATCAATGGATGGAGCGAAGGGAGCAAAGTTAGAGAGTGAATGCTGAGCTGCCTGAATGGTTCCACCTTGCACTTTTTGAACAAGAGCACCGCCCGCACCAAGCTGACCACCTGGAGCAAGCTTTACATATACTTTGCCATTTGTTGCATTCTGAATGTTTTCCTTCAAATCCAACTGCATGATCGGATAGCTGCGAGATGCTCCGAGGACATAGGCGGTCGCAATAACCATTGTATGATCAGCCGCAGACTCCCGATCTCTTTCTTCTTTTGCAGTCTGAGCGACAGCTTCACTGGATCCCAGGGTACCGGCGGCGCTGGCTACGACAGCTGCCGTAAAGGCGCCCTTCCCTGTCAAGCTTAGAAAATTACGCCGCTCCACAGATTTTACTTCTGCTTCAAGTTTCTTGTCCTTCATTTCATCGTCTCCCAATTCGAATTGTCTGTTTGGTAATTTATTTTTTATCGGAGTGTTCTTGCTTCTCAATCAGAAGGATCGACGTAACGAAACTTACTGAGGTCGCAAGTAGTGCCAACATTTCGGTGACGTCCGACATGAAGCGGACATCAAAAAATGCGCCCAAGATCAGGTTTGCCAGAAAGACCGAAAAAAAGGCTATAGTTACGCCTAGTGCGATTTTGCTGCTTTTTTGCATAACGTACCCCTCATCATTCATGTTGACTTCTTTGAAAAAACGTCACCACAAGCCAAAGGATAATGTAAGCGCTTACTTTATGCAAGCGCTTACATTATTTTTCAAAAAACTCTAAAATATAACTTGTTTATCAAATAGTTGATGTTATTCGACAGCTGCTATATCTTATTCATTTGGTAATTTACCGCCAAAGAAACACTGACAAATACTTGAATCCGGATAACATTGATTTCGAAATGAAAAAACGCGGCATTCCAACATTAGAAGACGTCGCATTAAGTTCAAATGTGTCGACGGCGACGGTTTCCCGGTATTTAAACAATCCGGAAAAAGTCGCCAAATCAACCCGGTCACAAATACAAAAGGCTATTCAGAAGCTTGGATATACGCCAAATCTGGGCGGACGGATGCTCGCATCCAACAAGGTAAGAATGGTTGGCGCAATCATCCCAACCATGGCGAATGCCATGTTTTCAAACGGCATCCAGGCATTTCAGGAAGAACTTTCAAGAAACGACATTACGCTGCTCATTTCCAGTTCCGGCTATGACCCAAAACAAGAACTGCAGCAAATGCAGTCCCTGTTGGCGAGTGGCGCGGGCGGTCTTCTTCTTATCGGCAATGAACGCCCCAAGAAAACGTTGAAATTTCTAAATCAAAGAAATTTACCCTATGTCGTCACCTGGGCCTATAAAGACGGGGTAGAGGGATTTTATGCTGGATTTAACAACCGACAGGCAGCCTTTGATCTTGCAAAAATTGTCATTGAATATGGCCACACCAAAATTGCGATGATCGCGGGTATCTCTGAAAATAATGATCGTGCAGGAGGTCGAATTGAAGGTGTCAAAGATGCGATTGCCGAGCATTCTGACTCTGTTCGACTGGTCGATCTTATTGAAACAAAATATCGAATGGAAACGGGCGGGAACGCCTTTGATGCATTGATGTCCAGGGTTGATAAACCAAGCGTCATTATGTGTGGAAACGATGTCCTGGCAGCCGGTGTCATCATGCGCGCTAGACAGCGGGGCATTCGCGTACCTGAAGATGTCTCCGTTACCGGGTTTGATGATCTGAACATCGCCTCTGCCCTTACGCCGTCCCTGACAACTGTTCGTGTGCCGCATTTTGCCATGGGAAGAGCTGCCGCCAAGCTGCTCCTGAAGCTCATACGAAAAGATGACACAGCGAAAAGCATCGAATTTAGTACAGAGATAATTTTGCGCGATTCACTGCGTCGGATTGGATGAAAAGCAAATTGTCACAGTTATCTTATAGTCTGCACACTCTTTTATTTGCATTGCTCAAAGGGTTGAACTATGTCAAGGAACCGGCGTGACTGATATACCACCCTCTGCCCTTGGCACGTTCGAACGTTGGCTTTCAATCTGGGTCGCACTTGCGATTGGGACCGGACTTCTTCTTGGCAACCTGCTCCCTGACCTGTTCGCATTTTTAGCTTCCTTGGAAATATCCTCGGTCAACTTGCCTGTTGCCGTGCTTATCTGGGCGATGGTTTATCCGATGATGGTAGGAGTCGATTTCAACGCCCTCCGTCATGCCGGTGACAAGCCGAAGGGGCTAATCGTGACGCTCGTTGTGAACTGGCTGATCAAACCGTTTACGATGGCAGCGCTCGGCGTTTTGTTCTTTGAATATATTTTTGCAGATCTGATCCCGCCTGACGATGCCCAGGCCTATTTGGCAGGGGTTATTCTTCTTGGCGCAGCCCCCTGCACTGCAATGGTATTTGTCTGGTCGAACCTGACACGTGGCGACCCAGCATATACGCTGGTACAAGTCAGCGTAAATGATGTCGTCATGGTCTTCGCTTTCGCACCTATCGTGGCGTTTTTGCTGGGGGTGACAGACATTATTGTTCCCTGGGACACGTTGCTGCTGTCTGTTGGTCTTTATGTGATGCTACCCCTCATAGCTGGATTTCTGACACGCCAAAGGCTCGTCCAAAAGGGGGGAGAAGCCGCTGTTGATGCGTTTAAAGCTAGAATACAGCCCTTTTCGGTAAGCGGACTCCTTATCACGGTTGTTCTGCTGTTCGGATTTCAAGGTGGGGTTATACTGGAACAACCGCTTATTATCGGACTCATCGCTGTTCCCCTATTGATCCAGTCATACGGAATCTTCTTTTTAGCCTATGGCGCAGCTTGCGTCTGGAAAATACCCCATAAGGTCGCCGCCCCTTGTGCTTTGATCGGTACCTCAAACTTCTTCGAACTGGCGGTGGCTGTTGCAATCAGCTTATTTGGATTGGGATCCGGAGCAGCCTTGGCAACGGTTGTAGGCGTCCTTGTGGAAGTACCAGTGATGCTTTCTTTAGTCGGGTTCGCCAACAAAACGCAACATTGGTTCCCAACTGAAGTTGCCGATAGGTAGCCATCGTTTTCACCAGGAATCCACCACAGTGAATATTGGCATCATATGAAACACAACATAGACGTCATCTATATGGATTCATTGGACACGGGTCGCAATGAGTTACTGGGCATCTTTAGAGATTCCATGACCAAATTCTCAAAGACAGCCATCTCCAATTGCCTGTATGTTCGTGCCCAAGCCAGGCAGGAATATAGCTAGAGGCCAATGAATTTCCTCCATAAGTCAATGTGGCAATGCTCGACTTTTCATGTAAATAGCATCCTGACAACACCAACAATGAAAAGGTTGATCAGAATTTTTTCAAGTCTGACTCAACCCTTTCATTTGTTCTTAGTTGGAATTTAGTCCTTTAGTTCCCAATTTTTTTCAAGCACACCGGTTTGGGATAAGTAATTTACCAGGGATTTAACACTGACAAACTCATATTTTCCAGCAGCTCTCTCCTCTTCAGTATGATCACTAAAAGAGACATTTTCTTTGAACAAAGCACCGAATAGGGACTCAAAAAACCAAACACGTATCACACTACCCTGAAAGCTCTTTTCTTTCAGGTACTCTTGTGCTTCAACGCGTGAGCGTATTTTTTGCCCCTCTAACGACCCTTGTGCCATTGCTATAACTTCCAGTATCCATTGATTACTATTTTGGATTTCGGTCTGCCACGGATAAGCAATCATGCTGTATTTTGGACTAAATACTTTCATCGCATCTTCTTTGGCGAGGAGGTCAATGAGTCCCGCCTGCAACTCAGGTACGGGAACGGTGACGAGAATGTCGTTTGAAAAAAGATCTGTGAGGAAAAAGTCCAACAGCCCATGCTGGTAAAACTTCGCTGTATCGGCCTCGCAATCGTTAAGAACGTGCGATATTTGCCATTTACTGGACACTGTGTCCCTCCAGACAATGCCCGCATGAGTATACTTAAGCCCTTTGCTACTTATATCACTGCCGACACGAGAAATGATTGCGAGATCACCCTTGCTGTCATTTAGTTTGTTCAGAAGTTTAACAGAGTTTTCACTGGCGACCGCAAATAGTTCCGTATCCACAAGCTGTTGATTACATTGAGCATTGCTGTTCGCTTCTGAATTCGTTGCCAGAAAAATCAGGCCTAGAAATATCAGCAATACACCTAAGTTCAGCTTGTAAGGAAAAGCTTTTTTTGTCATTTTTTCTTCTCCTCATCAGAGGCTGCCGCGGTAAGGGCTTTACCTAACTCATTGGGAATGAAGGCCACGACTTTCCCGGCTGTAGTCAGTAAATAGCCAGTAGACAAAGCTGTAACTTTCAGTAGTTTACCTGTCGCAAGCGACGCATCTTTGGCAATTTTCCCTGATACATTAAGAACCGCTTTGGAGGCGTCTGCTGTTGATTGAACCGAAACTTGAACAGTTTTTCCAGACGCCTTGATTCCTGTAACCATAAGCTCAGCACTTGTCGCAAAAGTTACGACACTGCCATACACAAGAACGCTTCCACCAAGAGCAGATAGAAAGACAGAGTTGTCACTATTTGCTGTAGCAATGTAGTGAGGCCCTGCTGCCAACGCGGTGATCATAAGGATCATTTTCAGAAATTTTTTCATGTTAGTCTCCGTTTCAGAATTTATTGAGCGGAACAGAAACGCTAGAGATACGTTTAAGCCGCCCTGGCCGATTTGTTAAAGGGAGTAAGAGGCGCTTTGTATTTCGCGACCCCCATACATGGCATTCAGGATCGCGCTTTCAAAACTGGCAAAAGTTTCAGAAGAAAAGCTCTGTATAGCTTGGGGAAGCTGCTGAAACACATGTGACGCGCCAACTATGAAAGTAGCCGTCAGCCCCAAAATACCTAATACGATCAGAATTTTTTCATTGTTAGTCATGTCATTCTCCAAGTTAAATACGATCTAATTGAGCATCGTTCAAATAAAGCATAAAAAATTTTGGTTTTCTTTATTGAACAACGCTCAATTATCAAATAGTATAAATTTTCCTGAAGGTCAAGAGTTAATTGATCATTGTTCAATAAAAGGAACTTTTATGGCAAGACGTTATGATCACAGTCGAGAAGAACTTTATGAGATGATCTTGAATGAAGCGCACCGCCAAGTAATGGATGGCGGTTTACGGTCTCTTTCCGCTCGAAAAATTGCCAAAGAGATCGGCTATTCCGTCGGTACCATCTACAACCTTTTTTCCAACTTCGACGATTTGATATTACATCTTAACGGTCGAACACTGGATTTGTTGTTTGAAAATCTGTCTGTACCGCCTGAAACCTTGGATCCCGAAGACCAGCTTCGAGAATTGTCAATGACATACATTAAATTTACGCGCACAAATCAAAATTTGTGGAATTGTCTCTTTGACAACAGGCTTCTAATACGGGACGGATTGCCGGAGTGGTACAATAAAAAAATTGATAAGCTGCTGGAACTAATTGAGAAAGCTATTGCCCCGCTTTTTAGCTCGTTAAACTCTCTAGAAAGGCATCAATCCGCGTGGGTGCTTTGGTGTTCCTTTCATGGGATTTGTTCGCTTGCAAATTTCCAAAGCGATAACGAGGAGGCCACTACTTACGCGGCCACACTCACTGATCAGTTGATCACAAACTACATCGCCGGGTTAAAGGTTTATCAACCACAATAAAATATCTATCTTGGGTTGTTGAAACACAAGATGAATGAGAAGCTTCAGTAAATGTCTCCGTTCGGCATAGATCAGTAAGGAATTTGTAATGCAGGATCAAAGTCAGTTTTCGTTACTGAGATTGAGGCGATTTCTCCCTTATTTTCTTACACAGTTTTCAGGTGCTTTTACTGACAACGTTTTTAAGAACGCGCTCATTATTTTGATCGCCTTCAGCGTTACCACCAATGAAAACGATCTACTCATCAATCTGTGTGCAGGCCTGTTTATCCTGCCTTTCTTTCTTTTTTCGGCAACAGCCGGTCAGGTAGCAGAGAAATTTGAAAAATCAAAGCTGATGCGAATTATTAAGCTCTGTGAAATCGGGATAATGATTGCAGGTGCAATTGCATTCTATTTTGGCAACATTACAGCCCTAATGATCATCTTGTTTTTGATGGGGACGCAATCAACTTTCTTCGGCCCTGTAAAATTCAGTATTTTGCCTCAGCATCTCAGAAAAGACGAGCTAATCGGCGGCAACGGCCTTGTAGAGATGGGTACCTTTGTGGCGATCCTGTTAGGGACGATGCTAGGTGGTCTCCTTATTGCAGTTGAAGATATCGGCCCTTTACTAGTCGGTATCGCAATCATTTTTTTCGCGTTTGCCGGCTGGTTTGCTAGTTGGTTTATTCCTATAGCAGCAGCCAACGAT
>JANSXH010000011.1 GCA_024743055.1 Pseudomonadota bacterium
ATGGTACTTTGTCTTAAGGCACGGAAGAGTAGGTCGCTGCCAGGCCTGCAAAAAACAGAAAATCCCTCTTCAGCAATATCAAATAAAAAGCACCCCAAAAGGGGTGCTTTTTACATACATCTCCGCGGGGTGGAGCAGCCCGGTAGCTCGTCAGGCTCATAACCTGAAGGTCGTAGGTTCAAATCCTACCCCCGCAACCAACAAAGGCCCAGGCAACGTGAGAACAATGCAATGTCAGAAGAATTGCTTGGGAAATATCTTCTTATCGGACTGACCTATGTCGATGGGAATGATGAAGTGGTTGAGCAAGTTCAAACACATGGCAAAATTGTAGCCGTCAGCAAAAATACCGTTACAATTTTTAGAGAAAATTCAGGAGATGAGTTTTCTATTCCCTATGACGCGGAAAATCTAATCCCTGCCGAACCAGGGGAGTATTGTTTGCGAGGAAACGGAGAAATCGTAATAGATCCAGATTTCCTTTCAAGCTGGACAATAAATAAGAATCACTCGTGAGGTGCCGAGGACAAAGACGTTTGAAGATAGAATCAGCCGAGCTAGGCTTAATTATGACTTTTGCAAAACTCTGTCTACGATAGATGGCTTTACTGGTCAAAATATTCATCCAATGGTATTTAGTGTGAAACTCTGTTTTTTTGAAGTCAGTATCCGCGTATAAGGTTATCAAATGCAGAAGGCTTACATTACTTCGACGGGTGTGTTTCTACCCGGAGAGCCAATACTCAATAGCCAAATTGAAAATTATATTGGATTGGTAAACGGCGAGAAGTCTCGTCATGGTCGGTTAATTCTACGCCAGAACGGTATAATCTCTAGGCACTATGCATTAGATGAATCAGGTTCCCATATTTATTCAAATGCAGATATGGCAGCTCAGGCAATACGAAATGTCGTAGCTGAATCGGAATTGTCTGAGGCGGAGATAGACAGTCTCGCGGTTTCGACTACTCAGGGAGATATGCTCGTTCCTGGATTCGGAAGTACAGTGCATAACAAATCAGAACTTCCCCCGCTAGAGGTAAGTAGTTTTCAAAGCGTCTGTGCAAGTGGCATGATGGCGCTTAAAAACGCCTATCTGAACGTTATCGCCGGAGAACGAAAGGCGGCAATAAGCTGCGCCAGTGAATTCTCTAGCCGTTGGTTTCGTCCCGGTTTTTATGACCCTTACTTAGCGGCAAGCGGTGACCAACAACTAGACTCGGACGCGGAATTCTTGCGGTGGACATTGTCAGATGGTGCGGGTGCGCTATTGGTAGAGCCACGGCCAAATCAGACCGGTTTTTCTCTTCGAATTGATTGGATCGAATTGCGCTCATATGCGGATCGATTTCCTCCCTGTATGTATGCTGGCACATCAGCAAATGACACGGAAGGGACGGCTTCCTGGTCATCTTTTGCCTCGCCAATAGAAGCTGCGCAATCTGGTGCAATCATGCTGAAGCAGGATTTTGATCTTCTGCATCGAATGTTTCCAACCTGGATAGGATACTATCTTGAGCTAATCGAAAGCGGGAAAATAGATCCGGCCAAAATAGATCGCTTTCTACCCCATTATTCAGCCCATTCCCTGCGAAATGAAATGATACGTCTCCTGGAAAGGACAGAGGCCATGATTCCTGAAGAACGCTGGTTTAACAATATTGCGCGTGTTGGAAATACAGGGTCAGCTTCTATCTATCTGATGTTAAATGAATTATTCCAACAAGGCTCCTTAAGCCCGGATGAGAAAATTCTTTGTTTTGTCCCGGAAAGTGGTCAATGCACAATTGCATTTATGCAGCTTACAGTGTGTGAAGCAGATCAGTAGAAAGTTACATCCAAATGAGCAAAATACAGGAAAAAAACGCGTTATTACGGCAGTTGGTATCGCTCTGGTCCGAATTTGAGGGACGCCTGAATCGAGTTCCAATAATTGATCGGCTAAATCGCGGAAAAATGCGCATCGAAGACTATATGGCGCTTTTGTTGAACCACCGCCAGCAGGTCGTTGAAGGGAGTAGATGGATAGCTCGGGCGGCATCCAGCATTGAATCGCCCTTTTTGGAGCAAAGATCTATTTTTATGCGCCATGCAGCTACAGAGCATCTAGATTACCAGATGCTTGAGCAAGACTACGTCAATGTCGGGGGGAACATCGTGGACATTCAGACAAGCGAAAGGAACATCGGGACAGAAGCGTTGAACGCCTGGATGCTACACCAGGCTTCCCAGGTAAATCCATTCGATTTGCTAGGGGCGATGTTCATAATAGAAGGAATGGGCAAGAATTTTGCGAGCCATTGGGTGCAGCAGCTCGAGAGGAATCTCGGACTTACAGAGAGCCAGACCCAGTTTTATCGGTATCACGCGGAACATGACGAAACCCATATGGACGAACTGGAAGAAATTCTAGGATCCGGAATTTTAGAAATTTCCGGAATGGCAGACCGAATTGTCAAAACTACAAAGGTTACCGGTAGACTTTACCTCCTACAGCTGGAGGAGATAGGGAATGTCTGAGCATCTTTCTGATAGTTCGGAATCCAAAGAAACGGTTCCATTGATTGATATCAATAACCCGGATCCTTGGATCGCTCTTCAAATGGATCAGAGCCTGCCAATGGATGAAAGGGCGAAGGCAGCCTTACTTCGAGGCCAGAAATCCCGTTCCCGTCGCATGTTGTTGCCTCTCATTAGACCCCTGGCCAGAGCCGGAATTGTAATTGTTCAACTACTTAGGTTGTTCTTACCTTCGAAAATTCAGTCCTCATTGGTTTTGCATAAAACAATTTATTGGGGCTTAAAGTATTTTGTAAGTCCGGATGCAAATTGGTTAATCTTAAGGCATTTTAACATTGGTACAGAGATACTTGGTTTTATAGCGGACAATATTGGGCCCACCGAGATTTCTTCGACAAAAGCTTTGCGACCAATAAATTTGAAAGATCTTTCGACTGACACTTTTCTTGTCCACGACCTCAATGTGTTCAATTTTGTAATCGAGCTAAATAGTAAGACCGATCTTAGTTTAGCTGCTTCGCACACTGGTAAGAAAGTTGATTATTCTAGCATCTCAGATGGTGCATTTGATTTTGAAGAATTGCCAGACAAATGGCATAACTTTCTTGATCTGCAAACTGCGATTGAGATTTATACCCCCCTATATGCACTGTTTCTATCTGATCAGGATTTCTGGCGTGCCAGCAATTCGTTGCAACTAGATGAAACAATGGCAATTTATGTGGCGCGCATATTTGGAGATGGTACGCCACTAGCCCTCGTTCACAATGGCCATCCGACGGTTCCTTTTTCAACCCTACAGGCAGGGTTTCGTCTGATGCTGCATGGTCTGGATGCAGAATGTCTATACGGATATATCCAGAAACAAAAAGCGGGACATAAGCTCCTTTAGCCATCAAGTGAGCGTTAGCGAACTGAGATGTTTTAGATTCTGTCCTTTTTAGAAAATATTTAGTAGATAGAATTGCCATTTTAGCACAATCAAAACTATTTATTTACATTTCCTATTCTCATCAATATACATATAAAAAAAGAATCAGAATAGATAAATATTCTGAGAAGTTGTGACAAGGATCTATTTAAAGTGTTACGTTTGATTTCTGCAGTTTCTCTGCTATTTACCCTCGCCGCCTGTGTCAATCCCACCAATGTTGTAAAGCCGCTAAGTGAACAAGATATCGGCGTTCGCAATATCCAAAATGTAACTGTTACGTACAGCGAAATTGGAAAACCGATCTTAATCGCGGCAGATGAAGAGCTTGCTGTCGAAGGTGCAGAAGACGGTAAAGAGGGAGAGATAGAATATTTACCACTCAAGGAAGCTTTGACGGAGATCGTCAAGGAGCGTCTGGAAATCAGGGATACAGATCAGGAACTCTATGCTGATGTTGAAATTGAAATAGACAATTTCAAACTCGCCAATCGGGGCTTGGTTTGGCTCATTGGCGATACCGACCAGCTGGTTGGGACCGTGCGGGTATATGATCCAAAAACCAAAGAGCTCCTGACAGAGTTGTATGTTGATGTATTAAAGGGAAATGCAGGTCTTCTTGGAATTGCCATTAGAGGAGGTCGAGTTCGCGAACAGCTTTCCTTAGAATTTGCAGATATTATTGGCGATGAGCTTGGGTTTGAGAAGATAAAACAGCCCAATACTTTACAGTAATACTGGCTGGAGTAGTCTAACATGATCAAGCATGTCAGTTTTTTGACTATCACCGCTCTAATATTAATTTCATGTACCTATAATATTCAGAACTCGAAGCTTGATGCAAAAACGGAAAGCGCATCAAAGGAACCTTCGCCAGTAGCGACTAACATAGATATATCAATAGAAAATGCCGAGCTTTTGGACCATCGAGCCCAGGTTCTGGGTGTTCTCTGCAGTGCCCATAATTATGATGTTAAACTTGCGGACGATCTTACCACGGAGTTACAACGGTTGGACAAGAACGGCACTCTTGAGCCCCCTTCAGGTTCAGGTGTTCGGGTAACGGTCGCGTCTGCGAGTAGTCACCTTAAATGCTTGATGACCGGCGTTGTTTCGGCAAAATGTCAGGCAAAGGTCGATATATCCGGATCCCTGTCTACCGTAAACGGCGATTCAGAGAGTTTTACAATTAGTAAGTCTGCTCTGGATCCAGTTTCGGCTCTAGCTGGAGGTCCTGGTGGCGGTAGTATGGCAGCTTGTGATGATGCAGCTGCAGCACTTCAAACAGCCAGTGCGGATGCCGTTTCTGAGTTGTCGGACAAAATCAAATCATTGGACAAGTAGCCAGATTTGGCATTTGCAACCTGATCAGTACTTCTATTCTGGGTGAACTAAGAACCATTAAGTATACATTTTACCAATCCAAGAAGCCGCTAGCCCCGTATATTAGAAGTTGGCTTCTTTTTGTCTGGATCTTTTGATGTTTGGCCTGCGCCCCAGCACTTATTTTGTGATCCTGCTTCCGGGCATGGCGGGCATCGATTTTGTCTTTACTCTGCTTTATGCGGGGTTATCGGGGAATTGGGCTGCAACAGGTTCTGCTGTCTTGCTCAGCGTAGTCATGTTAGGCGCCATCAATTTAATGATGGGACGCCTGCTCATTGATCCCATTCGGCGCGCAGAACAAGGTACGAATAACTCTATTTCCCGCTTGTCGCGACGTCTTAGAAGCCTTCCATTTTTGACCAGTGCCTGGGTATTTTGCCTGACCATTCTTTATGCAATGGCTAACTTTTCCCTCGGAACATTTATTCTGCCGCAAAGCGAAACGTCTGATGTGCCTGCAGGGCTGCTGATCACGACAGTGGGTTGGTTCTCCTTCGTATATGCCTGCCAGTTTTCTCTATATGCCTATTTTGTCGGCATGGACGTTTCTGCATATGCGCGCAAATGGTTACTGGCGGAAAAAGGAATTACGGTACGTGCCAGCTATACGCCGCTTGCCGTCCGAGTGGTCCTGGGAATGGTTGTGATTACTTTTCTGCCGGCTTCCATCATTGTGTTGGATGCTTTGTATTTTGTTGATGTCAGGGCCTTGCAAGGTTTGACTTTGGAAAAAGCCATTTTGTTGGATGTAGCAGCCACAATTGTCACCGCTTGCATTAGTATCTTTTTCATCTCCCGTTCTTTTACCCGGCCTCTTGATCAACTGCGAACTGCCATGGAGGAGATTTCACGAGGACGCTATCTGGCGCGGGCGGCTGAAATGACGGATGATGAACTTGGTCATTTGGCCCGCCGTTTCAACCGCATGGCTCAGGAGTTAGAGGAAAAAGAGGCCATCCGGGTGACCTTGCATAAATTCGTCAATCGAGACGTCGCCAATCTCCTCATTTCCGCTGGGAAAGAAGATCCAAGGTTAGCGGGGGAGCTTCGCCTTGCCACAGTTCTGTTCACAGACATTGAGGGCTTTACCCGTCTTTCTGAGACCATCTCGCCGGTCCAGCTGATAGACGTTCTCAATGAGTATTTCGATACGGTATCAAAAATCATCCGTAAATATGAAGGGTTGGTGCTCAACTATAATGGCGATTCCGTTTACGCGGTGTTCAATGTTCCCACGGATGACCCCAAACATGCGGCAAACGCCTTGCATTGCGCCCTTGAGATTCAGAAAACGTTGGAGACTTTGAATTTTTCCGGCGGCATTACGCTGCCCACCCGGATTGGTCTCAATAGCGGCCCTGTCGTTGCCGGGCTCGTCGGCACGGATCATCGGCTTGAATATTCGGTGTATGGTGATGTGGTAAATGTTGCTTCTCGACTTGAGCATATGAACAAGGAATTGGAAACATCGGTCCTGGCAAGCGCCTCAACAGCAAGACTGGCATGGGGGCTGAACGGTTCAAGCCTTGAATTTATTCCTCAAGGAGAGAAGGCTGTGAGAGGAAAGATGAATAGTATTGAGGTGTTTGAAGTTGTCGCCTTGGATGGTGATAGTAACCAGGAGCCAGCAGTAGAGTCAAAACTTGGCTAATCGATATGTTAGGAAGTCGAAGAAGCAGACTAAATTGAGTAAATTGAGATGGGCTCAGAAAATCCACGGACCTCTACCCGATCAACCTTTCGAAAGCCCGATGATGGAAGGGCGGCGACAGTGGTCTCTGCCACAAGCAGTTTGGTCCCATATTCCTTGTTGAGATTTTCCAATCGTGAGGCGAGATTGACGGTATCTCCATATACCGTGTAGCACTGACGGCCACCGCCGCCGACGCTGCCGCCGATAACCGTTCCCGTGCAAATGCCAATCCGAACAGATAACTGATGTCCATCGAAAGAAGTGGAAGCGGCGAGATCTAGAATTTCCTCCGCAGCCTTCACAGCATTCCGTTCATGATCAGGATCTTCCACAGGAATGTTAAAGGTCGCCATGACCGCGTCACCGATGAATTGAGTTACAACTCCATCGTTTTTAGAAATACAGTTTGTGGTTTTCTCAAAAAACTCATTGAGAATGGTCACGGTCCTGGCTGCACCTGTTGATTCTGTCATCTTCGTGAAGCCGGCTATATCAACGAAAATAACGGTCGCGGTGCGTTCCACCGGTTCCAGCAAGCCACGATCAGCGATGAGTGCATCAGCAATTTTTCTTGGGACATATTGGGCGAACACTTCGGTGATGGTGCGGTGTTGCTCATCTAATTCCAATTGCCGGTAAACGGTTTTTCGAGCTCGCCAGATAACAACGGCAATGAGGATAGCGACGACAAAATAGGCAAAGGATTCTTGGACCCTGCTCCCCGTCGCAATGAAATTCGGGTTGAAGAATGTGGTCAGAAAATGCTCCGTCGTTGGGTTGGTTCCCACATCCCGCCAGTCCAAAGTCTCTGTCATATTACGGATGCTATAGTAAAAGGCGCCCATCCAACCCGTTACGCCGGTTAAACCTGTCCAGAGGACAAGCCAAGGCGACAAACTGAAAGCGGCCATGCCGAGAATAACGAAATAGAACGGGAAGACAGTGTTGCGAAAGACCATGACCTGGGGAAGGTCTACACTATCATAGAGTGGCTCAGTTGCCATCAGCAGTGAGAGCACAGCAATATCGATCGTGATGAAGATATACTTGACCCAGAACCGGTCGAACTTAGTTCCGATCAAATGGTAATGCAGAAGGCCTAAAAGTGCGAAGCCGGTAACCGCCATTATATATTCAAGAACCAGATCAAGATTACTGATGCGACTGAAAACCAGAAAACATCCAATAACCAAAAGCGCGAAAAGACGACCTTTGATCGCCACACGCAGACCGGACCGTTCCGCTTCCAGAAAAGTTGCGGCGATTTCTTGCTGCTGAATGGGTGATGCCGCCAAACTGATCCTCTTCCTGCGATCTGTCAATTACATGTAGAGGGAAGTTAAGGAAGGTCAACAGAAAACAGAAGATATCCGCAGTTGTGGTTGACAAGATCGGCATTCTCCTGAAACGTTGAGGTCTAATATCTCCAGCTTCTCCGGTTCCTGAAGGATCAGTTCCCAACCATGTTGTCGGCCCTGACATTTATAGGCAAGCATTCCGCCGTGATTCTGGCGGCGGGAGTGGTGATCGCTTTTTTCCTGCCGCAGCTGGACACCTATCTGATGCCGGCCTTTCCGTTTCTCGTCTCGGCTCTGCTTTGTATCGCATTCATGCGGGTGGATATTGCGGCGGTGCTGGCGCAGATCCGCAAGCCGAAGCTTCTTACGATCGTTTTGCTGGCCATGTTCGTGCTGTCTCCAATTGTCATGTTGGGGATTGTCCGGGCAACCAATCCACCGCCGGAAATCGCGTTGGCCATGATGATGTTTGCTTGCGCTCCGCCACTGGCCTCAACGACAAACATAGCGATGATGATCGGTCTCAACTCGGCGATCTGTCTGAATGTGACGATCATCGGCGCGATCCTGCTGCCTTTCATCGCGCCGCCGATCCTGACCCTCACCGCCAGCTTCGAGATAGCCCTCGACCCCTGGCTGATTTTCACCAAACTGCTCTATATTGTTGGAGGCGCCCTGATTGTCAGTATTGTGCTACGGCGCATGCTGGGAGTTAAACGCATCCAGGATCATGGGGACACCTTTGATGGGATCACGACCTTGCTGCTGCTGGCATTCTTGATGGCAGTAATGGGACCGGGCGGGGAAGTGCTGCTGGCGGATCCGATGCTGGCGCTCGAAATCTGCGCCATCGCGCTCGCTATTAATTTCGGTACTAATATCCTGTTTTCCGTCGGCGCGGAGATCCTGCAGAACCGGCGGATCGGCAAACCCGGCCGTATCCCCGCCAGTATCGGGCTGATCGCGGGCAACCGGAATTTCGCGCTGATGGTGCCGGTGCTGCCGGAAGAAATTTTCGCCGGAGTTGTGGTTTTTCTGGCCTTCTATCAGGTCCCGATTTACCTTACTCCCCTATTGGAACGCTGGGTATTCAAGGAACTGCGTTAAGCGAGAGAAGAATGGCAATAAGAAAAGGGATCATCGCGGGCGGCGGTATTGGCGGGCTGGCAACGGCCTTGGGTCTGGCCCAGAAGGGAGTGGGATCCCTGGTGCTGGAACGGGCCTCGAAGTTCGGGGAAATCGGCGCCGGAATTCAGCTGGGACCCAATGCCTTTCATGCCTTTGATTATCTCGGTATTGGCGATGCCGCGCGAAAGGAAGCCGTGTATATCGACAAGCTGCGCCTCATGGATGCGCTGACGGCGGAAGAAATCACCCATATCCCCCTTGGCGAGGATTTCAGGTCGTTTTTCGGCAATCCTTACGCCGTGGTCCATCGTGCCGATCTGCACGGAGTACTGCATCAGGCCTGTATCGACAGCGACCTGATTGAGCTTCACACTTCTACCGAGGTGACCGGCTATCGCAATCACGATAGCGGCGTTACGGTGCTGCTCGCGGATGGGGAGACACTTGAAGGAGACTTTCTGATTGGCGCCGATGGCCTGTGGTCAAATATCCGCGAACAGTTGATTGGCGATGGCCCGCCTGTGGTCTCCGGCCACACCACCTATCGTTCGGTCATTCCGTTTGAGCAGATGCCGGAAGATTTGCGATGGAATGCCGCCACCCTCTGGGCCGGACCAAAGTGTCATATCGTTCACTACCCGCTGACCGGCTGGAAATTTTTCAACCTGGTGGTCACGTATCATAATGATGCCCCGGAACCGGTGGCCGGTAAGCCCGTCGATAAAGAAGAGGTCCGCCGCGGTTTTGAACATATCCATCCGAAAGCCCAGCAGATAATCGAACATGGCAAGGACTGGAAACTCTGGGTGCTCTGTGACCGCGAGCCCCATGATCAATGGATTGACGGACGGGTGGCCCTGCTTGGGGATGCCGCCCATCCGATGCTGCAATATTTCGCCCAAGGGGCCTGCATGGCCATGGAAGATGCGGTTTGCCTCGCCCATATGTTTGATAGCCATGAGCGCATCGATGATGTCCTTAATGCCTATCAGGAGAAGCGGGTTGCCCGCACCGCCCGGGTTCAGGTCAGCTCCCGCTTGATCGGGGAGTTTGTCTATCATCCAGATGGGGCCAAGGCGCAGCTGCGGGATCAGGTCTTGCAGTCCTGGCGGCCGGAGGAATATTATCAGCGCCTTGACTGGATCTATGGCAAGACTGGTCTCGGGTAGGAGCAATCACATGAACGATCATCCAAAAACCGGCAGTAAATCGGAAAGGGAAGCCTTCTATGATAAAATTGACGGCGATAATCTGACTCCACTGTGGGAGGTGATGTCTGACATCATCACACCCGAGCCAAAAAGCGGGGTGATGCCGTATCTCTGGGAATTTGCGCCGACGAAGAAATTTCTGATGGAAGCAGGGGAACTGATCACAGCAAAGGAGGCAGAGCGGCGTGTCTTGATCCTTGAAAATCCGGGGCTGCGCGGCACCAGCCAGATCACTACCTCCCTCTATGCGGGACTGCAACTGGTCCTGCCGGGTGAAGTGGCCCCGGCCCATCGCCACAGCCAGTCAGCCCTGCGCTTTGTCATGGATGGCGGCGGCGCTCACACCACGGTCGGCGGAGAGAAAACACAGATGCATGTGGGGGATTTTGTCATTACCCCGCCCATGGCCTGGCATGATCATGGCAATGAAAGCGCGGACCCGATGATCTGGCTTGATGGTCTGGATATCCCCATGCTGAGCTTGTATGATGCCTCTTTCGCGGAGCCGTTTTCCGCGGATGAGCAGCCAGTGGGCCGGGAGACCGGTGATTCCCTGGCTCGCTTCGGCGCCAATATGCTGCCGGTGGATTTCGAAAAGGAGAAAATGGCGTCCCCCATCTTCAACTATCCTTATGAGCGCTCCCGCGCGTCGCTCGATCGCATGGAACGCCAAGAGGAATGGGACCCCTGCCACGGGCTTAAACTCAGATATATCAATCCGGTCGATGGCGGCTTCGCCATGCCGACCATCGCCACCTTCCTGCAGCTTCTGCCTAAAGACTTCTCAACCGCCCCCTACCGGTCGACGGACGCGACCATCTTCACGGCTGTGGAAGGGCATGGTCAGAGCATTATCGACGGACAGACATTCAATTGGGGTCCGAAGGATATTTTCGTCGTGCCGAGCTGGAAATGGGTGACACATGAGACGGAGAAAGGAGCCGTCCTGTTCAGTTTCTCAGACAGGGCAGCTCAAAGCAAACTTGGATTCTGGCGCGAAGACCGTCAGAAAAACTGACTGATAGAGGAAACTAAGAATGACTGTTGAAAGACTAGACAAGGGCACGCGGATGAGCCAGGTGGTGATCCATGGGGATACTATCTATCTTGCCGGCCAAGTCGGCACCCCCGGCGCCAGTATTACCGAACAGACCCAAAATATCTGCGATAAGATCGACGCGCTTCTAGCCAGGTCGGGCAGCAGCAAGTCCAACATGCTGCAGGCCATTATCTGGCTGTCAGACATGAGCTATTTCGCGGAAATGAACGCGGTCTGGGACGCCTGGATCGACCCGGACAATCCGCCGGCCCGGGCCTGCGGCGAAGCCAAGCTGGCCACCCCAGATTATCACGTGGAAATCATTATCACAGCGGCCAAATAGAGCGCGCCTTCGATTTTCGTAATACCTCCTTACCTGGCCCGACCCGTTGAGTTCTAAATCGAATGG
This sequence comes from Pseudomonadota bacterium, assembly GCA_024743055.1. Lineage (GTDB taxonomy): Bacteria > Pseudomonadota > Alphaproteobacteria > Sneathiellales > Sneathiellaceae > Sneathiella. The sequence continues at coordinate 11,616 of JANSXH010000011.1, forward strand.
GTTTGGGCCAGATCGCATTTTTACGATGTAGGCCGTTTGTCGTGCGTTGCTTATACATGCCTGTACTGCTAAATATTGGTAAGTTCTGTTAAGAAATAATTCGATACTATAAAATTGTTTTATGTACTCCTATGTATAGACCTAATTTAAAATTATAATATACACAATTCTTTTCCCCATTCGTCTTTATTCAACTGAGATAGTTGATAAATTTTATTAAAGAAGAAGACGAAATCATGGATGAGAAAAATATTATTGCCAGTCAGGCAGCCGGAAGTTTTTTTATTGGGAAAAACGACGGATCTTCAAATTATTTTATAGAAATTGAAGCCGTTCCCGGGGTCCGCGGAATGCAGCCCAGAATTGCTATTTCTTACTCAAGTGGCAAGACGGAAGAGGCGTCTTTCATTGCACCGGGATGGTCAATAGACGGATTTCCAAGAGCTGTTTCGGATGGCAGCGGAAAGTACTTTGAAGATGATTCCCTTTTGATTGCACAACCATCTTCGGATGGTCAACTGACATCTTTCGATCATGAAGGCAACGTGACCCGCTATGAAAGACTTGGCGAGAAAACATCTGAATTTGAAGAATTCATCGCTGTTCAATCAGAGGATGCCTATGGAAACTGCATTAAATACACATATGATAATCAAAGCCGCCCGGTCGCCATTGAATATGGAACTTCGACGGACCAATATGCGTCCATTGATTTCATATATTCAAAAACGGCCAATGGAAGCTTGTCGCAGATCGTTACCAAGCGGGATGGAACGCCCGTAACCATCTATGACATCGTATATCAAAATGACACGGTCCGCTCTATCCAGGTTTCTGCGACGGATGCGAAGGACAGTTCCAAACTGATTTCCAAAAATCCCATCAAATTTGTCTGGGGCAGTACGACGGCAACCAAATTTATGCTGGTCGAAATGACGGAGGCATCAGGCCTGTCCTACAAGGTAGAATATCAGGACACGTCTGGCGAATTAGGGGTTGTAAAAACCTCCTCTACTCTCGTCCAGGGACTGGCCGGCAAGGTCAGCAGTTACGACATGGTCGTCAATGCTGACGATTTCGTCTATTCCAAATCCGGTGTCCGGCATGCGAAAAATGTCGTGATCTGGGATAAAGCCGGAAAAAGCGGTGAATATTACAATTACGACGTTTCAAAGGACGGCACCGTTGTTTTGCTGGAAGCAGGCCTCATCTGCAATGCGACAGAAGCCGGCAGCGGTGAAAGCACAAACACAATTGCAGTTAGCGGGGTCACGGCCGGAAAAACAAGCAACCAGGTGATCACAAGCAAAAAGACCAATGAATATATCACTCATAAAATCGGAATTCCGCTCGTCTCCCGCGTGGTTTCAGAAACCTATTTCGAAGGAAAGGTCATCGACACGGCCACAACCGTCCATACATATGACGATGAAGGCAATATTCATGAGGTTAATAAGGGGGATACGACGGCAGTCTATGCTCTCGAGAAAGGGCCGACAACCGGCAATCCCCATGTCCGGCTGCCAAAGAGATTTTCTGTCTATGATACGTCAGACGGGAGAACGGTCAGCAAGGACAAGGTTCTGTTAAAAGACGAAAAATACGATTACGAGTTCGATAAAAACGGCGCTGTCCGGACCGTTGCCCAGCAATCTCTCATTGAGGGAACGACATATTCCAATAGTAAAGTGAGTGAGCTTGGGGACCATGGTTTTCCAATTCGGCATGTCGCGCATAACGGTACGACAATTGATTATGCCTATTCCAAAGATCTTGGTGAAACCCGTATGACCTTCAAGTCTGCGGACGGAAAACACTCACTGACGGAAACGACTATATCGGAATTGCGCCATGGCCAGCCGGTCCGGTCCGTGAATGCACAAGGCAATGTCACGGCCCAGGAATTCAACGCCTTTGGCGAAGTTTCCGCCGTTTTCGGTTTTGATCCCGGTGCTCCTCTGGACTGGTGCAACAAGGATGAGGAGAAGTTGATCTGCCTCACAAGAACGGAAAAGGGATTTGACAAACTTCTGGGTTTGCACTGCTTGAAAACGACCAATGTTGCCAGAAAATCCGGGTACATTTTTGAGAGCAGAACATATATGGATCAGTTGTTCCGCCCGGTGATTGAGGCGATGCAGCTGGATAAGAAAACCTGGCAGGTGGTGTGTCATGGCTACTCTTCCGGTAGCGCGAGAAATAAGACAACCATCCCACTTGAGCTCAAGGCGAGCCGAAAGAATTTCTCTGCAGAGTTCAAGAGCCTCAAAAAGTCGAAACTGATGTGGCTGGAAACACTTTATGACGATTATGGGCGTGCGGAAGAAGAGAAAAAGCCGGACGGCAGCGTTGTCAAAAGATCCAGGGAGCTGCAGGAGAATGATCAGGTAGAAGAGACAACGACAATTCTTGCGAAAAACGGGGACCTGGTGTCTCTATCCAGCGAGATGTCGAATATGAAAGGTGTTGTCGAAAGTCTGAATCAATTTGACTCCAAGCCGACGACATACTCCTATGACGTCCTCGGACGCATCACCGAAAAAGTTGATCCGCTTGGTCAGCGCTGCACCTATAAATGGAACGCCCAGGATGTCTGTGTTGAAGAGTCCGATCCGATTACCGGTCTGTCGAGTTGCCAATCCGATCCAACCCTACTTGTGTCCCGGGAAGTCAAGAACGGAGAGATCTTCGAAACGGATTTTGACTGGCTGGGAAGACCTACGGATATCACGCATACGAATCTGGATGGTAAAAAGCAAACCTATTCAATTGCCTATCTAGAGGACGCTGAAAATAGAAGTACGAGCCAGTTGCTGACCCATCCGGACGGGTGGCAGACGGCATTGCGATATGCACCGGGCGGTCAAGAGATAGAACGGACGTTGGTCCTGGGTAAAGACTATACTGAAACCGTAAAATCGAGCTTGAGGTCGGACGGACTGGTTGCCGCGCGCCATTATCCCTGTAATCGTTCCGTTCAGTTTGACTATGATGGCCGGGGCGCCACGCAGAACATTTTCTGGGGCGATACAAATAAACCCATTGCGCTCTTTGACGGCCATGATAGCTATGGACGTCCCATCGTCACGCGCTTTGGAAACGGCGTGACGGAATATCGAAATTACGACCCGTTTGGTAATTTGAGCAACTTTACGGTCGCAAATTCGGTCCGAGAAAATCTGACGCCATATATCTCTCTTGGATATGCGACTGATGGCTCGCTGTCGACACGCAATCTGGCCACTGCCACGCGCGTTGATGGCGAAATCGTTTCCAAAAATGCGTATGTCTATGACGAAAGAGGCAAATTGTCGTCCGACTTTTCTTCGGCAAGAGGAGGCCTGCGAGACTATAACTTTGGAGCTTCTGAAAACCTCCAAAGCGTTGTAATGGATAAGAAAACAACGGCATTTGAAACCAATGCATCCGGATATCAGGTGACCAAGGTTATGGGCGAAACTGCGCTTGAGACAACTTTTGACAAGCATGGCGATATCCGGACCTTAAAAAGCGGAAGCGATATTATTGAGTTTATGTTCGACCCATTTGGTAACCTTTCCGGTACTTCCAGCGGTAGCGACAAGAAAGCGTCAAATGTTGAATTTGTGACAGACTTGTTCGGCGAAAGGTTTATCAAGGCGTCACCGGACGGGACCGTTCAGATTGACGTCAGCCCGGATTACAGCATTACCCGTAAACCTGACGGCACCCTCTTGCGGACTGTTAAGGCTACAAGTGTGTTTGGTGTGTTCGCAGAATTTACCATTGCTGAGGACAAGCAAACGGATAAGTCCCTGTTCAAGGAGTTCAAAACAAGCGCGCCGTCGTCGCCGGCCTCTATTCCGAAGCAACTCCAGGGGCAGGGGATCATAGAGGCAGGAGACGTCTACATCCATCTTGACGACCTGGGGAGCAGTCTCGCCGCAACAGACAACAAAGGCTTGAAAACGGCTGTTATTCTGTTTGATACCTATGGCGAAATTGACGCTGAAAAGTCCGTTGGCACCTTCAACTTCACCGTTACTTTTGCGGGAATGAGGCTTGATGCGGAAACGGGACTCTATTTCGCCGGTACAAGATATTACTCCACCCAGTTACGCCGGTTTATTTCCCCTGATCTGATAAAAGCGAGTACAGATCCATATGGCTATCCGTCGGATCCTATAAATTTCTTCGACTATGAAGGTGCTTGTCAAAAGTGCCGCAATTACACATCCGACAGATTCCAGCACAATATGGGCCGCAAGTTGAAAGGTAGGGCCGTTGTCTTTTCAATGTTGTTAGCTGGCCTGTTCACAATTCCCGTTGCATTGGCATTCTTTGATTCAGGGAATACGAGTCTCAGTCAGACGCAATACGCCTTTGCATGGGCAACCGCAAACTTTCTTTGGTTTGGATTGCTTAAACTAGGTCAAGTGCTCTTCTGGTGGCTGGTCAAACGCCGTCCTAATTGTGTGAAACGCATTTGCTTATGTAACAGGCAATTAAATGACGCCCAATACAAACATCGCACTCTTTACCGTGCCTTTCCGGTGACCTTATGTTTAGTCGGAACGCTCGTTGGTGTTACCAATATGCCGTTTATGCTTAATTTGGTTGCCGGGGAGATTAATGATATTGATGTCCTTGCGGCACGGGGAGCGTTTGCAGGCTTCGCTGCAGACTTTGCTGGAGTTCTCTACTGGTTGTGCTTCTTTGACCTGATTAGTTTCTTTAAAAATTCCATCATCATGAAAAGTCTGTCCCACTCTGTGCTGATCTTTATGATCATGATGACATACCATATTGCCGATGCAGCGATTATCTGCGGTGCTTATCGTGCTTTATCCGTTGCCGAACTGTTTTACTTGAAGCGGGAATTCATCATCATGGAAGCCCTGATGGTGCCGTTTATGGGGGTACCCAGCATCTTCTGGTCTTGTCTTCCTGCAATATGCTGCTCCGAAGAAGGTGATTTCTGGGGCTTCTTTTTCAAGAAGGATCGGGAGAGATTTGATAATAATCGCCCCATTCCCATTTGCTGCTGTAAAGAGCCGCGGGCTCCTTCGCCAACTGTAGTCACCACTGGGGCAGCAGCTACGACCACGCCAGCTACACGTACGACCATGCTGACAGCCGGGATCGCGTCTGCGGCCGGTTCCAATAATACGGCTTCGGGCAACAATACAGCAGAAAACAAACAGGATAACGACCCGGACGATGATGATGAGAAGCAAGAACTTACGTCTCTGCGTACAGAGTTGGTCAGTCTTGAATCTAATACGGCTACGGCAGTTGAGAATTCCGTGATCGATGTAAAAGATGCACGCATTTTCGGGGTGTCGAAGTATGCTGAGGTACTTACAGTTATCAAAGATGAGTCTGACAATCAAATCCCCGATGACGGAGATCAAGGTGGCAGCTATGTAGATTGAGGAATCTTCGTCCAGAAAAGTAATTAAACTTTTTTCGGGCACAATCGTATGAGTAAACACAATAGGATCCAGCGCAGTCGCGCTGGATCCGTTGAGCGTTTGAAGATGAAAAAATAGTGCCTCTAAGGTATTGGTTTTTTGTTATTTTTTGTTTTAGAAATTTCATTATTGAGGAGTTGGCGGGGCGGAAAAATCGTCCTTGCACAATTTCTTCAACAAAATTCTTGACTAAATAGACTTATTTTGTTTCCCTTAGGGCGTGCGACGATGCACATCAAAAATCATTAGCGACGCTGCTGAACACGAATTCAGGATGCGTCGTTTTGCGTTTTTTTCAGACTTTTCCTCCCTTATTACGTGTTCAGTTCGTCCTGCATATCAGGGAGTAAGCCTTTATGAAAAAACTACTCATCAACACTACCGCGGCATTGAGCGTCGCGATGTTTGCGCAACTCGCAAACGCCGATACAAAGATAGGCGCTATTTATGATTTGACTGGTGGGTTGAATATTTATGGCCTACAGCAAAATAATGCGCTGCAGCTCGCCGTGGAGAATATCAATGCCAATGGCGGCGTTCTGGGTAAGCCGATTGAAGTGGTCACTTATGACGCACAATCTGAGCTGCCTAAATACACCCAGTTCACCAATACGGCCATTCTCAGAGATAAAGTTGATGCACTTTTCGCGGGGCTGACCAGTTCTTCTCGCGAAGCTATTCGTCCGATCATTCGCAAGGCGAATGTTCCGTACTTTTACGCATCGCTCTATGAAGGAGGTGCTTGCGACAAGCAAACCTTCGTAACCGGATCTTCTGCGTCGCAGCAGCTCTCGGTCCTGATTGACTGGGCTGTAAAGCAATACGGCAAAAAAATCTACATCATGGCCCCGGATTACAACTTCGGGACAATTTCCGCTCATTGGGTTCATGAATATGCCAAGCAGGCCGGTGCGGAAGTCGTCGGTGAGGACTTCCTGTCCTTGGCCGTGACAGATTATTCTCCGACTATTCAAAAAATTCAGGCGGCGAAACCAGATTTTGTCGTTGCCTTGCCAGTGGGAGCAAACCAGACAGGATTTCTCGAACAATTCGCTGCCGCGGGCCTGAAAGAAAGAATTGGTGTGGTATCCACGAACTACGGATCCGGCAACCAGCAGGTTGTTGTATCTCCTGAAGCCGGCAAGGGTCTGGTAACCAATCAGGGATACTTCATGCATGTCGACAATCCGGCAAATGAGAAGTTTGTAGAGATGTGGACGGCAAAATATGGCGATGATACGCCGATTGTCTCGGTTGCCGTTGACACCTGGAATGCAGTTAATCTTTGGGCGACTGCCGTCAACAAGGCAGGGACTGCCGACGCTGACAAAGTGATCTCCGCTCTGGAAGGCGGACTTACCTTTGATGCGCCAAACGGTCTAGTGACCCTGGAGCCGGGATCCCATCATTTGCGGCAGAATGTCTACATTGTTGAGGGCGATGATAATCATGGCTTCAAGACCGTGGAAGTATTCGAAGATGTCGTACCAACCTATGAGCGTGAAAAGTGCGATCTCATAGCAAATCCGAAAACTGCCAAGCATTTCACGCCTGACGGTAAATAAGATAAATGTAATGGTGCGCGCCGTTTGAGGCGCGCACCAATTATGAATGTTTGCTTTTATTGGTCCGGATGGACGCGAGATCCTTAGGTTGGGAAACCAATTGCCCGGGATTGTATGTTCCGCTGTTGGGGCAGGCTTTGACGGATGCATTTTGTCAAAGCCTCTGATGTTTCCGAACAGCATCTGCACATTACCCTTGTGATCATGTTGCAGATCTAGAGCTCCGCTAAAATTTACGCCACTTGGCAAAAAACTAAAAAGGGACATGCACCTCATGATGTGCGTGCCGGAAAAGGGAGATATCCATGGAACTGGACTATTTGGCAACAGTACTGTTGTCGTCGCTGTCAAGTGCTTCGATTTTGCTCATTGCGACGATAGGTCTCGCCGTTGTCTTCGGGTTAATGGGGGTAATTAACCTCGCCCATGGAGAGTTCATTATGATCGGTGCCTATGCCGCATTGATGACGACCAAAGCTGGTATTCCTTACCTGTTGTCGATACCGGTTGCGGTCGTCATCACTATGGCCATCGGCGCCATTGTCGAAATTCTTGTTATGCGCCGACTATATGGACGCATTTTTGATACAATGTTGGCAACCTGGGGAATCAGCATTGCTTTGCTGCAGCTGGCTGTTCTGCTCTTTGGTACAGTCACTCCAGGTATTGGTATGCCACAGTTCAATATGCAAATCGGCGAATACAGCCTGGCTGGCTATCCGCTTCTGATGATTGCTGTGGCGGCCTTAATGCTAGGCTTTGTCTATTTTCTCATGACCAAAACCGTCTATGGAATGAAGGCACGCGCGTCAATCCAGGAGCCGGAAATGGCGCGGGCAATTGGTATTCAATCCTCAAAAGTCAATACCTTGACCTTTGCAATCGGGTGCGGTCTCGCGGGGTTTGCGGGCGCCGTGTTGCTGCCCATCATCCCGGCAACCCCCTCCATGGGTTCAGTATTCGTTATTAAGGCGTTCCTGACCGTTGTGGTCGCTGGACCGGTGTCGTTGACCGGGAGTGCTTTGGCAGCCATCGGTCTCGGAGGCGGTGCTTCTGTCACAGCGAGCTTCCTGACATCCGTCGCCGGTGACGCATTCTTCTTCTTGATTACTGCAGCTCTCCTTTGGCTTTACCCGCTCGGTATTTCCGCCAGATGGCGCCGTAAGTTGTGAGTGTAACAATGAATCTATCTCAAAAACTTTATAACTCGGCCGGTCTTGTTTTTCCGGCAATCGGGATTATTGCAGTCCTGGTCTTTTCGGAGACCCTGGATCCCTATCTTGCATATGTCGCGACATCATGGGTGATTTTCGGCCTCCTCGGACTGAGCCTTGACATTGTGTGGGGGCGCGGCGGGCTGTTAAGTCTGGGTCAGACGGCGTTCTACGGATTGGGCGGATATTTTGGAAGTGTTGTCGCCATCAATATGGCGCCCCTCACAGGGAATACACTGGTGTGGAGTTTGCCAGCAGGTGCGGCCTTTGGGGCTCTGGCCGCTGCCGCGTTGGGATATATTATTTTCTATGCTCGAATGGGAGGACTCCAAAGTACAATACTGACCTATACCCTTACTTTATTGCTATTAGTTCTCACCCAAACGTTCAATTTGGAAATTGGTGATGCCCTCATCGGTGGGGACAATGGAATGTCCAATATTCCCGGTTTTGTTCTTGGGTTTGGACCAGATGCAGAAGAGATGACACCCAATGGGGCTTTTGCGCTGGTCGTTATAATTTCAGCGATCCTCTTTTTTCTGACGAGATGGTTGATGCGAAGCAAGTTTGGGCAGATCGTCAATTGCGTTCGGATTGATCCTCAAAAAACGGAGCTGCTTGGATACGATATCCGAAAATTCCAGCTTGCCAATTTTGCCTATGCGGGCGCGATTGCTGGCTGTGCGGGCACTCTGTTTGGGGCATGGTCCAACTACCTCAATCCCTCCATCTTTTCAGTCAGTGAGGCAATATCGATACCCATTTTTGTCCTTGTCGGAGGTTTGGGTACATTAGCCGGGCCCTTTTTGGGCGCGCTTATCATCGGTGGATTGTCCTTCTGGTTGGGCGGCGGTGCCGTTGGCGGTCAAACGACATTGATTTTAGGCATCATACTTGTCCTTCTAGTGATGTTCCTGCAAAACGGAGTGCTGGGAGCGTTGGACTTGCTTTGGAAAAAATATCTGCCCGATCCAAATGAAGCAGCCAGGGACACTGGAGCTGTTCAGGTAAAGACCAATGTGTTGGAGGGTATCCTTAACGCCGCCGCCAGACATGTTGGTCCGGCGAAGGAGTTGATATCGACTGACTTGTTCAAACGGTTTGGCGGTGTGATTCCTGTCAACAAGGTCTCCCGCAAGTTTGATTCCGGCAAGCCCTTTTCCCTTATTGGTCCAAATGGTGCCGGCAAAAGCTCCTACCTTAAAACCTGTGTTGGTCTCTATATGCCGGAAAGCGGCAGAGTGATGCTAGGGGGAGAGGACATCTCTCAGGCACCGGTGTTTGAGCGCGTTCGAAAAGGGCTCGCGGTCAAAAACCAGAAACCGCAGGTCTTTGGTGAACTGACGGTGATGGACAATCTATTGTTGGCAGCATTTTCAAGTACGGGTGATGACAAGGAAGCCTGGACACTTTCCAAGGAAATTATCCAAATGCTGGGCCTTGAAAGGCAGTCTGGTGTTGAAGCGTCGGCCTTGTCTCATGGTCAGCAGCAATGGCTGGATATCGGGATGGTACTTTGCCTTTCACCGCGTGTTCTGTTCCTTGATGAACCAGCAGCCGGAATGACGAAGGAGGAGACCCGGGAGCTATCACAATTGGTGCGAACAATGGCGAGATTTATCACAGTCGTCGTCGTCGAGCATGACATGGAATTTGTCAGAACCCTTGAAGGGTATGTAACTGTTCTTCATCAGGGTCAGGTGTTTGCGGATGGGGACATTCAGACTGTTCGGGCGGATGAGCGTGTTCTGGATATTTATCTGGGAAGAGGCAAGCATGTTTAAAATTACGGATGCTACGGGTGGTTACGGCAAAACTACCATTATTCGAGACGTGTCAATTGAAGTAAGGCATGGTGAAATTGTCGCCTTGCTTGGTCGGAATGGTGTCGGGAAATCCACCTTGATGCGGTACGCGACCGGCTTGATTCCCGCCATGAGCGGGTCCGTCGAGATTGACGGAAAGCCAGCCCCTGCCAGTCCCGCAAAAAGGGCTCAGATGGGTCTGGGATATGTCCCGCAGGGCAGGTTTGTTTTTCAGCGTATGACAGTCGTTGAAAATATCGCTGTTGCTGCAGCGTCAAACGGATATGACCACAAAGAAGCTGTCGCGGAAATGATGGAAAAGTTTCCGATCCTGGTACCGAAATCAAACGATCTCGCAGGTGGTCTTTCGGGCGGGCAGCAGCAGGTCCTGGCACTTGCGCGGGCGTTAGCGACAAAGCCAAAAATTCTGCTTCTTGACGAACCGACAGAAGGTGTGCAGCCGTCGATCATAGATGAATTTGCCGGTATCTTGAAACAGATCAACAAAGATCTGGGCCTGTCGATTTTAGTTGCAGAACAGGATCTGGACTTCTGCCTCTCCATGGCGGATCGAGCGTATATCATGGAAAAAGGAGGTATACGATTGGAAACGGATCGAGACCATCTGCAAAGTGATACTGCCCTCCAACAGGAATTATTAGGAGTTTAGAATGAAATTCGTTGCAGATCTCAACGAAGATCAACGCCGGCGCATTGCCGCTACTCTTGATCGAATTCGCGCGGGATTGATGGAGAAGAAAATAGAAAGCCCGGGTGAAGAACCCGCTCCAGTATTCGTTCCGGAGGCATTCGATGCATTTGAAAAGTGATACAATGTCACAGAAGATCGCCGCTTTGGCCGCAGGGGAATATTCGGCCCTCTCCCTTGCCGAACATTCCCTTGAGAGAGCAAAGAAGCTTGCTTCGTTGAATGCCTTCGTGACATTTGACGACTCATTGGTATTGAAGCAGGCCGAAGTGGCGAGCCAAAGGATAGCAAGCGGAAGACCTATCAGCCCGATAGATGGCATTCCGATTGCGGTGAAAGACAACTATTTAACAGCGGATTATCCGACGACAGCTTGTTCAGATGCACGGCCGATCGCGCCTGAAAACATCGATGCCACAATTGTAGCGAACCTCCGGGCTGCCGGTGCCATTATTTTTGGCAAAACAAATATGCATGAATGGGCCTATGGCGCGACGAATACCACATCAAATATTGGGGCCACAAAAAATCCGTATAATCAAGAGCATATAACTGGCGGTAGCAGTGGGGGTTCTGCAGTGGCTGTTGCATCCGGTATGGTGGGGGCTGCACTTGGCAGTGACACCGGTGGATCCGTGCGCATTCCATCTTCCGCCTGTGGAATCTATGGCTTTAAACCCACCTACGGCCGGGCATCCCGCCACGGCATATTGCCCTTGAGTTGGTCCCTTGACGCACCAGGGCCCATGGCCAGGTCGTTGGCAGATATTGAAGTTCTTTTGCCCTTCTTTATGGGCCAGGATCCGCATGACCCGTCAACGTTTAATGCCAAGCCCTTTCGGGCAATAGTCAAGACAGGGACGCCTCGAGTGCTCAATCTTTATGGGGAAGGGTTTGAGCGATCGGACGAGGTTGATCTTGTCATTCGGCAGGCAATCGAGAAAACGGAGCTCGTTGCAGAGGATTATGAGCTGACCGATCTTTGGAGATATTTTTCTGGATGGGAAACAATATTGCATTGTGAAGCGACCTCCTATCATCTCCAGGCGCTTGAGAAAAATCCGGAAGGCTTCTCCGCGGTTACGCGGGCCCATTTGGAGGCCGGACGCCGGCTGAGCGCGCTGGAACTGCTTGAGGCCCAAAAATTACGGGCGTCTCTTATGCGGTCCTTATATTATGAGATGCCGGACTGGGATGTTCTGGTATTACCCACCCTGCCAATTCCGGCGCCCAAACATGGCGAAGACTGCCAGGAATTCGGAGGCAGGAAAGTGACAACGCAAGACAGCATGACTTGGTTCTGCTGGTTTGGTAATATGTCGGGTCTCCCCTGTTTGACAATACCGGTGGGGGTTTCCGAATTGGGATTGCCGATCGGAATGATGTTAATGGGTAAAGCCGGACGCGATGAAGAATTGTTGGCAGTAGCGCGGATATTTGATCAACGGATAAATGGATGTAGCTGAAAATGGAGAGTGAAGCAGTCAAGATAGGTGTTCTGTTGTCGCAAACCGGTACGATGGCGGTAACTGAAAATGCGCATATTCAGGGTATCCTTTTGGCATGTGAAGAAATCAATGAAGGCGGCGGGATCAATGGTGCGCCTATCGAGCCTGTTATCCTCAATCCGGAAGGCAAGGATGTTTGCTATGCGGAGCTGGCGATGGACCTTCTTTTGAAACATCGCGTGAACATAATTTTTGGATGCTGTTTGTCCACCAGCCGCAAAGCCGTCCTCCCCATCATTGAGCGGTTCAATGGTATCCTGTTTTATCCGTCGGTCTATGAGGGGTTTGAATATTCTCCGAATGTCATCTATGGAGGGGCTGTTCCAAACCAGATGATCCTGCCTCTTCTGGAGTACATTTTTTTACATTATGGCAAGAGGCTCGCGCTCGTCGGTTCTGATACCCTATATGCGAGAGAAATAAACCGTATTGTATCTGAGTTCTTGTCAAGCAGTGGTGGTAAAGTAGTTCATGAAGAATATTTGCCTTTTGGATTGTCCCTGGACAAGATGGAAACAGTATTGCGGTCTATCCCGGAAACAGACGTAATTCTTTCGACGGTTGTTGGGGAAGACAGCATTTCCTTCTATACTGCCTATTCACAGGTTGCGCCCTTAGATGGAAATGTACCTATTGCTTCACTGACCACAACAGAATCTGAATTGGCCATGATGCCAGAAGATGCCCGAGAGGGTCATCTTTCGGTCGCCTCATATTTCGGGTCCATAAATTCGAAGCCAAATGATATATTCGTCAAGGCGTTTCAGGCCCGCTTTGGGAAGGAGGCGTTACCAGGCGTGTATAGTGAGGCTGGATATTCACTTGTCCATTTCTTCGCAAATGCTGTTCGTCTGTGTAAGACAACCGAGACGGATCAGGTGCTAGAGGCTTTGTGCGGATCGGTTTTCAAGGGGCCGGGCGGGGATCTGTTCATCGATATTGACACAAACCACTTCACTTTGCGCCCTCAGGTTGGCCGGTCCACAAAAGAGGGCAAGTTTGAGGTGGTTTGGAAAAGCGCCAGTGTCATTCGACCCGACCCTTATCTTGTTGGCTATGATAGAACGATCAGCGAGCGCTCGTCAGGATGATGAGGTCTGTTCCAAGTCAAGGTGACAGCCTGCTCCGCCGATTGAGAAGAATGCGGGTGCTGGTCATTCACCCTGACGATGCGGAACGGCGCATGTTTCTGGCGCATCTGAAAAGAATTGGTTGCCAGGTTGAAAGCGTCTGGCCGGCGCCGGACAATCTGCCGGATCATATTGATATCGTCCTGTTCCTTTTGACCCAGATGGACAGCAAGAACTCGATTTCCTGGATGGCAAGCAGTGCGGCGATTGCCCGGATTGCCATCATCAGCTTCGAGACGCCGGAAATTTTGTCTGAGCTGGAGCGTTTGAATGTCCATGGTGTTCTGTCAAAGCCTATTCGGATTTTTGGCATCCTGGCGGCTCTGACAACGGCCATCAGTCTTGCCCGCCATGAAAACCGGTTACAGCGACGGGTCGACTCGCTCGATCAGACCCTAAAGGCCCGGCGAAAAATAGAAGAGGCCACCGCTATCCTTTCCCGCTCCAAGGGCATTACGGAAGAAGAGGCTTATCGACGACTGAGGGATAAATCCCAAAGCTCGAAAACTGCGATTGCCAAAATCGCGGAAGCTATCATCGCCTCAAGTGATATCTAAATAAAATATCTCTTTATTAATGTATTATAGAATATTATTTAAATATAGATATATTATATTGCAATAAATAATAATAAAAACCGCCTCTGTATAAAATAATAAATTAATGTGAATTAGAATTTTCACAAACAAATAATCTCTCTCGTTTTTATGAATAGGCAGTGGATTTTTTAACTTCCATAGCCACCAGAATTTCATGTCAACTTGGAGAATAGAATAAATGTCAGACGAATTTGAAGAAGAATCAAAGATGGAAGTGCTCAAGGGCACCTCAAAAAAACCGACTCTAAGAAAACAATCCAGCGGGAATGAACTTGTAACTTTCGCAGCGTCAAAGGCCTGGCGCGGAACTTTTCCTGGACCAGCGGATCGAAGCTTTAACTACCGGAAACTTCTAGATGAATCGGACAAGTACAGTGGGATTGCTGATGCGAGCAGCAAAGACCTAAAAGTCGCAATTATTGGTGCCGGGCCCGCAGGATTGACGGCTGCCCATGAGCTTTCCCGATGCGGTGTTAAGAAAGTCCATTTGTTTGAGGCAAGTGACCGATATGGCGGTCGTTTCTGGACGAAGACCCTTGAGTCGGACCGTGGCGAGGCACAGTTTACCGCCATGGATGCAGGCGCTATGCGAATGCCGCCCTTCATTCCGCTAGGAACAGTGGCAAAGAAGCAAGGCTCGCCAGAGAGACAACAACAAATATGGGATGGCAAGTCGGTATTGTCCTACTATCTAAACAAATTCGAAATATCGACAGACGAGTTTCCAAATCCGGGGTCAAAATGGGCGGATACCGGCATTTATTACAATGAAGGCTCGCTCCCTCATGATGTTGGATATGATGAGAAAAAACAGGATGCAATTATAGAAATTGAGGAAACAAAATCAGATACATACGAATCTTATGAAGTTAGAAATAAAGAGGTGGAGGGCCAGATGCTTATTTGGCCAGCAGGTGAGAAGTATCCGCCTAATGAAGAATTAAGGGCAGTGAAAAAGAAATGGGATGAATTCGGGGATAAATTCGAAAACTTCGTCAAGCAAAAATATGAGTCAAGAAATTGGCAGGAGACTTGGCAGAATATCGTGACACACTATTACGATAAAACCTTTCGGGATGTGGTCTTCCTCGACCCCGTAGAAAACGAAGATCTAAATAAGGAAGGGTATTTCGGTGGTCTGGGAATGAGTGAGGCGGAGGCTCGGATTTTTTACGTGATCGGTGCCGGTGACGGGGGATGGGGCTCCTTCTTCAATCTCAGCTTTCTATATGTGTACCGGACATTTGTTCATGGATTTGGAACAGACCTTCAGGTAATTGAGGGATTGTTTGATGTAAATACAAAAGAGAGGGTTGCTGGGCCTCAACAAGACCATAGCTGCAGTGATAGTCTGGGTTCCCAAATAGCTAGTCCGAAATATCTTGGGACTTCGACGATCACAGATTGCCTTCTGTTCAAGCCATTTGTAAGCGGTAAAGAAGCGCTTTATCGATATGCGCACAATATTTTCCGCTACCCGGATGATGAAAAGGCAGACGAGACGGCTAGACGTAAGGGAGATGAATCCTCGTTTCGTATGTTTTTTAACAGCCCGATCTCAAAGATTCAGTATGACAACGGCAAAGTCAGGCTGCATGTAAAGTCCGGAAATGATCGAAACTTTAATTATGATTTTTCTGAAGTGGAATATGACGCTGTCATCGTCACAGTGCCAACACATCAATTTGGCACGGAAATAGAGGTAAGCGGTTTTGACCCCGTGGACCAATGGCCTTATGACTTGCAGGCCTATTTGTCGCAAGCACATTGGGAACCCTGTTGCAAGGTATTCTTAGAATTGAGAGGGGCATATTGGGAGGATCCTGACTGTAATATTCCGCAAATTATCGAAAGTGAAACGGCAATTCGGGATACATATGGCGTCAAACTGGCCAAAGGTGAAAGTGAAAGGCAAGACGGGATCCTTTTACTGAGCTATACCTGGTGGCGCGATGCGACGAAGCTTGTCGGTTATGATGATCAGGAACTGATAAACCTTGCAGTGAAAGAAGCTGACAGGATGCTGGCAAACTGCAGGAATATGGGACCAACCGATAGGATTTCGAACTACGCAAAATTTACCAAAGACGAGTTCGGGAACATAAATTACAAGGGATGGGTCCATCATTGGGAATTGCAGAAGCATTATAAGGGGGCTGCCCGTCTTTATGACCAAAGGACCTGGAAAAACACGCAAGTACCGATGATGTATAATCAGAATTACAGTAAGAAATCCAAGCTCTATTTTGCTGGGGAAGGGTATCATGTGGATGCAGGCTGGGTGGAACCGGCATTTCGGACAGCTATCGACTCGGTTTTGCAGCTGCTAAATAATGAGGGGATTAAATGCAATTTTGACTTCAAATTTGATAGAGATTTCCCAAAATATGATGACTCATTCGATCCTATGAAGAAAGCCAAATCTATAAAAGCCAGCGCTCGGCAAACCCAAGCTCGGAATAGCAATGATCTAGTTGAGCCAGACGAAAGTGAAGAATATCAGGACTAAGAAGAAGACTGTTAGTCTTATCCTTATGAGGAACTATCCTATGCAGGGTGTATGACTCCGTCAGCATTCTCTGCGGTCGCTCACTAATCGGCCCGGCGCGTAAGCGCCGGGTCTTTGATATTAGAAGGCCGCGGGTGATATCCATCTCTGATTGACCAGCGGCACCGTGTTTTCAAAACTCGACCGTTACACCAAAATCCGCCTTCTCCGCTTGCCTCAGAATAAAATGGGCGCAGGCCAGGTCCTGGGCGGCGATGCCGAGGGAGCGGTAGAGCGTGATCTCATTCTCTGATTTGCGGCTTCCGGCAGCGACGCGGTCCAGTTCACCAATTTCGGAGCGGATATGATCCTTGGTAATCCGCCCGCTTTCAAGCGCACTCATAACTTCTCCCGCCTGGGCGAAAGTCGACGGGCGGTAATCCACATAGAAAGATGCCTTGGCCACCAGATCTTCATCTATCTCCCGTTTGCTGGGAATGGAGGAACCAACGATATTGAGATGGGTGCCGTCGTTTATCCAGTCCCCAAACAGCAGCGGTTCTGTTGCACCCGTAATCGTGCAGATGATATCGGCGCCTTGGGCAGCTTTGCGAATGTCGGTTCCCGTCGTAAAAGCCAGGTTCGGGTACTTCCTCTGTGACTCATCGGCAAATTTTTGCGCTTTCTCTGCATTACGCCCGGCAATGCGGACTTCTGTTATGGGACGAACCTCTGTCATGGCGTCCAGATGGGTTTCTGCCTGTTCCCCATAGCCGATCAGGGTCAGGATTGAACTCTCCGTTCTCGCCAGATAGTTGGTGGCAACTGCGCTGGCGGCGGCGGTGCGGACGGCGGAGAGGACAGCCGCATCCATCAAGGCAATGGCGGCCCCATACTCTGCTTCAAACAGAACCATGGCGCCGCGATGGGATGAATGACCGACGGCGGCATTGCCCGGAAACAGGCTGAGGAGCTTGACCCCGTAACAGGCGGGATCGCCCAAGGATCCCGGCATGATCCCCATCAGGTTCGGACCGCCAACCTCTATGGCATGGCGGAGCGGCAGGTTGACCTTTCCGGCAGAAGCTTTTGGCATAACGTCAGCAATAATCTCGATCGCTTTTGGCATCGAGAGCAGATACGCGACTTCCTTGTTGGAGATAATCCTCACAGGCTCCGGCTCTTCCCATCACCCCAATTTGGACCTGTTACCGGGAGGCCGAGACCTTCCTCAAGGATTGAGGTGTATTTTTCCGGCTGTGCCAGATACGGAAAATGTCCGCCCTCAATAAAGCGGAAGGTGGCTTGCGGATTAAGCGCCTCTCTCACGCCCTGACGCATGGGCTCGGGGATGAGGGGATCATCGGCGGCCTCGATCACAATGATTTTTTTCAGATCCAGCGGGCAGCTTGGCAGGGGTGGGGCCTCTTTCAGACAAATGAGCCGGGCCCGTAAGTGTTCCGGCGGGATGCGGCCATTGGATTCCGCCAGTAACAGTTCAACCAGCTCGGCTTGATCGGGATGAGTCTCTCCCCACTCCGATACCTTGTCGCCAAAGCCGCGTCTTAAGATACTGATGTCGGTATTTTCCAGATCAGCGGAGTAGGGCGGTTTCTGAGTAAGGCCGGCGTTGTCGGACAGGGTGTTGGCCGCAAACAGGGTCGTGCATCTTTCCTCGTTGGTGCGGGCAAAGAATTGCGCCAGATAGCCGCCGAGAGAAGAGCCGACGACCGCTGTTTTCTTTACTCCCAGCTGTTGCAGCAGGGCAACGATATCCTGTGACCAATCCTCCAGGCTCCAGCTGTCGGGATAGCTTAAGGAAATAAGCCGTGCCCGGTCTTTCAGCGCCTCGATCTGCTGCCAGAATATATCTGCCCGGCCGAGGGTGCCGGGCAGCATCAAAAGGCAGGGCCCGTTGCCGCCGGTATCAATGACGCCCCAGTCCGTACCTCGAATTGACATGGTTTTTTCCGGGTAACGGGAGAGAAACTGATCCCGTTCGGAAATCAGCGAATTTGTTGTCATTATTTTTCCTCCTGCCTGACTTCACGAAAAGCCTACACCAGAAGAGGCCGCATTCACCAGTGCTAATCGGTCCGTCTCTGCCAGAGGGAAATGACCAGGCCGGTGGCGACGAAGGCACAGCCTGTAAGGTCCTCGATCGTCAGGGGCTGATCAATAAAGAAGGCGGCGAAGACGGCGGCGCTGATCGGGCTGAGGCCCATAAACACGGTAGCGTTGGAGGCGGGAATATGGCGAATGGCGTAAAGCAACGTGAAATAGCCAACGCTCGCAGACAGGCCGATAAACAGCATAACCAGCCAGACCCGGGTATCAAAGGTGGGAACCACAGCAAGGAGACCTTCATAGACGGCCAAGCCGCTCAGGAACAGGGCGGAGGCGAGCATGGCGACGGTGCTGATCTGCCCTGTCGGGTAGCGCAGCAGATAAGGCTTGTAATACACACTGCAGACGGCGCCGGAGAGGGTTGCCAGGAACGACGCCCCGATTCCGAGCCAGGCATTGAGGTCGAGGCTGCGGCTGAAGGCTGTGACACCGACAGCAAAGGCGACGCCGACGATGGTCAGTAAAATACCGATGACTTTGCGGTTGGTGAAACTCTCCTGACCAAGGCCGACGGCCAGCAGCATGGTCATCAGCGGCAGGGTCGCAAAGATCAGGGCGACAAGTCCGACATCGATATAGATGACCGCGTAGTTGAGCAGCATCATCAGTATGGCAAACTGGAAAATACCGAGGAGGCCGATGGGCACCAGGTCCCGGATCGGGATGCCTTTCCAACTGGTGCTGAGGGCCAGGGGCAGCAGGAAAAGCACGCCGATGCTGTAGCGGATAAAGGCAATGGTAATCGGGCCCGCCTCATCGACGATGGATCCTGTGGCGACCAGGGCCACTCCGACGGTGACGCCGCTGACGGCGGCATTGACCAGCGCCAGGGCTGGGACAGTCACAGCATCAGGTCCCATCTCTGTTCATTGAGATGCTGGCCGAACAACTCCTGTTTCTGCTCATGCACCAGGTTGAAACCGGCGGCCTTATAGAGACGGATGGCCGGGGTCAGGATGTCGTGGGTCCACAGGAACAGGTTCGAATGTCCCCGGCGGCGGGCCTGCTGGATGCATTCATTTATCAGGGTGCCGCCTATCCCCTCACCACGGGCGGAGGGTTCCACATAAAGGAGGCGGAGCTGCGCCTCATGGACATTGTGGCGGACCATAAAGACGGAGCCGAGAATTTCTTCATCGCGTTCGGCAATCCAGCATTTCTCAAGGTCCGGGGTGTGGCCGGAGATAAAATCGGCGGCGATTTTCATGACCATGGTCTCGAACCGCTCATCAAAGCCATATTCCTCCCAATACAGCTTCGCATGTCGATGGGCAACCCAGCTGATATCCCCGGGGCGCGGATCGCGCAAGGAATAGGGGCCTTTTTCAGGCAAGGTGCCGGAGATGGTCCGATAGATCGTCTGCATGGCCCGGAGCAGGGCCAGTTGCTCCGCATCGGGGAGGGGGTCGAGGATATCCGCCACTTCCTGACGGGAGGCTTCGATGAAGGGGGTAAAGGTCTCCAGTCCTTCCTCCGAGAGGCTGAGGATCGATTGTCGTCCGTCCGTCTCGCTCGGTACCGATTGCACCAAACCCTCCTTTCGGAACTTCTTGATCAGGCGGCTGAGATAGGCGCGATCGAGGCCAAGCTCGGTGCAGATTTCCACCGCTGTCCGTCCCGGATGGGCATGAAGTTCATACAGGATCCGCATCTCGGTGAGGGAGAAACGGCTCTGTAAAAGTCCTTCATTAAGGGCGCCGACATGCTTTGTGTAAAATCGATTGAACAGCCTGACCGCATCCAGGCGTCGGGTATAAGGGTCCATTTTCGCCTCCATTTTGTTGACAGAGTCAACAAACTTGTGGACTGAGTCAACAAGTTTGCGTAATTTGCCCTTATTCTTCGTGAAGAAACGGCGTCAGGCTTTTGCGAAAATGCTCGATAAATTCCTGCACGAGGAGGGAGCGGGGGTGATATTTCGGGTAGAGAATATCGAGACGAAACGGCAATTGCGGCTCGAAGGCACGGGTCACCAGACCCTTACCGACATATTCCGCCGCATCAATGGAACTGACAATCGCCACCCCCACTTCCTGCTCTGCCATGATACAGGCGGTGGCGAATTGCCGGACCTCAACCCGGTGATTGAGAATGACCCCGGCGGAATCGAAGGCGGTTTTGAGGGCGTGATAAAAACGGTTCTCCCGATCCTGCATGACCATGGGCACATTATCGAGATCCTGCACCCGGATCACCTTCTGCGTGGCCAGCGGATGGCGGGAGGAGAGGGCGCAGACGGTGCGGATATTGACGGATTCATGGGTGACGGCGCTATGCCCCTCAAACTCATCGGCGATGCCGATATCATATTGCTGGGCAGCGATCCATTCACGGACCCGGGCCGAGGACCGGGTCTGGATCGACATGGTGACATCGGGCCGGGATTTCAGGAATTCCGAGACCGAGCGCGGCAACAGGGACGTGGCAAAGCCCGGCAGACAGGCAATACGCAAATGCCCCGCCTTCTGGTTACGGATATCGGCAGCGAGTTGCGAGACATGCTCTAGATTGGCGATGGCACGATCAACCTCTCCATAGAGAAATTCGGCTTCCGCCGTCGCATGCAGCCGCCCCTGACGGCGGTCAAACAGCGGAATTTCAAGGGATTTTTCAAGGCTGGCAATGAGGCGGCTGACGGCAGGCTGGGAGATATTGAGCATGCTCGCGGCCGGGGTCACCCCGCCGGTAATGATGACGGCCCGGAAAGCCTCCAGCTGTCGCAACCGATTCATGAGCTTGTCTCCAAAAATTCCTTACCTTCATAACATAGTGTTATGGATATATTCCATGAATTTATCGATTTCGGAGCTTTTCGCATCGTCACAGGAAGTTTCCCGACCTGTCATTAAACCGTCATTGAAGGTCGGGCAAATACCTATACTCTGATTGGAGGGGACGGGTTGCCTCCAACAGAAAGAATTCAGATTCGGACATCGGAACCACCGGTGTTTTACAATCAACCTATAGGGAAACGTTATGTCGATATTCAAAAAACTAGTCTTACCGGCAGCTGTCGCTGCCTTTATGAGCGGGACCGGCGTTGCGTCGGCCGCAACAGAAGTTCAGTGGTGGCACGCCATGGGTGGTGCCAATGGGGAGCGGGTCAACAAGATTGCGGAAGACTTCAACGCCACCCAGTCTGAATACAAAGTCGTTCCAACCTTCAAAGGGAACTATACGGAAACCATGACGGCGGCAATCGCTGCTTTTCGGGCCAAGAAACAGCCCCATATCGTCCAGGTTTTTGAAGTGGGTACCGCAACCATGATGGCCGCCAAAGGCGCTGTCTATCCGGTTGAGGAAATGATGAAAGATGCCGGCGAGCCGTTTGACAAATCTGTCTTCCTGCCTGCCGTGATCAGCTACTACCAGACAGCGGAAGGTGAATTGCTGTCCATGCCGTTCAACAGTTCCACCCCGGTTCTGTGGTACAACAAAGACGCCCTTGATAAAGCCGGTGTTTCCAAGGTTCCGGCCACATGGCCAGAAGTAAAAGCGGCTTCCGAGAAGATTGTTGCTGCCGGTTATAAATGCGGTTTCTCCTTCGGTTGGCAGTCCTGGGTGATGGTCGAAAACTTCAGCGCCTGGCATAACCTGCCAATGGGCACCGAAGAAAACGGCTTCAAAGGCACCAACACAATCTTTGAGTTTGACAATGATATCGTCAAAACCCACATGGCCAATCTGCAGGAATGGCAGCAGGGCAACCTGTTCGTCTATGGCGGTCGCCGCGGTGACAGCCTGCCAATGTTCACAAATGGTGAATGCGGCATGTGGATGAACTCCTCCGCCTATTACGGCTCAATCAAGAAGCAGGCCAAGTTCAACTTCGGCCAGACTATGCTGCCTTACTATCCGAATGTCATCAAAAGCCCTCAAAACTCCATCATCGGTGGGGCGACACTTTGGGTACTTCGTGGCAAGCAGGACGACAGCTATAAAGGTGTTGCCAAATTCATGACCTATCTGGCCTCTCCGGAAGTCCAGGCATGGTGGCATCAGGAAACAGGCTATGTGCCGATTACGACACCTGCTTATGAGCTGTCCAAAAAAGACGGTTTCTATGAGAAAAACCCAGGCACCGATACAGCCATCAAACAGCTGAGCCTGAATACACCAACTCCGAATTCAAAAGGAATTCGCTTCGGGAATTTTGTCCAGATCCGGGACATCATCAACGAAGAAATGGAAGCCATCTGGGCGGGTAGTAAAACCGGCGCAGAAGGTATGGATGAAGCTGCTAAGCGCGGCGATGTTCTTCTCCGTAAGTTCGAGCAGGCAAACGGTTCCTAATCGTTTTTTGTTCTGACTAACAACCACCGCAGCGATCCGTCGCTGCGGTGGCGCTACCGGGGGATTACCAGTTCATGTTGAAGAACGTTCATTTCAAGCCGTCTCTGCTGCCTTTTCTTTTGGTTTTTCCGCAGATCGTTGTGACGCTTGTTTTCTTTATTTGGCCTGCCACACAGGCACTCTACCAGTCGGTTCTTGTTGAGGATGCCTTTGGCCTGAAGACGGAATTTGTCTGGTTCAAGAATTTTGGTGAGCTGTTTCAGGATAGCCATTACTGGGCATCCTTCGAAGTTACCATCGTCTTCTCCTTTCTGGTTGCCTTCCTATCGATGTCCTTTGCCTTTGTGCTCGCCATCCTCGCGGATCGTGTCATCAAGGGATCAGGGACTTATCGCACCCTGTTAATCTGGCCCTATGCGGTGGCTCCGGTAACAGCGGGGGCCCTTTGGGTCTTCATGTTCAACCCGACCCTCGGCGTTGTTGCCTACGCTTTATCTGCAATGGGTTATGAGTGGAACCATCAGCTCAATGGCGGTGAAGCTATGGCGCTGGTGGTGATGGCATCGGCCTGGAAACAGGTCGCCTACAACTTCCTGTTCTTCCTGGCCGGTTTGCAGTCCATTCCGAAATCCCTGATTGAGGCAGCCGCTATCGATGGCGCCGGACCGGGACGTCGTATTCTCGATATCATTCTGCCGCTGATATCCCCGACCACCTTCTTCCTGCTGGTGATCAATGTGGTCTATGCCTTTTTTGAAACCTTCGGCGTGATCCATGCGGTGACGGCCGGCGGCCCGGCAGGTGCGACCAACATCCTTGTCTATAAGGTATTCAGTGATGGCTTTGTCGGTCTTGATCTTGGTGGCTCTGCGGCACAGTCGGTTATTCTGATGGCCATCGTTATTGGCCTCACCTTCGTGCAGTTTAAATATGTTGAGAAGAGGGTGGCTTACTAATGATTGAAAACAGACCTCTCCTCACCTTTTTCTCCCATGTCATGCTGCTCCTCGGCGTTGCCGTCATTGCGCTGCCGGTCTGGATCATGTTCGTGGCGGCCACCCATCCCGACGTCCGGATGACACAGGTGCCATTGCCGATATTGCCGGGCGGATATTTCTTTGAAAATCTTGATATTGCCCTTAACAAGGGACTTTCCGGGCAAAGCGGGCAGGGGGTGGCCCGAATGCTGTTGAACAGTCTGGTCATGGCCATGCTGATTGCCTGCGGGAAGATCGCGATTTCCCTGCTCTCGGCTTTTGCCATTGTCTATTTCAAATTCCCCTTCCGCATGTTTTTCTTCTGGATGATCTTCATCACTCTGATGCTGCCTGTGGAAGTGCGCATCCTGCCAACCTATGAAGTGGTGGCCAATCTCGGCATGCTGGACAGTTACTGGGGGCTGTCCATCCCATTGATTGCCTCGGCCACCGCCACCTTCATGTTCCGACAGGTCTTCCTGACAATTCCTGACGAACTGCTGGAAGCGGCGCGGATCGATGGGGCAGGGCCTATGCGCTTTTTCTGGGATATCCTGATCCCCATGTCACGGACCAATATTGCCGCGCTGTTTGTGATCCTGTTTATCTTCGGTTGGAACCAATATCTCTGGCCGCTGCTGATCACGTCTGAGCCTGAAATGTATACGGTGGTTATGGGCATCAAGCAGATGCTGGAAGCGGCGGAGCAGGCGCCGGAATGGAACGTCATCATGATGACAGCCCTGTTGGCAATGGTGCCGCCGGTCTGTGTCGTCATCTTTATGCAGACCCTATTCGTCAAGGGACTGACGGAAACAGAGAAGTAGGTAGGAAAACACTAAATGGCACGGGTTGTTCTTGAAGGTATTCGTAAAACCTATCCGAACGGGTTTAAAGCGATCCACGGGGTGGATGTGGCGATTGAAGAAGGAGAATTCCTTGTTCTCGTCGGCCCGTCAGGTTGTGGCAAGTCCACTCTGCTACGGATGATAGCGGGTCTTGAATCCATTACTGAGGGTTCTTTGAGCATAGGGGATCGAAAGGTCAACGATTTGGAACCATCACAGCGAGATATCGCCATGGTATTCCAGAATTACGCCCTCTATCCCCATATGAGTGTTTATAAAAATATGGCCTATGGTCTCAAGATCATGGGCCTGCCCAAGGAGGAAATCGACAGCCGGGTCAAGAAGGCGGCGGCCATACTGGAGCTGACCGAAGAGCAGCTAACCCGTAAACCCAAGCAGCTCAGTGGTGGGCAGCGTCAGAGGGTGGCCATGGGCCGGGCGATTGTTCGTGAGCCCAGCGTTTTCCTGTTTGATGAACCTCTTTCCAATTTGGACGCGAAACTCCGCGTTCAGATGCGTCTCGAGATCAAAGGGCTACAGTCCGATCTCGGGATTACCAGCGTCTATGTCACCCATGATCAGGTTGAAGCCATGACATTGGGCCATCGTTTGATGGTTCTCAATGCCGGGCATGTGGAGCAATTGGGGACTCCGATAGAGCTGTATCAAAAGCCTGCCTCCCTCTTTGTTGCAGGATTTATCGGCTCACCAGCCATGAATTTCGCCGATGCCAGGATTGATGCCGAAGGCCAGAATATTACCATTTCCGGTCAGGCGGCGTTACCGCTGGGCGATGGCGGAATGCCCGATCATGGGGGCAAAGACGTTGTGCTTGGCATCCGGCCGGAGCATCTGGAACTGGTACCTGATGCCCCGGATGCAGTGCCGATGACCGTTGCTATGGTCGAGCAATTGGGTGCCGATACACTGGTTCATGGTCATTTCGGAGAGAGCAAGTCAAACTTGACCGTGCGGCTTGATGGCATTCGCACCATCGCCCAGGGCGAAGTGCTGCCGATCCGGGTGACTCCGGATCATTTGCATGTCTTTGATCCATCGACCGAGAAGCGCCTGTAATTTTAGTTTTCTAGACTAAGCTGACCGGGGCCAGCTGCCCGCATAGGGCTTGCGGATGGCCCGCTCGACCATGTCCAGATGGTCCTGGCCATAGAACATGTCGCCACCCACGAAATAGGTGGGAGAGCCAAAGACCGAGCGCTCGATCGCCTCACGGGTGTTGGCCTCATATATGTCTTTCACGTCCTGAGCTTCACCGCGGGCCAGTAGGGCCTCGCCATCCAGATCAACCGTGGCGGCGATTTTCTTCAGATCTTCGGGATTGTCTACATCATAGTCATCGACCCAATGGGCTCTCAGCATTTCATGGGAGAGGGCATCGATGTTTATTCCCTCCACCAGCCCGGCAATCAGCATGCAGTTGGAACGGGTGATGTCATTGCTGTGGTGAGTCGGCGTCTGGGCCAGTACCGGAATTCCTCGCTGCTCCGCCCAGCGTTCGATCTCACGACCGAAATAATAGTCCATATGGGGTTTGGAGCGGGTGCCGAACTTGCTGGGTCCCATGGCGGCAACGACGGCCCTGAGGTCGACGGGGCGATGGTCGATTTCCCATGCCGTAGCGGCGGAGATCCGGAGCAACTCTGCATGACCGAGATAGGCAAAAGCGGAGTAACCGGCGTAGAAATATTCGATTTTTGACATGGGGAGTTCCTTGGTGTTGATTTTTGCGGCAGCCTAGCACTGATCCGCTGAGGGTGGCGGTCAATAATTGGTGAGAGTGCGGCGGACGGCATCCTGCCAAAGAGCATAGGCTGCGTCGCGCCGTGTTTGATCCCATTCCGGACTGAACCGTTTATCCCGTTTCCAGGAGGTGGCGAAGGCTTTTGGCTCCGGATAGAAGCCGACCTGCAGGCCTGCCAGATAGGCAGCGCCGAGGGCAGTTGTCTCCGTTGAAACAGGACGGTCCACCGGGGCGCCAAGAAGATCAGCCAGCCGCTGCATGGTCCATTCCGACGCCACCATACCGCCATCGACCCGGAGCACCGTGTCATGATTTCCGGCGAAATCCGCATGCATGGCCTGCAGCAGGTCGCGGGTCTGATAGCAAACACTTTCAAGGGCCGCCTTGGCCAGCTCTTTTGGGCCCGTCGCCCGGGTCAGTCCATAGAGGGCGCCGCGGGAATTGGCATCCCAATGGGGCGCGCCGATGCCAGTGAAGGCCGGGACCAGGATGACGTTCTGGTTTTCATCCGCGTCCTCTGCAAAGTCACCGGACTGACCGGCATGGGAAATGATCTCCAGCCCATCGCGCAGCCATTGCACAGCAGCCCCGGCCACGAAGATCGAGCCTTCAATGGCATAGGTCGGTGTGCCGTTTAACTGATAGGCAATGGTGGTGAGCAATTTATGCTGCGAGGCAATAGGTGTCTCCCCCGTATTCAGCAAGGCAAAGCAGCCGGTGCCATAGGTGGACTTCATCATCCCCGGCTCGAAGCAGGCCTGACCAATGGTGGCTGCCTGCTGATCCCCGGCGATGCCTGCGATCTTGATGTCTCCGCCGAGCAGTTCTGGATCGACGGTGCCGAAATCGGCGGCGCTGTCCCTGACCTCCGGCAACAGAGAACGCGGGACCTCCATAATCTCCAGCAATTCTTCAGACCATTCCCCAGAATGTATATCGTACAAGAGAGTGCGACTGGCATTGGTGGCATCGGTTGCATGGGTCTTGCCGCCGGTCAGCCGCCAGAGCAGAAAACTGTCGATGGTCCCGAACGCCAGCTCACCCGCCTCTGCCGCAGCCCGCGCACCGTCCACATTATCGAGGATCCAGCGGATCTTGGTGCCAGAGAAATAGGGATCAAGCAGCAGGCCTGTCTTGGCGCTAAAGGTCTTCTCTAGCCCTTTTTCCTTCAAGCTGTCGCAGAAATCCGCTGTGCGTCGATCCTGCCATACAATGGCGTTATAGACCGGCTTGCCAGTCTTGCGATTCCAGATAACCGTCGTCTCGCGCTGGTTGGTGATACCGATTGCGGCGATGTCAGCTGCAGTGGCGCCCGCATTCTTTAGGGCCTGGCGACAGGTGGCGAGGGTCGTCTCCCAGATCTCCTCCGGATCATGCTCGACCCAGCCGGACTTCGGAAAATGCTGGGTAAATTCCTCTTGCCCCGTGGCAACAGTGCCGTAATTCTGATCGAAAAGGATGGCCCGGCTCGAAGTGGTGCCCTGGTCGATGGCCAATATATACCCTGTCATGAAAGCTCTCTCATATCCGCTACATCAATAGTTTCAAGGGCGAATATTGGCATCCTCTGACGGATAGGGCTAGCCTCTTTTGCAGCGATTCTAGTCAGGCGCTGTTTTCCAGCAGAATTACCCCTGCCGCCGTATTGGAAATCGGAATATGATAATTGCGGGAAAGCTCTGTCACCTGTTTGTTGAGGGCGCCGCGCATGATCAGCCACATGATCATCTCCACGCCTTGTGGGCCAACGATCTCGGCCAGCTCTAAATTGCTGTATTGCAGTAGCCATTCCGGCTCATCTGACAGTTTCTCCAGAAACTCCGTATCAAACTCCCGATTGGTATGCCCGGCCCGCTCCCCATCCAGCTGATGGGAAAGGCCACCGGTCCCGAGAATAACCACATCCAGATCCTCTTCATAACTGGCGACGGCACGACCGATAGCTTCACCCAGTTTGAGGCAGCGACGGGCTGTCGGGAAGGGGGCCTGCACAACGTTGACGCAGACCGGAATAACCTTGATTTGATCCCGCTTGGCTTGTTCCGGCCACATCAGGTTCATGGGGACTGTGAAGCCGTGATCAACCTGCATTTCCTGGCACATGGTGATATCAAATTCATCATTCACGAGGCTGTCGATAATATGCCATGAAAGCTCCGGATGTCCCTGAAACGGCGGCAAAGGTTTTAAACCCCAGCCCTCATCCGAGTTAAGATATTGCGGCGCTGCCCCAATGGCGAAGGTTGGCATCTTGTCGAGGAAAAAATTGAGGCCATGATCGTTATAGACCAGAATTGCGACATCCGGCTTCCTCTCCTCCAGCCATTTCCAAGCGGGAACATATCCGTCAAAAAAACTTTTCCAGTAGGGGTCCGACTGCATATTCTGTTCAATGGCATTTCCGATTGCCGGGACATGGGAACTGCCAATCCCTCCGATTAATCTGGCCATGCTAGTTTTCTCCTGCTGCAAGTAATTTTGCCTTGAATTCCTCGAGGGTGACGCCGGACTGCTGAGCCCCGATATCCTGCATGTTGAGGCCGAACATGCCTGTCAGCTTGGCTAGGTAGTAGATATTGCCACCGAGATTGAGCAGGGCCAGAACGTCGCGTTTTTTAACCGCCGCCCTCTGCGCATCGGTAATTTCGAACTTTTCACAATAAGCATCTTCATCCACCTTGAACGCCTCTCGATTAGCCTCCTCGTTAAAGGAATAGCACATCTTGTTGAGAGCATAGCCCTTCATGGCCTGCTCCCCATCAAAGACAATGGTGCCGGGTATGGCTTTCTTGTTTTCTTGAGAGCTCATGTCATCCTCCTGTTTCTTCGGGCCAGTAAAGGCGCATGGGATTATCGACAAGCAACTGTTGCTGCAGTTCGGCGGTTGGTGCGATATGGGGAATAACGTCAACTAACACCCCTTCGTCCGGCACATGGGATTTCATATTGGGATGAGGCCAGTCCGTACCCCACAACACCCGATCGGGAAAGGCTTCCACCAGATAGCGGCCAAAGGGAATGACGTCATCATAAGGTGGCCCGGATACAGTCAAACGTTCCGGGCAACTAACTTTTGTCCAAAAGTTTTTATTGTCTCGCAGTAGGGAAACGAACCGCTGGAAGTCTTCATGATCCAGACCTTTGGTGACATCCGGTCGCCCCATATGATCGACGACGACGGTTGTCGGCAGCTGCCTGAGGAAGGGAATTAATTCCTCCAGGTCCGGAGCTTCAAAGTAGACAACGATATGCCATCCCAGTTTGGCAATTCGTTCAGAAATCCCCAGGAAAACTTCTTTGGGTGTCGCGTCCACAAGGCGCTTGACGAAGTTAAATCGCACGGCCCGAACCCCTGCTTTATCCATCAGCGCCAATTCTTCATCGGAAATGTTCGGATCGATAACGGCGACCCCGCGCGCCAGATTGTCCGAGGATTTCAGAGCATCCACAAGAGCCGCATTGTCGCGGCCATGGCAGGAGGCTTGCACTATGACATTTCGCGAAAAACCGAGATGATCACGTAGTGCAAAAAGTTTGGCCCTCGGGGCGTCACAAGGAGTGTATTTGCGCTCGGCCGCATAGGGAAACTGATCAGCCGGACCAAAGACATGACAATGAGCATCCACAGCGCCAGGTGGAGCGATAAATGTTGGCTTCGCTGGGTTGGGATGAAAAGGGAGATAGTCTGGATCCATGGAATTTCCTTATGGCGCAAAGACGGTGCCGTCAAACAGCTTACGGGCAGTTCGGAGGATCGCGGCGCTTTCGACCTCCCCCGTCTCGGCAATATCTAAAATAACAGTTGTCTCCCCAATAGGATGTTCAATCCGAAGAGATTTTCTGGATCCGTCCGGAAGAACGGCGATTTCGAAAGCGGGCGAGCCCTTCAATAGACAAGCCGTTGCCGCGGTCACGGCACCCAGCACCCCGATTGAAGCGTGACAGCGATGGGGAATAAAGGTTCGGGTCGAGATGGCGCCGCCCTCTCTGGCAGGACTGACCATACACATTTTTGGAACTGTCTTGTCTGTAACATCACCAAGATTCATTAGCGGACCGGCCTGTAGGCGAACATTCTCCAGTTTTTGCTTCAGCTCAGCATTTGCTTCCAGCTCTTCCCGGCTTTCAGTGCCGGCAATGCCCATGTCAGAAGCTCTCAAGATAACCGACGGCATACCATTATCGATCAGGGTCACTTCTATCCCGTCTATGATATCGACAGGATTACCCGTTGGCAGAAGCGCACCGCAGGTCGATCCGGCTGTGTCCTTGAATGTAATCGCCACTGGCGCTGCCGAGCCGGGAACACCGTCTATCTCGGCCTCGCCGGTATAGACCACTTTTCCATTACTAGTCTGAACCTTGGCGATGGCGATTTGATCCGTATTCTCCATAAAAACCGTCACATCCGTCTCTGCACCAGCTGCAGGGATGAGCCCGCGTTCTATGGCAAAGGGGCCGATCCCGGCTAAAATATTTCCGCAATTCTGGGCATCGGTGACCAGATTCCGGTCCACCGCTACCTGCAAAAACAGATAATCTACATCCACCCCTTCGCGAGCGGACGGGCGAACGACAGCGACCTTGGAGGTCAATGGATCAGCCCCGCCCATGCCATCAATTTGCCGTGGATCGGGCGAACCCATCACACCGAGTAAAAAGGCATCCCTATCTTTGGGCTCGGTCGGTAGATCCTTCTCCAGGAAATATCCACCCTTTGACGTCCCGCCGCGCATCCACATGCAGGGTGCGTTAGACATACTTCAGACCTTTATCTGCCAGTCGTTCTCGCATCTTATACATATCGAGACCGAGCTCTCCACTGGCCAGCCGTTTGCGTTTTTCCTCCTCCAGAGCGAGCCGGGCTTCGGCCTTGTCGGCGACCTCTGAGGCACTTTCGCGACGGACAACACAAACCCCGTCATCATCGGCAACTATGACATCCCCGGGATTAACCAGAGCGCCGGCACAGACTACAGGGATATTCACGGATCCCAGGGTTTCCTTGACGGTTCCCTCTGCAAAGACAGCTTTTGACCAGACTGGAAACTGCATTTCAGTCAGGTCTCGAATGTCCCGCACACCCGCATCGATAATCAGCCCGACACCGCCGCGAGCCTGCATGGAGGTCGCTAGCAGATCGCCGAAATAGCCAGCCTCGGAGGGCGAGGTCGGCGCGAGCACGAGAATGTCGCCTTCTTTGACCTGTTCAATCGCCACATGAACCATCCAGTTGTCCGCCGGCGGCGCCGAAATGGTGACAGCAGATGCTGCGATTGAGGCGCCGTTATATATCGGGCGCATGTAGGAGGCGAGCAGCCCGGTCCTTCCTTGCGCTTCATGAACCGTTGCAACCCCGCATTTTGCCAGGCGATCGATAACGGCTTTATCGGTGCGTTCGATATTCTGGACAACAACACTCATGTCAATTCATCCACTGTGCGGGGATAAATTGACTGGAAGCCTTCCGCATAACGCGCTGGCCGCCCCCCGGACTGGCCGCCTGAATTGCGACGGAAATGATTGCCGCGATTTTCGGCGACATTGGTATAGAAATCCCATAAATGCTCTTGCCCTTGCATGCATTCGATGGCGGCCCGTTTTTTGTTCCAAACACTTGTGATGTCCAAAAACACATCCGGTTTCCATCCCATCTGTTCTGTTTGATGGGGCTCGAACAAGTAAAGCTGCGGGGCTCCAAGAACTTTCTCACCGGGGTTATGACCCCAGGCCTGCGCAATCATCCGGCATTCCATGGCCAAGGTCGTGGCAAAGCTATGGTCGGTATTATAGGGATCATACTGGGAATGGCTGAGCATGAAATTGGGCTGAACTTTTCGGATCAAATCGACAAGGCGAAACTTGTCATCCTTAGTAACTTCCAGCGGATAATCTCCCAGGTCAAAAAATTCAATGTCATGGGCGTCCAGCGCTTTGGCGGCATTTTCCGCCTCAATTCGACGGGCTTTCTTTACCTCTTCCAGGGTGGCGCCACCTTCCTGTTTCCAGAGTTTTGCGGATTCACCGCGTTCTCCGAAGGACAGGCAGCAGATGGTCACGTCATAACCCTTTTCCTCATGCAGGGCGATGGCGCCTGCACAACGCCAGACAAAATCGGCGGCATGGGCACTGATAACCAGGGCGGTTTTGTTATCGGACATTTTCTGGCTCCTAGGAAAAGGCCTAACTGGCATTTTGGACAACGCCTTCTTATTTTCCGATATTATAGTCGACTTTCCGGTGCAAATTTACTATTTCAAATTCACATCTGTGGTATAATTTTTTCCTATAGTCGCGATCTGTACGGAAGAGGAAACGGAATTTTCTATGGGCAGAACGGCTCCAAATTTACGGCATTTACGGGCCTTTCGGGCAGTTGCTCAGCATCAAAGCATCAGTCGGGCGTCGGAAGAGGTGTATCTCTCTCAGCCGGCGATCACCCAGGCCATTGCCAAAATTGAGAAATCCCTGGAGACGGAGCTGTTTATCCGTCGCACAGATGGGGTATTTTTGACGGAGCCGGGAAATCTCTTCCTTGTGCGGGCCCAGCGCGCACAGGACTTCATCTCCCACGGTGTTGAAGAAGCGCGAAAACTGGCGGGTTCTAAGGGAGCAAAAGGCTTTGCCAATCTGGACCAGCTGGTTTCCGGCGTTCAACTTCGCGCCCTAATTGCGGTGGCGGAGACAGGAAATTTCAGTCTGGCAGCCCGCCTCGTTGGGATTTCACAGCCGTCTCTTTACCGGGCAGCTAGGGATCTGGAGCGGCTGTCTGCCATTACTCTTTTTCGCAAAACCAGTCAGGGCATCGATTTGACTGCTTCAGCCCAAGTCCTGGCGCGCTTTGCCAAGCTCGCGTTTGCTGAATTGGACCAAGCCAATATTGAGATTGAAGAACAGCAAGGGCATGATACAGGCCGCATTGTTGTGGGGACGATGCCGCTTGCCCGGTCTTACATATTGCCCACCGCCATCAACCAGGTCACCTGTGATCGGCCCGGCATTCAGATCAGTGTCATTGATGGTCGTTATGAGGATCTGTTACATGGCCTTCGCTATAGTGAAATAGATTTTCTGATCGGCGCCCTTCGTGAGCCACTACCGATAGAGGATGTGGTCCAGGAGGAGCTATTTAAAGACAGCCTTGCTTTGATCGTTCGCGCTGGTCATCCTTTACAGCGGCGCGCCTCTCTTTCCATAGAAGACCTCTCAGAATTTCCTTGGATTGTACCTCGGGAAGGAGTGCCAACCCGAGATAAGTTCGAAGGTATTTTCGCTGGTGAAAAAGGCCGGCGCCCAAGTAGCATTGTCGAGGCGAGTTCCTTAATCCTTATTCGTGGATTGCTGCAAGAGAGTGACCGGATCACCATCCTCTCCTCCCATCAGGTCCGCCACGAATTAGCCAAAGGTGAATTAGCCGCTCTTGATTTTGATCTGGGCGATACTCGACGTTCTATCGGACTAACATTTCGCAAAGATTGGCATCCGACTGCAACACAGGCCCTTTTTGTAGAGACCCTAAGAAATGCCGGGTCACAGCTGAAATGATATCTACTTAAAAGCGACCTATTCAAAAATTGAATGATGGATCGTCATTTTTAATTTCCGAGATGGCGCGGGACTGCGTAAACAGGACAAATATAAATATCTAGGATAGAGAATTTTGAATTCAGTTGAGGCTGACACCAAAAACAACGCAGCTCCCTTTTCCATTGCCCTCATCGGGTTCGGGGAAGCTGGTATGGCATTCGCCGAAGGCTGGACTGGAATAGGGAATTTGTCCCTGACGGCCTTTGATCTTAAAATTGATAGCCTTGAAGACGGCGTTGCAGCGGGCAAGCAGTCGGATTTTCAGAAGTTCAATATCCAGGACGGCAAGACAGCGATAGACACCGTGAAAAACGCAGCCGCTATTTTTTCCGTTGTAACAGCGGATCAAGCCTTAAAGGCAGCCCAGTCGATCACCAATGGCATTACCGATGGTACGTTGTTTTTTGATTGCAACTCATGCGCACCAGGAACGAAACGAAAATCGAAAGCCGTAATTGACGCGGCGGGGGGGCGATATGTTGATGTCGCCGTGATGTCGCCTGTCCATCCAAAATTACATAAGACACCTTTGCTGATCAGCGGCGATCATGTTGAAGAGGCAATGACGGTTTTTGACTGCCTGCAGATGAATGCGACGATTATGGAAGGCGATGTGGGTGCAGCCTCCTCGGTCAAGATGATCCGCAGTATCATGATGAAAGGGCTGGAAGCCTTGTTCAGTGAATGTGTGCTGGCGGGGCGACGGGCCGGCGTGGATGAAGAAGTGCTGGCTTCCTTGGAAAAGACCTATCCAGGCTTCAATTTTGAGGGACGGGCCGCTTATATGTTTGAAAGAATGACACAGCATGGCCTCAGGCGGGCTGCAGAAATGCGGGAAGTTGCCCTGACTATCGAAGAGCTTGGGTTACCCAATGGCGTGACTGCTGCCGCGGTTGATTGGCAGCAAATGCTGGGAGATATGGACTATATTGCAAAAGGTGAGGATTACCGGTCGCAAGCCGATATTCTCCTTAAAAAACTGGATCTTGAGAAACGGAACTAAAAAATGATCAATGTATGTGTTGCTGGTGCTGCGGGTGCTTTTGGACAAAAGCATCTCGATGCCATTGCAAATATTGAAGGTGTGCAAGTGACGTCCATCGTCGGGCGTGAAGACGAGTCAACAAAAGCGGCGGCGGAAGCCCGAAGTATCGGTCATTGGACCCTGAACCTGGAGGAAAGTCTGGCTCGGGAGGATGTCGATTGCGTTATTCTTTCGACGCCGACCCAGATGCATGCGGCCCAATCCATCCAGTGCATGGATGCCGGCAAACATGTTCTCGTCGAAATACCCATGGCGGATAACCTGGCGGATTCAGAACGCCTGGTCGCCAAGCAAAAGGAAACCGGTCTTATCGCCATGGCCGGGCATGTCCGCCGTTTTAACCCGAGCCATCAATGGATCCATAATAAAATCAAAGCCGGGGAACTTACCCTGCAGCAGTTGGATGTCCAGACCTACTTCTTCCGTCGCACCAATACTAATGCGCTGGGTAAGCCACGCAGCTGGACAGACCATTTGCTCTGGCACCATGCCTGCCACACGGTCGATCTGTTTCAATATCAGACCGGTGGTCAGGCCGTGAAGGCGTTCGGGCTAGAAGGTCCTGAGCATCCGGATCTTAAGATTGCCATGGATATGACCATTGGTATGAAGTCACCAGGCGGTGCCATTTGCACCTTGTCCCTCTCTTTTAACAATGACGGACCTCTTGGAACCTTCTTTCGCTATATATGCGACAATGGTACCTATATCGCCCGCTATGACGATCTGGTAGATGGCTATGAGAACCCCATCGATTTGTCGGATGTTGCCGTCTCAAACAATGGGATTGAGTTGATTGACCGAGAGTTTTTTTCGGCCATCAAGGAAGGACGTGAACCGAATGCGAGCGTTGCCCAGTGCCTGCCTGCCATGCAGACTTTGGATCGCATCGAAAAAAGTTTTTCCGCTTAAAGGAGCAAGAGTCGATTGATGAAAAACCGTAGAATAGGAGAGTTTCAGGTCTCTCCGGTCTCCCTTGGCTGCATGAACCTGTCTTTTGGATATGGCAATGTGCCGACAGCGGAAGAAGGCTCTGAGCTCCTGCTGAAATCTCTGGAAGTTGGCTATACCATGCTGGACACAGCCGCCCTTTATGGTGGTGGCGCCAATGAAGCGCTGATTGGCAATACGCTGAAACATCGCCGCAATGACTATATGCTCGCCAGTAAATGCGGAATCACAAAGGATGCTAAAGGTGTCCGCACGATTAATGGTGATCCGCTGGAAATCCGAAAGTCCTGTGAGGAAAGCCTGAGTCTGTTGCAGACAGATGTCATTGATCTTTTTTACCTGCATCGGCGGGACTTCAATATTCCGATCGAGGAGAGCGTCGGGGCACTGTCCGATCTTGTGACCGACGGTAAAATCCGTTTGGTGGGGCTTTCGGAAATGTCGGCGGAGACGGTGCGCAAAGCTCATGCAGTACATCCTATTGCAGCGGTTCAATCGGAATATTCCCTCTGGACGCGAAATCCTGAGATCGCTGTATTGGAAACCTGCAAAGAGATTGGGGCTGCTTTCATTGCCTTTAGCCCCTTGGCTAGGGCGTTTCTTACCGGGAAATTGCAACACCCTCAGGATCTGCCGAAGGATGATCTTCGTCATGGCATGCCACGATTTGAGCCCGAAAACTACGCCCAAAATCTCGAGCTGCTGGAGGAGTTTGCAAACCTGGCAGAGGAAAGCGGCTGTACAATGGCCCAACTGGCGCTAGCCTGGCTGCTCAACAAGGATGACCATATTATTCCCATTCCAGGGACAACTAATGTCGATCATTTGGTAGAGAATTTTGGAGCCGGAGAAGTAGAATTGTCAGCAGAGGTTATGAAATGCCTGGAACAGCTGATCAATAACGATACGGTACATGGTCCCCGATATGATGCGGCTGCTCAATCGAAGATCGATACGGAAGAATTTGCCTGATTGACAGAGCCGGTCAATCATGACGGTATGAAAGGGTGCGTCTTAAACTGCAGCTGGCCCTAACATGTTTCGTGTTTCCGATACCCTGCCATTTGTTCGACGGGAATGGCGGTTTCTGACTTTTGGGCTGTTGCTCGCCTTCTGGTCCGGACCGGGTCAGACATATGTGATTTCTGTTATCGGCGGCCATATCCGCGAAGACTTCAATCTCAGCCATGGAGATTTCGGCGCCATATATACCGTGGCGACTTTGGTTTGCGCAGCAATTCTTTGGAAAGCGGGACCGTTGGTTGATCGACTGCCGCTTAAACAGTTTGTGTATAAGATTGCTCTTCTTATGATCGCTGCCATGGTCGCATTCGGGTTTGTGGCGGGCCCTATCTCCTTATTCTTTGGTATTATTGCAGTTCGATTTCTGGGCCAGGGGATGATGACCCATGTGGCCTTGACCGCCATGGCCCGACGCTATGAAGCAGAGCGAGGGCGTGCCGTGGCAATTGCTGCCCTTGGTTTTCCCTTGGGAGAAGCATTATTTCCACCGCTTATCGTCATCGCCTTAACCTTTATGAACTGGCAATTGATCTGGCCGGCCATGGCAGTGATTGCCGCGCTGACACTTCTCCCCTTTATTCCGCAGTTAATCCGACATACACCGACCCAGGATGGTAAGGGGACGGGTGTGCTGGCCGCGGCTGATGAAGATGCCAAGCATTGGACCAGGGCCGAGATGCTAAAGGATGGAAAATTCTATCTGTTGGCGCCGACAGCAATGGCACAGTCAGGCATTTTTACCGGACTGTTTTTCCATCAAGTCTATTTCGTCGCTGAAAAGGGATGGGATTTCGAATGGTGGAGCTTCACCTTTTCGGTATTTGCTGCCGCCTCACTAATTGGCGGCATTGTGTCGGGCATGCTGGTGGATATGTATCGGGCGCGCACACTTGCTCCATTTGTCTTGCTGCCCATCATCGTCGGCATTTACGTTTTCGCGAATTTTGAACCTGCTTTTATGGCCATCATTGTCATGTTTATTCTCGGCTTTGGAGCTGGCGCGACAAATCCAGTTTTATCTTCTTTGTGGCCGGAACTCTATGGCACGAGACATCTTGGTGCGATACGGGCTGTCGCCACGGTCGTCATGGTAGTCGGTTCAGCTCTCGGGCCTATTGCCATGGGTTGGGCCCTTGATGCCAGTGTGACATTGCAAACCATCGCCGGAGCTTCCATGGTGATCGCCATTGGATGTGCCGGTCTGGCGAAATGGGCACTCAGGCGTTAAATCCTGTCCTAATAAAATTTGGGATAGGCCACTTTAATGGTTCGGGGCAAAGTAAATTTGGAGGTTGGCGAAGTAAATACAACATCAAGCCCGGTTTCCGCAGATGAGGACGCCCTTTCCCGGAAATGCCAAAAGGTTCGCGGTAATGGCACGGGATTTAGGTTCCGTTGCTTGCCGGATTCTAGGTCAGCGAAGGAGACTCCTTCATGCTCGTAGATTTCCTCAACCTGAATGATTACAGTCGCCGGACTGTCCAGTCCGTTTTCCCGGCCAACAGGCAATCTGGACAGTATGTTCAAATCCGATATATGATCCAGCAAGGCTAGGCTGGCAGCCTCAGGAGTGTTGACGATTTTCAGGTGCGAGAAGCTTTGAAGTTTCTTTATCACCTGATCGTGGCGGCATTCTTCTGCGAGCCAGATGAATTTCTGTCGGGTAGCAGGTTGAGTTAGGTATTCTAAAGTTGTTGGGTGTAATCCTGAAGGGGCGTGTCGCTCCCCCCATCCAGCCTGATGAGCCGAACGATTTCCAAGAGATGGCCATATGTTTGAGGACCCTGTCGCGCTGGTTGGTGCTAAAGGATGGCTTCCAGATTCAATCATATTTACAAGCATTTAACTTCCTTATGTAATTTATGAGTTGAACACATAAGGAGCAATTATGTTTATTTGGTTGTCGGAAAGTTACAGTTTCTTGACAATTTGAGGGTAGCCTCTTGTCATGACCAAAAACCGTGCCGGAAACCTGATATTTGCAATAGTACCGGTTAAAATGAGTCTGTGAGTGTTACTTATGTGACAGTTTTGGAATTCACGCCACAATTTAACCATATTGGGTATCCATTTGCCGAATTAATTACATAAAATTTGATGGATTTTTTATTTATCACCCGTTTAGGGGATGAAGTGGCTATCTGGATCATAGTAGAAATTCGTCCAATGAGTGAATTATCGGCCGGCAAAGTTAGTGAAAGCCCCGAACAAGAGATACGTTCAAGGACGTTAGTGGAGTAATAGAGAGATGGCAGTTTCAAACGATACCGAAAATACCGGTACGAATTCTGAAGTTTCCGCAGAAGTTATTGTTGAGGTTCTTCCTGGCGCACTGGTTCGTGTTCCGTTTGAATCTCCGCAGGGTGTTCGCTTTACCCAGGATGCAGGGAACCTACTGGTTACTCCCACCGGCGGTGGCGAAGCTATTTTATTGCAGGATTTTTTAACATTTGGAACAACTGAAAATCCGCCGAAAATAGAATTCGCGGACGGTCAGATCCTGGAGATCAATCAGGTCACATCTCTTGTTGAAAATTACTCTGAAACGGATGTGAGCCCAGCTTCAGGTGATGACTTTAGTGCTGGAGGTGGCGCCAATTTTAGTGAGTATGTCGATCAGGGTATTG
Source organism: Pseudomonadota bacterium (assembly GCA_024743055.1). Classification (GTDB taxonomy): domain Bacteria; phylum Pseudomonadota; class Alphaproteobacteria; order Sneathiellales; family Sneathiellaceae; genus Sneathiella. The sequence goes on from JANSXH010000011.1 coordinate 51,327, forward strand.
GTGATCCTATTGGTATTGCCGATTTGCTGCCACCTACGGATCTCGCGTTTGGTGACGACGTTCTTGAAGAAATCATCGGTGAAAACGAGAATTTTGATGGCTTGCCCAATGACGACCCTGATGGAACAGTCGTAATCAGCTTTTCTACACCAGGCTCCTTTGGCGGATCTGTCTCTGGTGGATATGAAGACTGGCAGCCAAGTCAAAATTTCGGGGATTTTACCGAGTTTCCTATGCAGGTCGTTGTCGAATTCACTCCCGATAGTGATGAGCAGCTCCAGACAATTGATCTTTCCGGCTTTCCTAGTGGCGCTCGCTTCTTTGTCGGTGGAACTGACGCAGGTGATGAAGTAGATGTCAGCGGTGGGTCTGTCTCAGTCGCAGCCGTTGGAGGTGTGTTGCCGGCGATGTATCTATTGCCGCCCGCCAATAGCGATGCTGATATTCCTCTCGAAGTTTCCGCTAATTTCATCAATGGTGATGGCTTTACTGGATCCACGGAAGCAAGCGGCACGGCCATCATTGATGCTGTAGCTGACATCCCAGAACTAGCTGGGTCAGATGCCACTGGCGATGAAGACACGGCAATTGATATTCCCATTACGGCGGCGTTGGAAGATACCGATGGCTCTGAGAGCCTTGCAGTTTCCATCAGTGGCGTCCCTGTTGGCGCGACTCTTTCTGATGGCGTGAATACATTCGTTGGCGATGGCTCTGACGTAGATGTCACGGGTTGGGATCTCGGATCTCTACAGATAACACCACCAGCAGATGACGATAGTGATTTCAGCCTCGCAGTGACGGCGGTTTCCACGGAAGCAGCGACTGTTGCGGGCGGTGGTGAACTGACGGACAGCAACAATACGGCAACGGCGTCGATCACCATTGATGTGACGGTTGACCCTGTATCTGATATTCCGACGGTTGTCGTTTCGGATGCGGCTGGTAAAGAGGATTTGGGAAATGCGGGCGATCAGATTGCGGCTGTTCCTGCACCGGCTTCCGGTGATATTCCGCTGAACATCACTCTGACTACCGGCGAAGGCGGGACGGAAGACGGCTATGTGGTCTTGAGTGGCTATCCTGCTGGTGTCACTTTTACAGTCGGAGCTGCGGATGCTGGCGGTTGGCGTGTTGAGCAGGCAGACCTTGCGGCATTGGCCATTAACGGATTGCCTGAGGACAGCGATGCCGACTTTGCGATTACGGTAACCCCTTATTCTGTTGACGGGACGGCTGATCCTGTTGCCGGAACACCAGGTGTTCTGAATGTGGTAATTGACGCGGTTGCAGATATCCCGACCCTGACCCTAGATGGCTCTGCAGCGGATGCAACTGCCAGCGGCGAAGAGGATACGGCCATTGATCTGCCGGATATCGTGGCTGGATTGCAGGATACGGATGGATCTGAAACGGCCACGGTATCGATCAGTGGTGTGCCGATTGGGGCGACCTTGTCGGACGGCAATGGCAATGACTTTATTGGCGATGGTTCTGATGTGGATATTACGGGCTGGGATCTGACGGCACTGACGATTACGTCGGCAGCCGATGATGATACGGACTTCACCCTGACGGTGTCTGTGACTTCGACCGAGGCAGCGACAGTTGCCGGAGGCGGTGAGATCAATGAAGCCGATAACAGTGCCACAGTCTCATATGATATCGATGTGACGGTTACTGATGAAGGGCCGGTTGCTGTAGCGGATAATCCGCCAAGCCTAAATGAGCTCCCCAACACACATGCTATTTTTGTGATTGATACTTCTGGCAGCCTTAGCGCTGCTGAGTTGGCGCAAATGGAAGCAGCCCTTAAGAATCTGGCGACTTCGATGTTTGAAGCCAATCCTGACGGAACAGTTATCACTTTGATAGATTTTGGTACTGATGCCGAATTTATTGGTGGAGGAGATGGAACATACGATACCCTTGAATCTGTCCTAAGCGCATTGGATCCGCTCAACACTCTGAGTGGGGGGCTTACAAACTACCAATCAGCTTTGGATCTTGCTCGAACTGTTGATTTTGAGCCAGGGTTTGAAAAGGCCATTTACTTCATTTCTGATGGAGACCCCAACAGAGGGGATACAGCGGCCGGAATTTCGGATTTTAACGACTGGGTCGAAAATGACCTGGGCGGCGCGGATCTTTACGCTGTAGGTATTACGGACGTGGGTGAAACCAGCCCTTGGCTCGGTAGTCTTGATAACACACCCGACGATAACAATGTTAATCCAGTGGGCGGGCCTTATCTGTATGTTGAGGATCCGAGCGATCTTTCCGCCAGCCTCGTTACATCAAATACGTCACTTTCGGACAACGTTTTAACGAATGACGTAGCAGGTAACGACGCGTTGGCGGACGTTCCGATTGTGTCTGTTGCCCATAATGGGACTACCTATGATCTAACGTCAGTTGGACCGAACGTGTCAGTTGATGGGAATATTCTAACATTAGATACAGATCTTGGCAGATTGGTATTGAATTTCGAAAATGGAGATTACACTTACTCTGTCACATCTGACGTCAATAACGTTGAGACTGATGTATTTAACTACACAATTATCGATACGGATGGGCTGACAAGCTCTGCGGATCTGACAATCCAGATTAACCCGGATAGCAGTTTTGTAGGTTCTGATGCGGCTGAAGATATCGTTGGGGGAATGACCAACGACTACATCGCAGGCATGGGAGGTGACGATACCTTGAATGGTGGCGATGGTGATGATCGCTTTGCCTTCCTTAATGCGGCGACAGACGGGAATGATGTGATCGAGGATTTCGGTATTGGAAATGATGTCATCGATCTGACTGCTGTTTTTGATGAGCTTGGTATTGATCCGGGCGACCGTGCAGATCATGTATTGTTTGACGAATCTGGCGGCAACACTACGATTACGGTAACAGATGCTTCTGATGTCGAGGTTGGTGGTTTCTCCATCGTTGTTGAAAATACGTCCCTTAATAATGGCGATATTGGATCAGCAATCCAAGTCGACGAAAGCTGACCTGAAAGACTTTTATTGCAAAGAGGCCGCACTTAGCTGCGGCCTCTTTTATTTTATGTATTCGTAATTAAAAAGCGCTAGAAGCGTGTTACGGCATGACCTATTATGTTCGCGGGGAGAAGATAACAGGTCCTAGGGGGAAGAATAGAAATGAGTAGAGTAGGTGTTTTTGCTTGGGCCATTGTCATGGTTCTGGCGTCCAGTGTCGTGCAGGCAAAAGACCTTGCTATTACGGCCTTCGCAGGTGACTGGCGCGGGAACGCCCTTTCCGAAAACAGTGCCAGTGTTAATTTTCCGATTACAAGCCGTGATATTGATGTTGAAATCACTCCAGATGCAATTGGTAATTTTACCATTACATGGCGTACGCTCTTGCGACAAAAAGGAAACCCCGCAAATCCCAAGGAAGTCTTAAAAGAAACGACCCTTATATTCGCAAAGACGGACAACCCTAAGGTTTGGCGGGAAAGTGCCGGCGGGGATGTATATAACGGCGATCCAATTGCCTGGGCTCAGATTAAGGGGCAAACACTCACTGTGTACGTCATGGCAATTAGTGAAACTGGTGACTATGACATGCAAGTATACAAACGCACGTTGACGGGACTGAATATGCAGCTCGACTTTACAGCTATTCGCGATGGCATGGTCCGGCGTACCGCTAAAGGGCAATTGACTTTATTCTCAAGGTAACCTGCGAGTATCCTACAAGTCGCCAATTCCAGGAGAAATATTACGACGTTCTGACGGGCTTATCTGCTGAACTTGTGAGGGCGGCGGTGCGGCTCTTTGCGCACAATTTGGCCGCTCGCATAACCTGCAGGTAATGCCAACCGGCACAACAGTTTTTGGTGCAGTTAGGTTCATACCGTCTGTATAGACAAGTCGATGGGCTTCCCGAACATCACAGCCAAGGCTAATGGAGTAATGGCGTTTCGGATTTCCATACCCAAGGCTCGGTTTGGTAACTGTTCTTGCGATGGAGAAATAGCGGTTGCCATCGGGCATTTCGGAAATTTGAGGGCAGATGCCGCCTGGCGTTAAGAATGCGGAATGCAATACCCATCTTGGGCAGGAGTTGCCATATCTTGGGATACGTAGACCGGAAGCACTGAAGCGTTTGGAAATATTGCCGGCAATATCGGTTCGGATTAGATGAAACGGAACGCCGGTCATCCCCGGGCGGAGCAAGGTCGTCAATCGATGACAGACCTGCTCATAGCTGGCGTTGAATTGCTGCTGCAACAGTTCGATATCATAGTGTAAATCCTCCGCCGCCTTATGAAAGCTCTCATAGGGCAATAAAATGGCACCGGCAAAATAGTTGGCCACTGCGGAAAACCCCTTTTCTTTGGCCGGCTCCCCGGGGAGTTCTGGGGTGTCAGTGATTTCCTTAAACAAGTCTCTATAAGAGAGCTGTCCGCATAACAGCGCCAAATGAAAATTGACACTCGATTGTGGTAGCGCCTTTGAAAGTATGAGTTGCCGACGCGGCTCATCATAGAGGGATGCTTCGGTATTGTGCCGTTCTCGATCCGCGAAATCCACCTGAACACCATATTCACGGCGCAAAAAATCCATCATGGTTTGTTGTGGTGATGTCTCAAGTGCACCCAAGCTGTTCCTAAACTCTTGAGCAGCTGTCTCTATGGCCTCAAAGTAGTTGTTTCTTGACTGGATAAAGTCAGACACAACTTCGTCCGGAGCAGAGGCAGAAGATTTGCCGGTTAGACTGTCGCCACCGACAATTCCCAGCAGCTCATTGACAGTATCTGTCAGGCTCTCGCTATCTTTAAGGATGATCTGTAGAAACTCGTTCCGTTCTTTCGCACTGAGGTCTGCATTGTCATGGACAATTTCTGTGGAGGATAGGATTGAGGTGACAAGGGTACGCAAACGAAAGGAGGAGTCTGCGAAAATCAGATCTTGCGATAGACGCTCACTCAACAATTGAAGATCGGATTGGGCGGATTTGTAAGCGTCGTAACTTTTTTTAAGCGCAGCACAGATCGCCGGTGCATCGGCGGCCATAGCGGCAATATCTGTGTCGGCATAATCTTCATCCTCAAACAGCGGGTCTTTTAGAGTGTCCGTCACCTCTGCAATCAGAAGCCCCTCTTCTTGGGGTGAAAAAATAAGAGGGTCGACATTCAGTTTTTGGCTTAATCTGAGAAGCAGCGGTACAGTGATGCTACGGCGATTGTGCTCCAACAAGTTTAGATAGCTGGCGGAAATCCCTAGCTGATCCGCCAGCTCCACCTGGGTAAGGTTTCTTTCTTTTCGAAGCCGTCTCAAGCGATTTCCGAGTAACGGTGACTTGGCCATTTCAGATCCAAAATTTTACAAGATTTACAAATTTACAAAAAATGAAGAAATATATTTACATTAAAAAACGATATATTTCAACGTTTTATTAGTAAATGAGGCAAAATTGTGAAATCTTTACACCGTGGGGGTTTGCCTTGCGCGGATTATTAGTTTCGCAAGCTCCCGGTATCAGGGACGACCTACTGAAAAAATGGGAGACTATAGATGAGTGACATCAAAAAACCGGGCGTATCACGCCGTGGCCTGCTGAAGGCCGGTGCTGTAACAGGCCTGGTTGCATCGACACCAAGCATCTTTATCAAAGACGCCTGGGCTGAGAATTTTCGCAATAATCCGAAAAATTCCGGCGAAGTAAAATTTGGTTTTAACGTACCGCAGTCCGGCCCCTACGCCGATGAGGGCGCTGACGAATTGCGCGCCTACAAACTTGCTGTAAAACATTTGAACGGTGAAGGTGACGGCGGAATGCTGAATACTTTCAAGCCTTCGATGCTGACCGGTAAAGGTGTGCTCGGCAAGAAAGTAACCTATGCAACGGGTGATACTCAGACCAAGTCTGACGCCGCTCGCGCTTCCGCTAAGCGGATGATTGAAAAAGACGGTGTGTTGATGGTAACTGGTGGTTCGTCCTCTGGTGTGGCCGTTGCCGTTCAGTCTCTCTGCCAGGAGCAGGGCATCATTTTCATGGCTGGCTTGACCCACTCCAACGATACCACCGGTAAGGATAAGCGTCGTTATGGCTTCCGCCATTTCTTTAACGCCTATATGTCTGGTGCTGCTCTCGCACCGGTGCTCAATAAAGAGTACGGAAGTGAGCGTCGTGCCTATCATCTGACCGCTGACTATAACTGGGGTTGGACACAGGAAGAGTCCATTAAGAACTCCACCGAAGCTCTCGGCTGGCAAACCGCTCAGACAGTGAAAACACCTGTGGGTGCCGGTGACTTCTCACAATATATTACGCCAGTTTTGAACTCCGGCGCTGATGTATTGATCCTGAACCATTACGGTAAGGATATGATCAACTCTCTGAGCCAGGCTGTACAGTTTGGGCTGCGGGACAAACAGGTCAATGGCAAGAATTTCGAAATTGTCGTGCCGTTGTTCTCACGTCTGATGGCTCAAGGTGCTGGTGATGCGATTAAGGGTATCCTCGGAACTACTAACTGGAACTGGTCGCTGCAAGACGAAGGATCACAGGCCTTTGTGAAATCCTTCGGTGCTGAATATGGTGCGCCTCCTTCCATGGCAGCTCAAACCTGCTATGCGCAGACTTTGCTTTATGCAAATGCCTGTGAAATGGCTGGCACTTTCTATCCGCCGGAAGTGATCAAACAGCTTGAAGGCTTCAACCATGACGGCCTCGGCAACGGTCCAACCTTGTATCGTGCGGCAGACCATCAATGCTTCAAGGATGTTCTTGTGGTGCGCGGGAATGATAACCCGAGCAGCCAGTTCGACCTTCTGAAGGTGATTGATATTACACCGCGGGCACAGGTTGAATACGACTGGACAATATTTGGGGGCGAACTCGGTCCTTATATTGTAGAGTAAGTAGCGACTAGCGGGATGGCGGTCGCTTAAGATCGCCGTCCCGATCTTTTTTGATTATAGTTTACTGACGATCATTTGTGGGGGCCTTCGGGGTAGATTTGATGGACGCCATATTTATTCAGATTTTGAATGGATTGGATAAAGGGGCAGCTTACGCGCTGATTGCGCTAGGCCTCACCCTTGTCTTTGGAACTTTAGGGATCGTCAATTTTGCCCATGGAGCTTTGTTTATGCTCGGGGCGTTTTGTGCAGTTACCTTTCAGAAAATATTGACGATTTCTGCGAAAGTCAGGGATGAAGGCGTAACAGCCTTTGTTGCTTACAAAGAGCAGCCCTACATGGAAATCTGGTTTGGCGATGTCGGGGCGACGATTATTGATTATTCGGTCCCCATATCGATTGTAGTGGCCATACCGGTAATGTTATTGATCGGCTTCGTCATGGAACGGGGCCTGATAAAACATTTCTACAAGCGTCCTCATGCGGAACAGATCCTGGTTACTTTTGGTCTCGCCATCGTCATTCAGGAAATCATCAAGGCCTATTTTGGCGCCAATCCAATTCCTCAGACAGCGCCGGAAATCCTGGCGGGCAGTGCCAATGTCGGAGCCTGGTTTGGACTTGGCGACAACCTTGTATATCCCTGGTGGCGCCTGATTTATCTCTGTTTTTCCGGCATCGTTATTTTTGCCGTCTTTGCCTTTTTGCAGTTTACCACCTATGGCATGGTGGTCAGAGCCGGCATGAGGGACAGAGAGACCGTTGGCCTCTTGGGTATTAATATTGAACGGCGATTTACTATTGTGTTTGCCATAGCGGCCGTTGTCGCAGGGCTTGCCGGGGTGATGTACACGCCGATCTTGCCGCCTGATTATCATATGGGAATGGATTTCCTGGTTCTGTCCTTTGTTGTTGTTGTTGTTGGCGGCATGGGATCATTGGCAGGGGCCGTGAGTGCCGGCTTCCTCCTGGGGATCGTCCAATCCTTTGCTTCCATGAACGAAGTGAAGGAGATATTCCCTGGGATTGACCAAGTGATACTGTATCTCGTGGCTGTTGTAATTCTGTTAGTCATGCCCCGTGGTTTGATGGGCCGTGCCGGTGTGATGGATGACTGATATGAAAAAGCCTTTAATTAACGATACCGTTCTGATCATTGTATTTGCCGCGGCCATTCTGCTGATGCCGTTCTGGTTACAGCCGTTTGGTGCAGCCTATCCAGATCTGCTTCAAAGATTTGCGATCTATGGCATTTTTGCTATCGGATTCAATATACTTTTTGGTCTGACCGGATATCTTTCTTTTGGTCATGCAGCGTTTCTAGGTGTCGGATCGTACGCAGCGGTTTGGTCATTTAAACTGCTGACGATGAATGTTATCCCGGCGGTTATCTTCGGGGTGTTGTTTGCGGGTCTTTTGGCAGCCATTATTGGCTTCCTCAGCCTCCGTCGTTCGGGAATTTACTTTTCTATCCTCACCCTTGCTTTCGCGCAGATGTCTTACAATCTGGCCTATTCGGTTCTCACACCGATTACCAATGGTGAGACTGGACTGCAATTGAGTCAGTCTGATCCCCGCATTCTGGATCGTCTGTTTTCTGATGCACCAACGACAGGAGGCCTACCCTCAACTGATCTGTTTGGTGAAACAATGAGCGGATATCCGGGCTTTTACTTCTGTGCCGTCCTGTTGATCATCTGTTTCTATATCTCCATGCGTATATTCAGATCGCCTTTTGGATTGATGCTGAAAGGGATTAAGTCAAACCAGAACCGTATGAATTATACAGGGCTAAACACACGGCCCTATATGCTGACGGCCTTTATTATTTCTGGCATGTATGCCGGTTTGGCGGGCAGTCTTCTGGCCGTGACTGACCCATTGGCTGGTGCAGAGCGCATGCAATGGACAGCGTCCGGTGAGGTTGTTTTGATGACCATTCTTGGCGGTGTCGGAACACTGATTGGACCTATGCTTGGCGCAGGCTTGATCAAATATTTCGAGAATATCTTCTCCTCTTTTGGAGACACCGTTCTACAGCAGACATTTTCATTCTTGCCGCAAGCTGTTTCAGATGTGGTCGTGCCTGTAGTTGGCCTGTTTGTTGGTAGTGGATGGCATCTGACCCTCGGCCTTTTGTTCATGATTATCGTTATCTTCCTACCAGGTGGATTGGTTGAAGGATTTAATCGCATCGTAAAACTGTTTGGATCCGGCAAAAAGCAGCAGAAGATTTCTTCTCCTGCACATGACCAGCCGGGAGAGTAAAGGGAATATTATGGGCGATCTGGTTCTTCATCTTGATGATATCAATAAAAGCTTCGGTGGCTTGAGTGCGTTGTCGGACGTCAATTTGCACGTGGAAGAAGGGACAACACATGCCATCATCGGTCCGAACGGCGCGGGCAAGTCAACGCTTCTCAACGTCTGTATCGGCCGTCTGAAACCCGATACCGGCAAGGTCACCTTTGACGGCCAGGAACTGACAGGCAAAAAACCTCATGAAATTGCCCAGATCGGTGTGGCGCGGGTGTTTCAAACTCCTGAGATTTTTCAGGAAATGTCGCTGCTCGAGAATGTCATGCTACCGGCATTTTCGCATCGGGATGGCTCGTTCAAAATGAATGCTCATAGCTTGCTTAGTCGGCAAGGTGAAATTCGCGATGAGGCAGAGCATATTCTTGAGGATGTGGGCCTGAAGGATCAGATGATGGCGGAGGCTGGCAGCCTATCCCGCGGTGACAAGCGTCGGCTGGAGCTCGGTATGTGCCTGATCCTGCATCCTAGATTGCTTCTGCTGGATGAGCCGACCGCGGGTATGGCCCGGCATGACACCAATCAGACAATTGAACTCCTGAAAAAGATTAAATCCAGGGGCATGACAAAAGTTATTATTGAGCATGACATGCATGTCGTCTTCAGTCTGGCAGACAAGGTGAGCGTTTTGGCTCGAGGGCAGATTATCGCAGGAGGCGAGCCGGAAGCGGTTCGCGAAGATCCAAAAGTCAAGGAAGCTTATCTCGGAGGAGCCCATTAATGTCTGAGAACGGTGAAAAAAGGGCTTATTTCAGCGTCAAGGACGTTCACGCCTATTATGGAGAATCCTATATCGTTCAAGGCGTTTCCTTTGATGTCGAAGAGGGGGAAATTGTTGCCTTGCTTGGCCGTAATGGTGCCGGTAAAACTTCCACATTGAGAGCGCTGGCGCGGGTGGATGATCCGGCATTAACCCAGGGCGAGATCTATCTCGGCGATGAAGCTATTCATCCTCTGAAAGCGTTTCAGGCAGCCAGATCCGGGATACAGCTCGTTCCCGAGGATCGCCGTATTATCGGCGGGTTGACTGTTGAAGAAAATCTCACCCTGTCGCAAGTGGCCGAACCCAAGGGCTGGGAGCTGGATCGGATCTATGATCATTTTCCAAGACTGCGGGAGCGGCGCAACCAGGATGCCATTACAATGTCAGGCGGGGAGCAGCAGATGCTGGCCGTCGCCCGCGCCCTGGCCCGGGATGTTAAGTTACTATTCCTCGATGAGCCGTATGAAGGATTGGCGCCGGTCATTGTCCAGGAAATTGAGAAGATCCTGCTGGAAGTGAAAAAGCTCGGCATTACGACGATTATTGTTGAACAGAATGCCGTGGCCGCCCTGCAGCTTGCAGATAAGGCACTTATTCTGGATATGGGTCAGATCGCCTTTCGGGGGACAGCTCAGGAAGTACTCGATAATCAAGAATTGCGGCACGAGTATTTGGCGATCTAGCGATATATTGCGGCTAATTGCCTGATAAAAAATTATGCTTTACAAATGTAATCAGTTCACAAAAAATTCCCGGCTCACTGGTTAAGTCACCAGCCGGAATTCTTTAAGATTGTTTTTTTGGCGATCCCCATCTGAAAGGACTTTTTTGGTATGTCTACGAACGATATCTATCCAGTGCCGACTGATCTGGCCAAATCGGCCTGGGCTGACAAGGCGAGTTATGAAGCCTTGTACAAGGCATCCATTGAGGACCCTGTTGCCTTTTGGGGAGAGCACGGGAAGCGTATCGACTGGATGAAACCTTACAGCCAGGTGAAGGATGTCTCTTACGCCAAAGAAGATCTGCATATCAAATGGTTCTATGACGGTACGTTGAATGTCAGTTACAACTGCCTGGACCGCCACCTGGAAACCAAAGGGGATCAGACAGCCATTATCTGGGAAGGGGACGATCCCGCCGATGACAAAACCCTGACCTATCGGGAACTGCATGCGGAAGTCTGCAAGTTCTCGAACGTTTTGAAAGCTCAAGGCATTAAGAAAGGCGACCGTGTCACCCTCTATATGCCGATGATTGTCGAGGCAGCAGTTGCCATGCTCGCTTGCGCCCGTATCGGCGCCATTCATTCCATCGTATTCGGCGGGTTTTCTCCCGATGCGCTGGCAGGGCGTATTCTCGATTGCGAATCCAACTGCGTTATCACCGCAGATGAGGGAGTTCGGGGCGGCAAGCCCATCCCACTCAAGGAGAATACAGATAAGGCCCTGGAAAGCTGCCCGGACTGCACGACCTGTATTGTCGTCAATCGGACGGGAGCGGACATCAACTGGGTAGAGGGACGGGATGTCTGGTATCACGAGGCCATGGATGCTGTCGATGCAGACTGCCCACCGGAAGAAATGAATGCAGAGGATCCGCTGTTTATTCTCTATACATCCGGATCAACGGGTCAGCCAAAAGGTGTTATGCATACGACAGGCGGGTATATCGTCTATGCCGCCATGACCCACAGATATGTTTTTGATTATCATGATGGAGATATTTACTGGTGCACGGCGGATGTGGGCTGGGTCACTGGTCATAGCTATATTGTCTACGGCCCGCTTGCCAATGGCGCGACAACTCTGATGTTTGAAGGGGTGCCTAACTATCCGTCCGTCTCTCGCTTCTGGGAAGTCTGTGACAAGCATCAGGTCAATATTTTCTACACCGCTCCAACTGCCATTCGCGCTTTGATGGGGGCTGGGGATGAGCCTGTTAAGAAAACATCTCGCTCTTCTTTGCGGCTTTTAGGTTCTGTTGGCGAGCCCATCAATCCGGAGGCCTGGCGTTGGTATTATGATGTCGTGGGGGATGGCCGTTGCCCTATCGTTGACACCTGGTGGCAAACGGAAACCGGCGGTATTCTTATCACGCCTTTACCTGGGGCGACGGACCTGAAACCAGGCTCTGCAACCCGGCCATTCTTCGGGATCGATCCCATCATGGTCGATAATGACGGCAAAGTGCTTGAGGGCCCTTGCGAAGGCGTGCTCTGCATGAAAGACAGTTGGCCCGGTCAGATGCGAACGGTTTATGGCGATCATGAGCGGTTTTATCAAACCTATTTCGCGTCCTTCCCAGGAAGGTATTTTACGGGCGATGGCGCCCGCCGGGATGAGGATGGCTATTACTGGATAACTGGTCGGGTGGATGACGTGATCAATGTCTCCGGCCATCGCATGGGAACCGCGGAAGTAGAGAGTGCGCTGGTCGCCCATGAAAAAGTATCCGAATCTGCTGTCGTTGGGTATCCCCATGATATCAAGGGTCAAGGGATCTATGCCTATGTCACTCTGACAGCCGGTGTGGAGCCGACGGAAGAGTTGCGGCAGGATCTAGTGAAATGGGTCCGTAAAGAAATTGGTCCAATCGCCGCACCGGATCTTATTCAATGGGCGCCAGGTCTGCCAAAAACCCGTTCCGGGAAGATCATGCGACGGATCTTGCGAAAAGTTGCCGAGAACGAGTATGGCAGCCTTGGGGATACGTCGACCCTTGCCGATCCGGCCGTGGTTGACGAACTGATCGAAAATCGGATGAACAGATAGGCCTCTTGTCCCTGTCAGAGAATGATAAATGACAAACGGACAAAAAATACGCTAACATCTGATCTAACAGGGAAATAGCATTCGCGAATTGGCATCCCAAGAACCTGAAAAAGGTCACAATGCCAAAGAGTTACGAGGATGCTAGTTAAAAGGGAGGAGGTCGCGCGGAATGACGCACACTGTGCTTGTGGTGGAGGACGAGCCGAATATCGTGCTGTCCTTACAGTTTATCCTGAAGCAGGCTGGCTTTATGGTGCGCGTGGCGCGGGACGGGGAACAGGCACTTCGTGCAATCGATGACTATGTTCCGGACCTGGTTGTCCTTGATATCATGCTGCCAAAACAGGATGGGTTTTCTGTCTGTGAAGCCATTCGCGGGAATGATAAGTGCCGTGATGTAAAAATCATCATGTTGTCGGCAAAAAGCCGGGAAGCTGACAAAGAGCGGGCGATGGCGTTAGGAGCCGATGAATTTGTCACCAAGCCTTTTTCAACTCGAATACTGGGCCAGATGGTCAAGGATATTGTCTCCTCAAGCCCGACAATTCCACAATAAGAGACGGGGAAGACAGAATGTGGCTGTCATTCATCAGGTGAACAAATGATCAGAACAGGACGTAAAAAGGAATGGTCCATTTTGCTGTTTGTCGCCAGCCTCATTCTTTTTTTGCCGCCTGTCCTCAAGATCTTTGACCGTGCGGACCTCTTCTTCAATATTCCGCTAAGCTATATGTATTTTTTCGGTGTCTGGGCCTTGGTCATCCTGTTTACCGCTCTAGGCGCTCGCCGTCGGATGATGGAGGAAGATGACCGGAAATCCGGAAAGGCAGACAGCAGCTCGGTCGGACCGAGACAGGAACCGTCCTGATGTCCGGCGGTCTGGTCCTTACCATATCCATCCTGTATCTCGGATTGTTGTTTGCGATTGCCCAGTTTGTTGACAAACGGGCTGATACCAATCGCCCGATTACACGAAACCCCTATATCTACACCCTGTCCATTGCCGTCTATTGTACTTCCTGGACCTTTTATGGAAGTGTCGGACTGGCGGCGAACCAGGGTCTTGATTTTCTCCCTATTTATTTGGGACCTACCTTGGTGTTCGTCCTCTGGTCGGTCATCTGGGTCAAGATCATTCGCATTTGTAAGGTCCATCGAATAACATCTATTGCCGACTTCATTGCCTCCAGATACGGGAAAAGGGCGGGCCTCGGGGGGCTGGTAACGATCATCGCTGTGGTCGGGACGATGCCCTACATTTCCTTGCAGCTCAAATCAATAGCCACCAGCTTTCGGATTTTAGTGAGCTCATCAGAGACGGCACTTCTGACGGCGCCGAGTGATCCGATTTTCTTCATTGATACCACGTTGATTGTCGCCGTGGCCCTGGCCCTGTTCGCGATCCTTTTCGGAACCCGCCATATCGATGCCAGTGAACATCATGAGGGACTGGTGGCGGCAATTGCCTTTGAATCCGTTGTCAAGCTGGTGGCATTTCTGGCAGTCGGGTTTTTCGTCACTTATGGACTGTATAACGGGTTTTCTGATCTTTTCTCAAAGGCTCAGCAAAAGGATCTCAGCGGCTTGTTCAATGTCAGTACCGATGGTGATTACAGTCTTTGGATGACCATGACCTTGCTCTCCATGGCGGCGATCATTTGCCTTCCGCGGCAGTTCTATATCACGGCGGTTGAAAATCCGGACGAATCCTATTTGCGCAAGGCGACCTGGTTGTTCCCGCTCTATCTTCTGGTCATCAATATCTTTGTTCTGCCCATCGCTCTTGCCGGGCGATTGTTGTTTGATGGTCAGACCGCAGATGCAGATATGTTCGTCCTGACAGTTCCGCTATTTCACGATCAAGGGATCCTCGCCCTCATTGCTTTTGTCGGTGGGTTATCTGCAGCAACTTCCATGGTGATTGTCGCCGCCATTGCTCTCAGCACCATGGTTTGCAATGACCTGATCATGCCATTACTGCTCCGCTGGAGAGTTCTCAATATCAACAAGAATGATGACCTGACAGGCCTGCTTCTCACCATTCGCCGGGTCAGTATTCTTCTGGTTCTGATTTTGGGATATGTCTATTACCTGATCGCCAGTGAGTCCTATTCCCTGGTGACAATCGGCCTTGTCTCGTTCGCCGCCGCGGCTCAGTTTGCGCCAGCGATTATCGGTGGTATTTTCTGGAAAGGGGCCTCCTATCGCGGGGCCTTGACGGGTCTGGCTCTTGGCTTCGCGGTCTGGCTTTATACCCTTTTGCTTCCGTCTTTTGCGCAGTCCGGCTGGCTACCCATCAGCTTTATTGAAAACGGGCCGTGGAACATCGCTCTTCTTAAACCCTATGCTCTTTTTGGCATGGAAGGCTTTGATCGTCTCACCCATGCATTATTCTGGAGCATGCTGGTCAATATTGGCGCTTATTGGCTTGTCTCCTTGATTTCACAGCAAACGGCCATCGAACGAATTCAGGGAACCTTGTTCGTGGACGTTTTTGGTCATACGGATGACGAGAAAGACAGCCGCTACTGGCGGGGGTCGGCCACCATCGCGGATTTGCAGCAGCTTGTGGGGCGGTTTGTGGGTGGCCCACGTGTGGCCGAGGCCTTCAATGGATTTGCCGCCAGTCGTAATATCAACCTTCGCAAAAGCCAGACGGCGGACGCCACCATGCTCGACTTTGCCGAGAAAATGTTGGCCGGTGCCATTGGCTCGGCGACGGCGCGGGTGATGATGGGTTCGGTGGTCAAAGGCGAGATTGTCGGACTGGATGAGGTTTATCGTATTCTCGATGAAACCAGTCAGGTGATTGAATATAGCCATCGGCTTGAGCAGAAATCGGCTGAACTGGAACAGGCGACGGCGCAGCTTCGCAATGCCAATGAGCGACTGAAAGAACTGGATTCGTTGAAGGACCATTTCCTGTCCATGGTCAGTCATGAGCTGAGAACTCCGTTGACGTCGTTGCGGGCCTTTGGCGAAATTCTGGTAGATAATCCGGATGTGCCACTGGAGGAAAGAAAACAGTTTCTCAATGTCATCATTAAAGAAAGCCGCAGGCTGACGCGGCTGATTGACCAGTTGCTGGACCTTGCGCGCATGGAAGCGGGGCAGATGGACTGGTCGCTGGATAACGTCGACGTGGGAGCGGCGGTGAAAGAGGCTCTTGCCGCTCTCGAAGGGCTGATGAAGGAAAACGAAGTTCAACTGGATCTTGATTTACCTGAGGCGCTGCCAAAAGTTCGTGCGGACCGGGACCAGCTCATGCAGGTGCTGATCAATCTGGTGTCCAACGCCATCAAATTCTGTGACAAGACCACCGGCAAAATTGTTGTCGAGGTTTCGACGCAAGATGATGTGCTGTTGGTCAGTGTGTCGGATAACGGTCGCGGTGTCCCGGAAGACGTCATGTCCAGCATTTTCGAGAAATTCCATCAGTCTGCCGGGACGAGCGAAAACAAACCGCAAGGCTCGGGCCTCGGCCTAGCCATCTGCCGGGAAATCGTCACTTTCTTGGGCGGAGAGATCTGGGTCGCCAATCAACCAACAGGCGGCGCCAAATTCTCCTTTACGGTTCCAAGATCTGATTACTTGCAAACAAGACTGTCCGCTGAATAAACGGCTCTTTAGTCCGGCATGGTCCCATTGATGATATAGGCCAGGGCCTGAACAACCTGCTGCGGGGTGCGGGCAACGGCGGCGGCGCTGGCATCCACTTCTTTCAGTGCATGATCATGTTCCGGCGGGTGCAGGATGATGGTGGGCGTGCCAATGGCCGCGGCGTAGCCGGCGTCGAAGGCGGCATTCCATTGTTTGTATTTATCGCCGAAGCGAACAACAACAATATCCGCGTCCCGCAACAATGTTCCCGTCCGCATGGAATTGAGCAGCGCGCCCTTATGGTCATGCCAGTATTTATTTTCCTCCATTCCAAAGATAGCAACACCGCAATCATCGCTGTCCGCATGGACCGTGACCGGGCTACTCAGATGGACAGGTAAATTCGCCGCTGCGACACCCTCACGAATTTGCTCTCGCCAGTCACTATGGATCTCACCCGAGAGATAAATATTCCAGATTTTTGACATAGGTTTTCCTACATAATTCTATATTGATATTACTCTATATAGCTAAATCCCTATATAGGTTTTCGACTTCAGGCAAATGCCCGATAGATCATCGTAATTCCGATCAATCCGACCAGAATCAGAACAATGAACTTGAAGGTATCCTGGTTTATCATGTGACGTACTTTTGTTCCGGCCCACATACCGGCAAATAGCGGCAGGAGCCCAAGAAGACTATAGCTCAATTCAGTCGGTTTGAGAAAGTTCATGCTATGCAGGCTCAGCATATGAACAACGCTGCCGGTGAACAATAGAACACTGACTGCCGCCACAAATTTCTCCTTCTCCAGACCAAGAGAAATAAAGAAGAAAACGGGGAGGGTCCCAAAAAGGGTAGTTATCCCCCCAATGATACCAGCAGCTGCGCCGACGAGCGGACCGTAAAGCTTTTCTTTCCGGCTCAGGAAGGCAAATGAAATGCCGGAAAGCTCCAGCACTGAAATCAGTATCAAAAGAATACCGACGGCGATCAGCAAATAGAATGTATCCAGGGAAGCCAGCATAAACACCCCAACGGGCAGGGTGATATAGAGCGGTAAAAAGAGCCGCCAATGTTGCTTGATCGTCTGCTTTATCTGTCCGGAAATGATCATTTGTACAAGATTTGTAATGACCATCGGAATGACAATGATGGCGACCGCGGCGGGAAGGCTAATGAAGAAAAAGATGATCGGCACTGCAATCGTCGGCAGGCCAAAGGCCGACACACCCTTGACAAAACCACCAAGCGAAAGGGCGACACAGACGATGAGCAGGTGGAACAGATTAAAGTCCGGGAGATACTGGGCAATCATACTTGAGATATTTCTTTGGCGAAACCATGTGTAAGGGAACCGTCATTTGAAGCTTGTGTCGTCATGTTAGGATGGGTAACCGGAATTCTTTTGTTGAAGACAGGAAGTGAACGAAGGATAATCCTTTTGCTCTGCAGCAACAGATCTGTTCCTTCAATGCCTGCTAGGTTTCTTCAGAGTAACAAGAATAATATTAATCCAATAATGACTATACGTCGCGGAGAAAAAACGTGAAAGCCTATCAAATTGAAAGCGACGGCGGAATTGACGCCCTGGCGCTCGCCGACCGGGATATTCCGAAGCCTGGCCCGGGTGAAATCCTGGTCAAGATGAAAGCGAACTCGATCAATTATCGGGATCTGATGACCATCAAGAATGCGGGGGCAAGGGGGATCACGGAACCTCGGATCCCAAATTCAGATGGCGCTGGAGTAGTTGAGGAAATCGGTGAAGGCGTTACTGAGTTTAAAAAAGGCGATCGGGTTGTCGGATGTTTTTTCCAGAACTGGTTGAGCGGGTCCATTCATGATGATGTGATGGGATCAGCACTTGGCGGAGCGATTGACGGCCTGCTCTGTGAGTATGCGGTCCTGAAAGAAAGCGGCGCCTTGCCGATACCCGCGCATTTGTCTTTTGAGGAAGCGGCGACCTTGCCTTGCGCCGGTCTCACCGCCTGGAACTGCCTGATTGAGTCAGGTGCAGCACGGCCGGGACAGACTGCCTTGTTACTCGGCACTGGCGGGGTATCCATCTTTGCCCAGCAAATGGCGGCTGCCAGCGGCATCCGGACCATTCTGACCTCCAGCAGCGATGAAAAGCTTTCCCGGGCGGCAGAATTCGGTGCCAATGATCTCGTCAATTACCGCAATATACCGGACTGGGAAACAGAGGTCATGAAACTTACCAATGGCCATGGCGTTGATGTAGTGGTTGAAGTGGGCGGGGCAGGCACGCTCGCGAAATCCGTTGAGGCGGTGCGTATTGGCGGTCGCATTTCCCTTGTCGGGGTGCTGACAGGTGGCCAGATTGACCCGACTTCCATCATGCGGAAATCCATTTCCCTGCAGGGTATTTATGTCGGTCCCCGTGATATGTTCGCCCGCATGAATGCCTCCCTGACCCAGTCCCAGATCCATCCGGTCATTGAAACCGTAGTGGATTTCAAGGAGGCGCGCGACGCTTACCGGCTTATGGAGAGCGGGCAGCATTTTGGTAAGATTGTTATCAGCATTTAGGGCGGCGGAGATCGCTTGAGGAGTTTTGAGATATGAAATTGTTACGCTATGGCCCGGCGGGGCAGGAGAAACCCGGACTGTTGGACGCGGACGGAGCCATACGGGACCTGTCCGGTGAAGTTGGGGATATTGACGCCTCTATCCTGTCGGATGAGGCGCTTGCCAAGCTGTCTGCCCTGGATACTGCTGCCCTGCCGATTGTCGAGGGAGACCCGCGCATGGGTCCCTGTGTTGGCAGCATTGGAAAGTTCATCTGTATCGGTCTCAACTATGCGGATCACGCGGCGGAAGCAGGCCAGCCGATCCCGAAAGAGCCGATTGTCTTCATGAAAGCGACAACCGCGGTCTGCGGCCCGGACGATAATGTGGAGGTTCCGAGAACGTCTGAGAAACTGGATTGGGAAGTTGAACTCGGTGTCATCATTGGAAAGCGCGCCAAATATATCTCGAAGGAGGAGGCCCTGGATCATGTCGCCGGCTATTGCACGTCCAATGATGTGTCTGAGCGGTCCTTTCAAAGCGAACGCTCCGGCCAATGGACCAAGGGCAAAAGCCACGATACCTTCGGTCCCATCGGTCCCTGGCTGGTGACGCGGGATGAGGTGCCGGATCCGCAAAATCTCAATCTCTGGCTTGATGTGGATGGGGAGCGACAACAGACCGGCAATACCAGCACCATGATCTTCGATGTGGCCACCATCGTGTCTTACCTCAGCCAGTTCATGACCCTGGAGCCCGGCGATGTGATTTCAACGGGAACACCTCCCGGCGTCGGCATGGGCCACAAGCCGGAACCCATCTTTCTGAAACCGGGTCAGGTGATGACATTGGAAGTCGAAGGGCTGGGCCGCCAGAGCCAGACAACGATCCAGGCCTGACACACCACACCGGAACAAAAATAAAAAAGGAAAACCGATGGACATTACCGAGAAACCCGAAAGCCTCGGCTTCAGCCGCGACAGACTTGAAAATATCACCCACTGGATGAACCGCTATGTAGAGAGCGGCAAGCTTGCCGGCACCCAGACTCTGGTGGCCCGTCATGGTAAGCCGGTCTATTTCAACAGTGTCGGAAATCTCGATCAGGAAAACAATATACCCTGGGCCGACAACACCATTGCCCGCTTTTACTCCATGACCAAACCGGTGACCTCCGTCGCCCTGATGATGCTCTATGAGAGAGGGCTGTTTCACCTTGATGATCCGGTAGAGGAATTCATCCCTTCCTTTGCCAATATGCGTCGGCTTCGCCCTCAGGCGCGGGATATTGACGATACCGAACCGGTGGTAACCTTACCAACCGTGCACCATCTGCTGACCCATCAGTCCGGATTGACCTATGGCTTCAATGGCGGCGTCCTCGGGGACGCCTATGTCAATTCCAAGATGGATTTCGGCGTCAAGCGCGGCACCCTGGAGGAGCAGGTCGACCGGCTCGCGGAACTGCCTCTGCAGTTTGATCCGGGATCGCGCTGGAACTATGGCGTCTCCACTGATGTGGCCGGACGGGTATTGGAAGTGATCTCAGGTCAGTCCCTGAAGGACTTTTTAGAGGAGAATATATTTGACCCTCTCGGCATGACCGATACGGCCTTCGATGTGCCGGAAGACAAGATCGATCGTTTTGCCTCTCTCTACGGGCGGGGAGAGGATGGCAATCTGACCCTCGCCGATCCGGCCGCGACAAGTATCTTCAAAGCCGGTGCGACCACCTGCTACTCCGGCGGCGGCGGCCTGGTTTCCACGGCCGATGATTATTTCAAATTTGCCGAAATGATCCGGAACCGAGGCAAGTTCGGCAGCGTCCGACTGCTCGGCTCCCGGACCGTGGATTTCATGACGCAGAACCATCTCGATGGCGACCTCGCCGATAACGGCCAGCCGGTCTTCTCGGAAGTGTCATTTGAGGGCGTTGGCTTTGGTCTGGGGGGATGGGTCATGCTCGATCCACCCAAATCCCAGATGATGGGCTCCGTCGGGGACTTCGGATGGGGCGGCATGGCCAGCACCGTTTTCTGGGTCGATCCGGTGGAAGATCTGACCGTGATTTTTCTGACCCAGCTGGTCCCCAGCAGCCTGCTACCGCTCAGAAAAGAGCTCAGAGCCTTGGTTCATCAGGCGTTGATCGATTAGATTATAATTAACCGGTTAAATAAATGAAAAAGGAAAAACTAGAACAGACTGTGTCAGGCGGCTGCTATTGCGGCGCCATCCGCTTTCGCTCTGCCAAGGCCCCGTTCACGGTTTCCTATTGTCATTGCGTCGATTGTCGCCGGGCGACAGGAGCGCCGGTTGCGGTGTTCGCCGCCTTTAAGGATGAGGACCTGACCTTTTCTCCCAATGAAGGAAAACAGGTTACCGTCAACACAGGTGCCAGCCGCAGCTTCTGCCCGGACTGCGGCTCCCCGCTCGCCTCCCGTTTTGACTACCTGCCGGGACAGACCTATGTCGCCATCGGAATTTTCGACCATCCCGAAGCCTTTGCGCCAAAGCTCCACTCCTATGACTCGCAACGCATAGACTGGCTGCATATCGACGACGACCTCGAACGCCTCGCCACAACCTCCCGGGACAAACTGAACGAGTCATCCGAATAGGCGGCTCAATCAGCTTCTGGACGCTGGCAGATGATCCGTATCTCCACCAGGGTTCCCTCGGTAATCAGTTCAGTTGTGCCAATACAGGACCAGGCGGGGTAGGGCGGGCTGACAAACTCGTCTTTGACCTTGATGAACGCATCAAGATGTTGGCGCAGGTTCACATGATAGCTGGTCATTTCCACGATATCAGACCAGGCCAATCCGGCGGCCTTCAGGGTCTCGCCCAGAAACTGAAAGGCGTCCCGGAACTGGGTTTCCGGATCTTCCGATACCGTATCATCCGGTCGACAGCCGGTGACCCCGGAAAAGAACACAAACTCCCCTGTGTCCAAAGCCGGAGAGAAATGCCACTGATCATGGAAATGGGCAAAGGCGGGAGCTGAATAAGTCTTTCGCATGGGAACTCCGATGAGTAGGGGCGAGATACCCATTTATCAAAGGCGAGCCCATATGTGTCAAGCGGCTATGTGTCTGTCCTGAGTTATGACAACCGGAGAGTAAAACGACGCCGGTGTTCTATTGCAGACAATCAGGGAGCCCTAAGTTTTGACGGTCTCTACTGACACGGATTCGCCTCCAACACCCCATGAGCCAACGTCGACCTCCTGAATGGTTACCCATGTCTTTTCTCTCATATGCTCTCCTTCGATTTCAGCCATGACGTCGGTCATTTTTTCTATAATTTCGGCTTTTTGGTCGGGATTAAACACGCCCGCTAATACCTTCACATCTACCAATGGCATTTTTCTGCCTCCTTTTCTGTTAGAGATATTCTTCTTCAATTTGATAGGATTCAATTGGCACCGCTCCGTTTTTTGTCACCAGATAAGGCTGTTCAAGCTTGATACCTTCCTCACCATTTTCTGCGCCAACGTAACTTTCCACGCAGACAACCATGTTTTCTTCAAAATGGCCTGAATATTGCCATTGGTCTGCGTCTTGTGGGTAATAGACCAGTGGGTATTCTCCAGCCAAACCGAGGCCATGCACGATTTCAGCATAGCGATTAGCAACATATGGTTCTGGAACCCTCCATGACTGCTGTGAAACTTCCAGGAAAGTCACACCCGGTCGAATGAGGCTGGCATTGAACGACATCTCTTCATGCGCCATTGCATACAATCGCCTCTGGTGATCGGATGGTTTGCACCGGTCCACCACCCAGGACCGAGATTGATCTGCAAAAATTCCGTGTTTCCCTATGAGATCGGTATCGAAGATCACTAAGTCTCCTGAACCGATTACGCGATCGGACGCCTCGGTAAACCATGGATTGGTTCGTTCTCCACTGGATAATAATTTGGTTTCCTGGTGTTCCCCACCGCGCGCGATATTTTCCTTGTTCAAAATGGCCAATAGTTCCCGTTCTGTAACGCCGGGCTTTAGGGCGTCACGCATTGCTGTGACAGCTTCGGTGCAGGCCACCATAGCGGATCGTATGGCCATGATTTCATCCGCGGACTTTATTGACCGCGCAATGTCCAACGCACATTTGGCATCCACTGGCTGGATCCCACGCGATTGCAAGGCGAGAATTCCCATCAGATTGCCCGTATCGATGCCAAGCCGGGCGCCTTTTCCGCAGGTTTGGTGAAATAGATCTATGATTTCATCGGCCCACCGGCCAGCGTGCTGGGCAAAACGCTCACCCGAAATACCAAACTCCAAACTGGTTGCCTGTCTAATTTCGGCGATTGTTTCCAGATGCTTTGCCAGATGAAAAGCGTTACCATTTTCAAACAGGACAACTGGACCTTCTGCCGGGACAAATGCGTATCGGACCATGTTACGGGCAGTCCAAATCTGCATATTCCTTGACCCGGTCGCATATCTGATGTTGACCGGATCGGTGAGTATTGCTGCGGCGATGTTATGCTTTGAAAGTTGTTCACGCGTTCTTTGAAGTCTGTAAGAACGAATGGCTAATTCGTTGATCTCATGGGAGATCTCTTCTGTCATATACATTGTTGGAGTCCGTTTTCTCGAATGGGTATCTAGCTTGCGTGAGCGCAAGCCGGTGATAGAAGCATGTCAGCTTGTTCGGACAGCTTCTTTCGAAAACGGAATGGACGCGAATTTACCGGCACTCAGGTTGGTAACCTGGCGGATAACATTTGAGTAAAAGGAAAAGGCAAATTCAATCATGAATTAATCCTATACCACTGTTCTCTTGACGTCAAACCAGGGTGCCGTGATCTTTGGCAAATACTGTCCTCGAATAGTGAGTATTTGTTCTCGTAGGGCTTGTTTTCTATGCTCTGATAGGTGTCTTTGTTTCCCAATTTATATTTTTAACCGGTTAAATATAAAAATAAGGAAATATAAGGAAAACTGCGGTCTTTTCCGAATTCTGTCGTCGTTCTGCCATAAAAGAACAATCGGGTCGTCATGGGGCTGACATGGTGATGCAATGGGGGGATGTCATATCTGCGGGCCTGTTAGTAGCGTCTTCAGGAGGTGGATATGGAACCGCTCATCTTCAATACTCTCGAGCTTCGAATGGCCCGAACGACCGCGGACAGGGATGCGGCCCAGGCGTTAAGATACCGGATATTCTATGAAGAAATGGGGGCGACGCCGTCGGAATATTGCCGGGCGTTAAAGCGGGATATCGACGCCTATGACGAGATCTGTGACCATCTGATTGTTGTGGATCTTGAAAAGAGCGGCGCGACGCCCTCAGTGGTTGGTACCTACCGGTTCCTGCGTGGCCGTGTCGCCGACCGTCATGGCGGGTTTTATTCCGAGGATGAGTTTGATCTTCGCGGGCTGAAGACCTATCCCGGCGAGATCATGGAGCTTGGCCGCTCCTGCATCGATGCGGCCTACCGGCGACGCGGGGCCATGCAACTTCTCTGGCGCGGCATTGCCGCTTACATCCTTGAGCATGACGTTGAAGTGATGTTTGGCTGCGGCAGCATTCACGGGGTCGATGTGAAGGAGGCTGAGCGGGTTCTCTCCTTCCTGCATCACTATCACAGGGCCCCGGGGCATCTCCGCCCAAAGGCTGTCGCCTCGCGCTATGTCGAAATGAACGGCCTGAAGAAATCGGCGATTGATGTTGGCCGGGCCCAGGCCGAATTGCCGCCCTTGCTGAAAGGCTATCTGCGGCTCGGGGGGTATATCGGGGACGGGGCGGTCATCGATTACGATTTCAACACTATCGACGTTTGTGTGGTTGTCGAAACCCGCAATGTCACCGGCAAATATATGCGCCATTTCACCAAGGACAAAGGCGCCGGGGTGTCGGCGGTCGTGGCCTGACGAAATCGGGGCCTGATCAGGTCAGATCTTCGGCCAGCATCAGGGCGTTGCCATCGGGATCGTAAAAGGTGGCCGTCTTGACCATGCCCTCGATGACTTCGGTCTCGCCGTCAAATTTGACCTCGGCCTGCTCCAGGCTTTGGCGGGCACTGTCCAGATCCTTGATCCCGAAGACCGGAACACAGTTGCCCGGCATTGGCTCTGTCTGTTCTCCAAAGCCGATGGTCACGCCCTTGGTCCTGGTCTGGATTTCGGACCAGCCTGCCTCATCCGCATGATAGAGGGTTTCAAACCCGAGCATGTCCTCATACCATTTGGCGCTTGCATGGCGATCTTTGACCGAGAGGGCGATGGTGATGGTCTCTTCAAGGGAAACGAGCGGCATGGGCTTTCCTTTTGCGTAAAAATATATAAACTATATTTTATGTACATTGAGCGGTTTGTCAATATAACCTCGAGAGCGTGGGCGCTTCCGATTTTATCGGGGCTACATGACGGAGTTCCGGGGCGCCAGGCAGCTTTGTTAGCGGCGACCGGAGCCAGCAGGTCCGCGTTCGCCCAGAGCATGGCGCATCTTGTTGAGATCGGGCTGGTAGAACGAAACCCAGGCCACGGCCATCCGCTTCGACCGGAATTCCGTCTTACCGAACCTGGAAAACAAGCGGCCGCTATCGCCAACAGGATCCAGAAGGTGTCCACGGAAGAAGACCAGGATTTGCTGCGGCGCTCCTGGACATTGCCGGTTTTGACCTCGCTGCATCAGCCAAACCATTTCAACGATATCAAACGCAGCTTGCCGATGATCACGGATCGGGCGCTGTCGCAATCCCTCAAATCCATGGAGGCGCGCCACTGGGTGCAGCGTCAGATTAGCGAGGCGGCCCGTCCGCCGCGCGCTCTATACCGCGCCATCAACAGGGGCGAAATCATCAGCCGGATTACCGCCCCTGAGATCCGCTTTGTGCGGGACTGACCCCCTAGTTGGCTGTTGACGCGCCCTGTTGGATCCACCAGCCGAGCAGCTTGCGCTCTTCATCGGTCATGTTGGTAACATTGCCGAGCGGCATGGTTTTCGTACTCACCGTTTGCTGGCGGATACGGGTTTTCTCTCGAGCCATTTGCGCCGGCGTTTCCAGCCGCACGCCTTTGGGCGGGGCGTCATAATTCTCATCGGTCGGGCTGGCGGCGTGGCAGCTTGTGCATCTGTCGAGGATGATTCTCTCGGCCGTGGCGAAGGAGACGGTCTGTTCGGGTTCACTGCTGCCTCTTGGCATGGCGGCGATGGCGATAGCGAAGAACAGCACAAAGGCGATGGGCAGCAGGATAAAACCCTGCTTGGCCTTGCCCTGGTTCTTGAGGTTGAAGTAATGCCGCACCAGCACTCCGACCAGGGAGATGCCGGCCAGCAGCAGCCAGCCGTAGGTATTGCCGAAGGTCATGGGATAGTGACTGCTGATCATGATGAACAGGACCGGCAGAGTGAAATAGTTGTTATGGAGTGAGCGTTGCTTGGCCCAGAGACCGGGGCGCGGGTCCGGGGTTTCGCCGCGCTTGGCGGCATTGACCAGGGCGCGCTGGCCCGGGATGATGATCATCAGGACATTGGCGGCCATGATCGTGCCCATGATGGCCCCGACATGGATATAGGCGCCGCGGCCGCTGAAGACTTGCGAAAGACCGAAGGCGGCGGCCGTCAGCAGGAGGAACAGGACGACGCCGAAGACCGCCTGGTTATTGATCAGCGGGGATTTACAGAGCAGGTCATAGACGATCCAGCCGCCGAAGATCGAGCCGAGGCCGATGAGAATGGCGACATCGGGGGAGATATCGGCGATGGAGCGGTCGATCAGGTAGATGTCGGCGCCGAAATAATACAGGATCGACAAGAGGACGAAGCCACTCAGCCAGGTGAAATAGGCCTCATATTTGAACCAGTGCAGGACCGGCGGGATTTCGGGCGGGGCCAAGCGGTATTTCTGCACTTCATAGAAGCCGCCGCCATGTACGGCCCAGAGCTCGCCACCGACACCTGCCTTGTCCTTGTCTCCGTCCTTGGCCGGCGGGGTCAGGTTCATATCGAGCCAGACAAAATAGAAAGACGCCCCGATCCAGGCGATACCGGTGATCATATGGATCCAGCGTACCGCCAGTTGCACCCATTCCAGTAAATTCAACTCCATCCTTTACCCCCGTTTCCCATCAGACCACAAAAGACACACTCCCCCTCAGACGACAAACTGCACGTTCCACCTCAAACAGCGAAATGCATGTCCCCCCTCAGACGACGAAATGCACGTCCCCCGTCAGACGGCGAAATGTACGTCCCCCCTACCATTTTCCCCATTATCCATTATAAAGAAACCACCCCCCCAAAAGAAATACTATCAAGGGAATTTTGATAATGGTGACGTTTCGGAATATGGTGGCGTTTGTGGCGGTGGTGGAGCAGGGGAGTTTTTCCAAGGCTGGGCGGGAGCTCAGGGTGTCGACGGCGGTGGTCAGTGCCCGGGTGGCGCGGCTGGAGGAAGAAATCGGAGTCCGCCTGCTCAATCGCACAACACGTCAGGTCTCACCGACGGAAGAGGCCCTGAAATATTATGAGGATTGCACCAAGATCCTCGAGGCCGTGGCCCTGTCCGAGGAACGGCTGTCGACGGCCAAGCAAAGCCCCAAGGGTAGCCTGAAAGTGACGGCGCCGGTGGTTTTCGGCCGCCGCCATATCGCCCCGATGATCCCGCGCTTCGCCGACCTCTATCCGGAGCTGCAGCTACAACTGCGCCTTTCCGATCGCATCGAGGACCTGGTGGGAGACAAGCTGGATGTGGCGATCCGCATCGGCCACCTGCCAAGCTCTACCCTGATGGCCCGCAAGCTCGCCGACAGCCGCCGCACTTTCGTCGCCGCACCGTCCTATCTCGAAGAGAACGGCGCCCCGCGACACCCGACGGAGCTGCTCAACCATAACTGCCTGCTGCTTCGCTTTCCGGGATCGACCCAGTTTCAGTGGCAATATGCAGAGGAGGGCATCCTTAAAACCCTGGCGGTCGACGGCCGCTTTGACAGCGATAATGGCGATGTTCTCCGGCAATGGGCGCTCGCCGGCGAAGGCATTGCGCTCGCCCATCGCTGGGAGGTCAATGAGGATATCCAGGCCGGCCGTCTGATCCCGATCCTGCTGGACACGCCACCGATGCCGGTGCCGATCTCCGCCGTCTACGCGCAAGGCAGTCACATGCCGTCGCGCTCCCGCCTGTTCATCGATTACTTAAGCAATTTGTTCAAGGACGGCATCCCCGACTAGCCAAGCTGGCGGCGGCAAACTTCCACCAGACGCCCCGCCGCATAGTCAATCTCGGCCCCGGTTGTCTCCCGCCCGATGCCAATGCGAACCGTCGCGGCCACAGCCTCGGCACCTAGCCCCATGGCCCGCAATACATGAGAGGGCTCCCCGGCAAGGGACGAACAGGCCGAGCCGGTCGACAGCGCCAGATCCGGCAGCTCAAACAACAGCTCCTCCGCGTCCACGCCCTCGATCGTCACACTCAGACATCCCGGAATATGCGGCGCGGCCTCGCTATTGAACCGGGCGCTGGAACCCAATTTCTCAACCAGATGCACTTTCAACCGCTCCCGCAGGTCAAGAATATGCGCAGCATCCGCCTTCCGCCGGCGGGTCAAGAGACGGCACGCTTCTCCCAACCCGACACACAGCGCTGTGGGCAAGGTTCCGGCCCGAAGCCCGCCTTCCTGATTGCCGCCAAAAGTGAGCGGGGAGAGAACCGTGCTCTCTTTTACATAAAGCGCGCCGATGCCCATGGGCCCATACAGCTTGTGGCCCGACAGGCTGAGCAGGGACAATCCGGCCCGCCCCACATCCACTTCTTGGGTCGCAAGAGCCTGAACCGCGTCCGTATGAAAGGCGATTCCCTTACCGGCGCAAATCTCTCCAATTGCCGGAAGGTCATGACATAACCCGGTTTCATTATTGGCCGCCATCACGGACACCAAAACCGTCTGTTCTTGGATTGCGTTTTCAAGAGCCCTCAAGTCCAATCGTCCCTCTTCATCCACGGGCAGCAACGTGACGCGGGCGCCTTCCGCCTCGGCAGCCTTCAAAGGCTGCAATATCGCTTCATGCTCCGTCATGACGGAAATCACATGGTGTGGACCTTTTTGAGCCCGCAAGAAGCCAAGCAAGGCCAGGTTGTTGGCTTCGGTCGCACCGGAGGTGAAAATGATTTCATGGGGCGCCGCCTTGATCAATGCGGCGACATGTTCACGCGCCGTCTCTATGGCCTGATGAAGAGACAGCCCTCTTTGGTGGGTCCGGCTGTGGGGATTGCCATAAAGCTCATCCTGATACGGCGCCATAGCCTCACGGACTTGAAGATCCAGCGGGGTCGAGGCCTGATGGTCGAGATAAATCGGCAGAGAAAGAGTCGCTCCTGCAAAGGAGATGCTTTCCCTCAGGCGGCCGTCATCCGACATTATATTCCGCGGCATATTTATCGAGCTGATCCTGCATGGCCTGCTTACGCTCTTGGATACAGAAGCTGGCGTCAAAACCATTGCGGGCGAGGGTCAAAATCTGGTCCTTTGATAGTCCCAGACTGTCAGTTATGGCCAGATAATTCTCGTTCATATAGCCACCGAAATAGGCGGGATCGTCCGAATTGACCGTTGCCTTGAGCCCAAGGTCGAGCATCTTGGCGATGGGATGCTGACGCATATCCGTGACCCCGGCCAGCTTGTAGTTTGACAGTGGACAAACGGTCAGTGCCATCTGCTCAGAGACCAGCCGGTCTACCAGACTATCATCTTCCAGAGCGCGGTTGCCATGATCGAGGCGATCAATCTTCAGCAGATCCAGGGCATCGCGCACATAGTCGGGCGGGCCTTCTTCTCCGGCATGGGCCACAAGAAGAAACCCTTCTGACTTGGCTTTTTCAAAAGCCCGTTGGAAACCGGCGGGAGGGAAGCCGAGCTCGGATGAATCGAGACCAACGCCGATGATTTGATCCTTGTGATCAAGGGCGCTTTCAAGAGTTTCCAAAGCGCTCTCTTCACTGAGATGGCGCAGGAAACACATGATAAGGCCGGAGGTGATCCCAAGCTTTTCTTCGCCATCTTTCAAGGCTCGGCTGATGCCGTCAATGACGGTCTTGAAAGCAATGCCCCGATCCGTATGACCTTGCGGGTCGAAAAAGATCTCCGTATGGATGACGTTCTGAGCATGAATTTTCGTCAAATAAGCCCAGGTCAGATCGTAAAAATCCTGCTCGGTGATCAAAACATTCATGCCCTGATAATAGATATCGAGAAAGTCCTGTAGCTCCGTGAACTGATAGGCGGCGCGTACCTCTTCAACAGATTTGAACGGCAGCTCGATTTCATTGCGGGCCGCCAGATCGAACATCAGTTCGGGCTCGAGGCTCCCTTCGATATGCATATGAAGCTCTGCCTTGGGCATACCCTCTATGAAGGCTGATAGTTCTGTCATGGCGCTCCCTTTCCCTTATCCCCTATAAATAAAATCCCCGCCGGTCCAGTTCAAGACCGGCGGGGATATATTGCATGGAGAGGTTATTTAGGCAGTTCGCCTTCAACACCTTCCACATACCAGTTCATGCCGAGCAGGGTGCCGTCATCCAAAGCTTCACCGTCTTTAGCACCAACAGATCCGTCCTGCTTGTTGAACGGACCGGCAAAGGGTAGGATGGAGCCATCTTCGATCCCGTTACGGGTTTTTTCAGCAAGTGCGATCAGGTCCGCAGGAATGGCCTTGTTGTAAGGGGCCAGATCGACCATGCCGGTGTTGAAGCCACCCCAGGTGTCTTCAGACTTCCAGCTTCCATCGAGGGCTGCTTTCGTCCGGGCAACGTAATAACCGTCCCAGTCATCGATAATCGCGGTCAGCTGAGCTTTCGGGGCGAAGCGGCTCATATCGGAGGCTTGACCAACAGCCCAGACACCACGCTCTTCAGCGACCTGCAATGGGGCAGGGCTGTCTGTATGCTGCAGGATAACATCGGCGCCCTGGTCAATCAGGGCCTTGGCCGCATCGGCTTCTTTACCCGGGTCATACCATGTGCTGACCCACGCGACCTTCACCTTGATATCCGGATTGACGCTTTTCGCTGCCAATGTCAGGGCATTGATGCCGCGGACAACTTCCGGGATCGGGAAGGAACCGATATAGCCAATGACGTTGGATTTGGTCATGTTACCGACGATTTTACCGACCACATAACGTCCTTCATAGAAGCGGGCGGAATAGGCACTGACATTGTCGGCCCGCTTATATCCCGTTGCATGCTCGAATTTTACATCCGGGAACTGCTTGGCAACCTTCAAAGTCGGGTTCATGAAACCGAAGGACGTGGTGAAGATCAGCTTATGACCATCGGCGGCCATCTGGCGGATCACCCGCTCGCTGTCCGGGCCTTCCTTCACGCTTTCCACGAAGGTGGTCTTGACCTTGTCGCCAAGCTCATTTTGTACAGCCTGGCGGCCGAGATCATGGCGGTAAGTCCAGCCATGGTCCCCAACCGGACCCACATAGACGAAGCCGATCTTGTCTTCGGCCATGGCGGTAGCGCCCATAAGCATGCTACCGGCAACGGCGACTGCCCCGAGCAGGGATGGAATGGATTTTAAAGTCATAGGTTTCTCCTTTGTCATAAATAACTCTGTCTAATCGATACTGTTAAGCAGCCGGATGGAAAATTTTTCCTATACAAGCCGGTGCGTGTTTTCTGATACGTGATTGGTCCTTTGAAATGAGGACAAGGACGAGGACTGTTGCCACATACGGTAGCATGGAAAGCACTTGGGAGGGAACGTCCAATCCGGCAGCCTGAGCATGCAACTGCAGGATTGTGATGCCGCCGAACATATAGGCGCCAATCAAGACTAGGCCCGGCTTCCAGGTGGCAAAAACGATCAGGGCCAGGGCAATCCAGCCGCGGCCCGCCGTCATGTTCTCCGCCCACATCGGCGTATAGGCGAGAGAGAGATAGGCGCCGCCGATGCCGGACATGGCACCGCCGAACATCACTGCGAGATAGCGGATCCCGATCACAGAATAGCCGATGGAATGGGCCGCATCATGGGAATCGCCCACTGCCCGCAGAATCAAGCCGGCCTTGGTCTTATAGAGGAACCAGCTGACGGCGGCGACGACGGCAAAGGAAAGGTAGACCAGACCGTCCTGGCCAAAGATGATCGGGCCGATATAAGGAATATCCGTGAGCCCGGAAATATACAGCTTATCGAGCGGATCCACCGGCATGCCGACAAATTCCTGTCCCATCAGGGCGCTGAGGCCAACCCCGAACAAGGTCAGGGCCAGACCGGTGGCGACCTGGTTTGCCATCAGGGACAGGGTCAGCACGCCAAACAGGAATGCCATCACACTGCCAGCGAAGGCAGCGGCCAACACAGCAAGGAAATAGTTCCCGGTCACGGTGGCGGTGATAAAGCCGGTAACGGCACCGACCAGCATCATGCCTTCCACCCCGAGATTGAGGACACCGGATTTCTCGGTGATCAACTCCCCGATACCGGCAAAGACAAGCGGTGTCGCCGCGGTAATCATCGTCAGGATGACGGGGACAATCCAATCAAAACCAGCCATCAGGACACCGCCTTTCTGCCGATATTCAGGCGGAATCTGTAATTAACCAGGACATCGCTGGCGAGGAGGAAGAACAGGACCATGCCTTGGAACACCCCGGTCACGGCGACGGGCAGGCCGAGACTGATCTGGGCTGTCTCGCCGCCAAGATAGGTAAGGGCCATAAGCAAGCTCGCAAAGAAGATGCCGACCGGATGCAGGCGACCGAGAAAGGCGACGATGATCGCCGTAAAGCCATAGCCCGGAGAGATCGTCGGGATGATCTGGTCAATGGGTCCGGCCACTTCTGACAGTCCAGCAACTCCGGCAAGGGCACCGCCGAACAGGAGCGTGAACCAGATGATTTTCTTCTGGCTGAAACCGGCATAGCCGCCAGCCGTTGGGGCAGAACCGATCACCTTGATCTGGAACCCGACCAGGGTTTTGGCCATCATGATCCAGGTCCCAAGAACCGCGAGCAGGGCCAGCAGGGTGCCGAAATGCATCCGCGTTCCGGCGACAAGAATGGGCATGTCGGCACTGTCGCTAAAGGTCCGGGATTCCGGGAAGTTAAATCCGTCCGGGTCGCGCCAGGGGCCATGGACCAGGACCGACAGAAACAGGATTGCCACATAGACCAGCATCAGGCTGGTCAGGATCTCATTGGCGTTGAAGCGGGTTTTCAGGAAGGCCGGAATGGCTGCCCAGGCCGCACCGCCAATGGCGCCGAGGAGTATCATCGCTGGCAGCAGGAAGACACTGTCGATGTCATGGAAATAGATGAACAGGCTGCTGCCGACGATGGCGCCCATGGTCAGCTGGCCCTCGGCACCGATATTCCAGACATTGGCCTTGAAACCCACGGACAATCCGATGGCGATCAGCATCAGTGGTGTCGCCTTGACGAACAGTTCCGACAGATCGTATCGGGAATCCAGCGGCTGGATGAAGAAGGTATTGAGGGCTTCGACCGGGCTGACACCGAGCAGGGTGAACAGGACCGTACTGCAGAGGACGGTCAGGACGAGGGCGATGATCGGGGTCATATAGACCATGACCCGGGAGCTCTCGCTGCGTTTCTCGATTTTAAGCAACATGGGCCGCGCCTCCCGTGTCTCCATCTGTCTCGCCCATGCCATGGGTGCCGCCCATCATCAGGCCGATTTCCTCGATGCTGATTTCGTGAATGGGGCGGCTGGTGGAGAGGCGGCCTTCCGAAATCACTGCGATGCGATTACTGATGGCGAACAGCTCGTCCAGGTCCTGGCTGACCACAAGCACGGCCGTGCCGTTATCGGCGAGATCGATCAGGGTCTGGTGAATGGCAGCAGCAGCACCGGCATCCACACCCCAGGTCGGGTGGGCGACGATGATCACTTCCGGCTCCTGCAACACCTCGCGGCCGACGATGAATTTCTGCAAATTGCCTCCCGACAGGCTGCCGGCCGTATGGTCGATGCCGGGGGTTCTGACGTCAAATTTATCGACAATCTCCTGGGCATAGTCGGCGGTGGCGCCAGCATTGATAAAGCCGCCCTTCAGGAGCTGTTTGCGGCTAAACCCGCTCAGGAACGCATTATCCGTCAGTTTCATTTCCGGCACCGAGCCATGACCCAGCCGGTCTTCCGGCACGAACGCCAGCCCCAGATTCCGGCGGTCATTGGGCCCCATGCGGCCGATCGGTTTGTCATCGAGTCGAACCGCTTCTGTCTCGCGCGACAAACTCTCACCGCTCAGCGCTGCCAGCAATTCAATCTGGCCATTTCCCGCGACCCCGGCAATCCCCAGGATCTCCCCGCCGCGCACTTCAAAATTAATCCCGATCAGGTCAATGCCAAATTCAGCTTCCGCATCGATACTGAGGTTCCGCACCTTCAATCGAACCGGCCCTTGATCACCGCCCTCGTGATGTTCCGGCGGTGTCAGGTTGGTGCCGATCATCATCTCCGCCAGGCTCTTCGCCGTTTCCTGTGTCGGATCACATTCACTGATATACTTCCCGCCGCGCAAGATCGTCGCCTTGTGACAGAGCGCCTTGATCTCGTCGAGCTTGTGACTGATATAAAGAATGGACACCCCTTCCGACGACAACCGCCGCAAAGTCTCAAACATCTTCTCCGCTTCCTGCGGGGTCAGGACAGATGTCGGCTCATCCATGATCAGAAGCTTCGGGTTCTGCAGCAGGCAGCGGACGATCTCGATCCTCTGCTTCTCCCCCACTGAGAGAGTATGAACCTGCCGCTGCGGATCAAGCGGCAAACCATAGGCATTGGAAATCTCAACGATCCGGCTTTCAAGCTCTTTCATGTTCTGACGACCTGACATGCCGAGCGCAATATTCTCCGTCACCGTCATCGCCTCGAACAAGGAGAAATGCTGGAACACCATGCCAATGCCGGTTTTCCGTGCCATTTGCGGGTTATTGATCTCGATGGGCTCCCCCATCCAGCGGATCTCTCCCTCATCCGCTTCAAGGACGCCATATATGATTTTTACAAGGGTGCTTTTTCCAGCACCGTTTTCCCCCAGCAAGGCATGAATTTCTCCCGGCATGATCTTCAAATCAATATGATCATTGGCCAGGCAACCAGGATATTCCTTGGTTATCCCCCTCAATTCCAGCTGCGGTGTATCTCCGCTGCTCTCCGACATTCCCTACCTCTTCCTGTTTACTTCTACCGGTACCTCAACTGCCTGGCATTATTGTTAGGCCAGTGTCGGCGGAGATACCTTCCCAAGGTGACACACTGTCACATAAATACATTTTACTGAACCCTATGCCGTCTCCGTCTTGTCGGTGAGTGCAGCGACCCGACTATGTTGATGCCGCAGCAAAATATCTGCTGCCACGCTTGCAGCAATTTCAGCAGGACGTTTACCAGTTAGCTCGCCTATTCCAATAGGGCAAATTATTCGTGCTGTTTGCTGATCAGAATAACCGCGCAGCGCCAGGCGTTTTTTAAATTTAGCCTTTTTGGTCGCGGATCCAATCAGACCGATATAGGCCTCATCACAGCGGCGCAGCAGGGCTTCACAAATTTCCAAGTCCCTCTGGTGGCTGTGGGTCATCACTAAATGAAAAGCATTCGGTGGCAAAGCGGCGATCTTTGCAACCGGGTTGGGAGACCCGAGCATTTCAACATTTGCCGAAACATCTTCCGGAAATACCTCAGGTCGTTCATCGATCCAATACAGACGGCAGGGAAGGGGTGCAAGTGCCTGTACAACCTTCCGTCCCACATGACCGGCACCATACACAACGACCTTAAACTCATCTTCCCGCAGGGATTGGACCATCGTAAAATCAGTGTCTGATGAGGAGACGATTTCAGTGCCGAGATCTTCAAGACATCTCTCCGCCGCCTGCCTTACAGGCAGGTTGAAACTGTCAGGATATTCCCGTCCAGAAAATAACAGGCGGTGGCTGTGCCCATCACGCCACTCTGTAATCAGAAGAGAATTTTCATTATCAATATTTAACCGGTTAAAACAAAAAAGATCTTCTTCCTCAAGCTTGCTGAGCAAAATATCGACTTGTCCTCCGCAGCATTGCGCCAATTCGGGCCCCAGAGGAACATTCAGTATTCGATCTTTGGAAGCTTCCTCCGACGAAAGCATGTCCCGTGCTGTCTCGATCGCGAGATATTCCAAGCGACCGCCGCCGATGGTTCCAGTTGTTGTCTCCGCGCTCACCAGCATGGTTGCGCCGGTTTCCCGAGGGACGGATCCTTTCGCCCTTCCGACAGTGATGAGAACGGCTGCTTTTATCTCCTGATCAAGCACTGCCTGAATTTCTTGCCAGTTGCTCATTGCGCCGCCTCACTTCCTGACACCTGCGCCGCTTGATCTTGCAACCTGTCTACTGCCATCAGGACTCGCTCCGGTGTGGCTGGTGCATCCAAATCCGGATAGACACGATAGTCGGACACACTGGAGACGGCATCCGCAAGGGCGTTGAAGACCGAGTTGGCGAGCATCAAAGGAGGCTCCCCGACCGCCTTGGATTTGTAAATCGTTTCCTCCACATTTTCACCGGCTTCATAAATCTTCATATTAAAGATCTCCGGCCGATCACTGCAGGCGGGAATTTTATAGGTGGAAGGGGCGTGGGTTTTCAAAACACCTTGGTCATCGAAATAGAGTTCCTCTGTCGTCAGCCAGCCCATGCCCTGAATGAAGCCTCCTTCAATCTGGCCAAGATCAATGGCCGGGTTCAGGCTTTTCCCCGTATCATGAAGGATATCAACAGCGGTGACTTTATACTCCCCCGTCAAAGTGTCGATAATGACCTCGGAGACTGCAGCCCCATAGGAGAAATAGTAAAAAGGCCGACCGGTGAGCGTCTTGGCATCATAATGGATTTTGGGTGTCTTATAATATCCGGCAGCGGAGAGAGATATCCGGTTGAAATAGGCTTCCTTCACCAGATCCTTGAAGGCCAGTTCGATTTCCTGAATGCGGACCTGATTGCGGGTGAAATGGATATCACTCTCAGAAACATTGTATTTTTCGGCGGCAAAAGCGATTAACCGGTCCTTTATGGTCTGTGCGGCTGCCTCAGCCGCCTTGCCATTCAAGTCCGAGCCCGAAGAAGCAGCGGTTGCTGACGTATTGGGGACTTTATCCGTGCGCGTTGCCGTGATCTTTATCTGATCGATATCGACCTGAAGGACTTCCGCCACCACTTGCGCCACTTTTGTATAAAGGCCCTGTCCCATTTCCGTGCCGCCATGATTGATCATGACACTGCCATCCGTATAGACGTGGAGTAGGGCGCCAGCCTGATTGAAATGGGTTGCGGTGAAGGAAATCCCGAATTTTACTGGTGTCAGCGCAATGCCTTTTTTCAATACCGGACTGGTTTGGT
Organism: Pseudomonadota bacterium; assembly: GCA_024743055.1. Taxonomy (GTDB): domain Bacteria; phylum Pseudomonadota; class Alphaproteobacteria; order Sneathiellales; family Sneathiellaceae; genus Sneathiella. The sequence goes on from JANSXH010000011.1 coordinate 88,575, forward strand.
TGAATACCCGGATTTTTTCTCGCCTCGAAGCATATTTTGAAGTTGATACAAGCTCACTGACTATTTCTGGCGCGATGTTATCCTCAATGGTCATTCCATAGGGGGTGACATTCCGATTGGCCGTGCCATAGAAATTTGCCTGGCGTATTTCCACTGGGTCTTTCTTCAGGTAACTGGCGATGGCATCCATCATCCGTTCCGGGACGAGCATTCCCTGTGGTCCACCGAACCCGCGAAATGCGGTGTTCGACACTGTATGTGTCTTGCAGCGTCGGGAGTAGATCGAGACATTTTCGAAATAATAGCAATTGTCCACATGAAACATGGCCCGATCATTGATCGCGGCGGATAGGTCCGCGGAGCGGCCGCATCGGGACGCGAGATCAAATTCCACGCCCGCCACTCGGCCCTCATCATCAAAGCCGACATCATATTTTGCGATAAAATCATGGCGCTTGCCGGTCATGATCATATCGTCGTCTCGATCAAGGCGAAGTTTTGCTGGTCTTCCGCTAAGGGTTGCTGCCAGGGCAACCATCGCTGCATACCAGGCGCCTTGGGTTTCCTTGCCGCCGAAAGCACCGCCCATGCGTCTGACATTGGCGGTTATGGAATTGTCCGGCACATCCAGGAACCGGGCGACATTATGCTGGACTTCGGTCGGATGTTGGGTAGAGGTATGGATAAAGACATCCCCATCTTCCCCCGGGACCGCATAAGCGATCTGGCCTTCCAGATAGAAGTGATCCTGACCCCCCATTTCAAACTGTCCGGTCAGACGATGTTTGGCTTCAAGGATGGCCTCACGGGCATCGCCTCGCGTGATCTCACGGGGAGGTAAAATATAGGACTCTGCTGCCAGGGCCCGCTCGATTGTCAGGATGGCCGGCAACTCATCATACTCGACAACGGCGAGACTAGCCGCCGCACGTGCCTGCTCAATGCTGTCGGCAGCAACCGCAAAGATAGATTGTCCGACGCATTCCACCAGATCTTCGGCAAAGACCGGGTCATCGCCCGCAATGGGGGAGGCATCATTGACGCCTGGAACATCATCTGCGGTCAGGACCAGGACAACACCTGGGGCGTTTCGTACAGCAGAGACGTCGAGCTTGGTAATTTTCGCATGGGCTTTCTTGCTTTGCGCCACATAAAGATGAAGCAAATCCTTTGGCTCTGGAAGGTCATCAATATAGTAGGCCTCACCGGAAACTTGTTTGGCAGCACTGTCATGAGCCAGAGGCTTATGGATTTTGCCTTTTATCTCGGTCGATGTGTGATGACGTTCAGCCATAGGCAACCTGACCTTCCCCAACGATCCGAGTTTCTGTGTCGGGGGCGGTTGTCTCAATGAAGAATTTCCGTAACAGATTTTGTGCAGACTTCATGCGATACGTACTGCTGGCGCGCATATCTGTCATTGGCTCATAGTCCTCAGCCATTGCCGCAAGAGTGGATTCCAGAATGGCTTCGGACCAGGGCTGCCCAATCAGAGCGGCTTCGGTTTTGCGTGCGCGCTTTGGTGTGCCCGCCATGCCGCCATAGCAAATCCGGATTTTTTCTACCGTCCCTGAATCCAAAGTCAAGTTAAAGGCAGCGCAGACTGCAGATATATCCTGATCAAAGCGTTTGGAAATTTTATAAGTGGCGAAATGCTGATTTGCTGAGGGCAGGGGAACATGGATCTTTTCAACAAACTCTCCTGGTACCAGATCCTGCTTTCCATAGTCGATAAAGAAATCCTCCAGAGGCATTTCGCGGGAGCCTGAATGAGAGCGAAGGATGAGGCGGCTGTCGAGGGCGATCAGTGCAGGCGGGGTGTCGCCGATAGGTGAGCCATTGGCAATATTGCCGCCAATGGTTCCGCTATTGCGGATCTGGGTCGAAGCAATTCTTCGGATCAGTTCTCCAAAATCTGGATAGTACTGAGCAAGCTTATCCCAGGCATCACTATAAGAGACACCGGCGCCGATCACGAGTATATCGCTAACACTCTCCATCTGACGAAGCTCTTCAATCTGGCCAATATAAATGACTGTCTCAAGTGTCTGATGCAGTTTGGTTACCCAAAGCCCCACATCGGTGGCTCCCGCCAATATGGTTGCCGTTGGGTTCTCTTTGAGGATGCGGGCTAGGTCTTCGAGTTTTTTAGGAGCTGCATATCGACGGCCCTGCCACTCGTAACTAATTCCGTCATCCTGCTGAAGCTCTTTCAGTTGCTCGATAGTCCTGGTTTGCTGGTCATGGAATTTGTCTTGAATTTGCGCTTCAGCCAATTTACCGGCTGCGTCTACAATTGGTCCGTATCCCGTACAACGGCAGAGATTGCCGGCAAGCACATTGTCAATATGGTGCCGGCCACTGCTGGGATTCCCATGTATTTCCGCAAACAGGGACATAACGAATCCAGGCGTGCAGAAGCCACATTGCGTACCATTGGCCTCGACCATTGCTTGTTGAACCGGATGCAGGCCCCCATCATCGGATTTTAGATCCTCTACTGTAATGAGTTCTTTGCCATCCAATGTCGGCAGGAACAGAATACAGGCATTCACCGCCTGATAACGGAGGGACCCGTCGTGAAGTTCGCCAAGGACAACGGTGCAGGCACCACAATCGCCTTCCGCGCAGCCTTCCTTGGTCCCCGTTAGGCCGATATCATAGCGCAAATAGTTCAGCACGGTTCGGGTTGGATCGATATTTTCCAACTCGACAATCTCGCCTTTATGTACGAACCGTATTGTTTGCCTCATATAGGTCTCCGATCAGCTTCCCCGGTAGGTCGAGTAACTGTAGGGTGAGACGAGCAAGGGAACATGGTAATGATCATTCGCATCGGAAATGCCGAATCTCAGGACAATTTCATCCAGAAACCGCGGCTTGGGAAGATTCTGATCCTTGCTGGCGAAGTAGTCGCCGGCCTGAAAAACAAGCTCATAGGTGCCAACGGAGAGATCAGTCCCCTCCAAAAGAGGCTGATCACAGCGTCCATCGGTGTTAGTCCGGGTTGTCTTCAGCAGAGATCGCTTGCCGTCAGCAATCAAAAACAGCTCGATCTTGATATCCTGTCCCGGTACGCCTGACGCCGTATCTAGAACATGTGTTGTCAGTTTTCCCATTTTGCTCCCACCAGCACCGGCCTCGTCGATGCCGAGATTTGCCAAAATCTTGCAATATAAACCCCATATTGTCTACATATTTTATTTATTTTGTGTACAATATTTTGTTTTATTGTATAAAGTAATGGCGGAAACATCTAAAATCGGGAAATTTGATGAGCAGGACTGCCCCAACAGCCGCTTTGAATCTAGCTAAAGAAGCGACTCGAAAGACACCTCAAAACGATCGAATCTATGAGGAAATGCTGGCGGCCATTCTCGAGCAGCGGTTGGCGCCTGGCACAAAACTCTCTGAAGACACCCTCGGCGAAATTTTTGATGTCAGTCGCACGGTTGTGCGGACAGTCCTTCAGAGGCTCGCGCATGAGCGGATTGTTCAGATCCAGCCTAACCGCGGTGCCTTTGTTTCTGAGCCTTCTCCAGAAGAAGCACGTGAGGTCCTGCAGGCTCGGCGGCTGATTGAAGAAGGAGTCATTCGTTTAGCGGCCAAACGGCGGACCGAGAAAGATATCAACGATCTTAGGCAGATGGTTTCTGAAGAACAGCAAAGCCTTGATTCCGGAAATCATCAGGCCTGGGTTCGTCAATCAGGCGATTTTCATCTCAAGCTGGCGAAAATAGCCGGAAACCAGACCCTGACTGCTTATATTCGGGAACTGGTTTCACGGACTTCCTTGATAATTGTCCAATATCAGAAAGGGAATCTTTCGTCCTGCAGCTGTGACGAACACACTGAGATTATTGATGCGATCAATGGCGGCAATGAAGAGCTGGCGGCAGAGTTGATGATCAGTCACCTCAATGCCTGTGAGGATCAACTCAGTCTTCAAAACGAGTCACCCGAGAGCGATCTTTTCGCCATATTCTCTAAAACCTCCAACAGCTGAGAAGGTATTTCGTGTCTGAGCAGACCCCTTACCCTCGTGATCTGATCGGTTATGGCGCTACGCCGCCAAACCCTCAATGGCCTGGCAAAGCAAAGCTGGCCTTGCAATTCGTCCTCAATTACGAGGAGGGAGGGGAAAGCTCTGTTTTACATGGAGATGAGTATTCAGAGTCTCTGCTTTCTGAGATTATTGGCGCTCAACCCTTAAAGGGCGTTCGCCATATCAGCATGGAGTCCCTGTATGAATATGGCAGCCGGGTTGGCGTTTGGCGCCTGTTGCGCTTGTTCAAAGAATTTGATCTTCCTCTAACGATTTTTGCTGTGGCCATGGCTTTGGAACGTCATCCGGAAGTGGCGGATGCTTTTATTGAAGCAGGCCACGAAGTTGCGAGCCACGGATATCGATGGATAAACTATCAGGAAGTTCCGGAAGATGTGGAACGGGAGCATATGGAGAAATCCATTGAGATCATTCGAAGACTGACCGGGGAGCGCCCTTTAGGTTGGTATGCGGGAAAAACCAGCCCCAATACCCATGAGATGGTGGCGGAAGAGGGAGGGTTTCTCTATAACGCCGATGCCTATAACGATGATCTCCCCTATTGGTGTGAATTCGCAGGGCGGCAGCAATTGATTGTGCCCTATACCCTCGACGCTAACGATATGCGATTTGCGACCTTACAGGGGTTCAACTCTGGTGATCAGTTCTTCTCCTATCTGAAAGACAGTTTCGACACCCTCTATGAGGAAGGTGCGGAAAGCCCAAAAATGATGTCCGTCGGATTACATTGCCGATTGGTTGGTCGCCCGGGTCGTATAGCTGCCCTTAAACGGTTCCTGGAATATGTTCAGGACCATGAAGATGTCTGGGTGTGCCGACGTGTTGATATTGCTCGTCACTGGATTAAACGTCATCCAGCTCCTGTTGAGGATTGTTGAGGTGACAGAATTTAAGTGTAAGCCCAGCCAAATGACAGATGCCGAATTCATAGACACGTTTGGCGAGGTCTATGAACATTCACGCTGGGTTGCAGAAAAGGCTTTGGAGGCAGGGATTTCAACAGAGCTGGACAAGATAGAAAATATGGCGGTTCTATTGGCGCAGATCGTTGCTAATTCCGATGAAAATATGCGGATGGATCTCATAAAATCCCATCCGGATCTCGCGGGCAAAGCAGCTGTCGCCGGGAACCTGACAGAAGCTTCTACTGCCGAGCAGGCAGGGGCTGGATTGGAAAGTTGCACAGCGGAAGAATTTGCAGAGTTTCAGTCCTTTAATGACGCCTATAAAGAAAAATTCGGCTTTCCATATGTGCAAGCCGTAAAAAACAGCAACCGGCATGAAATCTTAGCCGGTTTCAAACGAAGGCTGAAGAACACGTCAGAACAGGAATTTAGTGCCGCTTTGGCGGAGATCGACAAAATTGCCTTATTTCGCCTCCAGGATTTGTAAATATCTAGGGGTGAGGCATTGGAATGGAGTGAAGGAATGACTACGACAAATTTGAGCGAAGCGGAGTTTGCGGCGCGATATGTTGATCTTGCCTCTCCCCGGCTAGGGGCTGAAGTCACCTTTGCCACAGATGATTTTTTTGCGGACAAGTCCCGCCTCATTGATCCATCTGAGCCTGTCTTTATTGCCGATAAATATGATGAAAATGGCAAATGGATGGATGGCTGGGAAAGCCGTCGTAAAAGGGGTGAGGGGTATGACCATTGTATTGTCCGCCTTGGGCTTCCCGGCATTATTCAAGCAGTGAATATTGACACCAGCCATTTCACCGGAAATTTTCCACCCGCGGCGTCGCTGGATGCATGCCTGATTGAGGGAGAGCCAACTGAGGATACGTCTTGGACCGAGATAGTGCCATCGGTCAGCTTACAGGGGGACAGCCATCACATGGTATTGGTTGCGAGCCAGGAGACCTGGAGTCATCTTCGCCTCAATATTTATCCTGATGGCGGGGTTGCCCGTTTGCGCGTCTATGGGGAAGTCCAATGCAATTGGGATCTGAAGGACCCCAACGAGGTAATTGATCTCGCTGAGCTGGTGAATGGCGGACGCGGAGTTGCGGCGAGTGATCAGCATTACGGATCGCCCTCCAACATCCTGGCACCTGGCCGCGGAGTAAATATGGGCGATGGCTGGGAAACCCGCCGGCGCCGGGAACCCGGCAATGACTGGGCGATTATTGCCCTTGGTCATGCTGGGGAGGTATCCAAGGTTGAAGTGGACACCGCCCATTTCAAGGGTAATTTTCCCGACAAATGTTCAGTACAGGCAGCCCTTGTAACAGGCGGGACGGACGAGTCGCTTGTTACCCAAAGCATGTTCTGGAAAACCCTGTTGCCGGAGCAAAAACTCTCCATGGATGCCATCCATAGTTTCGAAAATGAGCTAGTTGCTTTGGGGCCGGTAAGCCATGTCCGATTGAACATCATTCCCGATGGCGGTGTTAGCAGGTTACGGCTATTCGGTAAAATCAGCAGGTAGTGGGCATGGACGTTAAGATTGAACCTCTGACATCGGATGCTTTTCAAGGTTTTGGTGATGTCATCGAAACCGAAGGCAAAGACCATTTTTCGATCAATAACGGATCAACGGAGCGCTACCATGATCTGGCAAGGGTTGAAGTGGGACCAAACGGTCGCACCCTGGTCAATATATTCCGGGCGACGCCTCTTACCTACCCTCTCAAAGTTACAATGGTAGAACGCCATCCTTTGGCAAGTCAGGCCTTTATTCCGTTATCGGGAGAGCCCTATCTGGTTTTGGTTGCTCCAAAGGGCGCGGAGGTCTTACCGGAGAAGCTTCGCGCATTTCAGGCCGGTAGTCAGCAAGGCGTGAATTATCATCCTGGTACTTGGCACCACCCGGTCCTTGCGCTTAACAGAGAAAGTGATTTTCTGGTTATCGACAGAGGGGGGGAAGGTGACAATTGCGACGAATTTTATTTTGACACAGAGATTTGGCTACGCCCCTGATTTGCTGCGATAGTGATAGCTATAAAGACTTTGATCAAATCCCATTTCACGCCAAAAGCGGACACCCGCTGTATTTGATATGACGACCTGAAGGTAAGCCGTATCGATACCACGACGCTTGGCGTCCTTTAGCAATGCTTGAACTATATCCCTAGCCAGACCTTGCCGCCTAAAATTCAGGTCCGTCGCAAATTCGTACAGCCCCAGAAGATGTTCAGATCCAATGCCAAGGCCGCAACTGACTACTCTTCCATCATGTAAAACGCTTGCAAAGCGTGCCTTCAGGCTTGTGAGTTCAATCATCCTTAAAAAGGTATCCTGTTTCGCAGGAGATTGGTCGGTCAATTGTGCCAATGACTTGAGCCATGCTTCTGTCGGTTGGTCACTGATTAAGACTTTGCCGGTCGGCGAGAAAGTCCTGGCCTTTATTGAAGTGAGAAGACGAACTTCAGTTGGATCATGTAGACCGTATCCCCTTTCCTCAAGAAAGGTTTCAAGGGATGGATCTGCAAGGGGAGTAAGGCGAAAATGACAAGGCTGGCCAATCCTTCTATAAGCTTCTTCACAATGCATAACTTTTTGTGCCAGTGGCAAGTCTCCTGGCTCAAGAAAATTTACAGAATTGGCACGGCGCATATGTCCGTTTGCAAAGCGAAGCTTCCAGCCATCATAGTTTTCCGTTTGCAATGCGGGCAGTGCGTCCAGGGAGTGCCTCTCAATTTTGGAGATCATTTCGGAGTTGGACAGGGTATAAGTTCCTTTGTTCTTGAATTTGCCATTTTGCCGACAATAATCGATCGGCATTCTGCCACAGGAGACACGACCTGCCTATGGGCACTTTTTTCACGAACATGAGGACCCGCTTGCTCGGCATATGCCTCCTTGTGATGCTGGCAATAACGGCTCTGTTTCTGACATTTGTGGATTTACGTCCGCAAGTGACACCGGACTTCTTCTTTGGAACCGATGATCCGGATATGGCGCAATCTGCGGCTATCCGTGAACTCTTTCCATCGGATGCCTTTCTCATCATCAGTGCTGCCAGTCCGGATATCTATTCCCCCACCTATTTCCAGCGGATCAAGGCTTTTTCCTCCAACCTCAATGCCCTACAGGGTATAGACAGACTGGTGAGCGTAAGCGAAGGTCCGGATGGTATTGAGGAGGCGCTAACTAGTCCATTTTGGCGCCCTTTACTGATCAGTGAAAATGAAGAAGCTACATTGCTCATCGCCTTTCTCAGTCATCCAGTCGCCGACAACCTAATCGAAGAAGTAGAAGCTGCAGCACGCCTGTTTCAAAATGACAAGACTTTTGAAGTTCGTTTGTCAGGTATGCCCTACATCGTGGAACAGATTCGCCGTAGTCTGATTCACGATATCCAGCTCTTTAGTGGGTTGGCGTTGCTGATCTTTTCGATTTTGCTGTTTGCCTTGTTTCGATCGCCAATGATTGTTGTCGGCGCTGCGGCAAGCGGCTTAACGGCCATCCTGTTGACACTTCTGATCTTACAGGTTCTGGGTCAGCCCGTTGGAATACTGACAGCAAATCTTGCCATCATTGTTTATGTTCTGGTTCAATCTCAACTCATTTACCTAACCTCCAATTGGCGACAAGAAGGGGAAAAGCCTGATGCCGTAAGACAGGCGGTAGTCAAAACCGTCAGAGCATCTGCCTGGTGCACTGTCACGACCTTGCTTGGTTTTGCAACCTTACAATTTGTTGCTGCTGAGCCGCTTCGCCAGTTAGGAACAGGAGGAATTGTCGGCGCCCTTTCGGCGCTGCTTTGCTGTTTTCTCCTTTACCCCGTCTTTCTGATGTTTGCACGACAAAGGCTTCTTAGGAAGAAAACCAGATCAAAGCCTGTAAGTCCAGCTAGCTATGGGTCAGTTCTGAGGGGAGGGATCGCACTGATCTTGCTGGCAGTAACTATTCTATCCCTTCCCGGATTGTTTCGGTTGAATACCGATCCAAGCCTGCTGTCATATTTTTCTGAAGGATCGGAACTGCGAGAGGGGTTGGAATTTATTGACAGGAACGGTGGCAGTAGTCCGGCGGAATTGGTTGTGCGAAGAGCAAGTGGGGATCGTTTGGACAACGAAGAGAGTTATGAGGCCTTGTGGCGTCTTCATCATTCCCTCCAAAAGCATCCGGAGGTTGGAACTGTAATCTCGCTGCCAGCTTTGCTTGCAGAAGCCAACAATCACCCACTGGCCTTTCTGCTTCCCTGGCGGGAAATCGTAAGCCTGCTGTCATTGGAAATAAACCAGAATATTGCCAATAGTTTTCTCACTGAGGATAGAGATCAAACCTTGTATGTTCTGAGAATGAAAGAAGGCGGACGTGGCGCGAGCCGGGTCGATGTAATGGGGGAAATCCGTGTTCTTATAGAGGAAGCTGGATTTGATCAGGTATTGTCAGGTGGGGTTTATGTGTTGCAAGGCAGGTTGTCAGATTTGATCCTACAAAGCTTAACTACTGGAGTCGTTAGTTTGCTAATTCTCATAGGTTTAGTCGGATATGCTGCGAGCCGCCGGATCAGTATAACCCTAGCCATGACAGCAACCGCCACCTTAGTTCCCGTTTCAATCTTGGGAGCGGCTGGTTGGCTGGCGATCCCGATTGATGTTATCTCTGCGCCGGCTATAAGTGTCTGTTTAGGTATCGCTGTCGATGCCTTGATCCATCTCTCCCTGGCCGTAAAGCGAAATTTACCTGCGTCCTCAGCTAGCGTTGCATGGGATCTGGCATTGCGGGAGCAGGCCCCCGGCATCCTGGCTTCTACAGGAGTGATCGCAGTAGGGTTTGTTATATTTGCCTATTCCGGTTTTCCGCCAACCGCCCGGTTTGGCGGTGCAATTGTTCTAGGATCTTTGGTGGCTGGATGCGCAGCTCTGACTTTGTTCCCGATCCTGGGTCGCCTGTTTTTACAGGTTGGGGTTAAGCAATGACACTCACCATCCGAACTACGGGGCTTCCGGTAGAGGATAGTTTGCCCGAGATCATTGAGGCTATGAGCAAATCTCCTTCTGCCATCCTGAAAGCAGCGCCCGGCGCAGGAAAGACATCCCTCGTCCCATTGCACCTTTTAAATGAGGTCATAAGCCACGATCAGAAAATCTTGATGCTGGAGCCACGACGGTTGGCGGCCAGAGCTTCGGCTCATCGCATGGCCGATTTAATTGGTGAAACTGTCGGAGAGACAGCGGGATATCGGGTCCGGCTGGATAGCAAGATTTCGCCGAAAACCCGGATAGAGGTGGTGACGGAAGGAATTCTGACACGCCGTTTGCAAGCTGATCCGGAGTTGAAGGGCGTCGGAATGATCATTTTTGATGAATTTCATGAACGTAGTTTGCAAACAGATCTGGGTCTCGCTTTGTCCCTTGAGGTGCAGGAAGGTTTGCGTGAGGATCTGAAAATACTCCTTATGTCTGCGACCCTTGATACCAACAAGCTATCAAATCTTCTACGGGGGGCCCCTGTTATTGAATCTGAAGGGCGGCAATTTCCTGTTGAGACCAGATATTTGCCGCAAAAACCTAACAGCCGCATTGACAGGTTTGTAGCCGATGCGGTTATGTCAGCGCTGAGGCAGGACCCGGGAGATGTCCTTGTTTTCCTGCCGGGTGCTGGCGAAATCAACCGTGTACAGGAAAATTTAAAGTCGTTGAAAAACGATCAAGATATTCTGATTTTACCCCTATTTGGAAACCTGGGATTAAAGGATCAGAATCGGGCGATCCAGCCGGACCCGCAAGGACGACGAAAAGTCGTTCTGTCAACGGATATAGCCGAAACCAGCCTGACAATTGAGGGCGTCCATATCGTTGTTGATGCGGGATTGTCCCGTGCGCCCAGGTTTGACCCTAACTCAGGGATGAGCCGATTGGAGACCAGTCGCGTTTCAAAGGCATCTGCAGATCAGCGGCGAGGGCGTGCTGGAAGGCTGGGCCCTGGTATCTGTTATAGGCTATGGGCCGAGCCTCTTAATCATGGCCTCTCTGAATTTACCAGCCCTGAAATCATGGTGACGGATTTAAGCGGTCTAGTATTGGAACTCGCCGCTTGGGGAGCCCACAATCCTGATGATTTAGTTTGGATGACCCGCCCACCGGAAGGCCATATGTCTCAAGCACGTGATCTTCTAAAGATTTTAGGAGCGCTGGATCAACAGTTTAGGATAACAGCGCTTGGCAAAGAGATGGCAAAACTTCCCCTCCATCCAAGGCTCGCTTGCATGGTTCTGAAATCCCGGGAAATGAAGGCGGAGTTTTTGGGATGCTCCATTGCAGCTATTCTGTCGGAACGGGACTTGATTGGCCGGGATCGGGAGAACCCGAATTCAAACCTGCTGGACAGAGTTGAATTACTATCCTCGCCGGGCAATTCTGGATCAAGAAACCGATCGGGAGTGAACATCACTCAGCTCAGGCGACTTGCCCAGATACGGGATGATTTGATGCGCCGCATTGGCGCCAGATCAAAGTCGATGTCAGTCAATCTCTCAGGGACATTGCTGGCCTTTGCATATCCCGATCGGATCGGTGAATTGAGAAAGGGAAGTCAGGTTCAATATCGGCTTACCGGGGGACGTGGAGCCCGGCTTTTGGAAAATGATCGTCTGTCCTCAGAGCCTTACATTGTTGTCGCTGATTTGGATGGTAAGGATCGAGAGGCCATTATTCACCTGGCCGCTCCTATAGCTTTTAAAGACCTTGTGTCAGCCTTCAAGGAGGCCTTCAGGGAGGACGACCGTGTCTATTGGGATGACAAAAAACAAAGAGTCCTGTCAGTAACAGAGAAGAAGCTAGGGGCCTTGGTTCTTGATCAGAAAAAGCAGCTAGATCCGGATCCTGACGAGGTGCTGGCAGTTTTGGTAAAGACTCTCGGGGAGGAAGGGCTAGGCTTTCTTTCCTGGGGCGACGATAGCCTTTCATTGCTGGCTCGCTTGAAATTTGCCCGACATCACGGGACCACCGAAGACTGGCCAGACTATTCAGAAACCGCACTTTTAGAAAACCTGGAGCACTGGCTTGGGCCTTATCTGTCGGGAATATCCAGTCTATCCGAAATTAAAGCTTTGAAGATTCATCCTATTCTTGAGGCTGGTTTATCTCATGCGCAAAAGAAGGAGTTGAGTAGATTTGCCCCTGTTACAATTGAGGTTCCAAGTGGGTCCAAGGTTCGGTTAGATTACACAGACCCTGAGATGCCGGTTTTAGCTGTCCGCTTGCAGGAGGTATTTGGGCTCGAAAATGTTCCGAAACTAGCGGGTGGGAGAATTCCAGTGTCGATACATCTACTGTCTCCCGCTCGCCGTCCTTTACAGATCACGTCTGACCTCGCCGGTTTCTGGAGAACCAGCTATCACGATGTCAAAAAGGACATGAAAGGGCGCTATCCTAAGCATTACTGGCCGGATGACCCGCTTCAGGCTGAACCCACTAGCAGAGCCAAGCCGAGAAAGAAATAACCTACGTCTAACGCTCCCTGAAGGACTGACCGATGGTCGTATGGATCGGTTTCAATAGGTACTCCATGACGGTTTTTTCGCCGGACTGGATGTCTGCGGTTGCCGTCATACCTGGCAGAATGAGGTTTCGCTCAGGATTATCACCGACATAGGATTTTGAAAGCTTGATTTTTCCCTTATAAAAAGGGTTGCCCTGTTCATCCTCAAATGTGGTGGCAGAAATATGAATGAGCTTGCCTTTAACCGATCCGTAGCGGGAATAGTTGTAGGTGGCGAATTTAACCGTTGCCGGTTGATCTAATTCCAGATGGCCAATGTCTTCGGGCCGGATATGTACTTCAAGGATCAACTCTTGACCAATAGGAACAACGGTCAAAATTGTGCTGCCGGGCGCAATCACATTGCCGATTGATTTGACGTCCAGTCCTTGCACCACGCCTTCCACTGGTGAATAGATATCCAAACGGTAAAGTTTGCTTCTCAACTTGCTGAGATTTTCCTCCATCTCGGCCGCTTCGGCATTTGTTGAGGCCATTTCGTCGAGAGCATCCCGGATAGACCGATCAACTACTTCTGAAAGACGGCCCCGTGCTTCGGTAATAGCCTGATCTACAGAAACAGTTTTTAAAGAGATTTCTTCTAACCGTCCTTGCTCCTTCAAATACTCCCGTTCCGATTCTAAATAGTCGAAACGGCTCAAGGTACTATTTTTGAGGAGGCGTTTGCGAATGCTTAATTGCTCCTCAAGCGGAGCAATCTGCTTGGAAAGAATGCTCTGTTGTTTTGTCAGGAAGGATTTTTCAGATTTTCTCTGCTCAATTTGGGAAATTAGGATAGTCCGTTGGTTCTTCAGATCAAGCCGCTGTGCTTCCAACAAGGCCTTCTGTTCTTTCAAAAACGGCTGGAACCGATTATCAACCTCTGCGAACTCGAGATCCGTATTGTTTGTGAAGGCTTCTAGGCGTGCGATCTTCATTCTCAGAATGACCAGTTGTGTACTGGCTTTTTTAATTTCTGCCTTCAAGTCTGTCGGGTCCAGCCTGACCAAGACCTGACCTTTTTTGACGATCTCACCCTCGGACACGTCAATCTCGTTAATTGTGCCACCATCAATGTGTTGCAAGATCTGGACAGCACCGCTCGGAACAACTTTTCCCGATGTGACGGCAACTTCGTCAATTTTGGCAAACTGGGCCCAGATAACGAAGGCTATGATAATACCAAATCCAAACACCAGGGCGGTTCTTAAAAACGGTGCAGGCCCATTTTCCTCGAGCATGATGGAGAGACCAAGGCGATTACCGATGCTTTGACCTTTGTCCAGCGTTTGCTTCGTGTCCTGTACTTCCGGGGAATTGGAGCTTCCGGATTTTGTAGAATCCATCATCACACACCTTCAATAATTTTGGGAATAATGTCCGAGGCCGGCCCAACGGCCCGAACCATTCCCTGCTTCAGTAAAACAACCTTGTCCGCCGCCCTCATATGACTTGGCCGATGGGTAACAATTATGATTGTAGCTTTGCCTCTCATGCGCTCAATTGCTTCAATGAAGGCTTTATCACCCTCATCATCGAGCATGTTGCCGGGCTCATCAAAAATCATAATTTTGGCGTCTGCGAGGAACGCCCGTGCCATGATGAGCCTCTGCTGGAAACCCGCAGGGAGTTGCCGAAGAACCTGGTCGCCGATCCGAGTTTCATACTTCTCCGGCAGCTTTTCAATATCATCCGTAAGATTGGCCCAGGAACAGGCTTCAATAACCTGTTCGTCAGAGGCTGCGCTGTTGCCCAACATCAGATTCTGTCGGATTGTGCCATGAAATAATTCACAATATTGCGGCATATAGCCGATGGATTTTCTGAGCTCCAGTGGGTCAATCTGGCGTATATCAATGCCGTCGATAGAAATACCGCCAACCTGAGGTTTGTACATTCCAATCAGCAGTTTGACCAAGGTAGATTTCCCGCAACTATTGCCGCCGGCGAAGGCTACGATTTCACCGGGATTTATCTTTAGATCAATGCCCATAACGGCCGGATCCTGATCTGCCGCATAGCGGAAGCTGACCCGAGAAAAGGCAATGGCACCGTCAAAGGACTTCAGGGTTGCAGAGGCAAACGGGTTGCGTTCACTCTGCAAGGTAAAGAGTTGGTTCAGCCGTTTTATGCTGATGCCTACCTGGTTCATTTTAGTGAAGGCAAGGAAGAGAGTTTGTGTCGGCGCCAGCAATCTCCAGACCAGTGCCATGACGGCTACCAATGCCCCAACAGACATAGTCTCGTCAAATACCTGAAAAATGCCAAGAGCCAATGTCAGCACTCCGGCAATGACCATGAGCACATGGGCGAAGGTTTGTGCGGTTGCTGCGACCATGCCATTGCGAAGGTTTGAGCGGGCATTAACAGCCGAGATGTCACGATATCGATCGAGCCAGATTTCTTCTGCGCCCATTTGTTTAATGACACGCATGTTATTTAGGCATTCTGTAATGAAAGCACCCTTGGATGCCGTATTCATAATTGTGCCGGTAACCTTGGTCTGTACCGTTGGGAAAATAAAGAATCCGACAAGGGCATACAGGATAAGCATCCCAATAGGTACGAATACCAATGTTCCCCCCAGGATACCAATAGCAATCAGGAAAACAAATACGAACGGCAACTCCAGAAAGGCAATGGCGAGGGGCCCAATAAAGAACTCCCTGACCATATCAAATTCCCGGAACCTGGCAATTTTTGAGCCTAGCGATGTTCCCTCCGTCTGCGCGGTTGGTAAAGAGAGGATCTTTTGTAACACCGTACTGCCAATGATGTAGTCAAGGCGTGCACCGATATAAGCAAGCATCGTTCCGCGCATGAGCCTGAGGCCGATATCGCAGAATATGGCGATGGCGACACCGACAAGAAGATAGGTTAGTGTCTGATAGGAACCGGAACCGATGACCAGATCATATACCGCCATGATGAATAGAGGCGTCGCGAGGGCAAGA
Source organism: Pseudomonadota bacterium (assembly GCA_024743055.1). GTDB lineage: Bacteria > Pseudomonadota > Alphaproteobacteria > Sneathiellales > Sneathiellaceae > Sneathiella. Next base: position 104,033 of record JANSXH010000011.1, read on the forward strand.
AGGTTTAGTAGGAATGTCATCATCAGGATCCGCCGGATCAGCGGCATAAAGCGGCTGATAACTGCCTGGAACCAGTTTTTCCCCGTGCTCCACTGGCCGACTTTCTCGCGGTCTACAGGCCGAAAGAAATAGGCAGTGCCCTTCATTCCATCGGTGTCGGCAAAAGGGATCGTAATGTAATCCTGTACTGCTGCATCAAAAGCGATGATGCCGTTTTCGTCGGAACCGACGAGGACCATTGCGGGTCCATCGTCTACATCGAACATGCAGGGCATTAGACGAGGATCTAGATGTGAGAGGATGTAGGATTCGGGTTTGCTCTCATAGTTGAGGTTGGCCAGAGAACTCCTGAAGTCCATGATATCCATGGTTGAGGAGAAATGCGGCATTGCTTCAAAAACCTGAGCTGCATCGCCTCTCCAATCCAGGGCGTCGAGCATTGGCGTGATGCAGGCCGCATACTGGGTATCACGACCCCAAGTATTGCCGCGTGGCAACTCCATTGCAGGGGATAAAAAGGTCATCTTGCGGATACCACTTCCAAAGAGCTTGCAGTTGGTCTGGGTGGAAAACTGGTCAGGCTGTCGACGGTTGCAGGCTGTAAACTGTTGTCTTTGATTTTGTATCCATAGTCGCTGATTTTGACGAGGGACGGACGATGGCTGACCAAAAGAACCGTTGTATTTTCCTGAAGCTTGATGAGTGCTTTTTTCAGGATTTCATCCCCCTCCATATCCAAAGAGGTGTTTGCTTCATCAAACAAAATGACCTTGGGTTTTGTGACAAGAGCACGGGCGATGGCGACGCGCTGTCGAATGCCGCCCGGCAAGCTATCAGATGCCCCGTCGCCAATCAGGGTATCGTAACCTTTTGGCATGCGTTTGATGACGGGGTCCAAACCCAGGTCAAGGCATTGGTGCAAAGCTTCATCAATGATCGCCCCGCGACGGAACATCGTAAGGTTTTCCATGATCGTGCCATGAAAGACCTGGCCAGTTTGTGGTAAATAAGCAATTTGTCTGCGGACCATATTCGGATCGAGAGATGCGATATCGACCCCATTTAAAAGAACTTTCCCCGACTGAGGCGGGATCAGCCCCATGGCAAGCCATAGCAAAGTGGTTTTACCGGAACCGTTTGCACCGCTTATGGCAGTGGTCTTTAGTGGCTTAAACTCGGCACTGGCACTCTCGAACAATTTTGTTGGGACACCATCATATCCAAATGACACATCTTCAAAGACTATCCCGCATCCTGGTGACACTTCCTTTACGAGAGCCAGGGCTGGTTTCTTGATATCTGTTTGCTTAAGCTTTTTCGAGGTCCGTTCCTGCGGCAGATCGAGAACTGCTTGGATACGTTTTTGTGCCAGCAAGATATTCTGATAATGGGTCCACACGCCCATGGCCCGCAACAACGGTTGTAACGCACGACCAGATAATAGGGTACAGGCAGCAAGGCCACCAATCGTCAATGCCTCATTAATTACCAATGTGGAGCCATAAGTCGCGACAGCAACCAAGGTGATTTGCGAAAAGACGGCACCAAGGCTTTGTGCAAGGTTATTGTGAATAGCGACCTTACGAACAGTCCCAGCAGTGCTTTCCTGTAACCGCTCATATCTACGGACCATTTGGGCTTCCAACGCGAGCCCCTTGACCGTATGAATTCCAGTCAGAACCTCAATAAGGAAATTATATCGGCGATCATCCCAAACAGATCGTTGGTCGAGCGATTGCTTCAAACCACGCCCAACGAAAACCGTGACAATCGCGAATAACGCCAGAAGTGCCAAAGGGACTAGCACCAAAGGACCGGCGATATAGCCGATAAGGCCTAAAAATATCAGGGCGAAAGGAAGATCGATAAAAACCAGAAGACTGTAGCCTGACATAAACTCGCGCAGATTTTCGATGGCGTTAAAGCGGTGCAGATACACCCCGGTCGCTTCTTTTTCAAAACCGACGATATCGGTGCCCATTGTCCGGTGCAGCGCGCGACACCCTGCGATATGTTCGAAACTGGCGCCGGCTCGTGCTGTCAGGTAGGAACGGCATAACCGAAAACAGGCCTCGAGGATAACAGCAACCCCAACACCGATCATCAAAAGTAGTAGGGTTTCAATAGCATCATTGGGGATAATGCGGTCGTAGACCTGCAAGATCATGATTGGCAGAGCAAGGGCGAGGATATTTAATGTCGCTGATGCAAAGATAATATCCGAGCGGCCATGGATAAGCTTCGGCAACTCGCCTGCCCGCAAGGTAGGTTTGTTATCCCAATGCAAAGTCGATTTGTTTCTGCTTTTACGACCAAACAAATTCATTAAAGTACCGCGGCTTCCTGAAAAATAGAAATAGATACAATTTTCACTAAATATTTTGGCGTATAAGTGTTTAATATTCGTAAAATTTTAAAACACTTAAATAAAAGTACATATTTATGATCATTTGGATTATTTCATTGAAATTTTTTAACAAATTATCCCAACTTTCATTCAAAAATGGTTAATAGATAGTTAATTTATGGACAGAAATATTACTTTTTTAGAATACGGATTAAGGATTCATTAATTCAATAAAGAGACTATAAGTCGAATATTTTAGACATAGCGCCAAATTATTTCGATTAATCACTAAATCTCGATGGATGGATCACATTATGAGCGAGAATGACGGCCTTGATCAGGCATCAAAAGAAGCCCTCCTGGATAATTCCGCGACAGTGGAACACAACAGTGAGAATCCGCTCAATAATCCTGCGGAAAAAATCGACCTGAAAGAAATGTCAGGAGCAGACGACCGCTCCCGTGATGCCATCCATACCGGGGATCGCAAAGATCCTGAAACGGATCGTAGGCAGGCTGAAGAAAGTGCCGAAGCTTTGTCTCAGCCTTCAGACGACGCTGCAGAAGAAAATAGCGGCAGCGCAGAAAGTATGGGTGAAGACGAAAACGGTTCTGATTTTTCCCAGGATGCATTCGCTGCTCCAATAGAGGGCGGCGATATAGGTCCAAGCGTCGAAGAAGAAGCCGGCTTCGGTGCAGCCTTCCGATCAATGATGCCTGATACCGATCTGCCTGCGGCTGGACAGGAAAACTCAGGCGAAGAAGGTTTTTCAAACACGGAAGAACCATCTATTGATACCAGCGCAATTGTTCAGGACTATCCGGAAGAAGTTGCTCTCAATCAGGCAGAAGAAGAAAACCTTGCCCCTCATTCCGCCTCGCTCAATACACCGACCATATCAGAAGATGCTGAAATTGGTGACGTTGTTGGAGTTGTCCAGGCTATTGATCCGGAAGGGAGTGTCATCACTTATAGCTTGGAAGATGATGCTGATGGAAAATTCTCTATTGATAGCTTTAGCGGTGAAATCCGGGTCGCGGGCGGTTTGGATTATGAAACCGCAACTTCCCACGAGATCGTCGTCAATATCAGTGACGGTCTTCAAGTCATTCAACAGAATTTCCTGATTAATGTTGAGGATGTGGAGGATACTTACCCTGATGGAAGTGTCATCGGAGGAACTGGAAATGACCGGCTATACGGGACAGATGGGAACGACACTCTTGTTGGCGGTGAAGGGAATGACAGTCTCTATGGCTATGGCGGGAATGACAAACTCTATGGCAATGAAGGCAATGATTACCTGAGCGGTGGCGATGGCAAAGACACGCTGGAAGGCGGTGAAAATAACGACCGCCTATATGGTGGAGATCAAAATGATTTTCTCTCCGGTGGCAGCGGAAATGATACCCTGGTTGGCGATAGCGGAAATGACCGCCTTATGGGGGATGAAGGAAACGATTACCTGAGCGGTGGTGACGGTAAAGATACCCTTGATGGAGGTGATGGAAATGATCGCTTGTACGGGGGAGATGGGAAAGACAACCTTACCGGTGGAGAAGGTAACGATCGCCTCTATGGCGGTGAAGGCAATGATAACCTCTCTGGAAATGCCGGAAATGACACCCTGATTGGGGATGCCGGCAATGACAAGCTAGACGGTGGCGCTGGCAATGATTATCTCAGCGGTGGTGATGGCAAAGATAACCTTGTGGGTGGTGAAGGTAACGATCGTCTTTATGGAGGCGATGGAAATGACAAGCTGAACGGCGGCGAAGGGAACGATACCCTTGTCGGCCAGGGCGGAAAAGATCAATTGACCGGTGGTGATGGCAATGACTATCTCAGCGGCGGCGATGGTAAGGACAACCTTGACGGTGGAGATGGCAATGATCGTCTCTATGGTGGAGATGACAAAGACAAACTGACTGGCGGAGATGGTAACGACTATCTCAGTGGCGGCGACGGCCGCGACAATCTCATTGGTGGTGACGGCAATGACCGCCGTTATGGTGGTGAAGGCAATGATAATCTAACCGGTGATGATGGCAATGATTATCTCAGCGGCGGCGACGGCAGGGACAACCTTGACGGTGGCGATGGCAATGATCGTCTCTATGGCGGTGATGGCAGGGACAAGCTGACGGGGGGAGATGGTAACGATACCTTAGTCGGTCAGGATGGCAATGACAGACTTACTGGTGGCGATGGCAATGACTATCTTAGCGGTGGCGATGGCAAGGATAACTTAACCGGTGGCGAAGGGAATGACCGTCTCTATGGTGGTGAAGGCAATGATAAACTAACCGGTAATGATGGCAACGATACCCTTGTTGGTGATGGCGGCAATGACAATCTGACTGGTGGGGACGGTAATGACTATCTCAGCGGCGGTGATGGAAAAGATAATCTTTCCGGTGGCGATGGGAATGACCGTCTCTATGGCGGCGATGGCAATGACAAACTCACTGGTGGTGACGGTAATGACTATCTCAGCGGCGGAGATGGAAAAGATAATCTTACCGGCGGTGACGGGAATGACCGCCTCTATGGCGGTGAAGGGAATGATAAGCTGACGGGGGGAGAGGGTAACGATACCCTGGTCGGCCAGGATGGAAAAGACCAACTGACTGGTGGCGATGGCAATGACTATCTCAGCGGTGGTGAAGGTAAAGATAACCTGAAGGGCGGCGAAGGCAATGATCGCCTCTACGGCGGTGACGATAACGACAAGCTAACCGGCAATGACGGGAACGATACCCTCGTTGGTGACGGCGGTAACGACAGACTTACCGGTGGGGATGGCAACGATTATCTAAGTGGTGGTGATGGAAAAGATAATCTTTCCGGTGGAGACGGGAATGACCGGCTTTACGGTGGAGACGGTAACGATTATCTGACCGGTGCGGATGGCAATGATACCTTGATCGCAGGCGATGGTGATGATCGTCTATTTGCCGGCGATGGAAATGATTACCTGAGCGGTGGCGACGGCAAGGATCGGTTAAAAGGCGGTGATGGCAATGACTATTTGCATGGTGGCGCCGGACAAGATCGGATCTTTGGCGAGGATGGCAATGATCGTCTCTATGGTGGAGATGATAACGACCTCATCAAGGGTGGCGATGGCAATGACAGTCTCTATGGAGATAACGGAGATGACAGGCTGATCGCTGGTGATGGCAATGACTATCTTAACGGCGGCAGCGGTGACGATACACTGACCGCTGGCGACGGCGATGATCGGGCGTATGGTGGAACCGGAAATGACCGTATTGATGGCGGTGATGGCAACGATACTCTTGTCGGACAGGATGGAGATGACCGAATTACTGCGGGTGAAGGCAATGACTACCTGAGTGGTGGTGACGGCAATGATCGTTTGGATGGCGGCACCGGCAATGACCGGCTTTATGGCGGCAATGACGATGACACGATGATCGGTGGCGATGGCAATGACTATTTGCATGCTGGCAGCGGCAATGACGAGGTGATAGGGGGTGACGGTGACGATACCCTTTATGGTCTTGACGGAAACGATGATCTGTCTGGCGGTGACGGAAATGATTATCTGAACGGTGGCTCCGGAAATGACACCATGTCCGGTGGTGACGGTAATGATCGTATGTATGCCGGATCTGGTGACGATGTCATGATCGGCGGCGAAGGCGATGACTATGCCCATGGCGGAGATGGAAGCGATGTCTTCTATTTCGGTCTAGATAGCGGCAATGATACCTTTATCGGTGGTGATGGTGGTGGCTGGTCCGATACGATCGCTCTGACCGACGGCCTTCCTGCCGGAGATGTTGGAGATTGGCTCACTTTGACAAGCGGAACTGTAGAAACTACCGAAGACGGAGATGTTTTCCTCTCAGAGGATGCCGCCGGAACAATTACCGTTGGTGACGACGCTGTCCTTACCTTTGATGGTGTGGAAAAAATCGAAGGCTAAATCGGTCAGGCAAGTACCAATAAGCACGCCAAAATACTAAACAGTTCGGAGACTTGCTGGATCCCGCCCAGTACGTCCCCGGTCTGTCCACCGACCTGTCGCTGCGCAACAAGACCTGTAATCGCGGCCCCAACCATGCCCGCCAAAAGGGCTACGGCACCGACATAAGGTCCTAAAACCAGTACAGCAATTACGACGCTCAGAATGGTAAGCCATAACACGGTTATCAGTTCAGGCTTGCCTGATTGCTTTCCAAGGCCGTCCTCCCTGGCAGGCTGCATCAAGAACAGGCCCCATCCCATCATGCCGCGGCTGGTAGCAGCGCAGACAACCAGCACAGAAAAAACGGTAACTGGATCAGGGAAACTTGTGAGCGAGGCGGCTTTAAGCAAAACAATGAGGACAAGAATGACGACAGCATAGGTTCCGACCCTGCTGTCTTTCATAATCTCAAGCTTTTTTTCCCGGTTTGTGCCTCCTCCAAATCCATCTGCAATATCACCAATGGCATCTTCATGCAGGGCTCCGGTGATCAGGATTTGAGCCCCGATCGCCAATAAGGCTGCGATCACCTCTGGGAACCCTGCGATGACTGACAGCAAGAATACTGTCCCGGATAGGCCGCCCACGATCAGACCGATCAACGGAAAGGCACGGCAAGCTGACTTTAGAGCGCTGATATCAAAAGAGAAATTCAGCTGCATAGGCAATCTGGTTAGAAAAACGAGGGCAACGAGGAATTCCTGTATCCATCCGCCCTTATAGCCAGGTTGTTGTGTATTGGTATCAGTATCCGTCATGGATCTATTTCAGCTTTTGTGAAAGACCAGCCGTCACAAAATAGACGTCGTTTGCCTTTTCGGCCAGCATTTGATGTAACCGACCAGCTTCATCACGAAAGTCACGGGCCATTTTGTTGTCGGGCACTATTCCCTGGCCAACTTCGTTGGAGACAAAAACTACTGATCCTTCAAGATCTTCAAGACATTCAATGAATTCTGAAAAAGCCGTGCATAGTTCCTTCTCCCGCCCGATGAGGTTACTGAGCCAAAGGGTTAGACAGTCAACCAGAATGAAGGTGTTTTTTTGCGCGTTGTCTTTCAGAACTTGAACCAGTTCGATGGGTTCTTCAATTGTTCGCCAATCAGGACCACGGTCCTCCTGGTGGCGTGAGATCCGGTTTTCCATTTCCGGGTCAAAAGCCTCTGCCGTCGCAAGATAGCATCGAGACAAACCGCTTTTGATTGCCAGGTCTTCAGCAAATCTGCTTTTTCCTGAGCGGGCGCCGCCTAGGACAAATGTTATATGGGCTTTGCTCATTTAGTCATCGATCCTGTCGATAATATGGATAAAAGACCCTGTAATATTATCACGGAATGCTCCTGCAACCCCAATATCCTTGCCAAGAGCGTCACTCAACGAAAACAAGGGGCTGACGGATTCCGAAGTAGATAGCATGGCATAATGGAATTCATGGGCTTTAAAGGCTGAGCCCGTCACGCCCAGAATGCAATTGGATACAATAGTCGCGTTGCGATATCCAAGATGAAGTTTGGGTTCGGCAAAGGATGTTTGGATTGGAAGAAGATTGAGCATGGGGTAGGGCCTGCTGTCCTTGGCCGTAAGACTTTCCCCCAGAACCATAAAGCCTCCGCATTCGCCATAGATGGCCGTCCCTGCTTCAGCTGCTTTTCGCATGCCCGTTCTGAAATTTTCTGCGTTCGATAGTTTTTCGCAATAGAGCTCTGGGTACCCTCCTGGCAAATAAATAGCATCTGCCTCAGTCGAAGGAACTTGATCTGCTAAAGGAGAAAAGAAACTGAGTTCCACTCCGGCATTTTTCCAAGCACCCAGGATATGCGGGTAAGTAAAGCTGAAAGCATCATCTTCAGCTACTGCGATTTTTTGTCCGAGGGGCAAGATTGCAGGAAACTCCCCCTTTGTTATTTGCGTTCTTTTTTGAGCGAGCGATAGCATCCCATCAAGATCGACATGTGCCTCAATCACCTCAGATGCCTTTTCAAGAAACCTTTCCAAATCTACATTTTCCCTGGCTTGAACCAATCCTAAATGACGATGATCAAGGCCAAGGGAGTCTGTTCTTGGGATGAAGCCAAGGGCTGGAATACCTGCCTGATCCGCCGCGTCGCGCAGCATCTGTATATGACCGGGCCCACCGGTTTTGTTGAAAATCACTCCTGCGATTTTTATGCTTGGCTTGAAACTGTTGAAGCCAGTGAGGACAGCGCCGGCACTTGTCGATTGACCACGGGCATCTACCACAAGGATGATGGGTAGGTCATACTGGCTGGCGATATCCGCGGTAGACCCACTTCCATCCCGGGCCCCGTCAAACAGACCCATAACGCCTTCCCCAATTATCAGTCTGTTGTCGTTAAACACCGTGCTGAGAACTGCCGACTGGGTTCCCTCCCGCATGGCCCAGATATCTAAGTTGAAGCAGGGACGGCCAGAGGCACGGTGATGAAAAACTGGATCAATATAATCTGGTCCGACCTTGAAGGACCCAACTGTGATCCCCCTTTTATGAAAAGCTCTCAAGAGAGCCAGCGTCAGAACTGTTTTTCCTGAACCGGAGGAGGGAGCGGCGATAAGAAATGCGGGTGGGCTCTCACTTTGCACATCAATCCTCAATCATTTTCGACAGGAGCCCGCTATACCAATCCAATTCCGGCCGTAGCTTGACAACTTCGCCAACAACAATGAGCGCTGGCGGCTTAAGGCCACTTGCCTCAACGTCCTTTGCCACATTGTCGAGGGTAGAAACTATGACCTGCTGATCCTTGGTGGTTGCCTTGAAAATTACGGCGACGCTGTCCTCGGGGGCTCGTCCAAAACCGATGAGACGATCTGCAATCACTGCAAGATGTTTGAGTGCCATATAGAGGACAATAACCGGGGAGCCTTTGGCAATATGCTCCCAGTTTACGTTTGGCACTTCGCCTGTTGCGTCATGGCCGGTCAGAAAGGTAACCGCCGAATTTGTTTCCCTGTGGGTGAGTGGGATACCAGCATAGGCAAGGCCACCGACACCGGAAGAAATGCCGGGGATAACCCTGAACGGAACGCCTTGCGCCGCAAGAGTAAGCGCCTCCTCCCCACCGCGACCAAAAATATAGGGATCGCCCCCCTTTAGGCGCAGAACTCGCTTGCCCTCTTGTGCCAGAGTGACAAGTCTCTCAGTAATGTCTTTTTGCTTCGGCGAGGGTTTGCCGCCACGTTTTCCAGCATATTCAAGAATAGTATTGGGGCCTGTCAGTTTCAGGATGTCATCACCGACCAAGGCATCATAGACAAGCACATCCGCCTGACGCAGAGCCTCATAGGCATAAAGGGTCAGCAGACCGGCATCACCCGGACCCGCGCCGACAAGCCAGACGGAGCCTGGCTCGAAGGGTGGTATTTTACTCAATATTCTTTCCATATGGGTCTTTTACACATCAATTCTGTCTGCGCCTAGCCATCTGTGTATCTGGGCCCTATAAATATCTTTATGACTGAGACGGAAAGCAAAGAACTACGCTATGGCTGGACGACGGGAGCTTGCGCAACCGCCGCCACTAAAGCAGCGCTCACCGCGCTGTTCGGGGGGGACTTTCCGGATCCCGTAACTATCACCCTGCCGAAAGGACAGGAACCGGCTTTCGCCCTGGCAACAGAGGAACTGGGCGCGGAATTCGCGGAAGTGAGCATTATCAAGGATGCGGGGGATGATCCAGATGTCACTCATCTAGCCCGTATCATTTCAACCGTTCGCAAAGGTCCGAAAAATAGCGGCATCCTGTTCAAGGCGGGTGCCGGTGTCGGGACTGTTACGAAGGCGGGACTGCCGATAAATGTGGGAGAGCCCGCAATAAATCCTGTTCCCCGCCAAATGATGACTGAAGTTGCCGAGACGGTGTCAGCCAGTTTTGGTCAATCGGCGGATCTGGAAATTGAAATCTCGGTGGAAAATGGCGAAGAGCTTGCCAGGCACACTATGAACGGTCGGCTTGGCATTTTGGGCGGCATCTCAATACTGGGGACAACGGGTATAGTTGTTCCTTATTCCTGCGCTGCCTGGATCGCGTCCATTCATCGCGGCATTGATGTGGCACTGGCAGCAGGGGAATCTCATCTGGCGGCCAGCACTGGCTCCACTTCAGAAAAAGCAGTTGCAGAGCTCTACGACTTACCGGAAACCGCGTTACTTGATATGGGGGACTTTGCCGGTGGCGTCCTGAAATACCTCAAAAAGCATCCTGCCGGTAAACTCTCCATTGCCGGGGGATTTGCGAAAATGACCAAACTTGCACAGGGCCATATGGATCTGCATTCCGGCCGAAGCAGTGTTGATTTCACCTGGCTTGCTGAGCAGATGCGTGATCTCGGAGCTGAGGAGAATCTTGTTGAGCAAACCCGAAACGCAAATACCGCAATGCAGGTACTGGAATTTGCCAGACAGGCGAAACTTCCGTTGGCGTCAAGGGTTGCTCGCAAAGCCCGTAAAAAAGCAGTTGAGGTAGCGGCAAACAGCACGGAGATAGAGGTATTGGTCTATGATCGTAAAGGCCGGCTTGTGGGTAAAAGTGATGACTGAGGTCCCTCGTATTTTACTGCTCGGGGGGACTGAAGAGGCGGTCCGTCTCAATCATCTATTGAGTGAGAGGGCGGAACTATCTGTTGTCACATCGCTTGCCGGGAGAACAAGCGCTCCGACCGCGTTGAATGGCGAGGTGATCACGGGTGGATTTGGCGGACAAGAGGGGCTGGAAACTTTCCTGACAGAAAAATCAGTTGATTACATCATTGACGCGACACATCCATTTGCTTCTCAAATCACCAACTCGGCATTTATGGCTTGCCAAAAACTGGGCATCAACTATCTTAGATTGGATCGGCCTCCTTGGCCTGAGAAGCAGGACGATATCTGGATCAAAGCCAGGAATGTTGAGGAAGCCGCAGACAAACACGAGACTTATAGCCGCATATTCCTGAGCATTGGACGCCAGGAATTGACGGCCTTTCAGCAGCTCTCGAACAAGCAATTTCTTGTCCGCAGTATCGAAGCGGTTGCCTTTAATCCTCCAGCGTCAACTGTTAGATTTATACAGGCTCGGGGTCCGTTTTCTCTGGCTGCTGAGTTGGAGCTTTTTAAGGAATATCAGATCGAGGTATTGGTCAGCAAAAACAGCGGTGGCGATGCGACCTATGCGAAGATAGCGGCGGCGCGGGAGTTAGGTCTTCCTGTTATTATGATTGAACGGCCGGAAGGGCCTAACTGTACGACTTTTCAAGATGTCGACGGGCTTTTTCAAGCCTTTCTCTTGGGACGCAATACATGCACGTGATCGGCATGATAGAGCGCACTATCCCGATAGTCTTTGGCGTCCAAAACCCGGCCGACAATTATGAGTGCTGTCCGAGTTATCTTCTCGGCTCTGACTTTCTCCCGAATATCCGTAAGAGTTCCCCGAATGATTGTCTCATCAGGCCAGCTTGCCCGGAAGACGACAGCGACAGGGCAATCCTCACCATAATGGGGAATGAGATCCGCTGTCACAGCCCGTAGATTGCGGACGGAGAGGTGAATGGCGAGGGTGGCGCCCGAGGATCCTAGGGTCTGTAAATCCTCCCGGTTAGGCATAGCTGTTGCCTTCATAGAGGTTCGGGTGAGAATAACGGTTTGGCTGATTTCCGGTAGGGTAAATTCCGTTTTAAGGGCGGCGGCGGCGGCGGCAAAGGCAGGAACGCCGGGGGTTATGGTGTAGTCGATGCCAAGTTCCTCCAGGCGACGCATCTGTTCCCCGATGGCACCATAGAGGCTTGGGTCACCCGAATGAACCCGGGCAACATCTTCCCCCCGTTCCTGCGCTGAAACCATCTCAGCAATAATCTCGTCCAGGGTCAGCGGAGCAGTATCAACGATTAGTGCATCCTTCGGGGCATGGGTCAGGATTTCCTTCGGCACCAGGGATCCCGCATACAGACAAACTGGACAGGCGGCGATTAAGTCTCGGCCACGAAGGGTAATCAGATCCGCGGCACCCGGACCGGCACCAATAAAATAGACTGTCATTTCCGCGTTCCTGTTCTTAGATTTGTGATATTCATTTTGCCGGCATAGCCGCGCGGAGTATAAACCCAGTTCTTTGCACCGGCATTGGTTTCTGTTCTACGGGTCTCACTAGATCCCACCATCACCAGGGTCAGCATGTCGATTTTTCCCGGATCAAGATCGACCAAATCAACAATGGTCACCTGCTCATCCTCTCGGCCCAGATTGCGGGCGATAATCACCGGCGTGTTTTCCGGACGGTGCCGGAGAAGTATTTCCTTGGCGGTTTGCAGCTGCGTCCGGCGTTTCATGGAAACCGGGTTATAAAAGGAGATGACGAAATCACCTTTTGCAGCCGCTTCAATTCTGGACTGAATGACCTCCCACGGGGTGAGAAGATCAGAAAGAGAAATGGTGCAGAAGTCATGGCCTAACGGAGCGCCGGCCCTTGCCGCCGCAGCTTGTAAGGCAGAGATGCCCGGGGTCACCTGAATGTCCAACCTGTTCCAGTCAGGTCGTGTTTCATACTCTATGAGTTCGAAGACAAGGGTAGCCATGGCATAGATACCGATATCACCAGAGGAGATAAGAGCGACATTTTTTCCCTGTGCCGCGAGATCCAGAGCCGCCCGAACCCGGGTTTCTTCTTCTCCCAGGCCGAAGTCATGGCGTGTCTTGCCGTGAATGCTGTCCCCCAAAAGATCAAGATAGAGACCATAGGCAACCAAATCCGTGGCGTCGTTGATGAGCTTGCTGGCTTCGGGTGTACGCCAGGGATCCTGGCCAGGACCGATGCCGATGACGGAGAGTTTTCCCTGAGGTGTACCAATTTCCTTATTACTCAATCGCTCAGGGGATAGGGCAATCGCACAGGTGGCACGATCAGATTTCTGCTTCGGTACGACTAAGGTGCCATCTGGTCCGACGGCCGCGAGAGCAGCGCCTTCGCTGACACCGTGACACCCGGTTTCCCGGAACACGATGTCTGACGGGGTTTCTAATCGGGAAAGCTCCTTCTCCAGAGTTTGCGGGTCAAAGAAACCTGCCGTCAAACCAAAATGATCGGCCAGTTCATGGACGGCGGCTTCATCCATTTTCAGGTCGATGGAGCTGACGGCAGCTATAGAAAGCGGACTCAGTTTGTTTGAGGTCAGTGTCTTTTTAACAAGACCGATGAGTTCCTCAGGTTCCGCGAATCGCTCACATCCAACGCCAAGTGCTAGTGTCTTTGGATGATAGACGAGATTCTGATCTGTTCCGTTAATATCTTCGGTGGTTACTGCAATTGTCAGACTACCGTTTTCGTCAAACGGAAGATCGGATTGAGTGAACCAGGGGTGCTCCCCTACAAGCCGGATTTTTTCCCCTGACATGACAGCTGCGACAAAACTTTTCATATGTTGGGGATTACCGATGGCCAGGCTAGCAGGCGGCATATCGAGGGCGATGCTGAACCGGACATCACTGGCCGTCGTTACCGCTGCCGTGCCGTTCAAGGCCTCTGCGATCTCTCTTGCCAAATCATTGGCTCCATGATGACCCCCGAGCAGCGGGACAGTAACAAGGCCATCATCAGAAACTGCCAGCACCGGTGGTTCTGATTGCTTATTAGCGAGCACGGGTGCCAGGCAGCGGATGAGAATGGCTGAGGCACAGATCCCTATTATCGGTGCATTGGCGGTAAACAGCTCTCGTATATGGGACGCTGTCTGCTGAAAGGTAAGGTCTGTATTTTTTACGCGCCCTTTGAGGCCATGGATCAGAGCTTCCGGATAGCGCGCCTGAAGCTTTAACGCCGTTTCCCGGCCGCTCTCATTGAGCAGTATTATGGCGGCAGGTGGTGTTATTTCCATGCCTGGCCTCGTTTATGGATAAGGATCATAGAGAAATAGGGAGCCGCATCGGGCGGAACATCTGAAAGGGGAAGAATTTTTTCGTTTTCCATGGTCGCCCTTTCTATGTAACGGGCATTTTCCATCAGGCCCATCTCGTCAATTACCTCTCGCACCCGCGCAAAATGACGACCGACCTTCATGATGGCGGCGCTGTCTGTCTCCCGCAAACGCTCTTTCAATATACGAGAGTCAAGGGGGGCGGGCAAAACCGTCAGAATGTCATTTCGGGCTGATAACGGAGACTGCAGCGCCGTGGCACAGGCGGTGAGAGAGGAGACACCGGGCACAACCTCAACCGGGAAATCTTCAGCAATCCGGCCAAATAGATACATGAAGGAGCCATAGAAAAATGGATCTCCCTCGCATAACACAACCACATCTTCGCCCTGCTTCAAATGCTCCCCCAACTCTTTGGCTGCGAGGTCATAGGCGACTTGAGCCGGTTCCCGGGCGACAGTCATGGGAATACGAATAGCGATTTCAGTCTTGTGGCCATTTAGATGAGGCGCGACGATGGCGCGCGCCAGGCTGTCTCCCTCTTCGAGCGCTGGATAAGCCAGAACCTGAGTTGACTGAAGAAGCTTCAGTGCTTTCAAGGTTATCAGCTCCGGGTCGCCCGGCCCAATGCCAAGTCCGTATAGGGTTCCAGTCATGATTTCACCAGTTTGTATTGGGTTACTTGCCGCAATGGCTTCCAGCTCGTAAATCGGCCGATGGCGCTCGCATGGGAAATATTGAGGCGGCTAAGGTTGCCGCCATATTCACGATGTAGATGGAAGAGCTCATGCTCGCCTTCCACCGTCACTGTATTGATGACAATTCGGCCCCTTGGTTTCAAGGCTGACCAGCAGGTTTCAAATATTCCTTCACTCAGGATACCACCGCCAATAAACACAGCGTCGGGCTCAGCCAAACCGGCACAGGCATCTGGGGCTTTTCCTTCGATGATTTTCAGTTCCGGGACACCCAGGGCACGCCGATTTTGTTCGATAAGATTAATCCTGTCGCTTGCGCACTCAATGGCAATAGCGCGGCTTTGGGCAACGGCACGCATCCATTCAATTCCGATTGATCCACTCCCGGCACCTATGTCCCAGAGAAGCTGCCCCGGCAGTGGTTCCAAGGCGGAAATCGTCGCCGCTCGAATATCTTTTTTCGTCAGCTGTCCATCATGGACATAAGCATCATCTGGCAGTCCCGGCGCTGTTGAAAAGACGCGTGTACCCGAAGCTGCCCGGCATTGGATAGCGATGGTGTTGAAATCCTTGAACCGGCTACCGGTAAAATCAGTAGCCTTACCTTTATGGCTGTCTTCTTCAGGCCCACCCATATGTTCCAAGACAGTCAGATCACTGGGTTCATACCCAAGCGAGATGAGAAGGGCAGAGACTTCTGCGGGTGTTTTTCCATTATCGGACAGGGCAAGTATCCGCCTATCCGGTGCTAAATGCGATATGAGGCTCGCGAGCGGGCGGCCATGCAGGGTGACCATTTCCGTCGTTGCAAGGTCCCAGCCCAGTCGCGCCGCAGCGAGACTGAAGGCAGACGGCGCCGGATAGACAGCTATTTCCTCAGGGGGTAGATGTTTAGCAAAGGTTACCCCAATTCCGAAATGCATTGGATCGCCGGTTGCCAGAATGCAGGTGGGCTCCCCACGCCGCGCCAGGATTTCCTCCACCATTTGCATAAGCGGGCTCGGCCAGGTTTTTTGTTCTCTCCCATCATCGGGCAGCATGGCGAGATGGCGATCGCCACCAATAATCAAGCTCGCCTGATCAAGGGCCTCCTGGGCTGCTGGCTTCAGGTTTTGAAGACCGTCATCACCAACGCCTATAATACTCAGCCAAGCCGTCATCTCAGATCCTTTGCAATGCCAGCGAGCCCGTTGACGGTAGCGGCGGCCATCGCGCTGCCCCCGCGACGGCCGTGTAGAGTGAGATAGGGAACGCCCATGGAGCTGTCAGCCAAGGCAGCTTTGGATTCAGCCGCACCGACAAATCCTACGGGCAGGCCGATAATTGCTACAGGTCGCGCTTCGGTTATCGCCAGCATTTCCAGTAAATGAAAAAGCGCAGTAGGCGCATTGCCGAAAACGGCAACGGCCCCGTCCAAATGCTCTTGCCAGAGTTCAATGGCTGCAGCGGAGCGCGTGGTCCCAATGTCTCTGGCCATCTCCGGAACTGCTTTGCTATTCAATGTACAGATCACGTCGTTACCATTGGTCAGAAATCTTCGTATAATGCCATGGGTTACCATTTCACAATCAGAGAGAATAGGGGCACCGGACGCCAATGCCTTCGCGGCCTTGTCTGTAAATCCTTCACTTATGTCAAGATCAGCAAGGATCTCCGGCATGCCACAGGCATGGATGATCCGGGTAGCGACGGTTTGGGTCGCTTCGTCCATGCCTGAGAAGTCTGCTTCAGCCGCAATGATGGCGAAGGATTTCTCGTAAATGGCCGCCGGATCTCGAAGGTAGTCGTACATCGGGATTACTTGCTGTCCTCTTTCATACTAACTGGTCCGAGAGGGTGATCAGCATGGGGATAGGGATGATGATGGTGATCATGAGAATGGCTGCGCCCATGATCGTGCCCATGTGCATGATCGTGGTCATGGGAGTGACTATGAGAATGATCATGATCATGGGAGTGGCCATTTGCTCCGGCATCTCCCGTTCCGATCCCCTCCACATGATGATGATGGCTTTCCTGCTTGAGGCCGACTTCATCCTCAAAGCCCAATGCCTGCTCGCGATATTTACACATGCCGCAGTTCATGTTGTTGGTGCCTTCCAGGATCTCAGTCACCCGTTCCGCGAAGCAATCAAGAACCAGCGGATGATCGTTGAGATAGGGCGCCTTGATGAACTCGATTTCCGGATGCTCTGCAGCAACCTTATCTGTGTAGTCGTAAATGCGGTTTATCAGTACGCCGGTAAACAGGAAATAGGGAAAGACAACAATCCGCTTGTACCCGAGTCGCGCTGCATGCTCGAGGCCAGGTTCCACCAACGGAAAAGTAACCCCGGAATAGACGGTCTCCCCCCAACCAAAACCCAGCCCTTCCCATAAGAGCCTCATAACCTTTGTCACATTAGAATTGGCATCTGGATCAGAAGCTCCGCGGCCAACAACAACGAGCATAGTTTCGTGCATTGGCACATCATCTTCGGCACTTTCCAGGGCTTGCCGAATGCGATCCCCGGCTGCCCGGATCATTTTTGGATCAATGCCTAGTTCACGCCCATAAGATATGGTCAGCCCGTCATGCTGGGCGGCATAGGTATTTAGGACGGAAGGGATATCATTCTTGGCATGGCCTGCAGCGAATAGCATACCGGGTATAGCCAGGATATGGTCATGACCGCTCCCCCGCAGGCGATCCAGGCCGTCCCGGATGATGGGCGTGGCAAATTCCAGAAAGCCTGAATCCACATCATATTGTGGGAGCCTCTCGGCGATACCACGGGCGACGGAACCAAATTCACGGACAGCTCCTTCATCGCGGCTACCGTGCCCACAGACCATCACGCCATACTTTTCTGCCATGTTATTCTCCAACTTTCCGGTTATTGTCTTTGCTTGTCAGCATTTCAGGATTGACCCGGCGTCCTCGCCATACCATCTTGCGGCCATGTCCACCATATTGTTCAGCACCAGCTCGGCTTTTTATACACCGACCCTTATTGTTCTCCTCGCCCTCGTTATCGATGCGCTGGTCGGCGATCCGAAATGGTTCTACCGCTTTGTGCCGCATCCGGTAGTGATTATTGGTAAATTCGTTTCGTTTCAGGAATGGATCAATGTGCCTAGTGCAACCATTCTGGCTGGCATCGTGAATGGAGCCATTGTCACGGTACAAACTGTTGTTGTTACTGCGGGGGCAGGCTATCTGATAGCCATATACTGCCAGTCCCATCCTCTTGCCATGATTGTCCTCGCTGTCTTTGCCAGCAGTATGATTGCCTGGCGTGGATTGTGGGATCATGTGCGGGATGTTGCCGTCGGGCTTGATCGAAGTTTGGAAGAGGGGCGGACAGCCGTCTCCCATATTGTTGGTCGGGATCCGGAGACCTTGGATGAGCCGGCGATATCGCGGGCTGCTATTGAATCGCTGTCGGAAAATTTTTCTGACGGTACTGTTGCGCCGGTTTTCTGGTTTGCGTTTCTTGGCCTTCCCGGTCTTTGTGGGTACAAAGCCATCAACACCCTCGACAGTATGATCGGGCATCGCACAAAAGAGTATGAGTTCTTCGGTAAGGTTGCCGCGCGCGTTGATGATATCGTCAATTACATTCCGGCCCGTCTCACCGCCTTGTTGATTGCGGCGGCGGCGGCCTTTTTGGCCGAAGCCAGCAGCGCGCGCTCGCTGCGGGTCATGATCCGGGATGCTTCGCTGCATCGCAGTGTCAATGCCGGATGGCCGGAAGCGGCGATGGCGGGGGCGCTGGATATTGCGTTGGCCGGACCGCGCATTTACAACGGAGAAGAGGTCGAGGATTTCTGGATGAATGAGACAGGCCGCCGGGATATCGGCCCGGTCCATATCTACAGAGCTCTGCATTTGTATCGGATTGCCGGGGGGCTGTTGATGCTGATCCTGCTGCTGGTCGCCGCGGCGATATACGCCGTTATTTAGCGTCATTTGCCACCTCCAGAAGACCGTCTAAGTCCATATGCGCTTCAATATGATCTGAGAGATGATCTAAAGTATTTTCTACAACATATTCAAAATTATCAACTTTCTCTATTTTTTTATTAAACCGGTTAAATAGATTTGATCGATATTGATCGGAATTGAAGAGACCGTGGAGGTAGCCGCCCATAATGCGCCCGTCCTCGGAAATGGCACCGTCTGGGCCAGAGGACAAATGTAGCATCGGGCGGTTCAGGGCGGGGCCTTCCGTTTGACCGACATGCATATGGTAACCGGATATGGTGGCGCCGGTCAGTAGCTCAGTACCTGTCTCTTCTTCCAGTCGTTTGCTGGCATTCATATGGGTCGAGAAATCAAGAAGGCTGAGCCCCGCAGTTTTGCGAAGCGGCCCTTCAATACCGTCCGGATCTAGCAGCCAGGTGCCGAGCATCTGATAGCCACCGCAAATGCCGATGACGGTGCCGCCCTGTCTGACATGGGACTGGATATCGATATCCCACCCCTGCGCTCGGACAAATTCCATATCGGCGAGGGTGGCTTTTGAGCCGGGAAGAATGATGATATCAACGCCAGTAGGAATGGGATTACCAGCTTTGATCATTTCAACCGAGACACCCGGCTCCACCAGCAGTGGATCGAAGTCATCGAAGTTTGAGATGCGGGAGAGGACAGGCACGGCAATGCGCAAATTTCCATCTCTTGCCGGCTCAGATGTAATGGCGAAAGCATCTTCCGGGGGGAGCTTATGAGCGTCTGCGAAGTAGGGGAGAACGCCATAGTTTTTCAGGCCGGTTTTCTCGGTGAGAATTTCAAGGCCGTCATCAAACAAGGACAAGTCGCCGCGGAATTTATTGATGATATAGCCTTTGAGCCGCGCTTTCTCTGAGGGAGAGAGAAGGGAGTGGGTGCCGACGATCTGAGCGATGACCCCGCCGCGATCGATATCACCCGCCAAAATCACCGGGACATCGGCCGCCTCGGCAAAGCCCATATTGGCAATGTCGTTCTTGCGAAGATTAACTTCAGCGGGACTGCCGGCGCCTTCAATAAGGACGAGGTCAGCCTCGCCTGCGAGCCGTTGATAACTTTCAAGCACTTTATCCAGCAGTTTGGGTTTGAGATCCTGATAGTCACGGGCCTTGGCATTCCCATAGATCTGACCGTGGACAATCACTTGCGCGCCGGTTTCCGATTGCGGTTTTAGCAGGACCGGGTTCATGTCATTGCGAAGGGGACTGCGGGCAGCGCGGGCCTGTAACGCTTGCGCGCGGCCAATCTCTCCGCCCTCAACGGTCACTGCGGCATTGTTGGACATGTTCTGTGGCTTGAACGGCAATACTTTAAGGCCCCGATTACTGCAGGCACGAGCAAGGCCGGCGACAAGTAGTGACTTGCCGACGTCGGATCCCGTGCCTTGTATCATCAGGGCCTTTGTCATCAGAATTCGATCCCGACCTGGGCTTTGACGCCGGAGCGGAAGGGATGTTTGATCTGGGTCATCTCGGTGACCAGATCAGCGGCCTCGATCAGCTCTTCCTTGGCATTGCGCCCGGTAACGACCACATGCAGGTTTTCCGGCTTATTTTTGAGAAACTCGACCACGTCAGCCAGAGGCAGACTGTCATAACGCAGCACGATATTGAGCTCATCGAGAATGACCATGTCGAATTCCGGATTATCGCCGCGGCTGGCTTCGATCATCGCTTTCGATTTCTCCCAGGCTTTTTCGGCAGCGCGGATGTCCCGCTCTCGGTCCTGGGTTTCCCAGGTGAAGCCCTCGCCCATGCTGTGGATCTCCACCTGATCTGGAAAGGCATCGAGCACCTTGCGCTCCCCGGTTTCCCATTTGCCTTTCACATACTGGATCACGCCGACTTTCATGCCATTGCCGATGGCCCGGGCGGCAAGACCGAAAGCGGCAGTGGATTTGCCCTTGCCTTTACCCGTATGAACAATCAGCAGACCCTTCTCGATGGTCTTGGTGGCCAGCATCTTGTCGCGCGCCGCCTTTTTCTTCGCCGCCTTTTCGTTGGCGCGGGCGATTTCCTCTGGGGTCAGGTTTGTGCTCATCAGGTGTCCTCCCGGATCAGGTCGTTGAGTTCGGTATGTAAGGTATTGCGATGGGGCTGCCAGAGATCCCGCGAGAGCGCCTCCTGGAACCGCTCCGCCATCTCGCGCAAGGCATCAGGATTGTTATCTTCCAAAAAGGCGCGGGTGGCTTCATCGCCAAGATAAGCCTCATAGAGAGCATCGAAATGATGATCCTTGACGGCACCCGTCGTGGCAGCGAAGGCGAAGAGATAGTCCACCGTGGCCGCCATTTCGAAGGCGCCCTTATAGCCATGGCGCTTGACCCCGTCGATCCATTTTGGATTGACCGCGCGAGCCCGAACGACCCGGCCGATCTCCTCTTCAAGGGTCCGAATCTTGGGGCTCTCAGGGCGCGAATGATCGTTATGATAGACCTGCGGGGCGCTGCCCTTGAGGTGATGCACAGCCGCAGTGACCCCACCTTCAAACTGATAATAGTCATCACTGTCGAGAAGATCATGCTCCCGGTTATCCTGATTATGGATGACCGCTTCCACCTGGGAGAGGCGGCGCTCAAACAATTTATGCTCAGCCACCCCTTCTTCTCCGGCCCCATAGGCATAGCCGCCCCAGGCCACATAGGCCCGGGCCAGATCAGAGCTGTCATTCCAGCCTTTCTCATCCATCAAGGCCTGCAATCCCGCCCCATACGCGCCGGGTTTAGAGCCGAACAGGCGATAGGCCGCGCGTTTTTCTGCGGCATCCGCAGAGAGCCCGCCCGCTTCCAGTTCAGTTCTATCTGCCTGAACCTTGGCGGCCAGCGGATTGGTTTTCGCATCTTCCTCGAGGGCTGCAACCCCTCGCACTGCACTGTCAAACAAGGCCATCTGCTGCGGAAAGGCATCGCGGAAAAAGCCGGAGACACGCAAGGTCACATCCACCCGTGGCCGATCCAGCAATGAGGCGGGCAGGATTTCGAAGCCGGTCACCCGGTTGGACGCGGTGTCCCAGGTTGGGCGGACCCCCATCAAGGCAAGGGCTTGCGCAATATCATCGCCGCCCGTCCGCATATTGGACGTGCCCCAGGCGCTTAAAATCATGGTCTTTGGCCAGGCACCGTTTTCCTGGCGGTAGCGATCCACCAGTCGCTCGGTGGATTTCCAACCCAGCAGCCAGGCCGTTGGTGTGGGAACCGAACGGCTGTCGACGGAATAGAAATTCCGCCCTGTCGGCAAGACATCATTGCGGCCGCGAGTTGGCGCGCCGGACGGGCCGGGGGCGACAAAAGCACCATCCAGTCCTTTGAGCAACCCCTCAAGTTCCAAGCGTCCTGAGGCTTCTACCGCCGGACGCAGGATTTCTGCTAACCCTTCCAGAACCTGCAGACTGTTTTCCCATGCAGGATCGGGCTCCTTCACACCCGAGACCAGATCAGCGGCCAACAGTTCCAGCCGCTCTACCGTATCTCCGCAGGATCGCCATGTACCGTCAAAAGAAAGCGCAGCCGGTGTCGGCCCCTCCCAGAGCTGCCCCATCTCGCAGTCCAACGGATCAAACTCTTCGCCAAGCTCCAGATCCGCAGCCAGCGCCCGAATGAGGGAGGCATCCTTGCCCGTTCCGTTCCCGCGGGGAATGCGGACGAGAGCGACAAGCAGATCGGTGAGTTGCCGTCCCTCCGGGCTCCGACCGAAAATATGCAACCCATCGCGGATTTGCAGCTCTTTGAGCTCGCAGAGATAATTATCGAGCTTGGCGAGCTTTTCATCCTCTTCTTCCGCTGCCTTGATCCCGCAATCCACATCGACACCGGTTGCCTGGGTCAGTTCCAGGATCTGCTGACGCAGCAGGGCGATACGACGCGGATCGACCCCAGCCGCCTCGTAATACTCATCGACAAGCCGTTCCAGATCGGCAAGCGGGCCGTAACTCTCAGCCCGGGTCATGGGTGGGGTCAGGTGATCGACAATGACGGCCGATGCCCGGCGCTTGGCCTGGGTGCCTTCCCCGGGATCATTGACGATAAAGGGGTAGAGATGGACCATGGGTCCGAACACCGCCTCGGGATAGCACTCCTCCGACAGCGCAACCGACTTGCCGGGAAGCCATTCCATATTGCCATGCTTGCCCATATGGATGACCGCATGGACCTGTTCGGCTTCGCGCAGCCAGGCATAAAAGGCCAGATAGCCGTGGGGCGGTACCAGATCAGGATCGTGATAACTGCTGACCGGGTCAATATTGTATCCGCGGGCGGGCTGAATGCCGACAATGACGTTGCCCAGGCGCTTTGCCGCCAGCTGAAATCTACCGTCCTCCACAAACGGGTCATCCTCCGGCAAGCCCCATCGATCCATGATCTCCGTCCGGATCTTGGATGGCAGGCTCTGGTAAAATGTCTTGTAGCTGGCCAGCGAATAGGCAATGCCGTTTACGCTTTTGGTCTCGACGCTTCGATCATTTGTCGGTCCCTCTAAAAGGTTCTCGATCAGGGCATTGCCCGTCTCAGGAATGTCTTCAACCAGATAGCCGCTTTCCTGCAGGGCCTTGAGAACTTCAATAGATCCCGCCGGTGTGTCCAGCCCAACACCGTTGCCAATGCGACCGTTCTTGTTCGGGTAATTGGCGAGGATCAGGGCGACTTTGCGGCTCTTAGCCTCTGTCTGCTTCAACTGCGCCCAATTGCCAGCCAGCTCTGCTACGAACTCTATTCTGTCGGGAACCGGCTGATATGTGATCTTGTTGGTCTGAGTAGCCGCATCATATCCGGCATCCACCTTGAAGGAGACGGCACGGGACAGGAGCCGTCCATCGACCTCCGGCAGGGCCACATTCATGGCGATATCCCGCGCAGACAGTCCGGTGACCCCGTCCCGCCAGACGGCTTCATTGCCACCTGAAAAAATCACCTGAAGAACCGGGCAGTCCGCTACTTCGAAGGGTGTCTTTCGTCGCATTCCGCTGGGAGAGGAGACGGCAAAACCCGTGGCATTAAGAAGAACGGATGGCGGCGTGTCCTGAAGGGTTTTCTCTAGAATCTCTGCCGACAAGGGATCTTTCAGACTGCTGACAAAGACGGGTAAGGGATTGAGGTCCCGCAGCAACAAGGCGGCAATCAGCTCATCCACCGGCAGCAGGTTATCGGCCTGATAGAGCGCGCGGTAAAAGACGATGCCGACAACCGGGGCGTCCTCATGCCAATGAAACTGAACGGTTGAAAGATCGGTCTCAGCCAGACCGGGCCAATAAAGCCCTGCTTTCATCACTGGTCTCGGTTCCCGCCAATCGATGTCTCGCTCCAGCAGGGACTGGCAATAGTTCAGGAATTGCTGATAATTTTCCCCGCCGCCTTGCACCAGATACTGCCAGAGCCGATGGGCGACCTCCCGATCGACCGTATTGAGGCCGGCCAGTTCTTCGTCGGGCTGGTCATCGCCCGGCAGGATGGCGAGCTGGATATTGTTGTCGCGGCAGCATTCGGTGATTTTTTCGATGCCGTAGGGCCAGTAACTGACCCCGCCGAGCAGCCGGATAATCACCAGCTTTGCCTTTGCAACAATATCCTCCACATAGATATCAACGCTGAGGTTATGGGAGAGTTGCATAACATTGGCAAGCCGAAGACTGGCGGCGGAATCACTCGGCTGATGAAGGGTGGCGAGGCTAGACAGCTCCGTATCGGCGGCAGACAGGAAAAGGATGTCGCCCGGCTGCTGACCGAGATCAACCGCCTCCGATCCATCCGCTATCCCGCCCGGTGTTGCCGCCAGTAAATGCATGTCAGCCCTTGATAATGCCAGTGACGGCGGCCTGATCCATATCATGCTCGCCGATGATGACGAGACGGGTCGCGCGGGTTTCACCGTCTTCCCAGTCCCGGTCGAAATAATGCTGGATACGATTGCCAACCCCTTGCAGAACCAGTCGCATCTCCTTCCCAGCCACAGCGACAAATCCTTTAATGCGCAGAATACCCTCGGCGGCAATGGCGGCTTCAAGTTTTTTGATCAGCTCGGCCGGAGAGGGGACTTCCGCCATTTCCAGAACGAAGCTGTCGAAATCGTCATGCTCATGATCGTCGGCATCGTCATGGACGGAGGGTCGGGTATCCAGATCATCTTCCGCCGCAGCTTCCAGGCCCAGAAGGACCCGGGCATCGATCTGGCCGTGGCTGGTCTTGACCATTTTCACAGACGGTTTGATCCGGTTTTTCAAGGTATTCGTAGCGGCTTCGATGCTGGCGTCATCCAGCAGGTCGGCTTTGTTGAGGATAATCATGTCGGCGCAGTTAAGCTGATCCTCGAACAGTTCTTCCAGCGGGCTGTCATGATCAAGATTCTCATCCTGCTCCCGTTGCTCTTGAACGGCAGCGGGATCGGCGGCGAACAGGCCATCCTGATAGGCAGGGCCATCAATGACAGTAACCACCCCATCGACGGTGACCTGGGTCCGTACTTCCGGCCAGCCGAAGGCTTTGACCAGCGGTTTCGGCAGGGCGAGACCCGACGTCTCGACGATGATATGGTCGGGTTTGTCGTCCCGGTCCAGCAATTGCTGGATGGTGGGCAGAAAATCATCGGCCACGGTGCAGCAAATGCAGCCATTGGCCAGCTCGACAATATCCTCTTCGGTACAATTTTCATTGCCGCAGCCTTTGAGAACATCGCCATCGACACCCAGATCGCCAAACTCATTGATGATCAGGGCGAGCTTCTTGCCATTGGCATTTTCGATCAGATTACGGATCAGGCTGGTTTTACCGGCGCCGAGGAAACCGGTGATAACGGTTGCGGGTATTTTCTGACTCATGATTTCTGTCCATTGCGAGAAAAAGAGAAGGGGCACGGACAGGTCTCGGCTCCGGTGCCATATGGGGCATCGGGCAGGGGGAAAACCAGGTCATCGTGACATAAAATTACTGGGCTCATCATGATCCTCCGTCATGCAGCGAAAGTTGACATTGCGATGGCAGGTCTCCTGGCTTGCGAATGGCACCGGCACTTGCCTTCCCGAATACTCAGTGGCGTTGCGTGCTGGCTAATCGCTTACAGTTGCGGGGACAGCCGCGGCATTGAGACTTCTCTCGCACCGCATTCCCTTGTTAATCCCGATATGGGAACCATCGCCGTGGACGCTAAGGCCAAGCGGGGTTTCTGTCAATTGGTTATCTGCCTCTCAGGACTTTTCCGACCACACTAAAAGAGATTTTTCCAACCGCTGCCAATGGCTATCCATTTCAGGCAGGCCGAAGCGGAGAAATCCCGGGCGATCTTCAAAGAATCGGCACAGGATACCGTGCGCGCAAAGATGCTCATGCAGGGCTGTTGCATCGGGATGTTTGATCAGGCAAAAGAGGCTTGTGCTGCCGATAATCTCGAGGCCTGACTGGACCAGCAATTGCCGCAATCGATCAGTTGATTTTGCAAGCTGGCCCCGGGTCTGTTGCTGCCAGACTGTGTCGGCCAGGGCGAGCTGCCCCAAATGCAGGGCGGGACCGTTTACCGCCCAGGGGCCAAGACGGCGGTGCAGGGTGTCACAGATTGCGGGCGGCGCAATGACGAAACCAAGGCGCAATCCGGCGAGGCCGAAAAACTTACCGAAGGAGCGGAGGATGATCATTCCGTCTTCAGGCAAGGACGGGGCGCAGGATAGCTCCGGATCCTCATCCGCAAAAGCCTCATCCAGGATCAGAAAACCACCCCGACACCTCAGGGTTTCTGCCAGTTCCAGCAGCTCTATTACATTGTAACGCTTGCCGTTAGGGTTGTTAGGGTTTACAATTATGGCGATTTTCGATTCAGTGTTAATTTCCGATATACTATGGATTTCGCGAACCGTGCGTGTCTGGTGAACAGTGAATGTTTTCTGACCGTTGAGTTCGTTCCCGTTGCTGCAGCTATGTTGCGACCAGCAATGAGCGTGTTCCCCGTATGTGGGGGATAGAATATCAATCTGCCCTGATGGCAGGATGTGAGGCAGAAGCTGCAAAACCGACTGTGTCCCGGGTACGGCGCAGATATCGGCCGTGTCAGTCATGCTGTAATACTGGCGGGCGGTTGCCAGCAAGCGAGCCTCTGCGGCCTGGCCGGGGAGGCGGTGCCAGGCTGTGGCCGGAAGTTCCGGAACCGGATAGGCATGGGGGTTGATCCCGGTACTGAGATCAACCCAGTCGGTGGCGGCAATGCCGTAGCGCACGGCGGCCCCGTCAATATCGCCGCCGTGAGGGATGGAGGAAGGTGTGGAAAATCTGTCGGGCTGATTGGTCATGGAAACCTTGCGAGGGTGAAACTGCCTTCTCATAGCAGAATGCTGTTTGTTTTCGCAAATTTATCCTGTAACTTTGCGACCATGGCAGAGCAAAGTAAAAGCAAGATCATTGTCAAGGATCTGGTCAAGAGTTTTGACGGCGTGCGGATCCTGAACGGGGTCAACCTTGAAGTGACCTCGGGAGAGATCATGACCATCATCGGTCCTTCCGGCGCGGGCAAGACCCTGACCTTGAAATGTATTCTGGGGCTGATCAAGCCGGACAGCGGCTCGATCCTGCTCGACGGTGAAGAAGTTACGGAGTTGTCTGATCGGGAACGGACAGAGTTTTTCAAGAAATTCGGCATCCTGTTTCAACGCTCCGGCCTGTTTGACGGATTACCGGTCTGGGAAAATATCGGCTTTAGGTTGCTACAGCAAAAGGGGGCGAAGAAGAAGGCTGTACGTGCCATGGCCCTCGAAAAACTGGCAGCGGTGGGACTATCACCGGATATCGCCGATCTCTTTCCGGCGGAGCTATCAGGCGGCATGCAGAAGCGGGTCGGTTTCGCCCGTGCCATTGCCGGCGGACCACCGATCCTGTTTTTGGATGAACCGACAGCCGGTCTCGATCCGATCATGAGTAATGTCATCAATGACCAGATCTTCAACAATGTGCGGGAGCTCGGCAGTACGGTCATGGCCATTACCAGCAATTTGCTGACGGCGCGGATTATCTCCGATCACATCGCCATGATGCATGAGGGACAAATTGTCTGGACCGGCAAAGTCCAGGAAGCCGTTACCACCGACAATCCTTATGTGTCGCAGTTCTGGAATAAGCGCAAAGACGGTCCGATCAAGATGCCGGTTACCACCATCACCGCCTGATCCTGTCACGATCCGGGAGGGTTGAGCGTCCCCTAGATACCTGTCGGTATTGCGGAGACGGCGACTTTCCATGAAAATTCTGAAATACCCTTATGTAGATCGCTCCAATCTGCTGCAAGCAAGATCTGACCTTCCCTGGCCCGAATATGCGCGACCCCGTAGCTACTGGTCCGCGCCTTTCATCATTGACGAGGAGGTATCCCGGGATTTCAAAGCTCAATGCGACGAAATTGAGAAGCCGCAAAAAGATCTTCTGAAAGATCAGATAGAGCAGGAACTGTTCGATCTGGCGTCGACCAAGCGCCGCTTCTGGACGGCTGAGTACCGGTTTTTGGAAAAAATTCTCCCTTTGAGTCTATTGACGTTCTACGCCCCGTCCTTCCTTTATCTCAGCCGTAACATGCCACCCCGGCAGGTAACCCAAAGGCGTCAGGTCGTACGTAAATATATTGAAAACCAAAATATTGGATCGGGGCGCACCGTCAGCAAACTGTCCTCTTACTTTACCCGCTCCAGCGTTTTGTTTTTCCCGGCCGATCGCCTCATACGGCTGACCGACCGCTTTTGCATTCTCGCCCGCCGTTCTGCCGACCAGTCCGTCAGGATGACGCGATACCGGATCATGCTGAAACTGCATTTGCTTCAGGTCATGACGGATCAGGAGCTCTGCGAATATTTTCGCGAGCATCAAAGTTATCAGCGGGAACTTGAGCTGCTTTCCCTGCTATCTTCAAGATATAAAATTGAGACGACGGAAGTCTTGCGGATGACATTCGGGAAATTCGACCAGCTTGTCGGTCTCCCAAAATACCCAGACAAAGAGAAGACCTCCTCAGGCCGGCGGAAGACCCGCCCGCTTGCGTAGGGTCTCATCACGGATTGTCAATTCTTCCCCGGCAAGATCATTTGCCTCATCTGTGCAGAGCCAGGCAATAACTTTTGCCGGGTCCTCGGCTGCCGCCAGGTTTTCTCGTGGAATCTCACTAACCGGATTGATGCCTGAGCCACGGATCAATACCTGCATCTCCGTATCGACAACACCGGGCGCAAAACCAAAGACACGGACGCCAAGTTCACCGAATTCATGGGCGGTCGCGCGGGTCATCATGAAGACAGCGGCCTTGCCAGAGCAATAGGCGCTCCATCCTTCCATGGGGCCGTGGGCAGCACCGGAGCTTATGTTGATAATGGTGCCGGACTTCTGCGCTTCAAACAATTTGAGAGCTGCCCTGGTGCCGTGATAGACACCCGCCAGATTGACCTCGATATTGCGCATCCATTCCTTCGGATCCGTATCGGTTAAGCGCCCGATGGGATCAATGATTCCGGCGTTATTGACCAAAATATCAATACGTCCGAAACGTTCCATCGTCTCCTGCACGAGCTTTTCAACTGCGGCATAGTCAGACACGTCGCAGCTGGCGGCAAAGGCATCCCCGCCAAGATCGGAAATTTTTTGCAAGGTATCATTGCAAGCGGCGGCGGTCCGCGCGCTCAATGACACTTTTGCCCCTTGCCGTGCAAGCTCTATGGCGGCGGCGGCACCGATGCCACGGCTCGCACCGGTTACGATTGCGACCTGACCAGATAACTGTCCCATGTAAATTCCTTTAATATGCTTATCGCCGCCGTGCGGCTGATGATTGATTTAAGGGGCGTCGTCTTAGAAGGACGAGCCCGGCGTTTCTAGAAAGGCTTTTTCCTCGTCCGTACTTTCCCGGCCTAATGTTTCGTTGCGATGGGGAAAGCGACCAAATTTTTCAATGATATCCAGATGGGCCTGCGCGTAGCGGATAAGTTCCTCATCGCCAATTTCCTGGAATAATTTTAAGCAGTATTTTTGATCCTCAAGATCCTCGCTATGCTCGAATGGCAGGATGGCGAACTGCTTCTCTTTTTCCGTCATCTCTTCATAAAAGCCGCGATCAAGAATATGACGGGCGATTTCCCGGGCCTTGCCATCAGCGGAAAAGGCGCGGGCATCCCCTCGGAACATATTGCGGGAAAACTGATCGAACAAAATGATCAGGGCAAGACTACCCTCTTTGGTGTCGGCCCAGGACAACAGATTACCAGAGACGCCTTCCTCAAAAAGGGACAAAAAGCGGGTTTTGATTTCCGCATCGAATGCCTCATTCTTCTGAAACCAGACTTCCCGGTTTTGGCCATGTTCCGGATGGTCCTTGGGTAAAAACCAAAAATCTAGAATGTCCTGTTGGTGTTCCAAGATGCGCATCTCCTAGGTGGAGGGATTAGGAAAAATGAAAGGATTGCCGTTTATAGTTTAGGCATTCTTAAATCTATCGCGACAGGAACGGGCTGACAAGCCCAAGGCCAGGAAATTATGATTCGCTTAACTAAATGCTTCGCTATCCTCTCAACCGGAGCGCTGCTTCTGGCAGCCTGTGATCAGCGGTCTCAGGACGACATATTATCACAGGTCGAGGGCATGACTTCTGCATCTGAGGTAGAAGCGGCACTGGGGCCTGCGGACAAGGTAACCAACATGGGGACTACTCAGCTTTGGCAATATGAAGCCTCTGCCGATGACGTCTGCTTTGCAGTTGCCGGTGATACAATCCTCAAATTCAGTTGTATCTGATCGCTCTTCTAAGACGATTTCGGTGCTTCGTCGGACGATGACTCGCCGCTGCGATCATCTTCCATTACGGCTTGATAGGTAGCGGCATCTTCGCTTTGGATAATGGCTTCGGGGTCATCCATGACGGCCTCGGTTGCGACATTATCGTTGGAACTTTCCTCCGCCGCAACTCTGTTCTTTCGCGCCCTTGAGCCAAATCTCAAATAGCCGAAGGTGGCTTTTGTCACCCGGATCATGAAGACGGTTTCCTTGCCGTACAAATCATCCCAGACAGCACGAAAGTTATTGGCCTGGCCAGCGGCCAGTTTCTGAGCACGCCGGGCTGTCAGCAACCACAACGGGCTGATCATCAAGCTGAGAGCAATCACGGTAATCATCAACTGGGAAATATCCCGGGATACATAGGATCCGCTGCCGCCCACGGCCATCAGCAAGAAAGAGAATTCCCCGATCTGTCCTAAGGCAGTTCCCGCAATAAAAGCCGATCTCCAGTCAACACCAGTGACCCGGAGAATAAAGATATTCATGGTGGTTTTGATCAAAATGACCGCGAGCAACATGATCATCACCAGGCCGATATTATCGATGATATAGGTGAGATCGATCAACAGGCCGATGGACAGGAAAAAGATCATCAGCAGGATCGACTGAATGGGCTGTGTTGCCTCGACGATACGCTCCCGTTCCTGACTATTGCCGATGATCAGTCCGGCCAGAAAAGCACCAAAGGCCGGGGAGGTGCCGAGCAAACCACTTAGGGCAGCAAGCCCGAGGCAGAAGACGATCCCGAACAGCGGCAGCAGGTCCGAATTTCCGGCAATTGCCTGCAGGAATGGCAGATGCACTTTTTCCCGTTGATTGAGGAACAGGATCAAGCCAATCAGGAAACTGATAGCAAGGGCGATCGTCAGGAGCAGGATCGGTACATTGAGCTCCTCCCCCGACAAGCTGCCGACAATCAACAGCATGGGGACAACGGCCAAATCCTGAGCAATCAGCAAACCGATCGCGATATTGCCGGTTCGCTCACGCAATTCCCCAATATCTTCCAGGATTTTCACGGCAACGGCGGTTGAACTGATCGAAACACTGAAAGCCAGCAACAAGGTCAGTTGCCAGGGCCAGTCCAGATACAGGGACAAAAGCGCCATGATCCCGTAGGCCACGGCGACCTGCAGGATGACCCCACCAATGGCGGTTTTCCAGATGCGCATAAAGGATTTAAGGTTCAGCTCCATCCCGATCAGATAGAGCAGCAGCAACACCCCCAACTCGGCCAGGATCTCCACATTGGCTCGATCTTCTACAAAGCCGAAAACCGAGCGGCCCAGAACCATACCTGTCAGCAGATAACCGACAATGGCAGGCTGCTTCAGACGTGTCATAATCATGCCTAAAACAAGCGCCACAGTGGCAATGATCGCAATATTGGTTAGTTCATGCATTTACATCGGTGTGTTGGACGGAATATTAATCAATTGATCCTAGACTGCACCCTAACAGACAATGGTTAAAATGTTCCATACTTATGGGGCCAAATTGAAAGAAAATGATGGCTTTTTTTCGGCTTTCCCAGATCCTGTTATTGGCCCTTTTTTTAGGTGCGGTTTCGCCCCTATGGGCAACGGAAAATAGCCCTGTAATTTCCAGCGGTGCGAAAGCCTTGAAAGGGATCAAAGGCGAAGATGATCGGGAGCGGGTGGATATTCGCAGCCATCCCTGGCGGACCATTGGTCGGGTAAATCGGGGCGGTGCCTATTGCACCGGTATCCTGATCGGACCGTCGCAGGTTCTCACGGCGTCTCATTGCTTCTGGGATGCCCGTCGGCAGGACTGGGTCGTCGCCAGCGCCTTTCATTTTGTCGTGGAATATGAGAAGGGCCAGTATGGTGGACATACCAAAGTTAAAAGTTATCGGCTGTCCAAAGGAACCTCTACGGCGTCGCCAAAAAAAGCTCCGCTGGAGCAGGACTGGGCCATTGCCACTTTGGAAGAGCCGCTCGGCAATGAGTTTGGATATATCCCCCTGACCGAGCTATCGGCGCAGGAAGTGGCAGCCGGTGGCACAAAGTCGGCGACTTTTGTCCAGGCTGGGTACAGCCGCGATATTCCGCATATGCTGACCATCCATAATGACTGCGAGATCACCGGTTTTCAGCGTAGCTCAAAGAATAAGGGCATTATCTTTCTACATCGCTGCGATGCGACCAACGGCGATTCAGGCTCTCCGATCTTTGTTCGCAGGGGTGATGGTTACGCGCTTCTTGGCATACATGTGGCAACGGTGACACAGTCGGGAAATGGGGTGCTTGGGGTGGCAATTTCCGCAGATACCTTCCGCTTTGCGGCAGAAAATGGCGCGTCAGGCCAAAAATAATATAAAATTTTAGATAAAATAGAGAAAAAATTTCGATACGTCCCCCATTTGAGGGATGTCTGTGGCTGTATTCTTCTCTAATATGGGTCAAAATCGGGGAGGTCGCAGTAATGCGAAACCCTTCCAAATGAGAAATTAGCCTGTTTTTGCGCAGAATTTGCGTTGAAATTACAGGGGCAAGACATAGTATTGGGGTGTAATTAAGCATTTTGGCGGGGACATTTAAGCGAAAATGCGGAATTTGGTTTGAAAATGGATATTGATGACGACGAAATGGTGGATCTGGATGCGTTGTTCGATGCGTTGAACATTGCCGTCAAAGATGGTGCCGATGATATGGAGTTCGTTACTACCGGAAAAGACGGTAGCGGCACTCTCACGGTGTCTGGCCAGGCTCTTTCCGTCGATGGCATGCCGGCCCCTGTTGAAGATCTGGATATCCAATCTGCCGATCTGCTCAAGACAGTGATCGTCTCGGACGAATCCTGATCCTTTAATCCTTTTTGTCTAACTGAAACGGCTGCGTCCTTACAGGGCGTGGAGTTCGATTTCTTCCTTGAAGGTTTGGCCTTCCTCGGTTTCAAAAAACTCGATCATTGCCTGCACAATCTTGGGATCATATTTCTCCGGGTTGCTGCTGAAAACCCGAAGGGCTTCGTCAATGCCAATAGTCTTTCGATAGGCCCTGGGTGAGATACGGGCAATCAGAATATCCGCCATACCAAGAATGCGCGCGGGTATCTCGATTTCATCATCCTGCAGGCCATTGGGATATCCGGTCCCATCCAGGCTTTCGTTAATCTGAGTAACAGCGTCCAGGACCGGCTTTTCTATCTCCGCTTCTGTCAGAATCTTTTCGGCAACCAGAACATGCTCCTGCATGATCTTTTGTTCGCCCTCTGTCAGTCGGGTTTCCTTGACCCGGATTTCCCGGGGAATAGAGATTTTGCCGACCTGAGACAGGGAGGCACCGGTTTCGATAATCCGCTGGGTTTCTTCTGATAGTCCAAGATGGCTTGAAATATAGCTGGCAAGTTTGCCCATGCGTCCGGCATGGTCGGCCAGATACGGGTCATTGGCTTCCAGCATACGGGCGAGGACGGTGATGGTTTTCTGATCCATCTCTTCCTTGCGGCGTTGATATTCCACATATTCGGTGATGTCGGTACTGACGGTAACAATACCCATGAACAAGCCGTCTTCATTGAGAAAGCGCGATTTCGCCACCCTCAAAATGCGGGTGCCATGAACCGTTTCTACTTCAATGAAGCTGTTGACAGTCTGTTCCGTGGCGATGGCCTTGCGGTCATTCTCAGCCAGCTCCCGTGCCGGCTTTTCACCATACAGCTCCCGATCGGTTTTGCCGGGAATGGATCTAAGCGGCACATCGACCAGCCGGGCGAGGGACGGGTTGGCATAGATATAGTGTCCTTCCGGGTCGGTCAGGCCGATCTGTTCATCAATAGTATTGTTGATGCTGCCCAGTAGACGTCTTTGGACATTGATCTGGGTGGCGAAATTCTTGTACTGGCTCGCCAGCTCCCGTGTTTTCTGGTTATCCATCATCAGCCATATCGCGGTAAACAGGGACAGGATGATGACGATGCCGCCGCCGGCAATGGCTGCGATGAAATACCCATAGGTCTTGAGACCGGCAAGTGCTTCATCAGCGGAGATCTGCTGGAACAGAAACAGATCTGTTCCCTGTACCGCCGTACCAACGGAATATACTTCCGCGCCATTTCGGGCAAACAGGGTCGTGAAACCAATATCTGCTGCCGTTATGTCTTCTGACGGAGCGCGGGCGATGAAAGGCGGCTCGGTGGGGTCTAGCTCATACAGCCCCGAAGAGGTCAGCTGAAACAGCCTTGCTGTATCAAGTCCTCCCGTAACCGGCGTTGCGGTTAGAAATTCTGTCAACGGCTCTGAGGCCGGGACCGTCATCAATAGCATCCCAACCGGACTGCCGTCTGATCCGGGTGTCGTGGATTGGGCCGCGGAGATAGGGACCAGGAAATCAAAAGCCAGCCCAATATCCAGAACCCGAAATGGCGTAATACCGGCTCCGTCATTCTCATATTGTTGCTGGGCTGCAAGGCGCTGATCTTCTTCCAAAGCCGGCGCGCCGCCGGATGCAAGATAGGCGCGGCCGTCCTTACCGATGAGGTAGGCTCCAATCAGGTCATTCTCATTGACAAAGCTGGTGATCACATTCTGCATATACGGAATCTGCTCGCGGAGCGACCCGGAGAGCTGCCCGTCCGTCGATAGATTGACCTCGCTTGCAAAAAGCTTGAAGAGTTCGTTTTCCGCAATGCGGTTGGCGGGCTGTACGGCTGTTGCCATCCAGGTTTCAATGACGTCCGCCCGGCCGCTGGCACTCACTTCAAGGCGTTTTTCCAACTCGATCAGGATTTCATGCTTGCGGGTCTCCAGGGCATAATCGCCAAGGAAATAAGACAGAATTGCCAACACAACGAGCAGCAATCCCGCCATTTGCCAGGGGGCTCTGCGCAGGGTTGCCTGCTCATCCGGTGCAGTATCGGCCAGAAAACTGTTCAACTCTAGCTTTGTCATAGTGTCAGTCATTGGCTGACGCTCCTTGTGCCTTGGCGGCGACCGCGGTTTGGGCGGGAATATGCGCCCATCTCGTTTGCTCGTTCACGGAATATAGGGGAACGTAATATTGTACGAATTCCTCGCTCAAAATTGTGTCATTGAGGCTGTCCAGAACATAAGATTTTCCCCTGTACTGCACGATCAGAACCGCATGGACTATATTTCGCAAAACATCATTTGTAATGACAACCCGCATGGCCTCCGGATTCAGGCCCAGTTCTTTCAGGCTGACATATTTCATAATGGCGATATCTTCTGAATCGCCGCCATTTGAGATAAATTCGAGTGGCGTTGACCAGTGGTCGTCTTTTCCGTGCTGGTTAAAGTCGGCCGTCTGCTTCCAGCTATTAAGAAAGCGGTTTATTTCCTGAATATAGAGCCGAGGTTCTGTTCGCCGAAGTTCATTTATCTTGGCACGCCACAAGGTCATCTGCTGGGAACTACAATCCTCAATTTTGATATCGCATTTACGAGCAGCAGCCTCGAGATCAGAGAAGCTGTCGATGACCTTTTGCCATTGAGGAAGCGCGGAAAGGTTTGTCGAGGAGATTTCAACAGTCCCAAACAGGCCGTTCTCATTCACATCCGCATAGGCATCGGTGCTGGTGATACTGGAAACAGCCACAAATGAAAGCGCAAGAGCGCCAGAAAAAGCAGTTTGCCTGAAGGTGTTCATTATCTTTCCCTCAGGGCCGTATCCCGGGTTTTAAGGATAGGCTTCAACAAATAATCAAGGACGGTTTTATGGCCGGTCAGAGTATCAACGGAGGCGACCATGCCTGGAATAATCGGATAGCGGTTGTCGCCGCGCTGCAGGTAGTTCTGCTCTGTTCGAACGATGATCTGATAGAAGCTTTCTCCGGTCTGCTCATCGACGATTGTATCGGCACTGATCCGTTCCAGTTTAGCCGGCAGCCCGCCATAAATGGAATAGTCATAGGCCGTGATCTTGACCGTGGCTTCCTGTCCGGGTCTGAGAAATGCGATATCTGACGGACGGATGCGCGCTTCTACTAACAGACTGTCGTCGATCGGCACGATTTCAATAATATCCTGACCAGGTTTGACTACACCGCCAATAGTCGAAATTTTCAGATCTTTGACTTCTCCATCTACCGGAGAGCGGACATCTGTTCTGGCCACCCGGTCCTTAACGCCCAAAATAGCTTGCCGCGCTGCTTCATACTCCGCGCGGACTGCGCCGAGCTCTTGTGAGGCCGCGCTTCTGAAGTTCAGGACTTTTTCCTCAATGCGCTGATTGGCTTCGCGGATGGCTCCTTCGACCCGAGGCAAGGAGAGCTTAGCGGCAGATATTTTGCCTTCCAGCTCATTGATTTCCCGTTTCAGTTTCAGGAACTGCACTTTCGGGACAATACCCTTTACGGCCAGCGGCTCGGTAATGTCTTTTTCCTCATTGGCCAGGGCCAAGGTAGATCTCAATTGCCTCAATTGACCATTAATCTCGGCAACTTCCTGAACCCGTTGCTGGGATTGCTGCCGCAAGATCTCGATTTGCGATTGAAGCTCTGCTTGTCGGGCATTGAAAAGATTTTGTTCGCGAACCGAGATGTCTTTTCGTTCCGCCAGCAATTCCGCCGGAAATTCAATGCCGGTACCGTTGGCCTCGGCTTCAAGGCGGGCAATTTTGCCCATCAAATTCAGATAATTGGATTCGATTTCGCCAGCTCGGGACGAATATCCCGTATCATCAATGCGCAGCAGGATTTGCCCCTTTTCGACAATATCCCCTTCGCCCACAAGCAGTTCTTCCAGAATACCACCTTCGAGATTCTGGATGACCTGAACTTGGCTAGAAGGAATGACCTTGCCATCTCCTCGGGTGACTTCGTCAAGGACGGCTCGGTCAGCCCAGACATAGGCCACAACGAAAAACGCGACGACACCGAACAAGAGAAGGAAGGCGCGCGGATGAGGGCCTTGTACCTTCGCCGCGACGACGTCGGAGGCAAAGTCTGAATCAGACCATCCCAGTTTACCGGACATCAGCTTTCCCTCGCTTTGTTGGTTTGTCGGATCACGGTTTGTGTTTGTTTGTCGACTGAGGTACTGCGGGATTTCTGTCCAAGCTTCAGGATTTCATCCCGCGGGCCGTCCGCTGCGATCTCACCATTACCAAGAACAATGATCCGATCGACCAATGAGAAAAGAGATGTCCTGTGAGTCACAAGAAGGACAGTTTTGTTTTCAATATAATCTTTCAGCCGATTAATCAGGCGACGCTCTGAATTGAGGTCCATGGAACTTGTCGGTTCATCGAGCATTAAAACAGGTGGATTGGGCAGGAAAGCTCGGGCCAGGCCAATAGCCTGGCGCTGACCGCCGGAAAGAGTTGCCCCTTTTTCTCCAACATGGAGGTCATAACCATGGGGATGGCGGCTGATAAAGTCATGAACGCCGGAAAGCTGCGCCGCTTTAAGGATCATTTCGTCATCGGCCTGGGGATGACCCATGGTAATATTCTGACGAACGGTCGCCTGAAACAAGGTTATTTCCTGCATAACACTGCCGATGCTGCGCCGAATGTCTGATGGATCAATCTGTCGAATGTCGGTCCCATCAATCAGCACTGCGCCTTCGTCGGGCTCATAGAGATTGATCAAAAGCCGTGAGATAGTTGTCTTTCCAGATCCAACCGGGCCAATGATCCCGACCTTTTCCCCGGCCTTGATCTTGAACGAAACATTTTTGAGGGATGGTAGTTCAGATTCAGGATATTTGAACGAAACATCTTTGAATTCTATATCGCCCTGAATGTTTGGTCGGCTGAGTTGACGTTTTTCCGCCGCTCTTTCAACAGGCAGGGACATGATGTGGTTGAGGCCCTTGAGGGCGACCATGGCCTGATTAAGCCTTGTGAGCAATCCAGCGATTTGACCTAGGGGTGCCATCGTCCGCCCAGTCAGAATAGTGCAGGCGATCAGCGCCCCAACTGTCATTGGGGAATCCGGCTGGGTCATCAGAACCACGCCGTACACCACAACCCCAACAGTTACCAACTGCATGGCAGCTGCGGAAAGATTGATGCCAAGGCCAGCAAAAAATCGTGCTGCAACGCTTGTCTCGGCGGTCTTACCAACAAATCGTTCCCATTCCTTCTGCATATGGCTTTCGACGCCCATACTCTTGACTGTGTCCAGGGCTGAGATGGTCTCAATAATGACCCCATGCTTCATGGAGGCCTCTTCCGTTGTCTTTGCCACGGCATTTCGCATCGGCCATTGGAGAAAGAGACCAATCAACAGGACAATGGGAATGGCCATGGCTGGAATGATTGCAATGGGCCCACCGATCAGATAGATGATCGCCAAGAAAATACCGAGGAAAGGTAAATCAACAAGAGCTGTCACCGTTACTGACGTGAAGAAGTCCCGCAAGGTTTCAAACTCGCGCAAATGGTTGGCAAAGGCACCGGCAGAAGCCGGGCGGGCTTTAACCTGAATATTGAGGACATGCTCAAAAATTCGGCTAGAGAGCAGAACATCGGCGCGCTTACCCGCATTATCAACAAAATACGCCCGTAAGGACTTCAATAATAAATCGAAAGCGATGACGATTATGACACCGGTGGCCAGAACCCATAAGGTTTCAATAGCCTTGTTGGGAACAACCCGATCATAGACATTCATGATGAAAAGTGGGCTGGCGATGGCAAAACTGTTGATCAGAAAAGCAGCAACAATTACCTGTAAATAAGTCGGCCAGAACTGCCACATAGTGCCCCAAAACCAGGATCCTTTTCGCTCCAACAGATTCTCATCTTTGTCGACCCGATACTTAAACGTCGGCCGGACAAGGATGGCATAGCCTGCGAACAGATTTTCAAGATCGTCAAGGGAAATGGATTGCGAGCCTTCTCCGGTTTCCGGGAAAATGACTTCAGCCTGGCCTTGATTGCGAGATAACAATATGCAGGCGCGGCGGTCCTCCAGCAACAAAACGCAAGGCAAAACGACTTCTGGAATCTTCGCGAGCTTACGGTTCGATATTCTGGCACTGATTCCAACCCGCTGTGCTGCTCGCACAAATAGGTCCGGTGTAAGCCTGTTGTCTTCAAGAGGAAGCCCATATATCAGAGCATCCGGAGTTCTAGGATCGTCAAAGAGTTTGGTCAGCGCAGACAAGCATCCGAGTAATGGATCCTGATCAGTTCGGCTGACATCGGAAAGTTTGATATCCCATTTGTCTGCTTTTTCAGTGCTTGCATTCGAAGTCTGCTTGGAGTCACGAGCAGCTTTTGCTAGTTCCTCTGGAGACATAGGACGGTCTTTCGGCTGCTTTTGCTCGCCATCTTTTGCCGCGAAAAGATCCTTCGCTGTTGCGATGTCCAGGGGCGCTGGATCTTTAATTTCTTCTGCCAACAAACTTTCCTTACTCTATGCCTTGCCCACCTGTGTTTCGGCAGAACCAGTCTTTTCCCGCTTTCTCTGCTATTTCGAAATAGGGAGAGAATTCGGCTATTTCATGTCCTTTGCCGGTTTGCGACTCACCTCACATTGACATCGATGCATATGAAAATCCGTCATTTCCTGCGCCTGATGTTCTGTGACACGTCCAATCCCCCGGATAGTGCAATCAATAGAACGCGATTATAGTAAAAAACTGGTTAACAAATCCGACATACGATCCTCTATTTATTGCGTCGAAAGGTACCGCCTTCTCCGGATCCATTTCGTCGCCAATTAATTGTCTGATTCTTGATATATATTACAAGTTACACCAACAAACTGTCGGGTTTTCTGTGTTTTATCAACATTATTAACTATAAATGAACTCCATGGCAAAGGGGAGTGTTGGAACTTGGACATTTTGAATCAGCGGGCGAAGGGGATCATCGGCATTAGGTGACTGAAAGATGAAGCACACCATGAAGGTGTATTGTGTGATTTTGACTGCGTGAAAACATGTGATATAAAAGCCACATGGAGCATTTGCTTAGGCTAATTTTACTAACCGTTTGATGTATAAAGTTGATTGCAGCCTTTACAAGCGAGTATCGTAGCTACAAAGTAACAGTAATTTTTCGACATTTTTTAGATAAGTGGCTTACGTCCTCCGTTTATCAGGAGCAGGTGTTAGTCATGTCTAAGAAATTGGAGATTTGGGAGAAGGGTATGGAGTTCAGAGCAAAGGCGGCAAAATCGGTACAAGTGGTTTCCGCCGGTATCCTGACTGCAGTATTTGGTGGCTTCCTTGCAATCGGAACAGCGCAGTCCGAAACGCTCAGTGAAGCAGTACAACAAACAGTATCGACCTATCCGGAAATTGCCGAGGCCTCTGCAAACCGACGGGCGGTTGACCAGGAATTGAGACAGGCTGAAGGCCTCTATTATCCGACTTTGGATTTAGAAGCAGGTGCCGGATGGGAATGGACGGATACCGTCACCATTGATAACGAGGAACTGGTCCGAACGGAATCCAGCCTATTTTTATCCCAGACTTTGTTTGATGGTGGTTTCAGAGCGGCGGAAGTCGAGCGCCAGGAAAATCGGGTCGACAGTGCAGCCTATCGTGTTCGCGAACGGGCAGAAGCAATCGCTCTTGACGCCATCCGGGCTTATTTGGATACCCTTCGCAGCCTAGAGATTGTTGAACTCGCGACTGAAAATGTTGAGAAGCATCGTCGCACGCTCGCCGAGATACAGGATCGTGTGTCTGCCGGTCAAAGCGGCATTGGCGATGACCAACAGGCAAATGCCCGGCTTGCAGCAGCTGAAGATACCTTGGTTGAAACTCTTAGAGCGTTGGATGATTCAGAAATCACCTATCAGCGGGTTGTTGGTGCAGTACCGGTAAATCTCGAATTACCGACCTTTGATGAGGGAACCATTCCCCCGAACATTGAAGAGATCGTCGATATTGCTTTGGATAACAATCCGGACATTCGCTTCGCGGAGTCTGATGTGAAATCCTCAGAAGCGGAAATTGATGCGACCAAAGCTAGTTTCTATCCAACCGTTGCGTTGGAAGTAGGCGCATCAGCAGATAACAACATCGACGGCGTTGATGGTCATAACGACGACTTCCTTGCCATGGTTCGTATGCGCTACAACTTGTATCGCGGTGGTATTGACGAAGGGCGCGAGAAGGAAGCGATTGCCCGCAAGGCCGAGACGGAACAGCGCAAGCTTCGGTTTGAGCGGCTTGTAGAAGAAGAGGTTCGGCGCAGCTGGAGCACATTGGCTCGTTCTCAGGCCCGGGCTGAAGTTTTGGCTCGTGAGGTTGTGGCCAGTGGACAGGTGGCGTCAACCTATGCCCAAGAATTTGAAATTGGCCAGCGAGACCTGCTTGATTTGCTGGACGCGGATAATGAGTTGTTCAACTCCCGCACCTCTTTGGTAACCGTTGAATATTCGGTTCTATTTTCGAAATATCGTCTTTTGGCGACAATGGGTC
Organism: Pseudomonadota bacterium; assembly: GCA_024743055.1. GTDB lineage: Bacteria > Pseudomonadota > Alphaproteobacteria > Sneathiellales > Sneathiellaceae > Sneathiella. Next base: position 146,125 of record JANSXH010000011.1, read on the forward strand.
AGCTTAACTCTTCCCTTGGGGTGACATTGCCTGACGAAGCCGCTATCGAGGAAAAAGGCTAAGTTCGCTGTACATAAGTAGATAATTGAAAAAGCCGTGCTGGATTATCCTTGCGCGGCTTTTTATTTGGCGCGATGACGCCACCAGCCAACTTCATTGACTGAATAGATAGGGCGATAGTGACGAATGCGTGTTGCTTCAACCACCTGACCGATTTGATTATCGAGGACCAGATCCTTGCCGTCATGGTGGACAACCAGGATGGCATGGGCAATGCCGAGATTCATATCCTGAAGAACGACAATCTTCATATCATCAGCAGACCAGCCTAACGCGCGAAGGGTAAAATACTTGACGATGGCATAATCCTCGCAATCGCCAAATCGAGCAAAGAACTCTTTTGGGATCTCCCAATAATCACGAATGCCCCAATTCACTGGATCCAAAATATAGCGGAACAGGTTCATATGCCGATTGACCCGGTAAAGTTGCTCCTCTTTCGGCAGCAACCTCCATTCTTCAATCAGTTGAAGCCATTTTTGATGGGCGCAACGGTTATATTTCCCAGAAACACAATCTCCGGGCTCATCTTGATAGGTCTCTAAAACTTTGCGCCATTTTGGAAACGGCTTAAGGTCGTCATAAGGGGTTTCTCGATACCCGAACAACCCTGCAGCCTCTGCATCCGACACTACAGGTGTCACAAGGATACAACATCCGACGATCAGGACTGAAATGGCCTTAACTATTTTCATTCGATATCCACACCGTTACGGCCTACTGTATTGAAAATCTTTGAAAACTCGAATTTTCCGTAAATTGATCTTTATATTATGGACAACAAAACGTTAACAAACCTTGATCAAAACACGCCCATCCAAGGAAAATTGGGGACTTGGATAAGCTTATTTAGATAAAAATTTACCTATCTTAAAGGGTTTGACGCCATTGTACCCAATGATGAATTGTAATAGAGCCGCCAAATGTCTGACCTTGATACCTTAGATAAGCCTAAATCTGGAGCCTACAAGACTTTGGGCGCCGGGATAGTGTTGCTTGTGCTGGTTGTGATTGCCGGAATTTGGGCAACGATCAGATTTGTTGATGAGCAACGGGAACGGGATATCCTCAATTGGGAAGTCCGTCTGGGCATTGTCGCAGAAAGTCGAACGGCAAGTATCGATGACTGGCTACGAAAGCAACAGCAGGCTATCGGCACGCTGGCAAACAATGCGTCCCTGCAGGTATATCTCACTCAATTGGTGATCGAAACTTCAGAGAATGGTACAGCGATCACGGATGTGCCCGAAGCAGGGTATCTGATTAATCTTCTCAACAATCAAGCTGTTATCAGTGGTTTTTGGCAGCCCGAAGAGCCTGAAATTCGTGCCAATGTGACCCGTCCCGGTCGCGCTGGCATTGCATTGACGGACAGTACCGGACGCTTGTTGGTTTCCAGTGGCAATATGCCTCCCATGAACCCGAATATTCGTTCTGCTATTGCTGAAGCTGCAGATGGTAGCCCGGCTCTAATAGATATGTATGAGGGGATAGACGGATCCCCGGCCATGGGTTTTGCGTGGCCAGTGTTCGCTGTTCAGGATGACGCCAATGGCAAGAAAGTTATCGGCTTTATTATTGGTATCCGTCCCGTTGAGAGCTCCCTGTTTCCTCTTCTCTTTCAGCCTGGGGATACGATGAAAACGGCCGAAACTTATTTAGTACGCCGGGAAGGTAATCTGGTTCAGTATCTGTCGCCGCTTTCAGATGGAACACGAGCTTTAAGTCGGAAATTGAGTGCAAAAGAAAATCTTGCAGCAGCTTTTGCAATCGATAATCCCGGAGATTTTGCAATCGCCAGTAATTATTTGGGGTCCAAGGTCCTGGTAACCGGAAGGGCCATCGCGGGTGCTCCCTGGTTTCTGGTTAGAACGGTCTTTGAAGATGAGGCTCTGGCGGAAACCGAGGATCGTCTTTCGACAATGCTCGTCATCTTCACTATGCTGATCCTCGGGGTTGCCGTCACAATAATTGCGGTCTGGCGTCATGGGACATCACTTAGGGCAGCGGAACTGGCTGCCCGGCACAAAGAAACCGCAGATACTCTGCAAGAGCGGAGTGAGTTTCTGAAAATTGTAACCGATCAACAGCCAACCTCGATTGCGGTTTTCGATGCCGAAGATAAATATACCTTCGCTAACCGAGTAGCCTCAGATGGGGTGGATATCTCCCGCGAAGAAATGATTGGCAAGAAAGTGGCCAGTGTACTTGGCCCGACCCATGCCAAAGAAATCATAGAGATGACGAGTCTGGTTCGTGGCGACTATGAACCGCGATCAAAGATTACGAAGCTCACCGAGGGAGAAGAAGTCAAGGTCGTCCGATCCGACTTCATTCCCTTACGCTCTCCCCGTGTTGAAAGCAGGGAAGTCCTCACAGTTTTCCAAGATATCTCAGATGTCGTTTTTGAACGGGAGAGACGGGAACAAGTCTTACGTAGTCTGGTGTCGACCTTGGTTGGATTTGTTGACCGCCGGGATCCGTTTTCAGCCAATCAATCGCGCCGGGTCGCTGCCGTCGCAGTTGCCATTGCATCGGAAATGAAAGCATCAGAGGAAGTTACTCAGACGGTCGATATTGCCGGCAATCTGATGAATATCGGTAAGGTTTTGGTCCCGCCAGAACTGCTAACGAAAACCAAGAATTTGACAAAGAAGGAAATGGAGATCATCCGCAACAGTATCTTCGCCAGCGCCGATTTGCTCGAAGATGTTGAGTTCGATCTGCCCGTATCGGCGACCCTTCGACAAATTCACGAGAATTGGGACGGCTCCGGCCAACCACGGGGTCTCAAGGGGATTGAGATCAGCGAAGCTGCCCGTATTATCGCTGTCGCCAATGCTTTCGTTGGTATGGTTAGCCCACGGGCTTATCGCAGCGCCCTTAGTTTTAGTGCGACAGTGAAGCAATTGCTGGAAGATGCGGACATACGCTTCGACCGCAAGACGGTGAGTGCTTTGATTAATTATCTCGAAAATCGCGGTGGACGTGAGGAATGGCAACATTTTGCCCAGCCACCGGAAGATCCCGAAGAAGAGCCGGACAAAAAGTAATTCGCACTTATTCTAACTGAATTTAGGTATCAATGGAGGCTTGCAGGGCTGCAGGCCCCGTTAGGATTAGCTTGACGAGCTCGCTCTGACGGCTTGTATCGGTTTTACGGAAGACCTGGCGGAGTTGAGAGCGCACCGTATGCATGCTGACATTCCACATTTCGGCAAGATCATCCAGCTTATGTCCGTTGGTCAGACCAAGGGTGAGACGTCCTTCTGCTGGCGTGAGGCCATACAGTCGACAGATCGTCTCAACCGAGAGAGTGACGGGTTCGGCGGGATCAGAGACAAATAGAACGGCTCCTTTTCCGGCGACACCGGTTCCGATCGGCGCGACCATCACATTGAGCGGGGAGTCATTTTCCATACGGGTCAGTGAGATCGCGAAATCCCCCTCCGCCTTGGCTGTCGGGTCTGGCGAGAGCGTTTCTCCTAGAAGCTTGGTAAAGGCTTTGTTTTCACCGGGCAGTGTTGCACGGCAAATTCTATCCGGTCCGACCACCAGGCCATCGGATTTTTCCAAATATTGTTTAGCTTTGCCATTAAAGAACAGAATTTTTGAATCGGCCGTTACCAAAATCACGCCGATGGGAAGGCGGTTTAGAACGGCTGTTGCCGATTCCAGCAACGGCGCAGACTGGCTGTCTTGACGATGCCCACGATGCCTTTGAATGGCGTTGAGCAGACTACGGGACATGCCTTCCGTAGTTAGCTGGCTTTTTACAAGAAAATCCTGTGCACCAAGGCGTATTGCTTCGCGCCCGACTTCCTCGTCGTCACCCGTGAGAACGACAATGGGTATATCTGGCAGTTTCTGGTGAATTGTTGCCATGACCTCAAGCTGCTCGCCCGGATTCTCATCCACATCGAGCACAATTACCCAATCACCCTCTACTGGTGCACTGTCATCAATCTCTTTGAAATTTGGCACATGGACAAAGGCAAAATCCGGCTTTGTCGCATTGGAGAGCAGCCAGCCTAAGTGCCGGGCATCTTCCTCTCGACGTCCAACGAACTGAACGGTTGCCTTAGTATTTTGGTTCATCAAGAATGCGCATCCCGGAACTTTTACGCCAGATCTTCGGTCTTCCGACCATCAAGTACGCCTCGAGCATGGACTGAATTACCTAAAATTTTGATAATTTTCGACCCACATAAGACTAAAGTTAAACCCGAATTTCCTTTGATTGCCATAGCTATTAACGTCCATGTCAGAAGAAACCGGTTTTTTTGGGGCAAAGGGCCAAAAACATTTCTATGTGCTAGCTTTTTTTGTATGACTTCAATTACAGCTCTTTTAGAGCCGGAATGGGAACGTTATGCCAAGATATATTGCCGTAAATAAACCCTATGGGATGCTAAGCCAGTTCACTGGTGAAGAGGGCCAGAAAACCCTTGCAGAGCTCGGTCTTCCTGGTGGTGTATATGCTGCAGGGCGGCTCGATAAGGATAGCGAAGGTCTGCTCATTCTATCCGATGACGGTAAATTCATAAAAGGGCTTCTGGACCCTGATCACGGCCATAAAAGGATCTATTGGGTCCAAGTGGAAGGAGACCCCTCCAATACTGAAATGGCCAAATTGTCGGCTGGCGTGAAGATAAAAAAGTATAAAACCAAACCTTGCGAAGCGAAGATCTTAAACCCTCAGCCGGAAATAGCACCACGGAATCCGCCAATCCGGGTAAGGCAATCCATACCAACGAGCTGGATAGAAATGATTCTTACTGAGGGCAAAAACCGACAAGTACGTCGGATGACAGCAGCTGTCGGCTTTCCCACATTGCGTTTGATCCGCACGCAGATAGGGAAGCTCGAACTTGGAGATATCTCGACAGGGGCGTGGCGAGAAGTCAGCCGAAAGGAAATTCTGGGCTGACTTCCCTAATTTCTTTTCTTAATGGGCAAAAAGGACAGGCGCGGTCATATGGGAAAGAATGTTTTCTGTCGCGCCACCCAGGATCATTTCCCGAAGGCGGCTATGACCATAAGCGCCCATGACTAGCATATCAGCACTATAATCCACGAGCGCATCAAGCAGGGCATCGCCAACGCCAATACCCGGCCATTGCCCTGATTTATAGGTCGCTTCAATGCCATGTCGTTTGAGATGGCCAAGTATGTGCTCCATTTCATAGGCTTCATCTTCTTTCGCATTTACGCTGACCAAGGTTACTTTTTCGGCCTTCTTCAAAAAAGGCATGGCCTCATGCAACGCACGGGAGGATTCTCGGGAATTGTTCCAGGCAACCAGAACATGTTTGCCAAAATCCCTATATTTCCCAGCAAACGGGATTGTCAGGACTGGGCGAGGGGAGCTAACAACTAACTCATCCGCAACATATTGGCTTTGTGCATTATTTTCTGCATCCGGATCTCCTTGTCCGAGAATGACCAAATCTACAGCTACTGCATGTTCGTTGATCAGGTCTGGTGCATACCCTTCCTCAATGACAATCTCCACCTCGCGGCCAATTTTTCCGGCATATTCTTCCAGCTTTGCCTTGGCCTCCGCGGCATGCTCTTCTTCGACCTTTCGCGATTGCTCAATGAATTCAGGAGGAACATATCCCATAAAGGAGGTTGGGACTGTGACCTGTGAGATTGTAAACAGGGCTTTGACATGGGCGTCATAGTCCTCAGCGATGCCAAGTGCCGCTTCGATCCGCTGATCCAGCTGCGGATCGTTATTGAGATGTAGCAGAATGGTTTTGATAGACATTGGGTTTTCCTATTTTAAGTCGTGTCATTGATAAGTTTGCCCGACTTTCCTCTGGATCGCCTTGATTTGAGACAAGAAAAAATATCCGGTTTGCAGTTTGGCTCCTTCAACCATAGGAATTGTAGGTCTTTCTGACAACTCGAATAAAGGTGAATTTCACCTATTCGAAAAAAAAACGCATCTGTATGTCACAAAGGTGGCCTCCCAATCGTCTTCTAATTAGTACGACCAAAATGTGATGAAGGAGAAATGCGTGTTAGCAGAAAATACAATTAATCATGCCGTTAGTGGCGGCGATCTCATGTCCGCACTTACAAACGTTGAGCAGCTTCTTAGAGGAAAGGGAATTGAAAAAGCGCTGCATCACCTGATTTTGCTAAGGGCATCCCAGATCAATAAATGTGCTTTTTGTGTAGACATGCACACACGGGAAGCGCGCGAAGACGGTGAAACCGACCAGCGTCTGGACCATCTCATTGTCTGGCGGCAAATGGATGAATACACCCCTCGTGAGCGAGCAGCATTGGCCTGGGTAGAAGCCTTGACAGAGTTGAAACCAGAAGCCGATTTTTCATCGCTTCGAACCACCCTTAAGGAACTTTTCAGCGATGAGGAAATTTCCACCATTACTACAATCGTTGCTATGATCAATTTATGGAACAGAGTTCAGATATCGAACCACTGATGACGCCAAACACTGAAAATGTAACCGAATTTGAGCAGGCGAGGCCTACTTTGACCGGTCTCGCCTATCGGATTACGGGATCCTATGCCGAAGCGGAAGATGTCGTTCAGGATGTTTATTTTTCCTGGCGTACCCTCGATCATTCGACAATCAGTAACCCCCGAAGCTGGCTGGTGACCGCCTGTACACGCAAAGCAATCGACAGCTTGCGGGCAGCCCGCAACTCGCGCACGGAATATATTGGTCCCTGGTTACCCGAACCCCTTCAAACTGATTATCTTAGCGGTCCTGACTCATCCCTGCTTCTGTCAGAGAGTGTCACCACGGCTTTTCTTGTCGTTATGGAGCGACTGTCACCGAAGGAAAGAGCGGCGTTTATCCTGCGTGAGGTATTCGAGCAGGATTATTGCCAAGTCGCGGAAAGCCTTGGGGTATCCGAAGCGGCTTGCCGTAAACTGGTGTCTAGGGCCAAAACCAATGTCAAAGATCAGCCAAAAAAAACACAACCTCCACCTGAGCGGCAGGATGAAATTATTGCTGCATTCAATGCTGCTGTCCGTACCGGAGATACTGGGCGACTAACGGAACTTATTTCAGACGACATTGTCCTAAAAGCAGACGGTGGCGGAAAAGTTATTGCAGTGCGACGACCTCTTGAAGGTCGAACGACGGTTTTAAAATTTACGACAAAGGTCTTGTTCCGTGCCTGGGCGGAGCAGTCTGTCAGGACGGTCGAATTTAATGCAAGTCGTGCGCTATTGATTGAAAAAGATGATGTGCCAACCGCTCTCGTAACTCTTGCTTATGACGAGTTCGAGAAACTGTGCGACATCTTTATTGTTCGAAATCCAGACAAATTGGCCCATGTAAAGGCTGCAAGTGAATTCCAAGGCCGACTCCTCACGTAAAATTTTTTACAAGGCTCCCTGAAACTCTGATATGTACAGGGCGACTTTTTATTGAGCGTGGTCCATTCGGACAAAGGATGCGGTAAATGGATGCCATAGAAGCGCTGACATCGCGGAAATCAGTTGCCATGCTGGAAGAGCCAGCCCCGTCAAAAGACGACCTTGAGACGTTGTTCGCTGCAGCCGTGCGGGCGCCGGATCATTGCCGCCTTCGGCCATGGCGTTTCGTTGTTATTGAGGGCGAAGGGCGCAACAGGCTGGGAGATATTTTTGCTGAAGCATTGCAAAAGCGGGAGCCTGGCTCTACGGAGGCAATGCAGGAAAAAACCCGTGGAAAACCGCTTCGTGCACCAATGATCATTGCAGTGATCGCAAAGGTTCAGGATCATCCAAAAGTCCCACATGTAGAGCAGGTCCTATCAGCGGGAGCGGCTGCGCAGAATATTATGTTGGCGGCTCATGCTATGGGCTATGCCGGTATCTGGCGCAGCGGCTCACCTTGCTTTGACCCCCATGTTAAAGAAGCATTGGGAGCAGTTGATAAGGATCAGATCGTTGGTTTTTTGTATCTTGGGACGGCGAGCAGATTGATGCCGCTACCACAGGAACCTGTTGCGGACTATGTGGAGCATTGGTCCGACTGAAAAAAATTAAACGTATGGGGCGCATCATACGAGAACGAAAAGGGAGTTTCCTGTTGTCTGATATCATTTTCCATCATTACGATCCGTCACCTTTCGGAGAGAAGATACGATCAATATTTGGCTTTAAAGGCCTTGCCTGGCAGTCCGTTCAGATTCCGCGGATGATGCCTAAGCCGGATGTAATGCCGCTAACCGGTGGCTATCGTAAAACTCCGGTGATGCAAATCGGCGCCCACATCTTTTGTGATACTCAGACCATTATTCGTGAGTTAGAAACTCGCTTTCCAACCCCGACATTATTTCCAAACAACAGTGAATTTTTGGGTTGGGGTATGAGCTTCTGGACGGATAAACTGCTGTTTGGCGCTTCGGCCGGGATCGTATTTGGTGCTTTTGGCGACAAGATGCCTGAGGAATTTATTAAGGACCGAGCTGAATATTCCGGCGGCAATATCAATGTTGAAAAAATGAAGGCGGCGCTTCCCTATACCATGCAGCAATATAAAACCATGCTGGATTGGGCGGAGCAGGGACTTTCTGATGGGCGTTCCTTCTTTCTCGGCGAAGAGGCAAGCCTTGTAGATTTTGATCTCTACTATAATCTCTGGTTTGTCAGCCGTGTGCCAGAAGCCAAATCACTAGTGGATGAATTCCCTAAACTTAGTAAATGGGTTGAGAGGGTTGCCGGTTTTGGCCATGGACAGCAATCGGAACTAAGTTCCACCGACGCGCTGGCGGTTGCCAAGGAAGACGATGTCAGTGGTTGGAGTGGCAGCATTGAAGAAGGTGAAGGCCTTAGTAAAGGGAATACAATTACTGTTATGCCAAACGACACAGGTCGCGTGCCTGTCACAGGAGAACTTCTCAGTCTGACAAAGCAGGAGGTGGCTATCCGACATAACAATGATACGGTTGGGGATGTGATCATCCATTTCCCTAGAGCCGGTTTTATCATTAGCTAAATTTGATTGGCGAGACCTTGGTCTCGCCATGTTCACATCATATATGTATAGTAAGGTGTTGAAGAATTTGCATTGTATCGCCGGAGTTTGTTAGTCTGCCGGCCAATAAGGCGGCATTTCAGGTCGCTTAAAATTTTACATCTGTATGGAGTGCGTTTTGGGTAAATCTATTAAAGCTGCCATTGCCGGCATTGGCTTTGTTGCGCTTGTTCCGTTTCTTTCCCTCGGTAGCGGAATGATATCCACTGCTGTCGCGCAGTCAAACTTGCCACAAGCTGTGATTTCTGTGGTCAATATTGACCATATTCTGAAAGTATCAAAGCCATCCAAGGTGGCAACTGAGGAAATTAACGCCAAGCTGAAAGCCGTGGACGATCTATTGAAGAAGCGTGGCGAAGAGCTTCAGAAAGAGAAACAGGACCTCGACAAACAGCGGGCAATAATTTCGCCCGACGCCTATCGTAAAAAAATTGAGACCTTGAACCAGGAATTTCAGTCTCTACAAAGGGACTCACAGGTAGCCCGCGCCGAGTTTAATAAGATCATTCAGGATTATCGCCTGAGGTTGCGCGAGCTTATCACCCGGCAGGCTGCTGAAGTCAGTGCAGAACGAGGGGTCAATATCGGAATGGATAGTGCCAGAATTGTCTTTTTCGACAACACGATGGATATTACGGAAGAAGTGCTAGAGCGCTTCAATAACTCCAATCCAGAACCCTTGAAGATTACTGTGGAACAAGGATCAGCGGGCGGAGAGAAGAAAAACTAGATCATTGATTTAGCTTGGATAGCAATTCTTCTTTTAGTGTTCCGTCACAGAATGACGCCTTCAGCGCATTTTCAGTTATTTTCTTAAGGTCGGTGCCAGACAGCTTGTAATGTTTGGCCGCTTCAGCGTACTCGTGACCAATTGAGGTGGCAAAAAAGGGAGGGTCGTCTGAGTTTAATGTGACGACACAACCGGCATCCAAAAGGCGGCGAAATGGGTGTTGTCCGCGGCTTGGATAGAGTCCTGTCGAAATATTGCTGCCAGGACACAGCTCCAGTGGAATTTTCCTATCTGCGAGTTCTTCGACCAAAAGGCTGTCCTCTATTGCTCGTACGCCATGGCCCAGGCGAGAAATAGGTAAATGGTCAAGGGTGTCGCGAATACTCTCCGGACCACCGAACTCACCTGCATGATTGGTTGTTCGGTACCCTGCCTGGCGGGCTAGACTAAATGCGGGCGCAAAGTCTTCCGGGGTGAACTGGGCTTCATCTCCACCCATGCCAAATCCGACAACATAGGGATGGGGTGTCGTCACAAACTTCTGTGCTACTTCGAGAGCCCTCTCAGCGCCAAAGTGACGAACACAGGTGACAATAATACGTCCGATAATCCCAAAGTCTTTAAAAGCATCATCTATACCAGCTGCGATACCTTCCAGATGTTCAGCATAGGAAATCCCGCATTCGGCAGCATGGTCCGGTGACGAGAACATCTCTACATAAATTGTGTCTTCTTTGGCACATCGTGACAGGTAATCATAAGTCACAAGCCGGTAGTCATCCACACTACGAATGGCGGCTGCCGCCTTATCGTAGCAACTCAAAAAATCCCAGAAATCTGTCCAGGCAAATTCTCCATCTGACTTGAAGGTGGAGGGATCAAGTTCGGCACCATTTCGAGCAGCCAGTTGCTTCACCAAAGCGGGTGTAGCAGTCCCTTCAAGATGGACATGGAGCTCGGCTTTCTTGACCATATCTACCTCAAAAAGGAAATGCCATGGCGCAATGGAGCCACCTCTAAATGGGCGGCAATCGACTGTCCAATATCCGCAAAGCTTTCTCGGATACCTATTGGACCGCCCTCGATGCCTGGACCAAATGCAATGGCCGGAACGACTTCTCGGGTATGATCAGATCCTGGCCATGTCGGGTCACAACCATGATCTGCCGTCAAGACAACAAGGTCATCTGGTTTCAGTTTGTGGTGTAACTCGGGCAGGCGGGTATCAAATTCTTCAAGGGCGTTAGCATAGCCGGTGACATCTCTCCGATGACCGAAAGACTGGTCAAAATCGACAAGGTTCGTGAAAATCAGCGCACCATCTTCTGCTCGATCTAAAGCTGCAAGAGTTTCATTCATCAATGCCATATTGCCTGCCGCTTTGACAACTTCACCGGTCCCTTGATGAGCAAAAATATCGCCGATTTTGCCTACGGATATAACCTGCCGGCCGTTGTCTTCAAGCTGATCAAGCAAGGTCGGTTCCGGGGGCGGAACCGCCAAGTCCTTGCGATTAGCAGTTCGGGTAAAATTTCCAGGTTCGCCAACAAACGGCCGGGCGATAACCCTTCCGATTTCGAGTTCATCCACAAAGGTGCGCGCGATTTCGCAAAGCTTCAAAAGTCGATCCAGCCCGAAAGTTTCTTCATGAGCTGCAATCTGCAAAACGCTATCTGCAGATGTGTAAAAGATCGGCTTTCCAGTCGCCATATGCTCAGCGCCATGCTGGTCGATAATCTCCGTGCCGGAAGCATGGCAGTTTCCGAGAATTCCTGGTAGCTTCCCTTTTTCAATCAAGGTGTCCGTCAGTTTCTTCGGAAAGCAGGGTACTGTTTTCGGAAAATAGCCCCAATCAAACATAACCGGGACGCCTGCCATCTCCCAATGACCGGAAGGTGTATCCTTCCCGCGGCTTTTCTCCTGGCAAACACCATAAAGACCTTCATAGGCTTGGGATTGAATTGTCCCTGATTGGTAGTGTTCGTGGGCCGCGAACAGTCCTAGCTTCTCTAGATTAG
>JANSXH010000017.1 GCA_024743055.1 Pseudomonadota bacterium
AATGTGCGGATGTTGTTGATCAGGAAGAAGCGCGTAGATATATCAAGATCCTCAAGGAAGTTGAGGTGACTGAAGGAAATGCGAAAGCAGTTCTGGCGCCTTCTGATAATATCTCGGTCTCTTTCGAGATTGATTTTGATAACCCACGTATTGGCAAACAGAATTGTAGCTTCAGCCTACGAAACGGCACCTTCAAGAACGAACTTTGCCGCGCCCGCACTTTTGGCTTTTTGAGTGAGTTTGAAAAGTTGAAGGAACTGGGGCTTGCGAAAGGCGGCTCTCTTGATAACGCAATTGTGTTGAGCGGTCCGGATATCCTCAATGAAGAGGGGCTGCGGTATGATGATGAATTTGTTCGTCATAAAGCCTTGGATGCGGTAGGCGATCTGTATTTGGCGGGCGCCCCGATTATCGGACAGTTTTATGGCTTCCGTTCTGGACATGCCTTGAATAACAAGCTGTTACACACCTTATTGGCAGATAAAGATGCCTGGTGTTATACAACCGAAGCGCCCGTTCGTATCGGTAATGTTGGAGGAGCCTACTGGCCATCTCAACAGGCAGCAGCACCCGCGACGGCTTAATTTAAGAGAATTTGAACTGGCGAGTTGATTGAAACTGGCCAAAGAAAAAAGGCACATAATCATATTATGTGCCTTTTCTTATGAATATCAGGCTGACTTGCGCCGCCGATCTTTTCCAGCAAGACTTTTTATTAGACCGCTGACTGCAGACTTAACAGCAGTTTCCTCTATCTCACCATAGTTACGAACCAACTCGATTGTTGAGCGGTTCTTACCACCATGTTCCAACGGAGTAGTGGCCGCCAGAGGCTCGAGATGTTCAAAGAAATAGGCCACGTCAACTTCCAGACGTTTGGCAATTTCGTATAAACGTCCGGCACTTACGCGATTTGCGCCTGTCTCGTATTTCTGAACTTGCTGATAAGAAATGTTCAATGCTTGAGCGAGATGCTCCTGGGTCAGACCCATCATTGTTCGCCGCTCACGAATTCGCTCGCCGACATGATTGTCGACTTTCTTTGCGAGTTTACCCATTTTGGTCGGTACCTTTCTAAACTATCCTTTCGGAATAATTATTACTTTATTTCGAGTAAATAATATTACTCTAGGGGCGTGGTGGCGTTTTAGAAATTGCAGTTACCTGCATATTGGAGAAAATAAAACGTTCGCCTTACCCTTATAGGTAACATAGCATGTATACTTATAAAAAGAAAACACCTAAATTGCCCGCATTTTCAATAAAAATTATTTATTAACCGGCTCAAAAATAATATTAAACTTAAAGTATGGCAGCGGCCGAAACCGGTTAGCCGCCCAAGGAAAATATATCCAACCTTAACTTCCCAACGCCTTGGATATTGGATAAAATGATGGTGTTTTCTTTATTCTGGTGAGAGGCCAATAGAAAATCGTGCCCTTTAAACTTTCCGGTTATCTGAAACAGCTGACTTTGGCGGTGGTTGCTACACTTGCTTTAGCGGCCTGCAGTTCGGACGAAGCTCCACAATATGTTGAGAGGCCGGTGCAGGACCTCTACAACCAAGCACTTGCTGACTTAAATAACGAGGACTATATCCTCGCCGCCCAAGGCTTTGATGAAGTGGAACGACAGCATCCGTATTCCGTCTGGTCTACGAAAGCCCAATTGATGTCCGCCTTTGCTTATTACCAGAGCAATGAGTATGACCAGGCTATCTTGGCGGCGGAGCGGTTTATTGAGTTGCATCCTGGAAACAAGGATATTGCTTATGCCTATTATTTGGTGGCGATTTCCTATTATGAGCAAATAACAGGTGTTGAACGGGATCAAAAGGTGACGCGACAAGCTCTGATAGCGCTTCAAAACCTGGTCCGCCGTTTTCCGAACACAGAATATGCCCGTGATGCACGCCTTAAGATCGATCTGACGCGCGATCATTTGGCTGGTAAGGAGATGGCCATTGGTCGTTATTATCAGACCCAGCAATTCCTTATCGGCGCCATAAATCGATATCGCTTGGTTGTTGAGCAGTATCAGACAACCACCCATGTGCCAGAAGCCTTGCACCGGTTAACTGAATCCTATCTCGCCCTTGGGATAACCCAGGAAGCACAGACTGCTGCAGCTGTTCTGGGATACAATTTCCCTGGAAGTGAATGGTATCAGGATTCCTATGCATTACTTGATGCCAATTATCTGAGACCAGAGGCGGATGAGGATTCCTGGATCGTCAAGGCCTGGAAAAGCGTGTTCTAGGCCAGAACGCCGGATGCTTGAAAGTCTTTCCATTCGAAATATTGTCCTGATCGACAGGCTTGATCTCTCTTTTGAGGAGGGCCTTTGCGTGCTGACAGGGGAAACTGGTGCTGGAAAATCAATCCTCTTGGATAGTCTTGCCCTCGCGCTAGGCGCGCGCGTTGATACAGGACTGCTGAGATCAGGAGAGGAAACAGGGTCGGTTACAGCGGAGTTCAATGTCCCAGAAGATCATCCGGTTTATCAATTTCTGGAGGAGATTGAGCTCGAGTCAGGCGAGCCTCTAATACTCAGGCGGGGCATCCGAGCTGATGGCAAGAGCCGGGCGAGTATCAACGATCAGTCTGTGAGTGTCGCTTTGTTGCGAAATGTCGGAGAGGCACTGGTTGAGATCCATGGTCAGAATGCAGAACGAGGGCTGTTGGATGCCAAAAGCCACCGGCGCCTATTGGATCAGTTCGGGCGTCTCGTTAAAGATACGGGGAAAGTTTCACGGCTTTTCAGCCTGATGAAGGAGAGCCAAGAGCGGCTTGCGGCGGCCATAGATGAAATAGAGAAAGCGCGGGTGGATGAGGAATATCTCACCCATGTGGTTGAGGAACTCCGGGAACTGGCGCCTGAACCTGGAGAGGAAGAGGCTCTTTCCTCACAGCGCTCGTCTTTGATGCATGCAGAAAAAATTGCCGAGGCTTTGAGCGACGCGGGCAAAGCCTTAACTGACAATGGCGGTGTCGATGGCAAAATACGAACGGCTACCCGGGCCGTTGAGAGGGTGTTGGACAAGGCCTCCGGTAAGTTGGATCCCGTATTGGAGGGGCTGGAGCGCGCTGCTATTGAGCTGTCGGAAGCCGAGAATATTATCAATTCGGTGAGCCAGGATTTGGAAATGGATCCGAGTGGCCTCGAGCGGGTGGAAGAGCGCCTGTTTTCATTAAGGGCAGCCGCCCGCAAGCATAAATGCGAGGTCGAGAGCTTACCGGCTTTATTGCAGCAGTTTGAAGACAAACTGAAAGCGGTTGAAGATGGCGAGACCCATCTGAAACAGCTTAGGTTGGAAGCGAAGGAAGCTCGGGAAACCTATATCTCCACCGCTTCTATTTTGTCTGAAAAACGGCAACAGGCTGGGGCTAAGATGGATAAATCCGTTTTAAAGGAGCTTGGCCCTCTCAAGCTAGGCGCCGCACGTTTTCAGACCTGCATCACGCAGTTGGCGGAACCGAACTGGGGGCCTGAGGGAACAGACAAGGTGGAGTTTCTAATTGCGACCAATCCCGGCAGCAACGCGGGGCCACTTCTTAAGATCGCCTCAGGCGGAGAGCTTTCCCGTTTCATGCTCGCACTCAAAGTTGTGTTGGCCCAATCCGGTTCTGCCCCCACACTTATTTTTGATGAGGTGGATCGAGGAGTTGGCGGAGCAACGGCGGATGCTGTTGGAGAGCGTCTTTTAAGACTAGCCAGCGATTTACAGGTCCTTGTGGTTACGCATTCCCCACAAGTAGCGGCCTCTGGACAAGCGCATTGGAATATTCGCAAGCTCAATAGCGGCCAATCTACAACGACAAGTGTCGATAGATTGAACGCCGAGGAGAGAACAGAGGAAATTGCCCGGATGCTGTCCGGGGCGAATATAACGCAAGAGGCCAGGGCTGCCGCCTTGAGTCTGATTCAGGGATAGCGATATGAAGGAACTCAGTTCTCTCTCTCTTGAGGAAGCCAAAGTAAACCATCAGCGTTTGGCAGAGGAACTGCGGGCGCATGATGAGCGCTATTACCTTGAGGACGAACCGACGATCTCGGATGCAGAATATGACGAGCTGCGCCGGCAGATTTTAGAGCTCGAAAAAAGATTTCCAGAGCTGGTTCAGCCAGACAGCCCAACTCAGACCGTCGGGGCGACGCCGACCAAAGGGTTTGGCAAAGTGCAACATCGGGTCGCAATGCTGTCTCTCGATAACGCTTTTAACAGCAAGGAACTTCAGGAATTCGAAATACGGGTTCGCCGCTTTTTGGGCCTTACCGGGGACGAGGAGGTTGCCTTTTTTGCGGAGCCTAAAATAGACGGCCTTTCCGCCAGTTTGCGTTATGAGAAAGGCGCCTTTATTCAAGGCGCGACTCGTGGTGATGGCCAAGTGGGCGAAGATATCACGGAGAATCTAAAAGGTGTTGTCGATCTGCCTTTGAAGTTGAATGCAAATGGCCAAGACGTTCCCGATGTTTTCGAAGTGCGGGGAGAAGTCTATATGTCTGATAGGGACTTCCTCGCTCTCAACGAAGCGCAAGCTGAGATTGGTGCCAAGACCTTTGCCAATCCCAGAAATGCTGCTGCGGGCAGTTTGCGCCAACTGGATTCATCGATCACCGCGTCCCGGAATTTACGGTTTTTTGCCTATGCCTGGGGGGAGGTTTCTGAGGTACCTGGAAAAACTCAATCAGATGTGCTCAAGCAATTTAAAAACTGGGGATTTTCAGTCAATGATCTGTCGCGAGTCTGTTCGACGATGGCAGACGCCATTGGCGCGTTCAAGGAAATAGAAGAACTCAGGGCGAGCCTCGACTATGATATCGATGGTGTCGTGTTTAAGGTCAATCGCCTCGACTGGCAGGAGAGGTTAGGGTTTGTCAGCCGCAGCCCACGATGGGCAATCGCGCACAAGTTTCCTGCAGAAAAAGCAACCACCGTCATACAAGACATCGAAATACAAGTAGGCAGGACCGGGGCTTTGACACCCGTTGCTCGCCTCCAACCTGTAACTGTCGGTGGCGTCGTCGTCTCAAACGCCACTCTTCATAATGAAGAAGAAATTGAACGTAAGGATATCCGTATTGGCGATACAGTTCGGATTCAGCGGGCAGGGGACGTCATACCACAGGTGATCGAAGTTGTTCTAGACAAACGGCCTAGCTCATCTACACCGTTTGATTTTCCGACGGTTTGTCCGGTTTGTGGGAGCCATGCTGTCAAAGAGCTTAACGCAGCGACGGGAAAGGAAGATGTGGTCCGGCGATGCACGGGCGGGCTGATCTGCCGGGCGCAAGCCGTGGAGCGATTGAAGCATTTTGTGTCCCGCAACGCCCTTGATATTGACGGACTGGGCGCCAAACAGATCGAAGCTTTTTACGAGGATGGGTTGGTGACGCAACCTGCCGATATATTTACGTTGGAAAAGCGAGATTCTGCTCCAGGCAACCTCACACGACTTAAAAATCGGGAAGGGTTTGGTGAGAAAGCAGTCAGCAATCTGTTTCAGGCCATTGATGATCGGCGAAATATTGATCTGGACCGCTTTATCTATGCCCTTGGAATCCGGCATATTGGCCAAGGGAATGCGAGACTCCTGGCCCGTAATTATCTGACTTTTGATGCCTTACGTGAGGCGCTGACGAGAACCGGCGAGGATGCCGGAAAGGCATATCTGGAGTTATTGGGGATCGACGGTATAGGGGAAGCGGTTGCAGATGCCGTTCGCGAGTTTTTTAACGAAGAGAAAAACCAGGAGATGCTCGATGCACTTCTGGATGAAGTCTCGATACTGGAATTTGAAGCGCCGCAAAATGACAGCCCAATTGCTGGAAAAACCGTGGTGTTTACCGGATCGCTTGAACTTATGACACGTGCGGAAATGAAGGCGAAAGCAGAAGGGTTGGGCGCTAAAGTAAGCGGCTCCATCTCTGCAAAGACAGATTACCTCGTCGCCGGTGCGAAGGCGGGATCAAAACTCAAAAAGGCCGAAGGGCTAGGAGTGAAGGTATTGAGTGAGCAGGAGTGGGTCGATTTAATTGGCAGTTGAGGTTATTAGCTCACCGCTCCAGTCGCTTCTTCCAACCAGTCTTTCACCTCACCATCCAATTGCGGTGATATCTTTTCCCAAACCTCTGAATGATAGTTGTCCAGCCAGTTCTTCTCAGCATCAGTTAGCATATTAAGATCAATCAAAGACAGATCTATGGGAGCGAAAGTCAGGGTTTCGAAACCGTACATTGTCCGTTCGGCGCCCTCTGGACTCGCAATCTCTCGAACAGTGACAAGATTTTCAATTCGGATTCCATAAGCGTCTGTCTTGTAGTAGCCGGGCTCATTGGACAAGATCATGCCAGGAACAAGAGCAACGGAGCTCGGTGCCTTGGAAATTCGCTGCGGTCCTTCATGGACACTTAAATAGCTGCCGACCCCATGACCTGTTCCGTGATCATAATCCAACCCCTCTGACCAGAGAGGAGCACGGGCGAGAGTGTCCAATTGAGTGCCCGTTGTGCCTTTTGGGAAAATGGCTTTCGCCAGGGCAATGTGACCCTTTAAAACCAATGTAAAGCGATGACGCATTTCCTCTGAAGGCGTACCGATTGCCACCGTGCGGGTAATATCCGTGGTGCCGTCCAGATACTGGGCGCCACTATCTACCAAATAAAGATTACCCGGTGTGAGTTTCCGGTTTGATTTTTCAGTGGCGCGGTAATGCACTATCGCGCCATTCGGGCCGGCGCCGGAGATGGTCGGGAAACTTAGATCCCTGAAATTTTCCCCGCTCTCTCGGTAACGGCGCAGCTGACTTTCGGCCGCCATTTCATCGAGATCCCCTTTTTCAGCATTTTTTGAGAGCCAGTGAAGAAATTTGGATACCGCTGCACCATCGCGAATATGGGCTTTGCGTGTTCCGTCAATTTCAATTTCATTTTTGGTGGCTTTCGGGAGCAGGCAAGGATCCTCTCCAAACAGTACTTTTGATCCAGATGACTCTAATCGGTTCAGGATCCATTGGCTTGTAACTGACGGATCAATCAGAACATTTTGCTCAGCAAGCTTGTCTAATTCAGCCCCAAAGGCTTCGCGACTATGTAGCCGGACCGAGTTGCCCAAATGCTCGACCAGTTCTGTACTGGATTTGCGTAGATCGACGAAAAGGTCAACAGTTGCATCCTGATGAAGCAAAGCAAACCCTAGGGCAAAAGGAGTGCAGGGAAGGTCTGTTCCCCGAATATTGAGTAGCCATGCGATGACATCTGGTAAAGTATGGACGGAGGCATCAATGTTACGTTCTGCTAGAGTAGCTGCAATCCGCGTTCTTTTGGCGGAAGATACCTCTCCTGCATAAGGCAAAGTCTGGGGAACAACCATTCCCAAAGGCGGGGAGGGTCTATCAATCCAGATGCTATCGATCAGATTTTCTTCAACAGACAGTAATGTGAGCTCTGAGTCTGTCGAGAGGGCTTGCAGCATATCGACATTGCTTTTCGTATGTAGCCAGGGGTCAATTGCCAGGGTTTCTCCGGCAGACATATTACTCTTAAGCCATTCTTTCAAAGGCTCTTCACTAACATGACGAGGTTCAAACAAGGTGGTATCCACTTCTGTTTGAACCTGAAGAGTATATCTGCCATCAACAAAAATGGCGGCTTGATCTTTGAGGACTGCGGCTACACCGGCAGATCCCGTAAATCCCGTCAACCATTTCAGCCGCTCTGAGCAGGCCGGTGCTGCTTCCCCGTGAAACTCATCATTGAGAGGCACAATGAAGCCGTCAATCTGAAGCTCCGCCATTTTCCCGCGCAGACGCTTAAGGCGATCTTGCGACTGTGAGGGTGCCAGTACGCATTCCTGAATTTGTGCCCGTAGGGTATTGCGAAGTTGCTGAGCGGTTTGAAATTGATCAGCGTTCAGTCCAGGCAGCAAATTTAAAAGAGACCTATCCTCGTCAGGCCTCGGTGGGATAGCTGCTGCACCTTTAATAAGCTCAAGGGTCACCGCTGAAGGAGAGTCAGGAGCGATCTCTCTAAGCTTACTTTCTAAATTATCGGCGTCTTGCAGATCAGTTAATGCCACTTCGTTACCTCAATTCAGGAGACGGGTTATCCTGAGAATATGGCTTTTTTTAAACCCATTTGCAATCGGAGCTATGCAATTTATGCAATGCTCCATTTCCGACTTAGCAGGCAAAATCGCCTCCTAAGTCATTGTTTTTTAATGAATGCAGTGCAATATAATAAGCACAACGAACACATGAAGTGGAAGATGAAATGTTTGAACGAAACGAAAAATATGGTCATGCTTTGCATTTACAGTATGGGGCGCAGACAACCCATGACTCCGGTGCAGGGGCTCCAAACCAGCATTTCGGAGTAGTGTCATTTATCAAAGACATATTCACTCGCGATCATAACAGGGATTTTCAGGATTCTGTTGAAGTGGAAGTAGCGGATAGCCGTTCTTTGAAAACAGAAGCTTCTGACCAAGCTAATGCGGATTTTGCCGCAAATGAAAACAGCGCCGACGCACAGCGCGGCAGAATGATGAATTAATCGGTCCTTTTAGGACACGTAATTGCTTCTAAAGGAGAAGTATTATGATGAGTTACAACAAAAAAGACATTGAAGCATTGGCGATGCTGAGGCCAGTTGAGTCCAACAACAATCTTATTGATGTTGACCGCCATGTTTACGAAGCCCATGTTCTGAGAAGCGAATATATCTCAGGACAGATCTCTAGTTTGTTTGCATCTATTGCGAATAAGTTCAGATCTTATCGGCGGAACCAGCTCGCAAAACAGAGCCTTTACGCAATGACAGATCGTGAATTGGCTGATCTTGGTATCTCTCGTGCAGAAATCGAGCAGGCTGTGGAAGGAAAATCTCTGTCTGCAGCTGGCGGGCAGGATTCCATCCTCGCTAAACTGTTTAAGGCAGTGGGGACAAAGATTGCTGCAGCTCAGAAGGCTCGTGCTGGATATGCTCAACTGATGGCAATGGACGCACGTCAACTCGCAGATATTGGTCTCACTAGAGGTGACATTGAAGCTGCCGTAAATGACGGTCTGTCGAAAAAAGCGAATGACAATCTGTCTGCCGCAAACAACAACGGTGAACAGCGCCACGCCATCTAATCCTGTATTAGGTGACGCTTGATGCGTTATCACAGTTAGATACCGATTCCCCATACCAATTCGTTGGTGTGGGGTTTTTTTTACATTGTAAAAATCTACTTCCGCCCGAGAGTGTCTTTCTCCCAAAAATATCAAAATCAAGTCAAGTGGCTTGGATATCCTCTAAGAGAGGAAAAACGGCCTATTGATTGCCGTTAATATCTATCACGAAACTGTGAGACTTCAAAAAGGAGGGCCTTTTTCTTGCCTCATTCCTTTCTTAGCTGTTAGGCTCCCAGCGCTTATTAGAACTTTTTTGGTAAGCTAATTTTAACAACGTTTGCATATTTTTGAATGACACCGGCTGAGTATGCCGGACTGATGCGTTTGACGAAGGTAATTTGGAATAAATCATGGCTCAATTTTGTAGAAATCAAGCTTTGAAAGGTGAAGATGAACAGAAGTGTCAGGAACAACTAGCTTTTCCGAAACGAGTAGCTCGCGCTATATCTCATCGTGTCGAACAAATGAGTAAGACAGTAGAGGGAAAATCACTCTTTGCGAATTCCGCTTTACCAAACATTCGGTTTCAACAGCGAAGCGATAAAATTGATCAGTTCGCTGCTTCTGAAACGCCAAGATGGAGAAAACCACTATTTTCCCCTGAAACGGCAGCGGCGCTGAGGCAGAAGCTAACCAAGTAGCCCACTTACAGCCAGAAATCCATTCACAATCATGGCAAAAATATGATTGCCGCGAACCTTATATGGTGCCAGAAACTCATAGAGAGGCTGGAGTATTATTTTTTTTGAATAAAAAATACTGATAATTCAACCGCATAAACAAATTTTAGCGGTTAAAATAATACTGGCCACTGATTTCCCCTTTCCCGCCACAATTGATGAATACCTGCCTTTACAAGAAAGATGATTAAAGATCGCGATCTTGCAGTAGCCCGAAACGAAAAGCGGGGGCAAGATTTCGAAAAAGGGAGAGGTAAGATGATGACCTATTATATGACCGAAACGACAGCAGGAACGGCCATTGCAACGGAGCAAAGATACGGTTCTGCAAAAGTTGTTAAAAGCGCAAAGAGTGAGCCCAAAACAAGTTTTCTTCGCACATTTCGGGCTAACCTTTCGTCGAAATTTGCCGATTATAAAAAGCGGCAGCAAGCCAAGCGCGAGCTCTATGGGATGAGCGGTCGGGAGCTTTCAGAGTTAGGAGTTTCCCGAATGGAGATCGATACGATTGTCGATGGGCCAGCAAAGCCATCTCTTATCAAAATAAGCTACAACGCTTGTAAAGACTATATCTCCCAAAGGCTGAGGGAGCGGGCAGGCTATGTTCATCTCATGCAAATGGATGATCGCCAGTTAAAAGATCTGGGACTAACCAGAAACCTGGTTGAAAGAGCCGCCAATGATCAGATGCCATCAGCTCATAACGATAACAATCCGGCATCTATTGTTAAAAACGATCGCCGCAAAGCGGTATGATCGTTCGCGGTCGGCGGCCTAACATTCCCCCCATAATGAAAGGCGCCGACCGCAGACTTTTTATCTGGTTCTATCGACGAAGAACCAGAACGGCCCATTCCCCGATGCGATATCTCCGATCAAGATGCAGACCCTGCAGCCTGTAGCTATTCCTCACCATAGTTTCTTGCCGACTCAACAAGCCAGACAGAACAAGACGGCCATTTTGATCGAGTGCCCTTGTTATGGATGGGGCCAGTTTAACAAGAGGCCAGGCAAGAATATTAGCAACGATCAGATCATAGGGAGCGGTCTTCTGAAGAATTCTGCTGTTTAGACCTGCTGCATGTACGGCAGATACAAGGGGCGCAAGATGGTTCTTGATAGTATTCTCTCGGGTGACAATCACAGCATCTAGATCGATGTCACTTGCCAGAACCGGCCGTCCCCAGGACTTCGCAATAGCGAGGGCGAGGACACCGGCGCCGCATCCAAGATCGAGCGCATTTCTGAATTCAAACTGCTTGCGGAGGTCATCTAGTGCAAGCAGGCATCCATAGGTGGTTTCATGTAGTCCTGTTCCAAAGGCACGGCCCGCATCAATAGTGAGATCATGCCGTGATATGGTCGGATGCTTGGAATCGTGGGATCCATGGATGTAGAAGCGACCCGCATCCACTGGCGGGAGTTGTGATTGGCTTTCCGCGACCCAGTCCTTGTTGACCAGCAGTGACAGATCGTAGTCCAGGTCCTTTGGTAGCAAGGTCAGAAGAGCTGGATCAGGTTTCTCATCGAACAGCATTTCCAGTCGCCAAAGAGAACCATCTGCCACAGCTTCAGTAGTTGAGACCGTCAAGGCATGATCTTCAAGAACTTCTTCGATGGTTGGTGTCTGTGAGAGCGGGAGGGTTGCGGTGAACTGCCAGAGTTCTGGCTCAGCTTGGCTGGACAAAATTCTCCATCACTTTCTTTGTGCCGGCTTTCTCAAAGGCGATTTCCAACTTCGGGCCGTCTTTTTTAAGGATTTTGCCATAGCCAAATTTCTGATGAAATACACGACTACCTATGGCCAGGGAATCGTCGTTGGTATTTTGCGAAACCGGCTTGGTGCTGTTATCGACAAGGCTTTCATTCGCTCGTGATCGTTTGGCGAGGATTTCTGCCAGATGATTATCGTCTGCCATTCGCCAGCTTGGGGTTGAGCTGGTATCCTGACGCCGGGTTGTCGCATACAGCCCTTGCCCGGATTGATCTTCAATGTGGGAAGGGGGGAGTTCATCGACAAATCTACTGGGCAGGGATGACTGCCACTGGCCATGGATGCGGCGATTGCTGGCATGGCTGATGAAACATTTTTCCTTGGCGCGTGTGATGCCGACATAGGCCAACCGACGCTCTTCTTCCAGGGCTTTCAAGCCGTTCTCGTCTAAGGCCCGCTGATGCGGAAACAGCCCTTCTTCCCAGCCGGGCAGGAAAATGACGTCATACTCAAGACCCTTTGCCGAATGTAAGGTCATAAGGCTGACCATTTCGTCCGTATTATTGGCGTTGTTCTCCATTACCAAAGACACATGTTCCAGGAATTGCCCAAGGCTGTCATATTCTGACAAGGCGGGGACGAGTTCTTTAAGGTTTTCACGTTTGCCCTCCGCCTCAACAGATTGATCCTGTCGCCACATATCCATATAACCACTCTCTTCGAGAACGGCTTCGACCAGGTCGTTCGGTGGGATAAGATCCTTTTGCGCACGCCAGTTCTCAAAATTTTCCATCAGGTCCCGCAGCGCGGCCAGGGGCTTTCCCTTAAAGAGTCCTTCCTCGACCGCGGCTTCGGCGGCACGGGATAGCGACAGGTTTCTGGATCGGCCAATATCCCGCAGTTTATCGAGGGCTTTGGCGCCCAGGCCGCGCTTGGGCAGATTGTAGATACGTTCAAAGGCAAGGTCGTCATCAGCCTGGTTGATCACCCGCAAATAGGCCAACACATCGCGGATTTCCCTGCGCTCGTAGAATCTCAGACCGCCAATAACCCGGTATTTGATCCCCATACTGAGAAAGCATTCTTCAAAATCTCGGGTTTGAAAACTGGCCCGGACAAGAATGGCCATATCCTTCGGACTTTTTCCTTTACGTTCGAGCGCTTCAATTTCCTCAGCCACCCAAGTCGCTTCATTTCCCCCGTCCCAAACAGCATTGAGGACAACCTTGTCCCCATCATTACCTTCCGTGAACAGAGTCTTCCCGAGCCGACCTTCATTCTTTTCGATCAATCCGGAGGCTGCGCCCAGAATATGTGAAGTAGATCGGTAGTTTCTCTCTAGCCGGATGACTTCAGCACCCGGAAAATCATCCTCGAACTTTAGGATATTCCCCACTTCTGCCCCGCGCCAGCCATAGATGGACTGATCATCATCACCGACACAACAAATGTTCTTGTGTTTTTGAGCTAGCAGTCTGAGCAGCAAATATTGTGCGACATTTGTATCCTGATACTCATCCACCAGAATATATTTGAAGCGATTCTGATAGAGAGCGAGGATATCACTGTTTTGTTGAAATAGGGTCAGGACGTGTAGCAGCAGATCACCAAAGTCACAGGCATTCTGGGCGGCTAGCCGTTCTTGATATATCCGGTATAGCTCTGCTGCGCGGCCATGGGCGAAGCCGTTTGACTCAATGTCTTTGACGGCATCGGGCCGAAGACCCTTATCCTTCCAGCGGTCGATGACAGCAGCAAGACCTCGAGGCGGCCATTTTTTGATGTCGATATGTTCTTCAATCAAGATCTGCTTGAGGAGCCTGAGTTGGTCATCCGTGTCCAGGATCGTGAAATTATTGCTCAAACCCACAAGTTCAGCATGTCGGCGTAACATCCAAACGCCAATGGAGTGAAAGGTACCAAGTCTGATTTCGATAGCAGAGGGGCCCACCAGATTAGCCGTACGTTCCTGCATCTCCGCAGCGGCCTTATTGGTAAAGGTCACTGCCAAAATCTCCCAGGGTCTCACATCTCTCATATTCAGGATATGGGCGAGCCGTGTGATCAACACTCTAGTTTTGCCTGTGCCAGCTCCTGCAAGGACAAGTACAGGCCCGTCCAGAGCCTGCACAGCCGCCAATTGTCCTTCATTGAGGCCGTCAAGATAGGAGAAATCTGGTTGCGGGGCCTGACGATTATCTGCGTCAAAGCTGCCTATTTCGAAGCTGTCATTCATATCTTAAAGATATAGCTTACTGATCCAATATCGGCTACTGCAGAACAGTGAATTTATCGGAAAACTTTATCTCTGGATTCATCTTGGGCGGACAGCAGGGCAGCATTATAGGCATGCAGCAGGTCTTTGTGATGAAGGATACCAATAAGCCGGGTATCATCTGCTCGATTGATCACCGGGATATGCTCAACACCGGCTTTTTCTATGATCTGAATGGCTGCTTTCAAACTGGTATCCGGGAACAGAACCGGATTATCGTCATGTACCAGGTCATTTGCCGTCAGATTCTCCTCCGGTTCGTCGCCAAACAGATGGGTTTTGAGATCAGAATAATCGATTCGACCGATAAACTCATGCGTTTCAGGCTCAACGACAACGAATTTGTCATGGTTGGTGTTGCTGACAATGCGGCGTAGGTCCTTCATGCTCGTATCTTTCGGGACCTCAATAAACTGACGGTCCATAATTCCGCGGACCTGTCGGAAGCTGAGTTGACGCAATGCCCGGCTCTCATTGACGTCGACATTTCGCAGCAATAACTGGGTCTGAAAGATACTCCGGCCAATGATATGTTTCGTGATCAGGGTTGCGACGGAGACAGCAATCATTACAGCGATGGAGATTTTATAATCACCCGTTAGCTCAAAAACGATGAGAATGGTCGAAATGGGAGCCCCAAGAACAGACGCGGCAACGGCGGACATGCCGATGATGGCATAGAGCCCATGACTGGCGGCCATTTCCGGAAATGCTTGCGCCGCGATCAGGCCAAATGCTCCCCCTGTCATGGCGCCGATAAAAAGGGACGGAGAGAAAAATCCACCGCCGAACTTAGCGCCAATAGTAACGCCGACAGCGATGGTTTTGACGACTATCAAGGCCAACAGGAGGAGTAAGCCATAGTTTCCCTTGAGAGCCATGTCAGTGGCTTCATATCCGACACCAATGATCTGCGGAAACAAGATTGCCATCGCGCCCAAAACTACGCCACCGGCGGCGGGCCGTAAAACATCAGGTATTTTAAATCGGTCAATGGTTTTGGTGGAAAATGTAATGCTCCAGATAAAAATCAGAGAAACGAGGGCACAAACCGCCCCAAGTAGCGCGATGGCGGGAAATTCCCAAAGGGAAACAATGCTGTAATGGGGGATGATAAAGGCCGGAAAGTCGCCGATATAAATCCGACTGATCACCGTGCCGACAACAGCAGAGATCACGATCGGTGCAAAAGCTTGTGTTGCAAGCGACCCGACAACCACCTCCAACGCGAAGAACATGCCGGCAATCGGCGCATTGAAGGAAGCGGCCACACCGGATGACACACCACAGGCAATCAGGGTCATATAATACTTCGATGGCAGGCGCAGTCGTTGGCCTAGCTGACTGGCAATCATGGCGCTGAAATGAACAACAGGTCCTTCCCGGCCGCTTGAAGCGCCAGACCCAAGGGAGACAGCACTGACAAACATGGCGCCGACACCTGCGAAGAATTTCATTTTTCCACGGCGGACGATCACGGCTTCCATGACGTCTGCCACGCCGCGGGGTCGGTGGCCTGGCATTAGGTATTTAAGGAAAACACCGACGATTAGGCCTCCGACAATCGGAGCCAACATGATTTGCCACCAGGGAAGGCCCTCTGCACCGAAAATAACTTCCTCGCTGCCATAACCATAGAATAGTTCCTGGATTTCACTGATGGCTAGTCTGAAGCCAACGGCGCCATATCCCGCTAACAACCCAATCGCGATGGCGCAGGCAACAAGTTTGACAGGCATGCTGTTTGTTGCCGAGATAATGGGGCTGAGTATTTTTTCCCCGGTACGATTATGTTCAGCGACGGCCATTTAAGAAGCCTAGCGTCCAATACTGCAGCCTAATGGCTGCTCGGTTTTTTATCTTGTTTTTTAAGGTGTAACCCTATTGTCTTAAAGTTTCAATAAGCCGTCGATAATTCGTCACGAAGTCTTGAACTTTTTCCTTTTTCAGGACCGCAGATATTCTTTCGCCCAGGTCAGCGTTTCTGAGGTTGGCCCGGAAGGTTTGTACTCACACCCAATCCAGCCACCATAGCCCGCTTCCTCCAACATGTTGAAGAGATAGGGATAGTTGATCTCACCATTATCTGGCTCAAACCGGTGGGGAGGATTGGCGATCTGGATATGGCCAATTAGGTCAAACACCCCTTCAAACTGGCGACAAATATCCCCATCCGTTTTTTGGACATGATACATATCGAACTGAAGCCTTAGGCTAGGGTTGCTGATTTCTTCAATGATGCCCTTTGCCATTGTCACATTTTCTAGGAAGAAGCCTGGCATATCCAGGTTGTTGATGGGCTCAATTAAAACTACGAGATTCCTTTTCGCAGCTTCCTCTGCAGCATAGGCAATGTTTCGACAATATGTATCGAGCTGCGCGGCGTGAGAAGCCTCTTTATCCCTAAGGCCCGCCATAACATGGACCTGCCCGCAACTGAGGGCCTCAGCGTAGTCGAGAGCTTCTTGCACAGTTGATTTGAACTCTTCACTTCGACCAGGCAAAGAAGCGAGGCCACGTTCCCCGGCCTCCCAATCTCCGGCCCTCATATTGAATAATACCTGGGTTAAGCCATTGTCTTGAAGAATGTTACTAATTTCATCTGGTGCATGCTCGTAGGGGAAAAGATATTCGACACCGCGAAAGCCATCCGTTGCCGCCGCATTAAACCGATCAAGGAAAGGAAGGTCCTGATATAGGAAGCTTAAATTAGCAGCAAATTTCAGCATGGGTTCAGGCGTCCTCTTTGCGTGTTTCGTCAACCAGTGGTTTGACAAAGGAAGGGGCCTGGTCCCAAGGGAAGAGAATCCAGGTATCCTGACTGACTTCTGTAATAAACGTGTCGACCTGATCCCGACCTTTGGGCTTTGCATAAAGGGTGGCGAAATGGGCATTCGGCATCATCTTGCGAACATGCTTTGCAGTAATGCCGCTATCGACCAGGTCGTCTACAATCAGCCAACCTTTGCCGCCATCCGGAAGTTGCAGGTCTTTTACAAGATTTACCTCGCCGACGCTTTTATCGTCCCGATAGGCCGAAATACAAACTGTCTCGATATGACGGATATCAAGTTCTCGAGCAACAATTGCAGAAGGGACCAAACCACCGCGTGTGACGGCAACGACCCCTTCAAATGGTCTCAGATCCATTAGTCGCCAGGCCAGGGCTCTTCCATTTCGGTGAAGCTCTTCCCAGGAAACTGGAAAATATTTTGTATAGCCTGCGGCCTCGGTCATTTTTATCTCCTAAAGTGATTTGGGAGACGTTTTTAAACTGACGCGCGCGAGATGAAAAGCCCCGTTTTGATGGGATGCCGGGTTGGTTGGCTTTTAACCGGTATTGATTTCAGGTAAGCTTGTCGAATGAATTCCAGAACACCGACGAATGCGCAGCTTAAGTATCTCCGTCTGGGACGATATCAGCCGGGCGGAAAGTTACCGCTGTTTGACCCAAATGGACAGCAGATCAGCGCAACGACAATCCGAAGCTGTATCCGCAAAGGATGGGCGAAGCAATGGTTTCGAAACCCGATCAAATCGGATTGGCTTGTCTGCAAGCTCACTGAAGAAGGAATCCGCATTGTTGATCGTCATCCAAACCGTCTTAGTAAAGGCTAAACCCATTCCTGAGAATGTGATGGCGGTCTCATTGAACGGTAAATGCCGGTAAAAGAAGCTTTTCTTTCTCACAATGCCGTGACACACTTTGCGTTCCTTTAATTAGAAAAGGCGTCTGCACAATATGACTGGCTCCGTAACTTTTCTTGTTCTGGCAATCCTCGCATTTCTTGCAATTCACATCATTCCATCCAGTTTTCTGCGGGAGAAGATGGTCAGTCGAATAGGAGAGGGAGGCTATATGGCCTTCTTCAATATCCTTTCTCTAGCCGTCTTCATATGGGTGATTTTTGCTTATAAAGATGCTCCGGCAGGCGATTTTTTATGGGATACCGGAAATGCAGGCCGCTATCTTGGTATCGTTCTAATGGTTGTCGCCTCCATCTTTTTCGTCGGCGCTTTTACCGGTCCAAACCCAACAGCGGCCGGTGCCGCTAAACTGGTTGATAAGGAATTCGCTTATACAGGGATAAATGCCATTACCCGGCATCCTCTGATGTGGGCCATCACTCTCTGGGCGATAACCCATCTCATTAACCGCGGAGATACAACTTCGGTGATTTTTTTCGGTGGACTTGGCATTCTGTCTCTTGCCGGGACTTTCCTGATCGATGCCAAGAAGCAGAAACAGATGAAGGAAGACTGGGACCGCTACGCTGCCCGCACTTCCAACATCCCGTTTCAAGCCCTCATGCAGGGCCGCGCGTCATTTTCGATAAAAACTCTGTGGTGGCGGGTTTTGCTAGGGTTTGTGCTGTTTCTTGTTCTCTTCGCTTTTCACAGCACTGTAATAGGCGTCTCGCCGGCGCCGATATCTGGTTAGGAAAGGCTAGAGTTGAAGGACAGCGCAGGTGGTGTTGCCAGTTGCATAAATTTTCCCGTCTTCGCCGATCAGTTTTGCTTCTGCCGTTGCAATTCGTCTGCCTTTATGAACGACTTCGCCAGTAGCGGTCACTTTGCCCATGCCTGGTTTCATGGCCCGCAAATACTTAATATTGAGATCGACCGTCGTATAGGTTTCCCCAGGCTCAATAACCGAGTGAACACTGCAGCCAAGGGCGGAATCAAGCAACGTTGCGGCATAGCCACCATGGACAGCACCAAGGGGATTAAGATGATTCTCGTTCGGAACGCCGTGAAATGATACCCTGCCGTGAGCAATTTCACCGAGGGTGAATTCCAGGGTTTTGCCGATAGGGGGGGTCAGTTTATTGTCGACCATCATCTGTAGCTGCTGCAAGCCACTCATCTCCTTAAGTGCCTCTTTAAAATCGGTTTGGTGCAAAGTCATCTCTGATCCAGTTCTATTTGTACGCTGATATACCGCTAAGATAGGAATTTTCATCCAAACAAAAATATGCTAAATATGAATATTGCCTATAAATAAATGAATAGATATGTCCTGGGATCATTATCGATATTTTCTTGCTGTTGCCGAAACAGGCAGCTTATCGGCTGCCGCACGGCAACTGGCTGTATCGCAGCCAACTGTAGGTCGTCAAATCAGTGAACTCGAAGACAAATTGGAAGCCCGCTTATTCGAGCGGGCGTCTCACGGATATATGTTGACGTCTGCCGGGCGCCAGATTCTGGAGAAAATAGAACAAGCCTCGTCGGCCTTTCAGGACGTGGAGCGACAAGTGCGGGGGATGGACAAGGCGCTATCCGGTCGTATCCGTATATCGGCAACAGAAGGCCTTGGTAGCTATTGGTTGACGCCAGCCCTGAGTGAATTTCACGCGGCCTATCCAAGCATCAGTTTTGAATTGTTGCTCAATATATCTCTCGTAAACATGCGAAACCGAGAAGCTGATATCGCCTTGAGACTCGCAAATCCAAGGGTTTCGGATTTGATCGGTCGTAAGCTGGGTAAAATCGGTTTCGGCCTATATGGGGCGGATAACTACTTTGACAAAAAAGGTGTTCCAGCCAGTATGTCAGATCTTGTCCAGCATGATTTTGTCGGTTGGCGGGAGGGGGCAGAGGAATTAGATGTTTCCACGGCCCTTAACAGAATTGCGAAGGGCGGACAGATAACCATTCGCTGCAATACAGTGGCGGCCCAGATTTCGGCCGTCAGCTCTGGAATGGGTCTGTTTTTAGCGCCTCACTACATGGTTCCACAAGATGGTCGTTTTATGCGCTTGCTGACAGAAGAAGTGGATCATCGCATAGATATCTGGCTACTTACACACCGGGATCTGGTTAACACACAGAGGGTCAGAACCCTCCTAGACTTCGTTTACGAGAAATTTCGACAGGATAAGGAAATGCTGGAATACGGTTTTTCCTGACATCAGGTAAAGAAATGTGAAATGAGGAAGAATAGACCGGCTGCAAGTAGGGCGGCACAGGGGACTGTTATTATCCAGGCAGCGATAATAGTTAAAAAGTGGGAACGACGTACCAGCTTCTTGCGGCGATTTACAGCGGGCTCCTCTTCCTCTAGAGGAAGATTGCTCTCAGGATGAATTTTTTGCAGGCGATTGGTTGAGCGATAGGCACGGGCTCGACGTTCCGTATCCCACTCTCGAAAAAATCCGACACCAAAAACGGCTCCTACAGCAATGTGAGTGGAACTAACTGGTAGGCCGAGGGCAGATGCAATGAGAACTGTGATACCTGCAGATAAGGCCACACAATAGGCTCGCATGGGGTTCATTTTGGTTATCTGCTCGCCAACGGTTCGGATGAGTTTAGGGCCGAACAAGAACAGGCCAGCGCTCAGCCCAATGGCGCCGATGACCATGACCCAGAGCGGGATCCCAACTTTGGCATCAATTGCCCCGGAAGTTGAAGTGCTGACAATCGCTGCAAGAGGGCCAACGGCGTTGGCGACATCATTTGCACCATGGGCAAAGGACAGAAGCGCTGCCGAACAGATTAAGGGGATTGTAAAAAGGGTTCGGATGGACTTGTTGCGGTTCTCCATGCCCACGGCAGCTTTCTTAACAATGGGGCGGACGATAGCCAGGGCTAGAAGAAAAAAGCCAAAGGACATCAGGCCGATCGTCACGAAGTCCGGCTTCCAGATTTTCTTCAGACCCTTCATGATCAGATAGGCGGAGAAAACACCTGTCATAACGGCGACCAGAAGAGGGACCCAGCGCGTGGCAGCTGCGACTTTATCTTCCTTGTAGATAATATTGAATTTGATGAATGCCAGGAACGCGGCAGCGATCACGCCGCCCATGACCGGAGAGATAACCCAGCTTGCGGCGATGGCGCTCATGGTTTGCCAGTTGACCACACCAAAGCCGGCAGCTGCGATTCCTGCTCCCATGACCCCACCGACAACGGCATGTGTTGTGGAAACGGGGGCGCCGATCCAGGTGGCGATATTGACCCACAAAGCTGCCGCAAACAGCGCCGACATCATCGCCCAGATGAAGACCTCTCCACTTGCCATGGAATTGGGGTCGATTATCCCTTTCTTGATAGTGCTGACGACATCCCCGCCTGCCAAAACCGCCCCTGCAGCTTCAAATATTGCCGCAATGATAAGGGCGCCGACCATGGTCAATGCCCGGGATCCAACAGCAGGGCCGACATTGTTGGCTACATCATTGGCGCCGATATTCAGCGCCATGTAGCCACCAATAATCGCAGCAATGATGATCAATGTGGAATGTTCGCTAGTATCGACGATGCTGGCAGAAAAAGCCCAGACGATTAGAAGAAAAAGGGCGGCTAGCCCAAGGGCTCGATAGCGTGTAGTTGCAGACCCGGCTTGAGTCTCAATTTGCCCTATGCGGTCCAGATCCTTGTCGAGTGTTTGTTTTACCATCGGGGCCGCCGCACAAATTGAGAGCAAGATTTAAACTGTCACAAAACTGTCATGATTTCTAATTCAGTTATCGGAAGAATGAAAGAGCGTTGTTTGTAATCACAATCAAGAATAGCGATTTTGATTACTTTTATTCGAAGACAAGCTTGTGTTAGGGTTTGTTCACGGCGCTTGATGCAGAAGATTGAGGATACAAAAATGAAAATATTGCCCGAGCTCAAAGAAATTCATGACGAGATGACCGAATGGCGTCATCGGATCCATAAACACCCGGAAACAGCGTTTGAAGAGTATGAGACATCTGACTTTGTCGCAGAAAAGTTGGAGAGTTTCGGCATAGAGGTACATCGAGGTTTGGCTAAGACCGGCGTCGTTGGTACCTTGACGAGCGGGAGTGGAAACCGGGCAATTGGTCTTCGTGCAGATATGGATGCTCTCGATTTGCAGGAGCTGAACGAATTTGAGCACCGCTCTCAGGTCGATGGGAAAATGCATGGTTGCGGCCATGATGGACACACGGTGATGCTGCTTGGGGCAGCAAAACATCTCGCGAAAACCAAAAATTTTGATGGCACGGTTAGGTTTATTTTCCAGCCTGCTGAAGAAAACGTGGCCGGTGGTCGTGTGATGATCAAAGATGGGCTGTTCGAACAATTCCCTGTCGATAGCGTCTATGGAATGCATAATATGCCAGGGCATGATGTCGGAACTTTTGCCGTACGCAAAGGCCCGATCATGGCATCAGCAGATTTCTTTGAAGCCAAGATCACCGGTAATGGAGGGCACGGCGCCTTTCCACATCTGGCGACAGATCCGATCCTCATCTCTGCTGAAATTATCCAGGCCTGGCAGAGTATTGTCAGCCGTAATACGGATCCATTGCATTCTGCCGTTATCACCGTAGCCCAGATTCATGGAGGACATACTGGAAATGTGATCCCGGCAGACGTGACAATGAGCGGAACGACCCGGGCCTTTGATCCTGATATCCAGGATATGATTGAAAACCGCATGCGCCAGATTGCCGTCGGTATTGCCGAAGCCCATGGGGCTACGGCTGAGTTCATCTATGATCGTCGCTATGCGCCTACGATCAATACTGCGGATGAGACAGATGAAGCGATTGCCGCAGCGCTGGATCTTGTCGGGGATGAGGCTGTAAACAAGAATGTCACTCCGGTTATGGGCGCTGAAGACTTTTCCTGGATGCTAAGAGAACGGCCCGGTTGCTATATTATGATAGCAAATGGTAGCGGAGAAGGCAGCTGCCATGTTCATAATCCGAACTACGATTTTAACGATGAGATCCTGCCGCTTGGGGCCAATTATTGGGTCAATTTGACAGAACGGATTCTTGAGAGGGACGGAGCCTGAAGTCTGTGATCATTATACAATAATACCCATATGCCTCACTTTTTCGTGACGACGATTACAATATAAGACGAAATTGGTTGGTATTAGTCGTTGCGAATACACAAATTGGGTATGATAATCGACCTTAACACTGGGGGGAAATTGAAGGTGTAATGAGTATGCGTGTGAAATTCTGGGGAGTTCGTGGGTCCATCGCGACACCCTCTGCAGATCATATGAAATATGGTGGCAATACTTCGTGCGTAGAAGTTAATGTCAATGATCGCATCATAATTCTTGATGCAGGGACGGGGGTCCGCTTGCTCGGCAACTGTCTTTTGCAGCGCAATCTCAAAGATTATCTTTTCCTTCAATCCCACACCCATTGGGACCACATAAATGGATTTCCGTTTTTTGGCCCCGTTTACCAGGACAATGTCAATATCAAGATCATGGCTGGTCATCTCAGTGAATGTGGCGGCATAGAAAAAGTCCTTTCCTCTCAGATGTGCCAGCCGACTTTCCCGGTTCCTTTCTCTGAGCTTGCAGCAAATTTAAGCTTTACTGATTTTAAATCTGGTGATTCTTTCTCTCTTGGAGATGGGATAGAGGTGCGGACGGCTCCCCTGAAACATCCTGACGGCGGAACGGGATATCGTATTGATTTTGAGGGCAGCAGCCTCTGTTATGTGACGGACACAGAACATGTCATTGGCAAGCCTGACGAAGATATTCTCGAATTGATCGAGGGGGCAGATCTGGTTATTTATGATTCGACCTATACCGATGAAGAGTACCCGCAGTTTGCCGGTTGGGGCCATTCCACTTGGCAAGAAGGCGTTCGTCTTTGTAAAGCTGCTAACGTAGGACAATTGGCCATTTTCCATCATGATCCGTCTCATGATGATGCATTCATGGATACAGTTGCCCGAGAAGCGTTCAAGGCTTGGCCCAATGCATTTGTTGCTCGCGAAGGCATGACTGTTGAAGTCGCTAAGGCAAATGTTCAGGAAAAGATTTCCGTCGCATTTTGAGACCTTCGAATTTATTCCAGAGTTTGCTTTATCAACCTGTAAAAGGATGAGATTACCCTCAATCCTTTATTGTCATTTAGAAAGGTAACATAGTTTTTCGAGGTCAGTTTTTTACCTTCGATCTCAATAAGATGAATTCGACTATCGCCGGATACTTCTTTTTCCGAAAGGAATGCGACACCCATATTATTGGCAACGGCCTCCCGTCCTACTTCTTTACTTTCCATGACGATTGTCTTTTCTTTACACAATCCAAATTGATTGAACCAGGGATTGGAGTCTGCTGTAGCGTCTCCTTCGCAACGCGACAGTATAATTTTTAGCTTCTTGAGCTCTGTCGGTGCGATAGAATACCGGGACCGCCAGGGATGATTATGGGATACAGCAAGTTTAACTGGATCTTCAATGAGCTTGTGACTAAACAATCGGGAATGCTTTGGTTGTTGCTGTAAAAAACCGATATCAAATCTACAATCTAGAATGTACTCCTCTATTTTTCTTGGCTCTGCAAGGTGAAAGGTTAAATCTATCGCAGGGTATTTGTCACTGAACCGGGAAACGAATGGTAATGTGTTGAGAGAGGAGGCAGCAACTATTTTAAGCCGACCGGCGTCCAGATTTTCAAGAGAGGATAGGAGGCTATGCGCTTCTTCTTCCAAACTAAAAATGCGGGTTGATAATCTTAACAACGCGGCTCCGGAAGACGTTATTTCAATTCGACGGCCCTTCCTGTTGAATAGCTTTGTATTATATCTTCGTTCCAATGCCAGAACTTGGAGAGTTAACGCCGGTTGAGTCAGGCCGAGTGCTTGAGCTGCTGATGTAAACCCGCCATTTTGAGCAACAGCATGGAATGCTCTTAATTGTGCATGGTTCATATTCTATTCAATCCATCTTCAGAATATGGTTTCGCAAAGTAAATTCTCGGAATTAGTGTATTGATGTTCATTTATATACGGGTAAGTTATGGAAACTCCCTTGTCAATTGATATATTAAGTATTAATACATCTTATAGTAGAAATTCCTGCGATAAGTTTATTTGATGTCTTATTGATTGCCCTATGCTCAGCAGATATTGTACTTCTGTATTCTCCACCCGTATTGGCAATAAAAAGCAAGAATAAAAGGACCGAACTGTGGATATCACCTTATACCTCGTGAGGCATGGCGAAGCGGCAGGTGCCTGGGATGAAACCGCTGATCCTGGGTTAAGTACCCTCGGTCACCAACAGGCGGAGAGCCTGGCTGAACAGCTACATGCAGAAATTTCGCCGCTTCCAATTTACTCTAGCCCATTGATGAGGACCCGAGAAACCTCCTCTCCGCTAGAACGCCTTTGGAGCCGTCAGGCGGAAGTTGTTCCTCGCCTGTCTGAGGTTCCCTCTACAGGGATAGATTTCAAGGACCGACGTAAATGGCTGACGACCGTACTACAACGATCTTGGCCCGAACAGACAGACTTTCTCCAAGAATGGCGCGCAGGACTAGTCGATTATGCCCGCAACATGGACCATAGCGCCGTATTCATTACTCATTTTGTTGTTATCAACAGCCTCGTCGGAGCTGCAGAAAAAAGTGATCAGGTTCTTGTGTTCCGTCCGGATCACTGCTCAGTTACGAAGATCAAGGTATCAAGCGGCGAGTTGAGCCTCATTGAAAAAGGATCAGAAGCTGTTACAGTTGTGAAATAACTAGAATATGAATTCTGGTCAAAGCTGATTGGCGGATTTTTGGCGAAAATGAAACAAGACACAGAAGACTCCACTCCAGTGTGCGAATCCCTTGAAAAAGTCGGCGAATATCGGGTTGAGGCGCAAATTGGTCATTTACTAAGGCGGGCGCATCAACGGGCAAGTTCTATCTTTCAGTCCCATATGGCGGATGAGCAGATCACCCCGACCCAATTTGCGGCTTTGGCTAAGCTCAAGGACGAAGGGGAATTGTCCCAAAATTATCTGGGCCGTCTGACGGCAATGGATCCAGCAACTATCCAAGGTGTCACTCGACGGCTTATGGACAGAGGCTTGCTTCAGGCCCGGCCAGACAAGGAAGACAGGCGCCGTATGCTCCTTTGTTTAACTGATGCGGGAGAAAAACTAGTTACTTCTCTTATTCAGCGCGGGATAGATGTTTCTGCTGAGACTCTCGCCCCTCTGACGCCGGAAGAGCAGGATGCTATTGTTCGACTATTGAAGAAACTGAGCTAAGCCAACTGTTTGTAGGAGATTTGCCGATCTAACCAAGACTTTTGCGCATGGAAACTGTGTTTCCCTGCCGGTCAATTTCTTCCCAACCCATATGCCGGTAAATTTGAACATTCTCAGGCATCTGTGTGTGAGTGCTCAATCGCATTTCCGAAAGCCCCTGTTGTTTTGCCTCTTGATCTGCGAGCTCCAGCATAGCTCGGCCAATTCCCTTACCGGCATGAACGGGATGCACAGCCAGATTGGCAAGTTTTAGAAACCCGTCTCCAGGAATCAGAATCATACCCGCAATGACGATATCCGCTTGGGTAGAAACCCAAACCTGATGCATAGCGATATCATCGGCGCATCCTTCTGACACTGGCGGTAGGTCTGCAATATGCTGCGCATATTTCAGATAGGCTGCATCAATGCAAGCTTTCAGACTAGCTGCATCTGTCATTTCAGCCCTTCGAATGTCGGGTATATTCATCTTCTCTTTCCTCTTAGGCCATAGCTTTTGGGGCAATGAGCCGGAACTTCTAAAAAATTATATTTGACTGGATGGGATTCCCGTAGCCCGGCAAAGGCTGTATAAACCTAAACAACAAGTTGGCGGGAGAAAAATCAGCAATGCATGGGATTCTGAAGCGCATATTGCTTGGCCGGGAAGATCGCCAGACGATCTCCAAATTTGCTAAAGGCGCAGACCGCTCCCTGGGTGTCGGATTGCTTATCTCAGCAGCGCTTCTGGGAATGGCGTTAACACGTCCCGTTATACAGACGGAGTTGTTCCTGGATCTCAATGGATCTTATTCCTTGATTGATGCTATGACCGCATTGCTGAAGGCAGGGCATGGACTGGCGGCAGTCCTAATACTAATTGGGACCATCCTCATTCCCATTCTTCTGCTCTCTTCTGCCTTTGATCTTTGGTATAAACATGAGCTGCAGGACTCAAAGTTTGAGGCCAAAGCTGCTCGTTTGCGTCAGTATGGAAAGCTATGGTTTCTAGCCGCCGGAATTCTTCTGTTTGGCCTTTATGCAGCCGTTTACAATGGGGCAGGTACGGTGCTGCTAACTCCCGTCTATTACTTGATCGTATCGATTATGGTGCTCAAACTTATTCTTGTCCGTTTGTCCCTGCTGATCGGCGCCGTCCATTTCGTTGAAGATGACGGAGACTGACTAAAGCCGAAGAAGCAAGTTTAGGAGCTTTAAAGGTTAAGTTAAGCAATTATCCTTATCTTCCCTAAAATAAACAAATTTCGAAGTTAGCTATTAAGAATTCCATTGGTGATAGGGCTTTGTTATGCTCCTATCAGCAAAAGTGGTGTTCTTAGTCATCCTGTGAGTCACGCGTTATGTTGAAGTTCGTATTTGGAAAAACCGCCCGCTATCCCGGTTATGAAGTAGAGCATTACCAGGTACGTCGTAAAATACGATCAGTGTCCTTAAACCTAAAGTATGGTGGATTTTCTCATACAACATTGGGCGTCCTTGCCCAAATTTGTCACAAGCTAAAGCTTTCCCTGCTTCAAGACTACCGGTTCTATAATCGGATGAGCGTACCAGACTGGCTTGATGTTGGAGGTATCCATGAGCAGAGCGAACTGGACCTGCCGGAGAAGGCTCGCGGATCCGCTACGCGATATGAGGCAACAGAGGAATATGAATTTCGCTATGTGCTCGAGCGCCTGCCAATAGCCATTGAAGACTATAAGTTTATTGATTATGGATCCGGTAAGGGTGTTGTTCTTTCATTCGCAGCCGACTATCCATTTCGCCGCGTCACGGGGGTTGAGCTCAGTCCGATGCTGCATCAGGTAGCTGAGAAAAATATTGAAGAAATGCATCGACATCAGAAAGTTAATAGCGGACCCGTATATTCTACGTTAAGAGATGCGACGGAATATGAGATGCCGGAGAGACCCCATGTGATTTATCTATTTAATCCTTTCGGACCCGATATACTCGAAGGAGTGCTAGACCGATTGTCCCGGCATCTTTCCGACGTCGATCAGCCGTCCTATCTCCTCTACAATAATCCGATCCATCACCAGGTGATTGAAAATCACGGATTGTTTCACAAAACCGCCTCACGGATGGGTGGGAAGTGGTTCGTTTACGCGACAGGCAATGAGCAGTAGGTGGAGCTGATTTTAAACCGGTTAAAGATTAATTTAACGGTTTAGTTCCTTCATTGCACTTTCTAGGCCGCCAATAGTCAATGGGAACATGCGATCGGTCATTAGCTGCTTCATCATTTGTACTGAAGGCGTATAGTCCCAATATTTTTCCGGCACCGGATTGAGCCAAACAGCCTTGTGATAGATATCGAGTATCCTCTCCATCCAGGCCTGTCCCGCTTCTTCATTCCAATGCTCAACGCTGCCACCGGCATAAGCAATCTCATAAGGGCTCATAGTCGCATCGCCAACAATGATCAGCTTGTAGTCGGCGGGGTAGGTATGGAGCACGTCCCAGGTTGGCATGAATGAGGTATGGCGACGACTGTTTTCTTTCCACAGTTTTTCATAAACGCAGTTATGGAAATAGTAGAATTCCAAATGCTTAAATTCACTGCGGGCGGCAGAAAACAATTCTTCGCAGGCCTTGATATGGTCATCCATTGACCCGCCAATATCGAACAAGATCAGCACCTTCACCGTGTTATGGCGTTCGGGGCGCATCTTCAGATCCAGGAAACCGGCATTGCGGGCGGTTGAGCGGATAGTGTCGTCGAGATCCAGCTCTTCGGCTGCGCCTTCCCGGGCAAATTGCCGCAAGCGTTTCATAGCGACTTTGATATTACGGGTGCCAAGCTCAACACTGTCATCGAGATTTTTATATTCGCGTTTGTCCCAAACCTTAACGGCCTTGCGATGGCGGCTTTCTTTTTGGCCGATCCGCACACTTTCCGGATTATAGCCATAGGCCCCAAACGGAGATTTGCCTGCCGTGCCAATCCATTTATTGCCGCCCTGATGGCGTTTTTCCTGCTCTTTTAAGCGCTCTTGTAAGGTTTCCATGAGCTTTTCCCAGCCGCCCATGGCTTCAACCTGTTCTTTTTCTTCATCTGTGAGACTCAACTCCGCCAGCTTCTTAAGCCATTCCTCCGGGATTTCAACGGCTTCATCACCGGAGATGAACTCAATGCCATTGAAGCAATGGCCAAAGACCTGATCAAACTTGTCGAGATTCTTCTCATCCTTCACCAAGGTCGCCCGGGAGAGATAGTAGAAATCATCGACGGAATATTCCGCACATCCTGCCTTGAGGGCTTCAATCAGTGTGAGATATTCCAGCAAGGTGACCGGAAGTTGAGCTTCTTTGAGGTTGAAGAAGAATTTGGTGAACATGATCGCTCTCCGTTTATCTTTGCTCCCGCCGTGACAGGAAGGCCAATCGCTCAAACAGATGCACATCTTGCTCGTTTTTGAGCAATGCGCCATGCAGGGGCGGGATCAACTTGGAAGGATCCTTGGACTTGAGAATGTCATCCGGTAGATCTTCACTCATCAGCAGCTTCAACCAGTCGAGCAATTCACTCGTTGATGGCTTTTTCTTGAGCCCGGGTGTTTCCCTTACATCGAAGAATATTTTCAGCGCATCACTAACCAGCTCACGCTTCGCATCGGGATGATGGACATCTACGATTTTCTCCATGGTTTCCGTATCGGGGAAACTGATGTAATGGAAGAAACAGCGGCGCAGGAAGGCGTCGGGAAGTTCTTTCTCATTGTTGGAGGTAATGATCACCAGGGGCCGATGCTTGGCCTTGATGGTTTCCTGGGTCTCATACACAAAGAACTCCATCCGATCGAGTTCCTGCAGTAGATCGTTCGGAAATTCGATATCTGCCTTGTCGATTTCATCGATTAGCAGGATCGGGCTTTCTTTTGCTGTGAAAGCCTCCCACATCTTGCCGGGGCGGATGTAATTGGAGATATCATGGACCTTGTCCTCTCCTAATTGCGAATCACGCAAGCGGGACACAGCGTCATATTCATACAGACCCTGTTGAGCTTTGGTGGTGGACTTGATGTTCCACTCGATGAATTGTTTGCCGAGGGCTTTGGCTACTTCCTGGGCCAGAACGGTCTTTCCGGTGCCCGGTTCCCCCTTGATCAGCAAGGGTCGCTCCAACGTCATTGCCGCATTGACCGCGATCATCAGATCTTCTGTAGCGACGTATGTATCTGTACCTGTGAATTTCATGCCGTACTCTCGATTTATTGTTCTTTATTTGCGTCAGTTCCGGGGCTCTATGCCCAGAAAAATAAGCCGGGACGGGGCAATGATCAAGTAAATTGACAAAAAGTCATTTTTAGAGCCGACCATATTTGCTCCCGGCAAGTGATTTGGAAAAGGCTATCCTATATTCGGGTAATCCGGGCCCTGTTCAACCTGACCATCTCGTTTTACATGGATCAGGTCTTTCAGCAGGCCATTTCTGACGGAATAAATAATTCCGTGAACTGAGAAATCCTGTCCTGCATCCCAGGCATCCTGAGCAACAGTTGTAGCACAGACATTGCGAACCTGCTCGATCACGTTCAACTCGCAAAGTAGGTCCAGGCGATCCTGTTCTGTTTCCACCTTGTCGATCGCTGTTTCATAAACCCGGATGATGGACCTGATATGGCGGAGCCAGTTGTCGATCATGCCAAATTTTTTACCGGACAGGGCGGCCTCGATCCCGCCACAGCCATAATGGCCGCAAACGATGACATGCTTCACCTTTAAGACCTCAATCGCATATTGCAGAACGGAAAGGCAGTTCAGATCAGACGGCACAACAATATTGGCAACATTGCGATGAACAAAGACGTCACCCGGAGGAAGATCGATTATCTGATTAGCCGGAACCCGACTGTCCGAACATCCAATCCAGAGATATTCAGGATGTTGTCCACCCGCCAGATTTTCAAAAAAGTCCGGACGCTCTTTGAGCATCCGTGCGGCCCAGTCCTTGTTCCGCTGAAAAATTTCGTAAAAACTATCCATCATCTGGATGTGACCCCCGTCAAACAATATCAGATGCTCCCCGTCACAGGGTGTTCTATTCGGAATTACCGGGTTCGCAAACCCCTAATTGCGATTTTCTTGTCATCAAGGCCTCGTTAATGCGACAAATTTTCAAATCAATTGACAAATTCCCTGATTAGGCAGACCGTATTGTCCAAAAGAAATCGTCCTTAAGCGAGCAGCATGTCTTCCAGCACCCGACCTTCCGTGGCAAAGGTTCAGCCCATTTACATCTTTATGGTCTGCGCAATTTTGTTTGGCCTTGGACAGTTTCAACGTATGTCCGGTGCCGTTATTATGCCGCCTATCGCACATGACTTGAGTATTGCT
Organism: Pseudomonadota bacterium; assembly: GCA_024743055.1. Lineage (GTDB taxonomy): Bacteria > Pseudomonadota > Alphaproteobacteria > Sneathiellales > Sneathiellaceae > Sneathiella. The sequence continues at coordinate 31,183 of JANSXH010000017.1, forward strand.
GTCGAAAGTCTGGGGCTCGCGGCGGCGGCCCTGTTTTTTGCGTCTGCCATGGCCCAGATTCCCATAGGTATGCTGCTGGACCGATTTGGTCCGAGGATCATTATCCCGTCGACAGCTGTACTGGCTGTTATCGGATCTTTATTGCTTGCCAGTGCCACCAATTTTAACGAAGTATTGTTGTCTAGGGCCCTCATTGGGCTGGGCTATTCTGCGACAATGATGTCAACCTATGTCTTGTTCGCTAAATGGTTTCCTCCCGCAAAATTTGCCACTATGGCTTCCTGGCTGATGGCCTCGTCCAGTTTCGGTGGCATCATGGCATCTGCGCCCTTGGCCTATTCGATCGAACTCTATGGCTGGCGTACGCCCTTTGTCGTGGTGGCTGGGATCACCTTGATCATGATCCTTTTGGGGATTCTCATTGTTCGGGATGCGCCGCCGTCTTATCAAGACAGTAAGGAAAAACCGGCGACCATGGGTCAGAGTATTCGTGGATATATGAGTGTCCTTAAGCATCCCAAGTTCTTTAACCTTTTGGCCATGGGATTTGTCGCTTATGGTCCTGCCGTCGCACTACTTGGTATGTGGGGTGGACCTTATCTTGAACAGGTTTACGGATTGTCTGGAGCAGAGAGAGGGCAGATTCTGCTTTTGATGACATTGGCAGTACCCCTGGCTGCTTTGTTTTTCGGTCCCTTGGATCGCTACTTCAAAAGTCGAAAGAAAATTGTTTTTGTGGCGGTTTTCGTTGAACTTGTGGCTTTTGCCACTTTGGGCTTGGTAGAGGATCTAGCCCTTTGGGCCGTAACCGCGCTGTTTGTTCTAATCGCTTTTGTGCAGCAATATTACGTGGTTCTGGCGGCACAATGTCGGGCCTCTTTCCCTGATTATCTTGTCGGGCGCGCCAATTCCACGTTGAACCTTATCAGCATCCTAGGCGTTGCTTTCCTACAATCCATGTTCGGATGGATACTGGCGGTTAGCTCTGGGGATGGCTACGCCCATTCCTTTACGTTTGTTGCCGGACTGTTGCTTGTTGCTCTGTTTATTTACGCCTTTTCCAGCGAAAAATACCATCCCAGCCTCGCAACCGAAAAAACCTAATATTAGAACTGATCCAATTTGTACTTTTGCCCGTATAAGAAAGTATCAGGGGTAAAAGAAGCATAAACTCTGATCACGATTATATCAGGAGACCTACTAAAACATTGAATTTCTCGGTAAAAATGCTTATATTATAAGGGATTAAAGTATATGCGAAGTTCCCGAGATCAGCTATCTGAGGAAAGTTTGGTGAGAGGAAACTCACATGACTAAGCAAGAGGCGACAAACGACGTAAAACGCAATCGGGCGTTCATTTCCACAGCAATGTCCATTCCCCTTCTAAGTCGGGAGAGGGAATTCGAGCTGGCTCATCGCTGGCGTGACGACGAAGACGAGGCGGCACTGCACGAACTTGTCTCAGCCTATATGAGGTTAGTGGTCTCCATGGCATCCAAATTCAAAAATTATGGCCTCCCCATGGGGGATCTTGTTCAGGAAGGCAATATCGGCCTGATGCAGGCTGCCTTTAAATTTGAGCCTGAACGGGAAATTCGCTTCTCCACATACGCCAGCTGGTGGATTAAATCTGCTATGCAGGATTATATCTTGAGAAACTGGTCAATTGTGCGCTCAGGTACCAGTGCATCTCAAAAGTCTCTGTTTTTCAATCTTCGCTGGCTCAGGGCAAAAATACAGAGCACGGATGAGGGCGCATTTCCATCCGAAGCCCTTGAGACAGTGGCTAACAAGCTCAGGATTGGGATCCGGGACGTGGAGAAGATGGCCAACAGGTTGTCTGGTCGGGATCAGTCCTTGAACGCGCCCGTCGGACAAAACGGCGATGATAGTATGGAAGACTTCTTGCCTGATACCGGGCCGACACCCGAAGAATCCGTTATGAAACTGATGGATGGCCAAGTTCGTTCGAAATGGCTTGATACGGCCTTGCATGAACTTTCCGAAAGAGAACAGCTTATTATTCGGGAACGTCGCCTTCAGGATGATAAAACCACCCTCGAGGTTCTCGGCAACCGTCTTGGCATAACCAAGGAGCGGGTGCGGCAGATTGAACACAAGGCCTTTGAAAAGTTGAAAAGTTCGGTTGTTCGGATTAGTCGGGAAGCAACAGCCAATCCAGCTATGATCTCTGTTCAGGGGACGAACTAGAATAACTCTTGCTGGGCCGGACCTTGAACTTCTGTTTCCACCATGAGCTCAGGATCGTCGTTGCGAACATTTCCAACACGTCCGGAAACCGGGTAAAAACTAAGGTTATCCGGCGAAAGTGACGCTAAATATCCATCGTCAATTCCCTCAAGCCAGTTTCGATAATCTTTTGTGTCCAGCATGACAGGCATGCGATGGTGGATGAAGCTTATATTTTCTGCAGCGGGCATTGTCAGAATGGTGCAGCTCTCCAGATCTTCTCCGTCAGGTGTTTTCCAGCTCTCCCACAATCCGGCAAAAGCGAAAAGTTTATGCTCTGAGAGCCCAATAAACCAGGGTTGCTTCTCCCTCTTTTCAGATGTCTGCCATTCATAAAATCCGGTCGTCGGGATCAGACATCTCCTGGCTTTAAAAGCCTCACGAAATGCGGGCTTTTCCCGCACAGTTTCACTTCTGGCATTGATCATCTTGACACTGAATTCCGGTGATTTGGCCCAGGACGGGACCAACCCCCAATGGGCAAAAAACAAGTCTGTTGTGGCCTCATCTGAGTTTTCTGCCAGGCGGACGGCAGCTATTTGTGTTGACGGCGGAATATTGTAGCGGGGCATCAGATTGGGACTTTGATTGAAACCAAATAGGTTCCGCATCGCTTCAACCGGGCTGGTCAGGCTAAATCGTCCACACATGTTCGGTTTTCTCATACCTGAAATGAAATACCATCATATACAACCACTTCCTCAAATTCCATATGCAGGGACAGGACCAATTGGAGGGGGAAGCGCTTTGAATGTGATGTAGGCCACAATTTCCCTTGTTTTGCGCCATAATCGAGGGAAATGAGGCATTCACCATCTTGAATATCCTTTTGTTCCCAATACGTCTTTCACCAAGGCGCGAAGCTGCGCATGAAATAAGGATTGCCGGAAATTTTCTGGACACTGATTTTCGGAAATATGGGTGAAAAAATGCGGGACGAAATTAAAACTACCTGGTTCATAGCCGTACTTCTGATCGGCATGATGGGTGTATTTTCTTTGTTTTCCAGTGGTATTGAGGCCCAGGCTCAAAAAGAAATCACCTCTGCCTCTGTTGGTGTAGAGCATAATATTGCCAAGTCCTCCAACGCAGCCGAAGGTTTCTGCGGCTGGCTCGGGAACCTGTTTACAAGTTCTTAAAACACCAAAACTATCCGAGATTTGCCAGGCCAGGGAAGGTTTCCAGGAACCAGTACGCCAGGATCTGAAATTGGCCGGAAAAAATCAGGACACCAGTCGCGATTAGGATCAGGCCGGTGCCAACTTCGACCGTCCTGAAATGTTTGCGAAATCGTCCCATAAATCTTAGAAATGTATTGATGCCGAACGCGGCGAGAATGAAGGGGATTCCGAGCCCTAAGGAATATACTCCAAGCAAACTCACGCCATAACCCAGTGAGCTTTCGCTTGCCGCGATGGCGAGGATGGTTCCCAGGATGGGACCAATACAAGGTGTCCAGCCAAATCCAAAGGCAAGGCCGATGACATAGGCGCCGAACCAGTTTCTTGGCTGATCAATGTCGTTAAATCGGGCTTCGCGATAAAGTAGGGGAATGCGGATCAATCCTGTCATATGGATACCGAACAGGATAATTACCCCGCCGGCTATCTTCGACAGCAGCTCCAAATGCTCAATGATCAGGCGATTGATGAAGGAGGCTGAGGCACCCAGCAGAACAAACACTGTCGAGAATCCCAGGACGAATATAACGGCCATGGTGACAACTTGCCAATTGATGCCTTTGCGGATGGCAGTACCATCATTGTTTTCCGTGATCTCCTCCAGGCTCGTACCAGCAACGAGGCAGAGATAGGCGGGAACGAGCGGCAATACGCAAGGGCTGAGAAAACTCACTAACCCGCCACCGACCGCCGCCGCATAGGAGATATCAAATCCGCCCATTACTTATCCGAAACCTTTCCAAACAGACATCATGGCTGACATCGCACAGATAGACCTTTTTATCCACACGTTCCAGTCACAAGATTGTGGAAAGAACTGGAAATTGACCCACTGAATGGGTTAGCAAGGATATGTCACAGAAAAAAAAGAAGATGACATGACCCAGCACCCCTTTCTTCTAGCAACTTGCGACAGCCTGAATGGCCCTGAAGCTGTAAAAGTGAGTGAACGCCCACTTTCTCCTCTGGCATCAGGAGAAATCCGCGTGCGGATTAAAGCCGCAGCCCTCAATTTTCCCGATTTGCTGATGACTTATGGGAAATACCAATTCAAGCCCGAATTGCCTTTTACACTGGGAATGGAGGCTTCCGGGGTTATCGAAGAAACGGCGAGGGGAGACCATGATTTCAAAATCGGGGATGCTGTCCTCGTAAAAGGGAAAACAGGTGCATTTGCGACCCACGCCACAGTAACCGCCGAGCAGCTTGATCCGATGCCGGGGAATCTCTCCTTTGAGGAAGGAGCGGCCTACCGGGTAACTTATATTACGGCCCATGTTTCCCTCGTTGATAAAGCCCGATTGCAGCCCGGAGAAACGCTTGTGGTGCTTGGGGCAGGGGGTGGTGTCGGGCAGGCGTCAGTTGAGCTCGGCAAGGCTCTTGGAGCCACGGTAATTGCCGTCGCCAGTTCTGATGAAAAGCTCGCACTGGCGAAGCAAAGCGGGGCGGACTATCTGATCAACTATCGGCACCGGCGTTTCTCACAACAGGTGCAGGAAATTACCAAGGGGAAGGGTGCGGATGTCATTCTTGATCCAGTCGGTGGGCCTTACTTTGAGGAGAGTCTAGACTGTGTCGCCTGGAACGGTCGAGTGCTTGTAGTCGGATTTGCCAGCGGCAGTTTTGGGGTCTTGAAAACCGATTTGCCGGTGAAGCGGGGATGCTCGGTCATTGGCGTCCGAGCCGGCGAATATGGCCGACGCGATCCGGCAGCGGGCCAACGCAGTCATGATAATCTGCTAAGAATGACAGAAGAGCATGATTTGAAACCATTGATTGGCAAAATCTGGCAGTTGAAGGATATTCAAGAGGCGCTTCAGGCAATGGAAGGGCGTGAAGTTGTCGGCAAGCAGGTCATCCGCATGCCTGTATGAGTGTCAAAAAAAACGGGCGGTGATGTCGTTATAACATCGCCGCCCGCTCGTAATCTGTATAAGCTACTATTTACGCAACTTCGGCAAGGTCGTTGTCGTTGCCAACAAATATGCCGTGAAGCACTTGCAGAACCTCGACGACATTCTCGTCCTGCAAAGAATAGTAGATTGTCTGGGCATCGCGACGGGTCTTCACAACGTCTTCCTTACGGAGACGGGCAAGATGCTGCGAGAGGGCGGACTGGCTCAGGCCGACGATCTTTTCAAGTTGTCCAACAGACTGTTCTGTTCCGACTAGATTACACAAGATGAGCAACCGGTGTTTGTTGGACATGGCTTTTAAGAAGCGGCTGGCGTCGAGCGCCTTGTCCTGAAGAGGTGTTATATCCATTTATAAACCATATAATTTTTATTAATACGAAAATTCTCAACAGCTGATATAGCAATAAAGCTAATTGATGCAAGCAAAACAATTCCGAATATCGCAAATTTTTGTAAAAATGCGTCATTCGTCACGTTCTGTGTAGTGAGATTCGCTTTTTTTGTGAAAATGGTTTTATAAATCAAGGATTGCTCGCGTCTTGGATGAGAGCTGTCTTTGATTTTATGGACAAATTTCAATTCTATAAAAATGGAATATACCCCTCCGAATTTCTGTGATACGTCCTTCGGAAAATCTGATGATGTTGAAGTATTTATCATTTTAAGGTTTGTCCGATAGTAAACCGTTATCCCCCAAATGGCGTATAAATGCCTGTTTGGGGAGAAGATCTGTTCTCAGCACCTCAGCTGGCTATGTAGCGTATTGTAGTAAAAAGAGTTTTCCGGATGCGATCGTTCTGTGTTTCGCAGACTAGCTGAAGGAAAAATTAACCAAGAACCAGTCATTTTGGTTAATTAAAGGTAAAAAAAAGCGATATGCGTCCCATATTTGGACGATGAGGACCAAGAGATCGAGCGAGTATTGTTTTTGCGGCGTTAGCAGGCTGAACAGCCGACATGGTCAACATGACAACAATGGATGAGTGACGATGCGACATTTATGGGGAAAGCTGGCAAGCGGTGCGAAGAACCGATCACATGAGATTGGTGTTGGGCTTGGCATTGTGACAATTCTCGCTATGGCGATTGTCAGTTTTGGTTTGCTGTTCAAGATCGGAGCTGTGGGTGAGACTGACGATCAGTTGGCTTTCAATCAGTCGAACCGGGCGAACAATATGTTGTATCTGGATCAAAAGTTGAAGGAACTGGAAATCCAGCCGGATACAGCCGCTTATCTCACTGATATGGATATGCCTGACCCGCATAATCTCAATCAGACCTTTGAGACGGTCGATCTGTTTGGCCGTAAATTTACCGAAGAAGATATGTGCATAGCGCAAGCCGTCTATTTTGAAGCCCGGAGCGAGCCTCTTGTTGGGCAAGTTGCGATTGCTGAGGTTATTCTCAATCGTATTGTCGATCCTCGATATCCTAGTACGGCTTGTGAAGTGGTTTTCCAAAATCAGCATCGCCGCCATAAATGCCAGTTCTCGTTCGCTTGTGACGGTCAATCTGACCGGCCGCAGCACACGCGCTCCTGGGAGAAGGCACTAAAGGTTGTCGCCCTTGTCCAGAAGGGTGAGAGAAGTGGTATTGCCAAACGGGCAACCCATTACCATGCCACTTACGTTAGCCCGAGGTGGAGCAATCACCTGAACAAATTGGGTCAAGTCGGCCAGCACATCTTCTACCGCGAAGACATTTAATCAGGCACGCTGTTTCCCCGTTTTTTCCGATATCCCAGACAGGAATGAATGAACAAGGTTGTGATCACCACAGCCCCGCCTGTCAACACACCTAGGCCTGGGTTTTCATGAATGACAAACCAGACCCAGATGGGTCCAAATATACTTTCCAGCAGCATCAGTAAGCTCACTTCTGGTGCGGGAATATATCGCGGGCCGATAGTAATCAATGAGAAGGCGCAGGGCAGAATAACGACGCCAAGAAGAATAAGATAAAAGATATCCTGTGAGGTAACGGCAGAAGGCGTGGCCAGCGGCAGCGAAATGGCTGCAACCATATATCCAGATAGAGCAAGAGATGGGACCATATCTATGGTTCGCGCATGGCGAACGGTAGTAATTTGGCCGGCAAGACCCAAGGCACAAATGATTGCGTAGAAATCGCCCAGCCGACTACCACCGCCGAAATTATCGAGAAATATCAGGCCAATTCCGCCCAGACAGAAGATAATGGCGATCCATGTCGGGGCCTTGATCTTTTCCCCAAGGAATATCCAGGAAAGTAGCGCTGCAAATAGCGGCGCCGTTGCGATAATGAACAAGGCATTGGCAACATTTGTATGGGTCACAGCCAGGACGAAAAAAACTGTGCTTACCGTAAAACAGGACGCTGCTAAGACCCCTCGCTTTCCCATGGCCTTGAAACTCTTGAGGGCACTGGTCCCGCGCCGTAAAATGTAAAAAACTAAAATTGTTGTAGCAAAGAACAGCCCGCGCCAGAACAGAGTCGTCCAGCTATCAACGGAAATTAAACGGATCAACAGGCCATCTGGAGACAGAATGATCACGCCCAAAGCTGTTATAAGGGTTCCGTACACATGCGGTGGAAGCTTTGCCATGAAGAATTGGATCCAGAATGGTGCCGTGGGGCGGGAAGTTTATGTCTTCTGCTGTAGACCCAATTGGCAGGAAATCCAAGAGATTTCTGTCTGTTTGATTTCTGTTGCGTAAATTGAAAATAGTGACATTCTGAATCCTTAAAATAGGAGGGCATGATGTCAGAAAGCGCAACAATATCAGATGGCATGATTTCCGTAGAACGAGAGGGAGATCTCTGTGTTCTTAATTGGACGGATGGCCGCAAAGAGGGCTTCCATAGTCTTTGGCTAAGGGATAACTGTCAATGTGCTGATTGTCTGCACCCACAAACCCGGGAAAGACTATTTGATCTAATGACTTTGGATCCGAACAGTGATCTCATTGACCATCTCGAAACACAAAATGGCTCTCTTTTCGTAACATGGAGTGACGGCCATCAAAGTCAGTTTTCAGAACGATGGCTGCATGAGCATGCCTATGGTGAAGACGCTCGCCAGGCACGGCGGGAAAAACCCACCCTTTGGACTTCCGAAGTAAAGAATTCTCTCCCGGAGATAAATTATGAGAAGGTTATGTCTGGGGATGAAGGGTTACTCAGTTTTCTGGATATGCTGTGTGACTATGGGTTTGCTCTGATACGACAGACACCGACCAGAGATCTTGAGGTCACGCGCGTTGCATCGAGAATCTCGTTTCTCCGAGAAACGAATTTCGGGCGGGAATTTGATGTGATTTCAAAACCCAACCCAAATAATGTCGCCTATACAGCCTTGGAACTACAATCCCATAGCGATCTTCCCAATTGGGAAGTGCCTCCCGGGACGCAATTTCTGCATTGCCTGGAATTTGACGCTGAGGGCGGGGAGAGCACGCTGGTTGATGGCTTCGCAGCAGCTCGCCAACTGCAATCGATGAGCCCGGAGGATTTTGATCTGCTATGCCAGTTGCGTATCCCATTTCGTTTTCATGATTCAGATTGGGATATCAGGCGGTCGGCTACAACACTTGCCCTTGATTCCTTTGAAGAGCTAGAGGAAATCCGTTTTCACTCTGCGTTGACAGCTCCCCTCGATATTCCCTCGGATCAGGTACTGCCTTTTTACCGGGCCTATCGCGCCCTGACCGAAATCATCAGAAAGCCGGAAAACATCCTGAAACTCAAATTACGACCTGGCGACTTGCTGGTCTTTAATAATCGGCGTGCGTTACATGGGAGGGCAGCTTTTGACCCAAATACCGGCCCCCGACATTTACAAGGATGCTACGTGGATAATGACGATGTGATGAGTAAGCGCCGAGTCCTTCGGCGACGGCTTTAAACCATTTTATTTTCGATCAGGCTGTCGACCGTTTCCTCGATTGATTGAGTAAGATTAACAGGCGCGAAATTTAAGTCCGCTCTGATCTTACTCGTATCGAACCGGACATCTTTGCCAAGGCGGGAAGCCACGATGCGCAAGTCAGGTTTAAAGAGCGCGAGGAACTTAACTAACCAATCTGGAACGGTCTTCAATGTGGTGGCGAAGCCCTTCGGCGCTGCCCGATCATGAACGATTTTGGCGATCGCTTCGAACGGGAGCCGGTCATTTACGCAAATATAACGATTTCCAGGAGCAGCTGGGCTGGTGAGGGCGGTGATATGAGCCTCAGCAACATCCCGGACATCTACGAGATTGAAGTCGATATTGGGAATGCCTGGCACCTCTTTGGCCAGCAGTCGACGAACGACTTCATGAGAGGCACTTATATTTGGCGCAATCAGCGGACCTAGAACAAAGCCGGGATTGATCATGGCAAGCTCTGGCCTTGCGTCTTCCGGCAAGGAACTGACAAAGTCCCAGACTGCGCGCTCTGCAATAGTTTTGCTCTTTGAGTAGGCACCGATATCCTGATCCAAGTCACTCCAGGTCTCTTCTGTGAGAGGAGTGGGGCCGAAATTTCCGCCAGCCACAGAGGCGATGGAGGAAGTCATCACAATTCTCTCTACGTCGCTTTCAGCAGCCGCTTTGACAGCGCGCAAGGCGCCGTCCCGAGCTGGGACGATCAGATCATTCTCGTCGTCAGGTTCAGATGTCGGCAGAGGAGAGGCCATATGCAGTAGATATTTGGCGCCCTCCATGGCCTCATGCCAACCAGTGTCTGAAGACAGGTTGGCTTCGACGAAACTGAGATGGGTTATGTCGCATTGATTGGCGAGGGCTGTTTTTAATCCGCCAATTCGGGCCGTATCCCGGACAGTTCCCCTTACCGCATATCCTTCTTCCAGAAGTTTATTTACTGTATGTTGCGCAATGAAGCCAGATGCTCCTGTTACCGTTACCAATCCCTTGTTGCTCATTGCCAACTCTTTCCTTCCCCTTGTCCCAAATTAGAAAGAGCTTTACACACAGACACTGCAATTACAAATCGGGAATTGGGAAGAGATGATCCATACTCATAGGTAAGCTGTCAGGCAGACGCTTTAGAAATCAGGAGAAGAGTATGAGCACCTCATCTGTAGATTGGCAAAAACTGGATCAGGATATTGATTCAAAGGGACACGCGGCACTAAGAAATCTTCTCTCTGGTAGCCAATGTGATCAGCTCATCGATTTATATGAACAGGATAATCAATACCGAAAAACCGTTGTGATGCAGCGCCACGGGTATGGGCAGGGCGAGTATCGCTATTTTGACTATCCTTTGCCGGATCTCGTCGCGGACCTCCGGGAGAAGTTTTACGGGCCGCTATCAACTATTGCCAATCGCTGGTCAGTGGACCTCAATCATCAAGTCATCTATCCAGATCGGTTAAGGGACTATACAAGTATCTGCCATGATCATGGTCAGAGGCAACCAACCCCGCTTATCCTTAAATACGGCCCTGGAGACTATAACCGCTTGCATCAGGATCTCTATGGCGATCTTCAATTTCCCCTGCAAATGGCAGTATTGCTAAGTGAGCCGGGAGAGGATTTCGAGGGTGGGGAGTTTGTCCTGACAGAACAGCGTCCAAGGATGCAGTCCCGAGCGACGGTTGTACCGCTACGCCGCGGGGACGCCGTGATTTTTGCTGTCAACGATCGGCCGGTCATGGGCAGCAAGCGAATGTCCCGCGCAAAGATGCGTCATGGAGTCAGCGAGCTTCGTCAGGGACATCGATACACTCTCGGCGTTATTTTTCACGACGCGAAGTAAAAACAAGCCTTTACAACTTAACAATTTCCCCCTCGTATTGTTTTGCTAATTATTTTATAAGCGGCAAATGACAGGGGAAAATTGGATGTGATTCAGGAGACTGTAAAAACATTCGGGTTTCTGGTGACGGACCAGGCAAGCATGATGTGCCTTACATCAGCCATTGAACCCTTACGCGTTGCCAACCGGCTCAGCGGTCAACATCTTTATGACTGGCGTCTTCTTACATTCGATGGTGAGCCAGCTCTTTCCAGTAACGGTTTCCGTGTGATCCCGGACATGCTTTTGGAGGAAGCGACCTCCCTCGATGTTCTATTTGTTTGCGGCGGCATCGGAACCGACAAGATCAAGGATGAGCATGTGCTGGCGGAACTGCGCCGTATTGTCCAGCATGGAACAGGCATTGGTGGCCTCAGCACGGGCAGCTTTGTTCTCGCTGCGGCAGGACTGCTAAATAATTTTCGGTGTACGGTTCACTGGGAAGGGGCGGTGAGTCTTCAGGAAAGCTACCCCGAGGTGATGTTTACCGGCAGCCTGTTTGAGATCGACCGCAACAGATATACCTGCGCCGGCGCCGTTTCCTCCCTGGACCTGATGTTGCATATCATCGCCCAGGCCCATGGCAATAAGCTTGCAGAAGATATCGCACTTAACTTTATGCATGACCGCTTGCGGGATCAGAATGACAAGCAGCAGGTCGTCCGCAAACTTCAACTGGCCGCAAAGTCGCAGAAGCTCTTGGCTATCGTTGAGATCATGGAGCAGAATATTGAAGATCCCATTGCGCCAGACAATCTGGCCAAGGAGGTCGGTATTTCCATCCGTCAGGTCGAGCGCCTGTTCCGACAGCATACTGGCCGATCCCCGGCGCGCTATTATATGGAACTGCGCCTGGAACATGCCCGACTGCTACTTCTTCAAACCAGCATGTCGATCACTGAAATCTATATCGCTTCAGGTTTTTCTACCCATTCCCATTTTGCCAAGAGCTATCGGGAGTATTACGGCATTAGTCCGAGTCATGAGAGGAAGCCGAAACTTGTCGTTTAAGTATATAAGGGTCGGGATGACGTAATTCAGTTGTCTTGACCTGTCGGCAATAGTAGAACCTGACTTTGAAAGACGTAAATGGTCCGGTGTGTTGGCCTGCCGGATTTTTGTGGGATACAGAAATCAATGCAATCAAATAGACAGAAAGCCATTCAGGATTTCAAAAATGAAGTCAGGGAAACTGTGGCGTCTTATGCGGGAGAGACAGAATGGCGTGCCTTGTCTCATAAGTGGTTGGAACAAGCCTTGGCAAAGCGATATGTGTATAATTTTTCTAGCCTCGGCCGACCGATTATCCAGCTCCCGACCGATATGGTGGCGTTCCAGGAAATAGTCTGGGAAACGAAACCGGATTTGATTATTGAAACCGGGATAGCGCACGGGGGTTCTCTTATACAAAGTGCGTCTTTGCTGGCCATGCTGGATTATTGCGATGCAGTTGAGGCCGGCGAGATGTTGGACCCGAGTGCGCCGAAACGCCAGGTTATTGGTATCGATATTGATATTCGCTCCCATAATCGGGAAGCCATTGAACAGCATCCGATGTCAAACCGCATTCGTATGTTTGAAGGCTCTTCTGTCGATCCGGAGATTGTCACCCAAGTGACTGAAATTGCGTCTGGATACTCGTCAGTCCTGGTTTCTCTCGACAGTAATCATACGCATGATCATGTCTTGGCAGAATTACAAGCCTATGCCCCTCTAACGACCCGAAACAACTATTGCCTTGTCTTTGACACTATTGTTGAGGACATGCCGGATGATTTCTATGAGGATCGACCTTGGCATCCCGGGAATAGCCCAAAAAGTGCAGTGTTCGAATATTTGAAGCAAATTGGAGCAAATCCTGTCCAGGGTCAGGATGGGGCGCCACTTGCTTTTGAGAACAATCACTCCCTGGAGGACAAGCTGTTTTTCACGGTCACCCCAAGTGGTTTTCTGAAGCGCACATAAACTCCATGACGACAATTTTGCGAAATATCGAAGATGAAGATTAGTATTGTTGTCCCAACCCGGAATAGATGTGAATTTCTGAAATATTGCCTTCAGACGTGTCTCTTTTCGGAAGATCAAGATATCGAAGTCGTTGTCAGCGATAATAATAGTGTCGATGCGACAAAAGAGGTTGTCGAGAGTCTTTCAGATCCAAGGCTGAAGTATGTGAATCCGGGAACAGACCTAAGCATGCGCCAGAATTTCGAGTATGCACTATCCCACGCGACTGGCGACTACGTTATTTTTATTGGTGATGATGATGGTATTTTGCCAAACGGCATTGCGACCCTCAGGTACCTGATAGGCAAGCATCAGCCAGATATCATCGTCTGGCGGCATATCACCTATATCTGGCCACATAAGGAAGGAGGACCAAAGGAGGGACTTCTGAAATTCCGCTATCGCGACTTTTGCGGGCCACTATATTCTCTAGAGCCAATGAAGATTTTTGAAGAATTCTGCCAAGGAAAACTTACCAGCTACCGCGATGGAGCCAATATTTATCACGGTTGTGTAGCCCGCTCGGTAATTGACAGGGTAAAAGAGGCAGGTGGGGAATATTTTCAAGGCCAGATTCCGGACGTGAACACTGCAATTTCAAATCTAACGGCTGCTAAGTCGGTCATGTGGATACGGAACCCTGTTTCAATTGCCGGGGCAGGTGAAAAAAGCAATGGAACAGCAATGAACTCGACCAATGTTGCATCAGCTAAGCAGAAGAAGATTGTTAGCAGTTTTACATCTCTGGCCTCAGAAGATGCAGTTACACCAGAAATTGACCTCCGAATAAGATCCATTGTCGCGTATGTGTATGCGAACTTGTATCGCGTAAATCACATGCATCTGGATAACAAATTTACTCTGAATCATACTGCCTGGCGCCAGCATATTCTGGCGGATATGCGGAAATTTCCGCTGGAACATCAGTGTTGGGATGTATTGGAAGACTTTTTTGCGAAAATCGACCCTGAGTATCATTATCAGGGTTACGAAAAATCGGAAAAACCTCTAGAGAAAGAGAGGCCGGTAACTGCCAGGACTGGGAAATTGAAAAAGCCTGGCAAAGTTCCTGCCAAGCAGCTTGAGAATGTCGCCACAGTCGTATCCTGGCTCCAGTCTGTAACAGGAAAACCGTATTTCCCCTCCAAAATTGTGCCCGTTGCTCTTCTAGGCCAAGGTATCAAAGCAATTGAAATGAGGCGAAATATTGGGACGTTGAAATAAGGTATGTCGGGGGCAAAATCCATGTTGGAGATCCTTTACCTATGCCTAGAAAAACCGTTTCCAGAGGAATCCAAAGATAAGATGATATCTGTTCTAGCAATGTACGGATATTCATTGCTTGGAAACCATGAATTGACTTCAGGCCAAAAAGCCAAAATTCCAGCTCCAGAAGATCGCTCGTTTATTCATGCGCTAATTGTTCATAACTTACATCCGAATATCGCGGAAAGCTTTGGGCAGCCCTTAAACACGAATCTTTTTAAGGCTGTAAAAGGCGTAATGCGGAAATTCAAGGAACTAGATCCGCATGTGGTATCCCCTGGATGTATGGACGAGCATGCACGGCAATTGGAAATGATGGAGTTTTCGGACATAGAAGTATTGTCTAGTTTAGCGATGTCCAATGAGGAGAATTTTAACTCGCCTTTTCAGGTGCTTGATTGCATCAGTGACAACAATTCAAGGACACGTATTGATAAAATTCTGTTTCGCGGGGAACCAGCAGTCTGCAAGACTTTTCGGCAAACCAGTTTGGATGCGTTAGAAAAGGAGATCTTGGCACGAAAGGTCCTTAGCGCCAATGTACCAGAAATTGCGCCTGTATTAGAGCACGGAGATAACTACTTTATCATGCCTTATTACGAAGCAGTTTGGACCTGGCAGGCAGATAGCTTCAGCTTATTTCCATTGGATTACGCAGAAAAGTGCCTCGATATCATGCGTCGTATTCAGGAGAGCGGGTGGTCAGTGGTGGATTGGCACCCAGGCAACTTCATTTACCTTCCAGATGGTGATGTGGTTATGATTGATTTGGAAGCACTGACGGAGAACACTGCAGAGGAAGCTTTTGAAAGCAGTGCCGATATTCTAGGTCATCGAGATTTTCCTTATCAAGACAAACCAATAAATTATATGAATACATGGCAGCCCATTGTTGGACTCTCACTTAAATCTCTACTATACGATTCTCCTAGCAAGAAAAGATGTGTGCGGACATTCTATTTTTTAGGAAGGGCTCTTCCCACAAGACTAATCAAGAAACTGGAACAGGCACTGAGGAAGCCAGTGAAAAAACTGGTTTCGCGTAGGCAAATTAGACGACTTGGCCCATATTTGGTCTATCGATTTTGAAGCTACTTCAAAAAGGTAAATGATGAAAAAGATACTCAAAAATATTCCCGTACTTGGTCCCTTGGGATACGCGTTTTCTAAGTACCTTAAAAGAACCGGTCGTCGATTGCGGGGAAAAACTGATCGTGGATGGGAGAAATACATCTTTGTTCGTCGAGATCTGACGCAGGAGGCCCAAGATGGAATGGACCGACCTGTCCAGCAAATTACTAACCTTCTCAACTATGCGAAGACCAGCACAAAGGGGCAGGGTGCTGGCCCAAAGGATTTGCCAGCGTCCCTGAGTATGGACATCAACGGATATCACATGGAAGGAACAAGGGTTCCTGCAGAGAGACTGGATTTTTATCCTCGTGACTGGGAAGGAAAGACAGTGTTGGATATTGGATGTAATCA
Source organism: Pseudomonadota bacterium (assembly GCA_024743055.1). Taxonomy (GTDB): domain Bacteria; phylum Pseudomonadota; class Alphaproteobacteria; order Sneathiellales; family Sneathiellaceae; genus Sneathiella. The sequence continues at coordinate 47,069 of JANSXH010000017.1, forward strand.
CGGAGGAATGCTGCTCTCGATCGCAGATAAAATCCAGCAGGGTGTTGGTCTTGACTTTGATGACCCGACAATTAATGCAGCCAACAAAATAAGATCAGCTACAAACCGCACAAATCTGGATTTCTATTTTTTTAATCTTGAGAATGAAGACTTGAACCTAATTCGCGATTTCATTCCCGGTGAAAAAGTGGACGTGACTCTTTTGCTTGCCGTTTGCGCTTGGATCAAAAATGGGGATCAGGTAATCGATTTTGTTTCAAAATTATCGGAAACGCTATTGTTTGAATCCAATGGAAGGGAAGATCAACAGCAGCAGCAATATGATGCGCTGAAGCGAGGATACCAAAATGTTGATCTTCTAAACCAGATCGTTGGAAATAAAGATGGTGAGGAATATGTGCAACGTCGGCTGTATTTCTGCTACTAGTTTTCGGAAGGTTTAGAATAAGTAAGAAGGCCTTCTGAGAAAGATTTGAGATTCTTAAGATCAAGTACGTTAGCAAGCTTTTGCGGGTTGCCCTCAATGCGAACACTGATAACAGGCGTAGGCTGTAGATTTAAGGTTTCCAAGATTCGAGGTTGATCGAATAGTTTTGCACATTCAAAAGCGATCTGATGGGGAAGCCGGCCAACACCTGAACATATGTTTACAGGTCCGGAAATTTCTCTAAACGTAAGAGACTCAAACGCTTTTGCTACATCGTCAAGGTGAATGAAATCTACAGCCCTTCCTGGATTTTGAAATTCGGGTACTCTGTCATGGCTGATTTCTTCAATTATATACGAGATTAGTTTTTGCGGGTCTTCCCCTGGGCCGTATGGGAAGAAGATTCTGGCCCAGACAAGATCGATGTCCTTACCAATAACCTCCGCCATTCGCCTAAAGGCGTCCTTGGAAACGGAATATGGAGTTTTTGGCGAGAGGGCAGAGGTTTCTTCATTGAGTTGGCTGTTGGTCCAATCATATTCAGCGCAACTACCGGCCAACACAGCTTTCTGTCCCCCAGCCGATATAAAACTATCCAAAAGGAAAGCGCTTGAGGAAATCCATTTGAAATTCTCGCGGGAATGCCAGAATTTTCCAGGTGTCGCCTCCCAGCCCAAATGAATCAGCTGTTGCGGTTGGTAGCGGTCCAAAAAAAGGCGTACTGCATCTGTATCATGGAGATCGAGAGAAGCGTATGTGAGATTGTCATGAGCGGGAAATGGCGTCGGTTTTTGGCCGACAGCAAGAACCTTCCGACCACTTTTAAGTAGCCGGTGAACGACGGGGCGACCAATGACACCGGTGGCGCCAGTCACCATACAATACTCGTCAGATCTTTCTACCATTCCAAATTAATTAATCTCTTTAAGCATTTGATCTTTTTCGGAAATAACCCTTGGAAATCCGGGCCAGTCAATAGCGATCGTTGGGTCATTCCAGTGAAATCCTCTATCATGCCCGGGCACAAAAGCCGGACTCATCTGATAGAAAACTTCCGTCTCATCTTCAAGGGTCAGGAAGCCGTGGGCGCATCCGGGGGGAATAAAAAAGCTGCGGCCATTATTACGGCTCAACTCCACCCCGATCCATTTTCTAAAGGCTGGGGAGTGGGGGCGTAGGTCCACTGCCACATCAAATAGTCTTCCGGCGCTGCATCGCACAAGCTTCGCTTCTTCAAATGGCGGGGCATGAAAATGCATGCCCCGCAAAGTATAGGCAGATCGGTTATAGGAAACATTGCTTTGGACAGGGTGAAATGTGATCCCGGCGTCAGCAAACTCTGTTTCGCAAAAGGCCCGGGCGAAATAGCCTCGATCATCTTCATGACGTTCCGGACTAAGGATAAAGGCGCCGGGAATTGATGTTTCCTTGAATTTCATGAGATCAGGCTGAGTGTTGGAATTGGAATAGCAAACTGACCGCCCCATTCCCTGATCGCCGCCATATCTCCTGTAATTTCGACTGCTAGATTCCACGGCAGAATGAGAAGATAGTCCGGTTTTTCCTCCCAGACTTTTGACGTGGCAAAAACCGGGATATGACTGCCTGGCAGAAATGTATCCTGTTTCTCAGGATTGCGATCAACGACGAAATCGATGAGGCTTGAATCAACATCGCTATAGTTCAGCAGGGTATTCCCCTTGGCTGCGGCCCCATATCCCGCAACTTTGCGACCTTCCGACTTTGCCTTTTTGAGAAAGGCGAGAAGGGCGGTCTTTGCCGCCTCGACTTTCGGGGTAAAATTCAGATATCCATTGAGACTATTTAGGCCAGCTTTCTGTTCTTCTGCCTTTACATTCATCAATGCATCTGTTTCCGGATAGAGTTTACAGCCCATATGGCAAGCGAAAATTCTTAAGGAGCCGCCATGTGTGTCTATTTTTTCGACATCAAACAGCTTTAGATCGTGTTTTCGTAGAATTTTTTCGACAGTGTGCAGCGAAAGATACGAATAATGTTCATGATAGATTGTATCAAACTGAACTTTCTCAATCATGTTCAGCAGGTGAGGAAACTCGATTGTCAGCACGCCATTTTCTGACAGAAGAATGCGAAAGCCGTCTATGAAATCGTTGATGTCGGGCACATGGGCCATAACATTATTGGCTGCCATCAGATCAGCTTTTAAACCGGTTGCGGCGAGTCGTGTGGCGGTTTCGATCCCGAAAAAAGCGACTTCGGTTTTTACTCCTGCTTTCTCAGCGGCTTTGGCGACATTGGCCGCCGGTTCGATGCCCAGAACTGGAATGCCTTTTTTAACAAAATGCTGCAGCAGATAGCCATCATTGCTAGCGACCTCCATGACCAAGGCGTTGGAGTCCAAGTCCAGTCTATCGGTCATCAAATCGCAATAGCGGCTGGCATGGGCAACCCAGCTGTCGGAATAAGAAGAAAAGTAGGCATAGTCTGAAAATATATCCTCTGCCGGAACAGCATCTTCCACCTGGACCAGAAAGCAGCTGCCACAGACCCGCGCATGTAGGGGGTAGGATTTCTCCGTTGCAATTTCTTCCGGACCTTTGAGGTAACTATTTGCGAGTGGTGTGGACCCTAAATCTACAAATGTCTGAGTCAGAGGACTCGCGCAGAACCTGCAGGTCAATTCATTACTCATGGATCAAGCTTTCATATTCCTCAATCTGCGACAATGTTAGGGCAGCAATGTCTTGACTGTCACTAAAGGCTTTGTACCAGTCCACGGTCTTTTTCAAGGTTGTCGGTGCATCCCATCTTGTCTGCCAGTCTAGGGTTTGGCGCGCAAGGGATGCATCAAGTGCCAAGGAAGTCTTTTCGGGTGGTTGATGGCCAGAGGTCAGCGAGTAATCTTCCTCAATACCGAACGCAGATTGAACCTCCGCGGCAACTTGGCCTACCGTAATCGCTGCTTGATCCGCTGGACCGAAATTTAGGGCACTCGGCAAACTACGTTTCGTATCCTGAGCCAGAGCTTGTAAAAAAATGAGATAGCCTGACACAGACTCCAACACATGTTGCCAGGGCCGGGTGGCGTTGGGATAGCGAAGGGTCACAGGCTCGCCCGCCTCGGCGGCTCGCCAAATATCCGGGATGAGTCGGTCTTCAGAAAAATCTCCACCGCCGATAACATTGCCGGCCCGAGCTGTAGCGATGCGGGCAGCACTATCCTGAAACAAGCTTTTCGAAAGAGACGCCACCGCTATTTCGCAAGCAGCCTTAGATGAGGAGTAGGGATCGTCCCCGCCCAAAGGGTCGACCTCCAGAAATGCTTTTCCATCATCCCTGTTTAGATAGACCTTATCGCTAGTCACCATGACTGCTGCAACAAGATTTGATAGGCGGCTCAAACTGTCGAGAAGATTGACTGTTCCCATCACATTGGTTTCATAGGTATAGACAGGTTGTCGATAGGATCGACGGACGAGGGCCTGTGCTGCCATATGAAGAACAAACTCTGGGTCACAGTCCTGTACAGCCTGATCCAACGCATCCTTGTCGCGGATATCTAAAATCCGAGAGCTAATATTTAGGGAATCTTCAATGCTGGTATAAAGAGAAATCTTCCCTTCCGGCACTAGGGATATTCCCGTGACTTTCGCTCCAAGCTTAGAAAGCCATAAGGCTGCCCAGGCACCCTTAAATCCGGTATGCCCGGTTAGCAGAACACGGCGTCCGTGCCAGTCATCAGCGTTGAGGCGGCCAAGAGTCATCAATTTCTTCCTACGACCAGACGCGCCAAGGGGCTTCCCCCTTATTCCAAAGCGTCTCTAGTAAGATTTTCTCGCGCAGGGTGTCCATAGGCTGCCAAAAACCCTTGTGCCGATAAGCGGATAATTGCCCGTCTGCCGCTAATCCTTGTAAGGGATCCGATTCCCAGGGCATGTTGTCATCTGCAATCCTGTCAATTACCGAGGGTTCCAAGACGAAAAACCCACCATTTATAAGACCATTGTCACCGGCCGGTTTTTCGGTGAAATCTGTGACTTTCCCGTTCTCAATGATGGTCGCGCCAAATCTGCCTTGTGGAGCAACTGCGGTAAGGGTTGCTTCGCGGCCTTCGGCCTTATGAAACTCTATTAGCTCCGTAATATCAATATCGGCAACACCGTCGCCGTAGGTCATGCAGAAAGTTTCATCTGGGTCTAAATATTCTGCAACCCGCTTAAGCCTTCCCCCCGTCATGGTTTCTGCCCCGGTTTCAACCAGGGTTACCTTCCACGGTTCTGCTTTGGCATTATGATAGGTAATTTCATTGCTTTGCATATCGATGGTCACATCAGAGCGATGCAGCACATAGTTTGCAAAATACTCCTTGATCACATAGCTGCGATAGCCGAGACAGATAATGAACTCATTGATGCCGTAATGGGCGTAGATTTTCATGATGTGCCAGAGGATCGGACGTTCGCCAATTTCGATCATCGGCTTAGGCCGAAGATGAGATTCTTCGGAAATGCGGGTCCCCAGCCCACCGGCGAGAATTACGGCTTTCAACGACGTCACCTCAAAATTTGCATACTGCTTGTTAGAGACTTATTTCAATAACCCGCAAGAGTGTCAAGGATTGCCTAAAGTTAGATTTGGGGTGAAAAATAAGAAACTTGCCCTATGCTGGATCGATAACAAGAATAGCGAAATTAGATCGTCATGAAAAATAAGAAAAACGGCCTCCTCGACCTTGAGGACAATATCCGATGTGACTTTGAATATCTCAATTTCCCTCCCGACAATTGGGTCAAGCCAAAACTCTTGGAGAACGGAAGTCCGGTAACCGATGTGACAATCGTCGGCGGTGGTATGTGTGGCATGGCCGCTTCCTTTGGGCTGAAGCGAGAGGGTATTCGCAATATTCGAATATTTGACCGGCAGCCCGAGAGTTTCGAGGGACCGTGGTTAACAACAGCCCGTATGAAGACCCTACGCTCTCCAAAGCATCTCACGGGTCCGAACATGGGATTGCCAAACCTGACCTTTCAAGCCTGGTATCGGGCCCAATGGGATACAGATAGCTGGGAGGCTCTTGGGCATATTCCGCGCGAAATGTGGATGGAATATCTGCGATGGTATCGGCAAGTCCTTGAAATTCCAGTAGAGAATGGTGTTGCGCTGGAGAGGATTGAACCTGAAGGGGATATCCTTAAACTGTTCTTGCTGAAAAATGGCCAAAAGGAGGAACATTTCACCCGGAAATTGGTCCTCGCGACTGGAAGGGCGGCATTCGGCGGGACCCGTTTGCCCGCAGCCTTTCAGGATCTTCCAGAAAACCTTTATGCCCATACCGAAGACAAGATCGATTTTGAGGCATTGAAGGGAAAGAAAGTTTTCGTCATTGGTGGAGCCGCATCGGCTGTGGACTCGGCGGCAGTTGCCCTGGAGACAGGAGCTGCCGAGGTCCATTTAATGGTGCGGGCGAAGGAAATCCCGCGCCTCAACAAGTTCAAAAGTACAGTTTATTCAGGCTTCTTTCGGGGCTTTAAAAATCTGGATGAGGAGACAAGATGGCGGCTTCTGCATCATGGTTTTGGTTGTAAAATTGCCGCTCCTCGCGCCTCAATGTTGCGGCTAAAGCAATATGAGAATTTCCATATTCATCTCGACAGTCCCATTGCAAAGGCGAGAGCGGACGGAGATAGCTTGGAGCTGTCAACGGGGACCCAGAGCTATCAGGGTGACTTTGTCATTCTTGGAACTGGTTATGCCATCAATATTGCGGATCAACCGGAATTAGCCCCTTTTTCCAAGGATGTATTGTTATGGCGGGATCGGTTTACGCCCCCTGCCGATATTGCCGATGAGGAACTAGGTAATTTTCCTTTTCTTGGTCCTGGTTTTGAACTTTTGGAAAAAACACCGGGTCAGGCTTCATATTTAGATCGCATACATCTTTTCAATGCGGCGACCACAATGACTCATTCTGCCGTCAGCAGTGATATCCCCGGGGTAAATATCGGGGCAGAAAGACTGATTGATACCTTGGCTAAGAAATTCTTCGCCGAGGCCGCGCCGGAACATCTTCAAGATTTCTACGATTACGATGAACCAGAACTGCTCGGCGATGAATGGAACTAGCGGATCAGGCCATAGATGCCGGCGCAGAGAAGGATGCCAAGAGCGATCCGGCGATAAAGCGTTTCGTTGGCTTTTCGAAACAGTCTGGATCCGATCCAGGCTGAGAAAATGAAAAGGGGCAGGAGCCAAAGGGTTGTCGTTGTCTCTGAGATCGTGATGAGGCCTGACACTGTCATGATGGCGATAAGGGCCAGTAACGTAATAGCAAAATAACCGGTGAAATTGGCCCGGTTAATGGCGGCGCTATCCAGACTGGACAACAGATACAGCATGACAGGCGGATTTCCGAGGCTGGTGAGAGCCATAAGAATGCCGGAAATGGCACCAACTCCTAATGTAACAGGCAAAGGCTTCCGGCCCTGATATCGCCATCCAGTCAGCAGGACCAGAGAGAAAACAGTGACCAGTGCGGCAATAGCATACCCGATGATCTTCGGATCTGTTGTTACCAGCAGCCAACTGCCGATAGGCATAAAAAGGGCAGCAACCGCGCCCATGGGCAGGATAACCTTCCAGTTGATATCCCGAAACACGCTCGGCATGAGCTGAGCGGTTACTACAAGTTCCATCATGATAATAATGGCGACTGTTTGAACCGGGCCGAACAAGTAGACAAAGAAAGGCGCCATCAGCATGCCTGATCCCATTCCGGCAAAGCCTCGCATCAAGCCAGCGGCGGCTGAGATAGCAATTGCAATGATTAGCGCCGTCGTCATGTTGACCTCTGAATAGTGCCTTGGCCCCAAAGAATTACAGCTTGGTTAAACCGCTGAATCATTGGTGACAGGGAATTACTTGGCCTGAACTGCCGTGACCGCAATCATGGAGAAGACATCTTCTGCTGAACAACCGCGAGAAAGATCGTTTGCAGGATGGGCAAGCCCCTGAAGAATAGGCCCAAGGGCCGTCGCTCCGCCAATGCGTTGCGCGATTTTGTAGCCGATATTTGCAGCTTCCAGATTGGGAAACACAAGAATATTGGCATCCCCTTTTAATGGTGAGTCGGGAGCTTTGCTCGCACCGACCGATGGAACAAAGGCGGCGTCAAATTGGATTTCACCAAATAGGGTGAGATCGGGATGGAGGCCCCTGGCGATTTCTGTTGCTTCTTTTACGCGAGTAACACGAGGATGGCTTGCGCTCCCTGCCGTAGAAAAAGAGAGCATGGCCACTTTTGGTGTACCGCCAACAAGAGATTCAAAGGAACTGGCCGAAGAAATCGCAATTGCGGCCAACTGCTCTGGGGTAGGTTCAACGACAAGGCCGCAGTCGGCAAAGACAACAGTCCCCTTTCGCATGTGATGGGGCTGATCCAGGATCATGAGGAAGCAGCTCGAAACTGTTTTTTCGCCGTCGGCACGCCCAATGATTTGCAAGGCGGCACGGACAGTATCTGCAGTCGTCGTAATGGCGCCGGCAAGTGAGCCGTCTGCATCGCCGAGGCGCACCATCATGGCACCAAAGTTCAACGGATTGGCTATGGCCGCTCGGGCGGCCTCTAAATCGACCCCCTTATGGCGGCGTAATGCCTCATAGCTTTCAGCGTATGTACCAGCACGCTCCGATGTAGAGGGATCAATAATCTGAAATTCTGAGGCAGTGGCTCCGGCCTGTTCAAGCAATGAAGATACTTTATCCGAATTGCCGAGTAGAATTGGTGTTGCGATGCCTTCTTTCTTGGCACGGATAGCTCCATCAACTATGCGCGGATCTTCCCCTTCCGGCAGTACGATGTGCTTGGGGTTGGCGCGAGCCCGTTCTAGAATATCGTCAAGTGCTGACATGGTGGGGACTTCCGATTGTCGATGCAGAAAAGGTATCCCGGCCCGTGAGAAACGGGCCGGGACAGTCGGTTCGTTAGCCAGCCCGTTGTGGCCGCATATCGTCTTTGCTGATACCGGCAACTGAAACAGGGGCTTTCATCGCATCGCGACGGAAAGGTTCTCCCAGTTCCTGGTTCAGGACAACTTCAATGAAGGTTGTAACGTTATCCTCCATCTGCTCCTTGACGGCCGTCCGCAGGGTATCGGTGAGCTGGTCCATGGTTGTGACCTGAACGCCTTTAAGGCCACAGCCTTCAGCGATCTTGGCATATTCCACACCCAGATTGAGCTCGGTGCCGACGAAGTTGTCGCTGTACCATAGGGTCGTATTACGTTTTTCTGCGCCCCACTGGTAGTTTCGGAAAATCACCATAGTGATGGGAGGCCAGTCATTGCGACCGCAAGCTGTCATCTCGTTCATAGAGATGCCGAAGGCACCGTCACCAGCAAAGCCGATCACTGGTGTATCCGGGCAGCCGATCTTGGCACCGAGGATCGACGGGAAGCCATATCCGCAAGGACCGAACAGGCCCGGTGCCAGATATTTCCGGCCTGCTTCAAAGGTCGGATAGGCATTACCGATGGCGCAGTTGTTACCAATGTCCGAAGAGATAATGGCGTCCTTCGGCATTGCTGACTGAATCGCTCTCCAGGCCATCCGCGGAGACATATGTTTCGGCTGGCGATTGCGAGAGCGTTCATTCCAGTTGGTGCCCGGATCGTCATCCTCATGATCCATTGATGACAGAGCTTGCAACCAGCGGGATTTGGTTTCCGCGATCAGTTCCTTACGCTCCTTACGACCTTTGTCGCCAGCACCACTTGAAAGTTGAGCCAATAGCTGTTCAGCCACCATCTTAGCATCACCCTGAATGGCAACGGTGACAGGCTTGGTCAGGCCAATGCGATCGGAGTTGATATCCACTTGAATGACCTTGGCATCTTTCGGCCAGTAATCGATCCCATAACCTGGAAGGGTCGAGAAGGGATTGAGACGGGTTCCAAGTGCCAATACAACGTCAGCTTTGGCAATCAGTTCCATTCCTGCTTTGGAGCCGTTATAGCCCAAAGGGCCGGCAAACAGGGGATGAGAGCCCGGGAAGGCATCGTTATGCTGATATCCACAGCAGACAGGTGCATCCAGCTTTTCAGCCAAGGCTGCACTTGCAGGAATGGCATTCGATAAGACAACACCGGCACCATTGAGGATGACCGGGAATTCCGCTTCTGAGAGCAGTTTCGCGGCGTCAGCGACAGCTTGTGTGCCACCTGCCGGGCGTTCCAGCACGACCATCTGCGGCAACTCGATATCAATGACTTGGGTCCAGAAGTCGCGGGGGACGTTGATCTGGGCCGGGCCGGAACCGCGCCAGGCTTTTTCGATGACCCGGTTGAGAACCTCTGCGATCCGTGTCGGATCGCGGACTTCTTCCTGGTAGCAGACCATGTCTTCAAACAAAGCCATTTGCTCAATTTCCTGAAAGCCACCCTGACCGATGGTCTTGTTGGCGGCCTGCGGGGTGACCAGCAGCATCGGTGTGTGGTTCCAGTAGGCGGTTTTAACTGGCGTCACGAAGTTGGTGATACCGGGTCCGTTCTGGGCGATGGCCATGGACATCTTGCCGGTGGCGCGGGTGTATCCGTCGGCTGACATGCCGGCGTTGGTTTCATGGGCGCAATCCCAGAACTTAATCCCGGCAGCGGGAAACAGGTCGGAGATCGGCATCATGGCGGATCCGATAATCCCAAATGCATGCTCTATACCATGCATCTGAAGAACTTTGATGAACGCCTCTTCAGTCGTCATTTTCATAATGTTATACCCTCATTTATCCGACGGCAGAATTCTGCGGGTCGGGATTTGACAGATTGGCCTGAGCCGGTTTTCCCAGTCGATCTTGTAAAATAATTTCGCTGGCTTTCTCCCCGATCATAATAGCGGGAGCATTGGTGTTACCGGAGACAATCTCCGGCATAATCGAACAGTCGGCAATACGGAGACCTTCAATGTCCCGTACCTTCAAACGCGGATCAACGACGGCGAGGGGATCGATTCCCATCTTACAGGTGCCCGTCGGGTGATAGATCGTTGTGGATGAATTTCGTGCCCAATCCAGAATTTCCTCGTCAGTGACTACATCAGGCCCAGGATTCCGCTCTCCGGAGATCTTGCTGGCAAGCGGCGGTTGCTCTGCGATGTTACGGGCAATTTTTATACCGTCGACAATCGTTCTGCAATCCGTTTCCGTCGCCAGATAGTTGGGATGGATCGCCGGATAGTCCCGGGAGTTGCCGGATTTGAGAAGAATCTCCCCACGGCTTTCCGGGCGCAGCTGACAGACGGACATGGTAAAGGCCGAGAAGGGATGAACTCCTTCCCCCGGACTGTCCGCAGACCAGGGCTGAATGTGAAACTGGATATCCGGGACTTCAAGGTCCGGATGGGTTTTCAGGAACCCGGTCGCGAGGCTGGCGGCCATGGTCATCGGCCCGGCCCGGAACATCAGATATTTCAAAGCGATTCGCGCCTGGTTATAAAGGCTGCGCACTTCGTCATTTAACGTTGGCTCATTACAGTTATAGACCAGGCGTGCCTGCAGATGATCCTGAAGGTTCTTGCCGACACCCGGCGAATCGGACACAACTTCAATCCCGTTGTCCCGCAGATGAGTCGCATCCCCGATCCCCGACAGCATCAGGAGTTGCGGGGAACCAATGGCGCCGGAAGAGAGAATCACCTCAGAGGAGGCATGGGCAATGACTTCCTTGCCCTGCTTGTTCTCAAACGCCACGCCGGTCGCCTTATTGCCGTCAAATACGACCCGCTTGGCATGGGCATGGGTGACAATCTGCAAATTCGGGCGGCTTCTTGCAGGGTTGAGATAGGCAACCGCGGCACTGCAGCGACGGCCATTGCGGGTCGTCAGCTGAAAATAGCCGACCCCTTCCTGCGTTGCGCCGTTATAGTCATCGTTATAGGTATAGCCGGCAGTCTGCGCCGCCGCGACCCAGGCATCACAAATCGGGCGCTTGAGGCGCATGTTAGAGACATTAAGGGGACCACCAACCCCATGATAGTCGTCGGCACCGCGCTCCTGATTCTCTGAATTCTTGAAATGGGGCAGAACATCGTCCCAACTCCAGCCGGTATTTCCCATTTGCCGCCAGCGATCATAATCCTGCGGTTGGCCGCGAACATAGAGCAATCCGTTCAAGGAAGAAGAGCCGCCAAGGACCTTTCCACGCGGCCAGCCGAGGCTTCTGCCGTTTAGTCCTGGATCCGGCTCTGTCTCATAACACCAATCCACATTCGGATTGTTCATTGTCTTGAAATAGCCAACAGGGATGTGAATCCAAGGGTTTAGGTCACGCCCGCCGGCTTCCAGAAGAATTACCTTGATGGAGGGATCGGCACTCAGGCGGTTTGCCAGAACACAGCCGGCAGACCCGGCGCCAACAACGACGTAATCGGCTTCCAACTTTTCCATGGCTTCAGATTCCTCCCTGACGCAGTTAAATGAGCGATTGCGAGCTAATGAATTCGAATGTCTTACAGAGATTTCTAATAATTTCGCTTGCTTAATTTAGTATACTATGTTTTTTTGATACTACAAGTCTCATTTTTGATGCTTACTGAAATATTCTTTATGGGGTCGAATATGAAGGTGAGGAGACGAATGAACTTCAAATGGAATGGAAATTGATAACGTTCATTGGGAGGAAAGAATGACACTATCAAGCAAGCTGAGCCGTATCTCACGGCGTGATCTCTTTAAACTGACAAGCCAGTTCGGCATCAGTTCCACACTTATGGCGGCAGGCGGATTTGCCGGTCTGATGGGAACATCTTCTCTGGCGCAGGCTGTCGAATCAACTTACGAAAAGCGTTATAAGAAAGAGCCAAAGCATACTTTAAAGTTTGGGGCTTCCGGTTTTAACGCCCGCAACCTGCTGATTGAGCGGGCAGGGTGTCTGGAATTTGCCCGCGACCTTGAGGAAAGAACTGAAGGCGAAATCCGGGTCGAGTTTATCGGCGATAACCAGATTTGCGGACAGCTTTCCTGCGTTGAAAAAACACAGTTGGGTATTGTTGACATCTATGCGGCGTCAACCCAGAACTCCGCTGGTGGCGCACCGTATCTGAATGTTCTTGATTATGCCTACATGTTCCCTGGACGGGCGTCGCAGTATCACTTCCTGTACAGCCCAGAAAGTCAGAAGGTCCTGCGTGATCCTCTGGAAAAACGCCATGGTCTCAAGTTCCTGTTCTCACATTGCGAACTTCGCGGCATTCAGCTCGGCCTGAAATGGCAGGACCAGCCGACAGTGACCAAGCTGGAAACCCTGTTCGGCACGAAAAACCGTGTGACGGGAACCCAACTGGGTCGTATCGCCATGCAGCTGCTGAACCTCAACCCGGTTCCGGTTGCCTGGGAAGAAACTCTGGACGGATTGAAGCAGGGCCTGATTGATGGGGCAGAGACATGGGCGTCGGCAGTGGCTTACGCTAATATGTCACCGGTTGTTTCCCAGTCTGTTGACCTGAAATTCTTCTGCGGCACGGAGCACACCTCCATGTCTGCCAAGGTCTTTGATGCCATGGAGCCGCATCTGCAGGATGCAATCATGGAATCAGCCTATCTTGCTCAGGTTCATGTCCAGGCGGCCAACGAGGCTGCACTGGTCAAGACTGTTGGGTTCTCTGATCCGCAGCTGCCGGACACTTTGTTTGTTGAAAATGATGTGCGTCCTGCCTTCCTGCCAGAAGATCAGATCAAAATGGCAGAGGAAATGTGCTCACCAGAGTATAATCCTGAGCCATGGGCCGAATGGCGTGAGCGGTTGAACGCCTGGTCTGGTGGTCTCGATACCTATCAGGAAATCGCCAATGTTGCCCGGCAGGTTCCGGCGGACATGCGTCCGGAAAATGTTGAGCCACGTCGTTGGTGGCGCTCCTAAAAGTCTGAGTTGAGTACCCTGCAACGCGGCACATTGATTTGTGCCGCGTACTTCCGGAACAAAAAAATAAACCGGAAGTATCCTGACATATGCTCTGAGGGAGGAAGCAGATGCAATCTTTGATATCTGAGGCTGGCGCACTCGCTGCCGCTCTATTTACATTTGATTCATGGGAGATTGGCAATGCGCTGAGGACAGACGGCGCTTGGCTCTTTGGCTTTTTTGCCACCGTGATTGGTGCTGGTATTGTTCTGGTAATTTACCGTTTTGTGCCGTTCATCGACAAACACCTGGAACGGACAATCATGGTTTGGTCCTATCTGGTGATCTCCGCCATTATCTTTGTCGAGGTGTTCCGACGGTTTGTTCTGAATGAACAGGCGCCCTGGTCGACGACATTGCCGCCGTTCCTGTTTCTGATCATGACCTGGTTCGGCTGCGCCTATAATGTTCGCCTCCGGACCCATCTGTCATTCAGTGAGTTTAGAACCAACATGCCCCGCAAAGGGCAGATGGCGTGCCTCATCCTTGATGCCGTCCTTTGGCTTGCATTCTGTGAGATTGTTATTGTTACCGGCGCGCGGGTGACGGCGAACTCAGCGGCCAACTTCCAGATCCTGCTCGGGACGGACAATGTCATGCAATGGTGGTTCCTGATCACCGTGCCCATTGCCTTCTTGCTGATGGCTGCTCGGGTTCTGGAGAACCTGATCGAAGATATTGGCAAATATCGTGACGGCAAACCGATCATCGAACAAGCCGTTATTGGAGGGGAGTAATCGATATGACTGATGGAACTTGGATTACACTCATTTCAATTGGTGTCACTATGCTCTTCATGTTGGGCGTTCCTGTCCTGTTGATCATCGGCTATTGGGTGATCGGCTGCAGTTTCGTTCTTGGCATGACCCTCGACAATATTGGAACAGCTCTCTCGGACGTGTTTACGGACGGCTTTGCCCTGCTGGCGATGCCGCTCTTTATCCTGACGGGGGACCTGATCAACCGGTCGGGTATCGCACGAAGACTTTCTGATTTTGCCTACTCCTGTCTCGGGTGGATCAGAGGAGGCCTTGCTATGGCGGCCATTGGAGCATGTGGTCTCTTCGCTGCGATATCCGGATCAAACTCGGCGACAACGGCCACTATCGGCTCCATGCTGCATCCGGAAATGGTCAAGGGTGGCTATGATGAACGTTTTTCAGCGGCAACAGCCGCCGCCGGCGGTACGGTCGGGATCATCATTCCGCCATCGATCATCTTTATCGTGTACGGGTTCTTGATGAACCTGCCGATATCGGATCTGTTCCTGGCCGGGATTGTTCCGGGTGCCTTGATGGTGTTCGGCATGCAGTTCGTCTGCTGGATCGTTTGCCGGATGAACGGTTGGGGTCATCTCATTCCTCTGCAACTGACCCGGATGCTTAAAACCGGCTTTGGCGCCTGGCTTGGCTTTTTTGCCATCGGCCTGGTTCTGTGGGGGATCTATACCGGTAAATTCTCACCGACTGAAGCGGCCGGGGTGACCGTTGGCTTCTGTATCATCGTCGGTCTGATTTCCTTGCCCCTATACAAGTTGATGGGATCCAAGGATGCGGATCGCCCGCCATCTGAGAAATCCTATACGGAAATGCTGGTGGTAGAAGGTTTCAAGATTACCGAGATCCCGGCGATCACCATGCGGTCCGCGCAGATTACCGGTATCCTGGCGCCGCTGATTGCCATCTCTGTTGTCATGCAGCAGATCCTGTCGCTTCTGGGTGCTCAGCAGGTTATTGGAGAGTTTGTGACGGGGATGGGCGGATATCACGCGGTTCTCTTTACCGCGATGGCCATCGTCTTTGTCTCTGGTATGGTGCTTGAGAGTTTGCCGGTGACGATTATCCTGGCGCCGATCCTGGCTCCGATCGCTCATTCGGTTGGGGTTGATCCGATCCATTTCTCGGTGATTTTCCTGGTGGGAGCGTCTATTGGTTTTGTGACGCCGCCTTATGGGCTTAATCTTTATGTAGCCAGCGGTGTAACGGGTGTTCCCTATTTCAAACTTCTGCGCTATACGGTTCCATATCTCTTTTCGTTGATAGCGGTTTGGATCCTTGTATCTCTCGTACCTGAGCTGACAACCCTCCTGTTACCGAATCGAGGTTAACCAGGAGGACAGGTAAGTGAATGTTGCGAAACCAGAGATAACCGAGTCATCACCGCCGAATTTGCGGCTGATGCTGATTATCGAAGAAGTAGCGAAAGTGGGCGTCCCCGTGACGCCCACTGAAGTCAACGCCAAGCTGGGGTTGCCGAAGCCCACAATCCATCGATTGTTTGCGACCCTTGAAAGCGAAGGCTTCTTGCAACGGGAAATCGATGGAAGATCCTACAGTGCCGGTCGTCGCCTCAGACGCATGTCGGTCAATGTATTGTCTTCCCTTCGCGTTCGAACGGCTCGGCTGGCCGTGCTAAATGCCCTGGCAGAGGAAATCGGGGAAACCTGCAACCTCGCTATACCGGATCGGGATGCCATGGTGTATCTGGACAGGGTCGAAACCAAATGGCCGCTTCGGATCCAGCTGCCGGTGGGGACCCAGGTGCCGTTTTACTGCACGGCTGCCGGAAAGATGTATCTGTCTACTTTGAACGCCGCCCATCTGGATACATATCTCAATGCCATTGACCTGAAGCCGCAGGCGCCTAAGACCATAACGGACAAGCAGAAGCTTCACGACGAAATAGCTCAAACGAGAGAACAGGGCTATAGCCGGGATGATGAAGAGTTTATGGAAGGGATGATTGCCCTGGCCGTTGCACTCAATGACGATCAGGGTCGACTGGTCTCAACACTATCCTTTCATGCTCCAAATCAAAGGCTTTCTCTCAAAGAAGGCCTTACTTTTTTGCCGTCATTGCGAAAAGCCGCAGCGGAGCTGTCGAAACTTGTGATTGAGGACTATCGCTAGGCGAGATAGGCCTGGTTGTTTCCAGTTTGACAGATTGATCTTCAATTCATACGCTCTTGCGCAATTATAATGAGGCGGAGGGCGCAGAAATAACCGACCATCATCCTTCCGGTTGGCCAAGAAATCGATCTGATCTTGATCACCCGCCGGCAGAGACCCGGGATGATCCTTTAGCAGGGATTGAAACCGGGGCAGACTTCAAGCCATTTTCACAGCGCAATGATATGTTCATGCGGGCCTGGTGGGATGAGACGATCCATTCCAAGGACACGGAGCAGTTCTTCGCCAGCTATCGCATGGATGCCTCTCCGCGGCGAGGGGAGGGCTTCAATCAGCGGGACTTCGCTTTGCGCAATGCATCCTGGACTGTTGCCGATGAATATGCCGATCGCAGTCAGGCGCAGGGAAAACGAGAAGGCTTTTCTGCGCCTCTGAAGCCACGTATTGAGAAATATTCTGAGGCCGTTGAGTTCGACTCTGATGTCCAGGCGACGGCGGAGATCAAGAAAATCGCTAAGATGTTCGGGGCGGATCTGGTTGGGATCGCCAAATATGATCCGCGTTGGACCTATTCCGATGTGGTCGATGTCCGCGATATGTCGACAAGGCCCAATGAAATGCCGGAGGTGATCACCCATGTCATCGTGCTTGGGCATGGTATGGATTATGACCTGGTAAAAACCTACCCCTCTGCACTTGCCGGGACGGCGGTGGGGGCCGGCTATTCCAAGGAGGCGGCGACGGCGCAGCAGCTTAGCCAGTATATCCTCAATCTTGGCTATGAGGCGCTGGCCTCGATGAATGACACGGCTTTGGTCATTCCTTATGCGGTGCAGGCAGGCCTTGGCGAATATGGTCGCAACCAGATGGTCATCACCCCGGAATTCGGGCCCCGGGTCCGGTTTTCGAAAATTTTCACCAACCTCCCTTTGAAAGAAGACAAGCCGAAGCAGTTCGGGGTGCGGGACTTTTGCGATATCTGCACGAAATGTGCCGATGCCTGTCCGGTCAAGGCTCTGCCTTTCGGCCCGCCCTCCTTCGAGCGCCATAACCGTTCCTCCATCCAGGGGGTGAAAAAATGGACAGCGGATTGTGAAAAATGCTTCGGATATTGGGTTAAGTTGAACAGCGATTGTGCCATCTGCATGCGGGTCTGCCCGTTCAACCGGGACTATTCCCGACCCGATTCCCAACTCTTCCTCAAACTCGCCCGCGGGAAATGGCGGCGGTTGGCGTTGTGGTGGGATCGTCAGACCCGAAACGATCGTCGGCTGCGACCAAAAGACTGGTGGAAAGCCCTGTCCAGATCGCCCGAATAATCCCAGGAAATCTATATAGAGAATTTGCTATATAGTTAAATCTCTATATAGATTTTAGAGGGATCCTGGATTGTCTCATCGCTCTCTCTGCTGCTAAAATAAGACCAGATATTTACCGTTAAAAACGACACCTGAAAAAGGAAACGAAATGCCGTTAAAAAGCATGGTCATCGAGTTTGGGATGGGAACCGACATCCGCGGCAGTGACTATACCAAAGCCGCTGTTCGCGCCGTTGAGGCGGCGATCCATCAGAACACCATCATGTTTGCCCCGGTCTTCGAAAAACCCTATGAGGAAATGCATG
Organism: Pseudomonadota bacterium; assembly: GCA_024743055.1. Lineage (GTDB taxonomy): Bacteria > Pseudomonadota > Alphaproteobacteria > Sneathiellales > Sneathiellaceae > Sneathiella. Next base: position 64,958 of record JANSXH010000017.1, read on the forward strand.
TCAAAATCGATATCGGCGCCGGCAAACCGGAACTGGTCGATAAAGCGGCCGTCGCCGCGGTTCTGCCCTATGGCGCCGCAACAGTCACCGTGCATGAAGGGGGAATGGATATCCCGAAGGATGACAGCAGCGATGTGACGATAATGGCCAATGCAGCGGTCTCCGTGTTTCTCGATCTACCCGATGAGGTGAGTGCATGAGCGGGTCGGAAAAACAAATCAAGCGCCTCATCCTGGAGATGGGAACAGGCGTTTCCCTGCATAGCCTGGACTATACGAAGGCCGCGAAACGCGCGGTCGAGGACGCTCTCCATCATTCATCCCTGACGATTTTCCGCAGCCTCAATCTCGATCCCAATGCCATGCAGATCGAATTGACCATCGCCGCTCAGGAACCGGAAAACATCGATCTTGCCGCAGTAGCCTCAATTCTGCCCTATGGTGAGGTCACCCCGAAAGCCGTGAAAGGCGGACTCAACGTCACTGACGAAAGCAGTGGAACCCCCTGCGTCATCGTCAATGCCGGCATTATCGTGAGATATCCGCTCTAAGTCTGAAAGACCCGGACCAGGAACAGGGTCAGCACCGGGAAGGCGATGAGGATGATGACGCGGATGATGTCGGAGATCAGGAACGGCAGAATTCCACGGAAAGTGTCGCCGATGGGCACATCCACGGCCATCTTGTTGATGATAAACACAATCAGCCCCACGGGCGGAGTGATCAATCCCACCTCCACAACGATCAGCGCCAAAATACCGAACCAGATGGCGGTTTCTTCTGGCGACAGACCAAAATCCAGGATCTGAATGATCGGGAAGAAAATCGGAATGGTCAGCAGGATCATCGACAAGGATTCCATAACACATCCGAGAATCAGATACATCACCAGGATCAAGGTCAGAACCATCATCGGCGAATAGCCGCTATTGCCAATGATTTCCGCCAATGTTTGCGGTAGCTGGGTCTGGGTCAGGAAAGCACTGAAGATACTGGCGCCGAGCAGGATCATATAGATCATGCCGGTGGAGACGGCCGTGCCCGTTAGGCTTTCCGCGATCTGCGACCAGGTAATGCCATTTTTCCAGGCAATCAGGCCGGTTCCGACCACACCAAATGCGGCGGCTTCAGTTGGGGTGAACACACCGGCATAGATGCCGCCAATCACGATGATGAACAGCAACGCGGCGGGCAGGGCGCCCATTAGCGCCTGAAAGAGCTCCTTACCGCTCACCCGTTCTCCGGCCGGGCCGGACTCAGGGTAGATGCGGACATAAACGGCAACGGCGACCATATATCCTGCTGCGGCCAGAATGCCGGGGATAAAGGCGGCCAGGAACATCTTGGCGACATTTTGCTCGGTTATGATGGCGTAAATTACAAGAACCACGGAGGGCGGAATGAGAATGCCCAAAGTCCCGCCCGCGGCCAGTGATCCGGTTGCCAGCGATCCGGAATATTTAAACCGTTTCATCTCCGGCAGGGCAACCTTGCCCATGGTTGCCGCCGTGGCAAGAGACGAGCCGCAGATGGCGCCAAACATGGCACAGCCGCCAATGGTCGCGATGGAGAGCCCACCACGCATGGATCCAAACAAGGCGTTCGCCGCCCTGAATATGGCCCGCGATAACCCTGCATGGGTGGCCAGATGCCCCATCAGCAGGAATAACGGTACGACCGACAAGGAATAGGAAGAAAAGGTCGCGTAAGGGCTGCTTTTCAAAAAGCCCAGTAACGGCAGCCAACCGGCAATGGCGACATAGCCACCGGCACCGGCCAGGAACATGGAAATCGCGATCGGAACCCGAAATGCCATCAGGCCAATCATGACCAGAATGACCACCAAACCAAGGAGAGGACCACTCATATCTCGTCCATCGCTTTTTCAATTGGATCGATTAATGTCTGCCCGTGCCAGGATCGTATTGCGGTCGCAATTCCTGTAAGAGCAAGGAGAACCATGGCCGGGACGATAATCACAAAGGCCCACCATGTCGGCAGCTGCAGGATCATGGTTTGGTCGTTGTAGCGAAACAGATCCGATCCGCCCAAACCCATACGCCAGGCCAGCAACCCGGCGACGATGGAGAGCAGGATACATCCGATGGTGTCCAGGACATTTTTGAATTTTGCAGGGAGTGCCAGGGTAAAAAAGTCGACAATAACATTGCCTTGGCGCAGCTGGCAGTAGGGCAGGAACATGGCAACAGCGATAGCGCATCCCATTTCCACAAGCTCCACATCCCCCGAGAGAGGCATGTTGAAGAAATACCTGCCAAGAACACTGATCACCGTTGTCACCGACAACAGGGCGATCACGAGCGCCCCACCAATAGCGAACGTGCGACAGACCTTTTCAAGCAGTCTTATCGCACGTCCTTCTTTGTACAAAGAACCGTTATTCATCTAGTTACTTCAATCCCTAGCGGATAAAAAAGATCCTATTTAGAGTACTTTTCTATCAGGGCATTGGCGTCATCATAAAGCTTCTGACCTTCGTCGCCCATGTCGGAAATCCATTTTTCCGTCACTACCTTGGTCTTCTCTTTGATTTTATCAACTTCAGACTGAGGCATGGTTACAAAGGTGTTGTTGCTTTTCTTGGAGACATCAATGCCGGACTGTTCGCCTTCATCCCAGATAGCGCCTGTGGTTTTGGCCATGGCGAGACCGGAATTGTCGTCCAGGATCTTTTTCAGATCATCGGGAAGGCTTTCATATTTGTCCTTATTCATGGCAAAGACAAAAACAGCCGTATAGAGACCACGATCGCCTTCGATTTCCGTATGGATCGGTGCCAACTCGTTGACTTTCAGCGCCGGGACGATTTCCCATGGCAGGGTGGCGCCATCGACAACACCCTTGGAAAGGGCGGCAGGCAGAGCAGGGACCGGCATGAAGACAGAGGCCGCGCCTAAGGATTCCATGGCGGTACCAATGCCGCGGTTAGGTGCACGCATTTTCATGCCATCCAGATCATCGGCACTATCAATGACTTTTTCCCGTGTGTGGAAAAATCCTCTGGCATGGGTATGGAACCAAAGAACATGCAGGTCTTCAAATTCATCCTGCGCATGCTTTTCATAATATTCCTGTACGGCCTGAGATGTCGCTTCAGCCGTTGAAATCATGAAGGGAAGCTCAAAAGCAGCAATCTTCGGATACCGGCCAGCTGTGTATCCTGGAAGAGACCAGACAATATCGGCAACACCGTCACGGGCCTGGTCCAGCAGTTGCGGTGGCTTACCGCCCAGCTGCATGGAGGGGAAAATCTCGATTTTGATACGGCCTTCTGATTCTTTTTCAATCTTGTCGGCCCAGGGCTGCAATACTTTTGCCTGTGTATTATGGCTTGGCGGCAAAAAGTGATGCGCTCTTAAGGTAACTTCCTGCGCGATCGCAGTTGTTGCAAGAACGGCAAGGCCACCCGCAAGGGTGGTCGCAATTCCCAGTGACTTGAACATAGACTTCATTTTTCTCTCCCAGTTAGTCTGTTTAGACATCAATAGCAGGCCTATTGAGCAGCCTGCAAATATTTTCAAAGATTGGCCCAACCCTGAGGCGGTTCTTTACCCGGATGCAGGGTTCCGCATTTGCCGCAAGTCCGGCTTTCTGTGTTGTCATAAAAAGCATCAAACAACGGCGGTAGATCTTTGACGATATCCTTCACCTGCACTTCTACACGGTGAACCTTCTCGCCGCAATTAAAACAGAACCATTCAAAGCCATCCAGATGCTCCGGCAGGCGGGCGCCCTCAACCACCAGACCCACGGACCCGGCGACCGGGCGTTGCGGGGAATGGCGGGTATGCGGCGGCAACATGAAAACCTCGCCCTCCTTGATCGGCACGTCATAGATTTCGCCATTTTCGGCGATTTTCAGCATCATGTCGCCTTTGAGCTGATAGAAGAACTCTTCAACCGGATCATCATGGAAGTCGACCCGTAAATTAGGCCCTCCAACAATCATGACAATCATATCTGTTTCATCATCAAACAGTTGCCGGTTGCTGACGGGCGGTTTGAGATGATCCTTGTTCTGTTCAATCCATCTTTCAAAATTGAAAGGCTTGAATTTAGGATGACTTGTCATGGCGTTCCCTGATCAGAATTTTGCAGCGATGGTTTAGCGGCATCTTTTCCGAAGTAAAGGGGGAGTTTGGTATAACATACAAATAGATTTAATTGAATTTGTTATAAGAAAACTGAATAGTAGGCGGATGGCAGACAGAAACAGACATGTCAAAATTGTTGAGCGGGTGTCTACTCGGCTGAAGCTAAAGCAGCTCAGGTTGTTGGTAGCGATTGCCGAGCAATCCAGCATTTTGCATGCCGCCGAGGAGCTGTTTATTTCGCAACCGGCGGCCACCAAACTGCTCAAGGATCTGGAGACGGATTTCAACGTCCGCCTGTTTGACAGAACAAATCGGGGGGTTGTCCCAACGGAATTTGGAGAGGCGTTGGTACGCCATGGCAAGCTCATCCTGGCTCAGATTTCCCATGCGGCGCAGGAACTGGATGATTTGAACGAGGGCCTTGGGGGGCGAGTGGTTGTTGGCACCTTGCTGACCGCCTCAGCCCAGTTGTTGCCAACCACCATTGAACAGGTTCATCGGCAGCGCCCCAATGTCAGCATCATTGTTCGAGATGGCACCAATGATTTCCTGATGCCGCTTTTGCATACGGGGGAGCTGGATATGGTGGTCGGGCGTCTGGCGGAATACCGATATCGCGAAGATCTGGTTCAGGAGGCATTGTTCACAGAGCAGGTGGTGATCGTTTGTCGCGCCGATCATGAACGGTCGAAAGCCGGGCAGGCCAGACTTGAGGATCTGCTCTTATGTGACTGGATTTTGCCGCCTCGACCAACAACCTTGCGGCGCCAGATAGAAAAGGAGTTTTTTGACAAAGGGTTGCCGCCACCCTCGAACCCCGTCGAATGTGTCTCGTTTTTGACAAATCGGGCGCTTCTTCTGGAGACTGATATGATCGGGATTTTCCCCTATCATGTGGTGCAAAAAGAAGTGGAAAGAGGGGAACTGGCTGTCATCAACTGTCCATTAAAAATTTCCAACAGCCCTGTGGGAGTTTCCTATCGCAGTGAGGAAACTCTGTCGGCGGCCGCGAAGGAATTCCTGATCGCCCTCCGGGAAGCGGCAAAGACACTGGGCTCCCCCGCCTTGCCGGGCTAGGTCTTTCTATATTTGAATAGGTTGGAGCCGACGTTTTAACTCGGCGACAATACTCATGGCCGCTAAGGCAGAGGACTTTGGATTGTTTGGCAAGGTGTTGCCTTGAACCGTTATGGAGACCTTCCCAAAGCTCCCTTCAGCTACAATCTCGTGGGTATTTTGGCTCACATCAGGATCGGCGAGCAATCGGACTTCCGTCTTGTCCATCCCAACGCCGACCAGGGCGAGGGTCGCCGCCACATTGGCATTGGTGGGATAAAGGGTGGCCGCCTCTCTTGCGGTGCCGTTGAAATGTTCAAAGGGTTCGGTCAGTGTCTCCAGATCGCAGACGGTTTCGGCGCGGGAGCCCCGCCATCCCTTTGGTGGTTTGCGACCTGTATAGACGACCTTGTCCAGATCTCCCGTCGCGGCTGCGGCGATCACATCGGTACCGCCGATTGCTCCGGGTAGCAGGGTAAGCGGAACATTCCCGGCCTTGGCACATGCCTCCAGCTCAAGCGCGAAACCGGCGTCAGCCAGAGCGCCCGTTGAGATCGACAGGACTTCAATTCCGGCTTTCAAGGCGGCTGGACCATGGCTTTTCAGGCCTTCATGGCCGGCACAGTCGATCAGCACATCCGGCGTTGGGTCCAATTGATCCACCGTGGTGACGACGGTAAACCGTCCATCGGCATAGGCGGCGGCCCTGGCAAGGGACGCCTCCCGGCAGAGGAGGGAGGTCATGTCAAAAAGCGGCTCCGCCAAAACTGCCGTAATCACATGGTCGGCAATGGCGCCATATCCGATGACGGCAACATTTAACTTGGACATCTCTTTAGGCCCCTCCTGAAGCTTCTGGTCCTCTATAATATAGATATCAGGGTCTCTGGCTATTTAAATTGGTTATAGCAAGTTTAGAATTTTTGAGTTGCGGTTTTTCTCGAGCCGGACAAGGTTGTTGGCATCGCCTAGGGTCTCTTTGGTCCTGACGGTGCGGGGGAATTGGGGTTAAACGAGGTCGGAAACTTGCTGGATAGATTAGGTGAAGGCACCAATAAAAGCCGCCCTGCATACCAGGGGCAGCCCGTCCTCCGGCGGGAAGATGACCGGCTCATCACCGGGCGAGGCTGCTTTGTTGGTGACGTCCCGCTGGAAAATCCGCTGCATCTTGCCTTCGCCCGCAGTCCTGTCGCTATCGGCCGTCTTGCGCTAGGAAATCTCGATGAGATACAGGAGCTGGAGGGTGTTACAACAGCCTTTGAAGGTCGGCATGTATCGGATTTGGGATCTCTCTCTGTCAGCACCGTGCTTGAGAAGGTTGGTTTCGTGCCGTTTCCCATCCTCGCTGAGGACATGGTGCAATTTGTCGGTCAGCCCATAGCGGCAATTTTGGCCGAAACGCCGGATGCTGCTCTCGACGCAATTGAAGCTTACTATGCTGAAATAGAGACAGACGGATTTGAGCCGATCTTGGCGCCCAACGGATCAAAGAAGGATCAGGACGTCATTTATTCGGGTCATTGGCAGGACGGCGACATCTCAAGCGCCTTTGACAGGGCTGATCATGTGGTTGAGGTCGAGATATCGCACTCCCGTCTGGCTCCCTCTCCCATGGAAAACCGGGCGATTGCCGTAGAATACTTGCCGGCCACAGACAGCGTCAAAATCTGGCTTTCGACGCAGACACCCCATCGGGCGCGTAGCGAGCTCTCCGAAATTCTCGACCGGCCAGCTGAGCAGATCCATGTCATTGCTCCGGATGTTGGTGGCGCCTTTGGTATGAAAGCTTCTCTGTATCCTGAAGAAATCATGGCGGTATGGTCGGCCTTCGATTTGCAAAGATCCGTCCGCTGGACCTCAACAAGAAATGAGGACCTGCTATCCGCTTCTCATGGGCGCGGTATTCATTCAGCCGCAAAACTGGCCTTCTCGAGCGATGGAAAGTTTGAGGGCTTGATCGCCGAGGCAACTGCGCCCTTGGGTGCCTGGCTAACCACAAGCTCCGCCATCCCTGGCTGGAATGCCGCGCGCATCTTGCCGGGCCCATATGATATCCCAAATTATGATATTCAGACAAAAGGCCAACTTACCAACACAGCGCCGGTCGGGATTTATCGCGGCGCCGGCCGTCCCGAAGCCGCGATGCTGATGGAGCGGTTGGTCGAGAAAGCCGCTCAACAACTTGGCCTCGATCCAGGGAAGTTACGAGAGAAAAACCTCCTCACCCCGGATCAGTTAGGACAACGACGACAGACGGGTGTTCTACTGGATTCTGGTAATTATCCTGAGGGACTAAAGTCTCTTTTATCGGCAGCAGATTACAAGGTGGCAAAAGCCCGGCAGGCCGAAAGGCGGGCGCAAGGAGAATATGTCGGCCTCGGCATCTCCTTCTTTGTTGAACCAAGTGGAACCGGATGGGAATCAGCCCGTGTTTGCCTCAATCCCGATGGCTCGGTTGACGTTTATACAGGCGGGAGTACCCAGGGCCATGGACGAGAAACAGCCTACGCCCAGATCGTCGGCGATGTATTTTCCTGTGACCTCGATAAGATCACTGTGACAGCGGGGAACACGGAGGTTTGCCCGGCTGGAATAGGGGCTTTGGCCAGTCGAAGCACGGCGATAGGCGGCAGCGCCGTATTAAAAGCAGCTCAAGAAGTATTACAAAAAATGGGCGGGAGAAGCCATCCCCAAGAGCCAGTGGAGGCGACAGTTATTTACGACTGTGAAGGGGAAGCCTGGGGCTACGGCTGCTACTTCACCCAGCTCACCATCGACCCGCCAACCGGAGAAATGAGCATTGAAAAAATAGTCTGCGTCGATGACGCAGGCACTGTCATCAATCCCATGTTTGTAGAAGGGCAGATATTTGGCGGTCTCGTACAGGGGTTAGGAGAAGCTACTCTGGAGCAGATCGTTTACAATGAGGAGGGGCAGTTAGTGACCGGCTCTCTGATGGACTACGGTTTACCGCGTGCAAGCGATATACCGGGGATCACTCTGGAGCAACGCCACACACAATCGCCACAAAATCCCCTCGGGAGCAAAGGCGTTGGCGAGGCCGGAACCATCGGTCTGCCACCCGCCATACTCAATGCGGCGCTGGATGCTCTGGCGCCTTTAGGCGTTACGGATCTGACGATGCCCCTTACAAGCAACAATATTTGGCAAGCCATTCAGGATGCCCAGCAATCAGGAAAGCAAAAATGAAATATCGTAAGAATGAAGCCAAAGAATATTCTAGGGAATATATGCGTGGAATTTGGGCCGCCGCCCTCAATCCTATGCGCGATGATTTCTTAATCGATGAAGAAGGGCTTCGACGTAATATCCGGCACTGGACTGAGGACTTAAAGATCCAGGGATTATTTATTGCCGGCAAGCAAGGAGAGTTCTTCTCCATGTCCGTCGAAGAAAGAAAACGCAATTTCGAACTTGCTGTTGAGGCCTGTGAGGGCAAGGCAGGGACAATCATGTCATGCTCGGATCAGAATTTTGACACCGTAATAGATCTTGCCAAACATGCCCAGAATATCGGCGCCGACTATATAGTTGTCCATGCGCCGATCCTGCATTTTATCCATGATCAGGATGACACGGTCTATAATTACTATAAGGAAATTTGTGATCGTGTGGATATCGGCATTGCCATGTGGAGCCATCCGGATAGCGGTTATCTGATGAGCCCTGAGCTCTGCGCCCGCGTTGCCGAGCTTCCTAACATCATGGCCATAAAATATTCTGTGCCAAGGGAGATGTATTCCAAACTGACTGAGCTAGTTGGTGACAAAATCCTGGTGAGTACTGCGTCCGAGGAAGAATGGCTCGATAATATCATCGATCTCAACTGGCAGCTATATCTCTGCTCCTCCCCGCCCTATTTGTTGCAGACAAAGATCAACCTCAGAATGCATGAGTATACCGAGCTGGCTTTCGCAGGAGAATTTGATAAGGCGAGGGCGGTGCGCGATAGCCTGGATCCTGTTCGCGAAGCATTGAAATTAACGCGGCCAGGCGGTAAACCCCAGGCTCATCAGAAATACTGGCAGGAGCTGCTGGGTCAGGCGGGAGGACCGGTGCGTCCGCCTCTTTTGCAACTGACGGAGGACGAGAAGGCTCTGACAAAAGAGGCGTTTGAGGGTTGCGGCCTGAGGTAAAAAAAGATTGGTGAGTTAGAGCTCGGCTCATCTATTTTTTTGGAAAGAAACCGCCACCTAATAATGTCGATCTTTCGACGGTTGGATGCCATATCTTTTTTTGTAGCTCCGGCTCAGCGTTTCCACATTAGCAAAGCCACACTGCATACCGATATCGCCAACGGAAGCTGGGGAGTTTTTTAGCAGCGCTCGAGCGTTTTCCAGCCGTAGATTGAGATAATATCGCGCTGGGGTCTCGCCAAAAAACTTCAGGAATTTTCGCCGTAACTGCCAGTTTTTAAGTTCAGTTCGGCGTGCGAGTTCAGAAATGGACAACGGTTTATCCAAGGTATCCCGCATGATTTCAACCGCCAGAGCCAGGCGCCGATCCAGCCGGGCGACAGACCAGTCCTGGCCCAGCTCGATTTGGGCGAGGGAGGTTGTCAAAGGTCGGTAATTGATGGCCTCAGCAACTGCATTGGAGAGTTTTTTGTCTTCAAAATGGGCGATCAGCGCAAGTGTCATATCCAAGGTCGCGACACCGCCGGCGCTTGAACAGAAGCTATCGGAAAAATCAAACAACCGATCAATAAAAACTTCAGCGGGATGTGAGTCACGAATGGCCTTCAGGCTTTCATGGTGGACCGCCGCTTTTCGGTTTTTTAGTAACCCGGACTTTGCGAACAACAACGCCCCCGTATCAACGCAGCCCATTAATATGCCTCTTGCCGATTGCCGCCGTACATAATTGATGGCGGGTTGGGTCACTGCTTTCTCTGGGTGGTAGGAGGTGAGTGCAAGCAGGATGTCAGGCGAAAAGTCGCTTTGAAAATCGTAATCAGCAGAAATTTCAATGCTGCTGGAGGAGGAGACAGGCTCTCCGGTTGCCGTAATCAGGCTCCACTCAAAGACCGGCTGGCGGCTTTCCCTGTTGGCAATACGCAAGGGTTCAATGATCGACGAAAGCGATATCATGGGAAAGCCATCAAACAACAGGATGCCGATATGTTTCATGATCTAAGCCTTTTTGTCATTTTGGATCAATGAATATTACTTTTACAACAAACTCATTTGTGCCCTCCAGTGTAATATTTTTTTACAAACAGGAGACGCGCCATGACTTCTTCTAACATTTCTGAACTGTCTGATATTTATACCCTTGATGTGCCCGATATGGACATATGGCCCAAGGCAGAAAAAATCCTAACGGCTCGCGTTTCTTCAGGAGATATTTATGTGGATTGGGAGGATGGCAGGGTCAGCCGCTTCCAGGCGTTGTGGCTCCGTGAACAATGCCCATGCATTCAGTGCCATAGTGAAATCACTCGTGAAACTCTTTTCGATATCACTGATTTATCTATCGATGTGCAGGCAAAAATTTGTGTTCTTGATGCGGATGGATACCTGATTGTTCAATGGGATCAGGATGGACATGAAAGCCGATATCATCCTGGCTGGCTCCGCGCCAACTGTTATGATGATTGGGCACGTACGGGCCGTGAAACCGGGAAGCCAACCTGGGATAAAGACTTTGAGATCCCGGCGTTTGAAGCTGGTGGTGTCCTTGAGGACGACGATCAATTATATGACTGGCTTGTTGCCCTCGACAGATATGGATTAACCCGCCTTTACAACGCCTCCACAGATACGGGGACAGTTGAGAAAGTGGCTAACCGAATTGGCCAAATCCGGCCCTCCAATTTTGGCAGTATTTTCGAGGTGGTATCGAGACCAGACGCCAATTCAAATGCCTATTTATCCGTAGAACTCCCATTGCATATGGATCTTCCGACACGGGAAACTCCACCAGGGCTTCAATTTCTGCATTGCATTGTAAATGACGCCGAGGGTGGAGAGAGCCTGTTTGCCGATGCTTTTCATGTTGCCAAATTTCTGAAGCAAACAGCGCCGGAAGTGTATGAGATTGTTACTACAGTTGACTATCCCTTTCGGAACAGAGCTCTAGACTGTGACTATCGGACAGCTGGGCCGCTTATTCGCCTTGATGCCGATGGTCATCCCGTTGAGTCGCGTATCAACACGTTTCTAACGGCACCAATTACGCATCTTCCGCATGACCAACTGAAAAAAGCCTTGGAAGCCCGGCATCATCTGATGAGGCTTGTCAAGGAAGACAGGTTCCGGGTGCAGTTTAAATTGAGGCCGGGAGAAATTGTCGCCTTTGACAATCGCAGGGCCCTGCATGCCCGTACGGAGTTTTTTCCAAACACGGGCAACCGCCTGCTCGAAGGATGCTATCTGGATAGGGATGACCTTCATTCCGCTTTGAATATGCAGGCAAGAAGAAAACGATGCGAGGCCATTAGGAAGTCTGAAGCGACTTGATACCAGCACCAGCAAAATCAGGGATGGGCAATTTTTGATGATAGTCCCAAATTTCGGTGAGATTTTCAGAAAGAACCTCCCCGAATTCGCAGGCTTTGTTTTCCGTAATATTGACCGACATCAACATTTGCTCAGCCGTTGCGAGAACAGAGCTGTCCTGCTCCCGAGTGATGACATGAAGGACCCTAAACCGCTTGCTGTCCAAGCCGAGTAAATGCGTTGTGACATAAATTTCCTCGCCTCGCTTGCCTTCCTGAAGGTGCCGGATGTGGGTTTCCAGTGTATAAATGGAAAACCCGGATTTGACATAACTGTCGGTCATTCCGATTATATCGAGGAGCTTATCCGTCGTTTCCCCAAAAACCTGAAGATAGCGATGTTCCGTCATATGGCCATTGTAATCAATCCAGTCGGATTTGATTTTTGTGCGGTGGAGGAGCAGGGGCCTGCTATAGTCTAGCTGAGACTTTGGGGCATTGGATTTAAGCTTGGCTTCATAGTCTGAAAGGGTTTCGCCGGCGCCCCAGTCAATTCGCTGCAAGGACTTGAGGATCCTGACCAGACCATTGTCTCGGATTTTCTCAAGCTCCTGGATTGAGAGATCGCCTGCCTGTTCATCTGATTGCTCCGTAATCCTTCCGATCAGCCCATCATCCAGTTCCGGTACATCCATCAGCTTGGTCCAGGGCCATTTCAATGAGGGACCGAATTGCGAAAGGAAATGACGCATACCTGCATCGCCGCCAGCAATTCGGTAAACCTGAAAAGTTCCCATCATCGCCCACCGCAATCCGGCCCCGTAGCGGATGGCGTCATCTATTTCTTCAACAGTGGCGATGCCATCCTTGACCAGCCATAAAGCTTCCCGCCAATAAGCCTCAAGAAGTCGGTCGGCAATAAAGGCATCGATCTCTTTCTTAAGGATCAAGGGCTTCATACCAATATCCCGATAGAAATCGGCCGCGGCATTTTTTTTATCTTCTGATGTCAGATCACCACCGCAAATTTCTACGAGCGGCAAAAGGTAGACGGGATTGAAGGGATGGCCGACCAAAAAGCGTTCCGGATGCTTTAGATCCGCTTGTAACTCAGTCGGGAGCAAACCTGATGTTGAGGAACAAATCAGTGTGTTTTCGGGCGCATGTTGGTCTATCTCTGCCAGTATCTTCTTCTTTAATTCGAAATTTTCGGGTACGTTTTCCTGAATAAAATCAGAATTTTCGACAGCTTCCCTAATGTCAGATGTAAGATTTAAGACTCCTATCTTTGGACGATCTACGTCTAACAGATCGTCATAAGCCCGTTCAGCATTGGCGATGATCCTATTGACCTTTGAGAGGGCCGTATCGTCAGGGTCATAGAGTGTGACATCAAGGCCGTTGAGTAAAAAACGGGCGACCCAGCCGCCGCCAATAACGCCGCCGCCTATAACGGCAACTTTCGAAAATTCAGCCATAAGGAACCCTTAGCTATGTTTGGTCAGTTTCAGTTTTTCCCGTACATCGCCCGGGCCTAGAATACGGCATCCCATGGCCGTCAGGATCGTCGTGGCCCGGGCGACAAGATCTCCATTTGTGGCAAGCTCGCCCTTGCCCAGATAGATATTGTCCTCCAGCCCCACACGGACATTCCCACCGACCAGGGCTGCAAGGGGCACATAGGGAAGCTGCATACGGCCAATTGAGAAGGCCGAGTAGGTCCAGCCCTTTGGGATATTTTGGGTGAGAGCGAGAAGGCTTAAGGGATCGCTTGGCGCGCCATAGGGGATTCCCATGCAAAGCTGAACCATTACCGGATTTTCAATCAACCCTTCCTCGACCAGCTGTTTCGCCATGACTAGATGCCCCGTATCAAAGATTTCGATTTCGGGCCGGACCCCAAGAGTGGTCATCTGCCTTGCCATCTCCCGCAATATCGACGGGGTATTGGTCATGACATAGTCACCTTCCGAGAAATTCATGGTGCCGCAGTCGAGGGTGCAAATCTCCGGCAATAGCTGCTTTACATGTTCCATCCGCTCGCTTGCCCCGACCATGTCGGTTCCGTCGGTATTTAGAGGCAAAGGAGCTTCTACACCGCTAAAGACAACATCTCCGCCCATACCTGCCGTAAGGTTGATGATGATGTCGGTATCACTGCTGCGAATTCGATCAACGACCTGCCTGTAAAGCTCAGGGTCCCGTGATGCGGCCCCTGTATCCGGATCCCGCACATGAATATGGGCGACAGCAGCACCTTCTTTCGCAGCCTCGATAGCGGCATTAGCTATTTCAGCTGGAGTAATCGGGATTTTATGACTTTTTCCCGCCGTATCTCCGGAGCCAGTGACGGCGCAAGTTATGAAGACATCCCAGTTCATTTCGCTCCTCCTCCTGCAATTTGAGGTAATTATAGGCTCCGTCCAAAAATTGGTATTGCTCAAAAAAGACGATTTATTGACCTAAAAATACATTGAAGAGGCGTTTTTGGGTCCGAACGATATTCTCGGGGATTTTCCGTGCTGCGGAATAGTTCTCCTATGACCACTAGAAAGAAGCTTTGCGAGACCGGGTTTGTGGGCTACCATTCTCGGAATGGCGCTCGTTTTGTTTGCTGGGAGGGCAGATGACGCTGGACATCACCTATTCGCCTTTGTTGGTGATTGCTTCGATAGCGATCGCGATCACTGCTTCCTTCACGGCGCTTAGGATGACCTCCAATTTACGGTTGATGACAGGGGCGCAGCGTAAAAAGCGTGTGGCGCAGGGCGCATTTGCATTGGGCGGAGGTATTTGGTCCATGCATTTTGTCGGGATGCTGGCCGTCAATATGCCGCTGACAATTGCCTATGCACCGCTGCCAACCCTGGGCTCTGCCCTAATTGCTATCCTCGTCACAGGCGCCGCCTTGTTATCTTTACATTTTGGGGTTCGCAATAAAAAGCGCATAGCTGTTGCGGGCGTGATTACGGGAATTGGCATTGTCGCCATGCATTATCTAGGCATGAGCGCTATTTCCGCCAACTGTATTGTCACCTATAACCCGCTCGGGCTCATTGTTGCGGTTACCATCGGTATCGCAGCCTCCATTGCTGCGATGGAGCTGGCCTATGGCCAACGAACCCTGAAATCAGCTATTGCCGGAGCGGTCGTTCTGGGCCTAGCTATCTCAGCCATGCATTACTCGGCCATGTATTTCACGATTTTCAGCATCAACAGCAATGTCACGGTTACCCCGGTTTTAAGTAAAGATACGCTCGCTCTGATCGTGGCCCTTGCATCTTTCGTTATTTGCGGCCTGTTTCTTCTATCTGCCGTGCCCACCAGTGAAGATTCAGCGGAACAGGCCCTACAGACGGATCCGGATCGCGAGCAAGATAGCATTGCCCCTCAGGAACTGCCTCAAACCCAGAAGGCACCTTCAGTGGCCTTTTCGCGGGCCATGTCACAGCCGCCTGAAGATATTGACGAAGGCCGCATCCCCTATGATCGTAACAAGACAATTCGCTTCTTGCCATCCTCCGCTATATTCATGGCTCAGGCCAATGGCCATTACACCAAGCTCCATAATGGGGAGGAGGAACTGTTCTGCCCCTGGCCCATATCTCGCCTGGAAAAGAAGCTGAGCCCCGGCATGTTTATCCGCACCCACCGCAGCTATATCGTCAACCATCAGAAGATTACTGGTTTGCGCCGGGAAGGAGATAAGGCGTTTTGTGTCATGGGTGAGGATGAAAACCTGGAAGTGCCCGTCAGTCGCGGCCGCATCGCAGAAATCCGGGAAATCCTCAATCTGGACTGAAATTCCTGTAATTCCGCCAGTCGCATTTCGTGCAGATATTTCGCATTTCGTGAAATGCTGTCGTTATCGGCGTTCATTGCCTTACCCTATGCCCCAGTTTTGCCACACCCTGTCACCAATTGCGTAAAAACGCCATAAGCCCGGCACAAACAGCCCGGCACATAACAGGGAGGAGCAAGGAATGATTCCAGGATCATTTGAC